>CAVZJI010000001.1:0-49781 GCA_963775405.1 uncultured Alphaproteobacteria bacterium
CAAGCCGGCGACTCAGGCCGCGCCACCGCTTGATCAGCCGAGGGACGCCGCCGGCTCGTCGGCTGTCTGAAGAGCCGCGACCTTTCAGCGCTCGACGCCATCGCTCACACGTCCCGGCACGCCGGCTCTGGTCTTCCCGCGCCGCGCCTCTTATACTCTTATACAAGCGTCCGCGGCTAGCGCGCGCCGCTCAATGCGCGTCCGTCGGGAGGGATCGTCATGAGCTTTCGAGTTGTTTGCTCGGCTATGGTGATGGGTTTAGCTTTGTCCGGCGCCGCTTTCGGACAATCGCCGTTCACAACCACGGAGGCGATGATCCCCTCGTCCGATCCGGGCGTCAAACTCTACATTCGCAACAAGCACGCAGAGGGCATGACGTCCTTTTCGCCCGACAAGACGCTGCTCTTCATTCACGGCGCCACATATCCTGCGGAAACAAGCTTCGACCTGCCGATCGACGGCGTGTCGATGATGGACCTGTTCGCTCAGCACGGCTTCGACGTCTATCTGGTCGACGTGCGATCGTACGGGCGATCGACCCGTCCGCCGGAAATGGATCAGCCGCCCGAAGCGAACAAGCCGATCGCGACTTCGGAAGAGGCCGGCGCCGATCTCGGCGCCGCGGTCGACTATGTTCTGGCGCAGCGCAGCATTTCGAAGCTCGATCTCATGGGTTGGTCGTGGGGCACGTCGATCGCTGGCGCCTACACGGCCAGCCACAACGACAAGATCAATCGGCTCGTGCTTTATGCGCCGGCTTGGATCTCTCAACCTCCGGTCGAGCCGTCAACGAACGCGATTCCGGCCTATCGTCTGGTGGCGAAGGATTCCGCGAAAGCGCGTTGGCTCAGAGGCGTTCCCGAGGACAAACAGGCGACACTGATTCCGCCCGGCGTGTTCGACCAATGGTGGGGCGCGACGCTCGCCGACCGACCCGTTGGCAGCAAAATGGACCCGCCGAGGCTTCGCGCCGCCAACGGGGTCATGGCGGAGTTCGCCAATTATTGGGGCGCCGGAAAGCCGTACTATGATCCAGGCAAGATCACCGTCCCGACCCTCCTCATCCACGCGGAATGGGACGCCGATCTTCCGACCTACATGGCCGACGCCTATTTCGCCAAGCTGACCGGCGCCCCTTACAAGCGGTTTGTCGAGCTTGGCGAGGGCACGCATACCGTCATGCTGGAAAAGAACCGCATGCAGTTCTTCCACGAGATCCTCGGGTTTCTGGACGAATCGGGAGCCACGGCTCTGAAGTAGCTTGGTTTGAAGCGCGCGCTCCGACAAACTGAGTCCGAAAACAGGCCCGCCCCCGTTGGACGACGCTCGGGACATTCGATCTTACACCCTCGCGGTGGTATGACAGGCCGCCTCTGGCGTGCTAGGGGCCGTTCCAGCCGGCAGCCTCCCTTTGCCTGTGGCGGCGCGGCGAGACGACAAGGAGCCTTATGTCGAAAGAAGAATTGCTTGAATTCCCCGGATTCGTCGTCGAATTGCTTCCCAATGCGACCTTTCGCGTCAAACTTGAAACGACCACGAAATCATCGCCCACACCGCGGGCAAGATGCGCAAAAACCGCATCCGCGTGCTGGCGGGCGACAAAGTGCTCGTGGAGATGACGCCCTACGATCTGACCAAGGGGCGCATTACTTACCGCTTCAAATGACCCTGGCTCTCGAGCGGCGCGACGAGTGCTCCGCCTCGCACTCGGGCCTCCGTCTCGTGCTGGGGTCGGCTTCGCCGCGCCGGCTAGCGCTCCTTGCGCAGATCGGCGTTAAGCCCGATGCGGTCCTGCCGGCCGAAATCGACGAAACGCCACGCCGGCGCGAAGAGCCGCGGGGACTCGCCGGACGGCTGGCCGGTGAAAAGGCGCTCGCCTCCGCGGCGATTGCGAGCCAGCGGGCCGATCTTTCCCCCTGCCTGACGCTCGCTGCGGATACGGTGGTCGGCGTCGGCCTGCGCATCTTGCCGAAGTGCGAAACGCGCGACGAGGCGGAGACCTGCCTCGATCTCCTGTCCGGCCGTGGTCATCGTGTTTTCACGGGTCTTGCGCTGGTCACCAGCAGCGGCGCGGTTCGGCGCCGGCTGGTCGAGACCCGGCTCCGGTTCAAGCGCCTGTCGCCCAATGAGGTCGACGCCTATCTTGCGAGCGGCGAGTGGCGCGGCAAGGCCGGCGGCTACGCGATCCAGGGCCTTGCCGGCGCCTTCGTCGAGCGGCTCATCGGCTCCTACTCCAACGTCGTCGGCCTGCCGCTGGCCGAAACGGCCGCGCTTCTCGGCGGCCAAGGCTATGATGTCTATCGGCGCTGGAGCGCAAACCCCCTTCAATGACCGCCGACGACAAATCCCCCACGAAGCCCGGTCGGAGCAAGAGCGCGCGGACCTGCCCGATCTGCGGCAAGCCGCGCAGCGAGCCTTATCACCCGTTCTGCTCGAAGCGCTGCGCCGATGTCGACCTTCATCGCTGGCTGAAGGGGAGCTACGTCATCCCCGGCGCCGGCGCCGGCGCTGAACCCGAGACCCGGCGAGACCAGGAGGAGTAGCCCTTAACGAGCGCAACCCGTTTGGGTTTTCTTGGCCCCTGGCCGATTCACCGCAAAAACCCCCATTTATGGCTATTGGATTGTCTTGGATTTCCTTGGATTCTCTCGTCCGAATTTAAGACTTATCAATAGGTTACCCGGGAAGTACGATGAAAAATTTTTCACTTCGCTTCCTTGCCCGGTGAGCGGCGTCGGAGCGAAGACGCGGCGCTCGAGGCACACGGAAGCGTAGAATTGGTCATGGGGAGAAGCTTAAAGCATCTTCTATTTTTCCGCAAGAAATTTCTATCCGAACCCTTTCTCTCAGCCAACCTTATCCAAACCGGGGCCGCTGGCCGACAGGGGGATGGCGCATCCAGAGCAAACGTTTTAGATCTCATGCCCGCTGTCTCCGGCGAATTGACGGGGGCCCCCCGCGTCAACGGTGGGAGACGGCGGACTTTATGGCGGCGACCGTCTGCGAGACGATGGCGTCGACGCCCAAACTTCCGAGTTTTGCGCTCGCCTTGGCCGGATCCCCATAAACGCCGTCGGCGCTCCCGAATTTGGATCCCTCGGAAAGCCGATCCACCCGAACAAGGCTCGGGTCGAGCGCGAGCATCAGCGACGTGTCGTTGAGACCCGCATGGGTCCCGATCTCCGAGGGCGTGAAGCCGTGATCTTTCAAAATTTGCGCGAAACCGATTTGGGCCGCGTCGTAATATTGGGTCATCGCGTACGCGCGCACATCCGAAGCCGCCCATTCACGGTTGAGTTTGTTCGCCACGTTTTTTTCGTTCGCCTGGTAACCGCCGTGATCGCCGAGGAAGACGATATTTTTGAACCCGTGCTGTTTGAAGCTGCGGGCCGCTGATTCGAGAATCGCTTCGAAGGCGGCTTCCGGCACGCTGATCGTTCCAGGAAAACGCATGTGGCCGGACGGCGGAGTAATCGCGCCTTCAGGGACGTAGGCGATCACGGGAGCGACGATCGCGTCGCCTAACGCAACCGCGATCCGCTCGCTGAGCAACTTGACGCGCCGATTATGTTTTCCGAGCGCCATGGCCGGCCGTTCTGCTCGGTTCCGCCGATGGGCACGATGATCGTTGTTTTGCCCGCGCCGATTGCGTCCCGCAACTCGGCCCACGTGAGATCCTCGAGGACAACCGAGGGATGCTCCTCGGAATAGGCGAATGGCGCGAAGCTAAGAATGAGCAACGGCAGAAGCACGAGGCGCGCCGCCCACCTCATGGAGTTCATCCGCTCGCTCCCGCACCGAACTTCGAATACAAAGTTGCTTTACGCGGCCGAAGCCTGCTGGCGCCAGACCCACCAGCAGAGAAATGCGACCGGAGCGCCGATCAGCGAGGTCTCGACGAAGAAATGTTCGAAGCCCAATCGCTCGACGATAAAGCCCGAAACGCCCGCAAGCAGGCTGCCGGGCAACGCGCAGATCGATGTCAGAAGCGCGTATTGGCTCGCCGCCAATTGCGTTGACGCCAGCGAAGACATGTAGGTGATCAGCACGATCGAAGCGAACGCATAGGCGAAACTGTCGAGGCTGACGGCGACGGCGAAGGTCCAGAACTCGCTCCGCCATGATCGCCATGCGCGGCGAGATAAGCCAGGGCCAGATGCGAGGCCGAGCCGGACAGGGTGCCAACGAGCAGGCTCGCCATCATGCCGAGGCGTGGGATGATGATAGCTTGCGAGAAAGGTGCCGCCCAGCCCGACCCAGAAGCCGAACAGTTTCGTCACCGTGGCGATATCCGTGTCCGAGTAGTGCAGGCTCTTGAACAAGGGCACGGCCATTGCGCTCGAAATGTAGCCCGGCATGCGAAACCCGGCGACCAGCACGAGGATCGGCACAGCCAACGGTCCGAGCCGCGTCATCAATTCGCGGATCGGGTCGACGATCGTTGAAACGAAACTCAGGGGCGGCGTGCGTCGCGCTCTTGTCCGACTCGGGCTCAGGGGCGAAGAAAGCGGCCAGCATGCCGGGCGTCATCAACAGCGCCATGCAAAGGTAGGCGGCGCGCCACCCGACCCTGTCCGCCAGCAGCAGCGCCCCGGCTCCAGCGGCGAGAACGCCGACCCGATAGCCGACCTCCGACCATGAGGCCATCAGCGCCTGGCGTTTGGCCGGCGCGACGCTGATGCGCCAGCCATCGATGACCACGTCCTGAGTGGCTCCGGCGAACCCGAGCGCGAGGGAAAACGCCACCGTCCAGGCGAGCCAATGCCCCGGATCGCCGAAGGCCACCCCCGCCAGCGCCGCCATCACTCCAAGTTGAGAAACGACGATCCATCCCCGCCGTCGTCCCAGGAGGCGGCTGAAGACGGGCGCATCGTAGCGGTCGAGAAACGGCGCCCATAGGAATTTGAACTTGTAGGCGAGGGTGAGCTCGCTCATCAGGCCGATCGTGGCGATCGGCACCTTCGCTTCATAGAGCCAGGCCGACTGGGTGATGTAGACGAGTTGAAAGGGGATGCCCGACGCGAAACCGAGCACCAGCATCGGCGCAATTCGCCGGTCGGAGAAGAGATGGCTCAAGAAGGAAGGCGGTTTCGCGCCCTCTGCAGCAATGCGTTGCATCTGGAACCCCCGACCCGACGGGAGCCTAACAGAATTGCGAGCGCTCCAGACCGTTTAGCCCTGCCTCAGTCCCTAACTCGTTTTTCCGCTCCGGATCGAAACCGGTCCAGCTAATTGAGCTTCGACCCTCAAAGGCCGCCCTCGACGCAGCGAAGAGCGAAGGCGTATTGGCGGGCGACGTCGTCAAGCCGGTCGTAGCGTCCCGATGCGCCCGCATGTCCCGCGTCCATTGCCGTGCGCAACAGAATTGGCCCGCCGCCGGTCATTGTCGCGCGCAGCCGCGAGACCCACTTCGCGGGTTCCCAATAGGTCACGCGTGGGTCGGTCAGGCCGGCGAGCGCCAGGATCGCCGGATAGGCTTGAGCCCGCACGTTGTCGATCGGGCTATAGGAGCGGATGGTCTCGAACGCCGCCTTGATCGTGGATCGGATCGCCCCATTCCAGCCACTCGGGCGGGGTCAGCGGCAGGCTCGCGTCAAGCATCGTCGCCAGCACATCGACGAACGGCACGTCGGCAATGATTCCGGCGAACAGGTCCGGCGCGAGATTGGCGATCGCGCCCATCAGCAAGCCGCCGGCGCTGCCGCCCTGCGCAACGACCTGGCCCTTGCTGGTAAAGCCTTCGGCGATGAGGAAGCCGGACGGCGGCGAGGAAATCGCCGAACGTGTTCGGCTTCTTGGCGAGCTTGCCGTCCTCGTACCAACGCCAGCCCTTGTCCGTGCCGCCGCGCACATGGGCGATCGCAAACAGGAAGCCACGGTCGACCAGCGAGAAGCGGTTAGTCGCGAAACTCGCTTCCGCCGCATAGCCGTAGGCGCCGTAGCCGGTGATGAACAGCGGGGCCGACCCGTCGAGCTTCACGTCCCGCTTGTAAAGCAGCGACACCGGCACGCTCTCGCCATCCTCGGCAGGGGCAAAGACCAGCCGCGCAACATAGGCCTTCGGATCGAAGCCGCGCGGCATCGTCTGCCGCTTGACGAGGGTGCGGCGCCGCGTGGCGACATCGTAGTCATAGGTTTCCTGCGGCGTCGTCGGCGACGAGTAGCTGAAGCGGATGAGCGAGGTTTCGAATTCGTAGACCGGCTCGAGCCTCAGGAAATAGGTCTCCTCATCAAACGCGATCTCGTGCGATTCCGCGCTCTTCAAGTCGAAGACAACGAGATGCGGCCGGCTCATCTCGCGCATGAGCAGCACGAGATGGCCTCTGAACAGCGTTGCGTCGGCAATAAACCGTCCGTCGCACTCAGCGACGAAATCGCGCCAGTTCGCCTCCTGCGGCGCATCGCGCGGCGCGACGACGATCTTGAAGTCGGGCGCGTCCGCATTGGTGCGGATAAAGAGACGATCGCCGTGATCCATCACGTCGTAGTGCAACCCGGGGCGGCGCGGCGCGACGAGCCGGGGCGGAAAGGTCGGATGATCGAGATCCGACGACCACGCTTCCGAAGCGTCGTGGCCGTGCACCGAAATGATGGCCGCGCGGCCAAGACGCGTCGGCTCAATGCCGATAAACCAGGCCGGGTCGGCTTCCACGAAGATCTCGACGTCGTCAGTCTGCGCAGTCCCCATTCGATGCAACATCACCCGGCAAGGGCGATGGCTCTCGTCCTGCTCGACGTAAAGAAACGCCTGTGAATCCCGCGTCCACACGATGTCCCCGGTCGCCCCAACGACGCAGTCGACAAGGTCCGTCTCGCGCTCAAGGTCGCGGACAGAAATTGTCAGCATCTCGGAGCCGAGGTCGTCGAAGCTCCAGGCGAGCTTTGAATGATCCGGTGAATGACGCGCGCCGGCGAGATGGAAAAACGCCTTTCCCTCGGCGCGCGCATCGCCGTCGATCAGCACCGTCTCTGCGCCGCCTTCACGGGGCTTGCGGCAATAAATGCGGCGTTGGCCGCCGGGACGAAAGCGCGAGTAATACGCCCATGGCCCATCGACTTGCGGGGGCTCGCTGTCATCCTCTTTGAGGCGCGCGCGCATTTCGCGCTTGAGCTCTTTCTGCAAGCCGAGCGTTGGCGCCAAGACCGCGTCGGCATAGGCGTTCTCGGCCTCGAGCAGCGTCCGGATATCGGCTGGCAGCCGGCCCGGATCGCGCAGCACCTCGCGCCAATTGTCGGCCCGCATCCAAGCGTAATCGTCCACCCATGAAACGCCGTGCGCGGAGAGCGGCGCCGGCCGCATCTCGGCTCGAGGCGGCGCCGGGATCGCGGCTTGCGAGCCCTCTCCACGCGCCGATCGCTTGCGGGTCATCGCGCTCGGCTGCCTACGGCGCGTGGAAGCGCCCGGAAGGCCCCAGGAACCTGCGACGGCGCTTCGCAGAGAGTCGCCGCGCCCGCCGCGCGAAGCTCATCGGCGCCGCCGTAGCCCCAGAGCGCGCCGATGGTCGGCATTCCGTTCCGGCTCGCGGCCACGACGTCATGCTTGCGATCGCCCCACATGCAGCAATCGTCGGCGTCGAGCCCCTCACGCTCGAGAATATGAGCAATCAGGTCCGCCTTGTCCTGAAAACGGCCGCCAAGCTCGTCGCCGTAAGCCGCCTCGAAGTGATGCTCGAGACCGAAGTGGCCAAGTATCCGCTCGGCGTAGACGAGGGGTTTCGCCGTGCAAAGGAACAAGCGCATTCCCGTGGCGCACAATTCGGCAAGCGTCTCCTGTATGCCGTCATAGACGACAGCTTCGAAAAGGCCCTCGGTCGAGTACCGGCCGCGATAGAGCTGGAGGGCCTCCTCGGGATCGCCTTCGCCGTTTAGCGCCTCGGCGAAACATCCGCGCAGCGGCGGCCCGATGATCCAGTTCAGTTCGGCGGCAGGCGGCGCGCTTCGTCCTAACGCTTCGAGCGCAAGACGGAAACAGCCGACGATGCCCTCGGCCGGGTCGGTCAGCGTTCCGTCCAGATCGACGAGAAGCGTGTTTCGCCGGGTGGGTTCGGCCGCCGGCGCTGCGGCGCTGGCCGACGTCTCGGGGGTCTGTTGCTGCGCAGACGCAGCCCCAAGCTCATGGACGGCGGTATGAGAAGGCAATCTTGGCGGCAAGCGTACGCCCGGCTAGCTGCGGATTGGCTCATGCGCGATGGCAGCGCGCAGAAAATAGAAGAGCCCGGTCAGCGCGGTGAGAATAAGCACGGCTTCCAAGGAGCGGGTGAGGGTCTCGCCAAGCTGGAACAGGCCGCCGATCGCCCAGCCCGCGGCGGCGCCCGCGCCCACGAGCTCCGTGCCCACCAGAATGGCGACGCTGATCAGCGTCATCGCATTGGTCCAGTTGATCGGCGCGGCGTCCGCCAAGCGCTTTCTCCTTCAGATGTTCGCGAAGCGGCCGCGGATATACCAACACGCCCCCCGGCGCAAGCTTCACCGGCTGGCGGCGGCTTCCCTGCCCTTTCGGGCCGCCTCGTAGGCCTGCACGTGAAGAGTGGCGATGCGCAGCAGCGAAGCGTCGTCCGGCTTCCTTGCGCGGAGCAGGAGATCGCCGAGAATCTGGTCGCCTTCGACCGGCTTGCCGCCTTCGATATCGCGCAGCATCGAAGCCTTCAGGGGCGAACGCGCGCCGGTTAGCGCCGTCCGCCCCCGCTCAAGCGCTGGTTCGCGGAGCGGAAAGCCCTGAGCGGCCGCGATTGAGGCGCACTCGCCAAAAAGCCCAAGCGCGAGATCAGCCGCGCCGGCGGCGACGTACTCGCCGACGGACGACCGCATCAGGCAAGTTATGCCTGCGGCCGTGGCGATGAACACCCACTTTTCCCACATTTCTTGCCGGATCTCGTCGGCAAGCCGCGCATCGAAGCCGGCGTTGAGGATCTGCGAGGCGATGGTCTCAACCCGTGGCGACCGGGAGCCGTCCAGTTCGCCGAAGCTCAAGGCATGCCAATCGTTGAGATGGACGACCGCGCCGTCGGCGCCGAGGGTCGTGGAGATGGCGCATTGCCCACCGAGCACGCGTTGAGCGCCAAAGCGTTCGGCGAGCCGGTCGATGTGCCGCATGCCGTTCAGAAGCGGCAGAATCGCGGTCTCCGGGCCGACTGCCTTGGCGAACGATGTTATCGCGCCCTCGAGGTCAAAGGCTTTACAGCTCAGCACCACGAGATCAAACGGCTGCGCCAGATCGTCCTGCAGCACAGTCGGCGGCGAGGCGAGGTGGAAGTCGCCGACGGGACTGCGAATTGTTAGCCCGTGCTTCGCAAGCTCTGTCGCGCGACGCGGACGAACGAGAAACGTGACGTCGCGACCTGCCTGCAGCAGACGTCCGCCGAAATAGCCGCCGACCGCGCCCGCTCCGACAACAAGAATTCTCATGTCATCTAAATCCTATCAACAGTGAGATCCGCCGACCCGCCGCTCCCAGGCGCCGCCGGACGCGAACTCCGGCACGGCCGAGACCAACATGAAGGTGGCGAAGATGACAAGATGCGCGGCGCCCTGCAGCACGGTCGTGCGCCCGGCGCCGCGGATCAGGGCGGCAATGTAGCGGGTCAGAATTAGCAGTGTCATGTCGGTTGGCGAAACGCCCAGCGATTTGACGGCCGAGCACCAGATTGATGCTGTTCTGCAGCCGATTGGGCGAAATGGAACAACTTCAACGCCACAAGAGCGCTCGCGAGTAGGGGTACAGCCCCAGTCCAAGCCGGAAATGGAGACGTGGTTGGGCGACGACATCGCTCCATTCCGTTTTTTGGAGAGGTTCGAATTCTGCAAGAACCGCGTCACACGCAATTGGAGCCATCGCATCCGGGCCCCCGGCTTGACCCTCTCATTTCAAAGAATATTTTCCGTCTGTCGAACAAGAGGCCCTAGGCTGATGGGCCAGAGCCGTTTGGTCGCCACTGGGCAGCGCGGCGCGCTACATTCTCGTTCTGAGGTGAGATAGTGGAAGCGCAAACCATAAATGTCGCCGCGCTCGACCCGGCCGCACTCGCCAAGACCGTCGAACGGCTCGCCAAAATCCTGCACGCCTGCGTGCACGAGGGCGCGAGCGTCGGCTTCGTTATGCCGTTCGACCAGAGCGAAGCGCGCGCGTATTGGCTGGAGAGGGTCGCCGCGCCGCACGCGGCCGGCTCGAAGCTCGTCCTCATCGCGACCCTGGGCGACGGGATCGCCGGAACGGCGCAGCTCGATCTCGATTCGATGCCGAGCAAGCGTCATCACGCCGAAGTTTCGAAAGTTCTGGTCGATCCGGCCTTTCGCCGCGCCGGCGTCGCCCGCGCCCTGATGCAGGAGATCGAGCGCCGCGCGGCGAAAGACGGCCGATGGCTCCTCACCCTCGACACTGCGGGCGACGCGGCTGAAGCCCTCTATCGCTCGCTGGGTTACAACCTCGCTGGCGCCATTCCGAATTACGCACGCAACGCCTTCGAGGACAGCTACGACGCGACGCGGCTTATGTACAAAGACCTGCGTCGCGGATAGCTTCCATTTCCCAGCGCCGAAGGAGTCCCTCGTCTTGCCCGCGGAGAATCGGCCGATGGGTGACCGCAACGGCGCGAGCCTTTTGGGTCGCGTCGCTCTCTTGTTTTTGACCATCTATGCGCTGACGATGATCGCGCCGGACTTGCTTCGGGTCATTCGTCCTCTGGGCTCGTTTGGCATGGCGATGGACGGTGACGGACGGATTTATGACGTCCAGGGCCCATTCGAAGACGAGCAGGATTCGCCAGCCTGGCAAGCAGGCCTGCGTGCCGGAGATCGGCTCGATATCGCCGCGATGCGCTGCGCGCCCGTCGACACCAGCGGGTGCGCGAGCCTGATGTCGCAATGGGGCGGCGTCACCTACGTCACCGCTGGGCGCGAGGCGACTTTCCTCGTCGCCTCGGGGCCAGAACAGGCGCCGCGCGAAGTCAAGCTCGCCGCCGAGCCGCGTCCCATGAATCGGCTGCTCGACGTCGTCGTTGTGCTCGACACGATTGCGGGAGTGCTGGTCGTGCTCGGCGCGGCCTGGCTCGTGTGGACGCGCCCGGGGCTCATGACCTGGGGTTTCTTCATCTATGTGATCCAGTTCAATCCCGGCCAGGCGTTTCAGTTCTGGGCCTGGCTCCAGCTTTGGCCCCGCGCGCTGCTGGCGCAGAACGTCATTTTCCTGGTGATGCAGGCCGCCGCCTATACCGGGCTCCTCCTGTTTGCGCTGAGGGCGCCGGTCGACCGAGCCGAAGGGCGATGGCGGGCCATCGAGCGGGCGCTGCCGGCTCTGGCGATCGTGTTCTTGGGCGTCGCGCTCGCCAGCATGGCGACCGTCTTTGGCTATCCGGCGGAAATCTGGGCGCGGAGCATGCTGCTGATCGGCTTTGCCGTCAGCGTCGGCGCGCTCGCCATCCTCATCGGACGCCGGCGGGATCTCTCGCCCCGCGAGTATCAGCGTATTCGCTGGGTGATCTGGGGCTGTCTGATCGGTCTTCCGGCTTATCTGCTCGCCCAGCTCTCTCAGGAAACCTCGCTGTTCGGCCAATTCCTCGGAGGAGGTCAGGCGCCGGAGGAAGCAGCCGGCGCGCTCTCCCTGGTCAACGGGATCTTGTGCCTGTTCGTCGTTGAGGCGGTGCGGCGACCGACGGTTGTCAATGTTTGGATCCCGCTTCGCCGGGCGACCGCCTTTGGCCTTCTGCTCAGCGTGCCGGTCCTCTTCCTCCATAAGCAGATCGAGGTCATCGACGAGTACATCCATATGCCCTACTGGGCCTGGGTCGTGGTTGCTTCAGGCCTGGTCTACCTCATTGCGCGCGGGCATGAGTTGGCGACCGAACTCATGAACCGCCTGTTCGACCGCAAATTCATCCGCGCCGAGCAGCGCCTAAAGACCGTCGGCGAGACGATTCAGAATTCCGACAGCCTGGACGAGATCGAGCGCCTTTTGGTGAACGAGCCGATGAGTACGCTCGGCCTGGCGTCGGCGGCTCTGTTTCGCGAGCAGGACGGCCTGTTCACCCGAAGCCTCAGCGCCGGATGGGCCGCCGACCACGCCGATGCGCTCACCAGCAACCATCCTCTGCTGTCCGGGAGATTCGACCGAAAGCCCTACACCCCCGATTCCGTCGACGCCGCCCACGCTTCGCTCGCCGAACTTCCGGACGACCTCGAGCGGCCGGCTCTCGTCGTGCCCGTCGGCAATGCGCGTCGCTGCTACGCGCTTGTTCTCTATGGCGGGCATGAGATCGGAACGGATCTCGATGCGAGCGAGCGCCAACTGCTCGGCAGCCTCGCCGAGGACGCCGAGATCGCCTACGCGCAGGTCGAAAGCGACACGCTGCGGAGACGGATCGCCGCGCTGGAAAGCCGGCTCGCGAAGACGCTGGAGCCCCGTTGACTCCGGCCCTGCAGGGCGTTCAGGCCTGCGTCTTCGACGCCTACGGCACCCTGTTCGACTTCGCCTCCGCCGCGGCGCGCTGCCCCGAGGTTCCGGGGGATCGCCGGCGCGCGCTGACTGCGCTCTGGCGCGACAAGCAGCTTCAGTACACTGGCTGCGCTCGCTCGAGAACCGCTACGCCGACTTCTGGGCGGTCACCGCCGACGCGCTCGATTTCGCGCTAGACAGCCTCGCTCTCACCACCCCTCCTTTACGCGACCGCCTGATGGAGCTCTATCTGAGCCTCGAACCCTTCCCCGAGGTTCCCTACGTGCTCGCGATCTTACGCGATGCGGGGTTCAGGACCGCCATCCTCTCCAACGGCTCGCCGCCGATGCTGGCCGCGCTGGTTGAGCGCTCGAGGCTCGAGACGATGTTCGACGCCGTCCTCTCGGCCGACGCGGTCGGCGTCTTCAAGACCCATCCGAAGGTCTATCAATATGCGCTCGACTCGCTCGGCTTGCCGGCGAGTGCGATCGCATTCCAATCCTCCAACGCCTGGGACGCACATGCGGCGTCGGACTTCGGCATGCGGGTCGTCTGGTGCAACCGCTACGGCCAGCGCCGCGAGCGCCTTCCGGGCGCCCCCGACTTCGAGATCCGGACGCTGGCCGAACTGCCGGCGCTGCTCGGCGCCGGGCCCTCCTAGGCCCACGGCCCCTCGGCCGAAGGCGGCGCCGGCGCAGCTCTCGGATTTAACCTACGCGCGAGTCTGGTCCAAATAATACCAAGCAAATCCAACTAAAAAGAAATAAAACCAAATAAAATAGCTTGTTTTTATTTGGTTTTATTCGTCCGATTTGTGGCTTTTCAATGGGTTACGACGAATTCAAATAAAAAATTCGCGCCCTCTGATCTCAGGTTGTGCGCAGGTTGCATCGACGCATTTTCCTTCTTGCGGGCGGCCATTGGCGCGAGTCGGAAAACTTGTCGAATTTGTCATTGCCGAGGATCATAGTCCGAGTTTCTCTTTTAAGCAAGAAAATGTCGGGAAATTTTGGAGTTCCTCCAGCCGTTAACCCCTCGATCGCTTCGCGTACGCTCGCAATCTCGACCGCGGCTCATTGCGGGACAGCGCCAATTCCAGCCCATCCGCGAAGCCGATGGCCGGCCCCGGCAATACGAGCCTTAGCGGGAAGCCGACCACGGCGCCCCCAACGTGGCGGCGCCAAACCTCGATTTTGTCCGCAGCCGGAGCGGATGGTCGCACATGGCGACCTGACGCCTCTTCATGAGGCCGTCTTGGGTCAAAACGCGACCTTCTCTCGCGTTTGGCGGCTCGCGTTGAAGATCATTTCGGAAACGCATAAGCGATCGTCCTGATAGACCTGCTGCAGATCCGGCAGCGCGTGATCGCCTGCAAGTGTGATCTCGCTTACCCGGTCAAGCAGGCTGACCTCATTGTCGGTGATCGCCGTTGTCGGTTTGGGCATCGCTCCCCACACGTCCCAGGGCAGCATCTCCATTCGATTGAGTGCGGCCAGATCGCGGATGAGGTTTTGGGCGACCCACCACAACCCCTGCTCGTTGAGAAACGAGAGGCCGAAGAGGTTGGGATCGGCCTGACCGTTGCGGCACTGCCGCCACGCGTCGCCAGCAAGGATGAAGCCGTCGAGCGGAACGTCGAGCGGGTCAAAACCTGGCTTGAACGTCTCGCGCTGAACGGCGTCAAGCTGCGCGTCAACGAGAATCCAGCAATTCTCGTTTAGAGTTCCAATACTCGGCCACCCAATGATCTTCGAATTGCCCGGGACGAAGTAAGCGCCGAACCCGCATCGGGCCCGCGCCGGCACGCCATGCTCGCGCAGGACGCCGCAGAGCATCGTGGCAAAATGCCGACAGACAGCCGGCATCCTCTGCTTCGGCTCGCGGGCCTCAGTGAGCGGGCGGTCGCTTAGCGTGCGTATCCGCGACAACATTGCGGCGACCGGGCGCAAATTGGCAAGGTCTCTTGCTTCTTCCGAAAGATTGATATCGTACAGCCACGGCGCAAGATCGCGGTGGATCAGTGTTCCTTGAATTGCGCTGCATGCTGCTGCGACGTCGCCATGTATCGGGGCGAACATCGGCGAGTAGCCGCCCGGCGCCGTCATGGGTCCGTGGTTTCTAAAATACTCCTGCGCGGTTTGCATAGGCAGTTCCTCATTGAGCTGGGCCGGACCGGGATCCGCGCCTTCCATCTCGAGCCCGCCGCTCATCCGCCGACAAGCGTCCTCCTCAATACGTGATCATTTGCAGGCCAGAAAGGTGGGCGCCATAGTTGGGAAAGGCGCTTCGTCACCCGGCCCTGGCGCCTATCCGAGGTCTATCGGACATGAAGGTCGCTCTGACCCCGCTCGAATTCGCGCGACGCGCGCGTCGCCTTTACGCCCGACGCGAAGCCGTGATCGATGGGGACTTGCGCTACACCTACGAGGAATTTCTCGCGCGCTGCGACCGCTGGTCAGCCTCATTGCAAAAAATGGGAATTAAGCGTGGCGATCGCGTCGCCTATATCGCGCCGAACACGCACGCGCAGCTTGAGTCGTTCTATGCCGCGCCCCAGATCGGCGCCGTGCTGGTTCCCATCAATTACCGTCTGACCGCGGAAGACTTCGCCTATATCGTCAACCACAGCGGCGCCCGCGTGCTGTGCGTGCACAGCGACTATCTCGACGCCGTCGATGGCGTCCGAAAGCAACTATCCGGCGTCGAACGATTCGTGGCGCTGGAGGGATCCAGGGACGGGTGGCTCGATTACGAGGGCTTGATCGAGAAGGAACTGGACGTCTTCGCGCCGGTCGAGATCGACGAGGACGATCTGATCACCATCAACTACACCAGCGGCACGACTGCACGCCCCAAAGGCGTGATGATCACGCACCGCAACGCCTACCTCAATGTGCTGGGCACGCTGGCGCATTTTCAGATGTCCCCGGAAGATCGGTATCTGTGGACGCTGCCGATGTTTCACGCCAACGGATGGACCTTCGTGTGGACCGTCACGGCGCGCGGCTCGGCGCATGTGTGTCTTCGTAAGGTCGATCCGGCGACGATCTTCGAATTGGTCGAACGCGAGGCGATCACCACCCTCTGCGCCGCGCCGACCGTGCTGATCGCGATCGCGAACGCGCCGGAGGCGTTACGCAAGCGCGCCGCAGGCAAGGCCGTGCGGCTGCTGACCGCCGGGGCGCCGCCCGCCGCCGTGACCATTGAACGCATCGAGCGCGGACTGGGTTGGAATGTCACCCATATCTACGGCCTGACCGAGACCTCGCCTTTCATCCTCATCTGTGAAGAGCTTCCCGAGCATCGAAAGCTTCCGCTCGCCGAGCGCGCGATCGTCAAGGCCCGCCAGGGCGTCGAGCTGGTCAGCTCGGGCGAAATCCGGGTGCTGAACGCGTCCGGTCAGGAAGTGCCCAGCGACGGGCAGACCCTTGGGGAAATCTGCGTTCGCGGGAACGTCGTGATGAAAGGCTATTTCCGCGACGCCGCCGAAACGGACAAAGCGATCGTTGACGGATGGTTTCGTACCGGCGACGCGGCAGTGGTGCATTCCGACGGATATGTCGAGATCCGCGACCGGTTCAAGGACGTCATCATCAGCGGCGGGGAAAACATCTCATCGGTGGAGGTCGAGAGCGCGTTGCTTCGCCACGACGCGGTGCAGGAGGTCTCGGTCGTAGGGATGCCGCATCCTAAATGGGGGGAAGCGGCGCATGCGTTTGTCGTGCTCCGTCCCGGCAAAACCGCCACGGAAGCCGAAATCGTCCAATTCGCGCGTGACAATCTTGCCCATTTCAAAGCGCCGAGCTGGGTTTCGTTCGTGAAGGATCTGCCGAAAACCGCTACAGGCAAAATACAAAAATACCTGCTGCGTGGCCGCGGGTCAGCGATTTCCAGACAGTAAATTTCCCCTTCTCCACGTGGGCGATGATGCTGGTCGGCTTTGCCGGAGCCGCTGGAGACAGGCGCCATCGGCCCATTCGGGAACAGCATCGGCTTTTTGCGAGCTGATCGACCAAACGTAAGCGCGCCACCGTTCGTCGGGACGCGGCCCTAGTGATGTTCGTGGCGGTGATGAAGGTCCGGGTAGTGCGCGTGCCGGTGGCGAAGCCCGCCATGCCGGTGCCAGTGCGTATGCGGCTCGCTCGCCGTGCCTTCGTGCGCATGTTGATGATGTTGGTCGTGAATGTGCCTATGTTCGTGCTCGATCGCTTCGTGCGTATGATCATGCTCATGGCGTTCGGTCAGATGCAGCCAGAGGCCAAAGGCTATAAGCGCGCTGGCAATTATGAGCTGAACCGTGACCGGCTCGCGGAGCAGCACCATCGCGATGGCCGCGCCCAGGAACGGCGCGAGCGAGAAATAAGCCGCCGTCCGGGCGCTGCCGAGATAGCGCAGCGCCAGCACAAACAAGACGAGGCTGACCCCGACGCCGAGGAACCCGACCACGAACGCCGCGCATGTCGCGCCCATTGACGGGAAATGGGCGCCGAGGAGCAGCGCCAGGGTCAAGTTCACACTGCCGGCCACAAGACCTTTGATCAGCGCAATGACGACGGGGTCGGCCGACGAAAGTTTCCGCGTCAGGTTGTTGTCGACGCCCCATGCAAGACACGCCGCAGCGATCAGCCAGCCGCCCTCATCGATGCGAAGCCGCTGCCCTTGCCAGGACAACACGAATGCGCCTGCAAGGATCAAAGCTGCGCCGAGCAGAAGCTTTCGATCCACGTTCTCGCGAAAGACGACCCACGCGATCGCCATGGTCGCCAGTCCTTCCAGGTTCAAGAGCAGCGAACCCGACGCCGCTGAAGTCCGCACGAGCCCGAGCATCAGCAACAGCGGCCCTATGACGCCGCCGAACGCGACGATCGCAGTCAGCCACGGCAAGTCCGCTCGCCGCAGCGGCGCTTCCGAAACCTCGGCGCCCAGCAACGAGCGGGCCACCTGGCTAATCGCCAGGCCGACGCCAGCCCCCAGATAGAGAAGTCCAGCCAAAAGCTGCGGATCGGTCGACCCAAGAAGCAGCTTCGCGAACGGAGCCGATGCGCCAAACAAGATGGCCGACGCCAGAGCGAGAGGAACGCCGGGCCAGAGAGGACTAAGCGACGTCGCGGTGTCGGACATGCGTTCCATTCACCGATGCAAGGCCCGCTCGACAGCCAAGATCTTGGCGATTCCTAAGATAATAGCGCGAGCTGGCGGCCTTCGCGATTTTTCCTGGCCCGCCGACCTCAAACTCGCAGCGCGGTGGTCCCGTCTGACACGGTCGCTTCGCGCTTGGGGTCCGGGCCGAAGGAACAATCTCGAGGCTTGTGGGTTTGGGTGGGGCTTCCCGGTTGACGATGCGGTGATGCGCAAGGGGGGATTGTGGAAGATCGCCGGCGATCGGTGGCGCCATTGTGGCGCCTTACGGGCCAGATTTGGGCCGATAACGTTGCCCCTCCTTATTCGCGGCCGGAATAATAATTATTCATGTCCCGCCCCTCGTTAACCTCCACGACCTTCCCATATCCGGCGCTCCGGCGTGCAGACGGCGCCCCTTAAAAAAGGACGAGAAGCGCATGCGTATCCCGCAGCCCCACGGCGCCCCAGAACGAAATCCCGATCTCAGCACGCTCTATCAATCCGTTCGCGAAGCGAGCGCGCGCTTAGGCGCGCCCTTGTCGGACGCCGACGCGACCGTGCAGTCTATGCCCGACGCAAGCCCGGCAAAATGGCATCTTGCGCATACGACCTGGTTTTTCGAGCGAATGATTCTCCAGCAGAATCTCCCCGGCTATCGCGCGTTCGATTCTCAATTCAATTTCCTGTTCAATTCCTACTACGAGAGCATTGGCGCGCGTCAGCCGCGTCCCCGGCGCGGCATGATCACGCGCCCGGCGCTCGAGACCGTCATGGCCTACCGCGACCACGTCGACCGCGCGATGGCGTCGCTCATGCAAGACGATCTTGCGCCCGCCGTCGCCGAGCTGATCGAACTCGGCTGCAATCATGAACAACAGCATCAAGAGCTGCTGCTCACCGATATCCTGCATCTCTTCGCGCAGAATCCTCTGCGCCCATCCTACAAAGATCCTGGCCCAATTGCAGTCGGCAAGACCGACAGCGCGCCGCCTGCCTATCGGAAGTTCGATGGCGGCGTGGTGGAGGTCGGACACGACGGCGCAGGTTTCGCGTTCGATTGCGAAGGACCGCGGCATCGCGTGCTGCTCGAGCCTTTTGAACTCGCGAACCGGCTCGTCACCAATGCCGAATGGATGGCGTTTATCGCCGATGGCGGCTATCGGAACGCCCTGCTCTGGCTCTCCGCCGGATGGGCGATAGTGCTGTCGGAAGGTTGGACCGCGCCGCGTTATTGGGATGAGCGCGAGGACGGCTATTGGTCGATGACGCTGCGCGGAGCGCAGCCTGTCGATCCTGACGCGCCGGTCACGCATGTGAGCTACTACGAAGCTGACGCGTTTGCGACCTGGGCCGGCCGACGGTTGCCGACCGAGTTCGAGTGGGAGCATGCAGCGCTGGGCGAGCCGCTGCGCGGAAACTTTGTCGAGTTGGGACGTCTGCGCCCCGCGCCTTCGCAACCTGGGCAGCCAGGCTTGCGTCAGATCTACGGCGATGTGTGGGAGTGGACGCGCAGCGCCTTTGCGCCCTACCCGCGCTTCAAGCCGGCCGAGGGGGCGGTTGGCGAATACAACGGCAAGTTCATGTCCGGACAGTTCATCTTGCGCGGCGGCTCGTGTGCGACGCCGGTGAGCCACATGCGGGCGAGCTACCGCAATTTTTTCCCACCCGACGCACGATGGCAATTCTCGGGGCTGCGGCTGGCGGGAGACGCTTGAGATGCTCGACCTCGTCGAATCCAAACTCAGCCAGCACGAAGCCTTTCGCGCCGATGTGCTCGCCGGCCTGTCGCAACGACAAAAAACGCTCCCGAGCCGATGGCTCTATGACCAGCGCGGCTCGGAGCTGTTTGAGGAAATCACCCGCCTCGACGAATATTATTTGACCCGGACCGAGACCGCGATCCTTCGCCGCCATGCCGCGGAGATGGCGGCTCTCTGCGGCGAAGAAGTCGTGCTGCTCGAATACGGCGCCGGCGCGGCCATCAAGTCCGAAATCCTTATCGATGCGCTTCGCGCGCCGCGAATGTATGCGCCCATCGATATCGCGGCGGATTTTCTCGCCGAGACTGTGGAGCGCTTTCGCGATCGGTTTCCCGGCCTTCCGACGCGGCCGATCATTACGGATTTCACCGCTGACTTTGACATTCCGGCCGACTTTCCCGCTTTTCCGCGCGCCGCGTTTTTTCCTGGGAGCACGCTGGGCAATCTTGGGCCAGCCGACGCCTGCGCTTTTCTGCGCCGGATGCGCGAGCATGTGGGTCACCGCGGCAAGGCGATCATCGGCGTCGACCTGCGCAAGGACGTCGAAACATTGATCGCCGCTTACGACGACAAACTGGGCGTGACGGCGGAGTTCAATCTCAATCTTTTGGCCCGCATCAACCGCGAACTCGAAGGCGATTTTGCACTCGACGCGTTCGCGCACGCGGCCCGATGGAACGAGCGTGAGTCCGCGATCGAGATGCACATCGTAAGCGTGAAGCCTCAGGTCGTCTCCGTGGCCGGATCGAGCCTCGCGTTCGCGCAAGGCGAAACCATCCATACGGAGACTTGCCGGAAGTTTGACGTCGCCGGCTTCGAGCACACCGCGCAACGATCCGGCTGGCGGGTGGACAAGATCTGGAGCGATCCGGCTAAGCTCTTCGCGGTGTTCGGGCTCCGCGCCGGGGCGTGAACCTAAAGCTCGCCATCGTCGGTGTGGCTTTGCGGCGCCATTTCCTCTGAAAGGCCGCGCTCGCTCGAAGACTCAAGAATAGGTCATGCGAGGCTTGCGCGTATGGAACAGGCGCGGGCGACTTCGGGCCGAACGCTTGCTCTGCTTGACCGTGCGGAGCCGAGGCGACCGGGACGGGTGTTCACACACTTCCTCCTCCAAGTCCGGTCTCAATTTGGCCATCGCCGCCCAGACGATCAACACCGCCAACGCCAAACAAGAGAGCGCGCCATAGACCTCAAAAACCAGCGCCATCATTCCACCACCTGGTTTGCATCTCCTCACGCGGGCCAATCGGTAAAATTGCGGCTTCAGGCCGTTTCGTCACCAACAAAGATGCGGAATTCTTGGTTCCGCCGTTTTGACAACGGTTCGCTCAATTCCTCCTCCGGGGAACCCCCAACCTCTCCTCACCACTTCTCCTTAAACGGACGCGCTTCGACCTCGAAACTCCAGGCGGAGCGGCCCTGTTTGATGAGGTCGGCGGCGATCGCCGCGACGCCGGCGGGATCGATGAAGAAGTCGGCCGGGCGATCGCCAACCCGCGAGCGCGTCACCGGCCCGCCGACCACGCCGTCGACGACGATCAGCGCGACGTGAATTCCGGTCGGCCAAAGATGACGCGCCATGGATTCGGCGAGCGCGCGCTGCGCCATCTTGCTTTGAGCGAAGGCGGCCGCGCCGGCCGCGCCCCGCCGCGAGGCGGTCGCGCCGACGACGATGATCGCCCCCTGCCCTTTGCGGCGCATGGTCGGAATCGCCTGCTGGCCGGTGAGGAAAAGTCCGAGCGTGTTGACGCGCCAGGAGCGCTCGAGATCCTCAGCCTTGACCTCCTCGACATGGCCCCAGACGCCCGAGCCGGCGTTGTAGATCAGCGCGTCCACATCGCCGAGATCGGCGCGCATGGCGGCGAACGCCGCCTCGACCGAGGCCGCTTCGGCGACGTCGCAGGCATAGGCTCTGGCATGCGGGAGTTCGGCGGCGAGCTTGGCCGTAAGCTCAGTGCGCCGCGCCATCAGCGCCACGGAATATCCATCCGCGGCGAAACGCCTGGCGATCGCCTCGCCGTTGCCGGGACCGACGCCGACCACCGCGCATACAGGACGCTTGCCTTCGTCCGCCATCGTTGAAGACCTCCGTGGCCAGGGCGGATTTCAAGCCCGCGCTCCTCCCGCTTGAGCCTATCCTGCGCCCCTCGACCTCGGCGCGCAACGACGACCGCCCCTGCAGGAGAGCGCTGGCGCTTGACGGTTCGCCGCGAACGCGCCAACTGAGGCTTAAAGTCCCCGGCGGCCCGCCGGACACCCGGACGCACCGAGGGAGCGCAAGGACAGCCGATGACCATTCAACCGTGGGTGAAGTCCTATCCACCGAACGTGCGCTGGAACGCGCCGCTTGAGCTTTCGTCGGTGCAGAGCGTGCTGGACAAGGCGGCGGCGCGATTTGGCTCAAGGCCAGCGCTTGATTTCATGAACAAGCGCACAACCTACGCAGAGCTCGACGCCCTCGCCAATCGCGCGGCCGCCGGCTTCCAGAAGCTCGGGGTTAAGCCCGGCGTGCATGTCGGCCTCTTCCTCCCCAACACGCCCCACTACGTCATCGCCTTTTTCGGCGTGCTGAAGGCGGGCGGCGTGGTCGTCAACTATTCGCCCCTGGACGCGCTATCGACACTCCAATTGAAGGTCGAAGACAGCGAGACTGATATCCTCGTCACGCTTGACGTCGCGTCGCTCTATCCGCAAGCCGAAAAGCTCATGGCGTCGACGCGGCTCAAAACGCTGATCGTCGGCGAATTCGCTGAGATGACGCCCGCGCCCGGACCGGTCAAGGCACAAATGAAAGCCGCCGGGATGTTGGCCGAAGTCAAGCACGACGATCGCCATATCGCGTTTCACGATCTCATCGACAACGACGGCCGCCATCAGAGCCACCCTCTCGGCGCGCTCGCCGACGAAATCGCCGTCATCCAATATACCGGCGGCACGACCGGTTCGCCCAAGGGCGCCATGCTGACGCACGCCAATCTGACCGCAGCCTGCTCGCTCTATACCGAAGTGATGACGCGCGGCGAACATGGCCTGCGCGTGGGTGAGGAGCGGGTCTTATGTATCCTCCCGCTCTTCCACATTTATTCGCTCACCGTTGTCATGCTGCTTGGTTTCAGACTGGGCACGGAGCTCATCCTTCATCCGCGCTTCGATCCCGCGGCGGCCGTCAAGGACATCGTGGAAAAGAAGATCACCGTCTACATGGGCGTGCCGACGATGCATGTCGCCATTCTGAGCGTGCCCGGTCTCGAAAAGATGGATTTTTCCTCGCTGCGCCTGTGCGGCTCGGGGGGCGCGCCGCTTCCGGTCGCAGTGCAGGAGCGGTTCGAAAGCGTCATTGGCTGCCAGTTGAATGAAGGCTGGGGGATGACGGAGACTGCCCCGGTCGGAACGTTCAACCCGCGCGAAGGAGCAAGAAAGCGCGGGTCCTGCGGCCTTCCTTATCCCGGCGTGGAGATGAAGTTCATCGACGTCGCCGACCCGGCGCGCGAGGTGAAGCTTGGCGAGCGCGGCGAAATCTGCGTCAAGGGCCCGAACATCATGAAGGGCTATTGGAAGAAGCCGGAAGCGACCGCGAATTCGATGACGGCGGACGGATTTTTCGCACCGGCGACGTCGGCTATATGGACGAGGACGGCTATGTCTATATCGTCGACCGGACCAAGGACATGCTGCTGTGCGGCGGGTTCAACGTCTATCCCCGCAACATCGAGGAGGCCATCTATCAGCACCCGTCGGTCGAGGAGGTGAGCGTCATCGGAATTCCGGACCATTATCGCGGCGAGACGCCGAAGGCCTTCGTCAAGTTGAAGGCAGGGGCGCAGCCGCTCCCTCTTGAGGAGATGAAGGCGTTCCTGAAGGAGCGTCTCGGCAAGCACGAAATGATCGGCGCCATGGAGATCCGCGACGAACTGCCCAAGACGCCGGTCGGCAAAATATCGAAGAAGGATCTTCGCGAATACGAAGCGCGCTCGCACGCCGAGGCGTGAGGGCTGAGTCGGTCGCGGCTCCAAGCGATTTCGCCTGCCACATATGCACGTGCTTGACTGCCGTAAGCAATGGATATACATTTGGAGCGGAGTGTATCCTGGGAAAAGACCATGCAGGTTGCGAAATGGGGCAACAGTCTCGCCATCCGGCTTCCTGCTGTTGTGGTGGAGGCCTTGCGGCTAAAGGAAGGCGACGAGATCGAGATTCATGTCGCCGGCGCGCGGGCGTTCGGCGTTGCGCGGAAGCCAGGCCGACAAGATTTTTTGAACCAGCTGCGCGCCTACCGAGGTCGGCTGCCGCGAGACTTCAAGTTCGACCGGGAAGAAGCGAATGTCCGGTAGTTTCTTCGACACCAATATTCTTATTTATCTCGCGTCCGACGATGCGGCGAAGGCGGATCGCGCAGAAACCATCGTTCGCGAAGGCGGCGCGATCAGCGTTCAAGTGCTGAATGAAGTCGCCAATGTCGCTCGCCGGAAAATGAAGCTCACCTGGCAAGAAACGCGCGGCTTTTTGTCGTCGTTGCGCGAGCTATTGACCGTCCATCCAGTCACGGTCGACACGCACGAGCTTGGGCTCGCGTTAGCCGAACGACATCAGCTTGGCGTCTATGACGCTCTCATCGCCGCTTCCGCCCTTCTCGCCGAGTGCGACAAGCTGTGGTCCGAGGACATGCAGGATAGGCTGGCCATCGATAGGCGATTGCGGATCATCAATCCGTTTCGCGCGCGCGGCCGATGACGCGCGGCTCGACTCCATCGTGTCAACCGTCCTTGACCGCCGCGCCGGATAATGCTGATCGAAACGCCTGTCTTTTAGGAGAGCCTCATGAAGGTCGCCAAATGGGGCAACGCCCTCGCCATCCGCCTCCCCATCACCGTGGTGAGGGAATTAGGGCTCAAGGAGGGCGACCAGGTTGACATTCGCGTCTCCGGCGAGCGCGCGTTCGTCGTCGCGCGGGAGCCAAGGCCGATAGAATCGCCGGCGGCCAGCAGACTTCAAATTCCGCCGCGTTGAGGCCAATGACCTCTGGACATACGCGGCAGCCGATCGCATTGCCCCGGTGAAGCCCGCCGAAAGCTCATCCGCGCTCAAGGTTCAGGCGGCGCTCGGCGACCGGTTCGAGGTTCTCGAGTTTGACGCCAGCACACGCACCGCCGCTGACGCGGCGGCGGCTATCGGCTGCGAGGTCGCGCAGATCGCCAAGTCGCTGATCTTTCGCGGCGGGATAAGCGGGCAAGCGGTGTTGATCATAGCCTCGGGCGTGGATCGCGTCGATGAGAAGAAGGCAGCCGCGGCGCTTGGCGAGCCAATCGCCCGCGCCGACGCCGATTTCGTGCGCGAGGCGACGGGCTTCGCCATCGGCGGCGTGCCGCCTGTCGGCCACAAGACCAAGCCGATCGTTCTCATCGAGGAATCGCTTATGCAACTGGACGAAATCTGGGCGGCCGCCGGCACGCCCAACGCGGTCTTTCGCCTGACGCCTTCGCATCTCGTCGAACTGACGGGCGGACGCACGGTCGCGGTTGCGCGCAAATAGGGGCTCGACGTGACTGCAAAGGCGGGGAAGATCAGGATCGGCGTCGGCGGCTGGACCTTCGAGCCGTGGCGCGGCGGCGCGTTCTTTCCCAAGGGCCTGACGCAGGCGCGCGAACTCCAATATGCGGGCTCGAAACTGACTTCGATCGAGATCAACGGCACATATTACGGCTCCCAGAAGCCTGCGAGTTTCATCAAGTGGCGTGACGAGACGCCTGACGACTTCATCTTTTCGGTCAAAGGACCCCGCTTCGCCACCAACCGTCGCATTCTCGCCGAGGCCGGGGAATCGGTCGAACAATTCTTCAAAACCGGCGTGACTGAGCTCAAGGCCAAGCTCGGGCCGATCAACTGGCAGTTCGCGACCAGCAAGCGTTTCGACGCCGAGGATTTCGCCGCGTTCCTGAAACTGCTGCCCAAGTCGGTCGACGGCCTCGCCATCCGCCACGTGGTCGAGGTCCGCCACGAAAGTTTCAAACATCCAGACTTCATCGCGCTTGCGCGCGAGCATGGGGTCGCGGTCGTGACGGCCGGCAATTCCGACTATCCGCAGATCGCCGACGTGACTGCGCCCTTCATCTACGCGCGCATCATGGGGACGACCGAAACCGAAGAGCGTGGCTATTCCGCCGCTGCGCTCGATCAATGGGCCAGCCGAGCCAAAACTTGGGCCGCTGGCGGCTCTCCCAAAGATCTCGCGACGGTCGCGGCGGCGCCGAAATCCGATGGCGCCGGCCGCGATGTCTTTCTCTATGTCATCAGCGGTCACAAGGAACGGAACCCCGCCGCCGCAATGGCGCTCATCGAACGGGTCGGCTGACCCTCAGCTCTTTATGAAGGCGAGAAGGTCCGCGTTGATCACGTCGGCGTGGGTCGTCGGCATGCCGTGCGGGTAGTCCTTGTAGGTCTTGAGCGTTCCATGCTTGAGCAGCTTCGCCGATAGCGGGCCAGCGGCGACATAAGGCACGATCTGGTCGTCCTCGCTGTGCATCACCAGCACCGGCACATTGATCTTTTTCAGATCCTCGGTGAAGTCGGTCTGCGAGAAGGCGATGATGCCGTCATAGTGCGCCTTGGCGCCGCCCATCATGCCCTGGCGCCACCAGTTCCAAACCACAGGCTCGATTGTCTTCACGCCCGGCCGGTTGAAGCCATAGAACGGCCCGGCGGGGAGATCGTAGTAAAACTTGGACCGGTTCGCGGCGAGCTGCTTTTGAAGATCGTCGAAAACGCTCTTCGGCAGGCCCTTGGGGTTTGCATCGGTCTTCATCATCAGTGGCGGCACGGCGCTGATGATCGCAGCTTTGGCCACGCCGTTTTCGCCACGGCGCGCCAGGTAGTGCACGACCTCGCCGCCGCCGGTCGAGTGGCCGATATGGATGGCGTTTTTCAGGTCAAGATGCTTGGTCACCGCAGCCAGATCGTCGGCGTAATGATCCATGTCGTGGTCGCGGCCGATCTGAGTCGAGCGGCCGTGGCCACGCCGGTCATGCGCGATGACGCGATAGCCGTGGCCTAAGAAGAACAGCATCTGCGCGTCCCAATCGTCCGCAGAGAGGGGCCAGCCGTGGCTGAACACGATCGGTTGCCCGCTGCCCCAGTCCTTGTAGAAGATCTCGACGCCGTCGCTCGTGGTGACTGTCGGCATAAATCGCCTCCTTCGCGCAAATCTGGAAGGCAACGGCTTCCAGATCGCGGACGCTAGCGGATGGGGCGCTGGAACGCGACCGACAAAATGACGGCGGACGGCCTCAATCTCAGATGGCGAGGCCAGGCGCGATCAGACGGCTTCGCAGTCGCGACCGGCGCTCGCGCAGGAAAAAGCGCCGCGCAGCGCGCGCTTAAAGCCGTTGAGAAGCACGCGAACGCCGTCCGACATGACCGAGCTCATGCCGCCGACGCCGTAACGGTCAAGCGGCGCAAGCTGCGCGCGGAGGTCGTCAATCCTAAGCCGCATCGCCAGCGGCGCGTCGCGTCGACGGAGGTCCTGCGAGCCGAGCATGGACATGTCTCCAAAAAATCTCGTTCGTTTCAT
Organism: uncultured Alphaproteobacteria bacterium; assembly: GCA_963775405.1. Classification (GTDB taxonomy): domain Bacteria; phylum Pseudomonadota; class Alphaproteobacteria; order Rhizobiales; family Beijerinckiaceae; genus Roseiarcus. The sequence goes on from CAVZJI010000001.1 coordinate 26,873, forward strand.
AAGCTACAAGCCCGGTCTGACCGCAGTATGACGGGTTTGGGACCTCAACAGGATACGAATAAGGCAAGCGCCGCTTTCGCGAGCCCCGCCGGCGTTGCGGGCGCGCCGCGCGTCGGTTCGATCCGGCGGCCTCCGCAGCGTCAGCGCGTCAGTGCAGCCCCGCCACGTAATGAGCCAGCGCTTTCATCTCCTCGTCGCCGAGCGGATACACCACCTCGGCCATGCCGGATGCGCCGGTTGCCGTTCGCGCGCCGGATTTGAAATCACGCAGGGCCTCGTAGACGTAGTCCTCGCGCTGGCCCGCTAGCCGCCCAATGTTGTCCACCCCCTCGAAATGGTCGCCGTGGCAGTTCGTGCAGTGGATCCCCGCCGCGATCTTGGCGCCAAGCGCGGTCTCCTGCGGCGCTTTGTCCGGCGCCTTCGACCCATCGGGCCCCGGCAGCGAAGCATAATAAGCCGAGATGTCGCGGAGGTCATCATCGCTAAGCTGCTGCGCCATTGCGTTCATGGTCTCGTTCTTCCGCACGCCCTTGCGGAAGAACACGAGCTGGAACTGCAGGTAAAGGTTTGGCTCGCCGGCCAGGTTCGGGACATTCTTGTCGGCCGCGAGCCCGTCTGCAGTCGCCATGCCGTCAGCGCCATGGCACGCGAAGCACCCCATGGCCTCAGCCTTGGCTTTGCCGACCTCCGGTTTCCCATCCGCCGCCATTGTAGCGACGGGAACGGTTAGGCTGAACGCCAAGATAGACCAGGGCGGTATTCGCATCGCGATACGATTCTCACAGTCTGTGGTGCATAAAAACAAACTCGCCCTGGCGTCTGAATTCGCCAGGGCGAGGATTGATCCCGAAGGGACGATCTACTTACGACTTGCCGTCATACCAGATGCGATAGATCGCGCCGGCCTGATCGTCTGAGATCAGCATCGAGCCATCCATCGGGCTGATCACCACATCGGCCGGGCGGCCCCAGTACTTGTTGTCTTTGATCCAACCCCAAGCGAACGGCTGCTGCGTAGCGTTCTTGCCATCCGGGTCGGCCTGGATGCGGACAATCTGGGCCCCAGTGTGCACGAACTGGTTCCAGCCACCGTGCTCGGCGAGGAAGATGTTGTTCCGGTACTCAGCCGGGAAGCTGTTCCCGGTGTAGAACTTCATGCCCAGCACCCCCATGTGCGGCCCGACGTTCAGCACTGGCGGAGTGAACTCGCTGCACTTGTGGCCCATGGCGTATTTCGGATCCGGAATGTCACCCTGGTGACAATAGGGATAGCCGAAGTGCTCGCCATACTTCGTCAGATGGTTGAGCTTGTCGGATGGGATGTTGTCGCCCATCCAGTCGCGCGCATTCTCGGACCACCAGAGTTGGCCGGTGCGCGGATCGACGTCGCCGCCGACGCTGTTGCGTTGACCGAGGGCAACCACCTCCGACAGACCCTCGTCCGGGTTGACGTGGCGATATTGCGCCGTGCCCGACGGGATCATGCAGACGTTGCAGGGCGGGCCAACCGGAATGTAGAACCAGCCCGGAGCCTGGGGATCCGCAACCATGTACTTCCAGCCGTGCGAGGTGTACGGCGGGAAGTCGCTGTAGACGACCTCGCCCTTTGGATTGTCCTGATTGTTGGCGATATCCTTGTAACGATAGATCTTGTCGATGTCGGCAACGTAAAGGTTACCGTTGTAGATGCCGATGCCGGTCGGTTGCCGCAATCCCTTGATGATGGTCTTCGAGACCCACTTGTCGCCCTGCTTCTTCAGCGCGAACACGTGATCGGTCCAGCAGCCGGCGTAGAGCGTGCCGTCGCTGCCAAACACCATCTGGCGGGCGCAATCGAGCTGATCGGCCAGGATTTCGATATGGAAGCCCGGCTGCAGCTTGATGTTGTCTTTGACGAGGCCAACGAGTTCGTCATGGGGCGTCGGCAGCGGCTGGCCCGGATACGGGTGCGTGCCGTGCTGTTGCGCCGTCTCGTCGCCCATGAACCAGTCCGCGGGCGGATGGTTCCAGTAATCAGCGCTGTTGCCGTTGTACTTGATCAGGGGCGCGTCGTCGGCGCGCGCCGGGACGCTTGACGCCATTCCCAACAGGCCCACCGCGCCTACCAGCGTCGGCAGCAATCCAAATCTGAACCTTGCAAGTCGCATAGTTTCCTCCTCCACCTTCGTCTCTATCGTTACATTGACGCCCTACTACAACCCCGCGTATCCGCTAGGCGTTGTAGATCGAGAGATACTACGTGCGTCCAACATCTTTGACAACGCCATACCGATTGGAAGCGAAAAAAAATCAAGGGTCGTTTCTAGCCCGGAGGCTGCAGCGGCACGAACGGGTTGATCACGTCGTCGCGCTCGACAAGCCGCTGCGTCTCCAGCATGGCCTGGAATGGGCCGCCCGACCGGCTGACGGTCGCCATGACCAGCGCATAGCTGTTCAGCGGCGATCCCGACCATACATGGGTGACGCGAATACGCACCGTTCCGTCGGGAATGTTGACGGTCTTGTCATCGGATAGCTTCACTTCGATGCCAGGACCGTTGGCCTGCGCCACCAGCTTTTCATAGGCTGCGTCCACCTCGCCCGGGTCTGCTTTTTGCGCCCACGCGACGCAGGATTCAGGATCGAGCCGCGTTGCGATCACAAATCGCCCAGCGGGATCGGGCACCGCCCAGGCCTGGCCGGAACCAGGCACGCCGCCTCCGGCGAATGAAGTCAGCTTGCCGTCTTTGTTCGGCCTGCCCGCAAAGACCGCAAGCGCCTGGGGATTGGTGATCCGCGCCAGATTCTGGCTGTCCGCCCAGTCCCACACCATCGTGAGGTGACCGAACTTGGCGATGCAGACATCATTGAACAGCTTCACGAAGTTGGTCGCGGCCTCATCGGCCCGCGCCGGCTGCGCAACGAGCACGAGCGAGGCGGCCGCGGCAAATGCAAGTCGCTTCATGAGACGTCCCTTCTTGGCAAGCCATGAGTGGTAGCGTAATTTGGCGGGCCTGAACAGCGGACTTCGAAGGAACGTTTAAGCCCACTCGCCTTTGCGGAACACCGGCGTTCGGCCGCCGTTCGCATCGAGGCCGTCAATGTCGATTTTGTCCGATCCGATCATCCAGTCGATATGGATCATGCTCTTGTTGCCGCCTCGCGCCGCGATCTCATCGGAAGTGAGCTTCGCGCCGTCGATGAAGCATTTCGCGTAGCACTGCCCAAGCGCGATGTGGCAGGCGGCGTTCTCGTCGAACAGCGTATTGAAGAACAAAAGGCCGCTCTTCGAGATCGGCGAGGAATGGGGCACCAGCGCGACCTCGCCCAGGCGGCGCGCGCCCTCGTCGCTGTCGAGCACTTTGTTCAAGACGTCTTCCCCGCGCGCGGCTTTCGCTTCGACAATGCGTCCGCCTTCAAAGCGGACCCCTATGTTGTCGATGAGCGTGCCTTGATAGGAGAGCGGCTTGGTGCTCGCGACATAGCCGTCGACCCGGCGCGCATGCGGGGTAGTGAAGACCTCTTCGGTCGGGATGTTCGGATTGCAGGTGATGCCGTTCTTCGCCGTCGCAGCGCCGCCCTGCCACTCGTGGCCGTCGGCGAGTCCGATCGTGAGATCGGTTCCCGGACCGGAATAATGGAGCGCGTGAAATTTCCGCGCGTTCAGCCATTCCGTGCGCTGGCTGAGCGCCGCATTGTGTGTGGCCCAGGCTTGAACCGGATCCTGGTTGTCGACGCGAGACGCGGAGAAGATCGCCTCCGCCAACTTGCCGGCGGCGACTTCGTCCTCGTCCCCCGGAAAGACCCGCTTCGCCCACGAGACAGTCGGATAGGCGACGATGTTCCAGTTGATGTCAAAGCCGGTGATCTTCTCGAGCGCCGGCTGGTAGGCGATCGAATTGGCCTTATTGGCTCGCGCGACTTTGCCCGGGTCCTCATGTGTGAGCAGCATCGGATCGTCGCCGACGATGGCGAGCCGCGCGGTATTTGCGGCGAAAGCTTTTCCGACGCCGTCATAGAGCCACCCCGGCGCGCGATCGAAGCTTGCATCAGGAGCGAAGCGGAATCGGTTAAGCGTAATCTCCTCGTCGGAGAGGATCGGCGTCACCAGCCCTGCGCCGGCCTTGTACGCCTCGGCCACGATCCGCCGAGCCAACGGCAGCGCGGCGACCGGCGCGGTCAAGAAAAGGTCCTGTCCAGGTTGAAGCCGCAAGCCCACCTTAACCGCCGTCTCGGCCAGCCGGTCGAGCTTCGCCGGGTCGATCGAGGGAAAATTGCGTTGATGGGTGGTCATGTGCGAGCTCCGAAGAAAATCTAGTTTCTGGCGAGGTAAGCAAGATTATAGGCCTGCACAGAGGCTGCGAGAAGCTACGGGAAATCTACAACTCGATCCGGACCTAGTCCTGGACAAGCACCTGCGCGCGCGGCGACTTATATCGATGAATGAGCACAACGTTGGGAGATTGGCATGGCGCGCGTCTTCATCACCGGTTCGTCAGACGGCCTCGGCCTCATGGTCGGCCGGTTTCTTGCCGATCAGGGCCACAAGATTGTCCTGCACGCGCGTAGCGACGCCCGCGCCGCGGACGCTAAAAAGGCGCTGCCCAAGACCGAAGCTGGCGTGATTGGCGATCTCGCCAGCGTCGCCGCCACGAAGGACCTGGCGGCCCAAGTCAACGCGCTCGGCACATTCGACGCAATCATTCACAACGCCGCCGTCGGTTATCGCGAGGGGCATCGCACGACGAGCGACGGCCTGCCGCATGTCTTCGCCATCAACACGCTCGCGCCCTATGTCCTCACCGCGTTGATCGAGCGGCCGAAGCGCCTCGTCTATCTGAGTTCCGGCATGCACGATCGCGCACACGCGAATCTGGACGATGTCCTGTGGCGCAAGCGGCGATGGGACGGATCGACGGCTTACGGCGAAAGCAAGCTGCACGACGTGATGCTGGCTTTCGCCGCCGCGCGTCTGTGGCCCAATGTGCTGTCGAACGCGCTGACGCCCGGCTGGGTCCCGACCAAGATGGGCGGGGCCGGCGCGCCCGACGACATCGATCAGGCGCACCTCACGCAAGCATGGCTGGCGACGAGCGACGAACCCGCCGCACGGACCACCGGCGGCTATTTCTATCACCTCAAGCGTCGCGAGCCGAACCCCGAGGCTCGAGACGTTGCGCTGCAAGACAGGCTCATCGACATTTGCCGCGAGATTTCCGGGGTCGACATGTCGCGGACTTAAAGGGCGCGACAAATCCCTTGGACGGCGTATCAGCGCATGCGCGCGGTTCCTGAATGGTGGGTGGCGCTGAAGCTATTTGACATCAGCTCATCGTATAATTTATCGGTCTCCTCCTGCTGGCCCGGCGAGAATTCCCCTCCCACCGCGCCCCTGGTCGGTTGGTGTTTGACCCCGTTCTGAAATCGGCCAGCCGCCCCCATGAACGGGGCGAGAATTCTGCGCAATCGCTTGCTGCGCCAAACATGAAAGGACCCCTGCCAGGGCGCCGACAATGATCGTTTTGTATATCATCCGGTAATTCCTCGATCTGCGCCGCGGCAACTGCATGATGATTTAGGAGCGACAACCGGAACTTTGAATAACCGAGAATGCCGTAGCAAGTTGAACCCTTCGCGACCGCCGGCCTACCAGCAGGAGCAAGATGAACCCATGGATAGCGTGGACGCAATCTGGCCCGATCTCTCCTATTCAGCCTGGAACGAGACCCTCGCAACCCTGCATCTTTGGACACAGATTGTCGGGAAAATTCGCCTCACGCTAACCCCCTGGCTCAATCACAGCTGGCAGACGCCCCTCTACGTGACCGCCCGGGAACTCGGCACGTCGCCGATCCCGATCGGGGCCGAGATCTTTGAGATCGAGTTCGATTTCATCGGTCATCGGCTCAAGATGCGAACCAGCCGAGGCGGCGAACAATTCCTGCCGCTCAAGGCCCAGTCGGTCGCTGATTTCTATGGAGCGACCATCGGTCTCCTCGAAAGCATGGGCGTTCCCGTCACGATCAACGAGACGCCGAACGAAGTTCCGAACCCGATCAACTTTTCTGACGACCGGATCCATGCCGCCTATGACGCCGCCGCCGCTCACGGCTTCTGGCGCGCGCTGGTGCAGGCGGATCGCGTCTTCAAGCTCTTCCGTAGCGGCTTTATCGGCAAGGCGAGCCCGGTGCATTTCTTCTGGGGAAGCTTCGATCTCGCTGTAACGCGGTTCTCCGGGCGCCCCGCCCCGCCCCATCCAGGCGGCGTTCCCGGACTGCCCGACGACGTGGCGCGCGAAGCCTATTCGCACGAGGTGAGCAGCGCCGGATTCTGGCCGGGGAACGAAGCCTTCCCGCGCGCGGCCTTCTATTCCTACGCCTATCCTGAACCGGCTGGCTTTCGCGATCGACCGGTTACGCCAAGCGCCAGTTTCGATACGACGCTGGGAGAGTTCATCCTGCCATACGACACGGTCGCGCAAGCGCCGGACCCGGACGCCTTGCTGCTCGAATTCCTCTCGACGACCTATGGGGCCGCAGCCGACGCTGCCGGCTGGGACCGAGCCGCTCTGGAATGCCGCGCGTCAGCTTCGGCCATCAGGAACCAACGGCGGCCACACCGATCACGAAGCGTTCGAACCAACCCATCATTATCCTCTCCCGACAGCGGCGCATCCCACGGGGAGTAGCCAACGCCCCCTGGAGCGTCACTACCTCGATCATGCACGCCCGCTTATCGAGCCGCAGCGGCCGCCGGATGCCGGCGACCACCTCGCCTCACCGGAAGCTTAGGGATTTGCTGGCGTTCCTCGAAAAAGCCATGGCGAAGAGGCCTCACCAGAACCGGTGGGCTCGTGACTCGGAAATGGCGCCGCAAGTCGTTGGAATCGCTCAAAACGGACGCGGAAAAGGCGCCCTTTCCACAATCACCGCCCGCCTAAGCCCAAACGGCCGCCGCCACGGCAAACGTCACGGCCTGGATTGCGCACGCCCGCTTATAGAACCGCAGCGCCCGCCGGATGTCGGCGGCGTCGGCCTCGCGACGGCCCTCTCCCATGAAGGCGTCGTCAACCAGGGTCTCCCCATACACGCGCGGGCCGGCAAGCTTGAGGCCGAGCGCGCCCGCCATCGCCGCTTCGGGCCAGCCTGCGTTGGGCGAGCGGTGATGCGCCGCGTCGCGCCATACTCCGCGCGCTGCGTCCCGCGCCGAGGCTCCTGGGGTAAGCAGGGCGCTGAGAATGAGCCACAGCGCCGCAAGACGCGACGCCGGCAGATTGACGATATCGTCAAGCCGCGCCGCGGCCCAGCCGAAGGCACGGTACCGCTCGTCCCTACGGCCTATCATGCTGTCGGCGGTGTTGATCGCCTTATAAAGCGCGCCGCCGACGAGACCGCCGATCGCGATCCATAGGATCGGTGCAACGACGCCATCAGAAAAATTCTCCGCCAGGCTCTCGATCGCCGCGCGCGCGACGCCCGCCTCGCCCAGCACGTCCGGATTGCGGCCGACGATCTTCGCGACCGCGCGACGTCCCTCGTCGAGACTCGCGTCGAGGCCCTCGGCGACCGCGCTCACGTGGCCTGCGAGGCTGCGTTGCGCTGGAATGCTCGCCGCGAGAAAGATAAGCACGACGAAGCCGAGCGCGCCGCCGGAGAGGCAGAGGCGGGTCGCCGCCCACGCGACAAACGCGACCGGCGCGAGATAGAGGCCAAGCGCAAGCATGCCCGCGGCACGGCGTGCCGCGAAGCTCGCCTCGGCGCGATTGAGGCTTGCCTCCAACCAGGCTAGCCAGCGACCCATCCAAGTGACGGGATGGCCAATCGCAAGATAGAGAGACGCCGGATAGCCGACCATCGCCTCGACAATCGCGGCGGCGAGGGCGAGCGGCAGCGTAAGCGAGAGCAACATGGCAGCGGGATCGGAGTGGACAGCAAACTTCGGAGCATTCACCTATCACGGCGGCGCGCTTGAAGTCGCGCGTCGCCTCGCGCCCGACGCGCCCGCGCCTTGGATCGATCTCTCCACCGGCATCAATCCGCACGCCTATCCCCTGCCCGACCTTGGGACCGAGGCGTGGTCGCGGTTGCCCGAGAGCGGAGCGCTTGCGAGGCTCGAGGCTGCTGCGGCGCTCCGCTGCGGCGCGGCCGCGGGAAACGTGGTCGCGGGTCCCGGTTCGCAGGCGCTCATCCAAGCTCTCTCGCATATATTGTCGCATGGGGCGGTCGGCGCGTTGGGACCGACCTATGGCGGTTTCGCAACCGCCTTCACCGCCGCGGGCGCTCGTGTTGTCGAAGCGAAGCGGCTCGACGACATGGGCAACGTCGACGTCGCGATCGTGGTCAACCCCAACAATCCAGACGGTCGGATCACATCACGCGCCGCCCTCCTCGATCTTCATGAGCGGGTCGCGCGACGTGCGGGTGTACTTATCGTCGACGAGGCCTTCGCGGATTTCGACGCCGAGGAGAGCCTGGCGCCAACGCTGCCCACCAGCAGGGCGGTCGTCCTGCGCTCGTTCGGCAAGGCGTACGGACTGGCTGGGCTTCGTCTGGGTTTCGCGCTCGCCTCACCGGACATCGTTCCGTCGTTTCGGGCAGCCCTAGGGCCGTGGCCGGTCAGCGGTCCGGCGATTGCGATCGGGGCTCGCGCGCTCGCCGATTCGGATTGGCTGGAAGCGACGCGCGCGCGACTCGGCGGCGACGCAGCGCGACTCGACGCCCTCCTGCTCGGGGCCGGTTGGCGAATCGTCGGCGGAACTCGCCTGTTTCGACTGGCCGCGCATACCGAGGCGCGCGCCGCCTTTGAGCGGCTGCTCAACGCGGGGATCCTTGCCCGCCCGTTCGCGGGCGCGCCGGATCAGCTGCGCTTCGGGATTCCCGGCGACGAGAACGCATGGGACAGGCTCGCCACGGCTCTTCACGACTGATCCGCTTGCCTTCCCCCGCGCGCCGCATAAAAGGCGCGCATGGCCTATCGCGCGCCGCGAGTCTTCACGATTCCCTCCGGGGCGCCGTTTCTGTCGACACTGAGCCGCGCGCTCCTGGACGGCGTGCTTATTGACGGCTTTCCTGGCGCGGGCGGCCCGATGGCGCTGGCCGACGCGACCATCTACGTGCCGACGCAGCGCGCCGCTCAAGCGCTGGCCAAGGCGCTGCTCTCGGCAAGCGGCGGGCGAAGCCTGCTGTTGCCGCGCATCGCGCCCCTCGGGGCCTTCGAGCCTGACGAGGCGGCGGCGGTCTTTGACCCCGAAGGCGAGGAGATCCCCCGCGCGGCCGTGCCTCCCGCGGTCGGCGCGTTGACGCGCCGCCACACGCTCGCGACCCTCACCCGCGCCTGGGGAAAGGCGTTGCGGGGCGCGATTCGCCAGGTGGACGCCGACGGGCAGCTCATCGTCGATCCGGCCGAGCCCGCATTGGTCGCGGCGACTCCCGCGCAAGCTTACGCGCTCGCCGGCGATCTGGCCGCGCTGATCGACGACATGACCATCGAGGGCGCTCCGTGGACGCGGCTCGAAACGCTGGCGCCTGATCTTTACGATCCCTATTGGCGCATTACCCTCGATTTCCTCAAGATCGCCTTCGCCCACTGGCCCGAATGGCTCGCCGAGCGCGGCCTCATCGACCGGGCAAAGCGAATCGCGCTCTTGATCGAGAACGAAATCAAAGCGCTCGAGGGGCCGCGGCGCGGCCCGACCATCATCGCCGGCTCGACCGGCGCCAATCGCACAACCGCCCGCCTCATCGCTGCCATCGCGCGCGCGCCAAAAGGCGCTGTCGTGCTGCCCGGCCTCGATCTCGATCTCGACGATCACTCGTGGGGGATGATCGGCGGCAGCGAGGATTCCTCGCTGGGACTTGCGGGCCATCCACAGGCGCTCTTGCATCGGCTGATCGGCGCGATCGGGATCGGCCGCGAGGATGTCACGGCTCTTGGCGCGCCGCCGCCTGCGCTTGAGGCGCGCTCCGCTTTCCTGAGCGAGGCGCTTCGTCCCGCGGAGTCGACCGATCTCTGGCGCGAACGAGGATGGAAGTTGTCGCCGCTGGCTCTTGCCGCGGCACTTCAAGGCGTCACGATCATGGTCGCCGACAACGAGACTGAAGAGGGCTTGGCGCTGGCGATCGCGATGCGGGAGACGCTGGAGACGCCCGGCAAAACCGCGGCCCTGGTTACGCCCGATCCCTTGATTGCCCGTCGGGTCGCAACCGAGCTTGCCCGTTGGGGGGTGGAGGTCGAAGACTTGGCTGGACGAACATTGGCTCAAACCCCGGCCGGCGTGCTGGCGAGGCTCATCCTTGAGGCGGCGATCGATGTCACGCCGCGCTCCTTTCTCGCGCTCCTTGCGCATCCCTCGGTCCGTTTCGGTCGCTCGCTTAAGCAGATTGTAGCCACGGCGCGGGCGCTGGAGCTCGCGGTCTTTCGCGCGATCCCGCTTACGTCGCTCGATGATCTCGAAGGGGCGTTCACGGCGGCGCGCGCCGCTGCCGAGAACAGGCACGCGCATCCCGCCATCCGTCGCGTTGGCGAGGCCAGCCGGCGCGCAGCAGAAACGCTTGCGCACGACGTCGCAAGCGGCGCTCGCTCCCTTGCGCGCCCTTGGCGCCGCCGCCTCCCTACGCGATTGCCTCACACAGCATCGGGCCGCGATTTCCTCCGCGGTTGCGAGTGCGCAGGGCTCCGAGGAGGAGGCGCACGGTTTTGAGCAGCTGACGCAGCTCATGGACGAATGGAGCGAGGCGGCGGTCGATCATTTCCCGACTGCGCTTAACGAATACGCGGCTTTGTTCGACGACGCGTTGGCTGGCGCGCGCGCGCCGCCGGCAGGCGGCGGACACCCACGCCTCATGATCCTCGGCCTGCTCGAAGCGCGTCTCTTGAGCTTCGATCGGGTGCTTCTGGCGGGCCTCGACGAAACGGTCTGGCCGCCGGCAGTCGAGACCGACGCCTTTCTCAATCGGCCAATGCGCGCCGCGCTCGGCCTTTCGGCGCCGGAACGACGCATCGGCCAGACGGCGCATGATTTCGTCGGCGCGCTCGGTGCGCGCGAGGCTATTCTGAGCCGGGCGAAGAAGCGTGGCGGCCAGCCGACCGTCGCCTCTCGCTTTCTGCGGCGCATGGGAGCCGCGGCTGGCCCCGGAGCGATGAAGGAGCCGGAAGAGCGCGGGGAGATTTATCTCGCTTTCGCGCGCGCACTGGATCGTCCGGCCGATTTCCAGCCACAGCGAAGACCGGGGCCGCGCCCTGCGGTTGAACTCCGCCCGAAAGCGCTGAGCGTCACTCGAATCGAAACTTTGCGCCGCGATCCCTATGCGATCTACGCCGAGTATATCCTGCGATTGAAGGCGCTCGAGGCTGTCGAACGCGAGATTGGGCCGCGCGAAACGGGAACGGCCTGGCACGCGACACTGCAGCAGTTTGTCGAGGCTTATCCATTCGGCGCCCTCCCACCAGAGGCGCGTGATCGTCTCCTTTCCATGGCGCGAACATGCTTTGCCCTGCTCAGCGACAATCCGGCTTTCGCGCTCCATTGGCCCAATATCGAAAAAGGCCTCGACTTCTTCCTGGGCTTCGAGCGCGAAACACGGGACTCGGTCGCGCAAAGCTGGGTTGAGCGGCAGGGCGCGCTGGCCCTCTCACTCGCAAACGGAACCCCGTTCAAGCTCAGCGCGCGGGCAGATCGAGTCGATTTTCTGCAATCAGGCGGCGTACGGCTCGTCGATTACAAGAGCGGAGCGCCGCCAAAGGCCAAGGACGTCAAAGCGGGTTTTTCGCCGCAACTGACGCTGGAAGCAGAGATGCTGCAGCAGGGGGGCTTCGAGGGGCTCCCGCCGCTAGAAACCGAGCAGGCGATTTATCTCAAGCTTGGTGGCGCGGCAGGCGGCGAAAAAAGACACGCTGGCGGAAAGGGCGAGAACATCGGCAATCTGGCCGAGCAACATTTTGCTGGGCTCAAGATGCTTCTCGAAGCCTTCGCCTGCGAGGACACGCCCTACCTGTCACTCCCGTTTCCCAAATTCGCACCTCGTTTCTCGGACTACGACCATCTCGCGCGGGTCAAGGAATGGTCGGCGACAGGAGGCGAGAGCGATTCGGGGGATGCGCAATGAGCCGCGCGCTCGCCATTCCGGACTCGTTGAGGCACCGACAGGCCCGAGCCTCAAATCCGAGGACATCGGCCTGGGTCTCCGCCAACGCTGGCAGCGGCAAGACCCATGTCCTCACGCAGCGCGTGCTGCGGTTGCTTCTCGATGGAACGCCGCCGGCGCAGATCCTATGTCTCGCTTACACCAAGGCCGCCGCTGCAAACATGGCCGACCGTGTTTTCAGTAAGCTCGCCCAATGGACGAGCCTTAGCGACACTAAGCTTACGAAAGCGATCGTCGAGAGCGGCGCAGACGCGCCGGGTCCGCGCGACCTCATCTTTGCACGCCAACTGTTCGCCCGCACCATAGAGAGCCCCGGCGGCCTCAAGATTCAGACGTTGCACGCCTTCGCCGAGCGCTTGCTGCGGCTCTTCCCTTTCGAGGCGAATGTCCCTGCGCACTTCAACGTTCTCGACGAAGGCGAACTCGAAGCGGCTCTTGCTTGAGGCGCGCGACGCGGCGCTCGTCGAACTCGGCGCCTCGGGCGAGTGCGCGGCCGCGCTCGACCTGGTGGCCCGCGAATCGGGCCCGACCATATTCGACGCGCTTCTGACGGAGGCCCTCGGCTGCCCCGAGATCTTTGACGCCCACGACGACGTCCTGAGCTACGCCGACGCGCTTCGTGCTCCCCTCGGTCTTGCGCCCGGCGTGACAACAGCGAGCGTCCAGGCCGAAATGCTCGGCGGCGACGTCGGCCGCATGCGGCGCGAGCGATGGGCAGAGACTCTCGACGCCGGCAAGAAACAAGACCAAAAAATTGCCGAAAGCCTTCGCGCAGCGAACGAAGGCGACACGTGCCAAGTGCGTGTCCAGGCACTGCTCAGGGCATTGTTCAAAGAGGAAGGCGAAGGCGATCCTCATGGCGGCGAGGATGGCCAACTAACGACCAAAGGCCTTCGCCAAAAGTTTCCGACCCTCGAGGAAAACCTGCGTCGTGAGCAAGATCGTTTGCTCCCCTTGCGCGAGCGGAGGCGGGCGGCGCTGACGCTTGAACGGAGCGCCGCTTTGTTCGTCGTCGCAAGATCGATCCTGGCCGCCTTCGCGCGGATGAAAGCCGAGCGCGGAGCGCTTGATTTTAACGATCAGATCGCGCGTGCGCTGGCGCTGGTGACGCGGTCGAGCGCCGCGTGGGTGTTGCACAAGCTCGACTATGGACTCGATCATCTGCTTCTCGATGAAGCGCAGGACGCGTCTCAACCGCAATGGGGCATCCTTGCGGCGCTGAGCGGCGAGTTTTTCACTGGCGCCGGCGCGCGGCCCAAGAACCGAACCGTCTTCGCAGTCGGCGACGAGAAGCAGTCGATCTTCGCTTTCCAGGGCGCCGCGCCGGAAATGTTCGCGGAAATGAAGCGCGCATTCGCGAAGCGTCATGGCGACGCCGAGCGGCCGTTCGCTGACGTCCCGCTCACCTTCTCTTTCCGCTCGTCGCAGACAATTCTTGACGCCGTCGACATGACCTTTCGGACTGAACTGGCTTGGCGCGGCGTCGCCGCCGCGGGCGAGCCGCCGCCAAAACACGACGCAATTCGCAGTCATTTGAAAGGCGTGGTCGAGCTGTGGCCGCCAATCACCCCGAGCCCCACGCCCGATCCGGAAGACTGGCGCGTGCTCGAGCAGCCGGCAGAGGATGAACCTCCGGTGATCCTCGCCAAGCGGATCGCCGAGGTGATCAGAGGCTGGCTGAGGCCGACCTCGCCCGAGAGGATGATTGATCCGGCTTCCGGCGAAATCAGGGGCATTCGCGAAAGCGATGTCATGATCCTTGTTCGCACCCGCAATGCCTTTTTCGAGGCGATGATCCGGGCGCTAAAGGCCGCCGATGTGAAAACTGCCGGGGCCGATCGGCTCAGGCTCAAGGACCATATCGCGGTGATGGATCTCATCGCCGCAGGGCGCGCGGCGTTGTTGCCAGACGATGATCTGACGCTCGCCTGCGTGCTCAAGTCGCCCCTCATCGGCTTTGACGACGACGCGCTCATGAACCTTGCGGCGCGACGGAGCGGTTCGCTCGCCGAGGCGCTCGCGGCCGCGGACGAGGGCGTCGCCGTCGAAGCCGCGCGCCGGCTCGAAGGGTGGCGCGCGCGGGCGAAGGCGCTTTCCCCTTTTGCTTTTTATGCGCTGCTGCTCGGGCAGGATGGCGGCCGGCGGGCGCTGATCGGCCGGCTCGGGCCTGAAGCCGCCGATCCGATTGACGAATTCTTGGCCCTGGCTCTGGCGCATGAGCAGCGCGAGGCGCCGTCGCTGCACAACTTTCTGGCCCAAGTCGAGACGATAGACGTCGAGATCAAGCGCGACATGGAGGTCGAGACGGAGGGCGTGCGCGTATTGACTGTCCACGCGAGCAAAGGACTCGAGGCGCCGATTGTCTTTCTGCCCAACTCATGTGGGGGTCCCGATGCGAGGCACGAACCCAAACTCTTGCCGCTTGCGTCCCCGCGGCCGGACGATCCGCCGGTCCTCGCCTGGGCCAGGAAGTCGATCGAGGACGCCAACGCGGTCGCCGTAGCGCGGGCCGAGGCGCGCGAGGCCCAGGCGGGCGAACATCGGCGTCTGCTCTACGTCGCCATGACCCGTGCGGCTCAGCGCCTCATCATCGCAGGTTACGAAACGTCAAGGCCCCGCCCGCCTGATTGCTGGTGGGATCTCATTCAAGCTGGCGTTGCCGAAAGGCTCGTCGAAGCGCCGGCGCCATACCGGGAGGGTGGGACGATCCTGCGCTTTGGCGAAGAAGTTTACGCCGAGGGCGATGACAAATCGGCCCCTTCGCATATCCCTACCTCCCTGCCCGGCTGGCTCGTCGCAAACGCGGCGCCTGAGACCGTGGCCGCTCCACTCAACCCTTCGCGCGCCGGCGGCGCGGGCGGGGCCGACCGCGAACGGGCGCTCGAGGGACGGCTTGCGCATGCTTTGCTCGAGATGCTGCCTAGCCTTCCGCCGCAAGGGCGGCCAGATGCGGCGACAGCCTACCTCGACGCGTGGGGCGGCAGGCTTACCGAATCAGCCCGCGCGTCGCTCGCCTCTAAGGTCCTGGGGGCAATTAGCGCGCCGGAACTGACCCGCCTCTTTGGCCCCGACTCCCGGGGCGAAGTCGCGCTGAGAGGGGTTCTGCCTCGGCCAGGGCGTCCCGACCTGCAATATAGCGGCCGTCTCGATCGGCTTGTCGCAACCGACCAGGGTGTATTGATCGTCGACTTCAAACTGAGCGAAAAGCCCGAGCGCCCGGCAGCGTCTCATGTCGCTCAGCTTGCGCTCTATCGCGCCGCTTTGCAGCCGCTTTACCGCAGCGCGAAGATCCGAGCGGCGCTCGTCTATCTCGTCGGTCCGACGCTCACTGAGATCGGCGGCGAGGAGCTCGACGCGGCGCTGAACGCTGTCGTCGCCATGGCCTAAATACGCCATACATGCCTTGCCAATCCTCTACTTTCGACTGCAATTCCGCAGGGGAGCGATGTCTTGATTGCCTTGATGACGTCGCATTTGCTGGCCAAGGTCGCAGGCGATGACGAGCGGAACGCGTCAGGGCGGGCGCCCGATATTTTTGTGTTTTGGTCTGGGGAAGCTTAGGTGGAGGCCGCGGCGCGGCGCCATTTGGGCGGCTGCCGGACTGAGTGCCGCGATGCTGGTCGCGGGAGGGGATTTGGCGGCCCAGTCCCAGAAAATCCCCTATGGCATGGTGCCTTACGGCCGTCCGGTCTACAAAAATGGCAAGAGGATGTTGTGGCATGGAGCCTGGCGGGGCAACACGCTAGGCCGATACGCGCGCCAGTCTGTCGCGCCCGCGACTACTAAACCGATGCTCGCACTCGCGCCGGAGCCCGGCCAACCAGCGGTTGCAAAGGAATTCACGGTACTCGCGGACCCCGGCGAT
Organism: uncultured Alphaproteobacteria bacterium; assembly: GCA_963775405.1. Taxonomy (GTDB): domain Bacteria; phylum Pseudomonadota; class Alphaproteobacteria; order Rhizobiales; family Beijerinckiaceae; genus Roseiarcus. The sequence goes on from CAVZJI010000001.1 coordinate 42,860, forward strand.
GTCAGAGCAAGCCGGATGGCCAGGGATTTCGCGACAGTCATGAGCGCGGATGGCGCGCCAGGGCGCGCCATTGTGGGCGGCACGTCGCCGAACGGTCTCGGAAAGGTCCTCAAGAGCGACGTGGCGGACTTCGCAATCGTCTCGCTCGACAGCCTGCTGTCGAGCGCCAAGGGCGACCCCGAATGGATCAAGCGCGTCCCCTTCGTAGCTCGCCTCGGGCCCGAAACCCTGGCCGTGATCGCGCCACGCGAAGTCAAGTCGATCAACGACCTCCAGGGAAAAACTGTGAGCTTCGGCGATCTGGACAGCGCGACGTCGACCGGCGGCAGAATGTTGTTTTCCCGCCTGGGCGTGACTGCGAATCAGACCAACCAACCATTGCCGGAGGCGCTCGACCAACTTGCGGCGGGCAAGATCGACGCGGTCGTCGTGCTGGGGGCGGAAGAAGCGCCCTCGCTCAGCGATTTCGGCAGCGACGGGCGCTTTCACATTGTGCCCGTTCCGTGGTCACCGACTTTGGAGCCCGTCTACGCTCCGGCTCACCTCACTGCCGCCGACTGGCCTAATCTTGTCAGCGCGGCCGATCCCGTCGAGACGGTTGGCGAGCCGATGGCGCTCATTGCGCTCGATGCGCCGCCGGGGTCGCCGCGCGCGGACGCGCTCGGGCGGGTTGCGCGGCTTTTCTTTGACAATTATGACGGTTTCCTGGGCGACGATCACGATTCGCATTGGCGTGACGTCAATCTGGCGGCCGACGCCTCGTGGCCGACCCAATCGTGGCCCCGGCTCGGGGCGGCTCAAAGCTGGCTCGATGCGAAAAGACCGTCCGCCGACGGATCGCTCGAGACGTTCAAGGCTTTAGCCAAGTCGGCGGCCGTCTCGGCCACTTGGCCAACCGCCGCGGATTCGGATCGTCTTTATGAAGGTCTGACGCGCTGGCGCGGCCTGATGCAATAGGGAGACGAACGCTGGCTATTTCCTGGAAAGCCCTATCGAGCGTCCTCGCCGTCGTCATCGCTGGCATGCTGGTGCTGGCCGCCTGGCCTCGCCTTGAGCCGTCGGCCATTCATGTCAAAGCGGTGGTTGAGGAGCCTATCTTCGTCAAGCCCCTTGCCGCCATAGTCAAGCGGACGGCGTCGACGCTAACGGCTCAGCCGATCGACAAGGCCGCCATCAACAAGCTCGCGACAGCGCTGCGCGAGAAGCCCGTCGACCAGCAAGCCGTCGGCAGCCTTGGCTCGACGCTGGCGATGCCGATCGACGAAGCGCGCCGGTTGTGCGCCGAGGGTCTCGTCGCCTTCGCCAAGGGCGACATCGCGACCGCGCGCGCCTTCTTCGTCAGCGCCGCCGCGGCTGGCGACGCTCGCGCGCTGGTTGCGCTCGGCGACACGTTCGATCCGGCGACCCTCAGCCGCCTCGGCGTGGTCGGGTTGAAAGGCGATGAAGCCAAGGCGCGCGACTATTATGCGCGAGCCGTCACCGCCGGCGCGACCGGCGCCCGCGAGCGAATCGCCGCTTTAGCGGCGAAGTAGCGCGAGCGCTAAACACGCACTCAGCGCTTTACGGCGGCTATTCCATCTGCCCTTCTTGCACCATCCTCAGAGGAGGGGGACGCTGAGTAGCGGCTGCGAAATGGGCGCCAATCGGTTCCGCTTGGATTTTCTTGGCCCCTCGCTGTTTCGCTTTGAAAACCCATATTATGAGCGTTGGATTTTCTTGGATTTCCTTGGATCCTCTCGTGCGAATCGAGACTTATCAATGGGTTACACGGGATTTTCGCTGAAAAATTTTTCCTCGCGCTTTTCCCATTAGGCTCACGGCCAATATGGGTGTCGCAGGTCGAGGCTACGCTGAGCCGCCAGAGTCTCCATAAGGAAAGCTTACCTCGCATTCGGATTTTCCGCAAGCAATTTCCCATCCCAATCGTCTCGCTCCGGCCGCAGGATCCAAAACAACTCGGCCGAGCGCATCAGTTGAGCGCTTTATGGCGCCTGATCGTAGCAGCTGCAAATAACCGATCATTGTGGTAACATCGCTCTCGGCTTGGAATTTCTAAATGACAAGCATCTGTTTATTGCAGGTCGGTTTGCATATCATGGATTTATAGTTACCATTGATAATAAAGGCATGGAAGTGACTTTTCCTAACGGGGAAAATACCGGAATGGGCATTGATAATTGCTTCTACGGTCGTCAAGTCGAGATTAAGAAGGATGGATTACACGCCACATCAGTCATCAAAAAAGCGACAGACCTTTGGCTCCAGGCGCCACCATAGTATTTACACTACCTCGTGCCACTCAATCCTGACTGGCGCCGGCCACATGAATCGGCCGCCGCCAGGAAGAGCGCCCCTCGCGGGTCCGGCTGCGCATGAGGCCTTCATCAGAGACGAATTTCATGCAGTCACGCCAGCTTTATGCGCGGCGTCGGGCCGGCGGCGCGAACGCGCTCGTCGGCGTGCGTCTCGAACCGCTTGAAATTATCACGGAACATCTGCACCAGGCGCCCCGCCACTTCGGCGAACTCGGCCTTGTTCCGCCAGGTCTTGATCGGTTCAAGAATGTGAGGCTCGACGCCGGGAACCTGCTCCGGCACGGCGAGGCCGAAGTGCGGATCGGTGCGGAAATCAGCGCGATGCAGAGAACCGTCAAGCGCGGCGGCCACCAGACGGCGCGTCACCCGGATCGGCATGCGCCTTCCGGCGCCGAACTTGCCGCCCGTCCATCCGGTATTGACGAGCCAGCAATCAACATGATGACGCGCCACCAATTCGCGCAGGAGCTCGCCGTAAACTGTCGGGTGCAGCGGCAGGAACGGCGCGCCGAAACAGGTCGAAAATGTCGCCTGCGGCTCGGTCACGCCTTTCTCGGTGCCCGCCACTTTGGCGGTATAGCCGGACAGAAAATGATACATCGCCTGCGCCGGATCGAGTTTCGCGATTGGCGGCAGCACCCCGAACGCGTCGCAGGTCAGCATGATGATGTTCTTGGGATGACCGGCACGGCCGGTCGCCGACGCATTGGCGATGAAATTGAGCGGATAGGCGATCCGCGTGTTCTCGGTCTTGGATTCATCGTCGAAGTCGGGAATCCTTGACGCCGCATCGAGCGTGACGTTCTCCATCACGGTGCCGAAACGTTCGGTCGTCGCGTAGATTTCCGGTTCGGCCTCGCGCGACAGCTTGATCGCCTTGGCGTAGCAGCCACCCTCGAAATTGAAGATTCCAGTGCGGCCCCACCCATGCTCGTCGTCGCCGATCAGCGTGCGGTTAGGATCGGCGGAGAGCGTGGTCTTGCCGGTTCCGGAGAGACCGAAGAAGATCGCCGAATCGCCGCCGGCGCCAGTGTTGGCCGAGCAATGCATCGGCATGACCTGTTTCGCCGGCAAGAGATAGTTGAGCACGGTGAACACGGATTTCTTCATTTCGCCCGCATAGCTCGTGCCGCCGATGAGCACGATCTTGCGCGAGAAGTCGCAGGCGATGATCGTCTCGCTTCGCGCGCCGTGTCGCTTCGGGTCGGCGCGGAAGGAGGGCAGATCGACGATCGTCAGCTCCGGAGCAAAGTGCCCCAGCTCTTCAACCGGCGGCCGAATCAGAAGATTGCGGATGAACAGCGAATGCCAGGCGTATTCGGTGAAGACGCGCGCCCGTAAGCGCAACCCTGGATCGGCGCCTCCGTAAAGATCCTGAGCGAATAGCGTCTTGCCTTTGGCGTGAGCGATGAAGTCGGCGAGGAGCACGTCGAAATGCTCGACCGTCATCGCATTGTTGTTGTCCCACCAGACAAGCGCTTCGGTGTTCGCGTCGCGCACCACGAACTTGTCCTTGGGGCTGCGTCCGGTATGCATGCCCGTGTCGGCGACAAGCGCGCCATGTGCGGCGATCTGCGCTTCGTCGCCCTGCAGCGCATGCTCGTAGAGCTGCGGCGCTCCAAGGTTCCAATGGATCGCGGCAAGATCGCGGAAGCCGAACCGGTCCGCGCCGAAGTCAACGTTGTGCGTGCCGTTCTCGATCATGCCTCAAACGTCCTTCGGAAGGCGCGCCGAAATGGATTGCGCGCAAATCCAAGCAATTTCGCCCCGTGAGGTCAACCCGGCGAGATCCCATCGCACCCCGGAGCAAGCGTGAGCCGCGCCGTCATCGCGTGCAATGAGGAGTGTGCTTGCCACATGTGGCGATGAATTGGCGCGAACCCGGCGGATTGTTGAGTTGGCCGGTTTGCCGCGAACCGCATCCCGCCCCGGTCAATATGGCTATGGAGGCGGCTTCTGTCTTATGCAATGCTTCGAAGTACGATGCGCGAAGGATCCGCAGAGGCCCTCGCGAGCCGCCGGACAACCCCGAGCGCCCAATTGCGGAGCCGGGAGGGACAAATGGGAGCCAAGCTTCCGGAAACCGAACACGAAATTCGGGTCCCCTCCGACCGACGGGAAGTCGCGATCGGGACCGTCTCGGCCGGAGAGACCTGGTCATTCGCTGCGACGGGACGATGGACAAACGGATGGATCGCCTGCGGACCCGACGGCTACCGCAACTTCCTTTTTGACGCGCTGCAAATCGCGCCGCGCGCCCGCGGTGAGGCATGGCTCCGCCTGATCGGCGAGATCAAGGGTCGGCCGGGCGGGCGAACTGGTGGTGTTCGCGAACGACAACGCGGACGGTTATTCCAACAACGGCGCCGTCACGCTTAAAGTCCGGCGAGGCGGCGTCGCTCAAGCGCCGGCCGAGGACGTTCGGGTCATCGGCGCGTGGAGTCGCTTCCGCGACGTGTTCAGCCGCACCAAAGGCATTTCGGTCATCGCCGCATTCGTTCTCGGGGTCTCCTGGATCCTCGTCTTCATGCAGCTGGGGCAGGGCTTGGTGCGGGGAATCGGAGAGGACAATTTCCTCCAGTACCCGTCCTGCGTGCTGCAAATCGCTTTCGCGGTCGGCCTACTCTTCCTTGCAATCCAGGCCTGGAGTTGGTCACGAATCATCATCGATTCGAACTATGGCGCCAACCGCGCCGATTGGCGGCCGAGACAATTGCTGATCTGGACGCCGCGCATCCTCGGCGCCCTGCCGTTTGTCGCGACGGCATGGGCGTTGTGGACAAATCCGGCAAGCAACACCTGGTTCGTTTTGGTCCTGATCGGGGTCGGCCTGATCTTTTTCGCCTTCGTCATCAAGCGCCAGGACATCCAGATTCGGTTGAGCCGTTGCGCCGTGGCACGCGGGACGGCGCGGCATTTTGATCTGGTCCAACGCTATTGGGTGATCTTCGGCCTGGTCCTGGCGGTCGCCGCCATGGCCGTCGCGACGCTATGGACGGCGAGGCTCGGGGCCTTGCTGGGCGCGCCGGCGGTCGTCTTCCTTGGCCTCGGGCTCATCATCCCCGTCATAGTCGTTGCGATCCAGATGGGATCGGGCCTGCGCGTTCCAGTCGCCGGGACGCTGTTCGCTCTCGCGGTCGTCTTTGGGTTGTGGGTGGACAACCATGCCGTGGGCCGGCGCGCCTTCGGCGTCGCGACGAGCGGCCCGATCGATCGCCTCAGCCTCACCCAGGCCTATGAACAGTGGAGGGCGGCGCAGCCCGGAGGCGCGGGCGCCCGGAAGACGATGATCCTCGTCGCCGTGCAGGGCGGCGCGTCGCGGGCCGGATACTGGACGGCGGTCGCGCTCTCGAGCCTGCGCGAGGCCGCCAAGGCCAGAAGGGTCGACATCGATCCGTATATTTTTGCGATCAGCTCGGTGTCGGGCGGAAGCGTCGGCGCGGTCGGCTACGCCGCGATGCTGAAATCGGCGCCCGATGCGCCCGACTTCAAGCTGCGGCTATTGCGCTTCGCCGGCGAGAATGTGCTGGGCGGGGCGGTGACTGGCATGCTGTTCCCTGACCTCCTGCAGCGCTTCCTTCCGCTCACCTTTCTGCCGGACCGGGCGGAGGCGCTCGAGCGCTCGTGGGAAGACGCCTGGGCCTCGATCGACCCCAAGGCGCCAAGCGCCGCTTTGATGCGCGAGCCGTTCCTCAATCTCGCGCCGAGGGCCGGCGAGCCATGGCGGCCGATCCTCATCGTTCAGGGCGCGAGCGAGAACGGCGGCCGACGCCTTCTCACCACCGGCGTCAAGTTCGCTTGCGACGAAATCGACGCCGACGATTTTCTGGACAGCGTCGGCCACGATGTCGCGGCCTCAACCGCGATCCTCAACGGGGCGCGCTTTCCCTGGGTCAGCCCCGGCGGGACCTTCTTCGGCGCCCGCTGCGGGACGACCGTCAAGCAGACGGATCACATCCTCGACGGCGGCTATTTCGACGGGGCCGGCGCCAGACGCTACGCGAGATGGTGCGGGCCCTGCATGCAATTCGCGCCAAAGCCGGCGAGAGCGACCCGCTCGACATCGTGTTCGTGCTGATCGGCTATGCGGACCACGATCCCACGGCGCCCTCGCCCGCGCCCCCAACGGGATTGAAGGCGTGGATCTCCGACCGCATCGTCTCGCTCGCGGCCAACGACGTGTTCGCGCCGCTGTTCGGCCTGTTCGCCAGCATGTCGGCGCACGAATCGCATCTCGCCCGCGAGATGAAGCTGGTCGGCCAGTCGAAGATCGAAGCGGCCAACCCCTATGTGTCGCGCATGACCGGGGATCACCCGTATGCAGCGATCGCGCTCTGCAAGGGGAAGATCGAAGCCAGCGGGGAACCCAAGGATTACGATCCGCCGATGGATTGGACCCTATCAGGCGAAGCCAAGCGCTACATCGAGAATTCGGTCATCGCGACGACGCCCGCCTGCAACGCGAAGGCCAACGCCGAAACGAGCGAGGCTATCGTTGGTAGATTGGGCCAGTGATCGGGCCGAACAACGTGCTCTCTGGTTCTCAAGAAGCGAGCGGCAGCGCCGAACGGCCGCCGCCGCCAGCCTCCGCTCGCTCGAGCTATTTC
>CAVZJI010000002.1:0-23302 GCA_963775405.1 uncultured Alphaproteobacteria bacterium
TGCACCGCAAGCTCGCTATTCTGGCAGACGCGGCGAAATACGACGCCTCCTGTGCGTCGTCCGGGGCAGGAGGCCGCACTCGCGCGACGGCAGAGGGGTTGGATCCACAACGGGTTCGGGCATTTGCCGTGCCTACACACCGGACGGACGGTGCGTATCGCTTCTCAAGGTTCTTCTCACGAATTTCTGCGTCTACGACTGCGCTTTTTGCGTCAACCGCCTGTCGAGCGACACGCCGCGCGCCCGCTTTAAGGTCGAGGAAATCGTAGCCCTAACCCTCGGCTTTTATCGCCGCAATATGATCGAGGGATTGCTGCTCTCATCGGGCATTGCGAATCAGAAGACCATACGATGGAGGAGATGGTCCACGTCGCTGAGACGCTGCGTCGTGACCACGACTTCCGTGGCTATATCCATCTCAAGGCGATCACCGGAGCCTAGCCGGATCTGATGGAGCGCGCCGCCCAAGCAGCCGACCGGCTTCGGTCAATGTCGAACTGCCGCGTTGACGAGGCGCTGTTCGTCTTCCCCCGCAGAAGAACGCGCCTGTCATCCGCAAGGCGATGGGCGGCCTTCGACTGCGGCTCGATGAAGCGAAAGAAGAAAAGCGGAAAACGCCACGCGCTCCGCGGTTGCTCCGGCGGGCCAAAGACGCAAATGATATTCGACCCGACGAGGCACGCGATCGGGACATCATCGCCCGCTCGGGTCGCTCTATGCGTCATAAGGTTTGCGGCGCGTCTATTATTCCGCTTTCAGCCCATTCCTCACGCTTCGCAGGGCTTGCCGCTGCGACGTCCGCCGCTGATGCGTGAGCACCGTCTTTATCAAGCGGACTGGCTGATGCGGTACTATGGTTTCGCAGCCGAGGAAATCCTCGATGAAGCGAGCGATGGCATGCTCGACCTCGAGCGCGACCCCAAACTCGCCTGGGCGTTGCACAACCGGGCTCTTGTCCGATCGAAGTAACCGCGCTCCGCGCGAGACGCTCCTGCGCATTCCAGGACTGGGGGGGCGCGTCGTCAAGCGCATCCTGACCGCGCGGCGGCATGTCACGCTGCGGATCGACGATCTTGCCCGTCTTGTTCGCTCGCTCGATGCAGTGCGCCCGTTCGTGGTGACGCCGGATTGGCGGCCGACCGGCTCATCACTCTGCTTCGCTTGCCGGCCGGCTTCCGACCAGGCCCGCACCAACTCGATGTTTTTGGCTGAGCGGGCAGGGCGCCATGAAGATCGTTCGCCTGGAGGGCGAGATCGATTTTGAGGGGTCCGTCAGGCCGCGCGCGCCGCGGCGGCGAGAGGCTTGGGAGCCGACGCGATCCGTTTTGTGACGGAGGCCGCAGAGGGAGAGAACGACCTTTTCGCGGAGCAGAGGCGCCCGAGCCCTCGACGCCAGTTGCGCCGCTGCGGGTGCCGCCGCGTTTTCTTGATCTGGCCGATCTGGTCTGCCGCCATAAGGAGCCGACCCGCTACGATCTTCTGTATGCCGCCTCCTCCGGCTTCGAGAGACGCCACGCTTCTTGGAGGTCGCCAGCGATCCGCTCGTGCGCCGGCTCGATGACATGGAGCGCGCGGTGCGGCGCGATCGTCACAAGATGACCGCCTTCGTCCGCTTTCGCGAAATCGAGGCGCCGGATGGGTCCCGGTTCGTCGCTTGGTTCGAACCTGAGCATTAATCGAAGAACTGACGGCGCCTTTCCTCGTGGACCGGTTCGCATCGATGCGATTTGCGATCCTGACACCGCGAACCTCGATTCTCTGGGATGGGGCTCTGCGCTTCGGTCCGGCGCGCGACGCGAGGATGCGCCGCCGCTCGACGATTTCGCCGGCGCATGGAACGTCTACTACCGGTCTATCTTCAATCCCGCGCGGCTGATGAAGCGGGCCATGCTCAAGGAGATGCCAAAGAAATATTGGGCCAATCTTCCCGAAACGCGCCAGATCCCGGCGATGTCATCGACCGCTCGACCTCGCGCAGCACAGATGGTCGCGGCGCCGCCATCGAAGGTCGACCCGGGGGCTGCCAGAGTCGCCGCTCGCTTCGCCAAGCCCGAAGGCTCCAGGAGCCCGCCGACGCACACGAGGCGCTCTTGCGCGAGGCGAAAGCTTGTCGTCTCTGTCCTCTTGGCGATTGCGCGACGCAAACAGTCTTCGGCGAAGGTCCGACCCGTGCGCGTGCGATCTTCATCGGCGAGCAGCCCGGGGATCAAGAGGATCTCCAAGGTCGTCCTTTTGTCGGACCGGCGGGCGGGCTCCTGCGCTCGGCTTTGCGTGAGGCGGGTTTCTCGGAACGCGAGTGCTATCTCACGAATGCGGTCGAGCATTTCAAGTTCGTCCCGCGTGGAAAGCGGCGCATTCACAAGACGCCTAGCGCGCGCGAGATCGATCACTGCCGCTGGTGGTTGGACCGGGAGCTTGCCTTGGTGGAATCGCGGCTTGTCGTCACGCTCGGCGCGAGCGCCCTTCGCGCTGTGGCGGGACCGTCGGCGCGGCTTGCTGACATGCGAGGGCGCCCAATTGCGCTGGGCGCGCGTGTCTTGCTGCCGACGATCCATCCCGCCTATCTCCTTCGATTGCCGGACCCCGCTGCAAAAGACGCCGAGACCCGCGCCTTCGCCAATGACCTCCAGCAAGCCGCTGTTCTTGCCCGCTAAGACGAGCTAGGGAATAACGAACGATCGCTTCTGTTGAGCGGTCAAGGGCCGCCGTGTCCAGGTCAGGGGGACCGGGCGCTAGCCGCTCGCGCCGCGCTGCGATTAAAGTGAGCAGTAATACATTGATTACGCGTATTAAAGATTTTCAGAGTTGCAGAAAAATGAGCCTAAGTCATTGAAAACAAGGAGTTGCACGCAGAATCGCACACCTCTTTGGAAGGCGCAGCCGACGCCGCAAAGGGCTCACGATTGCCCGGCACCGGGGTCATCGCTAGAGGAGGCGTGACGTTGCTGAGCCGGCATAGGAAACTTCCGGCAGGGACATTGATGCGCCAGTCTTTCGTCAGGTTCCCGCGCGCCTATCGGCTGAAGCCCGTCGCGCAAAGGGAGGACGACGCCCTGTCCCTGCTCCGGATCGGGACGAACAACGAAAGCGTCGTCGTGCCTTATTCGCGGGGTCTGGATTATGTCGTCGCCCCACGGGGCGAGGCGCTTCCGATCAGCGGTGACGATTTTCGCGTCGAGACTTTGGGCGCCTTGTCATCCCTATGGGCGCGGCTGCGGCTGGCGCTCTTGTTCAAGAAAAAGAAATATCTGAAATACGACGAGTTTTCCCTGTTCTCGGTCGGCCCGAGAGCCGAACGCAAGCGCTTTACCAGATACAATCAGGGTGGGATAAATCTTGGCGTCGTAGTCGATAGCGACCTCGTCGCCATGCACCCGGAACTTCTCTACGGGTGGCCGGCGGAGGAGAGTCCCGCGCCTCGCGTGACGGATGGTCCGGCGGATGTGGCCGTCGCGGTGGTCGCCCATATCTACTACGAGGACACTTGGCCCGACATCGCGGGGGCGCTGCGGGGGGTGACGATTCCGTTCGATCTGATCGTCACGACCGTTGCCGGTCGCGAGCGGCTGACTCAATCGATTCGGCGCATTTATCCTCGGGCTGAAATTGAGATCGTGGAGAATCGTGGCCGCGACATCGGCCCGTTCCTGGCCCTGCTCGAACGCGGCCGGCTCGATGGCTACCGCTACATTTGCAAGATTCACGGCAAGAAATCGATCGACGGCGGCCGCCAGACCTATATGGGCGAGATGTGGCGGCGGCGGCTCCTGTTCGATCTGTTGGGTGGGCCGGGCGCTGCCAACGCCGCCATCGACACGTTTGAGCGCGAGCCGTCGATTGGGATGATCGGCTCGAAAGTGTTTCGATTGCCGAAGGCCGATTATCCCGAGGATCTTTCCTGGTCGACCAACCGCCCCATGACGTTGAAGATTGCCGAACGTATGGGCGTCTCGGCCGACAAATTCCAACTCGATTTCTTCGGCGGAACAATGTTCTGGGTGCGCCCTGAGGCGTTGAAGCCCTTGAGAGACCTGCATCTTGCAGCCGAGATGCCTTACGAGCGCGGGCTAACCGACGGGGATTTGCCGCACGCCCTTGAACGCGTGTTGCCGACCTCGGTTTTGGTCGCGGGGTACAGGCTCGCCGACAACGACGACCATGAGATGACGCAAGCGCCCAATGGGACGACCCGGATTGCCCATTCGACTGGGCAGGCCGGCCGATTGGGTCAGCCCGCGGCTGACCGCCTCTGGCGTCAAATTGCGTCAGACTAACTGCTGCGGCGTATGCGCCTCGTCCTAAGGGGTCAGACGCGGCGCGCCAACCAATCCGCAATCGCCAGGCTTGCCGTCAGCCCCGGCGACTCGATCCCGAACAGGTTGATCAATCCCGCGACGCCATGGTCCTTTTCGGTCTGCAGGAGGAAATCCGTGGTCGAGCCGCCGGGCCGCGCGATCTTCGGCCTGACGCCGGCGTAGGCCGGCTGCAACGCGTTCTCCGGCAGGCCTGGCCAATAAGTTCGGATGGCGGCATAGAAGGAGGCCGCTCGCCGGGGATCGACGTCATAATTGATCGCGTCGACCCATTCGACGTCCGGTCCGAACTTGGCCTGTCCCGCGAGATCCAGCGTGAGATGCACGCCGAGGCCGCCTGCCGTCGGCATCGGATAGATCAGGTGCGAGAAGGGAGAGCGCCCGGTCAAGGAAAAGTAATTGCCCTTGGCGAGATGCAATGGCGGGATCTTAGCGGCCGGCATCCCCACAATCGAGCGCGCCAGCGTCTGCGCGCCGAGCCCGGCGGCGTTTACGACTGAATCGGCGGAGATCCGCATGGGCGCGGGGCCGCCGGTTTCAATGACAAGCCCCCGCTCGATGGCGCGACCGGAGAGGACCGGCGTTCCGAACGCGATCGTGGCGCCTCGCGCCTCCGCGTCGCCGCTGAGCGCCAGCATGAAGGCATGGCTGTCGACGATGCCGGTCGAGGGCGACAACAGCGCACGCTCCGCGACCAGCGCGGGCTCGAGCGCGCACGCCTCCGTGCCGCTGAGCCAGATGAGGTCGATGACGCCGTTGGCTTCGGCCTGGGCTTTGAGCGCGGTGAGCTTGTCGACCTCGCCCGCGTTCACCGCCACCAGGAGCTTGCCACATCGCTTGTGCGGAACGCCGAACTCCTGGCAGAATGCGTACAGCATCGCTTTGCCGTCGACGCAGAGCCGCGTCTTTTCCAGCCCTGTCGGATAATAGATGCCGGCATGGATAACTTCGCTGTTGCGCGAACTGATCCCGGCGCCAATCCCGATCTCTCTTTCGACGACGATCACTTCCCGCCCGGCGAGAGCGAGCGCTCGTGCGACGGCAAGACCGATAACACCCGCGCCGACGACGAGACATTCGACCGATTCCATCCCTCAGCTCTCTGCTCCAAGTGGAGCGTTCTTCGGCGCTGCTACTTCAGCCAGTCCAAGCGGTGTCTTCGCAAGGCCCTGGTGAAGAAGCCGCGATTGTAGGCGCGGTTGTCCGGCCCAATCCGATACCTCCCAAGCGGCGTCTTGTGGAACCTCACTAGCATCGGCTCCTCAGGCGCGAGCACCGCCGCCGCGGGACGAGCGTTGTGGGCACGGATTTACCAACCGGCGCTAGGTCGGTTTACTCGGCCATCAGTCTATGTAAAAAAGCGCCCAGACGAAAACTAGCCGTCTGAGCAGAGGCGGGGAATTTGATTGGCGGTAGAACATGCTGCGAAAAATTGTGCTCTTTCAAGGTGCTAACGCGAGCACCCCCGCCCAGCATGGTCTTTGGGAGACGGACGGCACGGCCGTCGGGACCTCTGAATTGGCTCCAATCGCCGGAGCGGACGCTTCGGGCCTCACTCCCAGCAACCTGACCGTCTATAATGGCGAGGTCCTGTTCGAGGGCGTCAACGCGAGCGGCCAGTTCGGGTTGTGGACGACGGACGGCACACCGGGCAACACGACGGAAGTGACCGGCATCACCGACATAAACGACAAAACCGTTTCTGATCTCACTCCCAACAACCTGATCGTCCTCAACGGCCGAGTGCTGTTCAACGGCACGGATTCGGCGGGAAAGGCCGGGTTGTGGGTGACGAACGGGACGGCGACTGGCACGCAGGAACTCGTCGCCGGGACGGCTTCAGGGGGTCTAAATCCGACCGGTCTCGCACTCTTCAAGAATGAGGTGCTGTTCAATGGCGTAGCTTCAGGGACCCTCCACGGGTTGTGGATGACGAACGGCACGACCGGAGGAACAACGGAGCTGACCCCTATCGCCGGGGTGGCGACAACGGGTTTAGGTTTCAATCCCAGCGATATGACGGCCTTCGGCGCAGATGTCCTGCTTGCCGGCACAGATACGAACGGCCATGTCGGATTGTGGGAGACAGACGGAACGGCCAGCGGCACGCAGGAGCTCGTCGCCGGAGCGGCGTCAGTGGGACTAAACCCCGCCGACTTGACCGTCCTCGGCGCTATCGCGCTGTTCAGCGGCGTCGACGTCAGCGGCCATGTCGGATTGTGGGAGACAAACGGGACGGCCGGCGGCACGGCGGAGCTGACCGGCATAACCGACATAAACGGCCACCTTGTTTCGAATCTACTTCCTCGGTTTCTGACAGCGTTCAACGGCGAAGTGCTGTTCAACGGAACCGATTCGAACGGCTTCCAAGGATTGTGGGAAACGAACGGCAGCGTGGGCGGCACTCACGAGATCTTCGCGGGCGCGGGAGACCCGGCCGGATTGGACCCTTTCGGCTTCGAAATCTTCAACGGCGAGGTGCTGTTCAACGGCAAAGACGCGAATGGCAAAGCTCAGTTGTGGAAGACGGATGGTACGGCCGCCGGAACTCACGAACTGGCGGTCGCCGGGGCTTCGCCGACGACGGGGTTGGCTCCTCTTGATCTCACTGCGATCGTCCCGACGAACCTCCTTTGGCAAAACACCACCAGTGGGCAAGCGTCGATCTGGGAACTGAATGGGGGCGCGTTAATCGGCGGCGGGCCCGTGAGCCCCAGTCCCGGGCCGAGTTGGAAAGCAATCGGAACAGCCGACTTCTTTGGTGGCGGTTCTACCGACATCCTGTGGCAGAACACGAGCACCGGGCAAGCTTCTATCTGGAAAATGGACGTAAACACTTTAATCGGCGGGGGGCCGGTGAGCTCCAATCCAGGGCCGAATTGGCGTGCCGTCGGGACGGGTGATTTCAACCATGACGGCCTTTCCGACATCCTGTGGCAGAACACGAGCACCGGGCAAGCCTCGGTCTGGGAGATGAACGGGACCAGCATCATCGACGGTGGACCCGTCAGCCCCAATCCCGGGACTGCTTGGAAAGCGATCGGAACCGGCGATTTCAACCACGACGGCGATTCCGACATCTTGTGGCAGAACACGAGCACAGGTCAGGTTTCGATCTGGGAGATGAGTGGGAACACCACCCTAACCGGCAGCGGACCCGTGAGCCCCAATCCCGGGCCGAGTTGGCACGCGATCGGGACGGGCGACTTTACCGGCGACGGCTTTTCCGACGACATCCTTTTTCAAAACACGAGCGGCCAAGTCTCGGTCTGGGAGATGGACGGGACCAGCTTAGTCGGCGGCGGACGCGTCAGCGCCAATCCCGGACCGAGTTGGCACGCCATCGGAACCGGCGGCGGTTCGGACATTCTTTTGCAAAACACGAGCGGCCAAGCCTCGATCTGGGAAATGGACGTGAACAAAATAATTGGGGGCGGTCCCGTCACCCCCAGTCCCGGGCCCTCTTGGCGAGCCGTCGGCTTGACCTGACCCACGAACTACCTTTTTTCGGAGCGGTGCGCGTCCAAGCGTTGGCGCTGAGCGCTGCGGCGATCGCGATTATGTTCTGGCCAATGAACCCTGCGCCCTAGGCACGCCCAGCGCCGTCCCCTCTCGGAGTCGCTGTCGCCAATAACCGGTTCATTGCCGGTTGAACCAGCGCGAACCTCGGGTTCCTCGAGCCGCGGCGGACCTTGAAATTGAAAATCGCCTGATCAGGGCGTCGAGAGTGGGATCTTTCTCATTTCAAGGCGGCCGTACATCTCGTAATGGGCAAGCGCGTTCACACCGGACGCGGCGACGTCGGGAAATCTGGCCAAATATTTGTGGGTGGAGAAAAAGGGACCCGGATCCCGTCCTTCGCGGCCGCCACAAACCAGGTAATGGAACGCGGCGTCCATTCCCGAGCCGCGGACGTCCGGGTTCGAATTGAGATAAAATTCCCGGTCGAAAAACGCTGAATTGCGGACGGCTGTCAATTCCTTCATTTTTTTTCCGCGAGGCCGCAAATAGTCGCGAAACCGTAACCTGGGGGCGCTTAGGTTGTACCGGTGCCCAACATAAGCCACGGTGTCTTCGGCGCGCGCGACTTCTCGTTTTGTCTCGGCGAGTTCAGTTCGCGCGTCTGCGAGTTCAGTTCGCGCTCGCGAATTCTCGCGCGTCTGCGAGTTGGCTCGACGCCTCGCTAATCTGGCGCGCGAATTCCTCTCGGGCCGCGGTGAACAGGGTCGCATGTTCGGTGCGCAGAACCACGGCTGCCAACTGCGCTGGGCGACTCCCTTTTTCCAGCTCGCCCATTGCATGGCCGAAAATCGCCTCGGCGCTGTCAAAGCCCTCGCCGATATCTGCCAGCGTTCGTTCGACTTTCTCGCTCGCCGGATTTTCGACAAGTTCGCGAACGGCTGCATAGGCCTCGCGAACCAAGTGATTCACGGCGGGATGCACCTGCAAATCGATGTGGCTGGCTCGTTGGCGCCTCATGTCCGCCGATACGAACTCGTCAATCTCCGCGAGGACGCCGTCGGACCATTGTGGCCAAACGACGTCGAGCTGCTCGCCCACACGCTCGAGCGTGCGCCTTGGATCGCTAAGAAAATCAGTATAGTCGACCACGGCCCGATGGATACCCCGCGTTCCCGCCTCCGCGTCCAGCAAATGGCGCAACCAGATGAGGCAACCAACGCCCAACGGGATTCCGTCCCGACGATTTAGCGATAATGCGACTTCAAGCGGCGACCTCAGTTGGAGAACCGGGCGAATCGACCAGTTCGCTTCCCGAAACACCGAAGACCAGAAAGGCATGAGACGGCACATCCGGGGGTCCTTGATGACCGCAAGTCTGGCGCGACCGAACTCCCCTGCCAGAGCCGATTTTGCCTGGCCCTTCAGCTCGAACGCGGCGGCCGCGTCAATGCGCGCGGGATCGAATTGGCGCCAGTCCTCCCAATGGCTCCCGCCAGCCGCGAGAATTTGATCATTCAAAGTCACCAGGACCGACGATTCAAAAAAGCCTTTTGGATTGTCGTCCGCGGGTGGCAACAAATTAAGAGGAGCAGCCCCTCCGAGCCGGACCATGGCCCCGGCAATGCTTGAGGTGCCGCTGCGATGCATGCCAAGGATCAGGAGGGCCTCGCTGCCCGAGCGTTCCATTATATTGCCGTCCGCGCTGCTGGATTCCGCGTTCGAGGCAATCGCGGCCTCAGCTGCCAAATTCACCGCGTGATCTGCAGAGTCCAAGGTTCTCGCTCTGTTTTATTCGATTGACGGAAAGCCCCGATAGGGCGCGCGTTTCTCGTTCAGTGAACTCGCCAACCGTCGCCCCGGTTTTTCTCTAACTCCCGAGGACTTCAGGCCGAAGGATGACTGAACTGACGTTTTCGGCCATGCGATGATTTCACCCATGTAAGCGGCTCATACACAGCGAATGCCCACGCAGCAAGGATGCGGCGCGAAGATGAGCAAGCGATTGGCGCACCGGCGCGGGGAAGGCGTAAGCTTAGGTAAGCAAGTCGCACGCGCGACGGGCGGCTTCGAGGAAATCATGCGCCGGGCCGGCTGAGGTGGACCAACCGCCTGCGGCAACCTGTACTCCTTTGACGCCCGCGGCTGCGGCGGCCGCCATGTCCGCGTCGCTGTCGCCAACGACCACGACCTCCTCGGGGCGAAATCCCAAATCGCGCATCGCTTTTTTGACCATTCCCGGCGCCGGCTTGCGGCAATCGCAGCCGTCGTCCGGTCCATGCGGGCAGAAGTAGATGGCTTTCAGTCGGATACCCTTCGGCCACCAGCATGGACTGCAGCCGGTCATGAATCCGCCCAAGCGTTGCAGGGTCAAAATAGCCGCGCGCGATCCCGGACTGATTGGTGATCAAAGCTAGCGCGAACCCGGCGTCACGCAGCAGTCGCAGTCCTTCGATCGCGCCTGGCGTAAACTCAATTCCGTCCGGGTCCCTCAAGTAGACTTTGTCGACAATGATCGTTCCGTCCCGATCGATGAGCGCAAGCCGCTTCGGCGTTGCGGTTTCTTTCATCAGCGCGTCCCTACGCTGGCGCGGGCGACGGTGGTGGCCGCGCTGCCGTACGGTTTTGGTTCAATCAACGTGACCTGGTCGCGTGATCATAAGAGAACTCGTCCGCGCGTCAGTTCAACCGGAATTCCGCGCCGACCGCCTTGAATTCCGCCGGCTTGATGAGGCGCGTATGCGCGACCGTCACCGAATGAAGCAGGCCGTCCAGTTCGCGCGTCCAGAAGTCGAGGAATTTCTTCAGCTCGGGGAAATGGGGATGCAGGTCGTGCTGCTGCCAGATGAAGTTCTGCAGAATGCCAGGGTAATCGGGCATGCGATAGAGAATATTGGCTGTCGTCAGGCCGAACCCCTCGAGCTGACGGCGGAAATCGGCGGTGACCATGCGGATTCTCCTGATTCGCCAAGGACGATGGTGTCATCTCCAACGCCTTTTGGCAACAATTGGTTCCGCAAAAGTCGTGCCAAATCAGTCTGTTAGCAGCGAACTCCTCTGAGTGCTAGTGGGCGGGCCGTTCGAAGCCCAAGACTTTCTGAAGTCCCAACGCGCGCTAGGCTGGCCTCGCTCGGTGATCCACCTCACGCAGCCTTCCGCCCCTCGCCATAAGTTCCGTAGAACGTTTCGCGGCGCTCGGCCATCTGCACAAGCTTATCGCTAGGCTCAAATTGGGGCCCGTATTTCGCCGCCAGTTCTTTAGCGCGCCCGACGAAGGCCTTGAGCCCCATGCCGTCGATAAACGACAGGGCGCCGCCTGAATAAGGCGCAAAGCCGAAGCCCAGGATCGAGCCGACGTCGGCCTCGCGCGGATCGGTGACGATGCCCTCATCCATGCAACGGGCGGCCTCGAGCGCCACGGTGAAAAGGAAGCGATCCTTGAGGTCCTTGACGCTGACGGTGTCGGGATCGAGCCGCTTGCCCACGATCTTGGCAAGCCCGGGCCAAAGGCTCTTCGGTCCGTTCGCCGGGTAGTCGTAGAAGCCCTTGCCGTTTTTGCGGCCGAAGCGGCCCTCCTTGGCCGCCATCGCCTCGATCAGCTTCTCTTGGCCGGGATTGACGGCGTTCGCGCCGAGATCCTTCTTGGCGGCCTGAAGGATTCTCAAGCTTAGGTCGATGCCGACTTCGTCGTTGAGCGCCAGAGGCCCGACCGGCATGCCGGCCATCTTGGCGGCGTTCTCGATCATCGCCGGCGGCACGCCTTCCATCACCATCGCGTGCGCTTCGACCATGTAATTGCCGACGCAGCGATTGACATAGAAACCTCGGCAGTCGTTGACCACGATTGGCGTCTTCTTGATCGCGCGGACGAAATCCATCGCGTCGCTGAGCGCCTTCGCGTCGGTCTTCTCGCCCATGATGATCTCGGTCAGCATCATCTTCTCCACGGGTGAGAAGAAATGCACGCCGATGAAATGCTCCGGCTTGAGCGACGTCCCGGCGAGCGAGGTGATCGGCAGCGTCGAAGTGTTGCTGGCGAACACGACATCGGGTCCGACAACGGCCTGCGCCTTCTTCGTCGCCTCTTCCTTGACCGCGCGATCCTCGAACACCGCCTCGATGATCAGATCGCAGCCCTTGAGCTCTGCATAGTCCGCGGTCGGCTTGATGTGGGCGAGCAGCGCCTCCTTGTCGGCGGTCTTGGCGCGGCCCTTGGCGATCTGGGAACTGATGAGCTTGTCCGAATAGGCCTTGCCCTTGTCGGCCGATTCCTGGTCGCGGTCGATCAGCACGACATCGAGTCCCGCGTTGGCCGAAACATAGGCGATTCCGGCGCCCATCAGACCCGCGCCGAGCACGCCGACCTTGCGCAAGTTCGTCGGCGGAACGTTGGCTGGGCGGCGCGCGCCTTTGTTCAGTTCGCCCATCGACAGGAAGAGCGAACGGATCATCGCCGCCGCTTCCTTCGACAACAAGATGTTGACGAAATGCTTCGCTCTCAACAGCAAGCGCGAGGTCCATGGGTAGTTGCAGGCCTTCGAACACGCAGGTCAGAACCGCCTTGGCCGCTGGGTAATTGTCGTAAGTTTCGCGGCGATAGATGGCGTTGGCTGGGGGCCAGATCATCATGCCGGCGGCCGAGAACACCTTGCCTGATGGAGCCTTGAATTTCGGGTCGTCCCACGGAGCTTTGGCGTTCGGATTGGCCTTCACCCAGGCCTTGGCGAGCGCGACGATCTGATCGGCTGGCGCGACCTCGTGCACGAGGCCCATCTTCTTCGCCGCGGCCGGGCGGATCTGATCGCCCTTGAAGAGCATCTGCAGCGCGTCCGGCGTCGGCATTAGTCGCGCGACGCGTTGTGTTCCCCCTGCGCCGGGGAAAAGCCCTACCTTGATTTCGGGCAGTCCGACGCGAGCTTTGTTCGTATCGGCGACGATGCGATAGTGGCACGCCAGCGCCAGTTCGAAACCGCCGCCCATGCAGACGCCGTTGATCGCCGCGGCGATCGGTTTGCCGCAGGTTTCGAGCCGGCGGTAGACGAGCGACAACTGTTTGGTCCCGTCGACCAAGGCGCGCATCGCGGCGTCCTTGCCGTCAGCCTTGGCGCGGCGCTCGTACTCCTTGCCTGCGGTCTCGAGCATGGTCAGGTCGGCTCCCGCCGCGAAGCCATCTTTCCCAGAGGTGAAGACGGCGCCCTTGATCGTTGGGTCGTTAGCGATCGTGTCGGCGATCTGGCCGAGCTCGCCGACGACCTCGGCGTTGATCACGTTCATCGACCGGCCCGGCATGTCCCAGGTCACGAGCGCAATGCCGTCGGCGTCGGTCTCGAAACCAAAGTTGGTCAGGTTCATTTTGAGAAACTCCGTCTCGCAATTAGACGCGCTCGATGATCGTCGCGGTGCCCATGCCGCCGCCGATGCAAAGCGTGATGAGCGCAGTGCTCTTGCCGGTGCGCTCGAGCTCATCGAGCGCGGTGCCGAGAATCATCGCGCCCGTTGCGCCCAGCGGATGGCCCATCGCGATCGCACCGCCGTTCACGTTGACCTTGCTGTCGTCGAGGTCGAACGCCTGTCGAAAGCGCAGCACGACCGAGGCGAAAGCCTCGTTGATTTCGAAGAGGTCGATGTCGTCGATCGACATGCCCGAGCGCGCGAGCACCTTCTTGGTCACATCGACCGGTCCGGTCAGCATGATCGCAGGCTCGGAACCGATGTTGGCGAAAGCGCGGATTTTTGCGCGCGGCTTAAGACCCGCCTTCGCGCCCGCCTCGCGTGACCCCAACAGCACCGCCGCGGCGCCGTCGACGATGCCCGACGAATTGCCCGCGTGATGAACATGGATGATGCGCTCGACATCCGGATGCGCCTGGACAGCGACCGCGTCGAAGCCACCTTGCTCGCCGGGGATGACGAACGAAGGCTTGAGGGACGCCAGCGACTGCATGTCCGTGTTCGGGCGCATGTGCTCGTCATGGTCGAGCATCGGCAGGCCATTGACGTCGAGGACGGGCGCGATCGAGTTCTTGAACCGGCCTTCCTTCCAGGCAGCTGCAGCGCGCTTCTGCGACCCGACCGCGTAGGCGTCGACGTCGTCGCGCGAGAAGCCGTATTTGGTCGCCATCAGGTCGGCGGATATGCCCTGTGGCATGAAATAAGCGGGAATAGCCAGCGACGGGTCGGCCGGCCATGCGCCTCCCGAGGCGCCGATGCCGACGCGGCTCATCGATTCGACGCCGCCGCCGATCGTCAGCAAGTGCTGTCCGCTCATCACCTGCGCGGCGGCGAAATTGACCGAATCGAGGCCCGACGCGCAGAACCGGTTGATCTGCACGCCGGGCACCGTGTCGCCAAAGCCCGCGGCGAGCGCGCCCATGCGGGCGATGTCGCCGCCCGCTTCTCCGACCGGATCGACGCAGCCCATCACCACGTCGTCGACGTCAACGGGATCGAGATGGTTGCGATCCTTGATCGCCTTCAAAGCCGTCGCCGCCAAATGGAGCGTCGAAGCCGTGTGCAGCGAGCCATCCGGTTTGCCGCGTCCGCGCGGCGTTCGCACGTGGTCGTAGATGATGGCTTCGGTCATCGTGTCTCTCCATGCGGCTCGTGGGCCGCGCAGCGCTCAGGTTTCGTGATCCGGATGTTGATGCGAATGGATGCCGCGGCCGTTAATCGCGGCCGTGAAGTCGCGAGTAGGCAGCGCTGATATGGCGTCGGCCCACGGCAATTTCGAATTCGGAGCCGAACTGCTTCTCGGGCGGCGCATCGCCGGCATGATCGAGGCTGCCGATCGTCACGGCGATGCGGTCATGGCTCAAGGCGCGGTAGGTTAGCGGCGTCCCGCAATCGGAGCAGAAACCCCGTTCCGCGAAGTCCGAGCTGGCAAAGACCTTCGGTGCGCCGCGCGTCCACACGAGTTCGGCGAGCTTGACCCCGGCGAAAGCCATGAACGGTCTGCCGCCCGCCTTCTGGCACATGCGGCAATGACAAACGTTCGAGCCCGCCAGCTCGGCGTCGAGACGGTAGCGTACAGCCCCGCACTGGCATCCGCCGGTCCAGCGTCATGCCCGCCGCCTCCCGGTCCCTTCAGAACGCGTCGGCCGGAAGCGCCATGAGGGCTTCCGCGCCGGCGCTGAGCCGCGCCAGATGCGCTGCCGTTTCTGGCAGCATACGCTCGTTGAAGAACTTGGCGAGGGTCAATTTGGAATCAAGAGCTGGCGTGCTCTCCGATTGCGCCTGTCGCGCCAGCACCGCTTTGACGATCCGCGCCCACATATAGCCAAGCGCGGTCAAGCCCATGAGATGCATATAATCATACGAGCCGGCCCCGGCGTTATCTGCATTCTTAAGGCCGTTGGCCGAGAGCCACATTGTGGCTTGCTGCAAATGGCCGAGCGAGGACTTGAGGCCGCCGAGGTAAGGCGCGAGCGCTGCATCGTCCTTGTTGGCGGCGAGGAAGCCAGTAATTTCGCCGAAGAACGCCATCACCGCGCGCCCACCATCCTTCGCCAGCTTGCGGCCGACGAGATCAAGCGCCTGGACGCCGTTCGCGCCTTCGTAGATCATGGCGATGCGCGCGTCGCGCACAAACTGCTCCATGCCCCATTCGGCGATATAGCCGTGGCCGCCCAGCACCTGCTGCGCCTTGACCGCGTTGGCAAATCCATAATCGGTGAACACCCCTTTGAGTACGGGCGTCAGCAGGCTGAGCCGATCGTCGGCCGTCTGCCTCGCCTTCTCATCCGGGGCATGGCGCGCCTCGTCTTGGGCAAGCGCGGTCCAGATTAGAAGCGCGCGCGCTGCTTCGTTGAAAGCGCGGACTTCAAGCAGCATGCGCCGCACGTCCGGATGGACCAGAAGGAGATCGGCTGGCTTGTCCGGCTCGGCCGGACCTTTCAGCGAACGACCCTGTCGGCGCTCCTTGGCGTAGGCTGCGGCGTTCTGATAGGCGACCTCGGAAATCCCGAGGCCCTGGACGGCGACGCCGAGTTGGGCCCCGTTCATCATTACGAACATCGCCGGAAGACCGCGATGCTCCTCGCCGACCAGCCAGCCTTTCGCTTCGTCAAAGTTGAGGACTGCCGTCGAATTGCCGTGAATGCCCATCTTGTGCTCGATCGAGCCGCACATGACTCCGTTGCGCGCGCCGGGCTTGCCGTCGGCGTCCGGGAAGAACTTCGGCACGAGGAACAGCGAGATGCCTTTGACGCCAGCGGGCGCTCCTTCGATTCGCGCGAGAACGAGATGAACGATGTTGTCGGTCAGATCATGCTCGCCGGCCGAGATGAAGATCTTCTGGCCGGTGATGGCGTAGGAGCCATCCGCTGACGGGAGCGCACGGGTCTTGATAAGGCCGAGATCGGTGCCGCAATGCGGCTCGGTCAGGCACATTGTCCCTGTCCATTCGCCCGTGGTCATCTTCGGCAGATAGCGCGATTTGAGATCATCGCCGCCATGGACCGTCAACGCTGCGACCGCGCCGTTGGTCAGGCCTGGATACATCCAAAAGGCGACATTGGCGGAATTAGCGTATTCGCTGATCAGGACCGCCAGGAACGGCGGCAGACCTTGGCCGCCGAAGTTGGGGTCGCCGGCCAGTCCAACCCATCCGCCCTCGACCAGCGTTCTATACGCCTGCTTGAAGCCCCTGGCGGTGGTCACGCTACCATCGTCATGCCGCTTGCAACCCTCAATGTCGCCGATGCGGTTGAGCGGCTGCACGACCTCCTCGATGAACTTTGCTCCTTCGCTCAGCACCGTCTCGACAACATCCATCGGCGCGTCGGAAAAGCCCGGAGAGTTTGCATATTTGGCGTAGTCGAACACGTCGCTCAGCAGAAAAACGGTATCGCTCACCGGCGCTTTGTAAGTCGGCATTGTCGTCCCCGCCAGAAAGCGGAAGCCGGGCCGCGGCGGCGCCCGACTCCCGCAATAAGGTTTATATATGAACTATATTGGCGATTGCAAGGGGGAATCTCGATGCGGGTCGCCCGCGGGCCCTGGGCCCATGGGGCAACCCGGTTGGGCCTCGCAATTCTGACAAAAAGATATGCTATAACGCAAATGTCGCTATTGTTTCGAGTTGCAGAAAAATGAGCCTAAGCAACTGAAAAGACTGAGTCGCTTGCAGAACCGTACACCGCTCCGCGGCCTAGAATTTCGGGCGCGGTCCAGCGCAACGCATCGGCCCTATCAGACTGGGCGGCGGGGCACAATGGCGATCGGAGTGAACGTGTAGACCGGCTCGCCGCGCTGATTGAACGCCGTCCATTTGACCCGGGCGATCCCTTGCGGCTTTGACCGTGACGGCGTGAGTTCGATAACCTCGCCCTTCAAATGGATGACATCATCTGGACGAACCGGCGCAAGCCAGCGCAATTCGTCAACGCCTAGCCCGAGCAGCGGATGCGGCCCGAACGGGCGCGTCTCGACCGCCAGCCGCATGGCGATCGCCGCGGTGTGCCAGCCCGAGGCGGCGAGGCCCTTGAACACCGAGCGCTCCGCGGCCGCCTCGTCGAGATGGTAGGCTTGGGGATCGAATTCGGACGCGAACCGCTTGATGTCTTCGCGCGTGACGCGCTTTTCCGGGCTCTTGAAGCGCATGCCGAGAACGAGATCATCGAACCACTCGACCATCGCCCGCTCTTCGCCGCATGGATACGGCGTTTAAGAAAATGCAATTGCGCGGATCTCGTACATGGCCAGCAAAATGGGCGCAAGACGCCGTCGGTCGTCCCTTAGCCGCCGGTTTGCTCGAGCCTGTAGGTCAGTTAATGTCACCGGAAGCGCCAACAGTGAGCTTCTGCATGGATCGACAGCACCGACGTAAGGGGCTGGGACAGGCGACGCTGCGATGGGCCGTGGCGACCTATATCCTGGCGACGACTGGCTTCGCCTGTTCGGCCGGATCGTCACCGACCCTGACGGCCGTCAAGGCGCGCGGGGTCGTTGGTCTGCGGAGTTAACGAGGGGTTGCCCGGGTTCTCCAATGTCGACGAACGCGGAATGTGGACGGGATTTGACGTCGATTTCTGCCGTGCGATCGCCGCCGCCATTTTTGCCGATCCGAAGAAGGTTCAGCTCGCACCGCTGTCGGCGGACGCTCGCTTTCAGGCGCTTCGGGACGGAAAAATCGACGTTCTTGCGCGCAACTCCACCTGGACGATGGGGCGCGAAACCGAGTTCGGCCTGACCTTTGTCGGCGCAACCTATTACGACGGGCAGGGCTTCATGGTCTCGCGCGCGCTGCGCATCAATTCAGCGCTCCAACTCGACGGCGCCAAAGTATGCGTGCAGAGCGGCACCACGACCATCGACAATCTTGCCGACTTCTTCACCAGCAACGGCATGGCTCTTCAAGAGGTCATATCCTCATCGACCGACGAGTCGATCAAGAACTACGACGCCGGTCTTTGCTCGGTTCTAACCAGCGATCTCTCTCAACTCTATGCATTGCGTCTCCGTCTCGCGAAGCCGAGGGATCAGATGATTCTGCCGGACGTGATCTCGAAGGAGCCCCTCGGGCCGGTGGTGCGCGATAGTGACCTGCAGTGGATCCGTATTGTGAGATGGGTCTACTTCGCCATGATTAACGCCGAAGAGCTGGGCGTCAACTCGCGGACCATCGATCAGGCGCTGAGGTCCCGGAAACCCGAGGTCATGCGCTTAGTCGGGACTAGCGGAGATTTTGGCGAAGAAATCGGGCTGACCAACAGCTGGGCGGCCAACATCATCCGATATGTCGGCAATTACGGCGAAGTCTTTGAGCGCAACCTGGGCGCGAAAACCCCGCTCGCTATTCCGCGCGGACTCAATCAATTGTGGAGCGAGGGCGGCATTCAATATTCCCCGCCAATCCGATGAGGATGTCGAGCGCCATAGGATCTTCGGCTAGCGGCGCTCGCAGTCCCGCTTCATCGACGCAGCGGGAGTGGCGTATGCCTCCTGCCGATCCACGCTCCAGTAGCGTAACTCGTCGAGAGGGATCGGCTCGCCGGTAACGGCGCAACGCACGTAGGCGCCCGGACGAAGGATACGAAAATCGCCGTCCAGAAATTCAATCTTCGCTTCGCCCGCGTCCACCGGACGCCGCTCGAATCTGTTCATTGCAGGGGTCCTGATTTGACTGTTCTATGCCATGATGGGCGCGAGAAGGGAACCGCGACGTTGGCTGCGGACGCGCAAGCGCCCTGGACAAGAAATAGCCTGTCTGATAAAGGCGCTGCAACTTGCGCTCTGCCGTGTCAGCGAGTGCGCGACAATTTTCGGATCTTTCGAGGCTTGGCCTCAAAATACAGGATAGTCCGTGCAGGTACTCGTTCGCGACAACAATGTCGATCAGGCCCTCAAGGCCCTCAAGAAGAAGATGCAACGCGAGGGAATCTTTCGCGAAATGAAACTTCGCGGACATTACGAGAAGCCCTCAGAGAAGAGGGCGCGGGAGAAGGCTGAGGCGGTTCGGCGTGCGCGCAAGCTCGCTCGCAAGAAGTTGCAACGCGAGGGTCTGCTTCCGATGAAGCCGAAGCCCGTTCCCGGGGCGCCGCGGTCGGCCGGCTGATCAGCGCCGGTTGATGTGCGCCGGCGACATTGCCGCGCAAGCCTTCAGCGCTTAGCGCTCGTGGCCTCGGCGACCGGTTGAGCGGCGGGGTTTTCCATTTGGCCTTGCGGATGATCGATCAAGGCCCACATTCCGCGCTGGCCTTCGGGCTCGGCCTAGATGTTGGCGCGCGATGATGGGACGATCGACATCCACGAGGATTTTGGCGCGAGCCGGATTGGCGGCGGTTGCGCTAATGCTTGCGGCATGCAGCGAGACGCTCGGCGGATTCAACACGCACGTGGCGGAGGTAGACGCGGAACCTGGCGCTCAGGCCTCCAACGTCGGCAATATCGCTTCCCTTACCGACGTCATTCAGCGCAATCCAAGTGACGCTGCTGCTTACAACACGCGCGGCGTCGTCTACGCCAAGCTCGGCAAATATTCGAACGCAATTCAGGATTTTAGCCACACGATTGAGCTCGATCCGCATTTCTCCGGCGCCTACACCAACCGGGCGCTCGCCTATCGCCAGACCAAGAAGGACGATCTGGCGATGCAGGACTTCAATCAGGCGATCTCCGTCAATGCAAACGACGCTGCCGCCTATCTCGGCCGCGGCAACCTCGAACGCTCGCATGGCGACTATGCCGGCGCGCTCAACGACCTAAACCAGGCGATCCGGCTGAACCCCGAGGGCGCGCAGGCCTACCATGCGCGTGGTCTCATCTATCAGCGTCAGGGCGACAACGTTCAGGCGATCACCGATTTCAACAATGCGATTGATCGCGACCCGTTCGCGGGCGAGCCGTACCAGGCCCGTGGCCAGAGTTTGATGGCCACTGGCAAGTACGATGCCGCGATCGAGGACTTCAACGCGGCGCTCAACGTCAACGCCAACAACTCGGAAGCCTGGACAGGCCTCGGCGTTTGTTACGAGAAGTTGAACAATCATGTGAAAGCGGTCGAATCCTACCAGCGCGCGGTGACGGTCAATCCCAGCAACAGCGAAGCGCGCGCAGCCTTGCAGCGGTTAAGCTGAGCCGCGCGGAGCTTTGAGGCCGCGGCCTAAATTCTACGCGGCGGTACGGTGTACGGTTTTGCGCGCGACGAAGCGATTTCAATCACTTAAGCTCATTTTTCTGCAACTCGAAAAAAGCTGAGGCAGCTGCGAAGTACAATCTACATATACTTATATGTGAATATGTAGGCGGCTGTATCCAATCTCCGGAGGCTTGGCGTCGCTGCTCGTCTTGGGCAGGATCAGATAGGCGCTTTGACGCGCTGGCCACGTCGGCCCTCTCGTATGCCTTCGCAAAGGCAGGCAGCTTTCTGAGGGACAGGAGTGCAGGCGGCCTCACATGGCGTCGGGGCGCGACGCCGGTCGCGCCCCGTTTTTGGGAAGGCAAAGGCGGCGGGTGCTTTGCGCCCGGCCGCCGCGGCTCGCGGGCCTTAAGATCCCGGGGTCTTCACGTCCAATCCAATGTTAAGAAGCATGGCGTTCTTGAGCGGGCTCTTGTCGCCCCAGTCGCCCTCGAATGCGCCTGTCCCGGTCGCGCCCTGATAGGCGCCTGTTCCGGAAACGATCTGGATCTTGCCGACAACATGGCCGCCCGTTTGGGTTGCCGTGTCCACGAACAAATCGGTCGTCACGATTGAGCCGTCGGGGAAATAATACGTGCTGTGTCCGGCGCCTTTGCCGTTTTGATCCTCCTTGACGGAGAAGTCCTTGGTCCCGATCGTTCCGTCCGGGGAGACGGTCGCTCCGACAAAATGATATTCGCCGTCCTTTTCGCCGACATTGAACGCCACCAGTTTGAACTTGAGCGTCTGGTCGGCGGCGATAGCCATGACGTTCGAACCGACGAGCAGCGCGAGCGCTGAGACAAGAGCTTTCATTTCGACCTCCGTTTCGCTCCAAGGCGACGCCTCGTTACGCCCGAGAATGATGTGCGAGGCCGTGTAAATGGCGTTTGACCGCGATGTTTCAGGCGGGTAATTGTTGTAACTGTCAGATGTCGATCGTCTAAGAATTTGCAGCGGACCCGCGAGGGGGGCCCGAAAGGTGGACGTTCAGGCGGACGCAGCGAGTAAGGCCGGTACGAGCCCGCAGGACGAGGCGCGAGGAGCGTTTGCCTTTGCGGGGCTCGTTTTCGACCTCGACGCCTGCACCTTAAAACGTGAATCCGGCGAGGCGATCGCGCTGACGCGGGGCGAATTCGCCCTGTTGCGCGAATTTGTGCGCCGGCCCGGCCGGGTGCTGAGCCGCGATTTTCTGCTCGACGCCGCAGTCGGCCGGCGCAACGCTCCGTTCGACCGCAGCGTCGACGTGATGGTCGGGCGCCTCAGGAAAAAGGTCGAACCCGACCCGAAACAGCCGAGCGTTATCCAGACCGTCCCGGGCGAAGGCTACCGCTTCAGCGCGCCGCTGTCGCCGACGTGAGCCGGCCGCCGAAGCTATCGCCGCTACGACGGCCGCCTCGCCGGGGGACACGGCCGTCCCGCCGCGAGCGCACGAGCCGCCGCGGACTTGGCGCGCGCTATGGCCGGTTTTGGCGGCCGCAGTCGCGCTTTGCGTGATTGCGGCGGTTGCCGCAGTTCAGTGGCGCCCGACCCCGCAGGAAGCCGGGCCGCGGCTGTCGATCGTCGTCCTCCCGTTCGAGAATATGAGCGGCGACAAGGAGCAGGACTATTTCGCCGACGGGATCACCGACGATCTGACGACCGACCTCTCGCATCTGCAAGACAGCTTCGTCATCTCCCGCGGCACGGCCTTCACCTACAAGGGCAAGCCGATCGACGCGAAACAGGTCGGGCGCGAGCTTGGCGTGCGCTATGTGCTCGAGGGCAGCGTGCGCCGCCTCGGCGAGAAGGTTGAAGTCAACGCTCAGCTCGTTTCGACCGAGACGGGGGCGCATGTCTGGGCCGACCGGTTCGAGGGCGAGCGCAGCAAGCTCGGGGAGCTACAGCTCGACGTCGTCTCCCGTCTCGCCAATTCGCTCGGGGTCGAGCTGGTCAAGGCCGAAGCCCTGCGCGCGGCGCGCGAGCGTCCGAGCAACCCGGACGCCGTCGATCTCGCGATGCAAGCCGAGGTCAAGGAGCATTCGTATTCGTCTGACAGAAAGGCGACTATCAACGAAGCGGTGGCGCTGTCCGAGCGCGCACTCGCTCTAGACCCGCAGAACGTGCGCGCGCTGACGGTCCTGGCGAATGCTTTGCTGGACCGCGAGGGCGATCATTATAGCGACGATCCTGCAGGCGACATCGCGCGCGCCGAGAAAGCAATCGACGCGGCCTTGGCCCTTCAGCCCGACAGTTCTTCGGCGCATCTTGCAAAAAGCAATCTCTACTTTGAGAAGCGTCAGTGGGGACCATCGATCGCGGAGGCCGAGACGGCCGTCGCCGAAAATCCTAACAACGCCACGGCATATGCGAATGCTGGTTTTAACAGATTGTTTCTCGGCCGCAGCGAGGAGGGCTTCAAGAGCGTCGAAACGGCGTTCCGGCTGAGCCCCCGCGATCCCGATGTGTGGCTTTGGCAATTCTATATGTGCCACCTCCACGCCTATCTGTCGCATTGGGAGCAGGCGATCCCATGGTGCGACAAGGCGGCAGCGGGCGATCCACAGTTTTTTATCACGTACCTACTCCTCACCGCCGCCAACTCCTGGGCCGGGCACGACAACGAGGCGAGGGAGGCCGCCGCCCAATTGCAGAAAGTCTATCCTGGCTTCACCGTGCAAGGGTGGACTTCCATCCACTGGAGCGACGATCCGACCTTTAACGCGCAGTACGCGCGCATCATCGAAGGCCTGCGCAAGGCCGGCGTGCCAGAGGGCGAAGAAGGCGAATTGATCCGCCCGCGTCCTACATATTGTGGATTGCTTCGCTTCGCTCGCAATGACGGGTCTGACTCAACTTGAAGTCATCCCAGCCTCCCGTCCTCACCCCTCCGCGGTTGCCTCGTGCCTCAGGAAATCCTCGAGCCAGTGGATGT
>CAVZJI010000003.1:0-68783 GCA_963775405.1 uncultured Alphaproteobacteria bacterium
AAGGGTTGGCGCGGGTCAAGGGAGATTGTACGGCTCGGCGCAGCGTGTTTAAACAGCGAACCGATCCGCAGATTCAGGGCCACGCCGGGACTGACGCAGGCGGGAGGCTTCATGGACCAACTCGTCACCACGGACAAACCGGCGCATCGGCAGCCGAGATGCGGCCCTATTCCGCCGCGGAGCTCAAGGCGGCGGTGCTGGCCAAGCTCACTTACGCCGTCGGCAAGACACCCGTCGCCGCCAGCCAGCGCGACTGGTTTCTCGCCGTCGCTTTCGCGACCCGCGACATCATCGTCGACCGCTGGATGAATTCGACGCGCGACCTATGCCGACGGGCGCAAGCGCGTCTATTACCTCTCGCTCGAATTTCTGATCGGCCGGATGCTGTTCGACGCGATGACCAATCTGGGCGTCGTCGAGCCGATGGCGGAGGCGCTCGTCGAACTCGGCGTCGATCTGGCGGAGCTGCGCCGGATCGAGCCCGACGCGGCGCTCGGCAATGGCGGCCTCGGCCGCCTCGCCGCCTGTTTCATGGACAGCATGGCGACGCTGTCGATCGCCGCGCACGGCTACGGCATCCGCTACGACAACGGCCTGTTCCGCCAGATCATCCGCGACGGCTGGCAGCAGGAAACGCCGGAGGACTGGCTCGTCTTCGGCAATCCGTGGGAATTCGCGCGGCCCGAAAACAATTATGCGATCGGCTTCGGCGGCCAGGTCGAGATGGTCGCAGGGCGACGACGAGCGCACGCGCCACGTCTGGCATCCGGCCGAGACGGTCGAGGCGGTCGCCTACGACACGCCGATCGTCGGCTGGCGCGGCCGGCATGTGAACACGCTGCGGCTATGGTCGGCGCGCGCGCCCGATCCGCTGAAGCTCGACGCCTTCAACGCCGGCGACTATATCGGCGCGCTCGCCGAGACGGTGCGGGCCGAGGCGATCTCCAAGGTGCTCTATCCGAGCGACGCGACGCCGGCCGGCCAGGAATTGCGGCTGCGGCAGGAATATTTCTTCGCCTCCGCCTCGCTGCTCGATCTCGTTCGCCGCCACGTCAAGCAGTGTCGCGACGTCCGCTCGCTTGGCGACCACGTGGCCGTCCAGCTCAACGACACCCATCCCGCGATCGCCATCGCCGAACTGATGCGCATCCTGGTCGACCTCAACAAGGCTCGAATGGGACGAGGCCTGGGCGATCACCCAGGCGGTGTTCTCCTACACCAACCACACGCTGCTGCCCGAGGCGCTGGAAACCTGGCCGGTGCCGCTGATGGAGCGGCTGCTGCCGCGCCACATGCAGATCATCTACCTCATCAACGCGGCGCATCTCGACAGCGCGCGAAGGCGCGGCTTCGTCGAGCCGGCATGCTCGCCGCCGTGTCGCTGATCGACGAACAGCCGGCCGGCGCGTGCGCATGGGCAATCTCGCCTTCATCGGCTCGCACAAGATCAATGGCGTCTCGGCGCTGCACACCGATTTGATGCGCAAGACCGTGTTCCACGACCTCAATGCGGTCTATCCCGGCCGCATCACCAACAAGACCAACGGCATCACGTTTCGCCGCTGGCTGATGGAGTGCAATCCGGACCTGGCCGAGATCATTCGCTCGACTGCTCGGCGAGCGCGGCGCTCGACGACTATCGATGCGCTGAAGGGCCTTGCCGCACATCGCGGACGATTCTTCGCTGCAGGAGCGCGTCGCGCTCAAGCGCGTCGCAGCCACAAGGTCGCGCTTGCGCGCGTCATCGCCGATCAGCTGAACCTGCGCGTCGACCCGGAGGCGATGTTCGACGTGCAGGTCAAGCGGATCCACGAATACAAGCGCCAGCTGCTCAACCTGCTCGAAACGGTCGCGCGCTACAACGCCATCCGCGCGAACCCGACGCAGCGAATTCGCGCCCCGGGTCAAGATCTTCTCCGGCAAGGCGGCCGCGAGCTACACCCAGGCCAAGCTGATCATCAAGCTCGCCATCGACGTCGCGAAGGTCGTCAATTCGGACCCGACCGTGCGCGGCCTGTTCAAGGTCGTGTTCCTGCCGAACTACAACGTTTCGCTGGCCGAGATCATCATGCCCGCCGCCGACCTCTCCGAGCAGATTTCGACCGCCGGCATGGAAGCCTCCGGCACCGGCAACATGAAGATGGCGCTCAACGGCGCGCTGACCGTCGGCACGCTCGACGGCGCCAACGTCGAAATGCGCGATCTGGTCGGCGACGACAACATCTTCATCTTCGGCCTGACCGCGGCGGAGGTCGAGGCCGCGCGCGCCAAAGGCATCGATTCGACGCGAACACATCGCCGCCTCGCCGATCCTGCGCGAAGCGCTCGACGAAATCGCGTCCGGCGTGTTCTCGACCGACGATCGTCGGCCGCTATCGCGGCCTCGTCGACACGCTCACCCATCACGACTATTTCATGATCTGCGCCGACTTCGACGCCTACTGGGCGGCGCAGATGAAGATCGACGAAGCTTGGCGCGACCGGAACCGCTGGCTGCGTTCGAGCGTTCATGAACACGGCCAATGTCGGCTGGTTCTCCTCCGATCGAACGATCGCCGAATATGCAAAGGAAATCTGGAGTGCTCCCTTCGTGCCGATAAGCTGAGCCCCAGCCATGGAGACCGACGTGGGGGAGGACTGGAGAGCGCGGGAGCAAGACCTCGACGCGATCGCGGCGGCGCGCAATGCCGATCCTTTCGCGGTGCTCGGGCCGCATCGGACGCCTGCGGGATGGGTCATCCGCGTCTTCGCGCCTGAAGCGATCTCGCGTGCGCGCGCTCACCCGCGATGGCGCGCTCATCGCCGAGCTGCCGCGGCGCAAGGACGACTTTTTCGAGGCGCTGGTCCCGTCGGCCAAGGAGCGGCCAGCCTATCGGGTCGAGGTGACAACCGCGCATGGGTCGTATTCGTACATGGACTCCTACGCGTTCGGGCCGGCGCTTGGGGCCGCTCGACGATTATCTCGCGCGAGAGGGCACGCATCGCCAGCTCTACCGCCGGCTTGGCGCCCAGCTCATCCGTCACGAGGGCGTCGACGGCGTGCTGTTTGCGGTCTGGGCGCCCAACGCGACGCGCGTTTCCATCGTCGGTCGAGTTCAATCAATGGGACGGCCGGCGCTGCCAGATGCGCCGGCGCTTCGACAGCGGCCTGTGGGAGATCTTCGTCCCCGAACTGACGGTCGGAGCGTGTCTATAAATTCGAGCTGGTTGGGCCGAACGGCGCGCTGTTGCCGCTGAAAGCGGATCCGTTCGGCTTCGAGGCGGAGCTTAGGCCCTCGACCGCTTCGGTCGTCGCCGACAGCGCCGACTTCACCTGGACCGACGCCGAATACATGGCCAAGCGCGGCGAGGGCGAACCGCGGCGCAAGCCAATGTCGATCTACGAGGTCCATCTCGGCTCTTGGCGGCGCGGCGAGGGCGGACGGTTTCTCACCTACGACGAACTCGCCGATCAGCTCATCCCCTATGTCGTCGGAATGGGCTACACCCACCTCGAGCTTCTGCCGATCAGCGAGCATCCGCTCGACGAATCCTGGGGCTATCAGCCGATCGGCCTGTTCGCGCCGACTCGCCGCTTCGGCGATCCGGCGGCGTTCGCGCGCTTCGTCGATCGAGCGCACGCCGCGGGCCTTGGCGTCATTCTCGACTGGGTCCCGGCGCATTTCCCGACCGACGAACAGGGATTGGCGCGGTTTCGACGGCACCGCGCTCTACGAACACGCCGACCCGCGCAAGGGTTTCCAGCCGGACTGGAACACCGCGATCTACAATTTCGGCCGCATCGAGGTCGCCAACTTCCTCTATTGCAACGCGCTCTACTGGGTCGACCGCTTCCACATCGACGGGCTGCGCGTCGACGCGGTCGCCTCGATGCTTTACCTCGATTATTCCCGCAAAGAGGGCGAATGGCTGCCCAACGCGGACGGAAGCAAAGAAAATCGAGAAGCCATCGCCTTCCTGCGCCGCGCCAATGAGCTCGTCTACGGCGGCTTTCCGGGGGCGGTCACCATCGCCGAGGAATCGACCGCCTTTCCCGGCGTTTCGCGGCCGACCGATCAGGGCGGCCTCGGCTTCGGCTTCAAATGGAACATGGGCTGGATGCACGACACGCTCGACTACGTGTCGGAAGATCCGATCTATCGCCGCTGGCATCACAACAAGATGACCTTCGGCCTCCTCTACGCTTTCAGCGAGAACTTCGTGCTGCCGATCTCGCACGACGAAGTCGTGCACGGCAAACGCTCGGTCATCGGCAAGATGCCGGGCGACGAATGGCAGCGCTTCGCCAACGCGCGCGCCTTCTACGGCTTCATGTGGGGCCATCCGGGCAAGAAGCTCTTGTTCATGGGCCAGGAGTTCGGGCAGACAAGCGAATGGAACGCTATCAGAGTCCCTTCCCTGGTGGCTGCTCGACTATTGGCCGCATCAAGGCGTCCAGGCGCTGATCCGCGATCTCAACCGGCTTTACCGCGATACGCCCGCCCTCTACGCGCGCGATTGCGAGCCTGACGGTTTTCGCTGGATCGTGGTCAGCGACGACACCCAGTCGGTGCTGGCGTTTCTACGGTACGGCGCGCAGAGCGATCCGCCGGTCGCGGTCGTCTGTAATTTCACCCCGCAGCCGCGCGTGGGCTATCGTGTCGGCCTGCCCTACCAGGGTTTCTGGCGCGAGGCGCTCAACAGCGACGCCGGTCCGTATGGCGGCTCGAATATGGGCAATTTCGGCGGCGTCACGGCGGAGGCGCGGCCCTCGCACGGTCTTCCCGCATCGGCGGCCCTGACGTTGCCGCCGCTTGCGACCTTGTTCCTCGTTTTCAGCCCGCCCGCGGCCTGAGGCGGCAGCCCGACGACGGAGGTCCCCTGATGCCCAAAATGAAAACGGCGAAGGAGCTCGGGATTTCGGCGCCCTTTGCGCGCCACGCGATGGCCTACGTGCTCGCCGGCGGGCGGGGCAGCCGCCTGCTCGAACTCACCGATCGGCGCGCCAAGCCCGCGGTCTATTTCGGCGGCAAGTCGCGCATCATCGACTTCGCGTTATCGAATGCCCTCAACTCCGGCATTCGCCGCATCGCAGTCGCCACGCAATACAAGGCCCACAGCCTGATCCGTCACCTGCAGCGAGGCTGGAACTTCTTCCGGCCTGAGCGGAACGAGAGCTTCGACGTCCTGCCGGCCTCGCAGCGTGTCTCTGAGACAATGTGGTACCTCGGCACCGCGGACGCGGTCTACCAGAACATCGACATCATCGAGCCCTATGGCCCCCATTTCATCGTGCTGCTGGCGGGCGATCATATCTACAAGATGGACTACGAGAAGATGCTTCAGCAGCACGTCGATTCGGGGGCCGACGTGACAGTCGGCTGTCTCGAGGCGCCGCTCGAGGAAGCGACAGCCTTCGGCGTCATGCATATCGACACCAAAGACAACATCATTGCCTTCCTTGAGAAGCCCAAGAACCCGCCGCCCATGCCCGGCAAACCCGACGTTGCGCTGTGCAGCATGGGCATCTATGTCTTCGAGACGTCATTCCTCATCGACATTCTAAAGCGCGACGCGGCTGATCAGAATTCGAGCCATGATTTCGGCAAGGACATCATTCCGTACCTGGTCAAGAACGGCAAAGCGGTGGCGCATCACTTCTCGCAATCCTGCGTGACGTCGAGCGAGGAGGCCAAGCCCTATTGGCGCGACGTCGGAACCGTCGACGCCTATTGGGCCGCCAACATCGACTTGACCGATGTCGTTCCCGATCTCGACCTCTACGATCGCGGCTGGCCGATCTGGACCTATGGGGAGATCACGCCGCCGGCGAAATTCGTCCATGACGTGGATGGCCGCCGCGGCTTTGCAGTCTCTTCGCTGTTGTCAGGCGGCTGCATCATTTCAGGAGCGTCACTCAGCCGTTCGCTCATCTTCACTGGTGCGCGTGTTCATTCGTTCACCACTGTACATGAGACGGTCGTGCTGCCCTACGTGACAATCGGACGCAACGTGCGGCTTTCCAAAACCATCATTGATAGCGAAGTGCGCATTCCCGACGGCCTCGTTGTCGGCGAGGACCCTGAGCTTGACGCCAAGCGTTTCCGCCGCACCGAAAGCGGCGTCACCCTGATCACCAAACCGATGATCGACAAACTGGCGCAATGAGCGGACTAAAAGTTCTCTCCGCAGCGTCCGAGGTCTTCCCGCTCATCAAAACTGGAGGCCTTGCCGACGTTGTCGGCGCATTGCCCGCCGCGCTCGCTCGCGAAAACGTCGAGATCAGAACGCTTGTCCCCGGCTACCCTGCGGTGATGGCCCAGCTCGCCGCCGCGCAGCCCGCGCATACCTACGACGATTTGTTCGGCGGACCGGCGCGCGTTATCGACGGCAAGGCTGCAGGTTTGGACCTGTTCGCAATCGACGCGCCCCATTTCTACGACCGGCCTGGCAATCCGTATTTGGCGCCCAACGGGCGAGACTGGCCCGATAATGCACAGCGGTTTGCAGCGCTCGCGCGGGTCGCCGCAGACATCGGCCTCGGCGCGATTGACGCGTTCCGGCCTCATGTCGTTCACGCCCACGACTGGCAGGCGGCGCTCGCGGCCGCCTATCTCAACTACGCCGACAGGCCGCGTCCTGGCGTCATCACCACTATCCATAACATGGCCTTCCAGGGCCACTTTCCGATGTCAATATTCGACGAGCTGGGCTTGCCCCCACAAGCCATTTCCATCGATGGGGTCGAGTATTTCGGCGGCGTCGGCTACCTCAAAGCTGGCCTCAGGCTCTCAGATCGGATCACCACGGTTTCCCCCACTTATGCGCGGGAGATCATGACCCCTGAGTTCGGCATGGCTCTCGATGGTCTTTTGCGCGCCCGGGCTGCGGTCGTGCACGGAATCGTCAACGGCATCGACGGCACGGTGTGGAATCCGGCCACCGACGCCGCCCTGCCGCAAACGTACAGCGCGCTGCGCATTGATATGCGCGTCCGCAACAAGACCGCGCTGCAGACCCAGATGGCACTGGCGTCGGGTGTCGACCGGCCGCTGTTCGGAGTCATCTCCCGCCTTTCGGATCAGAAGGGCCTCGACTTGCTTTTGCAAGCGCTGCCGGGTCTCATCGCTAAGGGCGGCCAACTCGCGTTGCTCGGGTCCGGCGATCCGTTGTTGGAGGGCGGTTTCACCACGGCCGCCACTGAGAGACCCGACGCCGTTGGTTGCGTCCTTGGCTACGATGAGAAGCTGGCCCATCTCATCCAAGCCGGCGCCGATTTCATCGTCGTGCCGTCGCGTTTCGAGCCTTGCGGTTTAACCCAGCTCTGCGCGCTCCGATACGGCGCCCCGCCGATCGTCGCGCGTGTCGGGGGTCTCGCTGACACGGTCATCGACGCCAACAAGGCGGCAACAGCCGCCGGCGTGGCGACCGGCATCCAGTTCTATCCACCCTCCGTTGAATCGTTGACTTATGCGCTGAATCGCGCCTTGGATGTTGCTCGCGATCCGCCAGTCTTACGGCGCCTCAAACTCAACGGCATGCGGTCCGACGTCTCGTGGCGCGGCCCAGCGAAGCAATACGCAGCGCTTTATCGCGAGATCATCAGGCCCAGCGCATGAGCGACCCGAAAGCCGCTCGCGGCGTCTTCGTCTCTGCGCGCGGCCTCGAAGCGGCGCTCGTGTTGCCCAACGCCGAGGGCGCCTCGCTGTGCGTCTTCGACGGCGATCGCGAGGTTGTCCGCGCGCCAATGGCGCGTGACGCCGACGGCGTTCTGCGCGGTGTCGCGCCAGGCTTGGGCGCCGGCGCGCGCTACGGTTTCCGCGTTCAAGGTCCTTATGATCCGAAGCGGGGACTGCGCTTCGACCCATCCAAATTGCTAGCCGACCCATACGCTTGGCGGTTTGACCGCCCGTTCCGCCTCCATCCCTCCATGTTCGCGTTCGGCGAAGACACGGGCCCTCACACGCCAAAGGGGATTGCGGGAGCGCCGCGTGCGGGTGAGCCGGGACATAAACGCGTCGCGCCCGA
Source organism: uncultured Alphaproteobacteria bacterium (assembly GCA_963775405.1). Classification (GTDB taxonomy): domain Bacteria; phylum Pseudomonadota; class Alphaproteobacteria; order Rhizobiales; family Beijerinckiaceae; genus Roseiarcus. The sequence goes on from CAVZJI010000003.1 coordinate 8,008, forward strand.
CGCGTTAATCATCTACGAGCTCAACCTGCGCGGCTTTTCGCGGCTTAACCCTGCAATTCCTGAACCCGCTCGCGGAACGTTCGCAGGGCTCGCGCATCCCGCGTCGATTGGACATCTAGCGAAGCTCGGCGTCACCGCGGTCGAGATCATGCCCGCCGACACGTTCGTCGACGAGCGCCACCTGCCGCCACTCGGCCTGTCCAACGCATGGGGCTACAACTCGGTGGTGTTCGGCTCGCCCGATCCGCGCCTTGCTCCGGGCGGCTGGGAAGAGGTCCGCGCCGCGACCAACGCGTTGCATGCGGCGGGCATGGAGGCGATTCTCGACGTCGTCTTCAACCACAACGGCGAGAGCGACCAGGCCGGCCCGACGCTATCCTTCCGTGGGCTCGACAATCAAGCCTGGTTCCGGCTGAACTCAAGCAATCCGGAACTCTACGTCAACGATGCGGGTACCGGCAATTGCCTCGGGCTTGACCGCCCACTGGTCATTGAGATGGCGATCGGCGCTCTCAAGCGCTGGATGGTTCACGGGAGTTTCGACGGCTTTCGCTTCGATCTCGGCACGTCGCTCGGCCGGCGGGACACCGGCTTCGATCCAGAGGCGCCGTTCTTCCAAGCCCTCGCCGCCGATCCCATTCTCGCCAAAGCCCGCCTCATCGCCGAGCCCTGGGACATCGGCCCGGGCGGCTACCGACTTGGCCAGTTCGGCCCCGCGTTCGCCGAATGGAGCGACCGCTTTCGCGACGCCGCGCGCCGCTATTGGCGGGGCGACCCCGGGCTCCGCGGTGAGATCGCCACTCGCATGGCGGGTTCGCGCGACGTGTTCGCGCGCGCTCAAGCGCCATCCAAGGGCGTCAATTTCGTCGTCGCTCACGATGGCTTCACGCTCCGCGATCTCGTTTCCTACGAACACAAGCACAACGAGGCCAATGGCGAGAACAATCGCGACGGCACAGACAATAACGGCAGCTGGAACCACGGCGTTGAGGGGCCAAGCGACCACCCAGCGATCGTCGAGGCGCGCTCGCGGGACGAGCGCAATCTGCTGCTGCTTTTGCTCGCGTCGCGTGGGACGCCGATGCTCAGCATGGGCTCGGAGCTCGGCTTCACCCAGGGCGGCAACAACAACGCCTACGCCCAGGACAACGCGACGAGCGCGATCGACTGGCCTGCGGCCGACGCCTCGCTGATCGCCTTTACGGCGCGGCTTATCGCGGCTCGCCACGCCAGTGCGGCGCTATCGCGCGACGCTTTCCTGACCGGATCGCCGTTCGATAAGAGCCAACTTCCTGACGTCGAATGGCGCGACGCCATCGGACCGATGACCCAAAGCGGGTGGAACGATGCCGAGGGCGGGGTTTTCCTTGCGGTGTTCGCCACACCGCAAGGCGAAGGCGTGGACCGCGTGGCCGTGCCGATGAACCGGTCGAACGCCGACGCAGAGCTTCGCTTGCCGCCGCCTCGCCTTGGCATGGCTTGGCGTATCCTCATCGACACGTATGATTCCGAAGCGCCTGAGCGCTGGCTTGCCGTCGCCGACCTCGTCCGGCTTCGAGCGCGCTCCTCGCTCATTCTCGCGGAAGCTAGAACGGCGGGCGGCGGCCTTAATTCCGGAGCGCCTGGCGCGGAAACGATCGATAAGCTTGCTGGCGTGGCTGGGGTCGCCCCCGAATGGTCAGACATTAGCGGTAAGCGCACGATCGTCTCACCGGAAACCAAGATTGCGCTTCTGTCCGGGCTTGGGCTCGAGGTTGCGAGCGAGGCTCAGACGCGCGACAGCCTGACGCGGCTCATCGATGAGACAGAGCGCCGCCGCCTGCCCTTCTCGCTGGTGCTGCGCGCCGACCAGCCGCTAGTCGCCCCTCTGCGGGACATGCCGCGGGCCAGCGATGCGCGGATCCAGCGCGAAGACGGCGCTGTCGCCGAATGGTCGATCGAGGCTGCCGAGGGGAGCCGGCGCGACCTGGCGGACGGAGGCTCCGTCAACGAACGCGCCGTTGCGCTGCCGTCGCTGCCGATCGGGCGCCACCGTCTCATAGTGGATGGGGTGGAATGCACGCTGACCGTGGCGCCGCCGCAAGCTTACAGCCCTGTATCGGCCTCACGTAAGCGCTTTGGCGCGGCGGCCCAGCTCTACGCTTTGTGTCGCGCGGATCAAAGTGGTCGCGACCAGGGGATCGGCGACTTTTCCGCTCTCGCCATCGCTGGCGAACAGGCAGGGCAAGCCGGCGCGGCCTATCTAGGCGTCAGCCCTCTGCATATGCTGTTCCCGCGCGACCGAGGCCGGGCAAGCCCCTATTACCCATCGGATCGCCGCTTCCTCGATCCGATCTATATCGATGCACTGGACGACGCAGGCCTCCCGCGCGATGAGGCGCTGGGCACGACGTTGGCGTCTCTGACGCGGCAGTTCGCAGCCGCGTCAACGACAAAATCTGTCGAGTACGAAGAGGTATGGCTTGCCAAGCACGCGGCGCTTCAAGCGAGGAGCGCATCCTTTCGGCGCCTCCGTGCGGCGCGGCCTGACGATCCGCTTATCGCCGACTACCACGCGTTCGCGAGATCGGGCGGCGAAACCCTAAGGCGCTTCGCTGCCTTCCAGGCGGCGGCCGGGGACGGCGCCGACGGGAACTGGCGGCTCTGGCCGCAAGATCTGCGCGACGGCGATCCCAAGGCGGTTGACCATGCGATCGAGCGCAATCGCCAGGGCTTTGAGTTCGCGATTTTCTGCCAATGGCTCGCTGACCGTCAGCTTGGACGAGCTGCTGAGCGCGCGCGGGTGCGCGGTTTGGAGATAGGCCTTTACCGCGACCTTGCAGTTGGCGCCGCGCCCGACGGGACAGAAGCCTGGGCGCACGCGGGGGCGCTTGCGCACGGCGTCACGGTCGGGGCGCCGCCAGATCCCTTTTCCCTACAAGGGCAGAACTGGGGCCTGCCTGCGCCTAATCCGCTTGCCGGCGCGCGCGAGGGCTGGGCTTCCGTCAGCGCCGTCTACCGCGCCAACATGCGCCATGCCGGCATGCTGCGCATCGATCATGCGATGGGCCTGCAGCGTCTGTTCCTCATTCCCGACGGCGCGCGACCAGCGGAAGGCGCGTATCTCTCCTATCCGCTTGACGATCTCATCGGCCATATCGCCCTCGAAAGCGAACGCGCGCGGTGCATGGTGGTTGGCGAAGACCTCGGCACTGTCGCGGACGGCTTCCGGGATCGGCTGACGCGGGCCCATATCACGGGCATGCGGGTGCTATGGTTCGAGCGTAAGGGCGTGGAGTTCCTGGCTCCGGCATCCTATCCGCCGACGTCGGTCGCCTGCGTCGCGACGCATGATCTGGCGACGCTGGCAGGCTGGTGGCAAGGCGCCGACATTGCCGAGCGGCTTGCGCTGGGTCTTCTGACACTCGCCGAGGCGGGAGAAGCAATCGCCGAGCGGCGCCAGGAGAAGCGCGCGCTTCTGCGCGCGCTCTCCGCGGCCGGCCTCACAGCCTCACAGACGGAGGACGGGCCGCTCCCCGACGCGACGGCGGCGGCCGTTCACGCACTGATCGGCGGTTCACCATCGATGTTCGCTCACGCGCAGTTCGATGACCTTGTGGGCGAAACCGTCGCGACCAATTTGCCCGGGACGGATCGCGAGCGCCCCAACTGGCGTCTCAAGTCCGGCTCCGATGTCGCCGCAGCCTTCGCCAGCCATCGGGCGCAAGCGATCCTCGCGGCGCTGGCCAAGGGGCGCGCGTAAGCGGCGCCTCGAGCACCGCGGCGGCTTTGACGGGTCGAACGGCGCAATCTAAAAGGCGGCGAATTCGCATTTTATCGGAACCCGTCAGATGATTCTGCGCTCTCTTGACTTGGAAGCCCTAAAAGCGACGCCGGTGATCCGGAAGCCGTTCGAATACTTCGTCGTTCCCGGCTTTGTTCGGCCCGAAGCGCGCGCGAAAATCAACGCCGACTATCCCAAGATCTCCGAAGGCGGGAGCTTCCCCGTCGCGCTGCTTTCCTATGGGCCTGCGTTTCGCGAGTTCGTCGCTGAATTGGAGAGCGACGAATTTCGCGATGCGTTCGAAGAAAAGTTCGGCCTCGAGCTCGCGGGGCGGCCAACCACGACGACGGTTCGCGGTCAGTGCAGCCCGAAGGATGGGCGCATCCACACCGACACCAAAAGCAAGATCATAACGGTTCTCATTTACATGAACCCGAGCTGGGAGAATTCCGGCGGCCGCCTGCGACTGCTCAAGTCAGCCGACAACCTCGACGATATCATCATGGAAGTGCCGCCGACCGAGGGAACGCTCTTGGCATTCAAGCGCGCCGACAATTCCTGGCATGGCCACAAGCCCTTCACGGGAGAACGACGGGTCATCCAGTTCAACTGGGTCACTTCGGAAGGCGATCGACGGATGGCGATGCTGCGCCACCACGTGTCGGCGCCGCTGAAGCGCCTGTTCGCCGCGATGCGGCCGAGCGCCGCCTGAGCGAATCTTCAAAGAGGCCGCCACCGCGAGGCGCTCGCAAGAAGCCGGCAGCAGCGTGAATTTCTTCTCGCTCGCCTTGCTGTCGACCAGCGCTTTCATATCGACGAATATCGACGACTTGTTCCTTTTGGTCGGATTCTTCTCCGACCGAAGCTTCTCGCGCCTCAGCATCTTCATCGGCCAAATCCTGGGGATCGCAAGCCTCGTCGCGATAAGCCTCGCGGGTGCTTTTGCAGCGGTAGCGATCTCGCGCGCGCATGTGGGCTTGCTCGGTGTGGCCCCCATGATCATCGGAATTGGACAACTGCTACGTCTCGGGAAGATCGAGGACGAAGGACAGCCAACGGCCTCAGGAATTCTCCAGGTCGCTGCCATCACGATCGTGAATGGAGGCGACAACATAGCCGCCTATACCCCGATCTTCGCGAACCAAACATCTCAGGAAATAACCGCGACAGTCGCGATCTTCGGCGCACTCACAATTCTTTGGTGCTTCGCGGCGTGGTCGCTGGTCAGGCATACGGTGTTGGGAAAGCCGTTGCGGCGTTATGGACACGTTGTCCTGCCGTTCATTCTGATCGGACTAGGCGGCCTCATTCTCTACAGATCCGGCGCCGTACGCCTCGCCGCGAGCTTGGGACGAGGTTTGTTCTAAGGCCTGCAACTCGTCCAGACCTGCCGGTATACGGCGCTGATCTCGTCGGCCTCGCGGTCGCGGCTGAACGCGCTGACGACCCTGGCGCGCGCCCGCTCTCCCATCGCCTCGATCCGTTCCGGCTCGCGCATGAGCGGCTCAATCGAACTCAACGAGCGCCTCGACGTCATCGACCGGCGCGAGAACGCCGTCGTCTCCGTCGGTGATGATCATTTCCGCTGCGCCAGCGCGCGTGGCGACCAAAGCGTCGCCTGCCGCCATCGCCTCGAGCATGGTGAGCCCGAACCCCTCGACCCGCGAGGCGAAGACATAGATGGAAATCCTCTGATACCAGAGCGGCACGTCCTCGATCGGCAATTCGCCTAAGAAACGGACGCGCTCGGTAAGGCCCGCGGCCGCGACCCGCTGTTTCAGGCCCTCGAGGAAGGGGCGATTGTCGACTGTCACGAGCCCGACCACGACAGCTGAGAAATCAGGGTATTGCGGCAACAGCCGGCACATAGCCTCGACAAACAAATCGCTGCCCTTCTGCCGTCGCACGCGGCCAAAGGTTCCAATTCCGCGCTTCCCCGGCAGCCCTGTTTTCGCGAAAGCCGCGCGCCGGTCGGCGGGCGGAGAATAGAGATCGACGTCGATGCCGTGAAGGATCACGGTTGCAGGGCGCCGCAGAAACTGCGCCGCAATCTCGCTCGTTGCGATCACGGCGTCCATCCGCGCGATGAGAAAGTGGGTGAGCCAGGTTTTCGGACGCTGGGAGGCCGAATTGAAAATCAGCGCAAAACGGTAGCCGAACAGGTTGAGAAAAAGCCCAGCCAGCATCTCGACATTGCGGCGCGCGTGCCAGATGCGGACCTCGCCGTGCGTGAGGGGACGGAAGCGCAAGCGCAGAAGATCGGCAAGGCTTAAGCCAGCGATCCCGTCCGGGCGATCAGGCCCAAGCCACGCAGCGCGCCAGCGCTTGGCGATCAGAGGCGCGATGGTGCGGTTGACCGCCGTGCCGCCCGAATAACGCCAATTCAGATTTGGAATGACGACCTCGAGCGCGTCGAGGGCTTTGTCATCGAATTCCCGCCTCATCCCGCCTCGCCCGATCGCACCGTCGACGGCGAACAACTCAACGCTCCGCTTGAGCGTAAAATAATTGCCGATGGATCGATTCGGTCATGAGAGAATACATGGCGCCGGTCGCCGCGTGGATGAAGCCCGCCCAGCGGCACAGAAAAAACCGGTTCCAGAAGAAGATGCGCAGAAAATAAATCGGCGGATTGAACACGAGCTTGAGCGTCGACGGCTTCCGCCCAAGCTTCAGCCGCTGCTCGGCCTTGAGCCGTGCGTAGGTGATTTCCTTTTTCATCTGCTCGTTCAAAGGCAAGCTGCGCTCGTGCCTCAGCAGTCCCACGCGCGCGATTGGCGTATCGCCCTGATCCGCGACAAGTCCCTCGTGCACGATGAGCGCGGGATCAAACCGCGCCCTGCCCCGCCGCACGAGTCGCAGGATGTGCTCAGGCCTTGTCCAACGGCTGACTGGCTTCGCTTGCCCATAGAGCGTCAGCGAACGGCGCACCCTCCAGCCGGCGACCAATTCATCCGCCGCCATAAGCCGCGACAGCGAGGCGCGCAGATCCTCGTCGAGCCACTCGTCGGCGTCGACGCTAACAATCCAAGGCTCCTTCGTCTGATCGAGAGCAAATTGCTTCTGCAGCGCATAGCCAAGCCATGGCTGGTGGATGAATCGGATGGGAAACCCGCGGCGAACGAAATCGTCGACGATTGCGGGCGTTGCGTCCGTCGAGCCGGAATCGACGACGACAATCTCAGCGCAGTCGCGAAGGCTTTCCAGGCACTTGCCGATGCAGGCGGCTTCGTTGAGACAGATGACCGCCGCGCTCAAGGCGAGCGCGCTAGCGAGGGGCGGTTCGCGACGGTGCGCTAGAGACAGAGTCGCAGGATCCGTTAGCGCCATATCGCCTTCTGTTTTCGCGGCCAGCCGGCCTTCATCGCCCGTGCGAGTGGGAGCCGAAGAATCGGGCGGATATCTGGGCCAATTGTCGGAAGCTGGCAAGTTCGGCGCGGATTCCGCCCGCCCCGGGACCGACCGCCGCCCATCCTTGCGACGCCGTTCAGCCGTCACCATATCGCCGCAATGATCGATCCCCTCCCATCTCCCTCTCCGGTTTGGACCCTCGATTCCGACAGCCTCGACCAAGGTCCGGGCGCTCCCTCGACCCCTAGCGATGCGGCGCTGCTCGATGACTACTCGCGAGTGGTCAGCGACGTCGTGGAGCGCGTCGGGCAGAGCGTGGTGCGCGTAGACGTGCGCAAGCAAGGCCGCAGCGCCGGCTCAGGCTCGGGAGTCATCATTTCCTCCGACGGTCTCGCGCTCACCAACAGCCATGTCGTGCAGGGCTCGCGGACGGTCAATCTCATCACGCTCGAAGGCCGTGACCTTCAAGCGCGCGTGCTCGGCGACGATCCCGACACGGATCTCGCGCTTCTGAGGGTGGAAGCCGACGTTTCCCTGCCGGCAGCCAAGCTCGGCGACAGCGCCAAACTTAAGCGCGGCCAGATCGCAATCGCCATCGGCAATCCGCTTGGCTTCGACGCGACGGTGACCGCAGGCGTCGTCTCGGCGCTCGGACGGTCGCTGCAATCGCGCACCGGCCGGATGATCGAGGACGTGGTGCAGACCGACGCCCCGCTCAATCCGGGCAATTCGGGCGGCCCGCTGGTGTCCTCGGCGGGCGAAGTGATCGGCATCAACACCGCGGTGATCATGGGCGCGCAGGGCATCTGCTTTGCGGTCGCTTCGAACACCGCAAGTTTCGTCGCCGGCGAGATCGCCCGGCATGGGCGGGTGCGGCGGGCCTATATCGGGGTCGGCGCCGCGACGCTCGCAATTCCACGCCGCATCGCGCTCAAACTCGCTCTCGAGCAGCCTACCGGGGCACGGCTTCTCTCCGTCGATCAGGCCGGCCCGGCCGCGCAGGCGGGGCTGTTGACCGGCGACTTGGTCATCGCGCTCGACGGCAAGCCGGTAACGAGCGTCAGCGACCTCGTGCGTTCGCTCGACGCTGACAAGATCGACCGCACGGTCAGCGTCGATTTTCTGCGCCGATCGGAGCAGCTCAGGGTGTGGATCGGACCGGTGGAGCGCCCGCTGGCCGCCTAGATTTGCTGGCGGCAGGGGGCCCGCTGCCAAGGCGCACGAGAATGCGGGCGAAGCTTGTGACAGGTTTTGGCGCCCAACCCCTTGAAAAGGCGCGACCGTCGCCAAATCCGCGATGGCGAGGTCCAGCCTACACGTGCGTAGAATGGGCGCTCGCGAACTCGGTGCCGACGGGGACCGGAGGCTCGAGCGCAAAGGCGCTCTTGTGCGCTCGAGGCGCCGGCGCGCGCGAGAAGAGCCGGCTCGCGCCGAAAAGCACGATGAGGGCCTGCGTGACAACGAGCGTGTAAGACAGGCCTCGCGGCGTGGCCGACATGGCGAACCCCGCGATCAAAGGCCCAACCGCGGCCCCGGCGCCGTGCGCCAGCAACAGGCCGCCCGAGGCGGCCACCATCTCCTGTTGCTCGACCGCGTCGCTCAAATGAGCAAGCGCTAGGCTATAGGTCGGAATGATCATGCCGCCGAACAGAGCGACGCAAAGGTAGAGCAGCCACGGATAGGCGTCGCCCGGTACGAGCGCCAGCATGGCGATCAAACTCGCAGCCGCCGCAGCGGCCGCGCCGATGATCACAAGGCGCCGGTCATAGCGATCCGAGAGCAAACCCAAGGGCCACGCCGCCACAAATCCGCCGACCGTTCCGCACGCCATGAAGATTGCAATCTCACTGATGCTTAGACCCCGGCCCTCGGCGAAGATCGGCCCGAGCGTGAAGAACGCGCCGGTGGTCACTCCACTCAGGAATCCGGCCACGACCCCTAAAGGCGAGTCGCGATAGAGCCTCCTGAGAGGGACGTGGCTGCCCTCGCCCGGAGGCGCCGGCGCCGCGCCCTGGGTCAAGGCGATCGGCACGAGCGCCACCGAAATGATGCAAGCGATGATGCAGAACGCCCTGAAGCCCGCCGGATCGGTCGTGGGCAGAAGAAGCTGGCCGCATACGCCGGCCAGCAATCCTGTCATGCCGTAGATACTTAAAACCTGTCCCCTGTTTTCCGTGCTCGCGCCGGCATTCAGCCAGCTCTCGATGACAATGAACATGCCGGCGAAACAGAAGCCGGTGAGCGCCCGCGCCGCTATCCACACAAACGGATCCACGACAAGAAGGTGCACGAGCGGCGCGGTCGCGGCTATTGCTCCAAACGCGGCGAAGGTTCGAATGTGGCCGACCCGCCGGATCACCCCTGCGGCGCGCAGCGATCCAATAATGACGCCGGCCCAAAAACCCGCCCCAACCGCGCCGATTTGAGCCAGGGTAAAACCCTCAATTTCGCCGCGGATGCTGAGAATCGTACCTTGAAACGTATTGCCAGTCTGCATGAGCCAGAAGCCCAGAAGCAGAGCGGGCAAGGCCGGAATTGTCGCGGTCAAGCTGGTTGGCATCTGCGCTCCATTGGTTGACGTCCGCGCCTTACGGAAGGCCGGAGGCGTCGACAGCGCCGCGCCTACGCCTTCGGAGGCCTGAGCGGGCCTGGAAGGGCGCGCTCGGCTTCGTCCTCCAGCGCCTGTTCGTGAGAACGGATGAAGCGGGCGGCAAAGACCGCGCCGATCACGGCGACGATGAGGGCGGCGACCCCGACGGGCCGCGCATAATGCTCGAAGGCGCGGCCCAAAAGGTAGCCGCCTGCGCCAAAGATCGTCGCCCAGACGATTCCGCCCGCGGCGTTGAAGAGAAAGAACTCCTCCCAATTGTAGCGATTGACGCCCGCGAGAAACGCCGCAAAAGCGCGCAGCACCGCGACGAAGCGGCCGAAGAAGATGATCTTCCCGCCGTGCTTGAGGAACAGATACTGCCCGACTTTGAGCCGCTTCTCGTCAAGTCGAATATAATGCCCAAAGCGATAGATAAGCGGGAAGCCGAGCTCGCGACCGATCCAATAGCCGCAGTTGTCGCCGATGATGGCGCCGGCCGCAGCCGCCCCGATCACCCCATAAATCTTCAGCGTACCCGAGGCGGCGAAGATCGCGGCCGTAACTAGAACGGTCTCGCCAGGCGTTGGAATTCCGGCGCTTTCCAACGCGACGATGACGAAGACCGCAAGATAGCCGTAAGTGGCGACGACGTGCTGCAGATGCGGAACAAGTTCCATATCAAGGCGACGCCTTGGCTCCAGTCAAGCGACGCGCATTGGCGCGCACTGTGCGCCGCGCGGGCGCAGCGGCGGCCTCGGCGATGGCGGTAAGACCTGCCGAAAAGTCGTTGGGCGTCCGAACGCCGCCGAACGCCGCCTTGATGAAAAAGGCGCCCCAGGCCGCCTGCGCCGCGAAAGCGCCTTCAATCGTTGCATCGATCTTTTCCTGCACCATGAGCCGCGCTTCGCGTGTTTTGTCGGATTGCCGACCGCCAGGCGCGAGCAAATTCTGGGTGCGCGCGGCGATCGTCAACGCCGCATCGGCGCCGGCTTGCGCGTTGGCCTTGGCGATGGCGAGAGATCGCCTGGCGACATTTCGCGAAACCATTCAGTTCTCCAGTCGGCGCCCGGCACAAGACTCGGGAACAACGAACCGTTGCGGGCCGCGCACCATGGGGTAAGTTTTGCGCTGCGGCAAGCGTAAAACTCCTCGCGTCAGCTCAGCGGCTCGATCCGGTACTGAATGAAACCTGTGCGCACAGCGACCGCGTCGTAGAGCCGGCGCGCAACGGCGTTGGTCTCGTGCGTGTTCCAGTACACGCGCGCCGCACCCGCTTCTTCTGCCGCGCAAACGACGGCGGCGATTAGGGCCCGACCCACGCCGCCACTCCTTACCGCCTCGCTGACGTAGAGGTCCTGGAGATAGCATTGCGAATTGAGAAGCCACGTGTTGCGCTGAAACAGGTAGTGCGTGAAACCTATGAGCTCGCCGCCGCGCTCGGCGACGAACGCATGCATCGGCTCGAGGGGATCGAAAATGCGCGCGAAGGTCACATTCGAGACCTCGTCGCTCCACTGAGCGTTATAAAAATCGAGATAGGCACGCCACAGCGGCTCCCATTGCGCGCGATCCTTGCGCTCGATCGACCGCACCTTAAAATCCGCCAATCGCCGCCCTCCCAACTCATCCCGGATCCGCGATGCGCGCATGGGCGCGACAGGATCGAGGGTCCCGACCGTCTTGACAAGCGCGCGTCCAAGGGACTGCTTTGCCGCCGCCGACCGAGCTTGTCGGCGATGGAGCCAGAAATGACCCGCGCGCCATTCATTCTCGCCGGCGTCGCCGCGCTCATGGGCGCGGCCGGGGTCGCTCTGGCCGCGGCGGGCGTCCACGCGAACGGCGGTGAACTCGCGCAGAGGGGAGCGCTATTTCTCCTTTTGCACGCAGCCGCGGCGCTTGCGATCGCCGCCCATGCCCGGGCCGCGACCGCCTCGGCGCGGGCGCTTGTGGTTGTTGGGTTCGTCATGGAGGCGGGCGCAACGCTGTTTTCGACCGAACTCGCAATGCATGTCTTTACCGGCGAGCGCATTTTTCTTTTCGCCGCTCCGATCGGCGGCACGACGATGATGCTGTCATGGGTGGCCCTGGCGGTGGTTTTCGCGACCGCGAGCCGGCGCGCGGCTTGACGTTTCGCGCTTCGCGAACGTTGCCGGCCAGCGCTGGTTCACGCTCCCGCGAAGCCTCGTCCGCGTGCGGGACCAATCGCGAACTCGTGAGCTTTGCCCGGGTTGACGGGTCCATTGGCCAAGCCTGGCCTTTCTCACAGCGCTTAAGAATTGCGTGTTGGAGCGCGATGGAGTAGTGAACCCTGGAGCGGGCGCGTTGCCCGGCCGGCCTCCCAGACCTCGCCAGCGTCAGACGCGATGCGGCGGCCGGACCGCGTGCAAGCGTGCGCTGGCGTTCGTGGTCCTCGCACGAGGCGTCGGGCGGCCCGTTGTGCCCAGTCGCCCGCTGATTTCGTGGAGAAATTGTACGCGCGGCGCCGGTGTACGATTTGCTCGTGACTCACTCTCTTCGGCCACTTAAGCTTGTTACTCTGGCGATCGCGGTTCGACCTAAGGCGCACGATCGCGCCGCTCAGCGACCACTGTGGCGTTGCGTTCAAACTGTGACGCCGGTCACATACATAGGGCCTGCGTGGCGCTACAACCGCTAGATGATTTTCAAGCTTTTTCGTGGCGCCGCGACGCGCTTTGAGACCCGCCGTGCGCCGGGGCGCAACTTTGAGCCAGACGATTGGGGGCTTCGCTAAGATGTTCGCCAAGATCGGTGCGTCGTCACACGCTTTCAGTCTGCCGATGGCTCATATTTTCAGCAGATCGGACGTCTAATTTGCAATATCAATTTGTGGATTGTGAAGCGAAATGCTTAAGGGCCTGCAGGGCTGGCTAACGACGCTGCTTTTGAGCGGGTTCGGCGTCGCCCTCTTTACGTTCGCCGCCCCGATCGTTTGGAACAAAGTAGCTCATCGGAGCGTGGGGCCAGCTTATGTGGAAGCCTCCCTGCGAGTCGAGAACGGGACGATCTATCTCCTAGTTCGAAACAGTAGCGATGACCCTCTCGACCTGGTTGAGGCCGACCTCGCCATGCCGGCGCCAAAGCCCGCCGCGACGAGGCTTGGCGCCTACCCTGAGCCCTCTCACTTGTACCAAGTCAGTTCATCAACCGGCGCGGGCGAAATCGAACGGACGTCTGGACAATTGTCCGTCAAGCTCAAGATCGCCCAATCGATCAAGGCGGGAGAGGTCGATCAATTCGCCGTAAGCGTCGTCGATTCCGGCGCTGTCGTTACGCCGAGTTCCGGCTCGCTGAGCGGAAGGATCGTCGACATCATGGGACACGCATATCCGGCAAAATACTAGCGAGGTTCTCATGTTGCGATTTTTGAGGCTCTTGACTGTGCTCAGCGCCTGTATCTGCTGGGGAGACGCGCACGCCTTCGACAGATGCGACAATCTGTCGGACCCCAACAAGCTTCGTGAGTTTATCGAACGGAGGGGTGTGGACGAATTTGTCATGGGCAACTGGGAACAGGCGCGACGAATTCAGATCGAGACCTCAGCGGCAGACGGCAGCCTCCTTCCCTACTCCACTTTCAGCCCCGCGACCGTTGTCTATCCGTCAACATTCCCGGCTGTGCTGTGCCGACTGACGTTGGCTATGTATTACGTCATAGGTCATCATAATGAAGACCCTTTGATCGCCGCGGCTCGGCAGGCGGCGAAGTGCATCGACGCGGGCCAGTCAATCGAGCGATGCCTTTCGAGCTACGGCGGTGATTTGCAAAAGTCATATGGTCAAGCGTTTGCCGCGCTTGATCAAGTAGAGCAGCGCATCGCCTATTCGACTTTCGAGAATGGGCTCGGCCAATTGGCGAAGCATGAATTCGGGCACCACCTGCTTCAACACGATAAGAAACTGGATTCCGGATCGGTCTCACGCATCGACGCTGAATTCGAGGCAGACTTCTACGCGCTGAAGAATGAAGCCCAAAATGGAAGACTTTCTGGGCTATATTATTTTTTTCAACCGATGAGTATCGTTGAGAATTATACTGACAAGCTGAACACGCCTGAATACGAAAGCGCCCATTGCCGGGCGTCCAATGCCGCATCCATCATAGACCTCTTTGGCATAGCCCCAATCCTCCTTCTCGACACTGTAGAGGGTGGAGGAACGCGATTTAGGAAACCCCCTAAACTTAGCGACATTCGCGCGGACGTTGCCGCCGCGGGAGCGCCCAAACCACGCGACCCGGCATGTAGTCGCTTGGCGACTACAATGTTAGCGCAGGCTCATGAGGAACTCTTAGGATTGGTTGGATTGATTGAGAATAACGTCGAGCTACTTAAGGGAGTGCCGGGAAGGGTCTACGAAATAGAGCAAATGGACCAGAAGTTTCCTCGATTGGCTAAGCTCATCAACGATCTGGAATCAATGGAGCAGAGCTCCATCGAATTGAAGGAGCTTGACGCAAGTCTTATATCTTATTTATTGATCAGAATCCACTTGAGTTCGGGCGATTCAGAACAGTCCACTCAATTTGGTCAGTTGATTGATCGCGCGATCAAAATTTCAGCAGCCGATATTATGGCTACTGATTATAGTAGACTTCTGCAAATACAGGGTGTACGAATTCTGTACGGTCCGGGAGCGCTCGAAGCCCGCATCGATAAGTCGGAGCCTCTCCTGAGGCGGGCCACCGAAGTCAATCCTGGGCTCGCGGAGAGCTGGATGAACTTGGCGTTGATCAGCGCAGCCCGCGGGAACTGCGCCGCCGGCGCAGACCTCGCCAAGAAATCAGCTTCCATGGCTAGCGGGGACGATCGCGAGTCCGCTGCCTCAGTTGGCAACGGACTCCGGGCCATTTCTGATCGACGTAAGTGCGCAGAGATGGCGGCAAGAGCCCTAACCCCTTCGCGGTGATGGTTGGCTGACCCGCGGCTGCCGCGTCCCGGGGGCCCCGCGAAGCCGCGCCATCCGGCGAATTCGCCTGTCGCGATCCTCAGCAGCCACGCGCCCGAAATTCTTTAGTCTCGCACGAAGGCGAATTTGTCGACGTCGACCAGCCCCATGTCGGTGATTTTGAGATGTGGGATCACCGGCAGCGGCAGAAAGGCGACTTGCAGGAACGGCTCGGCGAGCGTCACCCCAAGGCCCTTGGCTGCGGCGCGCAGCGGGATCAAAGCCTCGTGCACGGCCTCGAAGCTTTTCAGGCTCATGAGCCCCGCCACTGGCAGTGGCAGCTCAGCGATGACTTTGCCGTCGCGAGCGACCGCGAACCCGCCCTCGATTTCGCGCAAGCGATTGACGGCCGCCGCCATGTCGACCTCGTCGGCGCCGACGACGCAGAGATTGTGGCTGTCATGGCCGACGGACGAAGCGATCGCCCCACGCTTCATGCCAAAGCCTTTGACGAAGGCCGTCGCGTGGTTGTCATTGACGCCATGGCGGGCGACGACCGCGACCTTGACGACGTCCTGACCGAGGTCGACGCCGCGCTCGCCTTGTCTGAACGGCAGCGTCACCGGAACGCGCTCGGTGATGATCTTGCCCGGAATGACGCCGATCGCCTGGGTCGAGGGCCCCTGCCCTCTCGCGACGAAATCGGCCGGCTCGACCCGCCGCGCCTTGACGCTCTCGCGGCCGACCGGCGCAATCGAAGCGCGCGCGGCAAACAAAGCTTCGTCCACCACCCGGCCGCGGGCAAGTGTCATCGAGACGGCGCAATGTTCGAGGTCGTCGACAACGACGAGATCGGCGCGCCAGCCGGGCGCGACCAGCCCGCGGTCTCTGAGGCCGAAGATGCGCGCGCCCGAGATGGTGGCGGCGCGGTAGGCGGCGAGCGGCGGCGCGCCAAGTTTGATTGCGCTGCGGATGATGAAGTCGAGATGGCCTTCCTCCGCGATGTCGAGCGGATTGCGATCGTCAGTGCAGAAGGCGATGAACGGCGAGTTGCGCTCGGTGATGATGGAGCTCAGCGCGTGCAGATCCTTGCACACCGAGCCTTCACGGATGAGGAGCTGCATGCCCTTGGCGAGCTTCTCTCTCGCCTCGGGAAGGTTGGTGACCTCGTGGTCGGTGCGGACGCCAGCGCTCAAATAGCCATTGAGGGCCGCGCCGGTGAGGAGCGGACTATGCCCGTCGATCGGCCGGGTCTGGAACGCCGCGAGCTTGGCGAGGCATGACGGGTCGCGCGCCAGCACGCCGGGGAAGTTCATGAACTCGGCCAGCCCGAGCACCTTCGGATGGTCGGCGAGCGGCGTGAGATCGCCCGCCTCGAGACGGGCGCCCGAAGTCTCGAGCGCCGTCGCCGGAACGCAGCTCGACAGCTGAACGCGCAGGTCCATCGCGGTCAGCATCGACGCATCGAGAAAGTAACGGAGGCCGATGAGCCCAAGGACGTTGGCGATCTCGTGCGGATCGCAGATCGACGTCGTCACGCCATGGCTCAGCACGCAGCGGTCGAATTCGAACGGAGTGAGAAGCGAGGATTCCACGTGGCAGTGGGTGTCGATGAAACCCGGGACGATCACCTTGCCGCGGACGTCGATCTCGCGTGCGCCTCGGTATTCGCCCATCGTTCCGACAATGCGGTCGTTGCAAATCGCAACGTCGCTCTCGATGAGTTCGCCTCCGACCAGATCGAAAATCCGCCCGCCCTTCAGCGCCACATCAGCCTGAGCGAGCCCCTGCCCCTGCTCGATGGCGCGCTTGAGAAAGGCGATGGCGTCGCTCATGTGTTGTCCTCTAGCAGCCTCGGCGCGTAGTCCCGAGGGATTGTTTCAGGCTCGCTGAGAGCGCTCAAGCGGGCAATCGACCGGCGCCAAGCGAGTTCGGCGCAAAAACAATTCCGCTTTGACGTCGCCGTCGAATCGTCGTCTCGTCAATCATGCTCGCCCCAATCCTCTCGATCCAGTCGCATGTCGTCTATGGCCATGTCGGCAATTCGGCGGCCGCATTTCCTCTCCAGCGGCTCGGTCGCGAGGTTTGGCCGCTGATGACGGTGCAGTATTCCAGTCATGTAGGCTATGCCGGCTGGCGCGGCCGCGCCTTCGATGCGGCGATGATCGATGATTGCCTGAGCGGATTGGAGGCGATCGGCGTGCTTCCGCGCTGCGCGGGTCTTTTGACCGGCTATCTCGGCAAGCCGGAGATCGGCGAGGCGGCCCTGCGGGCGCTCGACCGTATTCGCGCGGCCAATGGCGAGGCGGTCTACGCGTGCGATCCGGTGATCGGTGATGTGAGCCCCGGGATTTACGTCGCCGCCGGCGTCGGTGAATTCTTCCGTGACCGCGCCCTGCCGCTCGCGACCGTCGCCACGCCGAACGCCTTCGAGCTCGAATGGCTGACCGGCGAACCGGTGAATACCCTTCAGGCGGCGCGACGAGCGATCGCCGCGTTGCGCGCACGGGGACCACGGGTCATCGTGGGGACGTCACTCCAGCTCGACGATACGCCTGTCGGCGCTCTCGACATTCTGGCGGGGGACGAAGCTGGCCTCTGGCGAGTTCGCACGCCGAACCTGCCGATTTCGGTCAACGGCTCGGGCGACATATTCGCTGCGTTGTTCTTTCATCATTGGCTTGAGACCCATGGCGCGCCCGAGGCGCTATCCCGTGCTGCGTCCTCAGTCTACGCAGTCGTGAAGGCCACGCTGGCCTCCGGCTCAGGCGAACTGAGCCTGATCGCTGCTCAAGATGAATTGACCCGACCCTCGCAACTTTTTGCGGCAGAGGCGGTTTGATCCCCTGATCTGCAGATTTACTTTTTTCACACATCGGCGCATGAGTGAAGAGCGTTCGGTGTACAATGAGGCGGGTGAAGGGGAGCTTTCATGACACATCCGGTCAGTCTTTTAGGGGCCGCTGCGCTCGGAATCGTCCTCGCATCGTCCTGCGCTCAGGCGCAGACGGTTCATCACCGCGCCCACCATCCGGCCGCCGCTGGCCGTCAGATCATTGTTCGCCAGGGCGTCGAGCCGTGGCTGACCATGGGCACTTGGGCTCCCGTCGGGTCACGCAACGGCTACGCCCTTGACACGCTAAGGCCGCCCCAGCGGTACTCTAATGAGGGCACATTCATCGCCCCCCGCGGCCTCGACCGGCTGCCGAACGATATTTCCCTGCCCCAAGCCAACAGGCCGTTGCTCATTGTCTCCTCGCCTGGCTTAAGTGGGCCCTGGTTGCAGATGTATTAGCGAGATCCGCCGCCCCCGCACTAGGAGCGCTGGCGCGGTCCGGGACTCGTATTGATGACGCGCCGGTTTCAAACGCTCGACGTGTTCACCGAGATCGCGCTGGCTGGCAATCCGCTCGCCGTGGTCTTCGACGCCGAAGGCCTTGACGATACGCGCATGCAGGCGGTCGCTGCCGAGTTTAACCTGTCCGAGACCGTCTTCGTCTTCGAGCCGCAAAACGCGATAAATAGCGCGCGGGTGAGGATTTTTACCCCGAAGCGCGAATTGCCTTTCGCCGGCCATCCCACGGTTGGAGCAGCTGCGCTCATCGCGCACGAGCGCGCGGGCGATCTGCTTGGCGCTCAGGATCTCAGAATCGTGCTCGAGGAGCCGATCGGGGATGTAATCTGCGTCGCGCGTCGGCGTAAGGGCCAAGCGCTTGCCGCGTATTTCGAGCTGCCGAAACTGCCCGAACGGCTTAAGGACAAACCTCCGCCCGCGGCTGAAATCGCCGCGAGTTTTGGCCTTGAGCCACAGGACATCGGTTTCGACGGACATGAGCCGACCCTCTTCAGCGCTGGCGCGCCTTATTTGTTCATCCCGCTCCGCTCGCTCGACGCAACTCGCCGCGCCACGCCGGGCGCGATCCCCTGGGTGACGAGGGATGGTCCGGCGACTTACGTTTACACCCGCAGAGTCAACGCTTCCGGGATCCGCCTATCACGCCCGCATGTTCGCTAGCGCCTGGGGAGTCTACGAGGACCCGGCGACCGGGAGTGCGGTCGCCGCTTTCGCCGGCGTCGTGCAAGCTTTCGACCGCCCGCGCGACGGCCAGCACATGCTGACTATCGAGCAAGGCTTCGAGATGGGCCGGCCGAGCCTGATCTCGCTTGGTCTGGTGATCGAGGAAGGCGCCCTCGTCTCGGCGACGATCGGCGGCTCGGTCGTCCTCGTCTCCAGCGGCTCGATCGACCTTTGAGCGAGCCGACGCGTCTTCTCAAGGTCGGCGAGCTCGACCTCAAATTCGAGCCGACACCGTGGACTTTCGCCGAACGCCAGGCGACGAGCATAGCTACACATTGGGCGCGGCTCACCAAGGCCAAGCCGTCGCTGTTCAACGGCCGGGTGCTGCTTCTCGGCCAGCGTGAGCTCGAGACCGGCGCGGACGGCGTGCTCAGGCTGAAGGGCGTCTTCTTCGAAACCGACTATGCCGACTTCCTCGCATGGAGTGATTTCGGCCACCCCGGCGAACCCGTCAACAATTGCTTCTCAATGGCTGCGCTGCGCTCGGACGACGGTGCTTTCCTGCTCGGCGAAATGGCGCACCATACCTACAACGCCGGCCAGATCTACTTTCCAGCCGGAACACCTGATCCGGACGACGTCTTCGACGACAGCGTTGATCTCGAGGCGAGCGCGCGCCGCGAATTGTTCGAAGAAACGGGGCTCATGGCCAGTGAGGCGAACGTCGCGCCTGGCTGGACCCTGGCGATCACGCCTCAGCGCATCGCTTGCATGAAGCTCATGACGCTGCCTCTGCCAGCCTTCCGGCTCAAGGCGCGGATCGAGGCGTATTTGGCGCGCGACCCTCTGGCCGAGTTTTCGCGCATGCACATCGTGCGCGGTCCTGAAGACATCGATGAAGCGCGGGTGCCGGTTTTCGTGGCCGATTATCTGCGCCACGCATTCGCTCAAAGATCCGTCGGATAGCCGTGGCGCCTCTGTGACGCCGCGACCATTGACTTGGCTTCTGCGTCGCGGCCGGCTGCGCAGGCCTTCGAGGCGGCGTCCGTCTCGCGCTTGATCTGGTTGTAGACAGACTGGGCGACATGACCCATGGACAAATCGTTGTCCTGGACCGCGCGATAGCGGGCGATTTTGCCTGAACAGTCCGCCCCTTCAGGCAGCTGAAAGCCCGGCGGCGTCACCACGACCGACCCCGGCGCCGGAGGAGGCGAAGCCTGCGGGGCCGGCGCGCTGCAGGCTGCAAGCCCAAGAGATGCGGCCAGAAGCGGCGCGAGCGTCTTCATCGACTTCCAGGCTCCTAGCGAGCAATTCGAGGCGTCCATCCGAAACGTCCTCAGCTAGGGCCCTGTTGGACGCGCTGCTGCGAACTCGGCTGCTGGCCGAGGGGCGCAAGCACCGGCCCTACCATGTCGACGCCAGCCGTTTCTCTGCCGCGTTCTGGGCTCACGCGACGCCGTTTGAAACCGGCGTTTCCGAGACGGCGCTCTCGTTTCGCGCCGCGCCGAAGCGGAGGCGCTGAAACTGCGGCCGGTCAGGTCAGCCCGACGGCGCGCCAGCTCGGCCCGGGGCTGGGGCTGACGGGTCCGCCGCCGACTAGGCTGGTCCCGCTCATCTCCCAGATCGAGGCTTGGCCGCTGGTGTTTTGAAACAGGATGTCGGAGCCGCCGTCGGTTCCGATGGCGTGCCAGTTCGGCCCGGGATTGGGGCTGACCGGCCCGCCGCCGACGAGTTTGTTCTCGTTCATCTCCCAGATCGAGAGTTGGCCGGTGTTCGCGTTTTGAAACAGGATGTCATCGGAAAAGCCGTCGTCCGTGAAATCGCCCGTTCCGATCGCATGCCAAGCCGGCCCCGGATTGGGGGTCACGGGTCCGCCGCCCATTAAGGTGTTCCCGTCCATCTCCCAGATCGAGACTTGGCCGGTGCTCTTATTCTGCCACAGGATGTCGGAAGAGCCGTCGTGATTAAAATCGCCGGTTCCGATGGCTTTCCAAGCCGGCCCCGGATTGGGTGTCACGGGTCCGCCGCCCTTTAAGGTGGTCCCGCTCATCTCCCAGATCGAGGCCTGGCCGGTGCTCGTATTCTGCCACAGGATGTCGTCGGAAAAGCCGTCGTCAGTGAAATCGCCCGTCCCGATCGCTTTCCAGGCGGGCCCGGGATTGGGACTCACGGGTCCGCCGCCGAGCAAGCTATTGTCGTTCATCTCCCAGATCGAGGCCTGGCCGGTGCTCGCGTTCTGCCACAGGATGTCGGAAAGGCTGTCGTGGTTGAAGTCGCCGGCTCCGATCTCGGTCCAGTTCGGCCCCGGATTGGGGCTGACCGGTCCGCCGCCGACCAAGGTGCTCCCGTCCATCTCCCAGATCGAGGCCCGGCCGCTTGTGTTCTGCCAAAAGATGTCGGCGGTGACCGTCGTCGGGAGCGAGCTGCCCTGAGGCGTCAGCGCAGTCAGATCCGTAGGATTGAGTCCGAACTGCCACGTCCCCGAACTGGGGGTTATTTCCCCGGCGGCTGTGCCGTTCGTCGTCCACAGGCCTTGAAATCCGTTGTTATTCAAGCCCGCGAACAGCAATCGGCCGTTATAGACCTCAAAATTGGACGGATTCAGACCGAAGCTTGTGGAGGCGCCGGTTGGCACTGGCGTCAGCATCTGGGGGCCCGCCGCAGTTCCGTCCATCTCCCACAATTGCCCACGACCGAACTGGTCGAAACCGTTGAAGAATACCTTGCCGTTGAATACAGTGAGGTCAGTTGGGTCGAGGCCAAGCGGGTCTTTGGCGGTCGCCCCTGTCGCCTCCGCGAGTAACTCATGGGTGCCGTTGGCCGTCCCATCGGTCATCCAGAGTCCAGTGAGACCACTGGCGTCGACGCCGCTGAACAGGACTTCGTTGCCGAACACCGTCATGTCAGTGGGATCAAGTCCGGTCGCCGCGGCCCCGGCGACGGTGATCTCGTGCGTGCCGGAGGCGGTCCCGTTGGTCACCCACAACCCAGACAGGCCGGTGCCTGTGTTATCGACGCCGTTGAACAGCACCTTGCCGTCGAAAACGGTCATGTCGGTTGGGTCTAGTCCGGTCGCCGACGCCCCGGAGATGCCGGTTGATCCGCCCAACTCCGCCGTTCCCGTGGCCGTGCCATCGGTCATCCATAGGCCGAGGTGGCCTGCTGGGCCGGCAGCGTTCGCGCTGCTCGCGCCATTGAACAGCACCTTGCCGCCAAATACGGTAATGTCGGTCGGGTTTATCCCCGTCGAAGCCGTTCCGTTAATGCCAGCGATTTCTGTGGTGCCCGGCGCCGTGCCGTTGGTCTTCCACAACCCGTCGGCGCCGGCCTTGTCGATGCCGCGAAACAGCACCTCGTCGCCAAAAACTGTGAAGCCCGGCGTCACGGTCGCACTGAAGAGCCCGCCTGAATTTGCCTCCGTGATGGAAGTCAGCGGAAGTGGAACAGTGCCACCAACCGTGCCGTCGGTCGTCCACAACGTATAAGGGCCGAAGTCAAGGGAGTCGTGGGGCTGAATTCGACCGGCGAACAGCACCTGGTTTTGAAGACCGTCAGGTCTATTGACACCTGGGTGCTGGGTACGAATCCAAAATTCGCCTCCCCAATGATCAGCGGCGGGGGCGATGCAACATCGGTCAATTCAAAAGTTCCGCTTGCCGTGCCGTTGGTCTCCCAAAGACTAGCCGTCTCCGTTGTGTCTTCGCCCTCAAAAAAAACGATATTAGGCAGCATCTCGTATCCTCATCCTCAGTATAGCCGTCGCAAACTCATCGCGTTGCCGATACGGTCGTGCCGCTGCGATCCGCCGCGAACAGATATTTGTCTTAGACTACCCCCAGGAGGCGCGGGCGGCCTCCTGGGCATCACCACGCGCATTCTGTTTTTTTTGCTAGCAGACGCATGGGAAGCTGGCAATAGGAAAATTCGCGCTTGATTTCCGTCTAGCGCCCAACTTGGCTTAGGCTTGGCGCGTTCCCTGCGCCGCGGCGCTCTCGTTTCGCGCCGTGCTGAAGCGAAGGCGCGGAAACTGCAGCTCGGTCAGGTCAGCCCGACGGCGCGCCAGCTCGGCCCGGGGCTGGGGGAGACCGGCCCGCCGCCGACTATCCTGTTGTCGCTCATGTCCCAGATCGTGGCTTGGCCGCTGGTGTTTTGAAACAGGATGTCGGAGCCGCCGTCGGTTCCGATGGCGTGCCAGCTCGGCCCGGGATTGGCGCTCACCGGTCCCCCGGCCCCGGCCTTTAACGTGTTGCCGTTCATGTCCCAGATCGAGAGCTGGCCCGTGCTCGCGTTTTGAAACAGGATGTCGGAAAAGCCGTCGTGGTTGAAGTCACCGGTTCCGATCGCGTGCCAGCTCGGCCCGGGATTGGGGCTCACGGGTCCGCCGTCAATGAGTTTGTTGCCGCTCATCTCCCAGATCGAGACTTGGCCCGTGCTCGTATTTTGAAACAGGATGTCGGAATGGTGGTCGTCATTGAAATCGCCGGTTCCGATCGCTTTCCACGTGGGCCCGGGATCGGGGCTCACGGGTCCCCCGCCGCTGATGCTGGTCCCGTTCATTTCCCAGACCGAGACTTGGCCGGTGCTCGTGTTCTGCCACAGGATGTCGTCGGAAAAGCCGCCGTCAGTGAAATCGCCGGTTCCGATCGCTTTCCAGTTCGGCCCGGGATTGGGGGTTACTGGGCCGCCGGCGATCAAGCTGTTCCCGTTCATCTCCCAGATCGAGGCTTGGCCAGTATTCGCGTTCTGCCACAGGATGTCGGACTGGTCGTCGTGGTTGAAATCGCCGGTCCCGATCTCGGTCCAGTTCGGCCCAGGATTGGGGCTCACCGCCCCGCCTCCAACCAGGGTGCTCCCGCTCATCTCCCAGATCGAGGCCTGACCGTCCGTGTTCTGCCAAAGGAGGTCGCCGGTGATTGTGAGCGCAGGGTCGCTATCGATCACGCTGGTCGTGCTATTGACGACAGGCGTGCCGTTGGCGCTGCTCAGGTCACGCAGCGTGAACGTGGTCGTCGAGGTCGTGTTTTGGGTTCCCGCGGTCGGCGTGAAGATGAGCGCGTGGAGTTCGCTGGTGATCGCGGCCGCGGTTCCTGACAACGTGTAGACCCCGGCTCCGACGCCGGGGGTCAGTCCGGTTCCGCTCAGCGTTCCGCCCGCGCCCCCGAGGGTGATCCTCAGTATGTCGGTCGCGCCGACGTTTGCGTCGCCAATCGTCGCATGCGCGAATGGTGTGACCGGCGTCTCCGATGCCGTCGTCTGGGAGGGCACAGTTCCTGCAATGGTCGGCGCCGCTGCCTCTCCCGGCGGCAGAGCAGTCAGATCCACAGGCTGCAATCCGTTAACCCACGCCCCCGAGCTGGGGGTTATTTCCTTTGTCCCGGCGGCCGTGCCGTTCGTCGTCCACAAGCCTTGAAAATTCTCGCTATTGGAGCCCTCGAACAGCAATTGGCCGTTAAAAACCTCAAAATTGAGCGGACTTAGACCGAACGTTCCCGAGGCGCCGGCCGGCGCTGGCGTGAGCATCCGTGTGCCCGTAGCGGTTCCGTCCGTTACCCACAATTGCCCGCGACCGGCCTGGTCGCGGCCATAGAAGAACACCTCGCCGTTGAAAACTGTGAGGTCAAGCGGCTGGAGGCCGAGCCGGGTCGCCTCCGCGAGTAACTCATGGGTGCCGTTGGCCGTCCCATCGGTCATCCAGAGTCCAGTGAGACCACTGGCGTCGACGCCGCTGAACAGGACTTCGTTGCCGAACACCGTCATGTCAGTGGGATCAAGTCCGGTCGCCGCGGCCCCGGCGACGGTGATCTCGTGCGTGCCGGAGGCGGTCCCGTTGGTCACCCACAACCCAGACAGGCCGGTGCCTGTGTTATCGACGCCGTTGAACAGCACCTTGCCGTCGAAAACGGTCATGTCGGTTGGGTCTAGTCCGGTCGCCGACGCCCCGGAGATGCCGGTTGATCCGCCCAACTCCGCCGTTCCCGTGGCCGTGCCATCGGTCATCCATAGGCCGAGGTGGCCCGCTGGGCCGGCAGCGTTCGCGCTGCTCGCGCCATTGAACAGCACCTTGCCGCCAAATACGGTAATGTCGGTCGGGTTTATCCCCGTCGAAGCCGTTCCGTTAATGCCAGCGATTTCTGTGGTGCCGGGCGCCGTGCCGTTGGTCTTCCACAACCCGTCGGCGCCGGCCTTGTCGATGCCGCGAAACAGCACCTCGTCGCCAAAAACTGTGAAGCCCGGCGTCACGGTCGCACTGAAGAGCCCGCCTGAATTTGCCTCCGTGATGGAAGTCAGCGGAAGTGGAACAGTGCCACCAACCGTGCCGTCGGTCGTCCACAACGTATAAGGGCCAATCGAAATCGGTACAGCGGGGTTGGGGTTGAATCGACCAGCGAACAGCACCTGATCGTTGAAAACCGTCAGGTCCAGTGACACCCCGGTGCTAGGCGCGAGTCCGAAGGTCCCTTCCCCCGTAATGGGAGGCTGCCCTGAGGCCGCGGGCGGATTTGTCAGTAATTCAAAAGTTCCGCTTGCCGTGCCGTTGGTTACCCAAAGACTAACCGTGTCGACTGTGTCTTCGCCCTCAAAAAGAACGACGTTTGGCAGCATCTCGTATCCTCATCCTCAATATAGCTGGCGCAAACTAATCGCGTTGCCGGTGCGCTGTCTTGCCGCGAATAGATATTTGTCGTGGAACAACCCGCTGGAGGCGCGGGCCGGGGCATCACCCAAGTGCGTTCTGTTTTTTGTTAACAGATGCAGGAGATAGTGGCAAGAAGAAAGTGTTTACGCTTGATTTCAGTGTAGCGGTCGGCGGCATGTTCGGCAAGGTCCGCCCATAGCGGCCGAGACGCTCGGCGTGAACGCTTCGCCTCAGCGCTTTGCCAGCCTGGATGCTGGGCGCGAGCTCAATGTTCTCGCCCCTCTTGCGAGAACTGATCGAAATGCGTTTCCAGTGGGATCAGCCCTACCCGGTCGACGTGAGCCCTTTCGCCGTCGCCTTCCGGGCTGCCGCGACGCCGTTCGAAACCGGCGTGCCCGAGACCGAGCCCGCCTCTCTCGCGCCAAATTGAAGCGGAGCGCTGAAACCGCAGCGGATCAGATGAGCCCGGTTGCCTTCCAACTCGGGCCGGCATTGACGCCGATGGCGCCGCCGCCGACCAAGTGGGTGCCGTTCATGTCCCAGATCGAGGTTTGGCCGTTCGCGTTTTGAAACAGGATGTCGGAGCCGCCATCGGTTCCGATGGCATGCCAGCTCGGCCCCGGATTGGTGCTAACCGGGCCGCCGCCGATCAAATGATTCCCGTTCATTTCCCAGATCGAGACCTGGCCGCTCGCGTTTTGAAACAGAATGTCGGAAAGGCCGTCGTGGTTGAAATCGCCGGTTCCGATCGCCTTCCAACTCGGCCCGGGATTGGGACTGACGGGTCCGCCGCCAATCAGTTTGTTGCCGTTCATTTCCCAGATCGAGACTTGGCCCGTGCGCGCATTTCGAAAAAGGATGTCGGAAAGGCCGTCGTCATTGAAATCGCCGGTTCCGACTGCTTTCCAACTCGGCCCGGGATTGGGGCTCACCGGACCGCCGCCGACCAGGCTGTTGCCGCTCATTTCCCAGATCGAGACCCGGCCGCTGCTCTTGTTTTGGAAAAGGATGTCGGAACGGCCGTCGCCATAGA
Source organism: uncultured Alphaproteobacteria bacterium (assembly GCA_963775405.1). Lineage (GTDB taxonomy): Bacteria > Pseudomonadota > Alphaproteobacteria > Rhizobiales > Beijerinckiaceae > Roseiarcus. The sequence goes on from CAVZJI010000003.1 coordinate 34,305, forward strand.
AATCGCCGGTTCCGATCGCTTTCCAACTCGGCCCCGGATTGGGGGTGACGGCCCCCCCGCCGATTAACTTACTCCCGTTCATCTCCCAGATCGAGGCCCGGCCGGTGCTCGCGTTCTGCCACAGGATGTCCGAATCGCCTTCGCCATAGAAGTCGCCCGTTCCCATCGCTTTCCAACTCGGCCCGGGATTGGGGGTCACGGCTCCGCCGCCAGTCAAGATGGCCCCGCTCACATTCCAGATCGAGGTTTGCCCGCCGGTGTTCTGGAAAAGGATGCGGCTGCTTGACACCGGGTTCACTGCAGTCAGATCAGCCGGAGACAGCCCTAGGGACTCGGTCCCCGCGATGGGGTTCACCTCAACTGTCCCCGCAGCCGTGCCGTTGGTCTTCCACAATTCATTGTGGCCGCTTAAATCGGCGCCATTGAACAGCACGCTGCCGTTGTAAAGGGTGAAGCCGGAAGGGTCCAATCCGAGCGTCGCAGCGCCGGCGACGCCGCTCAGCATGTGCGTGCCGTTGGCGGTTCCGTTCGTTATCCAGAGTTGCGGGCGACCCAACTGGTCAAAGCCGCGGAACAGGACCTCGCCGTTGTAGACTATGAGATCGCTCGGAGCGAGCCCGGCAGGATCGGCACCGGTGATGTCGGTCAACTCGTGCGTGCCGGCGGCCGTCCCGTTCGTCACCCACAAACCCATATCGCCGCTGGCGTCGAGACCGCTGAACAGGACTTCGCCTTCGAAGACCGTCAGATTGGTCGGGTTTAATCCTGAGGCGCCGCCGGCGCCCGCGACGAGTTCCTGCGTCCCGGCGACCGTCCCGTTTGTAACCCAGAGACCGGACATACTGGCGGCGTCAACGCCGTTGAACAGCACCTCATTGTTGAAGACTGTCATGTCGGTCGGGTCTAACCCGGTCGTCGCCGCCGCGGTGATGCCGGTCAGTAGCTGTGTTCCTGCGGCTGTGCCTTGTGTAACCCACAGGCCAAGTTGGCCGGCCGTGTTCGCGCCATTGAACAGCACCTTGCCGTTGAATACTGTTAAGTCGGTCGGCGTGAGTCCGGTTGACGCTGCCCCGATGATGCCGGTCAGCTCCTGCGTGCCAGCAGCCGTTCCGTTTGTCGTCCACAGTCCAATCTGGCTGCTGGTGTTGAGGCCGCTGAAGAGCGCTTCGCTACCAAAGACCGTGATGTCTGTCGGAGCGATCCCCGCCGAACTGGCCCCGACGATGGCAGTCAGCTCCACTGTGCCTACGGCGCCGCCGTCTGTCGTCCACAACCCGAAGTCGCCGCTCGAGTTGACCCCCTCGAACAGAACCTGGCCGCCAAGGGCGGTTATGGCGCTGGGACCGATCCCCAAAGCGCCAGCTTCGGTCGGCGCCAATTCAAACGTTCCGGTCCCGGTCCCGTTCGTCTCCCACAGACCGCTGTCACCGATCGCGTCCTGGCCTTGGAAAAGAACGATGTTTGGCAGCATCACGCCCTCACACTCATGCGGAGTTACAGGCGACTTGCGTTGCCGAACACGCTGTCTTGCCGCCGCGATCCGGCGCACAAACTGAGCTTCTTTGTAAAACTAACCCGTTGATGCGGGGGCCAGCCGTTCAGTTTCACCCATACATTGTTTGTTTATTACTAACGGGCGATTGCCAAGGCAGGCGCAGAACAAAGTCAATTTGTTCCGGATTCTACAGTGGTGCGAACTGGCGCCGCCAAAGACCCGGTACGATCGTCCCGTCGGCCGCCCAAAGCGCCGCGGCCCTACCCGAGGGCCCCTGGCTGTCCGGTTTATTGTGCGCTCCGTTAGGGTCAAAAAACGCGATCAGCCCGCGCCAAACAGCACGGGCTGCCAATTGCTGCTCAATCAACGAGGCGCGAGGCGCGCGTTCTATGGCTCTTCCGGAGCAGGCTCCTTATCGTCAGCGTCCGAGTTGGCGGGCTCGACGCGCTTACGTGACCGCCGCGCGCCGGCCGCCACGATCAGGTCGCGCTCGAGCCGCGGTTGGGCGGGCCCTTCCGGATAGACGAAGCTAAGCTTCTTTGTCCCCGTCTCGTCGGCGGTGACGACGACCTTGACCACGCCCCCGCCTTTGAGCCGCCCGAACAGCACCTCGTCGGCGAGCGGCGTCTTGATCTGGGTCTGGATCACACGCGCCATCGGCCGCGCGCCCATCGCCTCATCATAGCCGTTCTTGACCAGCCATTCGCGGGCTTCGTCCGTGAGCTCGATCGTCACGTTGCGGTCGCTCAGCTGAGCCTCGAGCTGAAGGATGAACTTGTCGACGACTTGGGCAATCACGCCTTCCGGAAGACGCGAGAACGGCACAATCGCGTCAAGCCGATTGCGGAACTCGGGTGCAAACAGCCGGTCGATCGCCTCGGTATCGTCGCCCTCCCGCTTCGACTTGTGGAAGCCGAACGCAGCGCTGGCGAGATCCCGCGCGCCCGCATTGGTGGTCATGATGAGGATCACGTTGCGGAAGTCGATCTGCTTGCCAGAGTGATCGGTCAGTTTGCCGTGGTCCATGATCTGCAACAGGATGTTGAACAGGTCTGGATGGGCCTTCTCGATCTCGTCCAGCAATAGAACGGAGTGCGGGTGCTGATCGATGGCGTCCGTCAGCAGGCCGCCCTGGTCGAAGCCGACGTAGCCGGGAGGCGCGCCGATGAGCCGCGAGACCGTATGCCGCTCCATATATTCCGACATGTCGAAGCGGGTCAGCTCCAATCCAAGGCTGACCGAGAGCTGACGCGCCGCTTCCGTCTTGCCGACACCGGTCGGGCCGGAGAATAGGTAGCAGCCGATCGGCTTCTCCGGATCCCGCAGGCCAGCGCGAGCGAGCTTGATGGCCGAGGCCAGCGCCGCCACGGCTTCGTCCTGGCCGTAGACCGCGCGCTTTAGGGTCTGTTCGAGGTGCTGGAGCACTTCGGTATCGTCCTTCGACACCGACTTCGCAGGGATGCGCGCCATCGACGCGACGGTCGCCTCGATCTCTTTGACGCCGATCGTCTTCTTGCGCTTTGGCTCCGGCAGCAGCATCTGCGAGGCGCCCGTCTCGTCAATGACGTCAATTGCCTTATCGGGCAGCTTGCGGTCGTGGATGTAGCGCGACGACAGCTCCACCGCCGCCTTCACCGCCTCTCCGGTGTAGCGCAGCTTGTGGAACTCCTCGAAATAGGGCTTGAGGCCCTTGAGGATCTCGATCGCGTCGGCGACGCTCGGCTCCTTAACGTCGATCTTCTGGAACCGGCGGACGAGCGCCCGATCCTTCTCAAAATACTGTCGGTATTCCTTGTAAGTGGTTGAACCGATGCAGCGAAGCGTACCCTGCGCCAAGGCGGGCTTGAGCAGGTTCGAGGCATCCATCGCGCCGCCCGACGTGGCGCCGGCGCCAATGACGGTATGGATCTCGTCGATGAACAGAATGGCGTCCTTGTGCTGCTCGATCTCCTTCATCACCTGCTTCAGGCGCTCTTCGAAATCGCCGCGATAGCGGGTGCCGGCGAGCAGCGCGCCCATGTCGAGCGCGAAGACTGTGGAATCGGCCAAAACTTCAGGCACGTCCGAATTGATGATCTTGCGCGCCAAACCCTCGGCGATCGCCGTCTTGCCTACGCCCGGATCGCCAACCAGTAGCGGATTGTTCTTCTGCCGGCGGCATAGCACCTGGATGGTGCGCTGCACTTCGGCCTCACGGCCGATGAGTGGATCGATGCGCCCCTCTCGCGCCTTCCGGTTGAGGTTGACGCAGTAAGCTTCCAAAGCGCCTTCCTTTTTCTTTAAATCCGAGCTGTCCTTCGAGTCCTTGGCGTCGCGCGCCTCGTGCTCTTCGTCAGTCCCGCGCGGCAGGCGCGACGAATCCGAGGCCCCCGGGCGCTTGGCGATCCCATGGCTGATGTAGTTGACCGCGTCGTAGCGAGTCATGTCCTGCTCTTGCAGGAAATATGCCGCGTGCGTCTCACGCTCGGCGAAAATGGCGACCAGGACATTGGCGCCCGTCACCTCCTCGCGGCCTGACGACTGGACGTGGAAAGCCGCGCGCTGCACGACGCGCTGGAAGCCATTGGTCGCCTTGGCCTCTTCCTGACTGTCGACAACGAGGTTTTCGAGTTCGGTGTCGAGATATTGCACGACGGTCTTACGCAACGCATCGAGATCGACGCCACACGCCCGCAGGACAGCCGCCGCGTCGACGTCGTCGATCAGCGCCAGCAGCAGATGCTCGAGCGTCGCGTATTCGTGACGGCGCTCGTTGGCGAGCGACAGGGCTCGACGAAGGGTCTTTTCTAGCGCGCGGGAGAAAATTGGCATCGGGCGCCTTTCACTTCTTTTCCATGATGCACTGGAGGGGGTGCTGATTCTTGCGTGCGTGGTCCATCACTTGCGACACCTTGGTCTCGGCGATCTCGTAGGTGAAGACGCCGCACTCGCCTACGCCATTGTGGTGCACCTGGAGCATGATCTGCATCGCCTCTTGCTGATCCTTGTTGAAGAACGCCTGCAAAATTGAGACCACGAACTCCATCGGCGTATAGTCGTCGTTGAGCAAAAGAACGCGATACATGTTCGGGCGCTTCGTCTGCGTCCGGGTGCGCGTTATAACAGCCGCGCCTGCCCCTGGCGTTTCTCCTCCCCTCTTGGGTTCGCGCGCTGCGGTCGGCCGGATCGCGGCTTGCGGCGAGGCGACGCCAAAGCCCGGATAGAGCCAGCGCGCTAGCCGAGCCATTCCCGCTCGCAGGCGAACCACCAACGGAATTGAAGCGGCAGCCACCGAAAGACCCCGATTGACGCCGGTTGGGCTAGAACTCACATCTACTCGTACGCGGAACATTTAGGCGCCGCGCACCGTGGGCGCCAGATGTCACGCTGAATCGCAGCATTGCCAATTTGCTCGTCACGCGCAAGAGCCTCATCGCACGCAACTCGGGATCTCCCTTTCTGTTCCGTTTCCCGAGCGGAAGGCAGGATGGGTAAGACAGGCTGCAAATAAAAGGACCGGCGCTCGAAAGGCCCCGGTGGTTGACAAACAAAAAAGCCGGCGCTGGAAAGGCGCCGGCATGGCTCGAAGGATTTTCTCGCCGCGGTTGGCGGCGAGAGGATCGTTCAATTACTTCTGCACGCTTGCATAGGCCGTGGTGACCGGCTTCAGCGCGTCGGAAGCTACCCGGCTGTAAAGCTCCGAGACTTTCGTCGCCTGGGCGACAAAGCCCTCATAAGCCTGCTTGGCGAATTCAGTCTGAATCTGGATCGCCGAACTCGACGCTGCGCGCACCGAGAAGCTTCTCGAACATCGCGGTCCCAGCGGCAAAAGACTTCTTCGAATAGTCGGTCAACTCGGTGACGATGTCCTGCACACCCTTCGACCACGTGGTCGAAGCGGTGGTGAACGCCTCAAGCTGGTCCTTGGAGAATTTCTGGAAGTCTTCGAGTGTCGGAGTTGCGGCTGTCATTTTAAGCTCCTTGCATTGAGTCGGTTTCGCATCCGAAAAGAGGCGAACCCGCGATAGTCGCAATATGTGCAGTGCACAATGGAAGTCAAGGCCATTTTGTTGCACTGCAGCAAATTTCTTCCGCGCAATCCCCCATGAACGGCGCTCAGGTCCGATATTTCAACTAGTTGTTAGCGATTATTGAGTTTGCGCTTCATCCCTTGAACCCCAATGGTCCGCGGCTGACAGCGATTCCAAAGGCTTGCTGAAAATATCGGCGGTTCTTCGGAATCCCGTTAACCGCTGCGTAACTGCTCCAGCATATCGTTCACGACCGTGTGAGTGGCGCAACTGTGTGCGCCTCAGCCGTTGCGTGAGTAGGATAGGGCGCGTTCATGGCCTTGCGTAATTGTCGCTACGGAATCGGCCGGCTTGCTCGTCTGACGACGGCAGCCTTGATATCGGCCTCAACCCTTTGCCTCGCCGCCGCGCCGGCTCAGGCGCACTATTATCGGCACTACCGGCATTACGCGCACGCAACGCATCATCAAGCGCATTATCCGCGCTATGCGCGCGCTGCGCACCATTGGCGTTCTGCTCATTACGCCCATCGCGCATCTCCGAGTTACGCCTCCGTAGCGGCAGGCGGGGTTCCCACTTCGCCCGCCTTTTCAGCGCTTGTGGTCGACGCGAACAGCGGCCGGACGCTTTATTCCGCCGACGAGAACGGACTGCGTCACCCCGCTTCGATCACCAAGGTGATGACCCTCTACCTGCTGTTCGAGAAGCTCGACAACGGCGCTATGACGCTCCGGACGCCAATCCCGATCTCTGAGCATGCCGCCTCGCAGGAGCCCTCGAAGCTCGGCCTCGCTGCTGGAGATACGATCAGCGTCGATGACGCGATCAAGGCCGTCGTCACGCGGTCCGCCAACGACATCGCGGTCGCAATCGCCGAAGCGGTCGGGCAGTCGGAAAGCAATTTTGCCGACCTGATGACGCGCAAGGCTCACGCGCTCGGCATGTCCAACACGGTTTACGTCAACGCGTCCGGACTCCCTAATGACGCGCAGATCACCACGGCGCACGATCTGACAATCCTCGGACGTTCGCTCGAGGAGCGGTTCCCGCGCTACTTCCGTTATTTCTCAACCACCCAATTCGATTTCGATGGCGAGATCATCGGCAGCCACAATCACCTGCTCGGCCGCGTCGATGGCGTGGACGGGATCAAGACCGGGTACACGAGAGCCTCCGGCTTCAACCTTCTGACATCAGTCCATCGTGACGGACGGTCGCTGCTCGCCGTTGTCATGGGTGGACGCTCCGCTGCGGGGCGCGACCGGATCATGGCGAACCTGATCGCCGATCACATTGCTGAAGCTTCGACCGCCCATACGGCGACCGCAGTCGCCGACGCTTCGGCTGCCGAGCCGATCGAGCCGGCCGTGGCCTCACCGTCGCGCGGGCGTCCGACCGTTGTCGCCGAAGCCAAGTTTGAACGCGCCTCCGCCGCGACGCGTGCGGCGAACGCCGCCGGCGAAGGCGACGATGGGGCTGGAGACGAGGAAGCCCCGGCGCCCCAGCTGATGCTGAAAGCGCCGGCGCGAGCACCTGCCCCCCGCGCGGCGCAACCGACGGCCGCCGATCTCGGCTTGCTCAAAAGTCCTGACAGCGCCAAGCCTTCAGCGAAAATACAGGCGCGGCTCGCGGCGGCGAGCGCGCTGGTCATGCCGCCGCTTGGACGACCCCAAAACCCGGCCGAGGGCGAGGGCCGTCCGGCGCGCGCCTCCCAACAAGACAGCGACAACGATAGTCCCGCCACACGCGGTTGGATGATCCAGATCGGCGCCCCCGACAATCCCGCCAAGGCCAACGCCCTTCTGACCCGCGCGCGGGAACGGAACCCCTCGACCCTCGCCTCCGCCAAGCCGCTCACCGAGAAGGTGCGCAAGGGCGAAGCCACCCTCTATCGCGCGCGTTTCGCCGGACTGGATTCAGCTTCGGCGGAAGCCGCGTGCCGTTCGCTCAAACGCACAGGATTTTCCTGCTTCACCGCCCACGACTGACGCGTACGCTTTCGGAGTTGCTTAGCCTTGACGCTGCATCAGAACATCCTTGGCCTGATTGACCCGCGCGGCAAGCGTGGTCGAGCCGCCATGATCTGGATGAAACTTCTTCATCAAAGTTCGGTGAGCGCGGATTATGTCCGCCGCGGCGGCGCCTTCGGCGAGACCCAGGACTTCGAACGCCTCCCGGCGCGACATCGCCCCGTCGCCTCCCCGCCTCTGACGCTGACCTTGGTCTGCCTCACGCCAGCCGGCGAACCGGCGGTCGAGATATGCCTCTAACAGGCTGACGCCGTCGGGATCGTCGCGCGCAAGCTCCTGACGCAGTGAAATGAGCTCCGGACGCGACAGGGTTTCGACCGCCCGGCCGCCATAAGCGCCGGACAGGATGGTTCCGGTCATCGCGCCGCTGGAATGGTCGAGCCGCATTTCCAGCATCGCGGACCGGGCGATCGACGACCGTCCCGCGCGTGAGCCGGCTCCTCCGCCAACATTGCGAAAGCCCGATGGGGCCCCGCCTGTCGTCTTCCAGCCGGCGAAATTCGCGACCATGCTGGCAACCGCGGCCGCAAGCCCAATCCGGCCGCGCAGGACCAGAAGCAGCGCGCCGATCATCCCCACGACGCCGCCGCCATGGCGCACGATGCGCGCGGCAGTGGCTGCGTCCATGCGCCCAAATTGCTTGATAGCCTGCACCAGAAGGAACAGCAAGATCAAGCCTATAACGAGGTTCATTGCTATAAGGCTTTCGCGACCGAATGGGGCTCTCACGGGAGCCTTGAGGCTCCTGACTTAATTGCCGCCGAAGGCGAAACTACGCCAAGTTCACGTTCCGCGCATCTGCGAGAGCAAGAGTTCGGGCCTCCGCGTCGTTCGCCGCCTCACGAACCAGCGCCGCGTGGCCGCCTGCGGCATAGGCCGCCGCCGCACGCAGCAGCGCCGCGAGCCGTGCGGAAGCGCCGGCGTCGAAGGCGCCGTAGGCCCCGCCAGTCAGCCGGGCGATCTCGCTGAAGGTTCGCCTCGCCTCAGGATCCTGCCCCTCCTGAAACATGAACGCCTTCACGCCAAGCAGCGCGAGCTCTCCCGCCAGAGCGGCGAGCGTGTCCGGGTTCTCCTCCATGGCGTCGCCGATAAAGACCAGCGCTCCGACTTTCGCACGCTTGGCTTCATCGCGCGCATGGGCGAGCACCCTCCGGATCTGCGTCGATCCGCCTCGCACATCGATGCGGCTCATGAGCTGCGCCAGCCCCTGCCCGCCTGAAACGAAGCTCGACGCCCGGCATTCATTCAGGCCACGGAAATAAACAAGCTGGACGTCGAGCCCGCCCAGCGAGGCCGCGCCCTCAAACATCTTCGCCTGCAGGGACTGGGCAAGGTCCCAGGTCGGCTGCCGGCTCATGGTGGCGTCGAGGGCGAAGATAAGCCGTCCGCGGCCGGACCCACCCGGCGCGGGAACTTTCTTGGCTGCTTCGACGAAGGCGGCGATGTTCTCGCCGCCGCCGCGTCTCGCCAGCGCGCTGTCCTTATCCTTGTCCACAGGAACCCAACCTACGACCGCGCTATAGATTGGGCGCCGAAGACTCCGCGACAAGCCGTAAGGCCCAAATTTACAGCAAGCCGAGCGACGCCAGCTCGCGGCGCATCACCTCCGGCATCGCGGCGAAGCCGGGCTGGGCCTCGTCGATGTCCGGCGGCGCGTCCTTCGCCTGATAATAGCGCCAGCCCTGGAAGGCGCGCATCGGCCGCGGCGCGACCGCGACTACCGTCTCACCGAGCCAGATCTTGCAGCGGCCGATCCCCTCCGCATCGACGAACGGCTCGAGCCCGACGATTTCCTGCCTGGCGGAGATCATGCCCTTCACGACCCAGTAGAGCGAGCCGCCGTCCAGAACCTGCTCGGTTCGTTTCGGCGCCATTCGGGTAACATGCGCATGGCGGGGCGGCGCGCGGCGGCGTTTGGCGTCCGCCATCCGCTCCGCCATCCATTCGCGAAGGTCCGCAAGCGAATCCGCGCCGACAGCGAGCTTGATGAGGTGGAGGGTCATGGAGCCAGACTAGCAGAGGCGCCAGCGCCGATGGAGCGCGCCGACGAACTTGCCCCCAGAAACCTTCGAGCAAGGCCCATGGCGATCGACCTGTCGCACGCCCGATTTGCCCTGTGGGGAACCCATGCCGCGACTCCGCGTTCAGATGCCGGCCGGCCCGTGAAGCGCCATGCGAGCCCGCGTATGCCTCCCGTCGCCCGGCGCCTGAAGGAACCCACGCAATGGGCGTGAAGCTTGCCCACCACCAAACCGGCCCGGTCTCGCACCCCATATCGCCGCTTCCGGTTGGCCGAGTGCTCGAGATCGGTTTCCCGACTTTCACGCCCCGGATCACCATCTGCTCCGAACGCGAGCTGACCGTCGAGATCGTCGCCGGCGAAGGGGTCGGGTTCTCCGACCGAGTTGAGTATCAGACGATCGTGGTTCGCGACGACGTGGTCATTCTTTCGTGGCAGGAACATATCGGAAGCACGATCGTGCATGTGCTCGATCTCAGTTCTTGCGTGGCCCATATGGCGGTCACGCCCGCCAAGGGCGGGTTTTTGCGACTGACGGGCCGGATTGTCGCCAGGGCGACATAGCCAGTAGGAGCCGGACCGCGCAGCCAACGTCGCGGAACGCTCTCGGGCGGCGCTCGATGAGGCTCAAACTCAAAAAAACACATTGTTGTTGGCGCATCTAGGTATTAATACCTAGACGGCGTCCTTTCAGCTGACTGGAAAAAGGCGCGCGGCTGACCTGTGGTGGGCGCACCATGCGGGTATCGGTCCAGGCTACAATTTCGGCCGTCGCTCTCGCTTCGGCGGGCGTTCTCGCGGCCTCCGTCGCGTCGGCTGCAATCTCGACCGACCGCCAGCAGCGACCCGCCGCCAAGAAAGCCGCCAGCGAATTGCGCGAGGCCGCGCCATGAGCGAGACGCGAAAGCTCGCGGCGATCGTGGTCGCGGATGTCGTCGGCTATAGCCGGCTCGCCGGCGCCGACGAGGACAGGACGCTGGCGCGCCTTCGGGGCCTCCGCAGCGACCTCATCGACCCCGCCATCGCCGCCCATCACGGCCGCATCATCAAGCGCACCGGCGACGGCTCGATCATCGAGTTCCGCAGCGTTGTCGACGCCGTGCGCTGCGCGCTCGAGGTGCAGACCGGCATGGTCGAGCGCAACGCCGGGCTGCCGCCCGAACGGCGTATCGAGTTTCGCATCGGCATTCATCTTGGCGACGTTGTCGAGGAGGCGGACGGCGACCTCATGGGCGACGGCGTCAATGTCGCGGCCCGGCTCGAAGGGATTTGCGAGCCGGGCGGGATTTGCCTGTCCGAAGACGCTTACCGGCAGGTCAAGTCGCGGCTCGAGCTTCAGGTGGCCGACCTCGGGCCGCAAAGCCTCAAGAACATCGCCGAGCCGGTGCGCGCTTACCTCTTGCGCCAGGGCGCGCCCGCGGCGCAAAAATCGCCCCAGCCGGCGACGAAGACGCGCGGCGTCTGGGCGCGCTGGCCAGCGCTCGCGGCGGCGCTTGCGCTCGCGCTTCTTGCGGCGGGCGGCCTACGCTTGGCGCGCGGGCTATGCGCCGCGTTTCATGGCCGCTTCCGTTGACGACAAGCTCGCCAACGCGCCGCGGCTTTCGATCGTCGTGCTGCCGTTCGAGAATCTTTCCGGCGACAAGGAGCAGGACTATTTCGCCGACGGGATCACCGACGATCTGACGACCGACCTCTCGCATCTGCCCGACAGCTTCGTCATCTCCCGCGGCACCGCTTTCACCTACAAGGGCAAGCCGGTCGACGCGAAGCAGATCGGCAAGGAGCTCGGCGTGCGCTATCTGCTCGAAGGCAGCGTGCGCCGCCTTGGCGAGAAAGTGGAGATCAACGCCCAGCTCATCTCGACCGAGACCGGCGCGCATGTGTGGGCCGACCGCTTCGAGGGCGAGCGCAGCAAGCTCGGGGAGTTGCAAGTCGACGTTGTCGCCCGCCTCGCCAATTCGCTCGGCGTCGAGCTCGTCAAGGCCGAAGCATTGCGCTCCACGCGCGAGCGGCCGAACTAATCCGGACGCGGTCGATCTCGCGATGCAGGGCTCGGGTCGACACTCTATTCCCGCGCGGGCCCAGCCTATCTCAATACGACTCCATAGACATTGTTCGAGCGTGCGCTCGCGCTTGATCCGCAGAACGTGCGCGCGATGGTTGGGGAAGACGTTTGCCTTAGTTCTTCGGGCGACAGGGTCGCACGGAGCGCAGACCCGAAGGGACACCGAGCGCGCTGAAAAGACTATCGACGCCGCCTTGACCCTTCAGCCTGACAATTCAGCGATCCACGAATTGAAAGGTTGGGTTTACTTCCTCAAACGGCAGTGGGGCCCAGCCATTGCTGAGGCCGAGACAGCGGCCGCGGCCGATCCGAACAACGCCGGCGCCCATGCAAATGGAAGTTATTGGAACATGTTTCTCGGCCGCAGCGAGGACGGCTTCGCGGGAGTAGAAAAGGCGCTGCGGTTGAGCCCGCGCGATCCGTTCGTGTGGGTCTGGCGACACTACATCTGTCACCTGCACGCGCATCTCGCGCAATGGGAGCAGGCGATCGAGTCGTGCGGCAAGTCGATCGCCAGCAATCCTCAAAATTGGTTCTCGCTGGTCGACCTGACCGCCGCCGACGCCTGGGCCGGCCGCGACAAAGAGGCGAAGGAGGCCGCCGCCCAATTGCAGAAGGCCTACCCCGGCTTCACCGTGCAGACCTGGGCGGGAATCCATTACACCGACGATCCGACCTTCAACGCGCAATATCAGCGCATCGTCGAAGGCCTGCGAAAGGCCGGCGCTGCCGGAGGGCGAGAAGAAGACGAATTGAGCGGGGCCGACCATGGCCGGGCGCTTATCTGAAAAACCAGATTTATGTACATTTACTTGCCAAACATAGAAACCCCTGCTATGGTGTCTCCATTCGCGGTTCTCGCCTCGGCCGCGGCGAGCGAGGACAACGGGCAAGTTTGGGACGGGTCTGCGCGGAACCTGAGAGGCGATAGAATTTTTTATTCCAAACGGCTGTAACCCATTGAAAAGTCTCGATTCCAAAAAATAAACGCTAGTAAACGCTAGCCTTTTTACTAACGTTTACTCGCGTTTACTGACGTTTAATGGCGTTTATTCGCGTGCCGTTCGGACGCACAGGCGGAATCTGTGCTCTGCCCTGACGGCTGTCAGTCGCCCGCAGTTTGCCCTTAGCCCTCCCCGGGTCCCACCGCCTCGACCCGCATAATGGCCTCGCCCATCTCGACCTGGTCGCCGAGGGCGGCGGTCACGTCGCACACAACCCCCGCGTGCGGGGCGAGGAGCGCATGCTCCATCTTCATCGCTTCGACCACCGCGAGCCGCTGGCCGGCCTCGACCTTGTCGCCTTCCTCGACCGCGACCTTGACCAGTCGCCCGTTCATCGGCGCGCGGATCGCGGCGTCGCCGTCCCCCGCGCCAGCCTCGGCCTGCGCGAACGGGTCGACGAGCTGAACGAACGCCTGCCGCCCGCCGGCGAAAGCGTACACGCCGCCATTGGCCTCATGGAGCGTGACCTGGCCGCCGCCCTCCCGCTTCAGTGACGGCATCCACATTGGCGCCGTCGACGAGATGCACCCGCATGAGGACGCCGTCGACGGTGACGTCGACGCCAAGGCGGCGCGACCCAATGAGCTCGAAGGAATTGGCGACCCGCCACGGGTCAAACGAGTTGAGACGCGACGGGCGGCCCTCGTCGCGCCGCTCGAGTAGAAGCCGCACGGCGGCGTGGACGGCTTTCTTGTTCGGCGGATGCGGCTGCGCCCCGAGCCGTCCGAGATGGGCGTCGATGAATCCGGTATCGATCGTTCCGGCGGCGAACTCCCGGCTGCGCACGAGCCCACTGAGGAAGGCGAGATTGGTCTTCGGCCCGATGACAACGGCGTCGCCGAGCGCTTCACGGAGCGCGGCCAGCGCCTCGGCGCGGTCAGCTCGATGAACGATCACCTTGGCGATCATCGGATCGTAATAGGGCGTGACGCTGTCGCCGGCGGCGAAGCCGGTATCGATCCGGACGCCCTCCCTCGCTCTTGAAGTTCATGGCGTGGATCAGCCCGGCCGAGGGCAGAAAGTCGTGCTCCGGATCCTCGGCGTAGACGCGCGCTTCGATCGCCGCGCCGGCGCAAGCGATCTCGCCTTGCTTGCAGCGGCAGAGGCTCCCCGGCGGCGATCCGGAACTGCCATTCGACCAGGTCGAGGCCGGTCACGGCTTCGGTCACCGGATGCTCGACCTGGAGCCTCGTGTTCATCTCGAGAAAGTAGAAGTCGCTGGGTTTGAGGCCGCGCGACGGATCGGCGATGAATTCGACCGTGCCTGCGCCAACATAACCCGCGGCCAGCGCCGCCTCGGTCGCGGCTTTGGCCATCGCGGCGCGGGTCTCCTCAGGCAGTCCGGGCGCCGGGCATTCCTCGACCACCTTCTGATGCCGCCGCTGAGCCGAGCAGTCGCGCTCGTAGAGGTGGACGCAAGCGCCATGCGTGTCGGCGAACACCTGCAATTCGATGTGGCGAGGCGAGGCGATGTATTTCTCGATCAGCACCCGTCCGTCGCCGAACGCGGCCTCCGCCTCGCGGATGGCGCTCTCGAGCGCAGCGTCGAACTCGACATGCGCGTCGACGCGGCGCATTCCGCGCCCGCCCCCGCCAGCGATCGCCTTGATGAGCACCGGATAGCCGATCTCATAGGCCTTTTCGCGCAGGAATTTCGGGTTCTGGTTGTCGCCATGATAGCCGGGAACAACCGGCACGCCGGCACGCTGCATCAGCGCCTTGGCCGAGCTTTTCAGACCCATTGCCCGCATCGCCTCGGGAGGCGGGCCGACAAAGACGAGGCCGGCCTTCGCGCAGCGATAGGCGAAATCGGCGTTCTCCGACAGGAATCCGTAGCCTGGATGCAAACATTCGGCGCCGATTTTCACCGCCAGCGCGATAATGCCGGCCTGATCGAGATAACCGTTCGCGCCCTCACCGATCTCATGCGCTTCGTCGGCAAGGCGGGTGAAAAGCGCCCCGCGGTCGACCGGCGTATGGATCGCGATCGAGCGCATTCCCATGCCGCCGCGCGGTGCGAATGATCCGGCAGGCGATCTCGCCGCGGTTGGCGATGAGGACGTTGGCGAACATGTCTGGCTCCGACCGCCCTTTCTGTACCGAACCCACACTCGGATGGCGAGCGAGACGCCCCGTCCACCGCCCGGAACAATAATCGCTTCGGTCGGTTGTTTTAGCGGTGAGGCCCGAACGCCGGCATTGTCGCCCTGGGTGCGCATCGCTGTTGGCCCGCGGAGCGGGACAAGCGTTGGCCGATCAAGTCGGATGCGCTTTGACATCGATCAGCGTTCAAAGCTACCCTCGGGCACAGTTTGCGCGGGATATATTGGCCGCGTTCACGCGCTCAGGGAGGGGTTTCGGAATGGCCAATCGTTTTCTCGCATCTTTGGGCGTGGCGGCTGCCCTGACTGCGTTTCTCGCTTCCCCGGCCCGCGCTCAATCGTCAGTGAAAGTCGGGACGCTTACTTGCGACGTATCAGCCGGCATCGGCCTGCTCATATCGCAGCAACAGACGATGACCTGCAGTTTCGATCCCGCCAGCGCAGGGCCGCCCGATCTGTATACCGGGCGCATTGAGAAATTCGGCCTCGCCCTTGGCGCGGTCCAGCAGGGAACCATGGTCTGGGGCGTGCTCGCGCCGGCGACGGGATTCCCGCATGGAGCGCTGGCGGGAACCTATGGGGGCGTTGGCGCCGAAGCGACGGCAGGCGCTGGTTTGGGCGCCAATCTTTTGGTCGGTGGAACCGGCCGCGCATTTTCTCTGCAGCCCCTCTCCGTCCAAGGCCAGGCCGGGCTTAATTTCGCCGCCGGCGTCACGACGCTGACGCTCACGTCGGTGCACTGACTTCGCCCAGGCGCAGATCGCACGTGGAACATTGTAAACCGGCGGAGGTTTGAGAAGGGGAGAAGCCGTCCGACTTGACCGGGAAGCCGCGAGGCTTCGGACAGTGGGGCGCTCTATGGATGGGAGGAAACAGATGACCTGGAATGACCAACCCGACCGGGGCGAGGAGGCAAAGGATCGCGGCGCAGCGGCGCTGTCCGCGGCCGCCAAGACTGCGCAGCAGGCTCTGGAAAGCGCCAAGGGAACGGCCCAGCAGGCGCTGGATAGCGCCAAGGGGACTGCCCAGCAGGCGCTGGATAGCGCGAAGGGCATCGCCGCGCAGACGCATCTCGACGAGGTCGGCTCCCGAGCCGCCGCGGCGGCGTCGGACCTCTACCAGCAGGGCCGCGACCGTCTCGCAAACAGTGAGGAACTGTCGCAAGCGGCCGAACAATTGAGCGGCGCAATTCGGAAGAACCCGCTTGCCGCGGTAGGAATTGCGTTTTCCGCTGGGCTTCTACTCGCGCTTCTGGCCCGCGGTTAGGCCGATGAGCCGTTTGATGGCCGTGATCGCGCAGAATGAGGCGTCTGCTGTGATCGACCGTTTAGGACTGCTCTTCGGCGAGAAGAGCTAGCCGATGCGCTCAACGATCGACCTCCTGCTTGACCTTGTCCGTCAAAGCCAAGCGCTGGCGCGCGTGGAGCTCTCGCTGGTGCGAGCGGAGCTAACCGAGCGAAGAGGCCCGGTTACATCCAGCCTGGTCGCCCTGGCGGCCGGGTTGATCCTGGTTCCAGTGGGCCTTGGTCTTATCATCGTAGCGTGCGCTCTGTCGTTAACCCGCCTAGGCGTTCCGCTTGATCTCGCGTTTCTCATTCTGGCACTCGTGGTGATCGTTGCGGGCTTGGTGTTGGCATGGGTGGGAGCACGGGGTCTCAAGCCGTCGCGGCTCATCCCGGCGAAGACCATCTCACAGATCTCGTCGCTTCTAGGAGGGCTTGAGCCGTGAGCGTTAACGTTTCGAGTTCGAGCGACTACGAAGCGCAGGCCAATCGGCTGAGAGCGGAAATGGGCTCGACGGTTGACCAGTTGCGATTCAATCTGACGCCATCGAATCTCGCGTCGGAAGCGGCTTCGCGGGCCGGTGTGGCGGATTTGTCGTGGTCGGGCGCCCTAGACTTTGCCGGCAAACGTCATCCGGTTCCGACCGCCGTCATTGGATTGGGCATAGCGCTGTGGACTTTGGCGTCGCTTCGAGGTCGAGGCAGAGCCAACACCCTTGCAAGCCTCAGTTCGCCTTTGACCGAATTGTCTTCATCGCTTGTCGATTCCGCGACCAGGGTGCTTCGGCAGCGGGCTGAGGCGAAACGGCAAGAGTTTGTCGGCACAGCCCAAGCGCATGTCGTGTCCGGCGCGGAACAATTGTCGGACGAGATCGAAAGGCGGGTCGAGTCCATCATCGGCGGCGTTCCGGGCGGAAATCAAGCCCGGCCGCTGATCGCCTCCGCGGTTCAGATCGCGCTGGCCGCCCTGCTCGAAGGTCTGCTGCACAGACGCTCCCGCTAGGCTTGCCGTCTGTGTCGAAGCCGAAGCTCCGACACGACCGGCGGGAGAAAGGGGCCGCGCCGCGTTGAGCTCCTCGCCCCGACTTCTGTCCCCAAAAGAGAGGGGAGTGGGGCGCCTGCCATTCGCGCGTCCGAATCGAGCCTTTTCAGTCACTTGCGGCGCCATTTTGGATCATCTCACCGACCGTAAGCCCGATCGCGATTGGGCTCTCGGCGGGCGAGGGAAGGCGGAGCGGCTCACGCTCCTCGCGCGGCCGGGGAACAGCGGCGAATCCGTGATAGCGGTCGAGCTCGCGGACGATCCGGACGACCCGATCGACCGCCTCGAAGTTGGTCCCGGTCAGCGAATCGTGCATGGCGCCATAAGAGAGGAGCAGCGCCTCGCTGAGCCGGCTCACCTGGAGCGCCAGGAATTCGGCCGGCGGATGCGGCGCCCGCTCCGCCAGGATTTTCCGCACGAGTTTGCGCATATGCTGGACCGAACCGCCGGATCGGCCGGCGATCTCGGCGACCGACACGCCGCGGTTGAGCAGATTGACGATTTGTTGCTCGCGGTCGGCTTTGACTTCGCGCGTCTTGAGGCGGGCTCGGGCGGACCGGTCGCGGCGGGCTCGCGCGGGGGAAGCGGCGGCGGATGAATTTGACATTGGGCAGGTCTCGCGTTTCTGAATCTAAGAGCATTATAGCGATAATTCTCATAATCTGAAAGACAATTCCATTTATTCTGATAATCTCCAACGATTACAATGGATTGCCGATCTCCCCATTCTGAACCCAGGCGAGGAACCCAGGGCCCGGCGGCCGACCTTTTTGGTCGCCTGAACGGCTCGAGCGTGACGGCTCGAGCGCGGTTCAAGGCATGGGCGATTCTACCAATAGCGTCAGTATCTCGCAGTGCGAGCATTGCTTTATTTCACTGCCTGAGCATTGACATCTTACGCGTCATAGAAATGCCAAAGAAAAAGCGTAGCGTGGCGCTTAGGCTAGGTAGGTAGCATTTTTGTGAACTCGGAGCTGCCGTCGTGAGTTATGGTAACGACGGAGAGCGAGATGTTTATTTCGCTGCCGAGCCAGAACAACCGCCCAAGGACTCGATTGATGACCCAAAGTTAACTCTGCTCGCGGAGGAGCTTTCGGTTATAAAGGAGACTGTGGAAACTGGACGTTTGCGAGTAAGAAGGCAAACCAGGATACGGGAAGAGTTCATCGACGAAAGTCTTCGTAGCGAACAGGCACAAATTGAAATAATTCCCGTCGGTCGTCAGATCTTCGAGATGCCAACTGTGCGCCACGAAGGCGACACGATCATTATACCGATAGTCGAAGAGGTGCTTCACACCGAGCGCCGGTTGATTTTGAAAGAAGAAATCAAGATTACCCGGCGACAAAAGACCGAGCAATTTCATGACCGTGTCACGCTCCGCTATCAAGAAGCGGTCATTACGCGCGTTCAGGGTGCGACTGAGCCGGCCGACACCGCGTCGGCCAAGGAGATGAAATCCTCAGATTCCAAGGAGTAGCAAATGACGTACGAGACTTTGGTTGCTGTCTACGATACCCCTGATCATGCGGACGCCGCGGTCAAAGCCCTGAAGGCCGCCGGGTTCGCTGAGTCCGACATCAGCATCTTCGACGCGGACCGCCTCAAGGGCGGCAAGGTGACGATGGCCTCCGGGGTAAAGGAGACCGGTTTGTGGCATCGGCTGTTTGGCACGGATGTGTACGAGCATGAGGCCGACATCTACGGACAAACCATCGAGGATGGAGGCGTGGTCCTCTCGTTACGCGTCCCTGAAAGCGAAGTCGCACACGCCTCTGCGGTTCTCAACATCCATCGTCCGGTCGACGTGCACGATCGCGCAGTGACCGCGGGCGTCGCTCCCGCTGCGCATGTTGAATTGGTTGAAAAAAAGCTTTCCGCCATGCCGCTCGCCGCCATGCAGCAGGTCGCCGTTTCTCCTAAACTGGCCGCCGCGCAACCGGATGTCCTTCGCCTCGCCGAGGAGCATTTGGAGGTCGGCAAGGAGATGGCCGAGACGGGCCGGACCCGTATTCGCCGCTTCGTCACCGAGCGCGAAGTCGCCCAGGACGTGACGCTTCACGAGGAGCACGCGGAAGTCCTCCGCAAGGCAATCTCCGACCCCAAATACGTTGCAGAAATCGATTGGGCGGACGGCACGATCGAAGTCATCGAGACCGCTGAACACGCGTTGGCGAATAAGACGGCGCGCATAGTCGAGGAAGTCTCGCTGAAGAAGATCGGCTCCGACCACGTCGAGACGATCAGGGACAAGATCCGCCGCCAGCAGGTCGAAATCGAGCGCGTCGGAGCGGATGGAAAGACCATTCAATCCCCAAAGACCGCCTGATCGCCAAGAAGCGCTTTAAAAGGCGGCTCAGAACCCGATGAGTGGGGTTTCGGGTCGCCTACGCCGCCTGGTGTGGCAACCGAGCAGCAGGTGTAACCAGTGCGCCTCGTTCCGGCGCGGGGCGCGCGCGCGCTGCTATTCGACGAAATAGGTCTCGTCGAGCTTTCGCACCTCGTAGACGTCCTTGACCCGGACGCCAACACGATGGCGGATCATCAGATTGGCAAGCGCTTGGCCGTCGATCAGCACGACCCGCTTGGAGACGCGGGTGATGAAGTCGTAGGCGGAACTGGGGAAGTACGAGGTTGTGACGAGCACGCCCTTGCTCGCCCGGTGGCCCTCGAGGCCGCCAACGAAATCGCGGACTTCGGATAGGGGCACGGCCTTGTTGGGATCGAGCCGCTTGGCCTGCACATAGACGACATCGAGGCCGAGCTCGTCCTCTTTGATGACGCCGTCCACGCCGCCGTCGCCCACCCGACCGAGCGCCTTGCCCATCTCGACCCTTCCGCCCCCGTAGCCCATGCGCACGAGAAGGTCGATGATGAGGCGTTCGAAGAAGCCTGGACTGAAGGAGTGCACTCGCCCGACGATGTCGCGCGCCAGCTCGGCATTGAGGAGCTCGAAATTCGAAGCGATCGACTCCTCCGCATCGTCCCGCGATTCAACCTGCTCCGCCTCGCCGGCCTTGGTTTGGGATCGCCACGAGACGAATTCCGGATAGCGCTCCAACATGCCAAGGTCGATCTCGCTCACCCCCTCGGCGAGAAGTTCGCGGCCTCGGTCGGTAGCGCGACAATAGCCACGTCGGGGAAGCTCGATAAGCCCCGCCTTCGACAAATAGGACCTGGCCCAGTTCAGCCGGTTGGCGAACAACGTCTGATTGCCGCTGGGCAGCCTCAGCTGCCGCTCCTCGACGGAGATCTTCAGGGCCTTGCTGACTCCGTCCTCCAACCCCGAAATGCTGATCTCGTCATGGCGCTGCCCAATCGTTTGCAGCGCCGGTAACATGAGTTGCTGAAAACTGGGCACGCCCATTGCTTTTTACGCTCCCCCTACCCCACCCAAGACTACATCCGAAAGACGCCGAACCGGGTCGGTTCGACCTCAGCGTTAAGCGTCGCTGAAAACGCCAGCGACAAAGCCCGCCGCGTTTCCCGAGGCGTGACAATACCGTCGTCCCAGAGGCGAGCTGTGGCGTAATAGGGCGATCCCTCGGCCTCGTATTTTGCCCGAATTGGGGCCTTGAACGCTTCCTCCTCGGCCTTCGGCCAGTCGCGGCCTTCAGCCTCGATCCCGTCCCGCCGGAGCGTCGCGAGCACGCTCGCCGCCTGTTCGCCCCCCATGACGCTGATGCGGGCATTGGGCCACATGAAGAGGAAGCGCGGAGAATAGGCGCGCCCGCACATGCCGTAGTTGCCGGCGCCGAACGAGCCGCCGACGATCAGGGTGATCTTGGGCACATTGGCGCAGGCCACCGTGGTGACGAGCTTCGCGCCGTCCTTGGCGATGCCTCCCGCCTCGTAGCGCTGTCCGACCATGAAGCCGGAGATATTCTGCAGGAACAGCATCGGCACGCCGCGTTGGACGCAGAGTTCGACGAAGTGCGTCCCTTTCAGCGCGCTGTCGGAGAACAGGACGCCGTTGCTGGCGATGACGCCGATGAGCATGCCTGAAAGGCGCGCGAAGCCTGTGACCAGCGTGGCGCCGTAGCGCGGCTTGAAGGCGTCGAACTCCGAGCCGTCGACGATGCGAGCGATGATTTCGTGCGCGTCGACCTGCTGGCGAAGGTCGACCGGCGCGATGAGTTCAAGCTCCTCGGCGGGATACAGAGGCTCGACCGGCTTCGCCCAATCGATCTCGCGCTTCGGCGCCCGGTTGAGATTGGCGACCGCCCGTCGGGCGAGCGCGAGCGCATGCGCATCGTCGCGCGCCAGCGCGTCCGCGACGCCCGAGACGCGGGTGTGCATGTCTCCCCCGCCGAGGTCTTCCGCGCTCACGGTTTCGCCCGTCGCCGCTTTGACCAGCGGCGGTCCGGCGAGAAAGATCGTGCCCTGCTTATCAACGATGATCGTTTCGTCAGACATCGCCGGCACATAGGCCCCGCCCGCGGTGCAGGATCCCATCACCACCGCGATTTGAGCGACGCCGGCGGACGACATGCGCGCCTGGTTGAAGAAGATCCGTCCGAAATTGTCACGGTCGGGGAAGACTTCGGCCTGGTAAGGCAAATTGGCGCCGCCCGAGTTCGACGAGGTAAACGCAGGGAAGACGGTTCTCCGCGGCAATCTCCTGTGCGCGCAGATGCTTCTTCACCGTCATCGGATAATATGCGCCGCCTTTGATGGTCGGGTCGTTGGCGATAATCATGGCCTCGCGGCCCTCGATCAGGCCAATTCCGGCGACCAATCCCGCGCCGTGAACATCACCCTCGTACATATCGAAAGCTGCAAGCGCGCCGATTTCGAGAAACGGCGAGCCGGGATCGATCAGACCTGCGACGCGTTCGCGCGCCAGAAGCTTGCCTCGGGCGACATGGCGTTCGCGCGCCTTGGTCGAACCGCCCTCGGCGGCGGCGCTCCGGCGCAGGTTGAGTTCGTCAACCAGCCGGCGCCATTCCGCGGCGTTGGCGTCGCTCTCGCCGCTTTTCGCGGTCAAGGCGGTCTTTATTCGCGCCATCGCGTTCGATTTCCCTCATCCCAGCCCGCGAACTTTGCGGAAGCCGCAGCATTGTTGTCGTTGTTCACCCGTGACGATGTGGCAAATCCATTGCCGATTTAATAATTTGATCCAGCGAATGCTTTGCTTCCTCAAGAGCATGCAAGATGTTGTTTATTTGCAACATATTGACCCAGTTACGATCTCCACAGACTTTACGGAAGTAGCTATAGCGTTGAATATACATTCGTTCAGCTGTGGTCTTCGAGGCCCTCGGCGATGATCCGCCGCCCCTGCGATACCCCGAAGCCAAGAAAATGGGCTTTCGACCTTCACCGACCGGCGCAGATTTTATCGTTGGGGGCCGCGATCAACGGAGCCGCATCTGCTCAGAGGGCGTCATAGCGTTCAATCCGCCAGGGCTCGGCATGCGCGTCCGCGATCCACGCCTTCCACGCCGGCAGCGCCATGATCGTCTCCATATAGGCGCGTGTCGGCTTCGAGACCGGTACATCGTAGACATGCAAGCGATTGACCACCGGCGCGAACATCGCATCGGCGGCGGAGAACCGCCCGAACAAAAAGGGTCCCTCCCTGCCGAAGGTCGCGTGCGCGTGTTCCCAGGCGGCTTCGATGCGAGCGACATCCGCCCGAACTTCATCGTTTAGGTTGATCGCCCCGACCGGTCGGCGAAAATTCGTCGGACACGCCTGCCTCAGCGCGCCAAAACTGGCATGCATTTCGTTGGCCAACGAGCGCGCATGGGCTCGAGCCGCCTTTCCTTTCGGCCAGACCCTCTTTTCGGGATAGGCCTCGGCGACATATTCGATGATCGCGAGCGATTCCCAGACCACGATCTTGCCGTCCTGCAGCGAGGGGCACTTTCCCGTCGGCGCGTGCTTGAGCATGCTCGCGCGCGTCTCGGGCCGATCCATCGGGATGACGATTTCCTCGAACGGGATCTTCAGTTGCGCCAGCAGTATCCACGGCCTCAGCGACCACGACGAATAGGCCTTGTTGGCGAGGATCAGCTTCAGCGGCACGGTGAATTTCCGGAAGGGATTAGCGGTGATTGATCGGCGCGCTCCAACTCCAAGTCAAGGCGGGACTCCGATCGTCCGAATTGACGCGGCCGCTTCAGCGCAGGAAAAGGCGTCTCGATTGATCCCCGGAGCCCGCAATTGTCATCGAATAAGGTCGGGCTTCTGGTCGTCGCCGGCGGCCGCGGCGTGAGGCTGGGCGGAGATCGGCCGAAGCAATATCTCAATTGTGCAGGACGCCCGCTTATCGTCCACACTCTCGAGGCGCTTGCCGCAAGCTTTCCGTTCTCCGCCGTAACGGTGGTCATCCGGCCCGACGACCGGGTGCTCTATCAGCAAGCGGTGGCGCATCTAACAGCAAGCGCGGCAGCGGCGATCGGGCCGCCGGCGATCGGCGGCGCGACCCGCCAGCAGAGCGTTCTGGCCGGGCTCGAGGCCCTCGCCGCAGCGAACCTGGACATCGTGCTTATCCACGACGCGGTGCGACCCTTTCCATCGGGAGCACTTGTCGCGCGCGCGATCGAGGCCGCCGACCGCCACGGGGCGGCCGCGCCCGGAACGGCAATGAACGACACCGTCAAGCAAGTCGACCTCGACGGCCGGGTGCTCGCCACTCCGCCCCGCTCGTCGCTCCGGGCCGTGCAAACGCCGCAGGCGTTTCGCTTGCCCCTCATCCTCGCGGCGCATCGGCGCGCCGCCGCCGCCGGCGTCGGCGACCTCACTGACGATGTCGCGGTCGCCGAATGGGCGGGCGCGCCGGCTTATGTGTTCGAAGGCGACCCCGCCAACGTCAAGGTGACCACCATGCAGGATCTAGGCGCAGCAGAGGCGCGTCTTGCAGCGAGCATGGGCGAGACTCGGGTCGGCCAGGGCTTCGATGTTCACGCCTTCGCCGCCGGCGACCACCTGTGGCTGTGCGGCGTTCGCATCCCCCATTCAGCAGGGCTGACGGGACATTCCGACGCCGACGTCGGCTTGCACGCGCTCGCCGACGCGCTCTATGGCGCGCTCGCCGAGGGCGACATAGGGGCCCACTTCCCGCCTTCCGACCCGCAATGGAAGGGCGCGGCGTCAAAAGTCTTCCTCGCCCATGCTGCGGAGCGCGTCCGCGCACGCGGGGGCGCGATCGTCCATCTGGACGCGACGCTGATTTGCGAAGCGCCAAAAATCGGCCCGCATCGCGACACGATGCGCGCCCGCGTCGCCGAAATCGCCGGCCTCGAGGTCGGCCGCGTCGCAGTCAAGGCGACGACGAGCGAGAGGCTCGGCTTTACCGGGCGCGGCGAAGGGATCGCCTGTCTGGCGACGGCGACCGTGCGCTTAGCTTGAGCTTAACGCCGGGTTCACGCCTTGTGATGGACCTCCTGCAGCCCATAGACCGGGGTTGGTATGCCTTCGAGGCGCGCCTTCAACTGAAGCGCCAGGAACTGCGAATAGTGGCGCGACTGGTGCAAGTTGCCGCCGTGGAACCATAAAGCCTCCTGCTGGGTCGGCTTCCACAAGTTGCGTTGTTCGCCTTCCCAGGGACCGGGATCCTTCGTGGTGTTCGAGCCGAGACCCCAGACTTTGCCAACCTTGTCGGCCATTTCCTGCCCGCAGATGTCCGCGACCCAGCCATTCATCGAGCCGTAGCCCGTCGCATAGACGATCACGTCGGCCGGCAGCTCCTTACCATTATCGAGCTTGACGCCGCGTGGCGTGATTTCATCCACCTGTCCGGATACGAGTTTGACTTTGCCGTCGATGATGAGCTGTGAGGCGCCGACGTCGATATAGTACCCCGAGCCCCGGCGCAGATACTTCATGAAAAGTCCGGATTCGTCGTCGCCGTAGTCAAGCTTAAAGCCCGCCTTCTCCAAGGCGGCGTAGTAGGCGGCGTCGACCTCCCGCATCTTGTCATAGAGCGGCTTCTGGAACTGGTTCATGATCCGGTAGGGCAAGGAGGCGAAGACGAGGTCGGCCTTGGCCGTCGTGACGCCGCCGCGCACCGCGCGCTCGGAATAGAGATCGCCCAAGCCGATTTCCATCAGCGTCGCAGAGCGGACGATATGGGTGCTCGACCGTTGCACCATGGTCACGTCGACGCCCGCTTCGTACAGCGCGGCGCAAATGTCATGGGCTGAATTGTTCGAGCCGATGACGACGACCTTCTTGCCTTTGTAACCATCGGGCCCGGGGTGGCTCGACGAATGATGCTGCTCGCCCTTGAAGGTCTTCATGCCCTTGAAGCGCGGCATGACGGGCTTGGAGGACATGCCCGTCGCAAACACGAGTTGCTTGGGCCGCAAGGTGACTTTCTTACCGTCGCGATCGACGACGACGGTCCACTCTTTCTTCTTTGGGTCGTAGCTCGCGCTCTTGGCCGTCGCCTTCGTCCAATAGTTCAGCTCCATCACCTTGGCGTACATTTCCAGCCAGTCGCCGATCTTGTCCTTGGGCGAGAACACCGGCCAGTTCTTGGGGAAGTCGATATAGGGCAGATGGTCGTACCAGACCGGATCGTGCAGGCAGAGCGACTTGTAGCGTTTGCGCCACGAGTCTCCGGCGCGCTCGTTCTTCTCCACGATGATCGTGGGCACGCCATTTTGCCTGAGCCGCGCGCCAAGTCCGATGGCGCCCTGGCCGCCCCCTATGACCAACACATAGGGCTGCGTTTCATAGCCGAGCTTCTCGGCCTCCTCTTCCCGCAATTCCTTCCAGGTCTTGGCGCCGGGATTGACCCCGTGCCGCGCGCCGGGCACGCGGGTGAAGCCCGCCTTCTCCTCGTGGCCCTTGAGCTCAGCCATCGTCGTCAGCAACGTCCAGATGAGGCCATCCTTGAGGCGAATGAGGCCATAGCCTCGCGCGATCTCGGTCTCGAACGAAATCCAGGATTCGAGGACGCCGTTCGCCTCCGTCGCGGTCTCACCCTCGGCGATGCGCCAATCGCGCGGCTTCACCCGCTTGAGGCAATGGGCGAGCATGTCGCGGACCTGATCGCGTCCTTCCACCGTCTTGATGTTCCAGGTGAACGCGACGAGATCGCGCCAATAGCTCTCGGCGGCGAACATTCCGACTACGGCGTCGATGTCGCCCGCGGCCAACGCGGCGTCGAACTTGCCAAGAAAGGCTAAAATCCGAGCATTAGGGGCTGTGTCGAGCATCGTGTCCTCCCGATCAAATTTCGCCCGACCTTTGCCGGGTGGTTCCGCTGATTGGGGAAAACTGCGCGCGTTTCGAGCCTCTGGCAAGCCGGGACGCCGCTTCGGTTAACGCCGCATTGACGGCCGCGGAAGGAGCCTACACGCTCCCTCCGTCTCGGCCCCCTGCCCTACCGAAATCCCCGCCCTCGGCCTTTTCCAAGCTGCAAAGTACAACCGGTGAGCGAATCTTCGCCAGGGCAAATCCAAATAAAATCGGCCTATACGGGAGTAAACGTAGTAAAGTTGCTCGCATTTACTAACGTTTATTATCGCGAATCCGCACTTTTCAATGGGTTACGGCCGAAAAAAATAAAAAAATTCGTCGGCTTTTGACTCGCGGCTGAGGTTGCGCGCAAAACCGGGTCGGAGCCGGGTCGAAACCGATCCACCTTGCAACGTTCCGACCTTAGGGCGCCGGCGAAAAAGGGGCCTACCCCCCCACCGCCTGGCGCAGTATGCGCCTCACCACGGCCGGCTCCTCGAAACGTAATGTGACCGGCAGCGTCACGACTGCGCGGGCATGACGGGCGCCGAGCCGCACCAAGTCCTTCTCGGTCGTCGCCAGAAGCGCGCCTCGCTGGCCCGCTTCCTCGATCAGCGCGTCGACCTCGCGCGGGGTGTAAGGATGGTGGTCGGCGAAATCGTGGGTGGCGACGATCTGCGCTCCGACCCGACGCAGGGTGGCGTAGAATTTCTCCGGCCACGCGATGCCGGCGAAGGCGACGACTTCGCGTCCAATCAAGGGCGCCGCGGCGAGCGCGTCGGGCTCGAGACTCGCGCGCATAAGTGGCTTGCCACGCGCCAAAGCGGCTATCCGGGACGTCGCCGCGTCGTCGCCGCCAACCAGGATCAGCGCCCGCACCAACGGGAGCTGAGCCAAAACCGGCGCGCGCAGCGGACCAGCCGGAACACAGAGGCCGTTGCCGAACCCAGTTTCGCCATCCACGACCGCAAAGGCGAGGTCCTTTGCGAGCCCCGGATTCTGTAGTCCGTCATCGAGAACGAGAACATTCGCGCCGGCTTCGACCGCGCTTCTCGCGCTTCTGACCCGATCCGCCCCGACCCAGCACTGGGCAAGCTTTGCAAGCAAAAGCGGCTCATCGCCGACCATCGCCGCGGTGTGGGTGTTCGCGTCGACGAGCAGGGGCTCGACCCGTTCGGCGCCGCCATAGCCTCGCGACAGGAAGGCGACGCGCCGGCCCTCGCCGATCAGCATCCGCGCCAGCGCCAGCGCGGCTGGCGTCTTGCCTGCCCCGCCTGCGACGAAATTGCCGACGCAAATCGTCGGCGCCCCGGCGCGCTCCCCCCGCTCGCGCATGCGCCGCGCGGTGACCCGCCCGTAGGCCCAGCCGGTCGGCTGGAGCAAGCGAGCGAGCAAGGTTGGTCTCGGTTTGCTCCAGAAACGCGGCGCCTTCACCGCCCCGCCTCGGCGGCCGGGAGCAGGTATTTAAGCGCACGCATCGAGCGGTCGACCGCTCCCGCGCGGCGCTCGACCGTATCGCCGGCTGCGCGCGCCATCGCGCGCAGCCGCGCCCCATTGGCGAACAGCGCGATCAGCGCCTCCCCCAAGTCTTCCGGACGCGAGACGGTAAGCGCGCCCCCGGCGTCGTCGAGCGCCGCGTAAGTCTCCGCGAAATTCTGGACCATCGGCCCATGCAGAATGGCTGAGGCGAGGCGAGCGGGTTCGATCGGATTTTGGCCGCCGCCGGCGACAAAGGACTTGCCGACGAACACCACCCCGGCCAGACGATAGAAAAGCCCCAGCTCGCCGATCGTGTCGCAGATATAGACCGCCGTCCCGGGACCGATCGCCTCGCCGCGCGAGCGCAAGGCGCAGACGAGCCCCTGCCCCTCCAATTGGCGCTGGATCGCCTCGCCTCGCTCTGGATGACGCGGCGCGATCAGGGTCAGCGCGTCGGGAAACACTTGGGCCAGGCGCTTGTGCGCGGCGGCCACGATCATCTCTTCGCCCTCGTGCGTGGAGGCGGCGATCCACATCTGGCGCCCCGAGGTGAGGCCGGCAAGCTCGGCGAGCTCACGCTGGTCAGCCGGCAGCGTTCGCACGTCGAACTTGATGTCGCCCGCGACCAGGGCGTTCGGCGCACCGAGCCCCGTCAGCCGCTCGTAGTCGGCCTCGCTGCGCGCAAGGCACACGTCGAACGCTGTCAATAGCGCGGCGATGAAGCGCGGCGCCTTCCTCCAGCGCCGAAAAGACCGCTCGCTGATCCGCCCATTGACCATCGCCAGCCGCGATCCAGAACGTTTAAGTTCGACGATCATATTGGGCCACAGCTCGCTCTCCGCCACCAGCACCAGGTGCGGGCGCCAGTGTTTGACGAAGCGCCGCACGAATAGCGGACTGTCGAGAGGCGCATATTGATGCAGCGCGCCCGGCGGCAGGCGTTCCGCGAGCATCGTGGCCGAGGTCACCGTCGTCGTGGTCACAAGCGCTGTCGCGCCCGTCCGCATGATACGCTCGACGAACGGCAGCAGCACGGCGGCTTCGCCGACGCTGGCGCCATGCAGCCAGACGAGCGGGCCCGGGGGACGAGCAACGGCGGTCAGGCCGCGCCGCTCGCTCACCCGTCGCGGATCCTCCTTGCCGCGTCGCAGCCGCATGGCCAGGATCGGCCCGGCCAACGGCGTCGCCAGGAACGAGGCCAATCGATAGCCGGTAAGCGAGAGCGGCGCTGTCATTTCGGTTTCAGGTCGGCGCCCGGATCGCTTGCGCCGACCATGGCGTAGGCCTGCCGGTGCACCTCGTCGAGCCCACGCTCCACAGCGAGCCGCGCGGCTTCCATCTCCTCGTCATCGGCGCTCGGCGAAACGCGGATGATGTCGCCCGCGACCACCACCGCACGCCCGAACGGCAGTCCAAGGGTGGCGCGATCCCAGGTGTTGAACTGCACGCGCCGGCTCATGACCGCGGCGGTCGGAACGATGGGCCGTCCGGAGAGTTTGGCCAAGGCCACGATTCCCAGCCCCGCCACACGCGCGCGCTTGGGCACATCGGCGGTCATCGCCACGGATGAGCCCAACTCGAGCTGGCGCAAGAGTTCGCGCATCGCCGGAGCGCCGCCCTTGTAATACACACGGTCGGCCGGACCGCCCGAACCGCGAACCGGGGTGATCCCAAGACGTTGGGCGGCTAGAGCCTGCGCCCCGGCGTCTTCGTGGCGCGAGATGAGCACCGCGAGCCGATCCATTGTCACAGGTCGGGCGAAGGGCATCATCAAGTGCTGTCCATGCCACATCGCTGCGATGAGGGGGAGATCGTCCTTGATGTGAGCGTCGACGTCCTCGGGCACGGTGGTGAACCGGCTCGTCCGGCGAACAAGAGACAAGTAGGTCGCGAGCCCGAAGCCGATCGCCTCCTGCGCCCATTGCGATCTGCCGACACGCCTCGCCATGCGGCGCTCAGGCAGTCCGGGTCGGAGGGAGGAGGTCCGGCTCGAGCAGGCGATGCAGGTGGGCAATGAAATAACGCGTTTGCGCGTTGTCGACCGTCTGCTGGGCTTTAGCGCGCCAGGCTCGCTCAGCGCTCGCGTAGTCGGGAAAAATGCCGACGATGTCGAGCTTCTCGGGATTGCGAAATTCGTGGCTTTCGAGCGATTTCAGCTCGCCGCCGAACACGAGGTGCAGGCGCTGCGGTTTTGCCTCGTCTGGAGCCTTCGCGTCGGGAGAGGTCATGATCATATTCCTTGAAGGGCGCCCGGAGCAGTGCGGACGGGCGAGCTGGCCTTTGCCCTCGCGGCGGCGAAAACGCAAGCCGGCCGAGGCTAGCCGCCCGCTTATTTCGTCCGCTAAGCGATCGCGGCGCAAAAGCCCTTGATTAGCCGGGTCGCAGCCGCGTCAGGCGCAGCAAGGAGCGCGCCGCGGCGAACCTGTCGGGAATTGTAGCGGAGCCGGTCGCCCGAGGCGTCGATCAGGCGTGCGCCCGCTTCCTCTAGCAGAAGATCGGCGGCGGCGATGTCCCAGTCATGCGAGTTCTCGGCCGCGATCGCGAAATCGACCGCGCCGCGCGCTGCCAGGCACATCCGGTAGGCCAGCGCGGGCACACGCGGAACGATCTCGATGGCGACGCCGAGCTCCGCCGCCATCGCCTCGATGATGGGCTTGGGGCCAGCGGCGACGCGCGGCGGCCAGCTGGCGGTGAGCGTGAGAGCCGCGCCGTTGAATGTCACGCCCGCGCCACGCGCCGCCGCATAGGTCTCGTTGAGGGCCGGCGCGTAGACGACGCCGGCGACCGGGCGCTGGTCGACGACCAGCGCCACCGAGACGGCCCAGCGCGGATCGCCGATCACGAACGCGCGCGTGCCGTCGATCGGGTCGACGATGATGAGGCTGCGACGTGAAAGGCGCTCGAAATCGTCGACCGTCTCTTCTGAGAGCCAGCCTGCATCGGGCAACGCCTCCTGCAAGCGGCGCTTCAACAGCGAGTCAGCGGCGAGGTCGGCGTCGGTGACCGGCGATCCGCCGGCTTTTGCCACGACTTTGGCGGAAGTTCGGCCCCCGAGATTGAAATATTCGAGCGCCAGCGCTCCGGCCTCGCGCGCGGCGGAGAGTAAGAGATCGCGCGCGGCCAGCGCGTCACTATCCGCATCGACGCTCAAGGGAAGAATGTCCAATCAAGGTTTGCGGCTTGGCTTTAACCGCGGGAGCTGCGGCGCGCAATTGCAAAGGCGGCCGCCTGCCGCTTACGTCGTCGCGTCGAGCGCCTCACGCGCGGCTTTCGCCACCGACCGCCCGAGCAATGCGTGTTGGTCAG
The DNA here is from genome assembly GCA_963775405.1 of uncultured Alphaproteobacteria bacterium. GTDB lineage: Bacteria > Pseudomonadota > Alphaproteobacteria > Rhizobiales > Beijerinckiaceae > Roseiarcus. The sequence goes on from CAVZJI010000003.1 coordinate 65,333, forward strand.
CCTCGTAGTGGATACCATCGAGGTCCGAGCATCGTATGACGGCGCCGGCGTCCAGGAACGCGACGCCCTCGCGCTCCGCGACACCGCGATAACGCTGGCCCATCAAGCGCGACTTCTCCGTTCCTCCTTCGAACATCTCCGCGTAGTCGGTGAGCTTGGCGAACGGGGGCGGCGCAATCAGCAGGATTTTCGGCGGCCGCGCGCTCGCGTCTTGCCCATAGGCGCGAGCGAGAAAGATGAGGCGGCCTGCGCCTTCGGCGATGTCGAAGGCGGACACGGAAAACCGCTTCTTCAAATCGTTGCAGCCGAGCGCCAGGATAACGAGATCCACCGGCGCATGGCTCATGAGACAGGGCGGCAGCGCATCCGCGCCGCAGCGAAAAGGTTCGATCGGATCGTCGTGGACCGTCGTCCGGCCGTTGAGCCCCTCGGCAATCACCTCAAAATCCGGACCAAGGTCGCGCTGCAAGACGCTCGGCCATCGTTGCGCGCGGGGAAATCGGGACGCGGTCGCGGGATCGTAACCCCAGGTGTTGGAGTCGCCGAAGACGAGAATGACAGGCATAGCTCAAACTCCCTTCGCACGGCAGGTGGAAACGCCCCGGTCTAGTCCTCGTCCTTGAGGAGCGCTTCGGCGATCGCCACCCATTCCTCGTCGAGCGAAGTTTTGCAAACCGGCTTTCGCGCGCGGCGGTACCAATAGGCGGCGTTGCCGGCGTCCCCCTCCTTGCGATGAAGATAGGCGTGCACCCAGTCTCCCGCTCCGCCCTCGTCGGCCTGCGCGGAATCATGCGCGCCATCCCAATTGCCCCGTGCGTCGAGCCAAAGCGCGCGCAGGGCCGGGCTCAAGGTTGGCGGGGGCTCAGCCGCAGTGAACAAGGCGCGAAAAGCCGAAAGGTCCATGACGCTCCTATCTCGTTTCGCTCCAGATTAGGCGGCCCGCGAAGGCGCTCATGAGCGCGGCGAAGCCATAGTCGAAGATCCGTAGCGCGCGTGGGTTCCGCCTCGCCGCCGCGACAGAGCGGCCGGCGACAAGCACGACGATCGCGTTCGCCAGCGTCGTGATCGCGATGAAGCCGAAGCCCCAACACGAACAGCTTCATACTCGCATGCGGATCGCTCGCACCGATGAATTGCGGCAGGAAGGTCACGAACAAGAGCACGATCTTCGGATTGGTGAGGTTGATGAGCAGTCCGTTCGCGAACGCGCCGCACAAGCCTCCTCGCGCCGGGGCGCCGGTCGTCAGCTTGAGCACGGAGCCGTGGCGGATCGCTCGCCAGGCAAGCCATAGCAAATAGAGCGCGCCGCCGATCTTCACCGCCTCGTAGGCGTCGGCGGAGGCCGCAAGCAGCGCCGACAAGCCCAGCGCAGGGGCGAAGGTGTGGACGACCAACCCGACATTAGCGCCCGCATGCGCGGCGAAACCTTGGGTCCTGCCGCCGGCAAGCGTGCGCGATAGAAAGAGCGCCATGTCCGCGCCAGGTGTCGCGGCGAGCAAGAAACAGGCGACGATATGGGCGGCCGCCAACGAGGAACTGGGAAAGAACGGCGTCACTGTGTTCGCGCGCCATCACCGCTTCAACCTCCTCGCGTCTCGGCAACGGCGTAACCGCGCCGTAGCCCAAGGTGGAGAGCGCCGCCGCCACATTGGCGAAGCGAGCGGCGGCGAACGGGTCGCCGTGCCGCACATATTCCGCGAGAAAAGCGCCGTCGAAGCAGTCGCCCGCTCCGGTCGCATCGACCGCCTTGACGGCGTGGGAATAAATGCGCTCGCGCTCGTTGGGCGTCGCCGCCAGCGCGCCGCCCCGGCCCATTTTCACTACGACCACGCGTGCGCCCAGCTCCAGGTAGAAACTCGCAATGGCGTCGGGATCTCTCAAGCCCGTCAGCGCTTCCGCGTCGTCGAGGCCCGGCAGAGCAATGTCGCAAGCCCGCATCGCCTCGTGGATGATCGCGCGCGCGCGGCGCAACGGCCACAGCTTCAGCCTCAGGTTCGGGTCATAGGAGACGAGCCGCTCGGCGTCGTGGGCGATATCGATCGCTACGAAGCCAGCATCGGCGGCAGAAGACGAGATTGCTTGGCTGATGCCGGAGATGTGGAGGATCTTGGTCGCGCGAATGCGGTCGACCGGCAGGTCGGTTTCGCTGATTCGGCTCGCCGCCGAGCCGGCGCGCATATAGGAGAACTCATGGCCTTTCGCGCCGTGGGTGACGAAATAAAGCCCCGTATGAGCGCCGCCGTTGACCACGATCCGGCTCGCGTCGACGCTTTCCTTAAGCCAAAGCTCAGTCAGCGCCTGACCGAAGCGGTCGGCGCCAATAGCGGTGAAATAAGCAGCATCGGCGCCAAGGCGGGCCGCGGCGATCATGGCGTTCGAGGTGTCGCCGCCGAACCCCTGGACGAAAGGGGCGCCGTCCTTCGGCTGGTTGAGTTCGACCAGCGCTTCGCCGATCGCCAGAAGGTTCGACACCGCCTACCTCGTGGCGATCGCCACCGCGACACCGGCCATCAGGCCGCCCGCGACGCGATGGATAAACCGCATCGCCCGGGTCGAGCGGAGAAGAGTTCTCGCCCGGTTGGCGGCGAGCGCGTAGATCGCCAATGTCGGAAAGATCACGATCCCGCAAATAGCAGCCAGTTCAACGACCGCAACCGCCGTCATTGTCCTGACGTCGACGACGAGCGGCATGATCGAGAGGAAGAACACCATCACCTTCGGATTGCCTAGCGTCAGCGACAGCGAGCTCAGGAACGCGCGCCGCCCCGCGTAGCCGCCGTCGGCGCCTCTCCCACGACGGCCGGCGCGGTCGCCATGCGCCATGCGAGATAGAGGAGATAGGCCGCGCCGGCGAATTTGATCACGACAAAAACTCCCGCGAAGGTCTTGGCTACGACGGCGAGACCCGTCGCCGCCAGCGTCAACCAGATCATGTCGCCGACGAAATAGCCGGCGATAAACGGCGCGACGCCCCGAAGCCCATGCCCCAGCACGCGCGCGATCAGCGCCGCGACGCCCGGCCCGGGGGTCGCCAGGGCGGCGAAATAGACGGCGGCGAAGAGGACCAGAGAGCTGAGAGTCATGTCGGTCGCCTGCGTTTGCGCCTTGCCAAGACATTGAGCGTCTCGACCACAGAGGAAAAAAACATCGCCGCGTAAATATAGCCTCTTTCGATATGAAAGCCGAAACCGTCGGCGATCAGCGTCATGCCGATCATCAACAAGAAAGCTCAGCGCCAGCATCAAAACTGTCGGATTGCGGTGTATGAAGGCCGCGAGCGGCCCGACCGCGACCATCATCACCCCGACCGCCACGACGACGGCTACGACCATGATCGGAAAATACTCGGTCATGCCGACAGCCGTGATGATGCTGTCGACCGAGAAGACGATGTCGATCAGGATGATCTGGATGAGGCCGGAGATAGGCCGAGCGGCGCAACCGGCTTTTT
>CAVZJI010000004.1:0-128602 GCA_963775405.1 uncultured Alphaproteobacteria bacterium
ACGACGTCGGAAGCGGTCGGCAAGGTTTGTTGAGATTGCAGTCGAGGCTGGAGTCAGTGCCTCCACCGTCGACCGCGTCTTGAACGAGCGCGGTAGCGCCTCCGACAAGGCCCGGCGCAAAGTGATCGCGGCGGCGCGGACACTCGGCGTACCCCGAATTCTGCCGAGCGCCGCCCACGAACTGATCCACATCGACGTTCTGCTTCCTGACAACAGGACGCCATTCTTCTTGCGGCTGCGAAGTGCGCTCGCGAGCGCCTGCTCGGTTCTCGACAAGCAAATCCTTGTCCACCGCCGCATCGTTCGTGAGACCGACGAGAGATCGCTCATCCAGGCGATTATCAAACCATCCTACCGCCGTAGGGGCTTGATCATCGCTGCGCCAGACACGCGAGCTATGCGCAACGCGTTGGAAGACGCGTTCGATCGAGGCGAAGCGGTCGTCACCGTCGTATCTGATGTCGCCGATGTTCCGGGCATCGCGTACTTCGGCATCGACAACTACCGCGCCGGCCGGACCGCAGGATTTATTATGGGTCGTTTCGCTCGGCGTCCCGGTCGCGTAATGTTCTTGAGTGGGCGCAACGACTACGCCGCGCATCAACAGCGAACTGCCGGCTGCCGAGATGCGCTCAACGCTTCCTTCCCAAATCTTCGTTGCGATAGTTCATCGTTCGAAACCCTCGATGACGACTACCGCTGCTTCGTCGCAGTTGCAGAGACAATGCGCTCAACCGATCTTGCAGGCATCTATAACAGCGGCGCTGGTTCGGCGGGGATTGCGAGGGCACTGGAGCAATTTGATCCAGAGCACGGCGTCACCTGGATAACGCACGAGCTGTCTGACGACCACCGACAGTATCTCCGGTTGGGCGCACTTGCGATGGTTATCGATCAGGACCCTGATATGCAGGCCACTATGGCTCTGCGTTACCTCGTCGAGCGCTTGGATTCGAATGGTGTGAAGAACTCGCGAATTTCGAGATGCGAGTTCCACTTGTATTTCCCTGAAAATATCGAAGAAGGACGATATACCTTTTGACGGGCGACCTCTCATCGCATCACCCAGCCGGCCGGTCGTCGGCATGATCGTCGCTCGATCGATCTCGGGGCTCGTCCCAAGCGGCAAATCGGCGCAGTTTTCATCGAAGCCGTAAATCACCAGATCGCGAAGCATGTCGCCGGACCGGTCTTCGGTGCCGGTGGCGATGTCAGAGCAAATTCTCCGGCTGTCCCTGGCTGTGTTAGCCTCGGCGCATGAGCAATCCGTTCCGTTATTTCAACAGCTCGCCAGAGGTCATCCGTCTGGTCGTGATGATGTACGTGCGATACCCGCTGTCGTTGCGCAACGTCGAGGACCTGTTAGACGAGCGCGGGATCGACATCAGCCACGAGACCGTGCGGTTCTGGTGGAATCGGTTTGGCCCGATGTTCGCCGCCGAGATTCGTAAGCGACGCGTCGCGCACATGCGCGGCTATCCGCAGTGGCGGTGGCATTTGGATGAGGTTTTCGTGAAGGTCAACGGCAAGCTCTGTTATCTCTGGCGCGCAGTCGACCATGAAGGCGAGGTCTTGGAGGCTGTGGTCACCCGCGAGGCGGGACAAAGCCGCGGCGCTGAAACTTCTCAAGCGGATCATGAAGAAATACGGGGCTCCTCGCAGCATCGTCACCGATGGGCTTCGGGCATATTCGGCGGCGATGAACGAGATCGGTGTTGCTGCCGAGCGGCACGAGGTCGGCGGTCGGCTCAACAATCGCGCGGAGAATTCGCATCAGCCATTTCGGCGACGCGAACGGGCGATGCAGCGCTTTCGAAGTTCGAAGACGCTGCAGAAGTTCAGCTCAGTTCATGCCCAGGTGCACAACCAATTCAATCAGGAGCGCCATCTCGGCACGAGGCAAGTCTACAAGCAGAGACGCTCTGCTGCCTTGGCCGAGTGGCGCGCCCTCGCGGCATAGATCGCCGCTCCCGAGATGGCGGTCGCGCTGCATGTCGACAAGCCTCCGTTAGAGCGGGCTGCATTTGGCTAGAATCGAGGCGGAGATTCCCGAATCAGTGGCGCTCTGATTTCAACCTGTTGGCTTTCGCGGAGGCCAGCAGGAATGCTGAAGCCTTATTCGCAAGACTTGCGTGATCGGGTGATTGACGCGGTGGAGAGGGGCGAGATGAGCCGGCGCGCCGCGGCGCGGCGCTACGAGATCAGCGAATCCGTGGCGATCAAGTGGCTTGCAAGTGGCTTGAACGCGTTGAACGGGATGGCTCGCGGGAGCCTGTCGGGCGCGCGGCCACCGGGCGTCCAAGCTGACGCCGCACCGTGATTTTATCAAAGGCCGCGCGGACCGAGAACGGACATCACGCTTTCCGCGCTGTGCGATTCTCTTTTGTGCGAGCGCGGGGTCAAATCCGACACCTCGATGATGCGCCGCTTCTTTCGCCGTCTCGGCGTCACGTTTAAAAAAAGACGCTTGTCGCGCGCCAGCAGGACCGCCCGGACATAAGCCGCCATCGCGCGCGCTGGCGGGCCTATCAGGGCCGCATCGATCCCAGGCGATGGGCCTTCATCGACGAGACCCTCGGGTCAAGCCCGAGGGCAGGACCTGGATGAAAACCAACATGACCCGCCTGCGCGGCTGGGCGCCCAAAGGCGAGCGCCTCGTCGCTCTGACTGTCAGCGAGTTGCAGTTCGCTGAGCTTTTCGATCCAAGGGAGTGCCTTCTCTTCGTCAATCCACGGCCAGGGCAGCCTGCCGTTCACGATGCGGATCAGCCGATCGGCGATCACCTGCTCCGCCCTGTAGAGGCCAGCCAGGAACGTGCAGGTGAATGTCGCCGACTTTGTCGGCAATCACGGCGCCCTCGGATTGTTCGAGCTCGAGGGCCGTTAGGATCAATTCCTTCGGCGCTTCGAGCAGTTCTTCGGCAAGCGGAATCAATTGATCCGTCGGCAATCCACAATGACCTTCGTCCATCGCCTCGGTCAGTGCGTAGGATATTCCGGCGCGCAGTCGAATCATGGCGGTCTTTTCGATGCCGAGCTTCATCGCGATCGCGTCGGCGCTCTTGAAACCAATCCCTCGGATGTCTCGGGCAAGCCGATAGGGGTTCTCGGTCATCACCTGCACGGCGTCCGCGCCGTAGGTCTTGAAGATGCGAACGGCCCGGGCGGTTCCGACCCCATTGCTGTGAAGAAAGACCATGATCTCCCGGACGATCTTCTGCTCGGCCCAAGCATCCGTGATCCGTTTGGCTCGAACCGCGCCGATGCCCGTCACCTCGCGAAGGCGATCAGGCTCGGCCTCGATGACGTCGAAGACCTTCTCCCCGAAGGACTTGACCATTTTCTTGGCGTAGACCGGCCCTATGCCGCGGATCATCCCGGAGCCGAGATATTTTTCGATCCCGTCGATCGAGCTCGGTGCCGAGGTCTTGAGAAAGCGCGCCTTGAATTGCTGGCCGTGGGAGCGATCATTGATCCATTCGCCTGACGCGGTGATCCACTCGCCGGCGGAGATGATGGCGGCATGGCCAACGACGGTCACCAAATCGCGGTGGCCGCGCGCCTTCGCCCTGAGAACACAGAAGCCGTTCTCGCCGTTGTGGAAGGTGACCCGCTCCACAAGGCCAGCGAGTACTTCCTGAGCCGATGGTTCAAAATTGGACTTCATACGGTTTGGAAGCCGTGTGTAAATAGCCCGGGGCGTGATGCCTTGGACGTGCTACCAGGCGACTTTTGGTCCCATAAGCCTGTGAGTTTCAAGTTGGACGGACGTGGTCAGCGAGTCCCGTGACCCGTTACCGGCGGACGGTATTTCGTCAGGCTTCCTCGCGTTGCAAAGCCGCGGTCTGAGAGACCCGCAGCCCAAAAATCTCCTTGGCCTCATCAACGCCGCGCAACTGAAAATGTCCGAGCAACTCCAGGCGTCCGTCACAGCGTCCCGCCGCCTCAGCAAACCGAGATGAGAACAAGATCTGTTGGCCAAGAGGTTCACAGAGCTTTTCCATTCGGACCACCTCATTGACCGCGGGTCCGATCACCGTGAAGTCAAGTCGGTCCACTGTGCCGACGTTGCCGTACAGCACTTCGCCCACGTGCAAAGCGATATCAACATCGGCAAAGGGCACGTGTGCCGCTTCGCGTTCCAAGTTGCGAATCTTCACCTTGGCCGACGCCTCAACAGCGGCGTCGAGAGCGCGCCGGCAGGTTGCCTTTTCGTCCGGCTCATCGAAGGAGATCGTCGCCAGCATCGCATCGCCGATAAATTTGAGCACGTGACCACCACGCGGCCGCAAGGCCGCGGTCAATGTCTCAAAGGTATCATTCAACATGTCGACAATTGCCGCCCCGGACGATACATCGCTGATCCGCGTGAAACCGCGCAAATCCGCGTACCAAAGCACCGAGCGAAGGCCACCGACCGTTCCACGCTCGACCGCGCCCGAATGCACCCGAGTACCCGCGTCGCTTCCAAGGTAAGTCCGTAGAAGCCCTGACGCGATATCGTGCCCCGTATGAGCCTTCATCGCGAGCGACAACCCTGGGAGTGTAGAACGCAATAAATCAATTTCCGCTGTCCGGAAGCCGCCTGGGCGATCAGTCGTGAATGAATAAAGGACGCCGGTTCCGTGCGACGGATCGCCCGTCACTCCAAACTGAAAGGACAGGCACACATAATCCGTCGCGCCCGCGGCGTAGAATTCCGCGAGCGCGGGAAAGTCTCGTTGCTCTGGGCCGAGTTCCAGCCGGCGGCGCAACCAAGGATTCTTCTCGCCGGCGAGTGATCGCTGGATAAGCGCATTGAAAGGGCTGCTCATCCACTCGCGCGAAATTGGACCGCGGGCAAATTGCTGCTCACGCACCGAACTGAATTCTCGTCGCCATGTGTAGCCGTACCCAGTCCATTGGGGGTGCAAGGTCTGGGTCGACACGTATGCACGCATGATGGCGAAGTCCATCGCGGATAATCGTCTGCAGTATCCCTCGAAGAGCTCGCCTGCCGTCGCGCCTCTCAACCCTTCTTCCGTAAACCAGACGCTCAGCTCGCCCGCGCGCCTGGTGAGTTCCGTCAAGCAGACGGCGCCCTCTTCGGTTGATGACAGAAATGCTGCGCCGGTCTGTGCCTCCGCAAAGCGGGGCGATGCGTCGTTCATTTCATTCAGTCTCCGTTCGGTCACTTATCACACCCCCCACAGGGTGAGGATTCAAAGCGCAACTTATGAACCCCTTGGGCGAGCTGCTACGGGGCATTGTCATGTCTGGACGTGCGCCCGCTGATCAAGGATTATTTTCGGCGTTGCGCTGGTCGTGGGTGCGGTCATGTCTTCGGCCTTTGACGCGGAGAATTGAGTCCGCCGGCCCTGATGTTGTCCGCTGATCCTTTGCCCCGATCAACACGAGCGCGCTTGACTGCGCAGACAATGCCGCGGGCTTTAGGATCAATCCGCTTTCCTGCGCATCACCTCTTGGTCACCCTCGATTCCTTTGCAGCGCTGCTCTTGGTGAGCCTCGACTGCGAACTCTAGCGGCGCTCCTTACGCCGGAATTTCCCGATAAACCGTCGTGCCGCGCATGATCGCGAACGCGATGCGCGCCATCTTGTTGGCGAGCGCCACAGCGACAAGCTTGAAGGGCTTCTTTGGATCGTGCGAATTGAGCCATCTGGCGCGGTTAGGCTCCGTGGGGGCACTGTCTCGTCCGCGCTTTTTACTTGTCAAGCGCGCCAGGCGTCGGCCCGCTCAGGTGGGCAAAATCAATAATTTGCGGGTCAGGCGGTCGGACTGAAATTGCCCAAAAAGTGCCTATACTGCTCGAACGCGACAATGCCTCGGCGAGGTTGATCTCGATTCGCTCGGCGAGTGAGAGGGCGGCGTCACACGGACGGCGCTCGCCGATCAAGAGCCATCTTCGTTTTTGCGTTAGGTTCCAGCGAATGGGAGGCTATCTCGCCAAATCGGCCAATATGATGCGCCACGCGGCGAATAAACCCGTGTCGCCAGCCCTCGGCATTTTCTCACCGCTGCGCTATGCGGTGTTCCGCCGCATCTGGACCGCAAGCCTGTTGTCCAACCTCGGGCTTCTGGTTCTGGGGGTCGGCGCCGCTTGGTCGATGACGAAGATCTCGTCGTCGACCAGTATGGTGGCGCTGGTCCAGACATCGTTGATGCTGCCGGTCGCCCTGGTGTCGACACCAGCTGGCGCGATCGCCGATATGTTTGATCGGCGGATCGTAGGACTTGTTGCTCTATCGATCGCGTTGGCCGGCTCAATTTCGCTCTCAGTTCTGGCATGGCTTGGCGTCATGACGCCCGCCCTCCTGCTTGTCTCTTGCTTCATCATTGGCAGTGGAATGGCCTTGTTCGGACCGGCCTGGCAGGCGTCTGTCAGCGAACAAGTGCCAGCAGAGGCGCTGCCCTCGGCTGTCGCACTCAATGGCATCAGTTACAACATTGCCCGCAGCTTTGGGCCCGCGATTGGCGGCGTCATAGTCGCCTCAGCGGGGGCCGTCGCCGCATTCATCACGAACGCGCTTCTCTATCTGCCCCTCCTGATCGTCTTGTTCTTTTGGCGTCGTCTGAAGGAGCCGTCGCGGTTGCCGCCGGAAAGACTGGCGCGAGCGGTCATTTCGGGAGTTCGCTACATCGTCCACTCGCCGCCAATTCGAATTGTCCTTGGGCGGACCTTGGTTACCGGAATTGCCGGCGGTTCAGTCTCAGCGCTCATGCCGATCGTCGCGCGCGACCTGTTGCACGGCGGCGCTCAAACATACGGCGTTATGCTGGGGGCGTTTGGAATGGGTGCAGTGATAGGAGCACTCAATATATCCAAGCTTCGCGGACGTCTGGGGGACGAAGTTTCGATCCGCCTGTGCATGATCGTCATGGGCGTGTGCGTCGTCCTTGTCGCGATAAGCCGCCTGCCAGTGCTATCCGGGAGTGCGCTCGTCTTCGCGGGAGCCGGCTGGACGGCTTCGGTCACGCTGTTCAACGTTGGTGTCCAGCTCGCCGCCCCGCGCTGGGTCGCCGGTCGGGCGCTGGCCGCCTATCAGGCGGCCATCACAGGTGGGATTGCACTTGGCAGCTGGATGTGGGGCACCATAGCAAATGGGATTGGGGTCGAGGGAGCGCTGCTCATTTCTGGCGCTGCCTTGGTTGCTTCGCCATTGCTCGGCTTGTGGATGCGGATGCCAACGGTCAGCGGCCCTAATGAGCTGTCCCTTGACGTCCTTGCCGACCCCGAGGTGCGCCTTTCACTGACCCCACGCAGCGGACCGATCGAGATCGAGATCGAATATCGTGTCGATCCCGCCAAGGCGCGTCTCTTCTACGCGGTCATGCAGCACGTTCAACTAAGCCGTCAGCGGAATGGCGCTTATGGGTGGTCGATCGCGCGGGACATCGCCGATCCTCAACTATGGACCGAGCGCTACCATTGCCCAACGTGGCACGACTATCTGCGGCAGCGAAGCCGGTCGACGGCATCGGAGCGCGCGCTGCACCTTCGCGCCAACGAATTCCATATCGGTCCGGAACCCATCCGGATTCGCCGCATGCTTGAACGCCCTATTGGATCTGTGCGCTGGAAAGATGACACACCCGATCGATCAACCGGCGACGTAGCGCCAATTGCGAGCCCGGGAAGCGGCCCCTGATCAAGATCGCGCAGGATCAGCGCCCTGGCGTTCTACAAGCGCGGCAAATAGCCGACCGTAACTGCCGTCCGCTGCCCAAGATTCCCTGCGCCGTTGATGCGCCTGCCCTTGCATTGAGGGGAGGAAGGGTTATGTGCTAGCGGCCGGAGATCGCAATATCAGCTCTTCGAGTCACATTTTAGGCGGCTCGGTTAACGATCTCAAAACGACTTTCCGCGACGGTATCGCCGTTGAAGGTGCAATCGTTCGCGTAGAGGCCCCATAGGGCGACCGCTTGACGCGCAAACCCTGCACGAAATCGACAGACTGAATTTTACGCTTCGTGATCTGACGCGGCACGCTCAGTGCCTGCATCTGGGCGCTTCTTGATACACGGCTCGGACCCCCGAGCGCGTTGAACGTCTCCACTCCGCAGAACTCCGACGCTCTCTCAGCAGGAGCCGCGGAACAATAAGGATAAGAAATGACACTTGGTCAGACTGACCGATTTCGCGACCGCCAAACAAATCGTCGTCGTGAGGCCAACCCCTTGACTCGATCATATGACTCTCGCGGGCCCGACGTCAGAATTCGTGGCACGGCGCTGCATGTGGCGGAAAGATACCTTCAATTGGCGCGCGACGCTAACACAGCCAGCAACCCCGTCGCCGCGGAGAACTATCTCCAGCACGCCGAACACTATTTCCGGTTGATGGCGGTCGCGCAGGCTGAGCAGCTCGAGGGCCAGACTAGCGACGTTCGAGCCACAGGACACTCCGCTCCAGAAGACTTGGACGATAGCGACGATTTCGATGGCCTGCCCGATCGTTTCGCCTCTCCCAGGCAGCAAGCGCGGCAAGCCTTCAGCAACCAAACCAATGGTGCTGTCCCGGTTACTCCGCAACCGTACGCGCAACGACAGCGCTGGGTTGGGCGTAAAGTCTAGACGCCGATCGGCAGTCGCAAGGCCACCCGCATCGATATCGGCGCGATCTTTCTCACAGGATGCACGAGCGACGAGCGTTTGCTCGGCAGGCCAGAGGATCTGTATGATTTCGCGGGAACGCCTCCCGCTATGGATCGGCAGCGGCTCGCCCGCCGGCATCGAACGCGCCGCGCTCGTTGGCGGCGATGCTCCCGGCCTTGCGAAGCGTGCATATGTAACGCTCGAGCAAAGCGCGTGCCTGCTCGTGGCGTGCAGGCAGCGGACCAGTTTGTGTCGGCGTTAGCCCCTCCGCGAACTCATCGGTAACCTGCCGCCCCAGATCCGGTAGGCGCGCTCATAACCAGGATTCGTTCCCGGCGCCATGAGCTGACAGCTACGCATCGGAGCTTCAGATCAGCCCATGATCATTGGCGTGATATACTTTTTTCGTGGCTATTGGTTCGATGTTACCTCCGCGCTGGCTGCCGCAGAAGAGCCTTCCACCCTATGCGTATCTGCCAGGCAAGAACCCGCATCCCGTGCGCGATCCCGCGGGACATAGCTACCATGTCGAACCTATTCCGGTTGCCGCGGAGGCGTCACTTAGCTCAGACGCATTCCTATGGGGTCTGGACCTCTTCAATCACGGTTATTACTGGGAAGCTCATGAGGCCTGGGAAGGTCTTTGGCAGGTTGCGGATCGAGACGGCCCGCTGCGCATGCTCTTCAAGGGCTTGATCCTGTTGTCGGCAGCGGGGGTCAAGATCCGAGAGCGCAAAAATGCGGCGGCTCCGCGTCACGCCATGCGCGCCGCGGCTCTGCTTCGTCAGCTGACGAAAGTGCCGGATCGCGCCTTCGAGCGCGCGCTAGGCATGTCGCCCGCGGCGCTCGCTGAATGCGCCGAAGCGGCCACAAGGATTCCCGCTGATTTACAGGCGACGGCGCCTGGACAGCCTCAACCCGTGTTCAATTTCATTCTCGGAGCAAATTCCCGCGGGAGGCCGAGCGGATCGCAAGAGAGAAACGGTCATCTGTAGGAGGCACTAATAATTCGACAACGGCAGTCTGTCTGCGAACACCGGCTTCAAGCGTCAAATCCACGGTAAACATCAGAACCGGAGCCCGGAGCGCAGGATCAGCATTGCGTAGAAATAGAGCTCCGCGTCGAGGGCGCGCTTTATGTTCTCGGCCTTCCGGAAACCATGCTGCTCGCCGTCGAAGAGAAGATAGCCGACTGGAACGCCGCGCTCCTTCAGCGCCGCGACCATGAGTTCTGTCTGGTTCGGGGGGACGACGCGATCCTCCGCTCCCTGGAAGAAGATTACCGGCGCCGAGAGCCGATCGACATGGTTGATGGGGGAGCGTTCGGCATAGGTGTCTCTGTCGTGGTTTCCCTCGCGCGACAGTGAGGTGAGCTTGCCAGGCCCGCCTCGCCGACGCTTTCCAAACTTCGTCTTGCGCGAAGCCCCTGGTCCCGCTGCGACATTCCCGAGATGGATTTTGCTTCAATTGGTAATCGAAAGGGGATCTACAATTGCGTGTGCGGGGAATGCAACAACCCCAGGGTTGTATCCCACGTCATATTTCGGCCGCGCTCATGCCGCTGCGGGTTGCCGCGCGCGTCGACAGTGACTTCAGGCTTCCAGGCCCGAGGCGAGCTTGGCCTTGACGCGCATGTAAGCCGCGACCTCGTGTGGGTCGGCGTGAACGAAAAACTTGGACCAGGACTTCGAGCCCAGAACGGACCCAATCAGCCGGTCGGCGGCTTGCCGGTGTAAAGCGCCAATTGGGCGCCAAAGGCGCGCTTGTAGGCTGACCGTACTTCGCCGCGGGCGACATAGGCGGCCAAGTTCTGAAATTCGGCCAGAATTCCCGATGCTTTCAACCTGATGAGCACCGACGCCATCATCAGGTCGCCCGCGCTGAACGCACCATCGAGCCAGTCGGCGTCGCCAAGGCGATGGGAGAGTTGGCTGAGCCGGTCGCGGACGCGGTCCGCGACGAGAGGCATGCGTTGCGCGGACCAGGGCTTGTCGCCTTCAAGAAACTTCGCGGTTACGAGTTCAAGGATCGGCGGCTCGACCGTGTTGAGCGCGGCGAACATCCATGTGATCGCGCGCGCCCGGGCGTTGGCGTCGTCCGGCAGGAGGCCCGCATGGCGCTCGGCGATGTGGAACACGATCGCCCCCGTCTCGAACAGGGCGAGATCGCCTTCCTCATAGGTCGGAATCTGGCCGAAAGGATGAAGCTTGAGATGCGCGGGCTCCTTCAGCGCGCCGAACGAAACAAGACGAACCTCGTAAGGCTGGCCGACTTCTTCGAGCGCCCAGCGAACGCGCGTATCCCGCGCCAGTCCCTTGCCGCCATCGGGCGACCGTTCAAAGGCGGTGATGGTGATGGTCATCGCGAGGCTGCTCCTTGGCGAAACTCATCGGCTGGCCGGGCGTTGAGGGCTGACGCTCCCGCCGCCGATCGCGTTGGCCCTGTTTGGCCAGCGGTCGAGCCTGTCATAGCCGAGGATCATAGCCGCGTTTCTGTTTCGGATAGAAAACGCCGCGATTGGTGAATGACGCTGGGGGCGCGCCACTATGAGCAACGGCGAATGCCTGAGCAGGAGGAGAGCAAATGCCCCGTCAGGAGGAGCAAAAGATGCTTGCCTATGCTGCCGACGAGCTTTTCTCAGTCGTGGCGGACGTCAAGGACTATCCTTCATTCGTGCCCTGGTGCACGGCTGCGCATATCCGCCGCGACAGTCCGCAGGAAATCATCGCTGAACTCGAAATCGGGTTCGGCCCATTCCGCGAAAGTTTTACGAGCCAGGTCACGCTGGATCGACCGCGGCAAGTGCTGGTGCGCGCGACTGAAGGGGGACCGCTCGAGCGCCTGACAAATTCGTGGACGTTCACGCCGGCAGGCGACAAGAACTCATTTGGACCTCGTCGTCGACTTCCAGTTCAAAAGCCACCTCCTCGATCATGTGGCCGACACCATGTTCCACGAGGCGTCGACCCGCATGATGGGCGCCTTCAAATCGCGCGTGCATCGGGTCCATCTGATGGCGCTGCGCCAGAGGCGGCATCCGTCTACCTGACGGGCGTCGACAGAGGCGCGCGTTCTGGCGCGCCGTTCGGTCAGTTCGCGACAGGGGGCAGATCGCCGCGTCCGTTGAGCGCTCCGGGCGCCCAGTTCACGCCGTCGCGCATGGCGTAGAAGATGTGGGCGCCGATGCGGTCCACCCGTTTCAAGTAGCCGACCCAGAACGGCGCGACGTAATTGGCGTGATAATTGACCGCTTCGCCAACCTTGGGATTGTAGTTCGCGCCGCTCACCACGGCCTCAGCGATCCGGGTCGCGACCGCCCACGGGGCCGGCTCCTCGATTCGAAGCGACTTGCCCTCGCAGGCGAAGGTGAACTGGCAGGCGAACGGGCGGTTGCGGTCCTGATAGACGACGGCGCAGACAGTGGCCGGATAGATGCCGCTGCGCACCCGGTTGAGCACCACCTGGGCCACCGCCGCCTGGCCCTCCTCGGGCTCGCTGCGGGATTCGAAATAGATCGCTTCGGCGAGGCAGCGCATCTGGCGCGCGCTGTCCTTCGGATCGATGAGCGCGGCGTAGTTCGGCTTGCCGCCGGCGGCTGACAGCTGCGGAACCGTCGTCAGCCCCGAGCCATCGATCTCGACGGCCACCACCACGCCATCGCTCGAGGTCGGCGACGACGAGTTGAGCGCGAATTCGAGCGGCGCCGCCGGCGTCGCGCCGTCATCGAAACTGAGGCGCCGCGGTCTCCGGCTCCTCGCCATCGGCCGGGCGCTGAGGACTCATCGTATGGCCGGAGTCGAATTCATCGTCGCGCGGATCTTCAAGCTCATGGGGCCAGGAACTGAGCGCGTTGGGGTCGGCTTGGGTCCGCTTGCCGTTCAGCTGTCTGGCGTTGAAGCCGGGGCGAGCGCCGATCAGCGGATCGCCCTTGGCGCCGCGGTCGACGGCTGGGAACGCTCGGCCCGGCTGCTTCAGCGCCCCCTTCGGCTCGCTCTCGTCGGAGTTCGCCGAGAGCTCGTCTCGATCGCCGGTCACGTAGCGGGCCTGGATGATCGGCAGCGGCGCTCCGTCTTCGTCCACCGCGCGAAGCGGGCGGCCCGCGAGGGTCGCAAGGTCGAGCCCGCCCGAGGCGCCGATCAATCGGGTCGGAGCGAAGGCGCTCATGAATCCGAGGCGGCTCTTGTTCTGCTTCCGCGGTGATCGAGACAAGCACCGCGAAGGCCACGCACCATGGCGCGGCGACCGAAAGAGCCCATCCGATACGCGAGCGACCCATACGCGTAGCCAGCGCCCGTGTTTTGAGTTCACGTCCCCGCGCTGTCGCTTAACAAAAAGCGAACAATGCGAACCGATTTCGTTTATCGGGACTTAAGGTTGCTGGGAGGTTACTAAAGGTTAGGGACGGGCGTGCCGGTTTGGGGCAGGGGGCTCACACGCCCTCGTAGACGAGCCGGGTGAAGAAGCCGGGATCGATGACGAAGGCGCCGAACTTCGCGTCATAGGCCGCGGTCGGCTTCGCCGCGACGATTTCGTCCCGTGTTCTTCCCTGCCGCTTGAGGGTCGCGACGTTCTCCCGCACCCCGACCAGCATGTCGCGAAACTCCTGGAGTTCGGACTTGTTGCTGACCGGCTGACCGTGCCCGGCGACGATGATCGTGTCCGCCGTCGCCGCGGCGAGGTTGGCGTCGCAGGCCGCAATCGTCCCGTCGATGCTGCCGCCGGTCGAATAGTCGATGAACGGATAGACGCCGTTCCAGAACGTATCGCCCACATGGACGATGTTCGCCTCGGCGAAGTTCACGGAAATATCGCTGTCGGTATGGGCCGGCGCGTAGCGCTTGAGTTTGAGGGACACGCCGTTGAGCTTGAGATCAAGCGCGTCGGCGAAGGTTTCGCTCGGCATCCCGCCGGGCGCTGGGGGCAGGAAATTATAGTCCCAATCCTCGACACGCTGCACTTCGGTCAAGTACTTGCGCGTGTTGTCCTGGGCGATGATCTTTGCGCCGACGGAATTGAGCCATGTGTTTCCGTCGGTGTGGTCGAAGTGCCAGTGCGTGTTGATGAGAGTCGTGAGCGGCTCGGGGCCCAGATCGGCGAGCGCCTTCATCAATTGCGGGCGCGACACGCCGATGCCGGCGTCGACCATCACCTTGCCGTCGGGACCGGTGAGAACGGCGATGTTTCCGCCGGAGCCCTCGAGCGCGCTGATGTTGTTGCGCAGCTTGTGACCGCGATCGGCGAGGTCGCGGCGCTGTCCTTGATCAGGCTGACGAGACCTCGCGCCTCGGCGAAGGCCTGGCGGGGGCTCAAGCCGCCTGTTGCGGCGAAACCGCCGGAGGCGAGGCAGCAGAGACAGAAGGCGCGCCTCGACAGGCTCGAAGAATGCGTCGCGTTCATCCTCTCCTCCATTCGCGCGAAAACGGACGCTAGCGCCCTCCCGGGTAAAGTGTGGCACGCGCCAATTGCTAGGTCGAGGCGATGAGTAGCCGATCAGTGCGAGACGAGCTTGCGGCAAAGGAAATCGCGGATCAAGCGGGACCATCTCGTCGGCCTTGTCCTCAAGCGCGAAGTGCCCGGTGTCGAGGAGATGCAACTCGGCGTCGGCAAGTCGCGCAGATCGGGCGCGCGCCGTCGGCCGGAAAGATCTTGTCGTTCTTGCCCCAGACGATCAGCGTCAGTCAAAGCGGCGGTCGCTGGCTCCGGCATCACCCGCGTGATGTCCTACAAGATGGAGGCGGCGAGGCGATCGGGGGCGCTGGTCCTCCTGCCCGAGGATTTCGAGAAGGACCCGTTGCCGGTTCACATCCTCTATGCGGAGCGAAAGCCGATGCCGCTCAA
Source organism: uncultured Alphaproteobacteria bacterium (assembly GCA_963775405.1). GTDB lineage: Bacteria > Pseudomonadota > Alphaproteobacteria > Rhizobiales > Beijerinckiaceae > Roseiarcus. The sequence goes on from CAVZJI010000004.1 coordinate 14,432, forward strand.
GCTGCGCGTATTTCTCGACTGGCTGACGCCGCGCCTGAAAGCCAGGCTCGCGCCGCAGGCCGAATGAACCCCTCCGGGTCCAGCCTCGTCCGGCTATCGTCGGCCGAACCCCAGTCCGCGGCCAAGCGCCCGCCTAGCCTGGGCGCGTTTATCGGCGAACCTCGTTGAGGAAGCTGCGCTCCCGGCGTGCGAACAGGTCCTTGATCTCCCCGATAATCCTGGCGCCGTCGAGAGACCCAGAGACCGTGGGGGAGCTGATGAGCGAGCTTTGGGCGGTCGTGAGCGCGCCCTGCACATCGTCGACGGTGAGGATGTTTTTCCGCACCAAAAGGTCGAGAAGCGCCATGGCGATTGCGCCGCCGACCATGGCGGTTCCGAGCGGGCGACTGAGGGGCGCGTTGGACATGATGGAACTCCCCGAGAAACGCCCGGTCGACATCCCTTAGTGAAGCGGCTCGTGCGGCGAGAGACGGCGATGGCGGCAGGCAAAAAGATCGCGCCCGCGCGAAACGTTCGCCGCCCGCGCGGGCGCGCGCCCCCATCCGTCTCACTGAAATCAAGCCGCGAGTTGCGGCCTCAGGCGGCGATCAACTCGATGGCCACGTATCGCTGGCCGTCCCAGACCCGCGAATTCGGCGGCTTGTAGGCCATCCGGCAATGGCCGGCGCAATAGGAGCGGCCCTTCGCGGACTGAATGCCGCAATAGGCGAATTCCTCGCTTGTCGGGTCGCCAATCGGCCAGCGGCAAGCGCTTTCGTTGATATCCTCGAGGCCGATCTTCAGCATCTCGCCGACCTGGGCCTGGGCGAACGCCCATGCGGGCTTCCGTTCGCGCTGGACGGCGGGAACAGCGGCTCGCTTCCACGAAGGAGCGTTGACGCGAGCGATCGCGGGTCGCCGCGGCCGCTCCGCGCTTGGCCGAGCCGCCCGGGGCGCCAGGCAATGGATATTGCCGGTGAGCTTGACGCCGATCCGGTTCGCCTTGCCGATCACGGCGTTGCGCGAGGGCGCGCCGAGCGCCGCAGCAATCGTGCTCGCGCTTTTTCCCTCGAGCGCCATTTGCCTCAGAGTTTCAATCGCCGCATCGGTCCACATCTCTCACGCCCTCCGTTGCTTCTGTGTCAGCTCACCTTGGTGGAAAACGCCGCTTCCCCTGCGACGCCGAGCGATGTGAGGCTAATCGTCACCCGCTCCCTCATCGTTCTCGATGCCTCCAGGTTGTATAGCATAGTTAATACAACCATTCGTTGCAAGTGGCAAGTGCGCATTTGTCAGGATTTGTTACGCCGGCCTTCCGAGCGAACTCAGAGGCAGGCGCCCTCGAATCGCCGAGCGCCTCTATCTCTAGGGGAGAGAGCTGGAGCGGCGCTGGCTTGACGGAGAGTCCGGCGATTGATCACGGACAACTGGACAAACAGGGGCGCCGCCGCCATTGTCCGCGGCAAAGATCGCGCCTTAGGAGACCGATCCGATGACCACCGCCACCGCCGTGAAGCCGCCCGCCCAGCGCGCGGAGGTTCCCAACGACTTGAGCGCGTTCTGGCTGCCGTTCACGCCCAATCGCGCCTTCAAGAAGAAGCCGCGGCTCATCTCGCGCGCCAAGGACATGCACTATTACACGCCCGAGGGGCGCGCGATCCTCGACGGCACGGCGGGCCTGTGGTGCTGCAACGCCGGGCACAACCGGCCCCCGATCGTGGCCGCGATCCAGCGCCAGGCGGCGGAGCTCGATTTCTCTCCGACCTTCTCGTTCGCCCATCCGCTGGCGTTCCAGCTGGCGTCGCGCCTGGCCGAACTCGCGCCGGGCGATCTCGATCACGTGTTCTACTGCAATTCAGGCTCCGAGGCCTGCGACACGGCGCTCAAGATCGCGCTCGCCTATCACAACGTGCGCGGGCAGGCTTCGCGCCACGCGCCTCATCGGCCGCGAGCGCGGCTATCACGGCGTCGGCTTCGGCGGCATTTCGGTCGGCGGCATGGTCAACAACCGCAAGCACTTCGGCTCGCTCCTCGCCGGCGTCGACCATCTGCCCGCGACCTACAATCGCGAGCATCAGGCCTTCACCAAGGGCGAGCCCGAATGGGGCGCCCATCTCGCCGACGCGCTCGAGGGCATCGTGGCGCTGCACGACGCCTCCACCATCGCCGCGGTGATCGTCGAGCCGATGGCGGGCTCGACCGGCGTTCTGCCGGCGCCCAAGGGCTATCTCAAGCGCTTGCGCGAGATCTGCGACAAATACGGCATTCTGCTCATCTTCGACGAGGTCATCACCGGCTTCGGCCGTCTCGGCGCGCCGTTCGCCGCCGAGCGCTATGGCGTGCAGCCCGACATGATCACCTTCGCCAAGGGGGTGACTTCCGGCACCGTGCCGATGGGCGGGGTGATCGCGCGCAAGCCCATCTACGACGCCTTCATGAATGGGCCGGAGAAGCGCGATCGAGCTCTTCCACGGCTATACCTATTCGGGCCATCCGCTCGCTTGCGCCGCGGCGCTGGCGACGATCGACCTCTATCGCGACGAGCGCCTGTTCGAGCGCGCCAAGGCGCTCGAGCCCAAGTGGTATGACGCCATCATGGGGCTCAAGGGACTGCCCAACGTCCTCGACATCCGCTGCGTCGGCCTGACCGGCGCGATCGATCTCGCGCCCGTTCAAGGCAGCCCCGGCGAGCGTGTCCGTCGCGCGCTCGACCACGCGTTCTTCGATGCGGGGATCATGATCCGCCCGGCCGGCGACACGATCGAACTGACCCCGCCGCTGATCATGAGCGAGAACGACATCGGCGAGATCATGGACAAGGTCGGCGCTTCGATCAAAGCGGCGGCGTAAGAGGACCGGACTTCGGGGGGACGCCAGCCCGCGCGGCGGCGCTCGTCATGTGTAGCCGGCTACCGCCGGCCACCTTGGCTGCAGCGAGGCGCGGAGGACGCTGTACGAGTCCCCAGACACGCGCGTTTTGACTTTCTTGTCTCGTCGCGCGACGAAATGGACCACCGCCCTCCAGAGGCGGGACTGCTCGCAAAGCGCAGGAGGGAGCGCGCCATGGTCGACCCGGACAAACTCAGACAATTCATGATGAAGATGGTCGGCGATATTGGCGCCGCGGTCAGCGTGCCGCTTGTGAGAACAGGGATACGGCTCGGCCTTTACAAGGCGATGGACGGCGCCGGGCCGATCACCAGCGCGGCGCTTGCTGAGAAATCTGGGATTTCGGAACGCTACGCGCGCGAATGGCTGGCGCAAAATGCGGCCTCTGGCTACATGACCTATGAGCCGTCCGGCAAGACTTTTGAGCTTCCGCCCGAGCAGGCGATGGCCTTCGCCAGGGAGGACAGTCACGTCTACATCGGCGGCACGATCGAAGCCGTTTGCGCAATCTATCCCACGCAGCCGAAGGTCGAACAGGCGTTCGTGTCTGGCGGCGGCATCGAATGGGGGGAGCATGCAGGCTGCCTGTTCTGTGCGGTCGGCGCCATGCTGCGGCCGCGCTACGCGGCGAACGTCCTGCAGAAGTGGCTGCCGGCGCTCGATGGCGTGAACGCCAAGCTCGAGGCCGGCGCCGCAGTCGCTGATGTCGGCTGCGGCACGGGGCACTCGACCATGATCATGGCGAAGGCGTTCCCGAAGTCGACCTTCGTAGGCTACGACTTTCACGAGCCCTCCATCGACCACGCGAGAGACGAAGCGCGCCTGAAGGAGGGGCTCGACAATGTTCGCTTCGAAGTCGCGACCGCGAAGAATTTTCCGGCCCGGGACCTCGATCTGGTGACCTTTTTTGATGTGTTGCACGATCTCGGCGATCCCGTCGGCGCCGCGGCCCATGTCCGTCAGTCGTTGAAGCCGGATGGCGTCTGGATGCTCATGGAGCCGCTCGCGGGCGATGCGACGGAAGACAATATGACCCCGGTCGGCCGGATCGCCTACGCTTTGTCGGCGATGGCGTGCATCCCGGTGTCGCTGTCTCAGGAAGTGGGTGCGGCGCTTGGCGCGCAGGCCGGGCAGAAGAGGCTCACCGAGGTCATCAAGGGGGGCGGATTCCGCGAGGTCCGCCGTGCGGCGGAGACGCCGTTCAACATGGTGCTGGAGGCTCGGCCTTAAGAAGCGCGCCCGCCGGGCGGGCGACAGCATCTCGCATTGGTTGTGAGGCCGAGGGCCTCGGTCAGATCCGACCGCCGGAGACATCCGTGTCGCCTTTGCTGTTTGCGCTTTTCCTCGCGACTTTCGCCATCGGCACGACCGAGTTCGCGGTCGTCGGCTTGCTGCCGGACATCGCGGCCAGTCTCGACGCCAGCATTTCGCAGACGGGGCTTCTGGTCAGCGGCTATGCGATCGGCGTGGCCATCGGCGGGCCGGTCATTGTCGCGCTCACGTCGTCCCAGCCGCGCAAGCGGACGCTTCTGCAACTCTGCGCGATCTTCGTCGTGGGTCATGCGCTTGCTGCGCTTGGCGCCGGATTATGGTTGGCTCATGGGGGCGAGGGTGCTCGCGGCGATTTCGCACGCCTCGTTTCTCGGCATTGCCGCGATCGTGGCGGCGGAGAGCGTTCCGCCTGAGCGCAGCTCGCGCGCCGTGTCTCTCGTCTGGCTGGGCTTCTCCGCTGCGAGCCTTGTCGGCGTGCCAAGCGCGACCGCGATCGGCCACGTGTTCGGCTGGCGCGCCGCCTTCTGGATGCTTGCGGCGGTTGGCGTCATCGCCGGGGCGGCGCTTCAGCTCTGGATGCCCACGTCTTCGCGCAGCGAGGTTTCGAGCTTCAGACAGGAAATCGTCGCCCTGCGGCGCCCGCAGGTGCTGTTGGCCATGGCGATGAGCCTTCTCGTCTGCGCCTCGACCTTCGCCGTTTTCACCTATGTCGCGCCGCTCCTCTTGGAGGACACGGGGATCTCGGCTGGCGCGCTTCCGCTTATGCTGTTGTTGTTCGGCGTCGGCGGCGCGGCGGGCATGGTAATCGGCGGACGGCTCGGCGACTGGAAGCCTTTGGAATCGGTGGCCGTGCTCTCGCTGGCCTATGCGCTCTTTTATCTCGTCTTGATGGCGGTCATCGGCAGTGTCGCGCTTATGAGCGCCGCCATGATCTTCTGGGGCTTTCTGTTCCTGGCGCCATGTGTCCCATTGCAAACCCGCGTGGTGAGGAAAGCGATCGACGGGCCTAACCTCGCCTCGACGCTGAACCAGTCCGCCTTCAACGTCGGCAACGCGCTCGGGCCGACATTCGGCGCCGCCGCCCTTGCGTTTGGATTCGATTTTCGCGCCTTGCCGTGGATCGGCAGCGTCCTCGCGCTCCTCTGCGCCGCGGCCGCTGTTTTTTCTCGCGCGCTCGACAAGAGCGAACCGGTTCCGGTCGCGGATGGGCGTCCCAGCGCGCCTCGATGAAGGAATTGCGCGGATCTGACCCGCAAAGCGTCGACGCGCCTCGATTTTGAGCGTTCGACGCGCTTCCCTTTCTGCGCGTGCGATGTATGAATTGAGACGGACGCGCTGGCCAGGGTCATGAAGCGCGCGAAGCATGGGAGTGGGCTGATGGCATCAAAATTTTTGAAGGCGCTGGGTTTCGGCGCCGCGCTCGCAGCGAGCCTTGCGCTCGCGCCAACTGCGTTCGCCAAGGACTGGAAAACCGTCGTCATCGGCATGGAAGGCGCCTACGACCCTTGGAACCTGACCGACTCCAGCGGCAAGATCGTCGGCTTCGAACCGGACCTGATCATGGATGTCTGCAAGCGGGCGGGGTTCGAATGCAAGATCATCGCCCAGGATTGGGACGGGATGATACCGGGGCTCAAGGCGGGCAAATTCGACGTGATCATGGACGGCATGTCGATTACCGATGAGCGCAAGAAGGAGATCGACTTCTCAAAGTCTTACGCCGTGTCGCCGGGAGCTTTTCTCGCGCCCAAGGATAGCCCGCTCGCGAAGGCGCCCTCCGCGGGCACGCTCGTCAATCTCGACAAGGACGGCGCCGTCGGCGATGCCGCGATCAAGGGGGTCCAGGCGGCCCTCAAGGGCAAGACGCTCGGCGTGCAAGTCTCGACCACCCACGCCAATTTCGCCAGCCAGTATATGAAGGGCATCGCGGATGTGAAGGAATACAAGACCATCGATGACCGCGATCTTGACCTCAAGTCGGGCCGCATCGATGCGTCGCTCGACGACTATCCCGCTATGGTCGCGACGGCCGAAAAGCCCGACGCCAAGGACCTCGCGGTTGTCGGGCCGAGATTCATCGGCGGCGTGTTCGGCGCTGGGACAGGTCTCGGCATCCGCAAGAGTGACACGGATCTGACCGCCAAGCTCGACAAGGCGCTGACCGAGGCGATCGCTGACGGGACGGTGAAGAAGCTCTCGGAAAAGTGGTTCAAGGTCGACATGACGCCCCAACCGGGATCCTGAACGCGCTCTTGCATTAAAAGAGCGCGCTGCCGGAAGGCGCTGAGGTGGGCAATCTGGCGATCTTCGGTTTTGGTGAGGGCGGCTGGGGTCTGGCGCTCCTTGAAGGCGCGGCGATGACGCTTCTCGTCTCCGCCTGCGGCCTCCTCATCGGGGCCGTGATTGGCGGTCTCGTCGCCTGGGCGCGGCTCTCGGGAAGGCTGTTCGCGGGCGGCGTGGGGCAGGCCTACGCGGCTTTGTTCCGCGGCCTGCCAGAGCTGCTCATCGTCTATTTCGTCTATTTCGGCTCTTCGGCGCTTCTGACCGGAACGGCCAATGCTCTCGGTCACGAGGGCTTCGTCGGAGTGCCGAGCTTCGCGGCCGGCGCGCTTGCCGTCGGCGTCATCTCGGGCGCCTATCAGGCGGAGGTGTTCCGCGCCGCCTATCTCGCCATCTCGCGGGGCGAGCTCGAGGCCGCGGTCAGCGTCGGCATGAATCGGGCGCTGTTGTTCCGCCGCATCATCGCGCCGCAAGTTTTGCGTTTCGCCCTGCCCGGACTTGGCAATCTCTGGCAGGTGGCGCTCAAGGATTCGTCGCTGATCTCGGTCACTGGCCTGACCGAGCTCATGCGCGTCAGTCAGGTCGGCGCCGGCTCGACGCATCGGCCCTTCGCCTTCTATCTCGGCGGCGCCGCGCTCTATCTCGTGATGACGCTTGCGACGACCCGCTTCTTCGACGTCGCCGAGGCGCGCGCCACCCGGGGCATGCGCCGGGCGACGGGTTAAGGCGGGCCGATGGACTTCGATTTCATCTCGAAAACCTTCGGCCGTCTCCTCGCCGCTCTGCCGCTTACGCTCTCCGTCTGGTTCCTGTCCGTCGTTCTGGGCGCCCTGATCGCCGCAGCCGTGACCTGGATGAGGGTGAGCGGGGTCAAGCCGTTGGAATGGTTCGCGCGCGCTTATGTCATGGTCTTTCGCGGCACGCCGCTCCTGATCCAGCTCTTTGTCGTCTATTACGGCCTTGCCTCGCTGCCGGCCGTGCGCGCGAGCTTCGCGTGGGGATTCCTGCGCAACGCCTTCAATTGCGCTGTGCTGGCGCTGGCGCTTTGCACCGCCGCCTACCAGGCCGAGATCTTTCGCGGCGCGCTTCTCGCCGTGCCGCATGGGCAGGTCGAAGCGGCGCGCGCTTGCGGCATGTCCAGGCTTCTGGTGTTTCGCCGGATCTTCTTTCCGATCGCGCTCCGGTACGCGCTTCCGGCCTATTCGACCGAGATGATTTCGATGGTGAAGTCGACGGCGCTGGTCTCGCTCATCACTTTATGGGACGTGATGAGCATTGCTTTGAAGATCCGCAACGATACGCTCGTCACTTATCTGCCGCTCATCCTTGCCGGCGCGATCTATTTCGTCGTCAACTATCTCATCGGCGCTGGCTTCCTCGCGCTTGAGCGGCGCCTGTCGCCTCATCTCCGACCCCGTCCGAGCTGAAGGAAGCGCCCATGTCCGCCGCGACGCCCGCGCTCACAGTCGACAAGATGCACAAAAGCTTCGGCCAGCTCGAAGTGCTGAAGGGAATCTCGCTCACCGCCAACGACGGCGACGTGATCTCGATCCTCGGCTCGTCCGGCTCCGGCAAGAGCACGTTTCTTCGTTGCATCAATCTGCTCGAGAACTCCGGACAAAGGCGTGGTGACGGTCGCGGGCGAGACCATCAAGATGCGTCAGCGCCGCGATGGGCGGGCCGAGCCCGCGGACCGGCGCCAGGTCGACCGCATCCGCTCCGAACTTGGCATGGTGTTCCAGAGCTTCAACTTGTGGTCGCATCTGACGGTGCTGGAGAACCTGATCGAGGCGCCGCTGCATGTGCAGAAGCGCCCGCGCGCCGAATGCGTCGAGGAAGCGCGCGCGCTGCTGGCGAAAGTGGGCATGTCCGAGCGGGCCGACTATTACCCTTCGCATCTCTCGGGAGGGCAGCAGCAGCGCGCGGCGATCGCGCGCGCGCTCGCCATGCGGCCCAAGGTGATGCTGTTCGACGAGCCGACCTCCGCGCTCGATCCGGAGCTCGTGGGCGAAGTGCTTCGGGTGATGCGTGCGCTCGCCGAGGAAGGGCGCACGATGCTCGTCGTCACCCACGAGATGAGCTTCGCGCGCGACGTGTCGACCCGCGTGATGTTCCTGCATCAAGGGCTGGTCGAGGCGGAAGGACCGCCGCAGGAGCTTTTCTCCGGCTCGACCTCCGAACGCTTTCGCCAGTTCATTTCCAAGGAGCGTGGCTGAAAGCCTGCCGAAGTCTAGGCTCGCGATGCGAAGGCGGCGCGCCGGGCGGTGATTCCGGCGACGACGCCGAAGCCTAAGATCATCAGCACCCAGGACGCTGGCTCCGGGATGGAGGCGGTTGTCGCAGGCGCCGCGGTCACGACAAGGTTGCCGAGTGTGACATCGACGCCGAACGGGTCGCCGAGGAACGCCACGAACCCCTGCTCACCGCCGTTCGTCGTTCCTTCGGCCTTGAGGTTGTAGTTGTAGAAGAGTTCGTCGCCGGGCTGAAGCGTGCCAAGGTCGACATCGGTGGAAACGGCGTCCAGCGTCAGCCTCGGGTTGAAATCGTCGCCATTGTCTTTGAAAGAATCAAACAGGGGAAGCGTGCTGCTATTGACGCCCAGGAATTTGTGATCATAGACGTTGAACAATTGGGCGCCGCTCACAAATTGCTCTTCGAATATCTGCAACCCGAACTGGAAGACCGTGCCGATGACGTCGGTTGTCCCGTCGGAGCGGACGATGGTGACGTTGAGATCCGCCTCGGCGCTCGCGGTCTCGTTGTTGTTGATCGAAGTCACCTGCGGCGGCACCCCGATCAGCCCAACCTCCAGGGCGGGTATCTTCACGTGTACGGCGATGTCTTGCGTGGTCTTTCCTGTATTGGTGAAGTTCTGTGAAAAGACAGCCAGCGCGGTGATGTCCTGCACCGCATTTGGGTTGGCGTCGCTAGGGTTCGCTCCGATGAAGGACGTGACTCCGACGCCCCCATTGCCGTTCTGTTCGGCCAACGCCGAGGCGAAGGCGCCTGTGATCTGAGTCGATCGGCCGGACAGGTTCTCGCCTTGGCTCGCAAGGTAGAGAAACTCTGCCCGGTCACCTGGCTGGGCGTTTGGCGTCGCATGGTCGTCCGAGAAAATCGACGCGCCTGGCACAAGCTTCTCCTGGACGAAGGCGTCCAAATCGAGCGGACCAACGAAAAGGTCCTGCGCCGCCTGGGCCTGGCCTGGATGTCCTATCAGGAAAATTGGTGCGGCAAGCGCTCCGAGGAGATACCTCTTATCGCGACGAAGCGTCCTGACTGAGGGAGCTTTCATTGCGTCCTCCTAAGTAACTTACATGAAATCCGATCTCATCGAGGGTTGATGTCGTAAACATAGAAAGTACAAGTATTGATAAAGACAGAATTACAGATGCATGAGCCTGAGGATTCGCAATGCGTAATTCTACCTACGTAATTATACCCATGAGGACACGATCGATCAGTCGATTGCGGCTCGCTTGCTTGAGCTGAGCCCAGACGCTGGCCACAGACCTTGGGGGCCGACTTGATTTCCCGGCGTTGACCGGCCTTGCGGCCTCGCCATACCGGTCATCCGGGCCTCAATCCGAGCCAGCTTCGGGACTCGCAAGGAAACCGCCTCAATGCCTCGCCTGTTCACCGGCCTGGAACTGCCGGACGCCGTCGTCGGCCAGCTCGCGCTTATGCGCGGCGGCGTCGCCGGCGCGCGTTGGCTCGAGCCCGAGGACTACCACATCACCCTTCAATTCATTGGCGACATTGACGCGCGCACGGCGCGCGACATCGACGAGACGCTCGCTGACATCCGCCGGCCGAAGGCGCCGGTTCGCTTCGAGGAACTAAGCTGGTTTGGCGGCGACAAGCCGCGCGCGATCGTGGCCAAGGTGAGGGCGGAACCGGCGTTGATGGATCTGCAGGCCGAACAGGAGCGGCGCCTGAGGCGGATCGGAATTGAGCCCGAGACCCGCAAGTATACGCCGCACGTGACGCTGGCGCGGCTGCGCGGCGTCGGTCAGGCGGCGGTCGCAGACTATCTCGCCTCGCGCGGCGCGCTGGTCGCCGACCCGTTCATGGCCGAGCGCTTCGTGCTCTATTCCGCCCGCGAGGGGTCGGGGGGCGGGCCCTATGTCGTCGAGGCGGCTTATCCGCTGGGCTAGCCTCGTGATGGGTCTGTATAACATCATGCGAATGTTTAATAGGTCCAACGACAGCGGGCGCGTCTTCTCTCAAACGCGCCAATTTTCGAGGGCGGAACTAAACGGGGTCGTAACTCACTGAAAACATTAGGGGCGCCGGTAAAATGGCGGCTAGGCCAAGCGCGCCGCCCACGCCCGCCTCGCAGGCTTCTCCGCGGCCCGCGGCGGCCCGTTTCCTCCACGGCCGGAAGGCTTTAGAGGGCCCCCTCATGTCTCTCTCGATCGACGTCTCCCGGCGGCGCGTGCGCCTCGACCCGCGCGATCCCGATTTCTTCAACAATCCGTATCCCGCCTATGCCGCGATCCGAGCGGCCGCGCCGGCGTTCTTCTGGGAGGACTATGGCTTCTGGTGTTTCGCGCGCTTCGCTGACGTCTCGGCGGTGCTGCGCGATCGCCGCTTCGGCCGGAAGATTGTCGAGCGGCCGCGCGGCACAAAACCGCATCTTGCGCCGTTCGACGCGCTCGAGCGCCATTCGATGCTCGAGCTTGAACCCCCCGAACACACCCGGCTGCGCAACCTCGTCAATCGCGCCTTTGTCTCGCGTCGGATCGAGAAGCTTGCGCCTCAGATCGCAAGGCTCGCGCACGAGCGGATCGAGGCGTTCTCTTCGAGGCGCTCAGCCGACCTTGTCGCCGAGTTCGCCAACCCAATTCCGGTCGCCGTGATCGCCGATCTGCTCGGCGTCCCTAGTGAGATGGGCCCCCAGCTCGTCGATTGGTCGCATCGTATGGCCGCCATGTACCAGTTCGGAGTGACGCGCGCCGTCGAGGAGCGCGCGGCCAAGGCGGCGCGCGCTTTCGCCGATTACGTGCGCGGACTTCGCCCGCGCGCGGCGCGGCGATCCTGGCGACGATCTCGTCAGTCAGCTTCTCATCGCCGAAAGCGATGGCGGCAAACTGAGCGAAGACGAACTGGTCGCAACCGTAATCCTGCTTCTGAACGCCGGTCACGAAGCGACGGTCCAGGCGATCGGCAATGGCGTGAAGGTCATGCTCGAGCAGGGAGTCGACCCGCGCGAGGCGTTCGCGAGCGAAAGCGCAACGCTGGCGACAGTCGAAGAATTGCTTCGGCTCGACCCGCCTCTCCACCTCTTTGCGCGCTATGCGCTGGAAGAGGTCGAGTTCGCCGGCGTGCGGCTCCGCAAGGGAGAGAAGATCGGCCTTCTGCTCGGCGCCGCCAACCGGGACCCTGAGCGCTTTCCCAACCCCGACGTCTTTGACCCTACGAGGACCCTGAACGCGCATCTGAGTTTCGGCGCCGGAATCCATTTCTGCGTTGGGGCGCCGCTGGCCCGGCTCGAGCTTGCCGTCGCGCTGCCGATCCTGTTCGCCCGCCTGCCGGGCTTGCGCTTGGCCGGGACGTCGCGCTATCGCGACGCATTCCATTTTCACGGGCTCGAGGCGCTGACTGTCGGATGGGCGTAAGATCAATGCTTTCGACCTCGCGGACGGTGGGCAGAAGCCCCGCCGTGAGCTGGTCGTCGCTTCCTCAGGATCGCCTGTGGGGCAGAGGCCGCGAAACTGCGCGACCCTCGCCCGGCATGCTGCGCCGACATCGCCGACATCTCGCCATTGCCGCGTTCTTGCTGCTCGCGACGCCGCTGGTGTTCGGGATCGTCAAGCCGGACAGCCCCGCATCGATCCTGAAGGAGGGGCGCAATCCTTCGCCGACGCCCAAACCGCCCGACAGCGCTGGCGGTTGGCTGACGCTTCCGAAAGACATCGACGCCTATCTCAAGGACCGCTTTGGCCTGCGAGAGAAAATGATCCGTCTGCACAAGGACCTGACAAAGCCCCTCTTTGGCGATAGCAACGGCATAACGGTGACCGGCGCCAGCGGGCGAATGTACGCGTTGCCCGACGATATGGTCGCGCAAAGCGCAGGCCGCACCTTCCGTCCTCAGAAGGTGGCCGAGGCGGTCGACATGATCGTGGCGATGAACGACGCGCTAGCACGGCGAGGCATCAAGTTCCTGGTCGCCCTGCCGCCGAATTCCTCGACCATCTACCAGGACGATCTGCCTGGCTGGGCGCGGAATCCCGGCAGGAAGACCGAGTATGACCTCCTGCTCGAGAAGTTGGCGGCCCGAGGGGTTAAGACCGTCGATCTGCGTCCAGCGCTGCAAAAGGCTCGCGCTTCGGGCGCCCCCTATCTCCTCAACGACCTGCACTGGAACGTGAGCGGTGCAGTCGCGGGCTTCAATGCGATTGTCGAGGCGGACAGTCATCCGGACTGGCGAATCGATCCGGCTTCCGCGATCGGCCCGCTCACGGAACGAAAGGGGGGCGACATCGCGACACTCGCGGGCGTGGCGGACAAGGCTGTGGAGATGACCCCGTCCCTCGTTTTGCAGCCGGTCGGGCGCGACGAGGTGCTGTCTCACGGCGTCGAGGGTCGCATCGAGGCCGCGCGTGATATGCCCGACCACGCCATCGCGTCGGGCAGGCCCGGTCCGACGATCATGGTGATCGGCGATTCCTTCACGGTCGGATATTTTCCACTGTTCCTTTCGCAGCACGTCGGCAGGGCCGTCTGGTTCCACCATAACTACTGCGGCTTCGACTGGGCATGGATCGACAAGATCAAGCCGGACGAAGTCTGGTGGACGCCCGTCGAGCGGTATCTTGTTTGTCGACCAGGACAATATCCGCACGGTCTGAGCGAGGAAGAGGTCGGACGATGAGCGTCGAGTTCAGCGCTCCCGGCAGGTCGTGACCAGTCATGCTCCTGCTCTGGCGCCGGTATTTCGCCGTTGCGGCGTTTCTACTGTTGGCTACGCCGCTGGTGTTCGGGATCGTCAGGCCGGACGGCGCCGCGTCAATCCTGAAGGAGGGGCGTTATCCGGCGCCGATGCCGAGACCGCCCGACAGGTTCAGCGATTGGCTCAGGCTCCCGAAACAGATCGACGCTTATCTCGATGACCGCTTCGGCCTTCGGGAGAGGATGATCCGCCTCCACAAGGATCTCACTCATCCGGTCCTGCTCAAGGTCAACACCGCCGTCCTGATCGGCCGCAGCGGGCGGATGTTCTACGAGGGCAACGAGATGGTGCGGCAGAGCGCGGGCCTCGTTCTGAGGGACGCGCGAGTCGCGCAATCTGCGCGCTTGATCGCCGAAATGCGCGACGCTCTCGCTAAGCGAGGCGCGCGTCTTCTGGTCGCCATTCCGCCAAATTCGTCCACCATCTACCAGGATGAGCTGCCGGCCTGGGCCCAGGACAAGGGGCGAAAGACGGAATACGATCTGCTGCTCGAGGAGCTCAAGGCGTACGGCGTCAAGACGGTCGACCTGAGGCCGGTCATGAAAGCGCTCCGTGAGCAGGGCGAGGAAGCCTATCTGCTCTACGATGCGCATTGGACCCCAAGCGGGGCGCTTGCCGGATTCAATGCGGTTGTCGAAGCCGGCGGGCGCCCCGAGTGGCGTCTCGATCCCGCGACGGCGATAGGGCCGCTCGAAGAGCGAAGGGGGGGCGACGTCGCCCGGATCCTCGGAGTTCAGGACGAGGTGAGAGAAGAAGCCGAGACCCTCAGGCTGACGGTCCAAGGGACCGACGAGGCCATATCCTCGGGGATCATGCCCGACCATGTCGTCGACACGGGGCGGCCCGGCCCGACGATCCTGGTGATCGGCGATTCCTTCACCGCGAGTTACTTTCCACTGATGCTGTCGCAACATGGCGGGCGGGCGATCTGGATCCATCATCATGAATGCGGATTCGACTGGAAGCTGATCGATAAGTTCAGCCCGGACGAAGTCTGGTGGGTCCCGACCGAACAATTCCTGGTCTGCGACCCTGGCGTGACGCCGCAAAATTTTGAGGCGGAGGGGCCATGAACGCGTGGGTTCCTGCTCCTCGCGGCTCCTGACCATGCTCTTACGCCGGCGTCGATGTCTCGCCATTTTGACGTTCCTGCTTCTGCTCACGCCGCTCGTGGTCGGTCTGGTCGCGCCCGACAGTCCCGCGACCGTGCTCAGGGAAGGGCGCTCGCTCGCGCCAGCGCCACAGCTGCCCACGACCGGGGCGGGCTGGCTCGCATTGCCCGCGGCGGTCGACGCCTATCTCAAAGACCATTTCGGCTTGCGGCAGACGCTGATCACGGCGCATCGGGAGCTGACCAAACCGATGCTCGGCTTCGGCAACGATTCGGTGCTGGTTGGGCGCGGCGGGCGCATGTTCTATTTGGGCGAGAACGCGGTGCGACAGAGCGCCGGCCTTCTCGTCCGCGACCGAGGAGTCGCCGACACTGTTGACCTGCTCGTGGCCACGAAAAGCGACCTCGAGCGGCGCGGAATCCGCTTCCTCGTCGCGTCGCCCCCGAACGCCGCGACCGTCTACCAGGACGACCTGCCGGAATGGGCGCAAAACTCGGGCAAGCGGACCGAGTACGACCTGTTTGTGGAGGGGCTCGCAGCCAAAGGCGTCAAGACAATCGACTTGAGGCCGGTCATGGCCGCGGCGAAAGCTGAGGGGCCGATTTACTACCGCCACGACAGCCACTGGGCCCCGCGAGGCGCGCTCGCGGCCTTCAACGCGATTGTGGAAGCGGACGGCCATCCCGACTGGCGGCTTGACCCGGCCTTGGTCCTCGCCCCCATTGCGACTCGCAAGGGGGGCGATTTGACGCGCATGCTCGGCGTTCAGGACAGCCTAACCGAGGAGATCGAGGGACTGATGCTCCCAGCCGGCGAAAAAGAACCGCTGACGGCGATCCCCTGGGAGGACTACGTTCAATCCACCGGCAAGCCTGGTCCGACCATCATGATCATTGGCAATTCTTTCACCACCCTCGATTTCGCGCACATGCTTTTGCCCCATGTCGGACGCCTGGTGTGGATCGACCATCAACACTGCCGCTTCGACCGGAAGGTGTTCGACCGTTT
Organism: uncultured Alphaproteobacteria bacterium; assembly: GCA_963775405.1. Classification (GTDB taxonomy): domain Bacteria; phylum Pseudomonadota; class Alphaproteobacteria; order Rhizobiales; family Beijerinckiaceae; genus Roseiarcus. The sequence goes on from CAVZJI010000004.1 coordinate 29,930, forward strand.
TCACCCCGATGAGGTCTGGTGGATGCCGAACGAGCGCTTCCTGGTCTGCGATCCAGGCGCCGAGCCGGGTTTTACAGGATGAGAAAGGAGCCAAAGGGGACGCCCGGGCGCCGCGTTCGCAGCCTGCTCGTGCTCGGCGGCGCCCGTTCCGGCAAGAGCGCCTATGCTCAAAGTCTTGCCGAGGCTTATGGGTCGGAGAGGCTTTATCTCGCGACCGCGGCGGCGGGAGATGACGAAATGGCGGCGCGAATCGCCCGCCATCAGGCTGACCGGGGCGAAGGTTGGGTCACGATCGAGGAGCCGCTCGACGTCGTCTCAGCCCTTCTGACGCATGCGCGGGCGGGCAGGGTGGTGGTCGTCGATTGCCTGACCCTTTGGCTCAGCAACCTCATGTTGGCCGGCCGAGACCCAGGCCCTGCGGCGACGGCTCTCGCCGACGCCATTGGCGGGCTGGCCGGGCCGACGATCCTGGTGTCTAACGAAGTTGGCATGGGGTTGGTGCCGGAGCACAAGCTTGGCCGCGAGTTTCGCGACTGGCAGGGCAGGACAAACCGGGAAATCGGCGCCGCCTGTGACGTCGTGATCCTCGTCGCCGCCGGACTCCCGCTCCAGTTGAAGCCGTCCACAACCCCAAGCGTGCAATTGGGCTAGAGCGTACATTTTCCTCACAAAACCTCTGGCAACTCGGGACGGGCCTGGACTAGGATTCGCCAGCGGCGGATCGGGCTTGCCGGCTGCGCGGGTTCGGCAATCGCCTCAAGACGTTCGCGCTGGGGATTTTGGCGGGATGCTGCGTCTTTTCCAACGCCAGGCGCCGGAGCAGGCGGCGCATTTCGACATCGCCCATGACGGCGAGACTTTTCGCGTCGCGCTGAAGCGCGTCGCCACATCGCGCCGCTTCACGCTGAGGGTTCGCGCAGCCACGCGCGACGTGGTGCTGACGATGCCGTCGCGGTCATCGCTCAAGGCGGCGCGAGAATTCGCCGAGCGTCACGCCGCGTGGATCGGCGCGCGGCTGGCGCGTCTGCCCGAACCGGTTGCGTTCGAGCCGCGCGCGGTGACGCCGTTGCGCGGCGTCGATCATCGCATCGCGCACCGGCCGGGCGAGCGCGGCGGCGTCTGGCTCGAGGCGAGCGAGCGCGGACCGCTGATCTGCGTTTCCGGCGAGCGGCCACATGTGGCGCGTCGCGTCACCGATTTCCTCAAGCGCGAGGCGCGCAAGGATCTCGAAGCTGCGGTGGCGCGCCATTCCAAGCAACTCGGCGTCAAGCCGCGCCGCATGGTGGTGCGCGATACAGTGAGCCGCTGGGGGTCGTGCTCCTCGACTGGCGGACTGAATTTCTCGTGGCGCCTGATTCTCGCCCCGCCGTTCGTGCTCGATTATCTCGCCGCGCATGAGGTGGCGCATATCGTGCACATGAATCATTCGCCGCTGTTCTGGAAGCTCACGCGCCGTCTGCACCCTGGAACTGACCGGGCAGAAATCTGGCTCAAGGTCCATGGCGCGAGCCTGCATCGCTTTGGCGCGACGTGGGAGTAGAAGCCGCTCTCGCGTAGCTATTCCTGCGACTGGTCATGCCCGCGAGCTTCCGCGCGTCGGGAATAAGTCGCGTGTCGCCATGTCGATATTGGGCAGTTCAGGAAAGGTTTTTGTGCTAGGCTGAACCGCAGCAAAAGGGGCGCGCCATGAGCGAGACCCGGAAGATAGCGGCGATATTGGTCTCGGACGTGGTCGGTTACAGCCGGCTCGCGGGAGCAGACGAAGAGCGCGTCCTGGCGCGGCTCAGGGCGCTGCGCAGCGATCTTATCGATCCCACAATCTCCCTCCACCACGGCCGGATCGTCAAACGCACCGGCGACGGGAGCATCATTGAGTTCCGCAGCGTGGTCGACGCTGTCCGCTGCGGGATCGAGGTCCAGCGCGCTATGATCGATCGCAACGCGGGCGTCGCCGCGGACAAGCGCATCCAATTTCGCATCGGCATTCATCTGGGCGACCTCGTCGAGGAGGGCGACGGCGACCTTATGGGCGACGGCGTCAATATCGCCGCTCGGTTGGAAGGCGTTTGCGAGCCGGGCGGCGTCTGTCTCTCCGAAGACGCCTACCGGCAGGTGCGTGACCGGCTCACGGAGAATTTCGTCGACCTCGGCGAGAAACAGCTCAAGAACATCGCACGGCCAGTGCGAGCTTATGCGCTGTCGACGTTGGAAAACGCTGGATCGAAGGACCAAGGACCTCAGGCGACAGGGCTGAGAGCCCTTCGTGGCGGCGGTCGTCAGATCGGGGTGATCGCGGCCTGCGTCGCAGCGCTCATTGCGGCGGGGCGGTTCGGCTGGCGGGCGTGGACGCCGCAGCAGACGGCGGCGCTACCTGCCGCGAGTGACAAGCTTGCGACCACTGCACGCCTCTCGATCGTCGTCCTGCCGTTCGAGAATCTGAGCGGCGACAAGGAACAGGAGTACTTCGCCGATGGGATCACAGACGATCTGACCACCGACCTTTCGCATCTGTCGAACAGCTTCGTGATCGCCCGCAACACCGCTTTCACCTATAAGGGCAAGGCGGTCGACGTGAAGCAGATCGGGCGCGAACTCGGCGTCAGGTACGTTCTCGAAGGCAGCGTGCGTCGCCTCGAGGATAAGATCACGGTCAACGCGCAGCTCATTTCGACCGAGACCGGCGCGCATGTCTGGGCCGATCAATTCGACGGTGAGCGCAGCAAGGTCGGCCAATTGCAGGTTGACATCGTAGCCCGGCTCGCCAATTCGCTCGACGTGGCTCTCACGAGGACCGAAGCTCTGCGCGCGATCCGGGAGCGGCCCAACAACCCCGACGCCGTCGATCTTTCCATGCGCGGATGGATGGAACGGCTAAACGGCTCCGGGTCCAAGGAAAATCAGGATGCTGTAGTTGGTCTTTTCGAGCGGGCGCTGGCGCTCGACCCCAAGCTTGTCCCGGCAATGGTTGGCCTCACGCGGGCTTTGGTCGATCGGGTGACGGGCCTCGTCAGCAACGACCCAAAAAGCGACATTCGGCGCGCCGAAGATTGGGCCAATCAGGCCGTCAAGGCGGAGCCTGACAATTCAAACGCGCACATGGCGAAGGCGAATGTATTCTTCGCCAAGCGGTAATGGGCGCAAGCAATCCCTGAAGCCGAAACCGCGATCGCCGCCAATCCAAACAACACAGAAGCTAATGCCACACACAGCTTCTGGAAAATGTTTATCGGCCACAGCGAGGACGGCTTCTCGGGGCTCGAAACAGCTTTTCGTTTGAGTCCTCGGGATCCAAGTGTCCCTCGTGGCAGTTCTACACCTGCCACCTCCACACCCATCTCGCGCAATGGGAACAGGCGATCGAATGGTGCAACATGTCAATCGTGGGCGATCCTGAAGATTTTTACCCGTTGGTCGAGCTCGCCGCCGCCAACGCCTGGACCGGCCACGACAAGGAAGCGAAAGAGGCCGTGGCTCAATTGCAGAAAGTCTATCCCGGCTTCACCGTGCAGACATGGGCGGGCATTGACTGGACCGACGGTCCGACCTTCAAGGCGCAGTACGCGCGCATCGTCGAGGGCCTGCGCAAGGCGGAGGGGAAGCGAAATCGAATTGAAAGGGCCTCGTCGAGTCCTTGACTGCCTCACAACATCCTTCCCACCGCCTCGAACATGAGTTGCAGATCCTGTGGGCGCGAGAGGCGATGATCGCCGTCCTTAACCAGCGTCAGCGTCGCCGGATCGCCGCCGAAGCGCTGCATGAGCGCAAGCGCATGCGAAAACGGCACGTCTTCGTCCCGCATGCCTTGCAGCACCGCGGTGGGCGCACCAGTGCGAATCATGCCGCCGAGCAGAAGATGCTTTCGACCGTCCTCGATGAGGTCGCGGGTGAAGCAATCGGGCTCGCTCGAATAGGCGGAGGGCCTTCGCCACGCGCCTTCATCCATGATCGCGCACCGCGCCTCTTCCGTCACCTTGGCCCAGATGAGGGCTTCGGTGAAGTCAACGGCCGGGGCGATAAGGATGAGGCCCTTGACGCGGTCCGTGTCGCCGGCCTCGTTGAGGGCCCTGGCGGCGAGCAGCGCCAGATATCCGCCCATCGACGAGCCGACCAGAATCTGCGCTCCCTCGCTCTCAGCCCGCAATAGCGTCAGCGTCTCCTCGAGCCAGCGCGAAATCGTTCCGTCCTCGAGCGGGCAGTCGGAGCGCCCGTGGCCCGAATAGTCGAACCGTAGGAGGGCAAGACCCAGCCGCTTGGCTTCGCCGTCGAGGGCAGTCGCCTTGGTCGAGTCCATGTCGGAGCGATAACCACTGAGCCAAACGAGGCCGGGAACTCCGTAGCGCACTGGCGCGCGACGGCGAAAGGCGATACGCCGTTGATTCGGGGCCTTCCCGACGATGAAAAACTGCGGCTGTTCGTCCGACACATTGAACTCGCTTTTGATGACGCCGCGCGGGGGGCGCGCCGGAATAAATCTCGGTGCGGGCGCGCAGGGCGGAGCGGGCTTGGCGGAGCCTTCGCGCCAAGTCAACCGCCCGCCCGACGCGCTCTCCGATTTGCGCCGCGGCGCGCCGTGAGCATCGGCCCGCCCTCTCCCTTCGGGCGTGGGGCGAACGCGCCGCTCGCCGGCCGGACGATCCTCCAGATTGTCCCGCCGGTCGCGGCGGACGGCGACGAACGCGCCACGCTCGCCGTCACCGCGGCGCTGGCTGAGACTGGCGCGCGCGCGCTGGTGGCGACCGATTCCGGCGAGCTGGCCGGCGAACTGCAGGCGATCGGCGGTCTCTTCGTCCGCTTTCAGGCGGCGACCAAGAACCCGCTCGCGATGGCGCTCAACATGCGACGCCTTCAGCGCATTATTGCTTCGGAGCGGGTCGACCTCGTGCATGCGCGCTCTCGCTGGGCGGCGTGGGCGGCGGTCAAGGCCTGCCGCAAAGCGAAACGTCCGCTCGTCACCTCGCTTCCGGGCGACGGCGGCCGCACCCGTCCACGCACCAGCTTCGAGACCGCCGTCGCTGAGGGCGATTATGTGATCGCCTCGTCGGGATTCGCCGCCGGGCGCGCGGAAAGCCTGTTTCCCGCGAGTCCAAAGCGCCTCAGGATCGTTCGTCCGGGAATCGATCTCTCCAAGCTTCGGCCGGAACGGGTAAGCGGGCGCCGCGTCTCTGACGTTCGTTCGATTTGGGGCGTCGCCGCGCACGAGCGCGTCGTTCTGATGCCGGCGCGGCTTGCGGTCGGCCGCGGCCAGCAAACGCTCATCGAAGCCGCGGCGCTTATCAAGGGCCAAGGCGTCGACGATGTCCGTTTCGTGCTGGCGGGCGAAGCAGCGAAGCCGGTGTTCGCGCGCGAGCTTGACGCGCTTGCGATCAAGTACGGCGTCCAGTCGATGCTTGTCCGCGTGGGCGCCCCCGCAGATCCGCCCGCGGCGTACATCGGCGCGGCGGTCGTGGTCTTTCCGGCCACGGACGCCGACGGCGTGAGCGGCACTTCGATCGAAGCGGCCGCGATGGGGGCGCTCACCATCATCTCCGACGTCGGATCCGCGCGTGAGATTGTCGCTGCGCCGCCGCACGCCGAGGCCGACGCCCGCACCGGCTGGCTCGTTCCCCCTCGCGAACCGGCCGCGCTGGCCGAGGCGATCCATGCCGCGCTTTCGCTTGGCGCCTCCGCGCGTGAGGCTATCCGTCGCCGGTCGCGGGCGAAGATCGCCGAAACCTACTCGCTTGAGCGCATGACGCGCGACACGCTCAGTGTCTATGCCGAGGCGCTGGAGCGATGACGGAAGGCGGCGCGGATTGGTTCAATTCGGCGCCGCTTCGGGCGTGCGAACGTGCTCGGCGCGAATGCCGATCCCGATCAGCCTCGCTGGAATGCGGCGCAGAATCGGAAAGACGCCGAACAGCTTGAAGAACCGCGGCGGCTTCGGCCGCTCTTGGGTTCTGAGGACGCGGCTGATGATCTGTCGCTGGATGGTGAGTTGCAGCCCCTGGATGAACCGCATGGGCAGAGTGCGGCGCTCCTCGATGGCTTGAAGATCCGCGTCCGTCGCCTTGCCCGTGCGGAGCGGTTCGGCGAGCCGGTTGGCGGCGGCGACCGCGTCCTGCACCGCCATGTTGATCCCCACGCCGCCGATCGGCGACATCGCATGCGCCGCATCGCCGATGCATAGGAGGCCGGGCCGCCACCATTTTTGTAGCCGATCGACTGTGACGCTGAGCAGTTTGACGTCGTCCCAAGTCTTTAGTTCACCAACGCGGTCGGACAGGAACGGCGACATTTCGACAACCTGCCCGCGGAAGGCCTCGAGGCCCGCCGATTTCATGCGCTCGATCCCGCCTTTCGGAATGACATAGGCGCATTGCCAGTAGTCGCCGCGATCGAACATGACCATCAACTTGCCGACTTCGATATGGCCGAACGTGTCCGCGCTGTCGCCGTCCCTGTGAGACACGCGAAACCACAGCACATCCATCGGCGCCCCGTAGTCGTCACTCTTGAGTCCAGCCTTCTCGCGCATGACGGAATGGCGTCCGTCGCAGCCGACCACCAGGTCGGCGCGGATCGTGAGCGGGCCGCTTGCGGTCGTCGCGCTCAAGCCGACAATGCGGCCACTCTCCTCGATCAGGTCTGTCGCCTCAGCCTGCATGCGCAGGTCGAACGTTTTGTAGCGCTTGCCGTGCTCGGCCAGGAAGTTGAGGAAGTCCCATTGCGGCATCAGCGCCACGAATTTGCAGTGCGTCGGCAGGTGGCGAAAATCGACCATTTGAACGTGTTCGGCGCCGATCTGCGCGGACAGCGTTTCGACTTGCTGATGCGGCAGCTTCAGGAACTCATCGATCAGGCCCAGTTCAAACATCAACTCGAGGGTTGAGGGATGAACCGTGTCGCCGCGGAAATCGCGGAAGAAATCAGCGTGCTTCTCCAGCACCACGACATGAACGCCGGCGCGCGCCAGCAGGAATCCGAGCATCATCCCAGCGGGGCCGCCGCCGGCGATGCAGCATTGCGTCGTGATCGTTGAGTTGGCCATGTCTGCTGGCTCCGCCGGGCGCACACGCCCGCTCTTACGATCATAAAACGCGAGGATTAAAGCTCGGTTCCGCTCGCGACCGGCCGCTTTGAAGCGATTTTGGCGATCGGCTCGAGCCACGCATCTGCGGCTCGAGCCGGTTCTCGTTAGTTCTTGATGAACGCGCCGCTGCGCAAATCGCTCAGCGCCTGACGGATCTCAGCCTGCGTGTTCATGACGATCGGCCCATGCCAGGCGATCGGCTCGCACAAGGGTCGGCCAGAGACCAGAAGGAAGCGCACGCCCTCTTCGCCCGCCTGGACGACGACTTCGTCGCCCGCGCCGAACACGACCAGCGATCGGTTGCCGACCTTGTCGCGCACCAAGACCTCCTCGCCATCGACCTGCGCTTCGCGGAGCACGCCGAACGGTTCGGACGAGTCGGCGAACATCGCGGAGCCGTCGAAGATATAGGCGAAAGCCTGACGGAAATCTTCGACCTTGAGGCGCTTCTTCTTGCCCGCTGGCACGGTCACGTCGAGATAGCGCGGCTCAGCGGCGACGCCGTCGACCGGACCCGCCTTGCCCCAGAACTCGCCGCAGATGACGCGCACGCGCGTGCCGTCGTCATCGATCACCTCGGGGATCGCCGTTGCAGGAACGTCCTGGTAGCGCGGCTTCGTCATTTTGAGATGCGCGGGCAGGTTCGCCCACAGCTGGAAGCCGTGCATGCGGCCCTTCGCGTCGCCGGTCGGCATTTCCTGATGCAGGATGCCGCTGCCCGCGGTCATCCACTGGACGTCGCCGGAGCCGAGCTTGCCGCGATTGCCGAGACTGTCGCCGTGATCGACCTCGCCCGCCAGCACATAGGTGATCGTCTCGATGCCGCGATGGGGATGCCACGGAAAGCCGGCGAGATAGTCCTCGGGCCGATCGCCGCGGAAATCGTCCATCATGAGAAACGGGTCGAAATCGGATGTGTCGCCGAAGCCGAAGGCGCGGCGGAGCTTGACGCCCGCCCCCTCCATGGTCGGAACGGACTGGCTGACGCGCTTGACGGGACGAATGGACATTTGGCCCTCCTGATCGAACTGATATGTCTTGGCTTCCGAAATACTGCCGCTCATTCAGTTTTGTCACTGAAGATGTTGGGCGGGTTCTTTGTTCGGAAACGCTGCTGGGCCGAAGATAGGTATAGGCCGTGATCATCGCAAGTCTATCAAAAGAAACGATCGTATCCATCAGTCGCGCTGAACGTTCGACCTCTTCGGCTGTCCCCCGATGATTGCCGTGGCGGCCGTGCCGAGGGCCGAAGCGCTCCCGAGCGCGATCTGGACGTCCGCGCCGGTCAACCGCGCGGCAAGAAAGCCGGCGGCGAAGGCGTCACCCGCGCCAGTCGTGTCAACCACCTCACGGTTCGGGCGGTTGAGAGGAAAGCGGCGCACGATTTGGCCGAGAAGGGCCGCGACGCCTGGGTCACGAACGCCGCTGATGTCGACCGGCTTGTTGCCCGCCTGCTTTGATTCGCCAGCGGCGCCCGCCTTCGAGCGCTTCTGCGCCGGCCGCGCCGCGCTTGATCACGACGATCGGATAGTGTTTCGCAAGGCGGTCGCATTGGGTTTCGGGATCGGTCGAGTCCGCGAGAACCGCGGCTTCCTCTTCGTTGGGGAACAGGATCGTCGCGCCTTGCGTCCATGCGAGGAAATTGTCGGCGCCGACCTCGCGCAGGAACTCCGCCGAGGCCGGATCGACGCTGATGGGTTTGTCCTTGGCTCGCCGCATGACGTCGAGAACCGCCGCGCGCGTGGAGGGAGCAAAAAATGAATAGCCGGAGAGACTGATGTGAGAGGCGTTGGCGATCTGGGCGTCGGCGATGTCGCTCGCTTCGAGCGCTTCGTTAGCGCCGCGATCGGTGAGGAAACTGCGTTCGCCGTCCGGGTCGATGAGCGCGATCAGCCGCCCTGTCTCGCGATCCGGATCACCGACGAGATACGGCGTAACGCCGATCTCCCTGAAGCGCGCCATCTCGCTTTCGAGGTCAGCGGCCCCGACGCGGGCGACGAAATCGACGCCCGCGCCGCACCAGGCGAGCCACGCCGCCTGATTGGCTGCCGAGCCGCCGGGCTGAACCGTAATCGAAGCGCGCCGGTCCGAGCCGCGAACGACCGGCCCTTCCGGCCGCACAATGAAATCCGTCATCACGTCGCCGATGACGAGGGCGCGAGATGCGCGCAAAATCATGCAGACAACCGCGTCGGCGAGTCGCCGGGTGGGAGGGACACGTAATGTTACAAAAAGCGAAGATGTTTGTCGCTAGGACGATGCTCGCACGCGGCTCCGCCAACAAGGGTGTTTCTAGCGTCAAATCCGTTGCGAGGCGAAATGCGCTGTCCTCGACGCCCCTCGCCTTAGCTTTCATCGTGGCCACGTCGAACGCTGAAGCCACGCCCGCATTTGCAAGGCAGACCGGTAAGGCTTGCAGTTTCTGCCACAGCGGGCCCCCGAGGCTAAACGACGCCGGGGTGGCCTTTAAAAATAACGGCTTCCTGCTGCCAGACAGCAACAAGGCTCCCGAGACGGTTCCCAAGGACGCCCCTCATCAATGAGGGTCGAACGGCGAGTGCCGTTGGGGTGATGTTGTCACTCTCCCGCAGCGGCCGCTAGCGCCTGAACGACGGCGATATTCGGCATGAGATTGTCCGGCAGCCCGTGCCGTTCTTTGAGATATTCAGCGCTGTTGTACGAGATCCAAACCTTTCCTTCTGAATCTTCCGCAACCAGAATTTTCAGCGGCAGATCGATGGCAGCGCTCGGCGCCGCCAAGCATGAGCGGCGTGCCGCCCTTCGGATTGCCGAAGATCAAGAGCTTGGTGGGCGGCATTTTCAGCCCCACCTTTTCGGCTTCGCCGCTATGGTCGACCAGCGCGAACAGCGCCACGCCTTTGGTCTTGAGAAAGGTCTTGAGCTTGTCGACCGTCTCGTCCACGGAGTGATGGCTCGGAATTTTGACGATCCCTTCTTCTTTCTGCATGGGCCAAGGACCTCCGAGGCGGATAAAATGGAAACCGCGAAGAGCAGGGTAGGGCGCCAACATTTCATCAAGCGCCTCCCATAACACCTTTCGCCGACAATCGAGCTTAAAGGGCACTGCCAATGGCGGACAAGCAAAACGTCTCGGCCGATGAAGTCGCAGTACGGGATCTGATCGAAGCCTGGGCCTACGCCGTGCGCGGCAAGGACTATGACGGAATCCTCCGAAGCCACGCCGCTGATTTCGTGATGTTCGATGTTCCGCCGCCGTTCGAAAGCATTGGGCTCGACGCCTACAGGAGGACCTGGGACCTTTTCTTTTCCTGCTCGGGCGAGCCGGTACGGTTTGAGATTCAAGAAATGGACGTCACCGCAGGCGCCGATGTCGCTTTCGCTTTTGCGACTATGCGCTGCACCACGCTTGGATCGGACGGCAAGCCGGAGCCGCTCGATTTTCGCCTGACGATCTGCCTGAGAAAAATCGACGGGCGGTGGATGATCGCGCACGAACACCATTCGGTCCCGGCCTTAGATTAGGCCGGGCGTTTATAACTTCGTGAGTTCCACCGCCGTCTGCGCAGCGAGCATGGCGTTGTTCCTGATGAGCGCGATATTGGCTTCGAGGCTCTTGCCCTCGGTCAACTCGACCACGCGCTTAAGCAGAAACGGCGTCGCTTCCTTCTTGCCCACGCCTTGCGTCTTGGCCTCCGCCACCGCTTCAGCGATGCGCTGCTCGATTGCGGCCTCTTCGAGCGCGTGATCATGAGGAATCGGGTTGGCGATCAGGAGGCCGCCAGGGCCGATCTCGCGCTGAAGTCGAATCATGCGGGCGAGATCGTGAAGCCCGTCGCAGCGGTGTTCGAGCCTGAAGCCTGAGGAGCGGGCGTAGAAGGCCGGGAACTCGTCGGTCCGGTAGCCGACCACCGCGACTCCCTGGGTTTCGAGGAATTCGAGCGTCTTGCCGATGTCGAGGATCGATTTGGCGCCGGCGCAAACAACCGCGACGCGGGTGCGCGAAAGCTCGACCAGATCGGCCGAGATGTCGAACGTTTCCTCAGCGCCGCGGTGCACCCCGCCGATGCCGCCGGTGGCGAAGATTTCGACGCCCGCGAGCCCAGCGACGAACATCGTCGCCGCGACCGTCGTGCCGGCCGAGCCCTTGCGAGCGGCCACGAGCGCCAGATCGCGCCGCGAAGCCTTCACGACGCCGCCGCTCAATTGGCCGAGTCGATCGATCTCCTGCCGCTCGAGGCCCACTCTCAAGCGGCCGTCAACGACCGCAATCGTCGCCGGAACGGCCCCCATCTCGCGCACCGCATCCTCGACCGTGAGCGCCGTCTCGACATTGCGGGGAAAGGGCATGCCATGGGTGATGATCGTCGATTTCGAGCGCGACGATCGGCTTTTTGGCCGATCTGGCGTCGGCGACCTCGGGGGAAAAATCGATAAGATCGGCGGCGCTCATCGCTGGTTCGCTTTCGTCGCGGGCGGCCGCGATCGGCCATTTTCACGTTATCGGCAATCTCCGTTCATGATCAATGGGCGCCGATCGCCCGGCGGCGCGCGAAAAAAACCCTACCGCTCGAACAGCTTGCGGTCTGCCGGATTCACGCTACGCTTACCGGCGATAGCCCGACGAAATTCGAGTCGATGGACGACAAGCCCGACCACGTTCCAGTCCAGCCGGACCTCGGCGCCTCGATCCGGCAGGCTCGGGTTGAGATGGCCGAGCGCGCCGAGGCGATCGCCGAGGTGCGCGAGCTCGAAATCGTCCGCCTCAAAGCGCTTGAGAGCGCGTTGGAGCCGGTCGTCGACCAAGCCCCTCAGGGCGTCGACCTGTTCGATCTCGCGCTGACGCAGAGCGAGCATCCTCGCCTTTTCCTCGACATGATCGCGTTTGTCGACATGGCGCATGACAAGCGCACTTATCGATTTTTTCAGGACACGCGCCAGGGCCGCGTGCTGATCGCCGAAAGCCAATCGGCGGACACGATCGTCGCTGCTGTCGCCGATTATGTCGCGCGCCGTCTGGTTGAGCGCGAACGGGCGCTTACGGTAGGCCCACGCGTGGCTGATGAGCCGCCTCCACAAGCTCTAGAGGTGAATGGGCCGGCGGCTTGGCCGATCGCCAGGCCGCGCCCTCGCGCCTTGCGCTTTCCGCCTCCCGCCGCGAGTGGGCCGCTTGCCGCCGCCGAACAGCCGAGAGCGCTGCCGAAGCGCGGGATCCTACGGCGGCTTGGCGATGTGTTGAGCCTTTTTCTCATGCTTCTGGGATCGATCGCGCTCGCGCTTCTGCTCGGGGTCGGGGGTTATTGGGTCTGGGCGACGCGCCTGCGCGACCTTTGGGCTCACTGGATCGGCGCGCCGCCATTTTAAATTTACGCGCGCGGGCTTGATTTGCTTCTGCCCTCGCATGACAATCATGGCTCCTCCGATCGCTGGCCCCCGCGGGAAGGCCGACGGAAATCATGAGCAACGCTTTTTTCTACGATCTTCTGGCCTCGATCGCCGATCGTGGCCGCTCCATGCTCAAGATCAAGCCTTGGCCAAAGGATGCGGATAACCGCGTCGAACAGTTGGTCGAGGACTGCCGAGCTTTGGTTGAAGGGCGGGGCGAGGCGTCGGGTATCGCGCTCGCCGCCGAGGTCATTCGGCGCTATCACGCCCTCGATCCGAGCGATCATGCGGCGTTCTTCAGCGCGCTTGCTGACGAGTTCGGGCCCGATCGCGAGCGGGTGCGGCACGCCATCGCCAGCTTCGGGCTGGACGGCGGCGAAGCGGCGGCGAGTGAAATCCACTATGCCTCCGAGCCGCGTCGTCACGAGCTGTTTCGGCGGCTCAATCGAGCGCCCGGGGGCACCGCCGCGCTGGTCGCGATGCGCGCCGACCTGCTCCAGTTCGTGAACCAGAACCCCTCGCTCGGCATTGTCGATCGCGATTTTCTCCATCTGTTCGGTTCGTGGTTCAATCGCGGCTTTCTGGTGTTGCGCCGCGTCGACTGGTCCTCGCCCGCGGCGCTTCTGGAAAAGATCATTCGTTACGAGGCGGTGCATGAAATCGGCGACTGGGACGAGCTGAGACGGCGCATCGATCCGGCCGACCGGCGATGCTATGCGTTTTTCCATCCGAGGCTGGTCGATGAGCCGCTGATCTTCGTCGAAGTCGCGCTGACGCTCGTCCCGCCGGCGGCGATTGCCCCGCTGCTTGCGGAAAAGCGCGTGCATGTCGCGCCCGACAAGGCGCGTGTGGCGGCGTTCTATTCGATCTCCAACTGCCAGCAGGGTCTGGCGGGCGTCAATTTCGGCAACTTTCTCATCAAGCAGGTCGTCGAGGAGATCCGCCGCGAACTGGGGGCGATCGAAGGCTTCGTGACTTTGTCGCCGGTTCCTGGATTTCGCGCTTGGCTCGAGACGACCGAAGATCCGGCGATTGCATCCATGAAGAACGCCGCGCTCCAGTTGGCGGCCGAGGACGATTGGCCGATGGCGCCCGGCGTCGCGCCGCGGCTGCGCGCCATGCTCGAGCCGTTGGCCGCGCATTATTTCCTGAAAGCGCGCCGTCCCGACGGCCGGGTCATGGACCCGGTCGCCCGCTTTCATCTCGGCAATGGCGCGCGGCTCGACCGCATCGACTGGGAGGGGGACCTGTCGCCCAAAGGGCTCGCCGAGTCCTTCGGCGTCATGGTCAATTACCTCTACGACCTCGATGAGATCGAGCGTAATCACGAAGCCTTCGTCAACCGCGGCGAGATCGCCGCTTCAGCCGCGGTGAAGAAGCTTCTTCCTGCTGCGCCCTCACGCCTGCGCGCGGCTCTGCCGGGCGCTCTGGCCCCGAGCGGGTGAGGCGCGATTAAGGACGCGCCTCGAGCACCATGTTGAACGGCGTCTCCGTCGCTTTGCGCACCTTGCCGAATCCGCCTTGCGTGATCGCCGATGAAAGCTTGGCGAAGCCAGCCTGCGCCCCGAGCGCCGCTCCGACGGGCTGGTCGAGCGAGGTCGGGATGCAAATCATGGTCGAGGCGGCGTAGTACATCCGGCTCACCGGATTGAGATTGTCCTCCAATCGATCCCCGGCCGCCGGCTCGACGATCATCCAGCTGCCGTCGGGCTTCAGCGTCTGGCGCACATGGCGCGCCGCGCCGACCGGATCGCCCATGTCATGCAGGCAGTCGAAGAATGTCACCAGGTCCAGATCCTTGCCCGGAAAATCGCTCGCCATGGCGACTTCGAACTTCGTGTTCGCGGTCGCTCCATGCTGCTCGGCATGAACGCGCGCCTGCACCACAGAGTCGGGGTGAAAGTCGTAGCCAATGAACGTCGATTTCGGGAAAGCTTTCGCCATGATGATGGTCGAAAAGCCGTGACCGCAACCGACGTCAGCCACTTTCGCGCCGGTTTCCAGTTTCGCGGCGACGCCGTCCAAGGTCGGCAGCCAGGAACCGACGAGATTGTTTTGATAGCCTGGGCGAAAGAAGCGTCCGGTGGTGCAGAACAGGCACTGTGACTGATTGCCCCAGCCGACGCCCTTGCCCGAGCGGAACGCAGGTTCGACAAGCGGCTGATTTTCCAGCATGACCGCCGCCATGTCGAAGGCGGGCAGAAGATAAAAGGCGCTGTCAGGCTCGGCGAACACCATCGCCTGTTCCGGCGGCAAGGTGAACTTGCCCGTTGCCGCATCGTACTCGAGATATCCGGACGCGGCCTGATGCGATAGCCATTCGCGCGCATAGCGCTCGGCGACGTTGGTCTTCGCCGCCAGCTCGGCTGGCGTCATGGGACCCTGCCCCTTGAGCGCCTTGTATAGGCCGAGCTTCTCGCCCATGCGCACCAGGGGCGCGCTGAACACGGCGCCGAGATCGCCCACAACTTTGCCGATAAACGCGTTGAGTTTGGCGTCGTCAACCATAGTGTCCTCCTCGGTTTCAAATTTAACTAGCTTCAATGTCGACGCAGGGCCGCCGCGGATGGGTCAAGCGATTTGCGGATCGACGCCTGTCATTTTCAGTTCGCTGCTCTCGCGAGAGACGCGCTCTTGAATGCATTCAGGACTTCAAAAACATAACTCAAACACAAGACCACCCGCGTAAGTGTGACCCGCATCACAGTGCGGGAAAATCGAAGGGTGGGAATGGCGCGTTTAAAACCGGGAGGTCCATCAGCAGGCTTGGGCTGTCCGCGATGCCGTCCATCGTCCTGTCCCTCGTTTCACCGACCCTGTGCGCCGCGTCTCGGTGCGGGTGGGGTCGCTCTAGGTAGATGACCCTCTTTCGGAGGAGAGTGGAAACGAATAGTGCTTATGGCTCATTAGCGGATATGATGACTTATGGGCTCGACTTCGGCCCTCGACATCGACCTGCTGCGCAGCTTTGTGCTGATCGCAGAGGGAGGAAGTTTCACCCGGGCGGCTGAGCGAGTTGGGCGCACGCAGTCCGCGGTCTCGCAGCAAATACAGCGGCTCGAATCGTTGGTCGGCCATCGACTCCTCGAGCGCGGCAAGGGCGCCGGCGCGCAGCTGACGCGACAAGGTGTTTATCTCCTGACCCGCGCACAAGAACTGATTTCCCTCAACGACGATATCGTCGATTCCCTGCTGGGTTTGCCAACCGATCCGGCGGAAGGGCCCGATCCCGCGGGACCGCAATCAGAGCCGCGGTCCTCTCGCCCAAAGCCCTCTGTGGCGGTCCCTCCGTTCCAGAATCTCACCGGCGATCCAGCCGAGGAATTTTTCGTCGAGGGCGTCGCCAGCGCCATCGTCAACGCGCTCTCGCGGGTCGGCTCGATTGTGGTTATCGCGCGCCATTCAAGGCCCGACAATAAGCGCCGCCCCACGGACATTCGCGCCGCCGGCCGCACGCTTGCCACACGCTACATTCTGGAAGGCGGCGTGTTCAGAGCGGCGCGGCGCATTCGGATCACGGCGCGACTTACCGAAGCAGAAACCGGAAAGCTTCTCTGGGCGGACCGATACGATAGCGCGCTCGAAGACATTTTCGATCTCCAGGATCAACTCGCCGAGCGCGTCGTCGGCATTGTCGAGCCCAGCGTGCAAAAATCGGAGATCGAGCGGGCGTTGTGGAAGAGGGTCGAGAACCTTGACGCCTACGAGCTTTATCTGCGTGCGCTGCCCCACGTCGCCGCTCACATGCCGAGCGACGCCAAAGCGGCGCTTGCGTTGCTGGAGAAGGCGCTCAGGCTCGATCCGGACAATCTGACCCTCCACGCGCTTGCCGCCTGGTGTCACGAGCTCTGCTACACCCGAGAGGGTTTCGACAAGGCGCGCCGCGACGCAGCCTTGCGGCATGCGCGCATGACGGTGGGCGGCAATCCTCAGGATGCAACGGCGCTCGCTGTCGCCGGTTTCGTTACCCGGTTTTTTGACGGCGAGCAGGAGCGCGGAGTTGCGACCATTGATCGGGCTCTCAAGCTCAACCCCGCGTGCGCGACCGCGCTCTATCTCGGCGCGCAAGCCCATGGGCTTGCCGGCGACGCTGTTCGCGCCGCTGCCTTCGCGTCACGCGCGCTTGGGCTCAGTCCCGACGACCCTCTCGCTTTCGAGGCCCATATGGCGATGGGAGAGGCGGCGTTGGCGGAGGAGCGTTTAGACGACGCAGTCGCCTGCTTCGGTAGGGTCGTCCATCGTAGCCCGAGTTTCAGCACGGGATATTTCTTCCAGGGCCTGGCGCTGGCCGTCGGCGGACGCGCGGCCGAAGCGAGGCCTGTTATCCGGCGTGGGCTGGAGCTGGAACCAGGCTTCAGCGCACGTATTGTGCACGAAACCGGGCTCGGATGGGCCGTCGGCGAGAAACTTCTGGCCGGCGCGCGCATCCTTGGCCTGCCGGCGTGAGTGGCCCAAAGACGATCAGCCAAATGGGAGGGACGCCATGTATGCCGCCATTCGTCAGTTCAAGGCCAAGCCGGGCTCGGCCGACGCGCTCGCTGAGAAGATCAAGGAGGCGATCTCCCTCATCAGCGACGTCTCGGGCTTCATGGGCTATTATGTGGTCTACGCGCCGGACGACACGGTGACCGCGATCAGCGTCTTCAACACCGTCGCGGAAGCGCAAGAGTCGAACCGGCGAGCGCTCGCCTTCATCGACGACAATCTCGGGCCGTTGGTTATCGGGCAACCGAGCGCGACCGCTGGGCCGGTGATCGTCCATTCGCTGCCTTAAGCACAAATCGCGCTCACTCGGCGGCGGATCAATTGGAGTGGGATCGGGCCGGCCTTGGGCGGGTTACCCTCGCTTCGGAATGTCGAGCCCGCGCTGAACGGCGGGTCGCGCAAGCCCGCGCTCGAGCCAGGCGGGGACATGCTTCAGCTCGGCGAAGCCGACCAGCTCGCCTGCGTCGTAAAAGCCGATCAGATTGCGCACCCAGCCAAGCATCGAAATGTCGGCGACGGTGTAGTCATTGCCCATGATCCAGGCTCGGTCCGAAAGCCGCGCATCGACAACGGCGAGAATACGCTTCACTTCGTCGCGATAGCGGTGGAGCGGGCGCTTGTCCTTGATCTCGCGTCCGGCGAATTTGTGAAAATAACCGACCTGGCCGAACATCGGGCCCATCGCCGCCATCTGGAAAAATAGCCATTCGAGCGTCTCGTAGTGCGCCGCGGGGTCGGTGGGCATGAACTTTCCCGTCTTCTCCGCAAGGTAGAGAAGGATCGCCCCCGATTCGAATAGCGGCAGAGGTTTGCCTCCCGGGCCCGCGGGGTCGAGGATGGCGGGAATTTTGCCGTAAGGGTTGAGCGAAAGGTACTCCGGCGTGCGCTGGTCGCCCTTGCCGAAGTCGACAAGATGGACCTCGTACGGCAGACCGGTCTCTTCCAGCATGATCGAGACCTTGACGCCATTCGGCGTCGGCAGGGAATAGAGCTGTAGCCGCTCCGGATGTTGGGCGGGCCAGCGCTTTGTGACGGCAAAGGCGGAGAGAACGGTCATGCCTTGTCCTGGAATATTGCGGGCCTCTAGCCGATGAACGATAGCACCGTCGGCGCGAAAAACCCGAAAGCAATGAGCGCCGCGCCGATCGCTCCGAGGATGCCGCTGAGCCAAACCAAGGCGGTAATCCCCGTAATGATGGCGGCGGACGCCAGCACGATTGCGATCTGAGTCAGTCCGCTGCCAAGTTCATAATGTCCGAGCCGGCGATTGGCCAATTCCCGCGCTTCCGAGGCCTCCTTGGCGCGATCCTGGATCGCATCCATGCTGTCTTCCGGCTTCTTCGTGTCCTTTTCAAATCGTGCGGCGGTCGCTTTGAAGTCGGCGATTTGCTTCTCGAACGCCTCTTGCGCTTTGGGATCGGTCACGGCGCTTTTTTGCGCCTCGAGCGCGGCCGCGGCCGTTTCTACGACCGTCGAGCGAATCCGCTTGGCTTGGTAGAAATTGAACAGGTCGGAGGACTCTATGTTTTTTTCCGTCGACAGGTGCTGGGCGTTTTTTGCGCCAGCTTCCGCCAGAGCCAGCAAAAGGGCGAGAATCGCGATGATGAGGGCGACCGCCTGACTTTTTTCTTTGGCCTCGACAGCGGAATCGGTGGCTTCAGACATGGATTGCCCCTCCCAAAGTCGATGATCCGTCGGATGTTTTCCATGAGCGCTCACACGCGCTCGGCCAGCTGATCGGTTTCAGCGCTGACGAATCATGCGCGCGCTTTTCGCCTGCCCGGGTCGGTTTGGCAAGTTCGGGCTGTGGCATGTCGTGCTTAGGCTTATGTTCGGCGCTGTAAAAGCTCGGCAAGGTTCGACGCCTGTATGCCGTTCATCTTCAAGGCGGAGGGCGGCTATTCCGACACGCCGGGGGACCCTGGAGGCCCAATCAACTTCGGCATCACGCTGGCGACTTTGGAGAACTACGAAGGCAAAAGCCTCACCGCCAACGGTGAAGACGCTGCAAGCGGTGGTCGGTGTGACGCAGGACGGCTCGATTGGCCCGATCACACTTGCGGCCGTTGGGGCCCTCGATCCGCAGGATGTGATCGCCCGCTTCACGCAAAGCGAGGCTCGCCTTCTATCAGAGCCTGAATGAGCCAGAATTTCTGAAGGGCTGGAGGCGCGCGTCGCGGTCATTCAGACACAGGCGCTGAACATGCTCGCCTTCGCGCACGCTGCGCCGGCGTAAGAATGCTCGGCGACAAACGCGGACCCGGAGGCACGTGCTTTAACGAAGCGCGCCAGCATCTCCATTAAACCCCTAGCGCCTCACGCTCGCCGATCAACTCGCTTTTCGGCGTGAGCCCCCGAGCGCGCGCGCCGACCCGCCAGCGATCGCCCTCGCGATCCAGTCGTACGAGGTGATACGCGGCGCGATAGCGCGGGTCGCGGGCGGCTGCGGCGGCCGAGGGCGCGCCCAGGACCGGAACGTCGCCCCCGATCGTGCGTGCGGCGCGAGAAGGAAGCGAGCGAACAGCCTGCCGGTGGGTATGGCCGTGCAGGATCGCCTCGGCGCCGAGGTCGCGCACAACGCGCTGGAACGCGGGCGCGTCCAAAAGACCGCGCAGCGGAGGCGTCGCCCTCGAGAGCGGCGGGTGGTGAATGAGAACGACCCGCGCCAGGCCTTTGGCGCCGGTTTCGCGCAGCAATTCGGCGAACGCCTCGAGTTGCGTCTTGCCGAGCCTGCCTGTCGCCATCAGCGGACCGGTCGGCACCGCCGAACTCAAGCCGATAATCGCGACGTCCCGGCGAATGCGCAGAAATGGGAAGGTCGCTCCGCCCCGCCGCGCGTCGCCCGTGGTCCAGGGCGCGAACGTCGCCTCGAGCAGCGGCATCGAGGCGCGCACATAGGCGTCGTGATTGCCGGGCACGAAGCTGACGTCAGAAGCTTCGCCCAACGTCTCCATCCATAACGCCGCGCGCTGGAATTCGGCCGCCATGCCGATATTGACCAGATCCCCGGTGACGGCGACATGATCTGGGCGCTGCGCGCGCAGATCCTCGACCAGGCGCTTCAAGAGCGCCATGTCGTTGAGCCGTTCGCGACCGCGCTTCCAGTTGATGAAGCCCATGACGCGCTTGAGCCGCAAATCCGCGAAGCCGGGCATGGGCGCCGGGCTCAGGTGCGGGTCGGTGATGTGCGCGATGGTAAAGCTCATCGTCAGCGTCCCGTCTGCCGGTGCGTCAGAAGCGAAGGCCATTGACCGGACGGCAATA
Organism: uncultured Alphaproteobacteria bacterium; assembly: GCA_963775405.1. Taxonomy (GTDB): domain Bacteria; phylum Pseudomonadota; class Alphaproteobacteria; order Rhizobiales; family Beijerinckiaceae; genus Roseiarcus. The sequence continues at coordinate 50,112 of CAVZJI010000004.1, forward strand.
AGATTGCTTGAACGGAAAGACAACCCTGAGCTTAACGCCGGGGCCCGGAGCATCCGCAGCATGGCCGCGTCGTTTGAAGAAAGGCTGAAGTTGCGCTTGATGCATTGGAGCTTCCTTGTCGCACGGCCGATGACGCTTGGCGTGCGTGGGATCGTGCTCAGCGCCGACGACGAAATCCTGCTGGTGAGGCACGGCTATCTCTCCGGCTGGCACTTTCCGGGTGGCGGGGTCGAGGTCGGAGAAACCTTGGTTCAGGCGCTTGCGCGCGAACTTGAGGAGGAGGCTCGCACTGTGATCGAAGCGCCGCTGATCCTGCACGGCGTTTTCTTTAACAACCAGACGTCGCGGCGCGACCACGTGGCTGCCTACATCATCCGCAACTTCCGGGTCTTAGGCGAGCGGCTGCCAGACTGGGAAATCAAAGAAGCGCGGTTTTTCCCGCGCTCGGCTCTGCCAGAGGGAACGACGCGGGCGACTCGGGCGAGGCTCGCCGAGATCTTCAATTCTGCGCCTCTCTCCCACCGCTGGTGACGGCTCTGCGCGCCGGATGGCTCGCCCGCTCCCAATTTAACCCTATTGCTTTGATTTCGAGCCCAAATTCCGGTCGGAGGCACAATCCGTTAACGGGTCGGTAAGGACGGCTGCTTTTGATGGCTGGGTGGACTTTTGGCGCCCGTGCGCTTAAGAGTCGGGTCGAATGCGGGGAGATCGATGAACTCCATCATCCGGCGCGGGACCGCCGTTGGACTGACCGTTGCAGCGTGCGCCTTGATGGCCGGCTGCGACAATTCCTATCTCGATCAGAGCTCTGCGCGATCTCAGCAGCCCATTTCCAGCGCTACGCTCGCCGAGATGGAAAAACTCGACACCACGCCATCCTCGCCCACCGTCATCCGGACTTACAAGAAGGAGGCTGAGCTCGAGATCTGGAAAATGAGGTCAAACGGCGAATACGCGCTGCTTAAGACCTACCCGATGTGTCGCTGGTCGGGACAGCTTGGTCCGAAGAAGCGCGAAGGCGACATGCAGGTGCCGGAAGGCTTCTACTCGATCGCGCCGGGGCAGATGAACCCCAACTCCCACTATTATCTGGCGTTCAACGTTGGCTACCCGAACGCATACGATCGGGCCTATGGGCGGACCGGCGGGAACGTTATGGTGCACGGAGTCTGTTCGTCCGCCGGCTGCTTCTCGATGACCGACGAGCAGGTCGCCGACATCTACGCGATCGCTCGCAACTCCTTTGCAGGCGGCCAGCGTGAGATCCAGCTCCAGTCCTATCCGTTTCATATGACGGCCGAGAACATGGCCAAGTTCCGGCTCGATCCCAACATTGATTTCTGGAAAAACCTCAAAAATGGCTCCGACCATTTCGAGGTGACGAAGAACGAGCCGTCCGTCCTGGTCTGCGGCAAGCACTATGTCTTCGACGCGACCACGAAAGACGAGCTCTCCGGCAGCGAACCTTGCCCGGCGCTCAAGCGCGATAAGTCGGTCGAAGCGGAGGTTGCGGAAAAGGCCGAAAAGGACGACGCCAAGGTCGCCGAACTGGCCGCATCGGGCGTCAAGCCTGTGCGCATCGTTTATGCGGACGGCGGCCAAAATCCGGTTTTCACCGGCTACAAGGATACGAGCGATCCGGACGCGCTGGCCGGTGGACCGCAGGAGATCGTCCTCAACGACCGGGCGAAACCGGCGCCGGCGGTGGTGAAGGTCGCCACGGCCGACGCGGACAAGAGGCGCGGCGCGAGCGTTGCGCCTGCGCCCATCGAGGGGGCTCCGGCCGCACAGCCGGCTCCGACGACGGTCGCCGCCGCCTCGGCGCCCGTGAGCCAGTCTGGCGGGATGCTCGGCGACGTCGCCGGCGGCGCCAAGAATGTCCAGAAGTGGCTGCATCTTGGCGGCCAGGAGCCTGCGCCTGCGCCTGCGCCGCTCCCCGCAACGACGGCCAACTCCGATCAGCAGGTTTCGATTTCGCCGCTGCCGCCGCGCCGCGACGACGTGCATCTGGCGTCGCTGCATACGCTGACCCCGCCAACGCGACGGAATTCCGCCGAAACTCAGGGCGAGGCAACCAATTCGTCGAAAACGGCGCCGACCTCGGCCCAATAGCGACCGGTCAGCCTGCGAGAGCCGTTCGCCGCTCATTCCCGATCCGAGCCGAGAGGCGGGTTGCGAGGCGCGCCGCCTCTTCAGCGTCAGCGACCGCCCGAGTCGGCACGACGATCGGGACGCCGTTCCGCGGCCATACGTAGATCAGACCGCCGGCGTCTTCTGCTTGTTCGCAATCGGCGTAGCGCAGGTTCAATGTGCGCCCGTCCATGTCAAACGAGAGGGCTTCATCGCCGAACGTGACTGTTACCGCGCCCGCCGATCGAAGGCGCCCGATCGCGGCCCGCCCTTCGCTACGCGCGGTGCAAATCCGCCAATGATTGGCCAGTCGCTGGACCATGAACGCGGCAGCCGCCAAGAGGATCGTCGCCTCGCCGGCGCGGCGGCTGATGAGACCGGTCAGCGCCAGCACGGAGGCGAAGGCCATGATCAGCGCGAAGGCGGTCAACGGCGCTACGTGACTGGTGAGCAACCCGCCCTTCAGCACTCTGCGCAGTCCCGCGCGAGCGGCGGCGGCCTCGGCTTCGGCGGGCTCGAGCGTGAATGCGTAGGGCCCAAAACAATCGGAATGGCCGTCCGCCGTCATGATTTGCCCGGGGCCTTTGCAACCAGCGCCAAGGCGTGTAGCCCATCGGCGAACTCCGCGGTCAAGAGACCGTAGACGAGACGGTGGCGCTCGACTCGGCTCTGACGTTCGAATTGGGCTGACACCACCCGGACGCGATAGTGCGTGCCCCCGCCTTCGCGCGCGCCCGCATGCCCCGCGTGAAGATGGGACTCGTCGACGACGTCGAGAAGAATGGGATCGAGCGCCGCCGTCAAGCGCGCGACAATTCTCTCTTGCATCATCACGATTAAGCACTCCCGTTAAGCAGATCGCGACCCTACATATCTTACGCTAGGCTGGGGGGCTGAATATCCCGATCCGCACACGATTTGCTGGCTTTTGCTGGCGTCGAGCGTTTCGGGCTTGCCCGACGGCGTTGGCGGTCATAAAGGTCATGGCATGGATTTGAACTCTCGTCTGTTCGACCGGATCCGGGTCAAGCCGGCCGAGCGCGCGCCGGAAAAGGCGGCGAGCACACCTTGTTCTTTTCCCGGCTGTACGGCGGAAGGGGTGTTCCGCGCGCCGAAGGGCCGCGAGCGTGAGGGCGAGTACTTCAGCTTCTGTCGCGATCACGTTAGGGAATACAACGCCTCCTACGATTATTTTCGCGGCATGGACGACGCCTCGATGGCGAAGTTCCGTCAAGCTGACGCGGTTGGCCACCGTCCGACCTGGAAGATGGGGGCTCGGGCGACGGCGTCCGGCCAACCAGTCGACGAATTTGTTTTTGCCGAGGCTCGCGCAGCGCGCCGGCGCGGCGCGCGCGGCAAACCGCCGCAGACCGAGCCGCCGCCGCGATACAACGCCTTGGCGATCAAGGCTCTGACGACGCTCGAACTTGGCGGTGACGCGACCCCAACAAGGATCAAGGCGCGGTACAAGGAGTTGGTCAAACGCCACCATCCGGACGCGAACGGGGGCGATCGTTCGTCGGAAGAGAGACTGCGCGAGATCATCCAGGCCTACAATTTTCTGCGCGCCAACAAGCTCGTCTGACTACGGTTTGGCGTTCGCGAAATAAGGCGCCATCGGGCCGCGAGGAGGTCATCGCAGAGGGGCTCGTTTTTTTGCGCGCGCCCAGAATTCGAGTATGAGAAAGACGCTCTCTTCCACCTACGGAAGAGCGTGGAGGACCCATGAATTCAGTACAAGCCATGGTGGGATCCGAACCTGCGCCCGGTCTGCCCGACACCCGCATATCGGTGCGTAAGGTTTTCGGCATCGATTCCGACATGGAGGCCCCGGCTTATTCGCAAGCTGAGGAACACGTGCCCGATCTCGATCCGGACTATTTGTTCGACCGGGATACAACGCTCGCGATCCTTGCAGGCTTTGCCTACAACCGGCGCGTGATGATCACCGGGTACCATGGCACGGGCAAGTCAACTCACGTCGAGCAGATCGCCGCGCGTCTCAAGTGGCCTTGCGTGCGCATCAACCTCGATAGCCACGTCTCCCGCATCGATCTCGTTGGCAAGGACGCGATTGTGCTCAAGGAAGGCAAGCAGGTCACGGAATTCCGCGACGGAATGCTGCCCTGGGCGATCCAGAACAATATCGCCCTGTGCTTCGACGAGTATGACGCGGGCCGTCCGGACGTGATGTTCGTTATCCAGCGGGTGCTGGAGATCTCCGGCCGCCTGACCCTGCTCGATCAGCGGCGTGTCATTCGGCCGCACCCGGCGTTCCGTCTTTTTGCGACCGCCAACACGGTCGGCCTCGGCGACACGTCCGGCCTCTATCATGGCACGCAGCAGATCAATCAGGGCCAGATGGATCGATGGTCGATCGTCGCGACGCTCAACTATCTGCCGCACGACAAGGAAGTCGATATCGTGCTTGCCAAGTCGCCTGCGCACCGGGCGCGCAAGGACGGGCGCGACACTGTTAGCAAGATGGTTCGCGTCGCCGATCTGACGCGTAACGCGTTCGTTAACGGGGATCTGTCGACGGTGATGAGCCCGCGCACGGTCATCACCTGGGCGGAGAACGCTGAAATCTTCAAGGACATCGGTTTCGCTTTCCGCCTGACCTTCCTCAACAAGTGCGACGAGCTCGAGCGGAGCCTGGTCGCCGAGTTCTACCAGCGCTGTTTTGGCCAGGAGCTGCCGGAGAGCGCTCTGAATGTCGCCCTGAGCTGAGGGCGTGGGGGCGGTCAGGCTCCTGGCCATCTCGGGAAGCCTGCGCCGGGCGTCAACGAACACGGCGGCGTTGGAAGCCTTGGCGCGGCTCGCGCCCGAAGGCGTCAAATTGCTCCTTTACCGCGATCTCGCCAAGCTGCCGCCGTTCAACCCGGACGATGACATCGAGGACAAGCCGAAGCCCGAGCCAGTCGAGACGCTTCGCGCGCTCGTCGATGCGAGCGACGCGCTCATCATCGCTGCCCCGGAATACGCCCATGGGATTCCGGGGGCGCTCAAGAACGCCCTCGATTGGCTGGTGGCGAGCGAGGCCTTTGCCGGCAAGCCGACCGCACTGCTTAATACGTCGCCACGCGCATTTCACGCCCAGGCGTCCTTGCAAGAAATCCTGTCCACGATGGCGGCGCGTCTCATGCCGGAAGCGTTCGCGTCGATCTCCCTGACAGGAAGGACAGTGACAGCGGACGATATTCTGGCCGACGCCGTTTGCGCGCGGCGGCTAAAGGAATCGCTCGAAGCGCTCATCGCCGCGACGAGATCCGGCTAGACTGGCTCGAGGACATTCACTGGGAGGCGGGCATGGGCGCGTTGGACGGCAAAATCGCTATCGTGACGGGCGGTACGAGCGGTATTGGCGAAGGCATCGCCAAGGCCTTTGTCTCGGAAGGGGCGAAGGTGGTGATTGTCGGGCGCCGCGAGGAAGAGGGCCGCGCGCTCGAGAAGCGGCTCGGTGTTCGTTTCGTTCGCGCGGATGTGGCGAATGAGGCCGATAGCAAGGCGATGGTCGACCGAACGGTCGAATGGTTCGGCCGCCTCGATTGCCTCGTCAACAACGCGGGCATTCCGTCGCCGATGGTCAGCATCACCGAGATCGACACGGCGACCATCGATCAGGTCCTGGCGGTCAACGTCCGTGGAGTGATTTTAGGGACCAAGCACGCTGCCCTTGCCATGCTGAAGACGGGCTCTGGCAGCATCATCAATATCGGCAGCGTGGCGGGACATCGCGGCGGCCTCTCGGCTCACGTCTATACGGCCTCGAAAGGGGCCGTCAGCGCCTTTTCCCGCTCCGCTGCGGCGGAGCTGGGTGAAAAGGGAATTCGCGTCAACACGATCTCGCCTGGAGCGATCGTGACCGGAATCTTTGGCAAAAACGCGGGACTTGAAGGCTCCAAGGCTGACCAGGTCGCTGGCGTGGTGAAGGAGCGCTTCGCCATGATTCAGCCCATCCCGCGAGCCGGCCTTCCGGACGATATCGCGCAAGCGGCGGTCTTTCTCGCGAGCGTCGGGTCGACGTTCGTCAACGGCCAGGATCTTGTGATCGACGGAGGGCAGACGGCGGTCACCCGTGGATGGTCGACTTCGGTCGCAGGGCGCGCGGAAATGGCGAAGCTCATCAAGGCTGCGGCCGCGGCGCTCTAGACTGCCCACCATCCGCCCTCGCGGGTCACCGCCCGCCATTGCACCCTGCCGCTCTTTGCGCCACATGAGGCGCCATGAGCCATGACTTCAGTCCTCATCGTCGACTTCGGCTCGCAAGTCACGCAGCTGATCGCCCGACGGGTGCGCGAGGCGGGGGTCTATTGCGAAATCCATCCATTCTCGAAAGCGAGCGAAGCCTTCAAGCGGCTGAAGCCCAAGGCGGTGATCCTGTCCGGCGGACCAGCCTCCGTCCCCCAAGCCGGGAGCCCGCGCGCGCCCGCTGAAGTTTTCGCAAGCGGCGTCCCCATCCTCGCCATCTGCTACGGTCAGCAGACGTTGTGCGAGCAGCTCGGCGGCAAGGTCGAGAGCGGACATGCGGCGGAATTCGGCCGGGCGGATGTCGAAATCCTCGAGTCCTGCGCCTTGTTCGACGGCGTCTGGCGAACGGGCGGACGCTATCCGGTATGGATGAGCCACGGCGATCGCGTTACGCGCCTGCCCGAAGGTTTTCGGGTCTATGCGGTGTCGGAGAACGCGCCATGCGCGGTCGCAGCGGACGAGAAGCGCCGCTACTACACGACCATGTTCCATCCCGAGGTGGCCCATACGCCGGACGGCGCCAAACTCCTCGCCAACTTTCTTTTCAAAATCGCCAAGGTCAAAGGCGACTGGACGATGGCCGCTTTCCGCGACGAGGAGATCGCCCGCATTCGCGCGCAAGTCGGCAAGTCGCGCGTGATCTGCGGCTTGTCGGGCGGCGTCGATTCTGCGGTGGCGGCCGTGCTCATCCACGAGGCGATCGGCGACCAGCTCACCTGCGTGTTCGTCGACCACGGACTCATGCGCCAAGGCGAAGCGGATGAAGTGGTGAATCTGTTCCGCGGCCATTTCAACATTCCGCTCGTTCACGTCGACGCCGCGCAAGAGTTCATCGGGGCGCTCGCAGGCGTCGACGATCCCGAAGCGAAGCGCAAGACGATCGGCAGGTTGTTCATCGACACATTCGAGGCCGAGGCGCGCCGCATCGCCAGCGACGGCAAAGGACCGGTCGACTTTCTGGCGCAAGGCACGCTCTATCCCGACGTGATCGAAAGCGTGTCGTTTTCCGGCGGTCCGTCGGTGACCATCAAGAGCCACCACAATGTCGGCGGCTTGCCCGAGCGGATGCGCATGAAGCTCGTCGAGCCTTTGCGCGAATTGTTCAAGGACGAGGTGCGCGCTCTCGGCCGTGAGCTTGGGCTGCCGGATACGTTCGTCGGCCGCCACCCCTTTCCTGGACCTGGGCTCGCCGTCCGCTGCCCTGGAACCATCACCCGCGAGAAGCTCGATATCCTGCGTCAGGCCGACGCAGTCTTTCTCGACGAGATCCGCAAGGCGGGCCTCTACGATAAGATCTGGCAGGCGTTCGCCGTGCTGCTGCCCGTGCGCACAGTCGGCGTGATGGGCGATGGGCGCACTTATGATTCGGTCTGCGCCTTGCGCGCAGTGACGTCGGTCGACGGCATGACCGCCGACTTTTATCCCTTCGACATGACCTTCCTCGGCCGCTCGGCGACCCGCATCATCAACGAGGTCAAGGGCGTCAATCGGGTCGTCTACGACGTGACGAGCAAGCCACCCGGCACGATCGAATGGGAGTGAGGGGGGAGTAAAAAGGGGCGGGTATCGGCGGTCTTGGAATGCTCAAGCGTAATGTGAGTGCTCGATAAATACTGATGGTCGCCGCCCATCGTCATGGGCCATGTAACGATCCATATTGCTTCAATCGCTCTTAAAGCGTTAGGTGTGGGTGGAGCTAGTGTCTGTTTTTCCGTCATGGCCGGGCTCGATCCGGCCATCCACGAGAACACTACAGCCTCGTTATAAGCCTCTGACCTGACGGAAATCTGAGCAGCCGAGAGATTTGTGGCGCCGCCGCGTGGATGGCCGGCACAAGGCCGGCCAAGACGGCTTTACCGACATTCACCCCGGGACCCGCAGCTAACGCTATAAGAGCCGTTTCAATCCTCAATCCGAAAGAGATCGAAGGGTTCGTCATGACGAAAGTGCGCGTTGCAGGCTTTTCGATCTCGCTCGACGGTTTCGGAGCAGGGCCTGAGCAAAGTCTTGAAAATCCGCTCGGAAAGCGCGGGCGGGAACTGCACGCGTGGATGTTCGGTACGCGTATGTTCCAGACAATGATCGGTAAGGACGGCGGCTCGGACGGCGTCGATCAGGCCTACGCCCATCGTTCAATGGACGGGTTCGGCGCGTTCATCCTCGGGCGCAATATGTTCGGGCCGATCCGCGGCGCCTGGTCGGACGAGAGCTGGAAGGGGTGGTGGGGCGACAATCCGCCCTATCACACGCCGACCTTCGTTCTGACGCACCATCCGCGTGATCCGATTGAGATGGAAGGGGGCACCACCTTCATCTTCGTGACCGACGGTGTCGAGGCGGCGCTAGAGAAGGCGAGGCTCGCCGCCAAGGGCCGCGATGTGAAGATCGGCGGCGGCGTCGAGACGGTGCGTCAATATCTTCGCGCCGGTCTGATCGACGAGCTGCATTTCGCTTTGTCCCCGGTCGTGCTCGGGCAGGGCGAAGCGATCTTCGCTGGGATCGACCTGCCGGCGCTCGGCTACCGCGTCACCGAACATCAGGCCACCGAGCACGCCACCCACATCGTGCTCAGCCGATAGGGGCCCACCGAAAGGGCTTACAGCGCGGATAGTCGAGTGGAGTGAAGCGAAACTAAAATTCAGGCTTATGCTTGCGGTTGCGCGGCAATTATCTCAACCCGCCGCGCGGCAAACAAAAGAGCCCGGACATGCCGAAGACGCCTCCGCCGAGACCCGAAGACTACATCGTCGTGGACGGCTCGGATGGGCCGCGGCGGGATTTTCGGATCAGCGTGGGCTTGCGCGAGGGTTGGGACGCGGAGGGGCGGGTGTTTGACGTCTCCGAAGCGGTGCGCACCGCGCGCGCCTGGATGAGGCGTCGGGTCGAAGCGGGCGAGCCCGCGCTTTCGGGCATGTTCACACGCGCCGAGGTGACCTACGCTTGGCCGCGAGAGGATGGCACGGTCGGTTCGGACCGCGAACCGGTCGCCCTGTTCACGGGCGAGGCGGTGCACGCTTATCTCGGCCACCTGCCGGATGCCGCGATCGAGGCGATGCTCAACGAACTGGCCGCGGAACTCGGGGCCGCGCTGGGGCAGGAGCGCATCTATGTCGCCTTCGCCGACCGGACCTGGATCCTGGACGCGGGCGAGCATGGGCGCGGGACGTGAGATAGAGGGTTCGCCGTTCGCTTGGGCTCAACGCTGTCGCCAGAGTTTCCGAGCGGTTCGACAGCGGGCTCAAGCACGAGCGCAGCCGGAGCCGCGCCTCGAAGGTGAGGGGGCTGCGGACAATGACCCAGTTAACCTGAAAGGGCGGCCGCGCGGAAATATCTTGCAGAAAATCAGAAATCAAGCTAAGCTTGTCCCATGAGCATCCCTGCGCTTTCGCCTTCCAAGATCGGTGGTTCACGCCTCCGCGATGCGAATTCCGGGGGAGAAGCGCGACGAAATATTTTCCAGCGAAAATCTCGTGTAACTCATTGATAAGGCTCGATTCGGACGAGAGAATCCAAGGAAATCCAAGGAAATCCAACCCCAATAATGCGGGGTTTCGCGCCTAAATAGCGGCCAGCCAAGAAAAACCAAATGGATCGCTCGGCCGGCTTTTTAGCCATGGCAATAAGTAACATTTTGATATAGTCAAATAGATGGGCCTACTTGGCCGGGTCCTTCGGCGTCCAAAGAACCGTCGCCGCGTCCTTCTCGTAGGCCATGCCCTTCGGATATGAGATCGCCTCCAACTGGAGCCCCCAAGGCGCGTTGAAGTACACGATCGCCTGCCCCGCGGCCGGGCCTTCGGTGATCGGAATCGGCCCCATCATCGTCTTGACGTTCTTGGCGTGCAGATAGTCCGCGGCGGCCTTGATGTCGTCCACGTAGAACGCGATGTGATAGCCGCCGATGTCGCTGTTCTTCGGCTGCACGACCTTCTGGTCCGGGGACTGATAGCTGAAGAGCTCGATGTTCGAGCCCATGCCGCAGCGGACCAGCGTGATCTGCTTGATCACCGTCTTCGGATCGACGCCGAGCGCGTCCTTCATGAACGTGCCGTTCGGTTCGGGATCGGCGATCGGTCCGAAAGACATCGCCTTCTTGCAGCCGAGCACATCAACGAAGAAGGTGAGCGCCTCGTTCATGTCGGGCACAGTGATGCCCGTATGGTCGTGGCCGCGCATTCCCGGCAGCCCGTCAGCATGGGCTGCCCCCAGTCCCAGTGTTACGGCCAGCGTCGTCGCCGCGCTGCAAAGGACGCTCTTTCGCATTTGTTGCTCCCCATGATTGCGGCGCTGCTTGCGTCCACTGTTCTCGGCCTCCAAATTCAATGTGGGCCGTTGTGTTTATATTATGCGAAGGCGTGTCTTATGCAAAGTTGGTGGGGATCGCTGGGTCTGACGGGAGTTCACGAGGTCTGGGCATGCGAGTTTTGACCGACCTCGACATTGGCGATCGTGGCGGCAGTATGCTGCGAAGTGCTGCACCCATAGCACGCTGATTAGGCGCCGCACGCCTTGACTCTGCTGTCGAAGCTGTAATGCTGTTATTTGTCGATCGGTTCGGGGTGATCGGCGAGCATTTCGCCCGTGAGGGCTTTGGGCATTTGCGCCCCGCGGCGCAGTTCCTTGGCGGAGCTGTACCGTGGGGTGTTTTCGTCGAGGCGGCATGACAGTTTTGCGTCTCGGCATCCTCTTCTCGACGTCAGGCGATTATGGGGCGCTCGGACGAGACTGCCGCGACGGCGCGATGACCGCGATCGAGGACATGCGAGGCCTGTGCCCAATCGCGATTGAGCCGGTCGCCGCCGATCCCGCCGGCTCGAGCGACCTTTATATCGAACTGGCTCGGAGGATGCTTCAGGAGGACGGATGCCGGCACGTCATCGGCACGGTGACGTCGCAAGCGCGGAAGGACGTCATCCCCATCATCGAGAAGCACGACGCCCTGCTCTGGTACGTTTGCCCCTACGAGGGTTTCGAGGCCAATCCGAATGTAATCTATACGGGCGCCTGTCCGAACCAGCACCTTCTGCCGCTCTTCGAGCACATGCTGCCGGTCTATGGGCGGCGCGTCTATTTGACCGGAGCGAATTATATCTGGGGCTGGGAGATGAACCGTCTTGCACGCGAGATCGTCGTGGAGGCGGGCGGCGAGATCGTCGGCGAACGTTGCCTCCCTATCGGCGACACGGACGTCAGCCGCATAATCGCGGAGGTCGCCGCCCGCCGGCCGGATTTCGTACTCAGCAACATGCTCGGCCCATCGAGCCACGCCTTTCTGCGAGCCATGCGGGAGCTCGGACGGCTAGATCCGGCTTTCCGTCCAGAACGCTGTCCGGTGGCGAGCTGCGATCTCACCGAATGCGAATTGCCCGAGATTGGGCTCGGCGTCGCGGACGGGCAATTGGCCGCCGCGTCCTACTTCGACAGTGTCGACAGTGTCGCGAACCGTGCTCTCAAAGCCCAGGTCGCGGCGCGCTTCGGCTCTGACCGACGAGTGTCGAGCTACTTCGCAACCAGCTATGCAACGGTCCGCCTCTGCGTGGAGGCCGTGGCGCGTTGCGGAACCGATGATCCTATCGAAGTCCGATCTGCCCTTGCCGACCTGCAAACTCCGAGTCCGCTCGGACCGCTGCGCATCGATCCGGCCACCAACCACGCCAATCTGCCGTTCTTGCTCGGGCGGATATCGGGCGGCGACTTCGTCATCCTTGAGACGAGGCCGGCCGCCGCCGCCGACCCCTACCTCATCCGCAGCCGAACGACGGCTCCGCCGCGCCGCGCGCCGCCGCAGCTCCGGATCGTGTCATGAAAGAGACCCTCAGCTTCCTTGGCCAGAGAGCCTTTATCCTGCATCGCCCCGGCGACACGACTGATCGTCTCGTTCGCCAATGCGTGCTGCTTGGACTTCGCGCCGAAGCGCGCTGGCGCCCGCTACGCGCCGTCGAGGACGTCGACATCGTTCTTGTTGACGCCGACGAAGGATGGGATGGACTTCTGCCGTGGACGGCGTCTGAAAAGCCGGTTCCCCTCGTCGCGCTGCTCGCCTCTGAGGCGCCCGGGCGCATCGCCTGGGCGCTCGACCAAGGCGCTGATGCGCTCATCGCCAAACCTGTCAGCGCTTCCGCGGTCTATCCGGCGTTGGTGATGGCGACACGCCGGCGCGCGGAGGCCCGACAACTGAACGAACGCATCGCGAGGCTCGAAGAGCGCGTGCGGCTGCGACCGCTCGTACACGCCGCCGTGCGGACCCTGATGGTTGCGGAGGGTTGTGACGAGAACGAGGCCTATGGCCGGCTCCGCCGCGAGGCGATGCAGGCGCGGCTGACCCTTGAGCAGACTGCGGCGTCCATCCTCGCCAGTTCGCAGAGACAAGCGGGATGAAGCGAGCGCTCGCAGAGATCGCTCGTCAGCCGGCGACTTGCGTGGCGGTGCTCTTGATCGCAGCCGTTGTCTTCGCCGCCATTGCGGCCCCTTGGCTCGCGCCTTTTTCACCCGATGCGCAACCGTTCGATGGCCTGTCATCGGATGGCGCGCCGCTGCCGCCGGGGTCGAGATATTGGCTCGGCACGGACACGCTCGGCCGCGATCTCCTGTCGCGGCTTCTCTTCGGCGCGCGCACCTCGCTCGTCATCGGACTCGTTGCGAACGGCGTCGCGGTGATGATTGGAATGTTCGTCGGCGTTATTGCGGGCTATGTGAGCGGGTTTGTCGGGAATGCGCTGATGCGCTTCACCGATTTGATGATGGCCTTCCCAGCGCTTCTGCTCGCGATCGTTCTGGCGGCGCTGCTTAGGCCCAGCTTATGGATCGTCGCGTTGGTGATCGCTCTCGTCAATTGGGTTCAGGTGGCGCGGATCATTTATACCGAGACGCGCGGGCTCGTGGAGCGGGACTTCATTCTCGCCGAGCGGTCGCTTGGCGCCGGGCATGTGCGTATCCTGTTTCGCCACATCGCCCCGCATCTTTTGCCGAGCGCGATCGTGTGGGGAACGCTAGGCGTCGCGACGACGGTGCTGCTCGAGGCGACGCTCTCCTTTCTCGGCGTCGGGGTACAGCCGCCGCAGCCTTCGTGGGGCAACATCATCTACGAGAGCCAGAGCTACTTTCAGGCTGCGCCCTGGCTTGTGTTCATCCCGGGCGCAATCATCCTCGCGACGGCGCTTTCCTTCAATCTTGTCGGCGACGCTTTGCGCGACCTTCTCGACCCCACTCAGCGGGGACGCGGGTGATGGCGGCGCTGCTGGCTCGGCGGGTCATCCAGGCGGTCGCCGTACTGCTTGGCGTCGCCGTCATCACTTTCCTGCTTTTGCACTACCTGCCAGCCGATCCGGCGGCCCTCGTCGCCGGCCGCAGCGCCAACACGCAAATGATCGCCAACGTTCGTCACCAGCTTGGGCTTGACTTGCCTCTGCCCCTGCAGTTTTGGCGATATCTGACAGGCCTCGTGCGAGGCGACCTTGGGCGCTCCTACATACAGCGCAGCGAAGTTACGACGCTTGTGATGGCGCGCATTCCGGCGACGCTGATATTGATGGCCTGCGGCATTCTCGTAGAGGTCGCACTGGGACTTACGCTGGGCGTCATCGCAGCTGTGCGGCGGAACGGCGTCGTGGATCGCACGGTGATGATGTTCGCGTTCGTCGGGGTGTCGTCGCCGCAGTTTGTGCTGGCGCTGCTGCTGCTCTATGTTTTCGCGGTCCATCTCGGCTGGTTTCCGATGAGCGGCTACGGCACGCCGGCTCACGTTGTTCTGCCGGCGCTGACACTCGGTTTGCTGGGCGCCGGATGGTATGCGCGGATGGTGCGTTCGGCGATGATTGACGTCCTGAATCAGGACTACATCCGCACCGCGCGCGCCAAAGGCCTAAGCGGCCCGCGGGTCGTCCTGTGGCACGCGCTGCCGAATGCACTTCTGCCCATTGTCGCGATGATTGGGATCGACATCGGTCAGTTCATGAGCGGCGTCGTCGTGGTCGAGGCCGTTTATGGCTGGCCCGGCATCGGCCAGCTTGCCTGGCAAGGGATCCAGCAGGCGGACGTTCCAATCATCATGGGCGTGACGCTCGTTTCCTCGCTCGCGATCGTGCTCGGCAATCTGCTCGCCGATCTCATAGCGCCAATGCTTGATCCGAGAATCCGCGTCCGTTGAGTTTAAACGAGAGGGAGAGATGATGAACATGAAATTGCTTAGAAGCGCCGCGATGGCGCTGGTGCTCTGTTCGGGTCTCGCGAACTTTGCGCAAGCTGCCGACACGCCGAGCGAGGGCGGCGCGATCGTCGTCACCTACAAGGACGACATGGCCACGCTCGACCCCGCCATCGGCTATGACTGGCAAAACTGGTCGATGATCAATTCCATGTTTTCGCGGCTGGTCGACTATAAGCCGGGATCGACCGAGTTGGAGCCATCGCTCGCCACCTCCTATGCGATCTCGCCGGACGGGCTGATCTACACATTCAAACTCAATCCTGACGCCAAGTTCACGAATGGTCGCAAGGTTGTCGCCGCCGACGTGAAATATTCGATCGAGCGCGCCGTGAACCCGAAAACTCAAGGGCCGGGCGGCGGTTTCTACCATTCGATCGTTGGCCAGGATAAGATGGCCGACGGGTCCGCGCAAACGATCTCCGGCATCGAGGCGATCGGCGACGACACGGTGAAATTTACGCTTTCTCAGCCGGACGCGACCTTCCTCAACGTTTTGGCGTTGAATTTCGCCTCGGCCGTGCCGAAGGAAGTCGTGGAGGCGGAGGGCGCTGACTTCGGCAAGAAGCCGCTCGGATCCGGCGCCTACATTCTCAAGGAATGGGTCAGCGGCCAGCACCTCATCTTTGTCCGCAATCCGGATTATTTCCGCACGCGGCCGCACCTTGATCAGTTCACCGTCGAAATCGGACAGGAGCCTCTCGTCAACATCCTGCGGCTGCAGAAGGGTGAGGTCGACATCGCCGGCGATGGCATTCCGCCGGCCAAATATCTCGAGATCAAGAATTCGCCCGACGCAAAGGACCTGATCGTCGATCGCAGCCAGCTTGAGACGAGCTACATTACCATCAACGTCACGAAGAAGCCGTTCGATGACGTGCGCGTCCGCAAGGCCATCAACATGGCCATCAACAAGGACCGCATCGTGCGCATCGTCAACGGCCGGGCGACGCCGGCCAACCAGGTGCTGCCGCCGGGGATGCCGGGCTATGACAATGGGTACAAAGGCTATCCGTATGATGTCGAAGGCGCGAAGAAGCTCATGGCCGAAGCCGGCCTCAAAGATGGCGTCTCGACCACCCTCTATGCTATGAACACGGACCCCAATCCGCGTATTGCCCAAGCGATCCAGCAGGACCTCGCAGCCATCGGCATCAACGCCGAGATCAAAGCGCTCGCACAGCCGGAAGTCATCGCGGCCGGCGGCAACAAGGATCAATCGCCGCTCATCTGGTCGGGCGGCATGGGCTGGGTGAACGACTTCCCCGATCCATCCGACTTTTACGGCCCGATTCTCGGTTGTGGGGGCGCGATCGCGGGCGGGTGGAACTGGTCGTGGTTCTGCGACAAGAGCTTCGAAGATCGTGGGACCAAAGCGGACGCCATGTCGAAACCCGAAGAGAAGGACGAGCGCTACAAGGTCTGGGGACAGATCTTTACTGACATCCAGACGCAGCAGGCGCCGTGGGCGCCCGTGTTCAACGAGCGGCGTGTCGTCGCCAAGTCGAAGCGCATGGGCGGTCCGGACGAGGTCTATATCGATCCGACCCGCGTCATCGACTACGAGGCAATCTACATCAAGAAATGATCCGTGCGGCCTCGCCCTCGGCGCGGGAGATCCCATGTCGGGGCGGGGCAACATCCCGCCCTCAAGCGTAGTGAGCGCGCGATCGGGGGTCCGGCCACGTGCTCCCTCTTGTTGGAGTTGAACTGATATAACGACTCGCTACCGCTTCCCTGGAGGCGGCAGCGGCTCCGCGTGGCACGACTTGAAGGACATCCCATGTGCGTCGCCTGCAACCATACGATCCACCGCAAGAACCATAACTTCGCGTGGAGCCGCGACTTTACGCCAGCCGTAAGGTGCAAGCCTGGCGAGACAATCCACTTCGAATGCCTCGATGCTGGTGACGGGCATTTCAAACGCGGCTCGACTTCCGCCGATGTGGCGACGCTTGACTTTAGCCGTGTCAATCCCGTGACCGGGCCAGTCTACGTGGAGGGTGCGCAACCGGGCGACGCGCTCAAGATCACCTTCCGAAAGTTTATCCCCTCGGGTTTCGGGTGGACCGCAAACATTCCCGGATTTGGCCTCTTGGCCGATCAGTTTCCCGATCCCGCGCTCCATCTTTGGACTTACGACCCTTCAACGATGGCGCCGGCGCTTTATGGTCCGAAGGGAAAGGTGCCCCTGAAGGCGTTCGCTGGCGAAGTTGGCTTAGCGCCGGCGGAGCCTGGCCAGCATTCCGTGGTCCCGCCGCGAGCAGTCGGCGGCAACCTGGACATCCGCGATCTCGCAGAGGGAACGACCCTCTATCTCCCGGTGGAGGTCGAAGGCGGACTGTTCTCGATCGGAGACACGCATGCGGCTCAGGGCGACGGAGAGGTCTGCGGCACCGCCATCGAAAGCCAGATGGACGTTGAACTGACGCTGGATTTGGTCAAGAGCGCCAATCTGAAGAGTCCGCGCTTCTCGACTCCAGGTCCCGTTACGCATCATCTCGACGGCGCGGGTTACGAGGCGACGACTGGTCTCGGGCCGGATCTGATGACGGCTACGCGGGAGGCGGTCGCTCGCATGATTGATCTGCTCGCAACTGAGCATGGTCTTAATCCTATCGACGCCTATCTGCTTCTCTCTGTCTGTGGAGATTTGCGGATCAGCGAGGTCGTGGATCAGCCGAACTGGATCGTTTCCTTCTACTTTCCGCGGATCGTCTTCACCTAGATGACGGAACCAATTCTCGCTGTTCGGGATCTCTCTGTCGATGCGCGGACGCCCGAAGGTTTGCGCCCGGTGCTAGAAGATGTCAGCTTCACGCTCCATCCTGGCGAAACCTTATGCCTCGCGGGGGAATCGGGCTCGGGCAAGTCGCTGACGGCGCTCTCGATCATGCGCCTGCTTTCCCTGTCGCTCAAGCCGCGGTCGGGCTCAATTCGTCTCGCCGAGCGCGAACTGACGACATTAAGCGAGCGGGCCATGCGCCGCGTGCGCGGCGGCGAGATCGCGATGATCTTCCAGGAGCCGATGACGTCGCTCAATCCCGTAATGACGGTCGGCGCCCAGCTTACGGAGCCCATTCGCGCGCATGACGACGCCGGCTCGAGAGGAGCGGAGGCTCGCGCCCTCGCCATGCTCGAGGCCGTGCACATTACCGAGCCCGCACGGCGCATGGGCCAGTACCCGCATGAACTTTCGGGCGGCATGAGACAGCGGGTAATGATCGCGATGGCGCTCTCGTGCCGGCCAAAGGTGCTGATCGCCGACGAGCCGACCACTGCGCTCGATGTCACGGTCCAGGCGCAGATCCTCAAGCTGATGCGAGAGCTTCGCGCCGACTTCGGCGCGGCCATCCTGCTCATCACCCACGACATGGGCGTGGTCGCCGAAATGGCCGATCGCGTAGCGGTCATGAAGTCGGGACGCGTGGTGGAGCAGGGCTCGACCTTCGGCATCTTCGAGCGCCCGGGGGAGACCTATACGCGCCAGCTGCTCGACGCTGTGCCGCGCCTCGGCGCTTTCGCAGGAACGGACGGGCCGCCGCGCGTGACGTCCGCGTCGCCCATCGCGCCTTCTCGCAACTTGGTGCTCTTCGTTCAGGATCTTAGCGTGAGCTATGGCGGCGCGACCCGCTGGTTCGGCCGAGGCGAAGCGCCGGCGCCGACGGTCAAAGGCGTGAGCTTTGAGCTGCGCCCAGGACGCACGCTCGGCCTTGTCGGCGAGAGCGGCTCCGGCAAGTCGACGACCGGAAAAGCAGTCCTGGGCCTCATTCCTTTCACGGGCGAAGTCGTCATCGACGGCGTGTCGATTGCGGGCCTGTCTTCTGCGGAGATGAAACCCGTGCGCCGCAAGGCGCAGATGATCTTTCAGGATCCCTATGCCTCGCTAGATCCGCGCATGTCTGTCGGCGCCGCCGTCGCCGAGCCGTTGACAATCCACGGAATCGGAACGGCCGCTGAACGGCGGGAGCGTGTCGCGATGCTGCTGAAGCGCGTCCACCTCTCACCCGATCATGCAAGCCGCTACCCGCACGAGTTCTCTGGGGGACAGCGTCAGCGCATCTGCATCGCGCGAGCGCTGGCGCTCGAACCGCGGGTCATAGTGGCGGACGAAAGCGTCTCCGCGCTGGACGTGTCGGTGCGGGCGCAGGTGTTGGACCTGCTTCTCGAACTGCAAGAGGAGATGGGCCTCGCTTATCTCTTCATCTCTCACGATATGGCGGTAATCGAACGCATGAGCCACGACGTCGCCGTGATGCGTGGGGGCGCGTTCGTGGAACACGGAACCCGGAGACAAGTCTTTGAGAACCCGGCCGAGGACTACACCAAGGCCCTGATGCGGGCCGTTCCCGTGCCTATTCCGCGACAGGAAGCCAGCGATATTCAACCCGCGCTGCAGCGGATTTGAATTTGTCGTCTGGCTGCGCGAGGTTGCTTCGAGGCGGAGCTGGCGGAGACCAGAATACAACCTTACGGCGAAATCCATCCAAATCCAGCTCATCACAACACGTATAGCACAGATTTCAGGCCGTTGCGCCTGCAAGCGGGAGGACCAAGGTGTCTGGCCCTGGAAAGTATCCGAGTCGGACACGCCCAAAAAGCGGGAATCGAGACCGCAAAAAAGCCGGGTCGCTATTCCGACGGGAAGGGGCTTTATCTCGTCGTACGATCGGGCGGTTCGAAGCAGTGGATGTTCCTCTAGCGTCGAGAAGGCAGGTTGAGGGAAATGGGCGTGAGTTACCTCCGGGACGATGCCCTCGAAAAACGGCGAGCGAAGATGGAAGCATGGGCGGCATGGTGCGAGCCAAAGGAGCAAAACGGCCGCGCGCCGGGCGACCAAGCGTACTCGCGTGGCAGCTGAAGGGCGAGCTCTTTGACGCGCTAGGCGAGCATCGCGCGCGCCTCGCCGACGGGCGCGCAATTCTGCGATCGGAGTTCAGAGCCTCGTCTCCCCCATCCCCGATCATGCTTTTTTTGAGCAGTCGGTTTTCGAGGGTGAGATCGGCCACGACCTCCTTCAACGCTTGCGCTTCGCGGCGGAGATCCTTCACCTCGTCGGAAGTCGCGGCGCGCGCCGTGTCGCCGGCAAGCCGCCTTTTACCGGCCTCAAGGAACTCTTTCGACCAGCCATAGTACATCGACGAGGCGATGCCCTCGCGGCGACACAGTTCGGCAATGCTCTCCTCGCCGCGGAGCCCTTCCAGCACGACGCGGATCTTCTCCTCGGCCGAAAAGTGTCGACGCGTCGCCCGTCGGATGTCCTTGATTGCATCTTCCGCCGGTTGTTTCTCCGGCCCGGATTTCTGTCTCATCTTCGCTCCTTGCGGCTACGATGATCCAGAAATCCTCCCTACGCGAAAACCGCCCACTGTCTCAAAGGCGCTGACGGCGGACAAATCGATTAAAAGCCACCTGCATTCCCAAGAATGTCGTCCACAGGCTCATAAGCTCGAGCGAGCCAGCGATAACGGGGGTTGTGCAGGGCAGATAGCCAGGCGCGGCTCTTCAACTTGTGATCGGAGGCCAGAGAGCGGCCCCGTCATGTTCGATCTGTGGACCAATTTGTGGACCATCGTAAGTCGCCTTCCACAAGCAATTGAATTATCAAGTAAATTATACATTAAGTGGCGGAGAGGGAGGGATTCGAACCCCCGGTACACTTGCGCGTACTCCGCATTTCGAGTGCGGCGCGATCGACCACTCTGCCACCTCTCCGGGGCCGACGGCGAGGCGCCAAGAACGCTCGCAGTAGGGTCGCGCGCCGCTTAGCATGGGCGGTCACCGCCTGCAAGACAGCCTCGCGCCCTCGGAAGCGGGGACGCAAGCGAACATCGCCTAATGGTCCGCCTCAACACCCTCCCAGGCGATATGGGCCATCAGCGGCACGGCCTCGCCCATTCGCCCCGCGCGCTCTGGGTTCGAGGCGTTGCCGTCGAGCGAGCGCTTGTAGACGCCTTGACAGATCGCAATGATCCGGAAAAAACTGAAGGCGATGAGGAAGCTCCAGTCGGCTACGCGCTCAAGCCCCATCCGCCGGCAATAGGCGTCGACATATTCGGCCTCGGTCGGAATGCCGTGCGCGACGCTGTCGAGGCCGCCGAGGCCACGATAAGGCCGTCGTTCGGCATGCGCCATTGCATGCACTGGTAGGCAAGATCGGCGAACGGGTGGCCGAGCGTCGACAACTCCCAGTCGAGGACCGCGAGCAGGCGCGGCGAGCTGGCGTCGAAGATCATGTTGTCGATTCGCCAGTCGCCGTGCACCAGCGCGACGCGGCCGTCGTCGGCCGGAACCTTGTCCGCAAGCCAGGCGATCAGGCGCTCCATGTCCTCGATCCGCGCCGTTTCGCTCGCGCGGTACTGGTCGGTCCAGCGTTGGTATTGACGGGCGAAATAGCTGCCGGGCTTGCCATAATCCGAGAGGCCCGCTGCGGCGACGTCGATCGAATGCAGACGCGCGAGGCCCTCGTTCATGGAGTCATAGATCGGCCGCCGATCGTCGCGCTCGAGCTCGGGAAGCGCCGGGTCCCAGAGGATACGGCCCTCGACGAAGGCCATGAGATAAAAGGCCGTGCCGATCACGCCTTCGTCTTCGCAGAGCGCAAGCGCGCGAGGCGCTGGATATCCCGCGCCTTCCAAAGCCTTCAGCACGCGAAACTCGCGCTCGATCATGTGGGCCATCTTCAGGAGCTTGCCCGGCGGCTTGCGGCGCAGCACATATCGGCCGCTCGCAGCCTCGATCAGATAGGTCGGGTTCGACTGTCCGGTGGGAAATTTCTTGACCGTAGCGGGGCCGCGCCAGCCCTCGACATGGGCTTTGGCCCACGCGTCGAGCGCGCTTGTATCCTCGGGGAAGGCGCCGCTCACTGCGCGCCGCGCCTCGTTGGTGTAGCGCTTCATCTCGGCCTTCGCGATCACCCGCCGATGCACGGCGTCGGGCCCGTCGGCGAGGCGCAAAGTGCGCACGTGGGTCCACATCCGGGCGAGCGGAAAATCCTGGCTGACGCCAGCGCCGCCGTGCATCTGCACCGCCTGATCAATCACATCGAGCGCGATCCGTGGCGCGATCACCTTGATCTGCGAGATGAGCGGGGCCGCGGCGCGCGCGCCTTGCGTGTCCATCGCCCAGGCCGCCTTGAGGCACAGCAGGCGGGCCATTTCGATGCTCATTCGCGCTTCGGCGATGATGTCGGGATTGGCGCCGAGGCGCGCCAGCTTTTGCCCGAACGCCGTGCGCGCCGCCGAGCGGCGGCACATCGCCTCGAGCGCCCGCTCGGCTTGGCCGATCGCCCGCATGCAATGGTGAATGCGCCCCGGCCCCAGCCGCCCCTGCGCGATTTCGAAGCCGCGCCCACGGCCAAGAATCATGGCGTCCTTGGGCAGCCGGACATCGCGAAAGCGGATGTGCATGTGGCCGTGCGGCGCGTCGTCGTCGCCATAGACCTTCATCGCTCTCAAGACCTCGATGCCCTTCGTCGCAGCCGGGACGAACAACATCGAATGACGCGCATGCGGCGTGGCGTCCGGATCGGTCAGCGTCATGGTGATGTAGAGCGAGCAGCGGGGATCGCCCGCGCCGGACGACCACCATTTCTCCCCGTTGAGCACCCATTCGTCGCCCTCGAGCCGCGCGTCCATTGCGATATTGGTCGCATCCGACGAGGCGACTCCTGGCTCGGTCATGAGATAGGCGGAACGCGCGCGCCCCTCGAGGAGATCAGGCAGCCAGCGCGCCTTCTGCTCGGGCGAGCCGAAGCGCTCGATCACCTCCATGTTGCCGGTGTCGGGGGCGGAGCAATTGAAGACCTCGGAGGCGAGCGGGGACCAGCCCATCTCCTCGGCGAGATAGGCGTATTCGACGGTGGTGAGGCCGAAGCCCTTGTCGGAGCCGGTGAGCCAGAAATTCCACAGGCCTTTGGCGCGCGCCTTGGCTTTCAGGGATTCCCGGATCTCGATAAAGCGCTTGGTCGGCTTGAAGCGGTCGCCTTCGCGCCCGACCTCGGCGTGGTACTCCTCCTCGAGCGGCATGATCTCGTCGCGCACCATCGCCCGGACGGCGGCGATGAGCGGACGGACTTTGTCGGTGACGCCGAGATCCACGTGATCCTCCCTCGAGTTTGCCGGCGCGATATGACGCGCAAACGGCGCGGCCGGCAAGCGGCGGCCGCGCTCCCGTCGGCGAGCGCTGCGGGCCGAAAATAAACGGCAGTAAGCGCCAGTAAACGTAGCTAAACGTTAGTAAATTTGCTAGCGTTTACTAGCGTTTATTTTTTGGAATCGGGACTTTTCAATGGGTTACGGCCAATCCAAGTAAAAAAATTCCACCGGTATCCGTTCCGGCCCTGTCCGGGTCGAGGTGCGCGCGACCTTTTCCGTGAGCTGGCGCTCTAGGTCCTGCGTCCTCGGGACGGGAGGGGTCAATTGACCCGTGGCGAGCGCCCGCTGCTCGTTGGCTTCGCGAGGCGCTTCGAGAAGCTCTTCCGGCTTACGGAGCCTGTCGAGGTCCCACGGAATGACGGTTTCATCGTGTCCGGCTTCAGGATCGAACAGCCGCGCGGCCTGATCGAGCGCCGCCAAGTCTCTTCTCGCAGCATCGATCCGTGCTTCATAAGCGGCAATCGTCGCCGCGATCTCATCCCGTTTGCGGCGCAGGCCTAAGGCAATGTGCATTCGCTGAAACTAGAACAAAAGTGGAACATTGTCAAGAAAAATTCTGAATTATCGGAGGCTAATTCCGCCTAAGCCTAGGAAAAGGTTCAGAAACTTAGCTTTCCCGCACGACCTCAAGATTGCTCTGACTGCAGTTAGTAAAACCCCGTGAAACGCTGGTTGAGAGCGGACGTCTCCCGCATATGGGCTTGATATCCAAGGCGACTGGCCGGCGCCCGCTCCGGCAGCTGGAGAGAAATGGGAGCTGATGCCGAGCTTGACTTAATACGTACGTACGTATTAAATGTCCTTGTGTCCAAGCCTTCAAACCGCGATCGCATCCTCGAAGCTGGCCTCAAGGTCATGTTCCGCCAAGGCTATGGCGGGGCAGGGGTGCGCGACATCGTCGCCGAGGCGCCGGCGCCGCAAGGGTCGTTCACCAACCATTTCCGCTCGAAGGAGGAATTCGCGCGGCGAGGTGCTCGACCCTTTATTTGCGACCTCAAGCGGCTGGTCGTGCGGGCGCTCGAAGATCGCGGCCGTAGCCCCCGCGAGCGCCTCCGGCGCTATCTCGACATCATCACCGATCGCCTCGCCAACGGCCGAGTTCAGCCGCGGCTGTCTGATCGGCGATTTCAGTCTGGAGGCCGCGCCGCAAAGCGAGATGCTGCGGACCCGGCTTGGCGAGATCTTCGCCGAATGGCGCGCGCCCTTCGCCGCATGCATCGCCGAAGGCCAGGCGGCTGGCGAAATCGCCGAGACATTCGCGCCGCATGACCTCGCCGAATTCCTGCTCTCCTCTTGGGAGGGCGCCATCCTGCGCATGAAAGTCGAGCGCAACGCCGAACCGCTCGAGCGCTTCAAGCGCATCGTTTTCTTGACCATGTTCAAGGAGCCGTCGCCATGAACAAGGACATCAGTCTGCCCAAGCTTTCGGTGCTTAATTCCGAGATGGCCTACCGGGAGGCGGGCTCGCGCGATGCGCCGGTTGCGCTCTTTCTGCACGGCAATCCCACCTCATCCTACATCTGGCGAAAAATTATCCCGCTCGTTGCGCCCGTCGCCCATTGCATCGCGCCCGACCTCATCGGCTTCGGTCAGTCGGGCAAGCCAGACATCGCCTATCGCTTCGAGGACCACGCGCGCTATCTCGACGCCTTTCTCGCGAAGATGGGAATCGGCTCAGCCTATCTCGTGGCGCAGGACTGGGGAAGCGGCCTCGCCTTTCACCTCGCCGAGCGACGGCCCGATTTCGTGCGGGGCCTCGCGTTCATGGAGTTCATCCGGCCGATCCCGACCTGGGAAGAGTTTCTGCGAGGCTCGCAAGCGCGCGAGATCTTCCGCAAGTTCCGCACGCCCGGCGAAGGGGAGAAACTGATTCTCGAAGACAACGCCTTCGTCGAGCGGGTGCTGCCGGGCGGGATGCGACACAAGCTGAGCGACGAGGAGATGGCGGTCTATCGCGCGCCGTTCCCGACGCCGCGTCGCGGAGGCCGACCTGGCGCTTCCCGAACGAATTGCCGATCGCCGGCGAACCCGCCGACGTCTACGCGACAATGGAGCGCGCGCACGCGGCGCTTGCCGCCTCGACTTATCCGAAGATCCTCTTCGCCGCAGATCCCGGCGCGCTTGTCCCGCCAGCCTTCGCGGAAGATCTGGCTTACAAGCTCAACGATTGCCGGTTCGTCAAGCTCGGGGACGGCATCCACTTCCTGCAGGAGGATCACCCCGAGACAATCGGGCGATCCGTCGCAGCGTTCATCGCCGAGGTCGAAGGCCGCGCAGGCAAGAGCGCGGCTTAGGGCAAGCGGCTTGGGCGGAGGCGCTACGCCCCTCTCCTACGGGAGAGGGGTTGGGTGAGGGTTCTCCACGCGGCTGGCCGCTGGCCTCCCTCATCCGGCTCAGACAGGTCCGTCGAATGACGGTTCGCGTCTTTCGACCGGACTATTGAGCCACCTTCTCCTGGAGGGAGAAGGAAAGGAGCGCCGCCGGCACCGCGTCAGCGAAGCGCTTTCGAGAACCAAATGCGCGCGTGACCGGGTGGAAAATCATTGAGCCGGCCGAATTCCCGGTAACCGAGCCGCTCGTAAAACTTCGGCGCCTGAAACGTGAAGGTGTCGAGGTAGGCCCCGCGACAGCCTTGCTCCCGTGCGGCCGCTTCTGCGCCAGCCATGAGTTGCGAGCCGACTCCATGCTTGCGATACGAGTCAGCGACCCACAGCCAATTGACGAACAGCCACTCGAACGCCAGCACGAAACGGATTCCGGCCTGAACGACTTCGTCTTTGTCGCGGCCAATGATCCAGCGCGGCGACCAGTCGGTTTTCAGGCCGAGCCCCGTGGCATGCGCGGTCAGCCCCGGATTCGATGGCGCGAATGGTCGCCTCGCTCGGCGACGTCTCCGCGACGAGCGTCAGCGACCGTGTCTCTTTGGAGGCCGTCACAGCTTCACCACCTCGCCCGTCCGCATGCTCTCGTCGGCGGCGAACACGATGCGCAGCGAGTTGATCGCGTCCTCGAGATGCTCGCCGAGATCGACCTCGCCGCGGATCGCCTTGAGGAACAGGCGCTGCTCGCGCTCACACAGCTCCTGATGGCCGGGCTCGTCCTTGGTCGATTCGATTTCATCGGGACGCGCGAAGGAGCCGTCGGCATTGAGGCCTGCGTGGTGGAGGCGCAACGTGTTGGTGCGAGTGTGGGCGTCGTGGTCGGTCGACTTGACGGAAGAGTCCGCCTCTTCCTTGGCGACGATCGAGACGCAACCCTTGGGTCCGATCATGTCCTTCACGAAGAAGGCGGTCTCGCTGATCATCGGACCCCAGCCGGCCTCGTACCAGCCGACCGAACCATCATCGAAAGTCAGGTGCAGATGGCCGTAGTTGACCATCGTCGACGCGATCTCATCGGTGAGCCGCGCGCCAACGGCATGCACCGCGACCGGCTTCGCCCGCGTCACCTGGCACATGATGTCGACATAATGCACGCCGCAGTCGACGATCGGCGAGGTCGAGCGCATGAGGTTCTTGTGCACCTGCCAGAACGAGCCCGACGATTGCTGATTGAGGTTCATGCGCATGACGAGCGGCTTGCCGAGCGTGCGGCCGATCTCGACAAAGCGCGTCCATGACGGATGGACGCGCAAGATGTAGCCGACCAGCAGCGCTCTCTTCGCCTTACGCGCCGCGGCGACGACCTTTTCCGCGGCTTCTAGCGATTCCGCGAGCGGCTTTTCGCAGAACACATGCGCGCCCGCCGCAAGCGCTTCGAGCGCCATCGGCGCGTGATGCTCGGTATAGGCGCAGATCGAGACCGCGTCTGGCTTGAGCGCCGCAGCGCTTCGGTCAGGTGTTCGTAGCGCGGAACGCCAGGGAAGTCCTTGTCGAGATCGCCGCGCGCCGCGGCGTTGCGGGTGCATAGTCCCACGAGTTCGAAGCCGTCGATCGCCTGATAGGCGCGCGCGTGGCTCATGCCCATCGTGCCGAGACCGACGACGAGACACGTGGCGCGCCTGGCTGCTTCAAAAGCGTCCCGACTGCGTGAGCCGCGGTCGATAGCCCGTCGTAGCTGGCGCTCGGAGCCCTGACCGGCTGACGCGACCAACGGTCGCGTCACGAAGGGCTGGCTGGTTCATCAGCCACTCATGGTCGGGATCGTTGTGAAAGCGCCAGACACGCTTCGGCCCCGCCATGACGTTGAGATAGTAGAGATCATAGCCGTGCGGGGCGCCGACTGGATGATAGCCCTTTCGGCACCAGCACGACGTCACCGTCGCTCACCGCCAGCGTCTCGTCGAGCGAACGGTCGTCTGTGTAAATGCGCTGGAAGGCGAAGCCCTGCGCGGGCTTCAGGCGGTGATAATAGGTTTCCTCGAGATAGGATTCATACGGCAGGTCGTCGCGGTCGTGCTTGTGCGGCGGATAGCTCGACCAGTGGCCGCCAGGGGTGATGACTTCGACCACCAGCACGCTCTCCGCCTCGGCGTCTTCGGGCAGAACGTTGCGGACATGGCGCGCGTTCGAGCCCGATCCGCGAGTGAGCGTGCCGACGTCGTCCGGCTTGATGACGCGCGCCTTGAACTTGCCGCTTGCCGGCGCCGAGCACAAAGCGAATTCGCAATCCGACGCCGCCTGCGATCGTCGCCGCGCTATGCGGGGGCAGATAAACCGACCATGGGAGTCCCTCGAACACACTCGCGCGCTCGCCAATGATCCCGGAATCGAAGCCGTCCGCGGTCACGCGCGCTTTGCCTGAGAGGATCACAACGCAGACCTCGTTGTCACCGGTGTCGAGTGTGGACTTGCCGCTTTGCTTCAGCGCCCGCGTTTCGAAGCCCACGTAGCGCCATCCGGCGCTGGCCGGAGTGATGCGGTGGCCGACGCCGTCGGCGGCGTTGAGCAGCCGGATGGACGAGCAGTTTCGATTGCCCCATGGCGCGCAGCTCCCAAATGGCTTTCCTGGCCGTCAGCGCCAATCCCGCTTCCTTCAGCGCGGCGCGAATATGGGCCACGCCTTTTTTTGCGTAGGGCAGGGCGGGGGCTTTTTTCGGGTCCTGCTCGGCTTCGAGGACGACCCAGCCGGAATAACCCTTAAGCTCGTCGAACACCGAGACATAGTCGATCGCGCCATCACCCGGCACGGTATAGACGCCGAGTTCCTTGCCCTGCCCTAAGATCGAATCGAGGAAGCTCCAATCGCCGGCGTTCGATTCGCGCATCTTTGTTTCGCGTACGTCCTTGCAATGCACATGGCCGATGCGCGAACGATAGGCGCGCGCCAGTCCCGCCGGATCGGCGCCGCCCCAGCGCGCATGGCCGGTGTCGAGCAGCAAATGCACGGCGGGCTTGGTGTGGGCCATGAGCGCATCAATGTCGCGTTCCGACTGGATGATCGTGCCCATGTGATGATGATAGCAGAGCTTGAGCCCCTCGTCGGCCAGCCGCTCAGCGAACTCGCTCATCTTTGCGCCATATCCGGCCCAGTCGCCTTTGCGCAGACGCGGGCGCTCGGATAAAGGCTTGGATCGGTCGCCGTGGATTGCGTTCGACGTCTCGGCCACGATGACGATGTCGGCCCCGGCGCCTTTGGTCATTGCGATATGCGATTTCGCCGCCTTGAATTCGTCGCGCGCTGAGCGCTTGAGCAATTCGGTCGAATACCAGCCGCCAACGAAGCTCAGGCCAAACTCAGCGAGCTTGTCCTTCAGCGCCGCGCCGTCGCTCGGCAGCTTGTGACCCTTCTCCATGCCGGCCACGCCAGCCCGCTTCGCCTCAGCAAGGCAAGTTTCGAGCGGCGTGTCGCCGCCAATTTCCTGCAAGTCGTCGTTCGTCCAGCCGATCGGGTTGGCGCCGATGCGAATGCTCATCTCAGTCTCCGACCCGCTGGAGCTTCCGGGCCTCCTCGTAGGCGCGCCGTGCCGCGTCGACCTCCTTCCGCTCGGAGACCGCCGGCACGGCGACGTCCCACCAGAAGCCGCCGGCGTCGGTCGATCCAAGCGGGTCGGTTTCGATGACGATCACCTGGGTCGATTTCGCCGCGCGCGCTTTTCTGAACGCCGCCTCAAGGTCCGCGATCGACTTGACCTTCACCGCTTCCGCTCCGAGAGCGCGCGCATGGGCGACGAAGTCGACGTCCGGCAGCGTCTCATGCCGTGCATCACGCAGAAGGTTGTTGAACGGCGCGCCTCCGGTCGCTT
Organism: uncultured Alphaproteobacteria bacterium; assembly: GCA_963775405.1. Taxonomy (GTDB): domain Bacteria; phylum Pseudomonadota; class Alphaproteobacteria; order Rhizobiales; family Beijerinckiaceae; genus Roseiarcus. The sequence goes on from CAVZJI010000004.1 coordinate 79,036, forward strand.
GCTGCAGCCGATTGATGCAGCCAAAGCCGCGATTGTCGTTGACGACGATGATGAGCTTCTGCCCCAGCATCACCGAAGTGGCGATCTCCGAATTCATCATGAGGTAGGAGCCGTCGCCCAGGACCACCATCACTTCCCGGTCCGGCAGCGCTATCTTCACCCCGATCCCGCCGGCGATCTCGTAGCCCATCGTGGAGTAGCCGTATTCGACATGGTAACCAAGCGGTGCTCCCGCTCGCCATAGCTTGTGTAATTCGCCGGGCAGTCCGCCGGCGGCGCAAACCACGACGTCTGACTTCTCGCCGCCGCGCATCAGCGCGCCGAGCACTTCGGCGTCGGTCGGCGCCTGCGCGTTGGTTGGAGCGGTGTAGCGGGCGGCGCTCTCTTCCCATTCGGCCTTCGCCTTCGTGGCTCCGTCGCTCCAGGCGCGCGGGGCCTTCCAGGCGTCGAGCTTGGAATCGAGCGCCGCCAGCGACGTCCGGGCGTCGCCGACGACGGGCAGCGCGCGATGCTTGACCGCGTCGAACGGTTGCACGTTCACGCCGATGAATCGACGGTCGGGATTCTTGAACAGCGCCCAGGAGCCGGTGATGAAGTCTGCGAACCGCGTGCCGACGCCGACGATCACGTCCGCCTGCGCCGCGAGCGCGTTGGCCGCGCCGGTTCCGGTCACGCCGACAGCGCCCATGGCCAAAGGATGATCGACCGGTGCCGCAGACTTGCCGGCTTGGGTTTCGCCGACCGGAATTCCGCGCCTGGCGCAGAAGTCGATCAGCTCGCGCTCGGCGTCGGAATAAAGGACGCCGCCGCCGCAGATCACGAACGGCTTCTTCGCCTGTTTCAAGACCGCAGCAGCTTCCTCGACCTCGCGCGGGTCAGGGACGATGCGGCGCAGGCGATGCACTCGCTCGTCGAAGAAGCTGACCGGGTAATCATACGCCTCTGTTTGCACATCTTGGCAGAACGCCAACGTCACCGGGCCGCATTCTGCCGGGTCGGTCAGCACCGCGACCGCCCGGCTGAGCGCCGGCACGATCTGCTCGGGACGCGTGATGCGGTCGAAATATCTCGACACCGGGCGGAAGCAGTCGTTGGCGCTCACTGTTCCATCGCCGAAGCCTTCGACCTGTTGCAGGACGGGATCGGGCCTGCGGTTGGCGAATACGTCGCCGGGGATCAACAGCACCGGCAGCCGATTGACATGCGCGACCGCTGCGGCCGTAACCATGTTGGTCGCGCCCGGGCCGATCGAACTGGTGCAGGCCATCATCCGCTTGCGCCGTGAGGCCTTGGCGAAGGCGATTGCGGCAAGGGCCATCGCCTGCTCGTTATGGGCGCGATAGGTCGGTAGCGCGTCGCGCGAAGCGTAGAGCGCCTCGCCCATGCCGGCCACATTGCCATGGCCGAAGATTGCGAACACGCCCTCGAACAGGCGCTGCTTGTTCCCGTTGATTTCAACGCGCTGGGCGCTGAGGAAGCGAACCATTGCCTGGGCGGCGGTCAACCGGATCGTTGTCATGGCGCTTCCCCGCTTCAACCAATGTTCACCCAACGTCGCCGATCTGATCGGCGCTAACGCGTCGTTTACCCCAAGCGGCCGGGAGCGCGCCAGAGATCGTCCAACCGCATAAACGCGGCGGCCATGCGGTCGGTGGCCTCACGATCGTCGATACGGCCTGCGAACCAATCGACCGCCGGCTCGGCGAAGATCGTGCGCCCGACCGCGAAGCCTTTAACCGCACCGCAATTGTGCGCCAGTGCAAAGGCCTGCGCCAGATCCTTTTCCGGGGCATCGAGCCCAAGCAGCAATACCCCGCGACACAGGGAATCGCCGGTCTCAATCGCCCGGGCGATGTTGTCCCACGCCGTTGCGTTGGCCTGGCCTTCGAGCTTCCACCAGTCGGGCCTAACTCCAATCTCATAAAGCCGCTCGATGATGCGCGCGATCGTTCGGTCGTCGACCGGCCCATTCTTGCCGGCGATGATCTCAATCAACAATTCGCGCTCAAGCGTCCGCGCGGCGTCATGCAAGCGCAGAAGTTCGCGCTCCTGCCGCATCTTCATCTCCGGCGCATCGTCAGGGTGATAGAAGCACAGGCACTTGATCGTATGCGCGACCGGCCATTCTACGAGCTTGGCGCCGAGCGAGCCGCCGAACTCGAACTCGAGCGGGCGGGAGCCTGGTGCCCATCGGGCCGCGCTTGAGCACCAGCGTCGCTTGGCTTGCGGCGCGTACGGCTCTGAGCGCCGCAAGCGGGTTGTCGGCTCCGCCTGCAATCATCATCTCTTCTTCGGTGCCCACGATCAGATCGCATTGCGGCAGGATGTCGCTTAGGCTTTTCGTGACCTCGCCCGAGTTGATGTAGCGCTCCTCGCCAGCGCCATGGCTGGCCAGCACCGGATCGGTCCGAACGCCCTCGACGTCGACGCCTTCGCGCGCGCATTGCTCACGGATGAACCGGCCCATATGCTCGTCGCCGACGCGGGTGACGAGGCCGCTTTTCAGCCCTAGACGCGCCGTGCCGATTGCGATGTTCGTCGGGCAACCGCCGACAGCCTTGGAGAAGCTCGCCATGTCTTCCAGCCGGCCGCCGACCTGCGCGCCATAAAGGTCGACCGACGAGCGGCCGATGGTGATGACGTCTAGGCGGGGACTGAAGCGCCATGGTGGACTGGCTCAGGGCTCAATCGGCGGATCGCTGGTGCCGACAACACTCTGGTCAAAATCGATGTTGGCGCCGGTCATCATCCCGAACTCGTCCGAGCAGAGAAAGGCGCAAGCGCGCGCGACTTCCTTGGGGTCGAGGAGGCGCCCGAAGGGCCTGGTCTTGACGGCGGCCTCGAGCCAGCCGTCCTTGGCGTCGTGATAGGTCTTCATGATGCGGTCCTCGCCCGGCGTCGACATCCAGCCGATGTTGAGGCCGTTGACGCGGATGCGGAATTTGAGCAGCGAATGGGCGACATTCCGGGTCAGTGTGGCGAGCGCGCCTTTCGACGCGCAATAGGCCGCAATAAAGGGCTGGCCGCCATTGCCCGACATCGACTGGATGTTGACGATCGAACCCGCGATCTTCTGACGCCGCATGATCCGTACGCTCTCCTGAATGAGGAAGAACGGCGCACGAATGTTGACGTTGAAGATCTCGTTGAAGCGTTCTTCCGTGGTGTCAAAAATATCGCCGCGGTCGCTGAGCCCCGCGGCGTTGACCAGCGCATCGACGCGGCCGAACCGCTCGTCCGCCTTCGCGACGATCTTGCGGCAATCGGCGACTTTGGCGAGGTCCGCTTGGACGAAGACGGTCGGACAGCCGGCCGCCGAAATTTCGCTCGCGACCCGCTCGCCTCCCTTGGCGTTCCTGCCGCAGATCACGAGCCCCGCCGCGCCGCGCTCGGCAAACAGCCGCGCGATGGCCTCGCCCAGACCTTGCGTGCCGCCGGTGACGATCGCGACTTTGCCGTTCAGATTCGCCGGCCCCTCGGTAGGGAGGCTGCGCGGACGTGCCCGGCTGAGCCGCGGTGGTCTTGGCCATGGACGTTTCTCCTCGGGCTTGAGCGCCTCGCCGGCGGGATGCACTTGCCGACCCCCGTCCGCGTCACCGAAGTGAAACAAAAATTCTATTCCCAAGTCAATATGGAACGTATATTCCCTTTTGAGGCCTGCGGCGTGCGAGCGGCCAAAGGAGAGGCGCATGAGATTTGGAATTATCGGCGCGGGCCGGATCGGCAAGATCCATGGCGGCAATGTCGCGGCGCGCTCCGATAGCCAGGTGGCTTTTGTCGCCGACGCTGACCCCGCGGCGGCCGCGGCGCTGGCGAAAGCGACGGGCGCGAAGGTTGCCGAAATCGACGCGATCCTCGCCTCCAAGGACGTCGACGCCGTCGCCATCTGCTCACCCACCGACACCCACGCCGATCTCATCGAGAGGGCCGCTCGCGCCAAGAAGGCGATCTTCTGCGAGAAGCCGATACACCTCGACGTCGACCGAGTCCTGGCCTGTCTTGAAGTGGTCAAGCAAACCGGCGCGACGCTGATGGTCGGCTTCAATCGCCGCTTCGATCCCAATTTCTCTGCGCTGCGCAAGCGGGTCGCGGAGGGCGCGATCGGCGCTTTGGAAATCGTCTCGATCACCTCGCGCGACCCCTCGCCACCGCCGATCTCCTATATCGAGCGCTCCGGCGGCCTGTTTCGCGACATGATGATCCATGACTTCGACTTGGCGCGGTTCATCCTTGGCGAGGAGCCGGTGGCGGTCAGCGCGATGGGGTCGGCGCTGGTCGACAAGGCGATCGGGGAGGTCGGCGACATCGACACCGCCGTCGTCATTATGGAGACGGCGTCCGGCAAGGTGGCGCAGATCTCCAATTCGCGTCGCGCGGCTTACGGCTATGATCAGCGGGTCGAGGCGCATGGCGTGAACGGCATGGTTCACGCTGCGAATGTGCGCGAGACGACGGTCGAGTTCGCCGGCGCACACGGGTTCACCAGCGACAAGGCGCTCAACTTCTTCCTCGAACGCTACGAGGGCGCTTATCGCAACGAGCTCGACGCCTTCATCAGCGCTGTGAAAGCCGGAAGCAAGCCTCATCCGGACGGTGAAGACGGTCTCAAGGCGCTCATGCTCGCTGACGCGGCGTACCGGTCCTGGAAGACCAAGCAGCGCGTTAGGGTGGGTTGAGCCATGGGCGCGGCCATGTCGCTTGCGCCTCAAACGGCATGGCCCTATAGGCGGCGGCGTCAACGGGAAGAAGGCATGGCGCAGGCCCAGAAACGACGCCCGGCTTCGAACTGGGCGCGTATCGAAGCGCCACCCTCCAAGCCGCCGACACTCGTCGGGCGCCTGATCGAGGCCGTCACGCGTCATCGTTCCGCGCTTCGACGGCTGGGCATCGCGGCCAGCGTCATCATCATTGCCGTCGCGCTCACGATCTTTGTGCGCACGATCGTCCGCATCGATCCGAACAAGTTCAAGGCCGCGATCGCCGGGACGAGCGGCGATCAGTTCATGCTCTCTTTCGCCTTCACCGCGTTGAGCTACCTCGCGCTCACCGGTTATGACGGACTGGCGCTTCGCCACCTGCGCGTCAAGGTTCCCTACCGGCTGGCGGCGCTGGCGTCCTTCACCAGCTATGCGTTTTCGTTCACGCTCGGGTTTCCGTTGGTGACGGGAGGCGCGGTCCGCTATTGGATCTATGGACCGGCGGGGCTCTCCGCCGGCAAGGTCGCGGGCCTGACGGTGGTGGCCGGGATCACCTTCTGGCTGGGGATGGGACTGGTGGTCGGCGCCGGGTTCCTGTCGGCGTCCGATCCGATCGCCGATATCGATCATTTCCATCCGCTCGCCAACCGCCTGATCGGTTTGGGCGTCATCGGCGCGCTGATTGCCTATTTTGCCTGGGTCGCGAGCATGCGCTGGCGGAACGCGGCGGTTCTCGGCGACTTCAAGCTTCCTGGCCCCATGCTCACGCTGGGGCAAATGGCGCTCGGCGTGATTGACATCTGCTCGGCGTCGGCGGCGCTGTATGTTCTGCTGCCGCAGGATCTTCGGTTCGGTTTCCCCGCTTTCGCGACGCTTTACTCGTTCGCCTCCATGCTCGGCATCGCCAGCCACGCGCCCGGCGGTCTTGGCGTGTTCGACGCGACGATCCTTCAGGGCGTCGGCGGCTCCCAGGACGCCGTGCTGGCCTCGCTCCTCATCTTCCGTGGCGTCTATTACGCCGTCCCTTTCATCGCCGCGATGGCGATGCTGGGCGGGGTCGAGGCGGTGCGCCGCTGGCGTTCGCTGCGCGAAGCGATGTCGGCGCCGGCGGACGACTAGCGGCTTAAGCGATGAGCCGTCTCGACGCGCAAAAACTCGCCGACCTCGTGGGATCGCCGTTCGCGGCGCAACTGGTCGGCGCCATGCCGGAGGCCGCGGTGATCGTGAGCGCGGACGAGCGGGCGGCGGCGGCCAACAAGCCGGCGCTCGATTTGTTGCCGGGCTTGAGGGTCGGCGACCCGTTCGTGCTGGGCTTACGCGCGCCCGACGTCATCGACGCGCGCCGCCGGGTGATGGCGAACGGCGAAGCCGAGTCGGTGCAGTGGAGCGAGCGCGTGCCGGTCGAACGGCTGTTCGACGTCTATGTCGCGCCGCTCGCGACGGGCGACGGGGAAGTCGTGGCGACGCTCATCACCCTGCGCGATCAGACCGAAGCGCGGCGCGTCGAGCGGCTGCGCGTCGACTTCATCGCCAACGCCAGCCATGAGCTGCGCACGCCGCTCGCCTCGCTGGTCGGCTTCATCGAGACCTTGCAAGGCTCGGCGCACGATGACGCGAAGGCGCGCGACCAATTCCTCGCCATCATGCGCGAACAGGGGCGGCGCATGGCGCGGCTGATCGAAGACCTGCTGTCGCTCTCGCGCATCGAGCAGAAGCAGCACCTGAGGCCCGAAAGCGTCGTCGACCTCGTGCAGACGACCCGCAGCGTCGTCGATGCGCTGACGCCGATGGCCAACGATCTCGGCGTCGACATCCGCCTCAGCGCCGAGCAGCCGGTGATGGTGGCCGGCGACCGCGACGAACTCCTGCGCGTGGCCGAGAACCTGATCGAGAACGCGATCAAATATGGCGCGCGCGTCGATTCGGACGCCGCTGGCGTCGTGGACGTCGCCGTCTCGATGACGGAAAAGGAGGGCGCCTTGACCGTGCGGGACTACGGACACGGCATTGCGCCCGAGCACTTGCCGCGGCTGACTGAGCGGTTCTACCGCGTCGACGCCACCCAAAGCCGGGCCAAGAACGGCACCGGCCTCGGCCTCGCCATCGTCAAGCATATCCTGACCCGCCATCGCGGGAGATTGACCATCACCAGCCGCGTCAACCAGGGGTCCTCGTTCGTCGCCACCGTGCCGCTGCATCCGACAACGAAGCCCTGAGGCGCGCGCCCGCGCATTCGGCTTTGGGGCCAAATAAATCCAAGCAAATCCAAGCCAAACCAAGCCCAGCCAAATTAAACCAAGCAAAAGTGCTTGGTTTAATTTGGTTTTATTCGTCCGAATCGGGACTTTTCAATGGGTTACAGCGAATCCAAATAAAAAATCTTATCCCCTGTCACACTGTGGCTCGAATATCACAATCGCATCCTTCCACGCCCTCGCGATCGGCGCGGGCGAGCCACGGTTCCTCCATCCCTCCAACAGAAAGACAGATACCACAGTTTCAGTTTTTCCGCAAGAAAATGCGCAAGAAATTTTCACCGCCTGCGAATCTCCGGGGGTCGAATCGATCCAAAGCCGCCGTTCGACCTTCGGCTCCTTCCTTCGGCTCGCTCGCTCTCACCATATAACCAGCGGCCTGACGGCTTTTTCGTGCTATGCCGGATGATGCCCGGAGGGTGCGCCATGAGCGAAACCCGGAAAATTGCGGCGATTCTGGTCTCGGATGTGGTCGGCTATAGCCGGCTCGCCGGCGCGGACGAAGATCGAACCCTGGCGCGACTGCGGGCGCTGCGCAGCGACCTGATCGATCCGACGATCTCCGTCCATCATGGCCGCATCGTCAAGCGCACCGGCGATGGCAGCGTCATCGAGTTTCGCAGCGTCGTCGACGCGGTGCGCTGCGCCCTCGAAGTGCAGCACGCCATGGTCGAGCGCAATGCCGGCGTCGCGCCTGAAAAGCGCATCGAATTTCGCATCGGCATCCACCTCGGCGACGTCGTCGAGGAGAGCGACGGCGATCTGATGGGCGATGGCGTCAACATCGCCGCGCGGCTGGAGGGGATCGCCGCGCCCGGCGCGATCTGTCTCTCCGAGGACGCCTATCGCCAGGTGAGCGGCAGGCTCGACATGGCGGTCACGGATCTCGGCCAGACTGAGCTCAAGAACATCGAAAGGTCGATCCGGGTCTATTCGCTGCAAGTGGGCGTCCCCGCCCAAGCGAAACCTGCGACACGAGGCCGAAGCCGCCCGAGCCGAAAAAGCGTTCGCCGCTCTTGCCGCTGATCGCCGGGATCGTCGCGCTCATCGTGATCGCGGCCGGCGCCTGGTATTTCCTCGCCGGAAACCGTCCCGCCCAAGCCGCGCATCTCTCCATCGTCGTGCTGCCGTTCGCCAATCTCTCGAACGATCCTGCCCAAGACTATTTCGCCGACGGCGTCACCGAGAACCTCACCACCGATCTCTCGCGCATCCGCGGCAGCTTCGTCATCGCCCGCAACACCGCTTTCACCTTCAAGGGCAAGAGCATCGACGCCAAGGAGATCGGCAAGGAGCTCGACGTGCGCTACGTGCTCGAAGGCTCGGTGCAGCGCGACGGAACCGCGTGCGCGTCAACGCGCAGCTCATCGACGCGCAATCGGGCGCGCATCTCTGGGCCGACCGTTTCGAGGAGGACGCATCCGACCTGTTCAAGCTGCAGGATCAGGTGGTGGCGCGGTTGGCCAATAGCCTGGGCAACGAACTCGTCACGGCGGAAGGCGAGAGGGGCGGTCGCACCCAAAGCCCCGACGCCATCGATCTCGTCATGCGCGGCCGGGCGTTGCTGCAGGTGTATCCGACCACGAGGGACAACAACGACGCGGCGCGAGCGTTGTTCGAGCGGGCGCTCGCGATCGACCCCAACAATGCCGCAGCGTTGGCGGGCGACGCTCATACCTATACGCACGACTTTGTATACGGATGGACAGATCCGCAGACCGATTACGACGCTAAAATAATCGGGCAGGCCGACCGGGCTCTGGCGCTCGCCCGCGATACTATGGAGGCGTATGTTGCGAAGGCCAGCTACCTTTTCGCTTTCGCACCGCGAGAACGAGGCGGTCGACGTCGCCGACGCCGGTCTCGCCGTCGATCCAAATTATGCCCGTCTCTATGCGGCTCGAGCCGTCGCCGAAACTGGGCTCGGCCGGTTCGAACAAGCCAAGTCCGATCTGCGGCAAGCGATGCGGCTGAGTCCGCGCGATCCGGAGAATGGGTTTTTGGCATTTTCGCGATCGGCGATGTGGAACTCGGACAGGGTCACAACGGCGCCGGGATCGACGAAATCCACAAGGCGATCGAAGCCGGTTTTCGAAACTTCATACCGTACGCCGACCTCGCCGCCGCCTACGCACTCGACGGCAGGATGGACGAGGCCAAGTCGCCCTTGGCGGAAGCCCGCCGCCTCAATCCCAATCTCACGATGAAATGGTTTATCGCGCATGCGCCGAACGTCCCGATGGACGATCGAAGGCCTGCGCAAGGCGGGGCTGCCGGAGGAATGAACGCCACGCTGCGCGCGGGGCTTGACTAAGCGCGTGATGACTTTCCCCAAATGCGACTTCCACCGCCGCGATTTGGTATGCGCTGCACGTCGAATCGCGGTCACTGCCGGACAGGTGTTGCACGGCTCAAGGCAGCTTTTCCGGCCATTTCCTGGCGTCTGCGGGTCAGGTCAGCCCGACGGCTCGCCAACTCGGCCCGGGATTGGGACTCACGGGTCCGCCGCCGATGACCGTGTTTCCGCTCATGTCCCAGATCGAGGTTTGGCCGCTCGTGTTTTGAAGAAGGATGTCGGAACCGCCGTCGCCGGTTCCGATGGCGTGCCAGCTCGGCCCAGGATTGGCGCTGACCGGGCCGCCGCCGATCAACTGATTCTCTCGTTCATCTCCCAGATCGAGACTTGGCCCGTGCTCGCGTTTTGAAAAAGGATGTCGTCGGAAAAGCCGTCGCCGGTGAAGTCGCCCGTTCCGATCGCTTTCCAACTCGGCCCGGGATTGGGGCTCACGGGTCCGCCGCCGGTTAGGGTGGTGTTCCCACTCATCTCCCAGATCGAGACCTGGCCGCTGCTCGTGTTCTGCCACAAGATGTCGGAATGGCCGTCGTGGTTGAAATCGCCGGTTCCGATCGCTTTCCAAGCCGTCCCGGGATTGGGGCTGACGGGTCCCCCGCCGCTGATGTTGGTCCCGTTCATTTCCCAGACCGAGGCTTGGCCGGTGCTCGTGTTCTGCCACAGGATGTCGGAACGGCCGTCGTGGTTGAAATCACCCGTCCCGACGGCCTGCCAAGTCGGCCCGGGATTGGCGCTGACGGGCCCGCCGCCGACTAAGTTGGTCCCGTTCATTTCCCAGATCGAGGCTTGGCCGGTGCTCGTGTTCTGCCACAGGATGTCGGTAGAACCGCCGCCAAAGAAGTCGGCTGTGCCGATTGCTTTCCAAGCAGGCCCCGGATTGGGGCTGACCGCGGAGCTGGCGGCGCCGATGACGTTCGTCCCGTTCAATTCCCAGATTGCGGCCTGGCCGTTCGCGTTCTGCCACAGGAGGTCGGCGAGAGCGGGCAGCTCGGCGCTCGTCAGAGTGACCGTGTTCGCGCCGCTGAGCAGTCCCTGCGTGCCCAGCCCGTTGGAGCCGCCCGTCCCCAGCACGGTGCGGCCCTCCAAATTCGGCAGGGCGAAAGTCGTGACGCCGTTCCCGCCATAGGTCGTGCCCAGCAGAGAGAATAGGGCCTGGTTCTGATTGATGGGCAGCAATTGGCCGTCGCAAAGCGCCCAGCCATTGGGATCGTTGATAGTCTCGGCGCACGCGACGATCTGGCCGAGGTATGGAGTCATTTGATCAACAGTATTTCCGGCCTCGCCCTCCGAAGGGAATATCCCTTGTAGCGCGATGTAATAGTTCATCACGAGACCGGGCTGCTGAGTGCTGACCGGCGCGTCCGAGCCCAGCGGCGAATTGGCGTTGGTCAGATGCACAGTCGCCGCGCCCACCTGCTCGCCCAGCGTAAAGCCGGCGCCGGCGCCGACGATGTCGCGGCCCTGAAGGTCCGGCAAAGCGAAGGTCGTGGCGCCATCGCCGCCGTAGGTCGTGCCTATCAACTGAAAGAGCGCCGAGAATTGGCTGATTGGCAGCAACTGCCCGTCACAGAACAGCTCATCGCCGGGGGCGAAGTTCCCGGTGAATGCAGAGACGACCCCCAGCGAGTTGAGAGTCAAATTGCCGCTGGGAAAAACGCCTTCCGTGTTTATGACATAGTTCAATCCCAGCGACGGCTGCTGCGTCTCGATGGCGGCGCTCGTTCCGCCGAGGTTTGGCGGCAGTTGCGCCGGCGTCAGGTCGTAGCTGGTCTGCCCAAACGTCTGGCCGAGGCCGACGAAAGGCAGTCCCGCGCCCTGGCCCGCGCCAACCGTCTCGACGCCGCCGAGATTGGGAAGTTGGAAATTGCTCGTCCCGTTGCCGCCAAAGTCCGTCCCGAGGATTGAGAACAGAGCCGTGTTCGTCGAAATGGCTAAGGTCTGCCCATTCGCAGGATCATTGAACTCGAAGGACGGGCCGGCAAAGATTCCGATTGAGCCGAGAAACGGCCCCGATCCGGGGTCTCCTCTGGGCGGGAAAACGCCGGACGTGTCGAGAAACTCGGTCAGGGTGAGCGCAGGCTGAAGAGTGGAGACGGGCGTTTGGCTCATCGCAAATCTTTCGGTCGCCTCACGCTGGTGACGACGTGAGAGCTGACAGTCGCGTCTGGTGAAATTTAGCGGAACCCAGATCGCCTCGGGGGCGCACAATCGCAATAACCTGCCCCCAAAAATGCTTAAACAAAGAGGCGCGATCGAGTTTTGCCGTATTCAGAGGGCACAGGAAGCTTGCCCGGGCCGTAACTCCCGCGTCGGGAGCGCGAGCTCCATTCGCCCGGCTTCGGCTCCGTAGGAATGGAACTGATGCACCGTGTGGCTTGGGCGGCGGCGACGCTAATCATTGCGGCTTTATCTTTCGGCGCAGGAAGAATGACGCTGGGCGTTCGGATCATGCCGGAAATCGTCGCGACCCTGCCTGGCGACGAAATCCCAATTCTCTCGCGAACTCGACGCCCGGCTTCGCGAGCGCTTCCCGGTCGGAACCGCCCAAGACAAGCTCATCGGCTACCTCGTCGGGGCAAACTTTGTTCCTGATTGGCCTCGAGGCGGCGCCAACGCGAGCGTGTTCGTTTTCAACGGTTGGCTATGCGCCAGGATAGCGCATGTGCTGTGGCGAGCCGACGCCGCCGGGGCGCTCACCGACATTAGCGGCGCTTACGAAAGCCATTGTTTGTGATCCGAATGGTCCGACGCGCTCGCCCGCCACCCCGCGCAGTCCTGAGGGTCGCTTGGGCTCTCCGAGAACGCGTTGTTCGACACTCTTCCTGCTGGGGCCAAGTCGTGTTATTGACAAATTAAAGGCAGATATCGGGAGGGTCGGATGGCGGTGTCGATTGAATGGGAAGTGAAGGGGACTGAGTTCATCAACTGCAACTGTTCCTACGGTTGTCCCTGCCAGTTCAACGCGCTGCCCACACATGGTAATTGCCGGTACGTGGGCGGATTCCAAATTGAACAGGGCCATTTTGGCGACGTTAAGCTTGACGGTCTTCGCGCTGTCACGATGGCCATCTGGCCCGGGGCGGTCCATGAAGGCAACGGCACGATGCAGGCGGTGATCGACGAACGAGCCGATGCGCGACAGCGAGACGCGCTGGCGAAGATCCTGCACGGCGAGGAAACCGAAGATATGGCGACCATGTGGTGGGTGTTCAGCGCCATGAGCCCGACCAAGCTGCCGCCAATCTACTCAAAAATCGATCTCGAGGTCGACGTGGACGGCCGATCCGGGCGGTTGCAGGTTCCCGGAGTGGTTTCGTCGCAAGGCGTGCCGATCCGCAATCCAGTGACCGGCGCGGAGCATCGCGTCCGGATCGATTTCCCGAAGAGCTTCGAATACAAACTTGGAGAGATCGGCAGCGGCACTTCGACGGTAACCGGGGCGCTCCCGATGGAGCTCAAGGACAGCTGGGGGCTGTTCGCGCACATCCATCTCAGTCACAAGGGTCGCTTGAACTAGACGGTCCGCACGGTCGTGCTCAGCGCTCTCCTGCGCCATGACCGGAGGCTCGTTCTCGCCGGCCTCGTTTTCGTAATCGTGCTTTCGTGGGTCTGGTTGTTAACCGGCGCCGGGCTCACGATGGACGAGATGGACATGGGCGGCGGCCAGATCATGCTGATGGCGCCGCCGTGGACGGTCCAATATGCGGCGATGATCTTCCTCATGTGGATCATCATGATGGCGGCGATGATGCTGCCCAGCGCTGCGCCCGCCATTCTGTTGGTGATCGCGCTGACGAAGCAACGGGGCGGGCTCCACGCCAAGCGCGCGAGCGCAGAGTTCGCGCTTGGGTATGTTGCGGTTTGGGGCGCGTTCAGCCTCATCGCGACAGCACTTCAATGGCGTCTCGACCGGGCTGGATTGCTTTCCGGGAATATGGCCAGCGGAAGCGTTGTCCTCGCGGCCTTGCTGTTGTTCGCCGCTGGCGTTTATCAACTGACGCCTTGGAAGCAGGCGTGCCTGCGACATTGCCGGTCGCCAATGGAGTTTCTCACGCGATATTGGCGGCAGGGTCCTCTCGGTCCGATGCGCGCCGGAGCGTGGCATGGGGCGTTCTGCCTCGGGTGCTGCTGGATGCTCATGGCGCTCTTATTCGTGGGCGGCCTCATGAATCTGCTTTGGATCGCAGGACTGGCGCTTCTGGTGCTGATCGAGAAGCTGTTTCCACTCGGTCCCCGCGTCGCCCAACTCACCGGCGTCGCCTTGATTGGCTGGGGCGCGTTCGTTCTCGTCCACTGACAGTGTTGGCTGCGAAGCTGCGCGGGCTCCTCAGGTCGAGGCCGGGCTTTCCTTCGAGTCGCGGACTCGCGACAGCTCCGGCTAATTGCGCCTTAGGCGCGGCGGTCAGGTCAGCGCGGGAGAGCGCGGCGAGACCGATCACGATCGCGGCGGCGGTCCTGGGCCGGCTGATAGGCGAGCCCGCAATGATAGCCGCAATAGGGCCCCGACGCCGTGGGCGATCCGCAGTAGCGGAATTCGGAAGTGGCCGGATCGCCAAGCGGCCAGCGGCACATCGCCTCCTTGAGCTCGATAATCGTCACTCTGAGCGACATCGGCACGACAACGCTCTCAAATTCCTCTTGGCTCTCAAGCTCTGATAGCGCGTGCGGAGCGAAGGCGAGCGCGTTCGCGCCGCGCGTCATCCGGGGGGCGTGGGACAGGCGCGGGCCGGCGACGCGATGCGCGGGCGGCGGCGCCATACGGCGGGGCGGACGCGAGGCGGCCGAGCTTGGCGATTTGGCCCGGCCGGCCAGGCCCAGCCGATGCACCTTTCCGATCACCGCGTTGCGGGTCACGCCGTTGCCGAGCAAACCCGCGATCTGGCTTGCGCTCTTGCCGTCAATCCAATGCTGCTTGAGCTGCTCGACTATCTCGTCTGTCCAAGCCATTGTCGCCTCGTTCATCAATCCTTGCCAAAGCCGGCGCTATACGCAAAATCCCACTCCGTCGCCTGGCGAGGTGCTCGCCGGGCCTAAACGCTGACCAACACTCGATTTGGAACCCTCCCCACGACATCTCGTGGGCCTCAAGGGGACAAATACACTACTCGTTGAATCTGCGCAGAAGAGTCCCCGAGGGGCATTGGGGCCTCTTTTCCCCAACTCTTCGCAATCGGGCTCTTGTCGGCGGCTTGACCGGTTCGATGCGCGGTTCGCATCGGGGCGTTAGAGCAACAACGGCCTTCGGATGCGCGCACCCTACAGGGCGGGGTTGAGGGGCGCCGCGATCAGGTCCAGACTGCGCCGGCCTCCCGGCCCCCGCGATTTGACCAAGTCGAGCGCCTTCCGCTATAGTTAAGGCGCTCTCGGCGGCCGCCCCAGCGGGGCGGCGTTTTTATTTCGCCGCCCGCATGGCCGATCTCGAGAGGCAGGTTTCTCGAGACATCACAAGGAGTTGACGGTGAGCCTCGCCGACGCGACTTCCGCTATGGTTCCGACCTACGCCCGGGCCAAGGTCGCTTTCGAGCGAGGCGAGGGTTGCTGGCTCGTTTCGACGACCGGCGAGCGCTATCTCGATTTTGGCGCCGGCATCGCGGTGACCTCGGTCGGCCACGCCCATCCCCATCTCGTCGAGGCGCTGACGAATCAGGGCTCGAAGCTGTGGCACGTTTCGAACCTCTATCAGAACCCCGAGGGCGAGCGTTATGCCAAGCGCCTCACCGAGGCGACCTTCGCCGACCTCGTTTTCTTCGCCAATTCCGGCGCCGAGGCCAACGAAGCGGCGATCAAGATGGCGCGCCGGCGCCATTCGGTCGACGGCCATCCCGAGCGCTATCGCACGCTCACCTTCGAGGGCGCGTTCCATGGCCGGACGCTGGCGATGATCGCCGCCGGCGGCCAGGCCAAATATCTCGACGGCTTTGGCCCCAAGGTCGATGGCTTCGACCAGATTCCGCTGACCGACCTCAAGGCCGTCGAGGCGGCGATCGGGCCGGAGACGGGCATGATCATGATCGAGCCGATCCAGGGGGAGGGCGGGGTGCGGGTCGTCCCGCCGGCGTTCCTGCGGGGCTTGCGCGAGATCTGCGACCGCCACGACCTCCTTCTGATCTTCGACGAAGTGCAAACGGGCGTCGGCCGCACGGGGCGCTTCTACGCCTACGAGCATTGCGGCATTCATCCCGATATTCTGACCTCCGCCAAGGGCATCGGCGCGGGCTTTCCAATGTCGGCGTGCCTCGCGACCGCCGACGCCGCGCGCGGTCTCACCGCCGGCGTCCACGGCACCACGTTCGGCGGCAATCCGCTGGCGATGGCGGTCGGCAACGCCACCCTCGACGTCATCCTCGCGCCGGGCTTCCTCGATCGGGTCGCGCGGCTCGGCCTGGACATGCGCCAGCGGCTGGCGGAGCTCAAGGATCGGCATGACGGCGTGATCGAAGAGGTTCGCGGCGAGGGGCTGATGATCGGCCTCAAGCTGAAGGTCCCTCCGGCCACTTTCGCTGACGCCGCGCTGGGGCAGAAGCTTCTCCTTATTCCCGCCGGCGACAATGTCGTGCGCGTCGTGCCGCCCCTCGTGGTCACCGACGAGGAGATCGCCGAAGGCGTGCGGCGGCTCGACGCGGCTTGCGAGGCGGTGAAGGAGCGCCTCGACGGTGGCGATGAACTGAAACGAGCCATGAACGCGCCGGTTCACACCCAGCCGAGGCATTTCCTCGATCTGCTCGAGCTTTCGAGCGGGGAGCTTCGCGGCATCCTCGATTCAGCGGGGGCGATAAAGGCGGCGCGGGTCAAAGGCGCGGAGGCGTCATCGCGCCCGCTCGTCGGCAAGACGCTGGCGATGATCTTCGACCGGCCGTCGACCCGCACCCGCGTCTCATTCGACGTCGGCATGCGCGAACTCGGCGGCGAGTCGATCATGCTCACCGGAGCCGAGATGCAACTCGGCCGCGGCGAGACCATCGCCGACACCGCGCGCGTTCTGTCGCGCTATGTGGATGCGATCGTCATTCGCATCCTCGCTCATGACGACATGCAGGAAATGGCGGCGCACGCGACCGTTCCGGTCATCAACGGCCTCACCAAGCAGTCGCATCCCTGCCAGGTGCTGGCCGACCTCATGACGTTCGAGGAGAAGCGCGGCTCGATCCGCGGCCGCAAGATCGCCTGGTCCGGCGACTACAACAATGTGCTGTCGTCCTGGATCGACGCTTCGGCGCGGTTCGACTTTCGGCTCGAAATCGCCTGTCCGCCGGAATTGCAGCCGGGCAAGCAACGGCTCGAGGCCGCGCGGAAGGCGGGAGCGAACATCGCGATCGGCGTCGATCCGGTCGCCGCGGCGCAGGACGCCGCCGCGGTCATCTCGGATTGCTGGGTGTCGATGGGCGACGAAGACGAGGGCCGGCGCCACAACCTGCTCGCGCCCTATCAGGTCAACGCCAAGCTCATGAGCCAAGCCGCGGCGGACGCCATCTTCATGCATTGCCTGCCCGCCCATCGCGGCGAGGAGGTGACGGACGAAGTGATTGACGGGCCGCAATCGGTCGTGTTCGACGAGGCGGAAAACCGCCTGCACGCGCAGAAGGGCGTGCTCGCCTGGTGTCTTGGAGCGGCGCCATGACTTTGCTCGAGCGCGCCGCCTCGGCCGAGGTCGTCGACGACATCGTGCTGCCGTTCGCCGTCGAATCCTTGAGCACGCGCGGCCGTCTCGTGCGCCTAGGGCGCGGCGATCGATCTCATGCTCAAGCGCCACGATTATCCGGAAGCCGTCTCGAGGCTGGTGGCGGAAGCGGTGACGCTGGCCGCGCTGCTCGGCTCGACGCTGAAGACGACCGGCCGCTTTCAGTTGCAGACCAAAAGCGACGGGCCCGTCACCATGCTGCTGGTCGATTTCGACGCGCCGTCGCATTTGCGCGCGCTGGCCCGGTTCGACAAAACGCGCCTCGAGGGCGGGTCCGAGTCCCGCGGCGATCTGCTCGGCAATGGGCATCTCGCGTTCACCATCGATCCGGGCGGCGACATGAATCGCTATCAGGGCGTGATCGCGCTCGAGGGCCAGGGATTGGAAGCGGCGGCGCATGATTATTTCGAGCGATCGGAGCAGATCCCGACGCTGGTGCGCCTCGCGGTCGGCGAAATCGTCACGGCGAGCGGCGGCGCCTGGCGGGCTGGCGGCCTCGTCGTCCAATATCTGCCGGACGCGGGCGGGCGGCGGCTCCAGGCGGACTTCCCGCCAGGCGACGCGCCGGAGGGCGTCGAGCTGCACACAATCGCCGAAGACGACGCGTGGAGCGAGGCGAAAGCGCGCGCAGCGACGACCGAAGCCCACGAACTGATCGATCCGACGCTGTCAGGCGAGCGGCTCTTGTTTCGCTTGTTCAACGAGCGCGGCGTGCGCGTCTATGCGCCGACGCCGCTTGCCGCCGTCTGCCGCTGTTCCGCCGAGGGGGTCGATGCGATGCTGCGCTCTTTTCCGCCGGAAGAGGTCAGAGAGATGGTGGGCGACGATGGCATGATCGGCGTCACCTGCGAATTCTGCTCGACCAAGCGAACCTTCAATCCAGCCGATTACGGCGCGTAAGGACGTAAGCCGCGCCAATGGACGATAGCGCCTTTGCGGCCAGGCTGGCCGAATCCCAGGCGGGAGTGGAGCGCGAGCTCGAAATCCTGCTTAGCCTCGAACCAAGGCCGGGCGAGCCGGCTCGGCCCAAGCGCCTCATCGAGGCGATGCGTTATGCGACGCTCGGCGGCGGCAAGCGGCTCCGGCCCTTTCTCACGGTGGAGACGGCGCGGGCGCTAGGGCGCACGGACTACGGTCCGAGGCGCGCGGGCGCGGCGATCGAATGCATCCACGCCTATTCGTTGATCCACGACGATCTGCCGTCAATGGACAACGACGATCTCAGGCGCGGGCGCCCGACCACTCATCGCGCCTTCGGCGAGGCGACGGCGATTCTCGCCGGCGACGCGCTGCAGGCGCTGGCGTTCGAGATTCTCGCCGATCCCGCGACCGACATAATCGCGGAAGTGCGCGTCGCGCTTTGCCTTGGCTTGGCGCGCGCCGCTGGCCTTGCGGGAATGGTGGGCGGGCAGATGCTGGACATTGACGCGGAGCAGTCGACGGCGCCGCTTTCGGTTGAGGAGATCAGGCGTCTGCAGGCGATGAAGACCGGCGCGCTGCTCAAATTCAGCGTCGAGGCGGGGACGAGGCTCGCGGGCGCGGGCTCGACGGCGCGCGCGGCGCTTGGAGTTTACGGGCGCGCAATCGGCGCTGCGTTTCAGATCGCCGACGACATTCTCGACGTGGAAAGCGACGCAGCGACGCTCGGCAAACGCGCCGGCAAGGACGCCGCCCAGAACAAGGCCACACTCGTGGGAGGGCTCGGTCTCGAAGGCGCCCGCCGCGAGCTCGAGCGCCTGGTCGACGAGGCGATTTCCGGAGTTGACGCGGCCGGAGTGGGCGCTAAGGGCGACATGTTGCGCGCGACCGCGCGCTTCGTCGCCATGCGGAAGAGGTGAGGGTGAGATCTCGCTTCAAAACTCCCTGGCCGTTTCGACAAATCCCATGTCGCGGCGATCCTTGGAGCGAGAGTGGTCTTATGAAAACGTGCCCTCGTCAGTTCTCTTGCCGCGGCTTGGGATAGAGACTGGCCATCGCCTGCGCATCCGTTTTAGCGATAGGCCATTTCACCGCGTCGGGGTCGATGTCGCGAACTTTCCGCGCGAGCACGAAGACGTGGCTATAAGCCACAGCGAGGGGCAGTGTTCCAAATGGCTCGCGCCGCTCCTCTGGGTAGAGGAATGTCCGATCGTGCAAGCCGACGCGAAGAACCTCGAAGCCCAATTCCGGCCCGAAGAGGACCCGCAAGGCATTGTCCGAAAAGCGCCAGAAATCATTGGGCTCTTCGTGGATCGGCCAACTCTGGTGGGTCAGGTGGAATGTCAGTCCTCCCAGCCGCAAGGCGCGATTTACCGCCGCAGCGAACAGCCACGGGAACGATAAATGCTCCATCACCGCGATTGAGAAAACCCCGTCCACGCTCGCCTCGCCAACAAGCTCATGAAGATAATGCGCATCTCCGGCGACATCGACATTGTCCGCCATATGGACATCGACGCCAATATATTTCGATGCGCCGGAGAAGGCGGTTCGCTTTGTCGTGGCCCCGGGGCTCACATTGCGCGCGCCGACCTCGCAGACGACGAGTCTCTTGGAGTTGATCTCCTCGAGCATCGTCTGAAAGGCCGCGCCAAGTTCCTGAGCGCCGAAAATCTCCGCCTGCGGCGCCGCTGGCAGCGCATGCGTCCAAGGCCCGGATACTATCGGTCCGGGCGGCAGGTCCACTGCATGGCGCGCGGTATGCTGCTCAGCCGTCACTTCGAAATACAAGACGTCCGAGGCGCGCCACGGTACATAGGCTCTGAATGCAGCAGTCCCGGGATCCGGGTGCGGCAAAAAGCTATCAATTCTGCAACGATGCGCGCCGGCGATCACGGTCAGCGTCGTGATCGGGCCGTCCGGGTTTTTGACCCAGCCCTGAAGATAAATTCCGCTGCTGTCGCACCAATGCTGGTCTACGCCGTACTGAAACGCTGCTTGTACCGCATTGTCCCCGCCTTTCGTCTCGGACTGACGGAGTTGCGCCGACAGGGCCAGGTTCTCGGCGGACAGGCGCGCAGTTTGCGCCTGCACGTCGCGATAGGCCGCGTGGAGGCGCGCGTATTGGGGAATGGCGCGAAGCGCAAGGTTGTGCATGATCGAACTTGGCTGGGACATGCCGCGCGATCTCCCTTTTGAGGCAGGTCGGTGAAACTCAAGATCATCCGCAATCGGCCTTGTGGCGCAACGCGAGGTAGGAGCGGACACCTCTATCGCGCCGCCGGCGTCTCTTCCTCAACGCCAACCGCATAGCCGAGGCCGCGCGCGGTTTTGATGATGTCGACGCCGAGCTTCTTGCGCAGCCGGCCGATGAACACTTCGATCGTGTTCGAGTCGCGATCGAAATCCTGCTCGTACAGATGTTCGACGATCTCGCTGCGCGAGATGATGCGCCCGGTGTGGTGCATGAGATAGGAGAGGAGGCGGTATTCGTGGCTCGTGAGCTTGATCACCACGTCATTGACGGTGACCCGCCCGGCGCGGGCGTCGAGCCTGACGGGGCCAACGGTCAGATCGCTGGAGGCGTGGCCGGCGGCGCGGCGCAGCAGCGCCCGCATGCGCGCCAGCACTTCCTCCATATGGAACGGTTTGGCGACATAATCGTCGGCGCCGGCGTCAATGCCCTGGACCTTGTCGCTCCATCGGTCCCGGGCGGTCAGGATCAACACCGGCATCGTGCGTCCGCCCTTGCGCCACGCTTCAAGAATCGAGATGCCGTCGCGTTTGGGCAGGCCGATGTCGAGCACGACCGCGTCGTAAGGCTCGGTATCGCCGCGAAACCAGCCTTCCTCACCGTCAAACGCGCGGTCGACCGCATAACCCGCTGCCTCAAGGGCAGCGGACACCTGGCGATTGAGATCCCGATCGTCCTCGACAACCAAAAGCCGCATGAGTCGTCTGCTACTCCCAATCCTCGCCGAAAATCAATTCTTGACCTCCGGTTCGTGGGGCTCGTGGGGCTCGTGCGTTTCGTGCACGGGGCGCGAAGCGATTTTCCCAGTCCCAGCCTCCATGTCGACATGCACGAGGCGCCCGTCCCGAAGCAAGAGGGTGATCTCGTAAACGAAATCTTCTCCGGTGCGGCAGAGCTTCGCCGACAGCGCCTCAGCCCTGCGTTGGGCGCTGGCGAACTTGAGAGCCGCGAACGGCTCGAGCAGGCGACGCGACTTGACCGTTTCGCGCGTCTCCGCGGCGTTGAGACAGGCCGGCTTCGCGGCCGGGGCATGCAATGCGGCTTCCGCAGCGCCAGCCGGGGAGCACGCCATAAGAGCGCACCAAGCCGCGGCGCACGCCATAAATGCGGGCCGAGACTTGGCGCGGCAAAACGTGGCGAGCGCGGCCATGACGGCAAAGCCTCTGTTGCGGAAACTTGATCCCATGATGGCGCTTGCGGCTGAATGCAATGTGAATGGTCAGGGCGCGCGCTTGAAGCGTCAAACGGACGAGGCGCGCGAAAGCGGGCAGAAAAGCGGCGATTTGCGGGCGGGGCAATTGATGCGCCGCGCGTTCTGGCGCATGAAGCCCGCTTAGTGACCTGGCCGTTGA
This sequence comes from uncultured Alphaproteobacteria bacterium, assembly GCA_963775405.1. Taxonomy (GTDB): domain Bacteria; phylum Pseudomonadota; class Alphaproteobacteria; order Rhizobiales; family Beijerinckiaceae; genus Roseiarcus. Next base: position 100,543 of record CAVZJI010000004.1, read on the forward strand.
GCCGCTCCTTTCGATCGCTGGCGCTCGTCGCGGCGCTGGCCGCGCCGCTTGCTCCGGCGCGCGCGCTCGTCGGCGGCGAGCCCGACAGCCGCTTCTCCGACCGCGTCGCGATGGTGCTGATCCGTGGCGGCGACAAGGCCGGCTTCTGCACAGGCCTGGTGTTGAGCTCGCGCGTTCTTCTGACCGCGGCCCATTGTCTGAGACCCTTGCGCGACATGGCGGTCCACTATCGAGACGCCGCGGGAGCGCCGGTCATCATTCCGGTCGACGCGGCGATCGCCCATCCGCTTTATCGGGCCGACGCGATCAAGGCCCGCGCCCTCTCGATCGACATCGCCCTCATCAGGACGGCGCGGCCGCTTGACCCGCGCTTCACCGCCGCGGCGATCGCAGAGGGCGGACCGCCGGCGATCGGCGCGCGAGCGATCGTTTCTGGCTATGGCGCCGCGCGCGAGGGCGACTGGTCGTCGGGCGGCACTCTGCGCAGTGTCATGCTCGCCGTGCGCGAGCCGGCGTCCACTGTTCTCGTTTGGGCGGCGGATCCATCCGGAAAGGCGGCCGGCGCCTGCAGCGGCAATTCCGGCGCTCCCGTATGGTCGGGGGACGGATCGGCTGCGATTGCGATCGTCGCCTGGGCGCAGGCGCCGCATGGCCGCGGTTGCGGAGGCTTGACGCAAGGCCCGCTGCTTGCGCCGCTGAAAGCCTGGATCGAGGAGACCGAGCGCAGCCTCGCTGGAGGCGGCTAGATTGCCGCGCTCCTAGTCCGGCAGCTTCGCGACGTTGCGCAGAATCTTGAGCAGCGTCGCGGTGAAGGCGCGGTATTCCTCCTCGTGGACGCCGTCGAAAAGGGTCTGGAACCGCGCGTGCATCATCGGCCACACGCGCTCGAACGCCGCTCGCCCATCCTCGGTGATGGACACGTCGCGGATGCGCATGTCCTCCGCCCGCCGCTGGCGCCGCACGAGCCCCTGCGCCTCGAGGATATCGAGTGTGCGGCTCATCGTTGACTGTTCCGTCACCGCATAGGCCGAAAGCTCGTTGATGGTCACCGGCGAGGAAATGCTCAGCACGGCAAGCGCCCTCATCATGGTCGTCGACATGTTGTGGAGCTTCAGGGCATCGGCGAGATTGCCGTTCCAACGCTCCATGATGCGGTTCATGAGGTAGGGCGCGAACTGGTTGATGCCGATCTCGCCAAGCGTCGCCTGACGCGCGTCCGGATCGACGTCGCGCTGCATGATCTGGCCGGAAAACCGCTGCTCCATGCTCATCCCATGCGGCCAAACATCAGCGAAGCGACGACGCGAGGAGGAAGCCGGAGACGCCGCCCAGGCCGGGGCCCGGATGGGTCGAAGCGCCGATGTGGTAGACATTCGAAATGTAGGTGCGGTGATTGACGCTCGACTTGAAGGGGCGCCAGAGAAAGGACTGGTCGAGCGCGCAGGCGCCGCCATAAGGGTCGCCGCCGACGAGATTGATGTTCATCGCCTCGAGGTCGGCCGGCGAGTATGCACGGCGCGCAAGCTTTATTTCGGCCCAGTTCTCGATATGCGCGGCGAGCCGCCTCTCGATCCGGTCGGCGTAAAACTCGCGCATCGCCTCTGTCCAATCGCCATCCGTGGGCGCTTCGATTTCGTGCGCCGCGTCGCCTTTCACCAGGCGTGGCGCCTCCGGCATCTGCAGCCAAAGGATCGCCGCGCCCGGCGGCGCGCGGCTCGGATCGAGCGCTGTCGGCTGGCCGACGCAGATCGTAGGCTCCGCCGGGAGGAGGCCGCGTTCGGCTTCGTTCGCGGCGCGCGACACGCCGTCCAATCCGCTTGTCAGGTGTATGAGCGCGACCTTGGCAAGATCCGGGTCCCCGCGCCAGCGTGGCGGACCTTTGAGCGCATAATGGATCTGCATGTCGCCTTTGCCGTGTCGAAAGGCTTTCAGGCCTCGCCGTACCTCAGCAGGCGCCGATATCGGCCAATCCTTGAGCAGCCGTTGTAAAGCTGCTCGGGTCCGGTGGAGCAGATCACGCCTTTGGCCGCCGTGATTTTTCGCCGCTTGCAAGCTCGACGCCGGCAGCACGTGAGCCGGGGCCGGGAGTAATGCGAACAACGTCCGCGTTCGCTCGCACTGCGCCGCCTTGATCGACAATCAACCGCTCAAACGCCGCAACCAGGGTCTTGCCGCCGCCGACCGCGATCGGACAGCCCGCCGCCTCGATGGCGAAAGCGATCACTTTCGCCATTGCCGCCGAATAGGCGCTCTCGGGTCCAAGGCCAGTGTGCAACACCCAGGGCGCCCAGAGGTCGCGGACCGCGGCGGAGCGGTAGGTCGTCTCGAGATAGCCGCGTGCGGGCGACAGCGCCTCGCCAAACCACGCGGCAAGATTGCGCGGGCCTCGGCGCCAAAGCTCACGCGCGAGTATCTTGGCGATTCCGGACGACCACAACGAGCCGCCCAACAGAGCGAAGAGAAACGGCGCGTCGGCCCCGAGCGCATCCATCTCGGCGGCAAAAGCGCGCCCGTCACCTTCTGCAAGCGTGTCGAAGGTCTTCACGTTGCGCGCGCGATCCATCGAGAGAATGACGCTCGATCCGTCCGGCCGAAGCACCGCCGTCGGCAAGTTCGTGTCGGCGAAAGCGAAGCCTCGCGCTTCCAGGTCCTTGCCGAGCGCCTGATAAGCGGGCGAGGTCCGGAAGAGGACGAGCGTCGTCGCCATGACGTCATGGAGAAAACCCGGCGCGGTCACTTCTTCCGTGCGCAGGCAGCCGCCGATGGCGGAATTGCGTTCGAGCACGAGCGTCGTGCGCCCTTTCTTGCCGAGCATGGCGGCCGCGACGAGCGCGTTGATTCCGCCTCCTACGAACACATAGTCGTATTCGCTCATGCCTCGGTCTCGCGAGCGAGCTTCATGGCTTCAGGCGTTCGCCCGTTTTTTGCGAGGTCAGGGGACGATGGCGAGCGCGCGCACCGGCGAGCCGGTGCCATTGACGAACTTGAGCGGCGCGGCGATCAGGATCGCGCCCTTTGGGCGGCAGCTGGTCGAGATTGCAGAGGCTCGCAAGGCCATAGCGATTGGCCTTGTGAACGAGATTGTGCGCCGGGAACGGTGGATTCATGCCGCCGGCCGAGCCTGCATCCGTGCCGACCGTCTCCGATCCCCAGCCGACGATGTTCTTCGTCAAGCAGATATTCGATCGCTTCCGCGGTCGGCCCTGGCGAATGGGGACCCTTGTCGTCGGCGTTGAGGAAGGTTTCGGCCGACCCGTTGCGCTTGTACCAGTCCGTGCGCAGCACGACCCAGCTGCCGGCCTCGATGCCTCCGTGCTCCCGCTCCCATTCTTTTATGCTGTCGGGGGTGAGCACATAATCGGGATCCTTCGCGGCTTCCTTCGAGCGGTCTATGACGCAAACGGGAGCGACGAAATTCTTGACCGGAATCTGATCGGTCGTGCCGTCCTTATAATCCTTGCCGGTGACCCAGTGCACGGGCGCGTCAAAATGCGTGCCGGTATGCTCGCCAAGCTCAAGCCAGCTCCAGGCCCAGAACGGTCCGTTCTGATCATAATGTGAGATTTCGTGCACCTTCACAGCGGGCGTGTTCTTGCCGATCTGCGGCGGCAGAAAGAGCACCGGGGTGTTGGGTCCGAGAGGAGCGGTCAGGTCGACAATTTTGACCGACCCCGACAACAGGGCGGCGGCGAAGTCCGTAACGACCTTGTTCGTGCTCATCTCCATCGCTCCTCGAAAGTTTCCTCGCGCGCCCGGCTTCCGTCGAAAGGGTTGCCCGCAAATGCGGGTCCACCATACCCTAGGAATATGCGGATGCAAGCAATCGGCGTGAGCGTGCTGGGGATGGTTCGTCGGGCTATCGGGGCGAAAGTTCAAGCATTGCGCAGGGAAGGCATTGGCCGTAACCTTGCGCCGCCAGCCATACGATATATGCAGCTGGCGTCTAATCGCGGAGACCAGAGCGCGGCATGGATGCTTTCGACGCCGTCGTCGTCGGCGCGGGACATAACGGCCTCGCCGCCGCGATCCACCTTCTGAGCCGCGGCTGGTCGGTCGCGGTGATCGAGCAGGCGGGCGAGGCCGGCGGCGCGGTCAAGACCCGAGAAGTCACCTTGCCCGGCTTCCGCCACGACCTCTGCGCGATGAACCTCTCTCTGTTTGCGGGATCGCCATTCTTCGCCGCGCATAAAGACGAACTTACCGCGCAGGGGCTCGCCTTTGAGCCCGCGGCCGACTGTTTCGCGAGCGTGTTCCGCGACGGCACATATCTTGGCGTCAGCAAGGATCTCGAGAAGACCACGAAAGGGATCGCGGCGCTGTCGGCGAAGGATTCCACGGCCTGGCGGGCGATGCTTGCTCGCTTCGGAGAGGAGGCGCCGCACATCTTCGGCCTGCTCGGATCGCCCATGCCGTCCCTCGCCACGGCGCGCACGCTATGGTCCGCATGGCGCGCCAAAGGGACACAATCGCTTCTCGATCTTGGCCGTCTTCTGCTCGCGAGCCCGCGCGATTTCCTGGGCGCGCATTTCAAATCGCCGAAGGTCAAGGCGATGATGGCCGCCTGGGGCATGCACCTCGATTTCCCCCCGGAGGCCGCGGGCGGCGCGCTTTTCCCCTATCTCGAGTCGATGGCGAACCAGGCTTTCGGCATGGTCATCGGCGCAGGCGGCGCCGACATCATCATTCGCGCGATGACCGGCCTCATCAAGGCGAAGGGCGGCGAGATCAGGCTGAATTCGCCAAGTCACGGGGATCGATAGCGACGCGAGCGGCGCGACCGGGGTGACGCTTGGCGACGGAACACGCATCACCGCGAAGAAGGCGGTGATCGCAAACCTGCATCCGCAGATCGTATTCGGTCGGCTCATGAAGCCGGACCCCAAGCGCAAGACGTTCGACGAGAAAGTCGCCCGCATTCGCGCGGGCCCCGGCACGATGATGATCCATCTTGCGCTCGAACTCGTTGCCTGACTGGCGCGCCGGCGCCGAGCTGCAACGCTTCGCCTACGTGCATGTCGCGCCCGATCTTACGATGATGAGCCGCGCCTTCGCCGAGGCCGCGGCGGGTCTCCTTCCGGCCGAACCGGTGCTGGTCGTCGGCCAGCCGACCGCAATTGACCCGACGCGTGCGCCGCCGGGTAAGCATGTGCTGTGGGTGCAGGTCCGGGTCTTACCCGCGGCAATCGCCGGCGATGCGCTCGGCCGCATTCACGCAAACGAATGGGACGAGGCCAAGGAGCCCTATGCCGAGCGCATACTCGACATTCTCGAGACCTATGCGCCGGGCCTGCGCGACAAGATCGTGGGACGCTCGATATGGTCGCCGCTCGACCTCGAACGCGAGAACCCTTGCCTGATCGGCGGCGACAATCTGACCGGAAGCCATCACCTCGATCAAAATTTCTTTTTCAGGCCGGTTGCGGGCTACTCGCGTTACGCGACGCCCACACCGCAACTCTATCTCTGCGGCGCTGGGACCTGGCCGGGCGCGGGGACAGGCGCAGCGTCGGGCTATATGCTGGCGAAAATGCTGGCGCGGTAAACGCTGAGGCAAGGACCCTATGCGCATCGTCTGTATCGGCGGCGGCCCGGCTGGGCTCTATTTCGGGCTCTTGATGAAGAAGCTCCACCCCGAGCACTCGGTCGCCGTGATCGAGCGCAACAAGCCCTATGACACGTTCGGCTGGGGCGTCGTCTTTTCGGACGCGATGATGAGCGCGATGCGCGCCGCGGACCCCGAGAGCGCCGCGGAGATCGCCGACGCCTTCAATCACTGGGACGACATCGAGCTTGTCTTCAAAGGTTCGCGGCAGCGGACGACCGGTCACGGTTTCATCGGCATCGGCCGCAAGCAGCTCCTGAACATCCTGCAGCGGCGTTGCGAGGCGCTGGGGGTTGAACTTAAGTTCGAGCACGACGTCAATTCCGATCTCGAGTTCCCGGACGCCGAGCTCATCGTGGCCGCTGACGGCTTCAATTCGAAGATCCGTCACCGATATGCCGAACAGTTTTGGCCCGATCTTCTTGTCCGCCCCAATCGCTACATCTGGCTCGGCGTCGCCAAGGCGTTCGACGCGTTCACCTTCGACTTCCGCAAGACGCGAGCACGGCTGGTTCCAGGCCCACATCTACAAGTTCGACCGAAGCACATCGACCTTCATTGTCGAAACCACCCAGGCCGCCTTCGAGGCGCATGGGCTCGGCGAACTCGACCAGGACGGCTCGATCGCCTTCTGCGAGAAGATTTTCGCCGAGACCCTCGATGGCGCGAAGCTCATGACCAATGCGCGCCATTTGCGAGGTTCAGCGTGGCTCAATTTCAACCGGCTGATCTGCGGCCAGTGGAGCTGCTTCAACGGCCGGTCGCATGTCGTGCTGATGGGGGACGCCGCCCACACGGCTCATTTCGCCATCGGCTCGGGCACCAAGCTGGCCTTTGACGACGCCATTGAGCTCGCGCGCCAGTTCGATGTGCGAGGCCATGGGGTCGAGCATATCCCGGAGACGCTCGCGGCTTACGAGGAGATTCGTCGCGTCGATGTCTCTCGCATCCAGAATGCGGCGCGCAACGCGATGGAATGGTTCGAAGTGGTCGGCCGGCGCTACGCGGATTCTCTCGAGCCGCCGCAATTTTTCTATTCGATGCTGACGCGCTCGCAACGCATCAGCCATGAGAACTTAAGGCTGCGCGACAAGACATGGCTGGAAGGCTACGAGCGTTGGTTCGCCCGCAAGACCGGCGTTGCACTCGATGACAACGAACGTGCGCCGCCGCCGATGCTGACGCCCTATCGCGTGCGGGGTCTCACGCTCAAGAACCGGGTCGTCGTCTCGCCGATGGCGATGTACTCGGCGACGGATGGCCTCATCGATGATTTCCACCTCGCGCATTTGGGCGCGCGCGCTCTAGGCGGGGCGGGGCTCGTGTTCGCCGAGATGACATGCGTCTCGCCGGATGCGCGCATCACGCCTGGCTGTCTCGGTCTATGGAATAATGAGCAAGAGGCGCAATGGAAGCGGCTCGTTGATCTCATTCACGGCGCCGGTGCAAAGGCCGGCATTCAGCTCGGTCACGCGGGCCGTAAGGGCTCAACCAAGGTCGCCTGGGAAGGCATCGATTATCCGCTCGAGACGGGCGGATGGGAGCTGATTTCGGCGTCGGCCGTGTCCTACCTGCCGACTGGCTTGATCCCGAAAGCCATGACGCGAGATGATATGGACCGGGTCCGCGACGACTTTATCGCTGCGACCCAACGCGCAGCGGCGGCCGGATGTGATTGGCTCGAGCTCCATTGCGCGCACGGCTACCTTCTCTCGAGCTTTCTTTCGCCTCTCACGAACTGGCGCAATGACGAGTACGGAGGAGAACGCGTCAACCGGGCGCGCTATCCGCTCGAGGTGTTCCGCGCGATGCGCGCCGCATGGCCCGCAGATCGCCCGATGTCGGTGCGTCTCTCGTGCCACGACTGGACGCCGGGAGGAAATACTCCCGGAGGATGCGACATTCTTCGCCGAACTCTTCAAGGAAGCCGGCGCCGACCTTGTCGATTGTTCGTCGGGTCAGGTCTCGAAGGCCGAGCAGCCGGTCTACGGCCGCATGTTCCAGACGCCATTCTCCGACCAGATCCGCAACGAGGCGCATGTCGACACAATCGCGGTCGGGGCCATTTCCGAGGCCGATCACGTCAATTCGATCGTCGCCGCGGGTCGCGCCGATCTTTGCGCGATCGCCCGGCCGCATCTCGCCGATCCCGCCTGGACGCTGCATGAGGCGGCCAAGATCGGCGTGGCCGACATTCCGTGGCCCAAGCAATATTTTTCCGCGAAGGCGCAATATGAGGCGAACCTTGCAAGAGCGGCTGCCGCGCAGGCCGCGGCGACGTGACAGACAAATCGCTCGACGGCCATCATGCGCTGGTGACTGGCGCAGGAAGCGGCATCGGCGCGGCGACGGCGCTCGCTCTCGCTCGGGCCGGCGCGCGCGTGAGCCTCGCGGGACGCCGCCGCAGCGCCGCTCGAGGACGTCGCGCGCGGCATGCCGCGAGGGTTCGGCCACGGTCGTCGATTCGTTCGATGTGACCTCCGAAGCCGCGGTCTCAGGCGGACTTGAAAGAGCGCGCGCCGCGTCGGGTCCGGTAACGATCCTCGTCAACAATGCGGGCGAAGCGCCGAGCGCGCCGTTTGAAAAGACAGATCCTGGCCTCTGGTCGCGCGTGCTCGCTGTCAATCTGAACGGCGCCTATTTCGTCTCTCGCGCGGTTCTCTCCGACTTGAAGGCACGCGGCGCGGGCGCGCGGCTCATCAACATCGCGTCGACCGCGGGCCTCGTCGGTTATAATTACGTCGCCGCCTATTGCGCCGCCAAGCATGGCCTCATTGGCCTCACGCGGGCGTTGGCGCTCGAATTCGCCAAGACCGGAATCACAGTCAACGCTATCTGCCCCGGGTTCACCGAGACGCCCCTGTATCGCGCACGCTGTCGAAACCATTGTCGCGAAGACTGGCCGATCTGAAGAGCTGGCCAAGGCTGAGCTGATCAAGTCCAATCCGCAAGGGCGCCTGGTCCGGCCCGAGGAAGTCGCCGATGCGGTGCTTTGGCTGGCGTCCCCGGCGCGGCGTCGATAAACGGGCAGGCGATCGTGGTCGCCGGCGGGGAGGTCATGGTCGGATGAGCGATAGCTCGAATGCGATGCAGGCCATGCGCCGTCCATTGCGCGATTATGTCGCGCGACACTTTCGCTTCACCGCGAGCGAGGACGGGCGGGTCGCAACCGTCGCGCTCAACCGCCCCGAGCGCAAGAATCCGCTGACTTTCGACAGCTATGTCGAGCTTCGTGACCTCTTTCGGGACTTGGCGCAGCGGGTCAGACGTTCGCGCAATCGTGCTGACCGGCGCGGGCGGCAACTTCTCCTCGGGCGGCGACGTGTTCGAGATTATCGAGCCGCTGACGCGCATGAACATGCCCGACCTCATCGCTTTCACCCGAATGACCGGTGATGTCGTCAAGGCGATGCGCAAATGCCCACAACCGATCATTGCTGCGGTAGACGGAATTTGCGCCGGTGCAGGGGCGATCCTCGCCATGGCTTCCGACTTGCGACTCGCAACGCCGGAGGCGAAGACCGCGTTCCTCTTTACCCGGGTCGGGCTCGCCGGCGCGGACATGGGCGCGTGCGGAATTCTGCCGCGGATCATCGGTCAGGGCCGCGCGGCGGAGCTTCTCTACACCGGTCGGACGATGAGCGCCGCGGAAGGTTCAGCGTGGGGCTTCTACAACGCTCTTCACCCAAGAGCCGATCTCGAGCGGGAGGCGCTTGCGCTCGCCCGCTCGCTCGCTGATGGCCCATGGTTTGCCCACGGGATGACCAAGACGATGCTTAACCAGGAATGGGCGATGGGGCTGGACGAGCTCATCGAATCCGAAGCCCAGGCGCAGGCCATCTGCATGGCCACCCAAGATTTCCGGCGCGCCTTCGAGGCTTTTGCAGCCAAGCGCAAACCTATCTTCGAGGGGGATTGATGAACGTCGCGGCTCGCGCTCCTCAGATGAAGCGCGATTGGCTCGACTGGCCGTTCTTCGACGACTCCCATCGCGCCTTTGCAGGCGCGCTCGATGGCTTCGTCGCGTCGGGCGCGATTGCTGTTGTCGATCATGAGGACGTCGACAAATCTTGTCGCGATCTGGCGCGCGCACTTGGCAAAGCGGGCCTGCTCGATGTGGCGGTTGCCTCTCCTGAGGGCGACGCGTTCGCAATCGACTTGCGAAGCGTCTGTCTCGCGCGTGAGACCCTCGCTTACCAGGACGGGCTCGCCGATTTCGCCTTCGCCATGCAAGGTCTGGGCTCTGGCGCCGTCGCCATCGCGGGGTCCGACGAGCAGCGGAGGCTCGTGCTGCCCAAGGTCCGCAGCGGCGAGTGGCTCGCCGCCTTCGCGCTCTCGGAAAAGGACGCTGGCTCCGATGTCGCGGCGATGGCTTGCTCGGCGCGCGAGGACGGAAACGGATATCGCCTGGACGGCGAAAAAACCTGGATCTCGAACGGTGGGATTGCTGACGTCTATACTGTGTTCGCCCGGACTGGAGAAGCGCCAGGCGCGCGTGGCCTCTCGGCTTTCCTGGTTCTCCCCGACGATCCCGGTTTCTCAGTCACCGAACGGATCGAAATCATGGCGCCGCATCCGCTGGCTACATTGCGTTTCGAGGACTGCCGTCTTCCGGCGGACCGGCGGCTCGGCGGCCCCGGAGAGGGCTTCAAGATCGCCATGCGCGCGCTCGACATTTTTCGCGCGTCCGTCGCCGCCGCGGCGCTTGGCTTCGCGCGGCGTGCTTTCGATGAGGCGCTCGCGCATGCCAAGAGCCGACGGATGTTTGGCACGACGCTTGCTGACCTTCAGCTTACTCAGGCGGCGCTTGGCGACATGGCGACGGACATCGACGCGGCGGCGCTATTAACCTATCGCGCCGCATGGCGCCGCGACGTCCAGAAGCTGCCCACGACGGTCGAGGCCGCCATGGCGAAAATGACCGCAACAGAGACCGCGCAACGGGTCATCGATCGGGCTCTACAGATGTTCGGCGGCCGTGGGGTCAAACGCGGCGAGATCGTTGAGAGCCTCTATCGCGAGATTCGCGCCTTGCGTATCTATGAAGGCGCGACCGAAGTGCAGAAACTTGTCGTCGCGCGCGAGCTGATCAAGTCGCGGCCGTCGTGATGGCGGCCTGGATTCGGAGGGCGTCTTGCTGAGAACGCTGCAACCGGACGGATGGGCGAAGCCAGCCGGCTACGCCAATGGTGTCTCCGCGCGGGGTCGCGTCATTCACGTCGCGGGGCAGATTGGCTGGAACAGGGATTCGAAGTTCGAGACCGACGGTTTCGTCGGGCAGGTGAGGCAGAGCTTGCAGAATGTCGTCGCGGTTCTCGCCTGCGACGACGCGCGCCCGGAGCACATCGTCTCGATGACCTGGTACTTCACCAATAGGCGCGAGTACCTCGACAACCTAAAAGGCGTTGGCCAAGCTTACCGCGAGACGATTGGCCGTCATTTCTCCGCGATGACTGCGATTGAGGTCTCGGCCCTCATGGAGGACCGCGCCAAGGTCGAGATCCAGGCCGTCGCCGTCGTGCCCGATCCCTAGTCTATGCGACCAGCTCGGCGTAGCGCTGTGGGTCGGTCGCGCCCTCGGTATTGATGACGAAGATGCGCGATTGCGCGCCAAGACACAGCGCCTTGCACGCTTCAGGATCGGTCAATGCCCTTATGAGACCGGCCAGACCGACGCCACCGCTTTCGCCCGCGACAATGGCTGGGTCCGCTCCGAGAGGACGCGCCAATCGCTTCATCGCGGCGACGGCGTCCTCTTCTTCAACGGTCATGAAGCCGTCGGCGACGCGCGACAGCACCCGCCAGGCGATCAGCGAAGGTTCGTAGCATTCGAGCATCGCCATAACGGTCGGCTCGCCTTGTTCGATTCTGACCGGGCGCCCGACGCGTGCGCTCTTGTAGACGCACGCGGCTCTTGCCGGCTCGACCACGATGAACATAGGGATGTGATTCGCGGGCGCTGCCGCGAGATGGCCGCCGACCGCGGCTGCGAGTCCGCCGACCCCCGCCTGCACGAAGACATGCGTCGGGGGCTCTGGGAGTTGACGCAGCGCCTCGCGCACCATGGCGGTATAGCCCTGCATCACGAGCGCGGGAATGCGCTCATAACCAGGCCAGGACGTGTCGGAGACGATTGTCCAGTCGTTCTTGTCCGCGACTCGCGCCGCCTCCTCGACGGAATCGTCGTACGAGCCCGCCACACGGACCATCTCGGCGCCGAAACGCGCGATCGCGTCGACGCGTTCCTGGCTGACGCGGGAATGGACGAAGACCACGGCTCTCGCGCCGACAAGCCGCGCGCCTTGCGCTACCGAACGTCCATGATTGCCGTCGGTCGCACAGGCGAAGGTCATTCCCGCGGCGATCGCGCGAACATCGGGCGCTTGGAGCGCCGCGACATCGATGGCTCGCCCAAGCTGTTCTGAAGCCGTGTCGAGCACGAGCCGAATGACCGCGTAAGATCCGCCGAGCGCCTTGAAGCTGCCGAGGCCGAGTCTGAGGCCCTCGTCCTTAACGTGGATTGCGCCTACTCCGAGCTCGCGCGCCAGTGCTGGAAGCGCGTGCAGGGGAGTGGCAAGATGGTTTTCGCGATAGCGTAGGAATCGCTCGACTTCCTCGGCGGCCGCGACGCTCAAAGTCTCGGCGTCCCTGGGGTCGAGGGCCAAGCGATAACCCCCGAGCTGGTTGGCGAGAAACATGGCCGCCTCTCCTTAGACGCGCTCTCGTGATGACGTGGCGGCGCTCTGGCCGCCTCGCACCGCCGGATGCTACGCTTACGGCCGCGCGGCTCTGCGCCGAGTCGGCTTACCGCGGTCCGCCACAGGCCTGGAGCGTCGTGCTTGTCTTATCTTTCTATAGATAGTATGACTTGGCAAGGCGCGACGTCTTTGCGACCACGCCGCAATTGTCCCGATTCAGTCGGCGGGTGAGGCATGTCGGACCCGGTCAGGCCAGTTATCGGCATCATCGGAGGGACGGGCGATCTCGGCTCTGGCCTCGGCAAGGCCTGGTCCGCGGCGGGCCACAAGGTGATCATTGGTTCGCGCTCGCGCGAAAAGGCGGAGAAGACCGCGGCCGCGCTTGGCGAGACCGTGAGCGGCGACAACAATGTCGGCGCGGCCCGCGCCGCCGATGTCGTGGTGCTGGCGGTTCCCTTCGCCAGTCATGACCAGACAATCGAGGAAATAAAGGGCGTGGTGGGCGGCAAGATCGTCGTCGACACAGCCGTGCCGCTCGTGCCCCCGAAGGTGTCAACGGTCCAACTCCCGAGCGGAGGCTCGGCGGCGCAGATCGCCCAGCGGCTGCTTGGGGCGGGGGTGCGGGTCGTCTCGGCCTTCCACAATGTCAGCGCGGCGAAGCTCCATGCAGGCGGCCGTGTCGACTGCGATGTGCTCGTGTTCAGCGACGACAGGGCGGCGCGCAATCTGGTAATCGGTCTCGCGGAGGAGGTTGCGCGGCGCGGCGTCGGCGGCGGCGGCCTCGCCAATTCGGTCGCGGCGGAGGCCATGACGTCGGTCCTGATCTGGATTAACCGCCAGTATAAGACGCCAGGCGCCGGCATCGCCATTACCGGCCTCGAGACAGCCGGTCCGACCTGATTATCGATGAGCCTGACGCCGGTCTCCTTCTTCGCTTTGCCGGGCATTCCTCTCGTCGAGCCGGGCGACGACCTCGCGGCGATTTTGGCGAAGGCGCTCACCGAGAGCGCGGTCGGACTCTGCGACGGGGACGTGCTCGTCGTCGCGCAGAAAATCGTCTCGAAGGCTGAGGGACGTTATGTCAAACTCGACGATGTTAAGCCGTCTGATCGCGCTGTCGAAATCGCGCAACGCACGGGCAAGGACGAACGGCGAGTTGAAGTCATTCTCTCCGAGTCGGCTGAGATCGTGAAACTCGGCCCGCAGCTCGTTATCGTCGCGCACAAACTGGGCTTCGTCATGGCCAATGCGGGCATCGATGAGTCAAACATCAGCCACGAGGGCGGGGCCGAGCGCGTCCTCCTCCTTCCCCGCGACCCAGACGGCAGCGCCACCGAACTTAAGCGCCGACTCGACGCAACGTTCGGGGTTTCTGCGGCCGTGATCATCAACGACAGTTTCGGGCGCCCCTGGCGCAACGGTGTGGTCGGGGTGGCGCTCGGCGCCGCGGGTCTGCCCTCGCTCATCGATCAAAGAGGCGCGCCGGACCTGTTTGGCCGCGAACTCCGAGTGACCGAGATTGCTGTCGCTGACGAGCTCGCGTCGGCGGCCTCTCTGCTAATGGGGCAAGCAGCCGAAGCTCTCCCCGCCGTGCTCGCTCGCGGGCTTCACTTCGAAGCGCCCGTGCGCCCCGCCGGCGCGCTTGTCCGAGACCGCGAAAGGGATCTGTTCCGATGAGCGGTGCGAGCTTGCTCCCCGGCGAAGGACGCGTCGTCGCTTTGTGCGGCGGCGTCGGCGGGGCCAAGCTTGCTGCGGGGCTGGCGCGGGCTCTGGAAGAGAGACTGGTCGTCGTGGTGAACACGGCGGACGATTTCGAGCATTTGGGGCTCGCGATTTCACCGGATATCGACACCGTCCTTTATACCCTCGGCGGCCGCGCCGATAAGGAACGCGGATGGGGCCGGGCCGAGGAGAGCTGGCGTTTCTTATCGGCCCTGGGCGAACTCGGCGGCGAGACCTGGTTTCAACTCGGAGACCTGGATCTCGCGCTGCATGTTTTGCGCACTCAGGGGTTGCGCGCTGGCCGCCCACTCACCGCAATTGTCGCCGAGGTTGCGCGGCGATTTGACATTCGCTCAACGATCCTGCCCATGTCGGACGATCCGATCCGCACGATCGTCGAGACGCCGGAGGGCGACCTGGCCTTCCAGCGCTACTTTGTCGAGCGCCGTTGCGCGCCGGAGGTTCTCGTCATCCGCTTCGACGGCGCAGACAACGCGCGCGCATCAGCACAGGTTCGCCAAGCGCTTGAGGCGCCCGGTCTCAGCGCGATCGTGATCTGCCCATCGAACCCTTATCTTAGCGTTGACCCCATCCTCGCCACGCCTAACATCCGCGAACTGGTCGAGGCAGCGACAGCGCCGGTCGTAGCCGTATCGCCGATCATCGGCGGCGCGGCGATCAAGGGGCCGACGACGAAGATCATGCGCGAACTCGGCGTGCCAGCGACCTCGAAGGCCATCGCCCAACATTATCGTGGCTTGATCGACGGGCTTGTCATTGACGAGACCGACGCCGCCGAGCGCGACTTGCCCGGGATCGCTGTGAAGGTGACGCGCACCCTCATGCAGAGCGATGCGGACCGCGACCGGTTGGCTGTCGAAGCTCTCGCGTTCGCCGACGAACTGGCCCACAAGGCGAAGGTTTCGTCGTGACCTCGCGGGCGCCTTTGGGCAGAGTGTGGGCCGTGGTTCCCGTCAAGCGGTTCGACCAGGCCAAGCGGCGCCTGTCGGAAGTGCTTGATCGCGCGGGACGCGCTGCGCTCGCTGCGGCGATGCTTCGCGATGTGCTCGAGCAGCTCTCGGAAACGGCGTGGCTGACGGGCATCCTCGTCGTGACATCCGACACGGAGGCGGCGGCGATCGCCGGAAGTCTCGGCGGTGCGGTGCTGAACGATCCAGTCGATAGCGGCGTCAACGACGCCGTCGCGTATGGCGTAAGCAGGCTCGGCCCGCTTGGCGCGTCTTCGGCGATCATCGCGCCAAGCGACATTCCATTCGTCACCAGCGCGGAGCTCAGCGCTGTGCTCGCGGCGCTCGAGCAGGCGCCGGTCGTGCTCACGCCCGCCTTGCGCGATGGGGGCACGAATATTCTGGGGTTGTCGCCGGCTGACCTCATCGCGCCAGCTTTCGGGCCGGACAGTTTCGCGCGACACTGCGCGCTGGCGCGCGACCTTCACCCAGCGGTCATTCCGCTCGAAGGCGCCGGCCGCGACATCGATGTGCCGGCCGATCTCGCATTTAGCCGCATCTCTCTGAAGTCCGGCTCGGGCGCCAGAACCATCGCTTGCCTACGCGAGCTCGAGCGCACAACGTCCTTCGTACCGCCGCGATTTCTCGAAGAGACGCCGCCATGACGAATCATTCCGAGTTCTTGTCGCGTTTTCCCAAGAATCGCCGCCTGTCGCGCGAGGAGGCGCTCGGTCTCGTCGAACTGACAGACCAGACTGCCTTGATCGTCGCTTCGGCATGCCGTCGCGACGCGGCTCACGGCGCGGCGCTATCCTATTCGCGAAAGGTCTTCATTCCGCTCACGCAGCTGTGCCGCGATGTCTGCCACTACTGCACCTTCGCCCGCCCGCCTAGGAAAGATGAACGCGCGTATCTGCTTCCTGAGGAGGCTCTCGCCATCGCCGAGGCTGGCAGGAACGCCGGCTGCAAGGAGGCCTTGTTCACGCTTGGGGACAAGCCAGAGGTGCGCTACGGCGTCGCGCGCGCGGAACTACGCGAGCTCGGCCACGAAACCACGCTCTCCTACCTCGAAGAAATAGCTGGTCTGGTCCTGAAGGAGACGGGCCTGCTGCCGCACGTCAATCCGGGACTGATGTCGGATGGCGATGTCGCTTACTTGCGCTCTGTCTCGGTCTCGCAAGGGATCATGCTGGAGAGCCTATCGCTTCGTCTATGCGCCAAAGGCGGCCCGCATCACGGGTCGCCGGATAAGCATCCTGGGGCGCGGCTCAACACCATCAGGCGGGCGGGCGAGCGCGCTGTTCCCTTCACCTCGGGGATCCTCATTGGCATTGGCGAGACCCGCGCCGAACGGATCGAGGCCCTACTCGCATTGCGCGATCTCAACGACGCCCATGGCCATATCCAGGAAATCATCATCCAGAACTTTCGGCCGAAACCTGGGACGCGTATGGCTCGCGCCGAGGCGCCGCCGCTCGACGATCATCTTTGGACAATCGCTGTCGCGCGTCTCCTTTTCGAGCCTGAGATGAATATCCAGGCTCCGCCCAACCTCAGCCCCGGCGAACTCGCCGCGCTCATCGGGGCCGGCATCAATGACTGTGGCGGCGTCTCGCCGGTCACGCCCGATTACGTGAACCCAGAGGCGCCGTGGCCGCATCTACGTGCGCTCGCAGAGGCCGCCAGCGAGGCCGGCAAGACGCTGACTGAGCGGCTCGCGATTTATCCTGCCTACGCGCGCCATCCGCTGAAATGGCTGAACGAGCGCTTGCGCAAGCCGGTCTATGATCTCGTGGACGGCGAGGGTTGGCCGCGCGCTGACGACTGGCGCCCTGGACGCGAGAGCCCGCCGCCGGCGCTTGATCTTGCGCTCCTCCACGGGCCGGCGCAGCCGGGCGTCTCGGGCGGCGTCCGCTCCGCCCTCACCAAAGCGGGGCACAGTGAGTTATTGACGGAATCGGACCTCGTCGAGCTGTTTCAGGCGAGGCGCGGGGACTTCACCGCGGTCTGCCGGACAGCCGACGATCTGCGTCGAGATGTCAACGGCGACATTGTCAGTTACGTGGTCACACGCAACATCAACTACACCAACATTTGCTCCTTCAAATGTCAGTTCTGCGCATTTTCGAAAGGCAAGCTCAGCGAGAATTTGCGCGGCCGCCCTTATGACCTCGAATTGAGCACCATCATTGGTCGCGCATGGGACGCGTGGGAGCGCGGCGCGACGGAAGTCTGCATGCAGGGCGGCATTCACCCGTCCTATACGGGGCGCACCTACCTCGACATTTGCAGAGCGGTCAGGGAGAGTGTTCCCGGAATCCATGTGCACGCGTTTTCGCCACTCGAGGTGTTCCAGGGTGCGAAAACGCTGGGATTGACCGTGTCAGAGTTTCTCGCTGAGCTGAAGTCAGCGGGGCTTGGCACACTGCCGGGAACGGCGGCCGAGATTCTCGACGACGAGGCGCGCCAGCTCCTGTGTCCCGACAAGGTGAACACGCTGGAATGGCTAGACGTCATGCGCGCGGCCCACAAGACCGGCTTCCGCTCTACGGCGACTATCATGTTCGGCCACATCGATCGCTATGAGCATTGGGCGCGCCATCTCATTCGGATCCGCGACCTCCAGATCGAAACCGGCGGGTTCACAGAATTTGTGCCGCTGCCCTTCGTGCACATGGAGGCGCCGATCTACCTGAAGGGCCGCTCACGGCCGGGCCCGACTTTCCGCGAAGTCATGCTGATGCACGCCGTCGCGCGCCTGGCGCTCCATCCGCATATCGTCAACATCCAGGCCTCGTGGGTGAAGCTCGGCGGCGATGGCGTGCGCCATTGCCTTAGCGCAGGGGTCAACGATCTCGGGGGCACGCTCATGGACGAGAGCATCTCGCGCGCCGCCGGCGCCGGTCACGGGCAGGAGATGACCCCGCAGCGGATGGAGGCCATCATTCGCGTTGCTGGCCGCACGCCGCGCCAGCGGAATACGCTCTACGCGGACGCGCCCGAGGAGCGCAGGAAACAGTCTTTCGCCGCCGGCGGCCGGCCTGCATGGGACGAGGCGACGCTCGGCCTCTCTGTCGGCGCTTAAGCGCCGGACGCCCTCGACGAGCGTCGGCGCATATTATATGGTCATCCTAATATTGGTATGATAGGATTATTTGTGAATAGGGCCTACATGGAGGGCGTCACAATTGACGCGTCGAACTGCCGGCTTGCTCGCGGCCGCCTGACGGACGCCGCTTTGTCGGCTCAAAGGAGTAGCGGGTGATTGCGCCGCCCGTACGAGACTATCGGTCGCTTAGGCAGGGCATTTCTCTGCGCGATCGCAGCTTGCGCGAGAAGGTCACGTCCTTGCATGACGCCGCCACCCTCGTGCAGGACGGAATGGCCGTCGGCGTTGGCGGCTCGACCATGTCGCGCACGCCGATGGCGATGATCTGGGAGCTGGTGCGCCAGCGGCGCAAGCACCTCTCCTGCTCGCGCAGCATCGTTTCGACCGACGGCGACCTATTGTTCGGGTCCGATCTCGCCGACGAGGTTGTCACCAGCTGGTTCGCGCAGGGCATTCTCTGGGGGCTGTCGAAGGTGATGCGCCACCACGTCGAGAAGGGCGGCAAGCGCTTCCAGGAATGGAGCCACATGGCGATGGGCATGCGCTTTCGCGCCGGGGGTATGGGCGTGCCCTTCCTGCCGATTCGCTCGATGCTGGGCTCCGATGTTCTCAAGCAACGGCCGGAAGCGAAGGAGTTCGACTGCCCTTTCACCGGGGAGAAATTGCTGCTCGTTCCCGCGCTCAATCCAGACGTTGCGCTCATCCACGTGCAGCGCTGCGACCCTTACGGCAACGCTCAGATCGACGGGCTACAATTCATGGACATTGACCTCGCCATGGCCGCCGACCGGGTGATCCTGACAACTGAGCGCATCATTTCCAACGATCAGATCAGGCGCGCGCCGGATCAGACCAAGATTCCCTTCTTCTGCGTTGACGCGGTGGTGGAGGTCCCCTTCGGGGCGGCCCCGCACGAATGCTTCGGCGCCTACGAGCCGATGATGCCTCACATGGAGGCTTATGTGGCGAAAGTGAACGCCGAGCCGATCGAAGGCATGCGCGACTATCTCGAGCGCCACGTCTACGAGCCGGAGACATGGACAGACTTTCTGTCGCTGATAGGCCTGGAAGATCTACTCGAGGCCGCGGGCAGGGGGCGCAGCATCTACAATGACTGAAAGCCAGCGCTGCACGTCCTCGGAAATGCTGGCGATCCTTAGTGCGCGGCAACTAAAGGACGGACAGGTTGTGTTCGCTGGCGTCGGTGTTCCGCTTCTCGCAGCGACGCTGGCTCAGAGATTGCATTGTCCTGGCCTCACGATACTTTTTGAGGGCGGCGTGATCGGCGCCTTCGTGCAGCCTGGCAAGCTTCCGCCTTCGACCAACGACCAGAGATGCACCAAACGCGCAAACATGGTGCTCGGCAGCGCCGACGTTTTGCTGCTGCTGCAACGCGGTTATGTCGATGTGGGGTTTATGGGAGGGGCGCAGATCGATCAGTACGGGAACCTGAACTCCTCGTTTATTGGAACGCCCGCGGCGCCGAAAACGCGCCTGCCCGGCACCGGAGGTGGAAATGACATTGCGAGCCTCACCAACATGATCGTCGCGATGAAGCATGAGAAGAGGCGATTTGTTGAGAAAGTCGACTTCATCACGAGCCCCGGCTTCATCCGCGGGCGGAAGACACGCGCCGAGAGCGGTCTGCCCGCAGGAGGCATGTTCCGTGTGATCACCGAGCTTGCCGTGTTCGGTTTCGATGACGAAATGCGGCGAATGAAGGTGCTTGCTCTCAATCCCGGTGTCGACCGGGCGCAGGTTCAAGGCAATACTGGCTTCGAACTCCTTTTTGATGAGGACCTTTCAACGACCGAGCCGCCGACCGGCCGCGAGCTTGAGACGCTTAGGGAGCTCGATCCCGACCGTCTGTTCACGGCCTGACGAGAGTTAGCCCGGAGGTAGGCGGATGAAGAATCTCGCGAAGACGTTTGGCGTCGCTGCGCGCAACTTCACTGCCTATCCGGAAATGCCCAACGCGAAAGAGCTGGTCGAATACGGCGTCCGCGTCGAGGAACTCAGCTACGACTCGGTGTGGGTCTGGGACCACATGCTGCTCGGTGTTGAGCCGAACTTCCCGATTATCGATTCGCTTACGGCGCTGACCGGAATCGCGGCGCGCACGAGCCGCCTGAAAATCGGCACCGGCATCCTCGTCCTGCCTCTGCGCAATCCCGTCACGCTCGCCAAGCAGCTCGCCAGCATTGACCTCCTTTCGGAAGGGCGACTCATCATGGGCATGGCCTCCGGTTGGTACAAGCGCGAGTTCGACGCCGCCGGTATCCCATTCGACAAGCGCGGCAAGATCATGGACGAGAATCTCGAGATCATGAACCGGCTATGGACGGAGCCGAAGGTCGACGGGAAGTACATGAACCACAACATTTCGGCCGCCGTGATGTATCCCAAGCCCTATCAGAAGCCGCGCATGCCGATCCTGATCGGCGGCTATGTGGACAAGGTGCTGCAGCGCGCAGCCACCGCCGGCGACGGCTGGCTCACCTATTTCTACCGTCCGGCCGACTTCAAGAAATCGTGGGACAAGATTCGCGGTTTCGCCGCGGAGGCTGGAAAGGATCCTGACGCATTGCTCAACGCCTCGCAGCTTCCGATCATGGTCGGGCCATCCGAAGAGGCGGTGCGCGGAGAGATGATGGACTGGTTGAACAAGGAGTGGGATTTTCCCGCCCATAGCGACTGCTCGCGCGAGAGCGCCATCATGGGTTCGGTCGACGATTGCGTGGCGCAGCTGCGGGAACATATCGCCGTCGGCGTGCAGAAGATCATCTTCGTTCCTTACAAATACCGCGCGGATCAGATCGAGACGATCGCGCGCGAGATCATCCCGCGCTTGAAGTCGCTTTGATCGATACGGCAAAGGAGCAAAGAAGGCAGCGCCAATGACCGATCCCAACCGTCAGAAAATCCTCGGCAAGGTCGACGCCAGCCGCGAGCAAGCGATCGGCTTTCTGCAGAAGATGATCGCCATTCCGAGCGTCACGGGGGACGAGGCGGCGATCCAGAAGTTCGTCTCGAATCACATGAAAGAGATCGGTCTTGAGGTCGATATCTGGGAGACGGACTGGGAAGCGTTGAAGAAGCATCCGGGCTATCGGCCGGTTGCGCGCGGCTACGAGGGGCGGCCGAATATCGTCGGCGTGCTGACAGGCTCGGGCGGTGGCCGCTCGCTCCTGCTCAACGGCCACACCGACGTCATACCCGTGGGAGAGGGCTGGAGCGACGATCCCTGGTCAGGGCGGATCAAGAACGGGCGCATCTACGGGCGCGGGTCCTGCGACATGAAGAGCGGGGTCGCGAGTCACATCCTCGCCGTCCAGTACCTCAGAGAGCTCGGACTGACCCCGAAGGGCGACATCATGATCAACGTGGTCATCGACGAGGAGGTGAGCGGCCACGGCACGCTCGACACTGTGATCCGGGGCTACAGAGCGGACGCGGGCATTTCGGGCGAGACCAGCGACCTCGCTGTGCAGCCCGCCTGCATTGGGCGCATCTGGTTCGAGATCGAGATCTACGGCAAGCCGGCCGGCATCCAGAAACGCTACGAGGGCGTAAGCGGCATCGATCTCGGCAACACGATCGCAAAGGCAGTCGCTGATCTCGAGACCAAGCGCGTCGCGACGGTTACCCATCCGCTCTATCCAAGCGCGATCAATTCGCTGCCCTGTATCGTCGGCAGTTTTCAGGCGGGCGGCTATCCGAGCGCCTTCCCTGCGAACTGCCTCCTGAAAGGGAGCATCGGCACGGTGCCGGGCGAAGACCACGAAGGCGTCAAGCAAAGCCTCGTCGATCAGGTGGCCCAGGCCGCCGCAGCCGATCCCTGGATGAAGGATCATCCGCCCAAGGTCCGGTTCGTTGGCTATGACGCTCAAGCTTCGGAGATCCCACGCGAGCATCCGATCGTCGATATGGTGTCGCGCGCCTATACCGAGATTACTGGCAAGGCTCCCGTGATCAGCGGCCGTCAAGGAGCGGCGGATACGCGCTTCCTCAATCTGTACGGCGATACGCCGACAGTCATTTTCGGGCCCGGTTCGACAGCTGTCATGCACGCAGACGACGAATATGTCTCGATTGACGACTACCTCACATCGATCAAGGTGATGGCGCTCGCGATTTACGACTGGTGCAACGCCGAGCCGATCCGTCGAAGCGCGTGAGGCGATCGCTGTCGCTGGCTGAACGACGCCTCTCGCCGGATCGGCAGGCGAGCCATACGACTTGCCGAGGGTTGCGGCCGAGGAAGGTTGGGAGATGGGCGATCAGGGCGTAGGCGCCTCGGTTAAGCGCAAGGAGGACGACCGCTTCCTGCGCGGGCGCGGCCAGTTTGTCGGCGATATCCGCCTCGCGGGCATGAAAGACGTCGCCTTCGTTCGCTCGCCGCTCGCCCACGCAAAACTACGCGCCGTCCACATTCCTGAGGAGCATCGCGGGAAAGCGTTCGCGGCCGCGGACCTTGTCGGCGTGAAGCCGATTGTCGCGGTGTCCGGCCTGCCGGGATTCAAGGCGTCCGAGCAACCGGTGCTCGCGAGCCAGAAGGTGCGGCAGGTCGGCGAACTCATCGCGATGTGCGTCGGCCGGACGCGGGCCGAGGCCGAGGATATCGTCGCGAGCATCGAGGTCGATCTCGAGGAGCTGCCGGCCGTGCACGACATGCTGGCGGCGCGTCTGCCGAACGCGCCGCTCCTGCACGAGCACTGGGGCGACAACACGTTCCTCGAGACGTTCGTCGATATCAATATCGAGGCGGCGTTCGACGCCCCGATCAAGATTACGCGCGAGATCTCCACCGCCCGCCAATGCATGGCTCCGATGGAGGGACGCGGCACGGTCGCCACTTGGGACAGCCGCATGGACCAGCTCGTTTTGTACACGGGCAGCCAGATGCCGCATATCGTGCGCACTGGCCTCGCCGAATGCCTGGGCCTGATGCAAACTCAGGTGCGCGTCGTCTCGCCGGATGTCGGCGGCGGCTTCGGTTACAAAGGCATCCTCTTGCCGGAGGACGTCTGCCTCGGCTGGCTGGCGATGCGCTGCGGCCATCCGCTGCGTTGGCTCGAGGACCGGCGCGAGCACCTGACAGCCGGCGCCAATTGCCGGGAGCATCATTACAGCATCACCGCGTACGCGGACCGAGACGGAACGCTGCGCGGAATCGACTGTGAGGCGACGGTCGATTCGGGCGCTTATTCCTCTTATCCCTTCTCAGCCTGCCTTGAGGCGGCGCAGGTCGCGAGCATCCTGCCCGGCCCTTATGATTTTGGATCCTATCGCTGCCGCACCTGGTCGGTCGCGACCAACAAATGTCCGATCCTGCCGTATCGTGGCGTCGCGCGGACGGGCGTTTGCTACGCGCTTGAACTGATGCTCGACCTCGTCGCGCGCGAGGCGGGCCTCGAGCCCTTCGAGGTGCGGATGAAGAACCTCGTAGGCCCCGAGCAGATGCCGTTCGACAACATCACGAAAAAGCATTTCGACAGCGGCGACTATCCCGAAGCTCTGCGCCGCGCTCTGGACACGGTCGACCTCAAGGGTGTTCGCGAGCGCCAGAAGCGCGGCGAGCCGGATGGGCGCCTCATTGGCATCGGCCTTGCGGTCTATTGCGAGCAGGGCGCGCATGGCACGTCGGTCTATGCCGGCTGGGGCATTCCCATGGTGCCGGGGCATGAGCAAGCAACAGCGCGCATGACGCCCGATGGAGGGTTGGAGCTAAGGGTCGGCGTCCACTCGCACGGGCAAAGCATGGAGACGACCCTGGCGCAGGTGGCGCACGAGATTCTCGGCGTCGAGATCGCCAGGATCAGGCTTGTGCATGGCGATACAGAATACACGCCTTATTCGACCGGCAGCTGGGGCTCGCGCAGCGCGGTGATGGCGGGCGGAGCGGTCGCGACCGCGTCGCGCGAAGTGGCGCGTTTCGCAAAAGCAATCGGCGCGCGTCTCTTGCAGACGGACGCCGAACTCTGTCGTGCTGCGCGATGGCGCGGTCCACGGACAATCCGGCAGCGTCACGCTCGCGGAGATTGCTCACACCTGGTATCGTCGCCCGCAGGATCTTCCGGCTTCGGTCGACCCACGCGGTCTCGAGGCGACGATCGGCTATAAGCCCGGTCGCGACACGGGCACCTTCAGCTACGCCGCTCATGTCGCGACTGTCGCAGTCGACCCCGAGACCGGAGACATCGAGATTCTCGACTACGTCATCGTCGAGGACGGCGGCAAGCTAATCAATCCGATGGTGGTGGACGGCCAGATTTACGGCGGTTTCGCCCAGGGCGTCGGCACGGCTCTCTACGAGGAGATGAACTTCGACGCCTCGGGCCAGCCGCTCGCGTCGACCTTCGCCGACTATCTTCTGCCGGGACCAACCGAGGTCCCCGCGCCGCGGGTGCGGCACATGGAGACGCTCTCGCCCTTCACCGAATTTGGCGTGAAGGGCCTTGGCGAGGGCGGGGCCATCGCCCCGCCGGCCGCGATCGGCAACGCTGTCAATGACGCCTTGCGATCTCTCGGAGCCGAAGTCTTCCACTCGCCGACGACGCCGCGACGCGTGCTCGAGGCGATCGCGGCCGCAAAGCGCGCGAGAGCGCCGGTCGAGGAACTGGAGGGTTGAAGCCAGTCAATTTCGATTATGTCCGCCCGAAAGATGTCGACGCATCGGTGTCGCTGCTCGCCGAGGATGGACGTTCCGTCAAGGTCATAGCCGGCAGTCAGTCTTTGGGCCCCCTGCTCAACATGCGCCTGGTCCAGCCCGATCTTCTCATCGATATCACGGGCATCGACGAACTTCGGCAGGTCAAAGAGGAAGCCGACGGAATCGTCATCGGCGCTTGCATCACTCACTCCGATATCGAGGACCGGCGCGTGCCGGATGTGACCGGCGGCGCGCTGCCGAGCGTCGCCCATGGCATCGCCTATCGCGCGGTCAGGAACCGAGGCACGATCGGCGGCAGCCTGACCCATGCCGATCCTTCGGCGGACTGGATATCGATTTTAGCGGCGCTGGGCGCGTCGGTCACGCTGCTCGGTCCGGATGGGGTGCGCACAATTCCCGTCGAGGATTACATGCTGGGCGCGCTCGAGGCGGACCTCCGGCCGGGCGAACTTCTCGTGTCCGTGAAGGCGCCGCGGCTCAGTGGCTCGGCGCTCTGGGGCTATCACAAGATCTGCCGCAAGACAGGCGAATTCGCCCACGCGATCGGAGCCTTCGTCGTTGATCCCGAGCGCGGCGTTTGCCGAGCGGTCATCGGCGCGACGGAGACGCGTCCGATCGTCATCGCCGACGCCCACACCATCATCGGTGATGGCGCTCCCGGATGGTTCGACGCTCGAGCTGCCGACGAGGCGGCGAAATCAGCCGGGATGAGCGATCTGCTTGAACGCCAGACGCATGTCGTCGCCCTGCGGCGCGCAGTGGAGCGGGCTGCAGCCCGATGACCAAGGTCAGCCTGACGGTTAACGGCCGCATGCTGAACGCCGAGGTCGAGCCGCGCACGCATCTCGCCGATCTGTTGCGCGAGACGCACAACCTTACCGGCACCCATATCGGCTGCGAGCACGGCGTCTGCGGCGCCTGCACGCTGCTCGTCGACGACGTGCCGATACGCTCTTGCATCACTTTCGCGGTCGCTTGCGAAAACGCCAAAGTCACCACCATTGAAGGCTTCGACGAGGACGAGATTGCGCACGAGCTGAGGGCGGCTTTCACGGCGCACCATGCTCTGCAGTGCGGCTATTGCACGCCCGGCATGATTGTTTCGGCGCGCGACATCGTGTTGCGCATGGACGCGCCGACTGAGCGTGATATCCGCGTTGCGATGAGCGGCAATCTCTGCCGATGCACAGGGTATGTCGGCATCGTGCGAGCGATCCAGACCGTCCTTTCCGACCGGCGGGCGCGTGGCGTCGCGGCCGTCTCCGGAGGCGGCCGAAAGCTTTTGGGGCCGGCGGGATCAGGGCGCGCCGGCGAAATGCGCACGGGCGCCGCCGCGGTGGTTGCGCCGGCCGGCGTTCGCGCGGCTCCGCGAGCCGTTGCAGCGGGCGCGGCTGCGCCGGTCGAGGCCGATTGGAAGCCCCAGGTCGAGTTCCGGCAAAGCTTCGTCATCGCTCATCCGATCGACGAGGTATGGGCCTTCTTCGGTCGCGTCGACGATGTCGCGGCGTGTCTGCCCGGCGCGTCACTTGACGGCGGCGAGAAGGACGGCGTCGTCAACGGCAAGATGAGGGTCAAGGTTGGCCCGATCTCTGCCGAGTTCAGCGGCGTTGCGCAGATCACCCGCGATGAGGCGGCCCGTCGCGGCGCGATCGTCGGTTCAGGTCGCGACGCGCGCAGCAACTCGGCGACGCGCGGAATCGTCGCCTACTCCCTTAACTCGGACGAAGCCGGCGCTGGGTCCCGCGTCGACGTCGATGTCGGCTACACGCTCACGGGAATGCTGGCGCAATTCGGCCGCTCGAGTTTGGTCAAGGATATTGCAAGCCGTCTGACGGCCGCTTTCGCCCGCAATCTCGAGGCGCGCCTTTCCGCCGACGTCGCCGCGGCTGCGCCTCCTCCGGCGACGGAACTCAATGCAGGTTTGCTGATCACGACGGTGCTGTTCGGTAGGGTGAAGGATCTTGTCAGGAAGATCTTCGGCCGCGCTTGACGCGCTCGCGTGGGCACATGGTCGTTGAGAAGCGTTCGCAAACTGGAACGCTCGTCTAGTCGTATTGAGAAGGACCGATGGGCAAATTTCCGGCGATATACAACCGCAGCCGCGTGCCGCTTTATCTTCAGGTCGCGTCGGTCATGCGTCAGCGCATCAATTCCGGCTATTGGGCCGAGGGCGAGCAGATATCGACTCTCGAAGAGCTGGAGGAGGAATTCAGCCTGGCGCGTGTGACGATCCGCCAAGCGATCGAACTCTTGCGCGCTGAGGGTCTCTTACAAGCGCAGCAAGGAAGGGGCACTTTCGTTTCAGGGAGAGCCGTGAACAGTCGCTGGCTCAACCTCGCGACCGATTTCGATTCCTTGGTCGAGTTCGATCCGCAACAACGTGCTGAAGCGCGTGTTCATTCAGCGCGGTGCCGAGCCGCCCGAGCTTGTTCCAGGCCAAGGAAAGCTTGCGAAGGCGTACACCTTCCTCAGAAGCGTCCAGTTCAACAGCGGCAAACCCTTTTCGGTCGTCAACCTGCACCTCGATCAGGAGCTGTTCTTGCGGGATAGCAAGCGCTTCACCCGCTCAGCGGCGCTGCCGAAGATCGTCGAGATGGAAGACGTCGTTATCACCCACGCCTATCAAACGTTCACGATCGGCGTTGCCGATCCGGAAACTGCCGATCTGCTCGAGATCGGGCTCGGCGAGCCGACCGCCGATTGCCACCTCGCCGTCATCGACGACAAGGACGTTGCGATCTACGTCGCCGACATCCACTACCTCAAGAACTGCTTCGTTCTACGCACCGATCTGCTCAAGCACAGTGGGCCGGGCCACAATAGCGGGGCGTCCACCAAGAAGCTTCGCGCTGCGATCGTGAATGCGGCGTCCGAGCCCCCGCCGCATATCGTGGCAGACCGCAAGGCGCCGTAGGCGCAGGTTGGCCCGCCGGGCATACGACGCGCCTTGGCGGGGCCGGGAGGGAAGAGAATTTCCTCAAAACTCGATCGGATCGTCCGGCGGGAGCGGCTACTCCGCTGCGCACAGGCGGCCTATCTCGGCGCCTGACTTAGCATCGCGGTCATCAATCGAACGAACTTCCAACCTTGAACCGCGGCACTTCGCCGACGTCGCGCTGGCTATCGAGAGCAGGAAGATCACCGTTACTCACCACCCTTAGAAGGCGCTCTTGACCACGCCGCCATCGACCCTCAGTGCGGCGCCGGTGATCGCCGAGGCCAGCGGGCTCGCGAGGTAGGCGACGAACGAGGCGATCTCATCCGGCGATTCGAAGCGTTTGATGAGCG
>CAVZJI010000005.1:0-41186 GCA_963775405.1 uncultured Alphaproteobacteria bacterium
GTATGAGTTCGCCCGCGTGCTCGAAACCGGCGCCGCCTCGATCCTGCGAATAAATCTGGGCCGCGTCGGCGGCATTCTGGAAGCGAAGAAGATCGCTGGCATGGCGGAAGCGCATTACGCGCAGATCGCGCCCCATCTTTATTGCGGACCGATCGTCGGCGCAGCCAACATCCAGCTCGCGACGTGCAGCCCGAATTTTCTTATCCTCGAGAGCATCGAACGCTGGGACGGCTTCCATGGCGAGATCCTCAAAAAGCCGATCCGCTGGGAGAACGGCTTTGTCATTCCGCCGGACGAGCCGGGCCTCGGCGTCGAGCTCAATGAGGAAGTCGCCCTCGCGCAAATCCATGGACGGGCGCGAACTGCATCTCATGCCAAGATCGGCGCCGATATTGCCGCCGGATTGATGTTTTTCTAAACACGCATTGCGGCGCGCGCCGCAGCCTGAGGATTCGAGGGTGGCTGAACACGAAGCTGATCATGTTTCCGGCCCATCCGCGACGCCGGGTCACACACAATCCTGGACCAATCGGGTCGTGGGCGCGATCGGCGGCGTCATTTTGGCGTCCGGCGTCATCGGCACTGTGATCAGCTTTTACTTTCAGGGTCGTAGCTGGCAATACCAAACCGGGACTGCGACAATTGATAAAGATTCCGCGGCGGTGCTGACCGCCCTGGAAAGCTTGGACAAGCTTATCGACGAGAAATGGCTCTCCACTTACGGAATGAATGACGCAATCAAAACCAAGACGGAGGGCGGTAAGTTGGACGCGGCGGTCAAGCGATTTTACTCCGCGAACAAAGACTGGGAGCTTCAGCACAACATCTTGGCGTCGACCTTAAAGATCGCCGTCGATTCCCAGTTTGGGATCGACGACCAGAAGCTGAATGTCAGTTCGATTGATTGTCAGACCTACACTCTGAAGGGGCTGCAACCGCATGGGTCCGATCCGTTGTCGGTCGAAATCCTGTTGGAAATTGCCTACAACTGCCACAACGCTATCAAGGGGAAGATCGACGAACAGCTTCGAGCGAGGGACCAGAACAACTCGGTCTGGCCGGCGACAGCGGCGGCCCCTGATCCGGGCGGCCTAGCGTTAAGTCACATCTGGTGGGTCGACAAAGTCTTGCAGTGCATGATGGTCGAGCGGGCGCTCGAGCTTCGTCAACAGTCTCCGAAAGTGCCAATCCTGCCGATTGCGACACGTGAAGACTCACACGCCTACACGACAAATGAGCGTGAGCGGGCCCGCGAAGAGCAATGCGTGGAGCCCTACAAGAACGACCCCACCCTCGGACTGGCGTCGCTCAAACCCCATTGAGCGCCGCGGCGGCTCGGCCTTTGACCTTGGCGCGAGCTTCACGAGCGGCCAGCGGCGCGCTTGGCCTAACCGCCATTTTACCGGCAGGCCCTAATGTTTTCAGTCTGTTGCGACCCCGTTTAGTTCCGCGCTCTAAAACCGGCGCATTTTAAGCCTTATAACAACATATATTATATGTGAATAACTCAGCGAGATTTGGTCTGGCGCCTGGAGGACCCCACAACCTTTAGCAAGCCTTCGTTCACGCCAGCTTGAGAAAGCCTTCGCCGGGCCTAGGCGGCGGCGTTTGCCGGCTGCTGAGCGCTTCTTCATCGATGGGCTGCGCTTGGCTTAGACAGAGCATCCGCCGCCGTGCATTGGCTTCGGCCGGAAACCGCTCGTAGGCCCGCTCTCCGGCCTCTTTGATTTTTCTGCGCAAAGCTTTGAGATCGAGCGAGGCTTCGCGGACTTCAGGACTGAGACAGAGGATCATGGCGTTCACTGAGGTAAGGCGTTCACACCCCAAGACCAATTTGTGACACGTCCGTATAATCGTCACATTTTCGTTAACGAATTGTTGCAAGGCGCGTGCCAGCAGCACGTCACAACTCACGCTCACCTTCGGTCGCGCGATTTTCGGCCGCGCGCTGTGCGCCCGCTCACTTCCTGAAATCTCGCCTCTCCGCTAGTGTCGCCAAGACGATTGGGAGGGGAGCTGTGAACGAGGCGCCGACTGTCGCGGCCGGCTCGCCGAAATTGCTGGAGCTCGACAAGAGGGACGTCGAGGCAGTGCGCAGTTTCCTGCCGGGGAAGGTCCTGGGCAGGACGGCGGCCCTGCTCGCGCTCGTCGTGCTTGTCCTTGGCTTCGCTGGCTCGCTCGATGTCGGGCTGGAGCGGTTCCTCGGGTTTCCGCTTGAACCGAAGTGGCTCGAAATATACGGTCTTGATCGGACTGCCGGTCCTCATCGTCGGCGCGCAAATCCTGGCCGAATGGCAAGCCGAGCGGAAACGCAAACAGGCGCAAGCGCTGGCGGTGAAGATCGACGCCGTTCCGGAGGGTTATTTCCGCATCGGGCCCTATCTCGATACGGCGGAGGATCGCGCCAAGTTCGATCGCGCGGACCGCGTCCACGAGAAGGTTCTCGCCTGGATCAAGCGGGCCGATGCGACGCCGCTTTATCTCACCGGCAACTCAGGCTCGGGCAAAAGCTCGGTCCTCAGCGCCTTTGCGCTTGCCCGAATTGCGCGCAGCCGGTTGGACGGTCGTCGAGGCGCGCGCCTGGCAGGACCCGGAGGCGGCGCTTGGCGAAGCGATCAAGAAGCTGGCCGAGGCAAAAAAATGGAGGCTGGGCGAGGCGAAGACGCTGCGCGGCCTGCATCGAAGCCTTGGCGAAGCGCGCGGACGAGAAGGTTCTGCTTGTCCTCGACCAGTTCGAGGAGTTCTTCATCCTCGCGGGCTCAGAGCGCCAGAAAGCCTTCACAGCGTTCCTCGACGATCTGCGCGCGAAGCCGATCAAGGGCCTCAAGCTGCT
The DNA here is from genome assembly GCA_963775405.1 of uncultured Alphaproteobacteria bacterium. Lineage (GTDB taxonomy): Bacteria > Pseudomonadota > Alphaproteobacteria > Rhizobiales > Beijerinckiaceae > Roseiarcus. Next base: position 2,834 of record CAVZJI010000005.1, read on the forward strand.
GCTCGTGCTGCGCAGCGACTATAAGACGGCGATCGACGAGCTTGGCCTGCCGCTCCTTCGCCAAGGTGAGAATTGGCAGGAGGTCGGGCGCTTCACCATCGCCGCTGGCGCGAAATTCATGACCCGCTCTGGTCTTGCGCTGCAGCCGGACGCGCTCGACCGCATCGCGACCAGCGCCTCCGAATTGGACGACAGCCCCGGCATGATCCGGCCGATCACGCTGAACGTCGTCGGTCATGTCCTGTCACAGGGCCGTGCGAGCGCCCCGGCGCTGGACGCCAGCGTTCTGGTGCGCCGCTACATCGAGCAATCGGTCGAGCAGCCGGCGATCCGTGAAATCGCGCCGCGGGTCTTGAAGGAGCTCGTCACCGAGCAGGGCGCCAAAAGGCCGCGCTCCGAGCAGGACCTCGTCGAGGAAACCCGCCTTCGGCCCGGCGAGGTGCGGGCGGTGATGAACGGACTTTCCGCCGCCGCGCTGGCCCGCCCGCTCGATGCGGCGCAAGGCGTGTGGGAGCTGTCGCACGATTTCGTCGCCCGCGCTGTGTCGCGCTATCTCGGACGGCGGCGGGTCGATTGGCCGACCCTGGCGCGCGCGTTCGCGGCCCCCGCCTTGTTCGGGCTGATGGCGGCGGCTGCGGCCGGGGCAGTCGCTCTGGAACGTCACCGGGGCGGATCGCGCTGCGGGCGCAATTGGCCGATTTCGGGATCGAGGTGTCGCAAGACGGCCGCGAAGCGGTAAAAGGCCCGCGCTTCATAGTCGACAAATGGCCCAGAGCCGGTGCGCTCCTCGGCAGACTGACCGCGCTCCAGTCGCTCAATCTAGCGGGTACGAAGGTCGCGGACCTCGCGCCCCTCAAGGGCCTGACCGCGCTCCAGTCGCTCAATCTAGCGTATACGAAGGTCGCGGACCTCGCGCCCCTTAGGGGCCTGACCGCGCTCCAGTCGCTCAATCTCCAGCAGACGCAGGTCCGGGACCTCGCGCCTCTCAAGGGCCTGAAAGCGCTCCAGTCGCTCAATCTATCAGAGTACGCAGGTCGCGGACCTCGCGCCCCTCAACGGCCTGACCGCCCTCCAGTCGCTCAATCTATGGGTAACGCAGGTCGCGGACCTCGCGCCCCTCAAGAGCCTGACCGCGCTCCAGTCGCTCGATCTAGCTTATACGAACGTCGCGGACCTCGCGCCCCTCAAGGGCCTGACCGCGCTCCAGTCGCTCACTCTATTAGGCACGCCGGCCGCGGACCTCGCGCCCCTTCAGGACCTACCCAATCTAGAGAACATCTACTTCCCTAAAGCGGGGTTGGAAAAGCTCAACGCCTACCGGGCGCAGAAGGGGCTGCCGGTTATCAAGGATTAAGCACGGCTCAGCGTCACCCGAACCGGAAGGCCGAGATCATCTTGCCGCCGATCTTGTCGTTGAAGTCGCGCGTGCCTTTGCTGTCGCCCGCGGCGCCAGCGACCACCATCAACGGCAATAGATGCTCCTCGCGCGGATGGCAGTCGCGCGCCGACGGCGCCTTGTCCCATTGCGCAAGCCGCGCCTCGCGCTCCGGCCCCGGCGCCTTCGCCGTCTCGTCGAGCCAGGCGTCGAAGGCGGCCGAGGCCGTCGTGTCGCCGTCGCGGAAATGCCGGAGGTCGTGAAAGCTCATGCCGCTGCCGACGATCGCAATTCCCTGATCGCGCAAAGGCGCGAGCGCCTTGCCGAGCTTGATGTGGAAGGCGGGATCGAGGTCCTTGCGCAGCGACAGCATGACGACCGGGATTTCGGCCTTCGGATCGAGGATGAGGAACGGCACGAACACGCCGTGGTCGAAGCCGCGCACTCCGTCGGTCGCGACGGGCAGACCCGCCGCCTCGATGAGCCGCTTCACTTCGGCCGCGAGCTCCGGATCGCCGGGCGCGGGATAGCTCAGCTTATAAGTATGCGGCGGAAAACCATTGTAGTCGTAGAGCATGCCCGGCTTCGGGTTGACGCTGACGGTCGGCTTGTCCTCCTCCCAATGGGCGGTGATGACCAGGAACGCCTTCGGCCGCTCGGGCAGCGATTTCAGAACGCCGGCCAGGTAATCGCGCAGACTGTCCCAGGCATGCGGGCCGAAGGGCGGCGGAAACTCGATCCAGAAGCACGGGCCGCCGCCATGCGGCACGAAGATCACGGGCTGGCGGGTCGGCATGGGAACCTCAAGCTCTCGTTGGCTCCCATGGCCTTAAGTCACGCGGCGCGTGGGCGCAACGGCGCGCCCGCCGCCCTCACGACCGATCGATCCGGGCCGCGTAGCAGCCGCGCTTGGCGTAATGCGCGTGAAGATAAGCGGCCTCCGGATTGGCGAACAGGCGCTCGATCGCAGGCTTGAGGTCGCCTCCACCCGTGAGATCGGCGTCGACCATATCGCCTGAGGCGTCGAAGGCGCGCAGCGAGATCGGGCGGATTCGCAAGACGTCCGGGATTTCGTCCACGGCCCGATATGGCGTCTCGGCCCATTCGCGGACGAAAATCGCATGGCTCGCTTTGTAGGGCGTATCGGCCGGCTGGTGAAGGTAGTTGAGAAGCAACAACGCCTCGCCCTGCTCGACATCGCGCAGCTCGATGCGATCGGGAAAGCCGGGTTGCTCGTGGGCGATGAGGCGCTTGACGCCGAAGCTTTGCAGCTCATCGTCGGAGAGTCCGTAGAAGCGGCGGAAGGGCGCGGCGTCGAGACCGGTGATCTGGAAGGACATGGCGATTTCCTTTTGAGCAACTTCGCGGCGCTAAGTCTGCCCGCCACGCCGCAACCCGTCTTCCCGTTGCTTGCTCCGCAATATAAAAAGCCGTCACGCCGCGTCGTGAAAGATCACCCCCAGGGTGAAGCGCTCGCCGCTTTTGATCCGGCTCACGCCATGGCGCAGATTGACGCGATAGGTTCCTCGCATCCCCTGCACTGGCCGCTCGCGCACCGCGAAGATCACGCCGTCACCCTAAGTCAGCGGCGCGACCTCGGCGCGCGATTGCATGCGCGGGCGCTGCTCGGTCAGCACGAATTCGCCGCCGGTGAAGTCGCGTCCGGGCTCCGAGAGCAGGATCGCGACCTGCAGCGGAAAAAGATGCTCGCCGTACACGTCCTGGTGAAGGCAATTGTAGTCGCCGGGACCGTAGCGCAGGAGGAGCGGCGTCGGTCGCTTCTGACCCGCCGCGTGGCAGCGCGCCCGAAATAACTCGTGCTCGGCGGGATAGCGGACGGCGACGCCCATCGCCTCGTTCCACCGATCCGCTACGGCTGCGAGCCTCGAATAGAAGCCGCGGCGAAGCGCGACGATCAGCTCAGGCAGCGGATCGGCGAAATACTTGTACTCGCCCCGGCCGAAGCCGTGGGCCGCCATGACGATGCGCGAGCGGAAGCGCGCGTCGTCGCTATAGAGAGCAGAAAGCTCGCGGCACGTCTCGCGCGCGATGAGCTTCGGCGCGACGGAGCAGCCGTAGGCGTCGAGGTCCCGCTCGATCGCTGGCCAATTGAGCGCGTCAAAGCCCTCATCCGGCCCTTCGGGCCACCTTCTCCCCGAGGGAGAAGGGGTGCGCGGCGCCGTTTTCCCCCTCTCCCTCAGGGAGAGGGGTAGGGGTGAGGGCCTGATCGAAAAGAGGCGTCGGCGCGCGCGCCTTCATCACGCCGCCTCCCGATCGATCAGCTTGCGCTTGCGCTCGACGCCCCAGCGATAGCCGGAGAGATCGCCGTCCGACCGCACCACCCGATGGCAGGGGATCGCGACGGCAAGCGGATTGGCGCCGCAGGCCTGCGCGACGGCGCGCACCGCGGTCGGCTGGCCGATCGCTCGGGCGATCTCTTTGTAAGTCGCCGTCTTGCCGGCGGGTATGGCGCGGAGCGCCGCCCACACCCGCTGCTGGAAGGCGGTGCCGCGGATGTCGAGCGGCAGATCCAGGCGCTGACCGGGCGCCTCGACCAGGCCGACAACCTGCGCGACCATGCGCTCGAATTCAGCGTCGCCGCCTTCAAGCTCCGCGCGCGGAAAGCGATCTTGGAGGTCGCGCACGAGCGCTTCGGGATCGTCGCCGAGCATGATGGCGCACACGCCTTTGTTGGTCGCGGCGACCAGCACCGCGCCGAGCGAAGCCTCACCAACCGCAAAGCGAATACGCGCGCCCGCGCCGCCGCGCCGGACAGCGCCTGGGGTCATGCCGAGCCGAGCCTCCGTGCTCTCGTAGAAGCGGCTCGAAGAATTGAAGCCCGCGTCGTAGATCGCTTCCGTGACTGTCTCGGCCGTGCGCAGCATGTCGGCGGCGCGGCGCGCCCGCGTCTGAGCCGCATAGGCCTTCGGGGTCACGCCCGTGATGGCCTTGAAGACGCGATGGAAGTGGTACGGGCTCAGGCCCACGCTTGCGGCGAGGTCGGCGAGCTTGGGCGCCTCTTCGGCCTGCTCGATCTCAGCACACGCGCGCTTGACCGCCTCGATTTGCGGATCGGGCGCGCCGAGCTTGTCGGACCGGCAGCGCTTGCAGGCGCGGTAGCCCGCCTTCTCGGCCTCAGCGCCGGTCGAAAAGAACGAGACGTTCTCGCGCTTGGCGGGCCGCGAGGCGCAGCTCGGCCGGCAATAAATTCCGGTGGTGCGCACGGCGAACAGGAACTTGCCGTCGAAAGCCGGATCGCGGCGCTTGACGGCCTGCCAGCGCTCTTCGTCGCGAGCGGGCGCCCGTGACGTATCGGGCTGGCGGGCTTCAGTCATGGGTATAGACATAAGGACGGCTCCGGGGTTTGTCTTGTTCCCCGACTACGCCGATCCTTGGCCGGCCGAACTCCGTTGCTTGCTGTGCAATTTTAAGCCCGCCCTTGCGACGCTTGCGCATGGAAAGCTTGGCCGAACTCGAGGATGGTGTCGGCCATTGCCTGCACCGGCGCGCTCGGGCGGCCGAGCGCGGGCACGACGACGAATTCCGTCTCGCCGAGCGGCGGCAGCCCGACATCGGGGCCGACGGCGACTGTCCCCTCCGACTTGAGACGTGCGGACTGCGCGCCAATTCCGAGGCCGCCAAGAACGGCGCCGACCAGGCCGGACAGCGAGCCGCAAGTGCAGGCGATGCGCCACGACACATTCGCCTTCTCGAGCGTCGCGAGAACGGCCTCGCGGGTGATGCTGCGCGGCGGGTAGAGAACAAGCGGCAGCGGCCGCTCAGGATCCCGCCGCCAGTCCGGCGCTGCGATCCAGACCATTTCTTCACGCCACACCATGTGGCCGCGCCCATCGCCCGCCCGTCGCTTGGCGAAAATGAGATCGAGCGCGCCCTCATCCATGCCTGCGTAGAGATCAGCGGCGAGCCCGACCGTCATCTCGATGTCGACTTGGGGATGCCTCGACGAAAACGCGCGCAAGACCTGCGGCAGGAGGCTCGAGAGGGCGAAGTCTTCCGAAGCGCCAAAGCGGACCCGGCCTCTCAACTCGACGCTCGAGAAATAGCGTTCGGCCCGCGAATAAGCAGCGAGAATCTCGCCGGCGAGCACAGTCAAAGCCTGCCCGTCGACCGTGAGGGAAACGTTGTGGGTGTCGCGGTCGAACAGACGCCGGCGCGTTTCCGCTTCGAGCCGCCGCACCTGCTGGCTCACCGTCGACTGGCGCAAGCCCCGCCGCCGCGCGGCTTCCGAGAAGGACCCCGTCTCGGCGACGGCCAGGAACGTCACGAGCAGGTCGGGATCATAGGTCTCTGTCATCACGGAACATGATAACTGAAACTACGGAGAACGTCATTCCGAATAAACGTGAGCCGCGGCATATTCCCGATCATGCGCCTGACCCTGCTTCGCTTCGCTCCCGATACATTCACTACGCTCCTGGTCGCGACCGTGGTGCTGGCGAGCTTCGCCCCACCGACAGCGGCCTTCGAGACGCCGGTCAAGATCGCGACCGACGTCGCGATCGCCTTCATGTTCTTCCTCTATGGCGCGCGCCTGGCGACATCGAATCTGATCGCAGGACTGGCGCATTGGCGGCTGCACGCTCTGGTGCTTGCGTCCACCTTCGTGATGTTCCCGCTCGTCGGCCTCGTCCTCTTCCATTGTCTGCCGCAATGGCTCGTGCCCGGCCCGCTCGCTCTGGGCATGCTCTATCTCTGTCTTTTGCCCTCGACGATCCAATCCTCGCTCGCCTTCACCTCGATCGCCGGCGGCAATGTTCCCGCAGCAATGTGCTCGGCGACGCTGTCGAGCCTGATCGGCGCCGTGGCGACGCCGTTGCTTGTCGCCATGTTCGCCTCAGCGCGGGGCGGCGCGCCGACCGGCGACGCGATCCGCGAGATCGGCCTTCTCCTGGTTGCGCCGCTGGTGGCTGGCCAATTGTTGCGGCCGTGGATTGGCGACTTCGTCCTGCGCCACAAGGCGATTCTCTCCGCGACCGATCGGGGCTCGATCCTGCTCGTGGTCTATGGCGCCTTCGGCCACGCGGTCAGCGCCGGACTTTGGCATGCGCTACCGCTGAGCGGCTTTGCCATCATGATCGTCATCGAGGCCCTGGTTCTGGCCTTCATGCTCTTCGCCACCCGCTATGCGGCCAAGACCTTGGGCTTCAACCGCGAGGATACGATCGCCATCGTCTTCTGCGGATCGAAGAAGAGCCTCGCGGCCGGCGTGCCGATGGCGGGCGTGCTCTTCCCCGGCCCAGACCTCGGCATGATCCTCCTGCCGACCATGCTCTTCCACCAGATGCAGCTCATGGTCTGCGCCGTGCTGGCGCAGCGCTGGGCGCAGGAAGGGAAGCCCGAAGCAGAGGCGAGGACCGCGGCAGTCGCGCCGCCGCTTGGAGCCATGGCGGCGGCGAGGTGAGTGGCGTAGCCCTAGCGCTGGCTAGCCGATCATAGAGAAACGTCGGCCGCGTCCGCGCTGCCTCTTCGCGCTCGCGCGGCGCCCCGACCACGTCAGGTCTGGCGCAGCCAATTTTCACGGAGAAGGCCCTCGATGCGCCCAAACTCCAATTCATTGTCGGTGACGATGACGCAGCCAACCGCCACCGCATGAGCGGCGATAAGCAGGTCATTGGCGCCGATGGGTTGGCCGGCTCGCTCAAGCCGGGCGCGGATCAGGCCATAGGCTTCATCGGCGGGCGCCTCGAAAGGAAGGACGTCAAGAGCGCCTAAAACCGCTTTTAGCTGAGCCGTCAGTCGCTGCGATCCTTTCTTCGCAGCGTCATACCGCAACTCCGCGGCGACGATCACGCTCGTACACACCTGCGCCTCGCCGACCTCGCGGATATGTTGGGCGATGCGGCCTTGCGGTCGCTGAACGAGGTCTGAGACAATGTTGGCATCGAGCAGATACCGCACTAAAACTCGACGGGTTCCGGACTCGGATCGGCGATCGGCGGAAAGTCCTCGTCGAGGGGCGCAAGGGTTGTCAGCAGAGCGAGCAAAGACTTGGACGCACAAGGCTCGATGACGAGCCTCTCACCCTCTTTGCGCATGATCGCGTCCTGACCGGGAAGCTCGAACTCGCGTGGAATTCGTACAGCCTGGTTTCGGCCGTTCTTGAAAAGCTTCACGTGTCGTTCGACGGTCATTTGACCTTGATAGCCTATGCTGCAGCATAGGCTAAGTGACTCATTCGTAAACTTGCGCGCGGGCGCCTGGCAAACCGTCGAGGCTGCCAGTAAACGCTCGTTATTTTACTATCAGTTGTCGTTGTTTATTGGCCTTTATTGGCGCTTGAAGATGTTCACGCCGGCAGCGAACTCCTGATCTTGCCGTCTTAATTCTCGCGGCGGCCTGTGATCCGAACAAACCGAACCGGCGCGCTGACGCCGCGCAGCATCGCCGTTTCTTCGATCTGCGTCCGGTCCGCCAGCGCCGCCGCAGTTTCGGCGTCTCCCGCCACATCCTCCGACACGATCACCTCGCCGCCGCGGCACTGGTTTTCGAGACGCGCCGCGACGTTCACGGTGGCGCCGAAATAGTCGAGCACGTCCCCCGTCGTGACGGCGATGCACGGTCCGGCATGAAGGCCGAGCTTCAACACGATGGGGGTCGCGCCTTCTCCACGCGCCGAGTTGAAGCTTGCCACATCGTCCTGGATCGCGAGCGCCGCACGCATCGCGTGGTCGGGGCGCGAAAAGGCGGCCATGACCGCATCGCCCACCGTCTTGACGACGAAACCGTGATTGCGCTCGACCCGGTCTGCGAGGAAGGAAAAATGGTCGCGAACGAGGTTGTAGGCGGGAGCGTCGCCCAGCGCATCGTAGAGTTCGGTCGAGCCCTTGAGGTCAGTGAACATGATGGCGATCCAGCTGATCTCGGCATTGTCGCCGGGGCGCAGCAATTGCTCGGGGGAGAGCCGACGGAAAGCGGGCATGGCGATCACGCGTTCTCCCGTCAGCGCGTCGCTGGCCCAATTGCGGTCCTCGACGACGAAGGCGAGCGGCTTGTCGTTCTCGTTGCGGATCGCGAGCTCATCTCTGCCGCTCGCTCCTTCAAGCAGAATGTCGGCGCCACGCGCTACGACCGTCGGGATGGCGCCGTCGGCGCCGATGTCGCGATCAGCCTCGCCGCCAGCCTCGACGGTGCGAAAGCGGTACGGGCCCCGGCCCAACGACAGATCGAAACTCTTGGCGGAGCGCGCCGCAACCTCGCCCTGAAACTTGACGTGTCGGGCGGAGCCGGGGCCGAGCATGCACATCTCCCCGTCGAGCGGCGGACGAATCCAGGGCGCCGGATGGAAGGTCAGCTCGACGTTGCGGCTGAAATTGCGCTCGTAGTCGATGTTGCAGGAGGAACAATGCGCGCCTTTGGCCAAGTCCTGCAGCCGGCTCACGCGGGACTTCGCGCCGCGGCAGCGCGGGCAGAGCAACTCCCATCCCATCGCCACGACGCCCTTTCGCGCCGCGGCCAGAAACAACTCCACGGCGTGTTCTGGCGGGGCAGACCATAGTTTCGCCAGCGCTACGGGGCGAATGCCGCGCAGATCGACAATCGGCGCATGCCGCAAATAGTCGATCAGCTTCGGCCCGAGGTCGTGAGAAGCAGGGTCGCGCGCGAGTTCCGCGCCAAGCGCATCGAGTCGTTGGCGGGCGGCGGGCTCCACAAGGTCCTCGGCGCTCCAGCCCGGGACGAGCGCGGAACCGCCGCTCTCGCGAATGATCCGCTCGATTCCCGCCGCAGCCTTGCCGAACGCAGCCTCGAAGACGCCTGTACGCTTGCCGACAAATCCCAAGAGGCCAGCGGGTTCGGCCGAGCCGGTGAAGATGAGCCGACAGCCCTCGCCTTCGGCGATGAGCTCACAAACCCATTCCCAGCGCCGCATCGGCCCGTTCTGGTAGTTTCGGACTTGGGAAAGGCGGTGATTCTCCTGCCATTCGCCGAAATCCTCCTCCCATCGCGCCGGGAAAAACCCGAGCTTGCCCTTCACGAAGCGACGGACACGGCCCTGACCGTCGACCCGCTCCTCAAACTGACCGGGGGCGTAGCCGTTCAACTCCCAAAGGCGGGCGGTGTCCGAGACAAACGGCCAAATCGCCGTTGGCGGCTTGGCGACATAATGCTCGCGGCGGTAGCGGTAGACGGCGTTGCTATTCCCTTTCACGCGGCCCTCCCCATCGCGCCGCGGGCGACGCCGGCGAGCGAGCCCCATTGGCGTAGACCGTGTCCGGTCCCGGCCTAGCCAACACTGAATTCGTTTCTGACGTCATTGAGGAACGCCGCCATTTCACGTGGCGACCTGAGGTGAGCAACGCGCTTCGACGCGGCCATTTCGGTGACGAGGCGCCGGTATCTGGGCGTCACGTATCGATGGCACAGCGGTATGGTCTTGTAGCTTGACATCGTGCTGCTCCAAAGCGGGCTGTCCTTCGGCCAGCCTTCCGGATCAGCAAAGAGACCCTTGATCAGACGCTTTGTCACCCGCCAATAGTGAACCGGAAGCGTCAGATCGACGTGGATCAATGTGTCGGCCGCGCCCAATCGCTCCCATATTGTGGTGTCGTCGCCGTAGCCATCGATGACCCAGGTTTCACGCGCCAAAAGCTCGCGGTGTAATCCCAAGTACTCGTCGTGCGGCACAGCCGCGCCGCCCACTCTGAATTGCAGTTTATCAAGGACGTAAAGCGGCAGCCCCGTGATCTCGGCCAAATGCCGAGCCAAGGTCGATTTTCCACCGCCGGCGTTTCCGAATACGGCCGCTCGTTTCATGGCGTGCCGCACTACCACGCCAAAAAGCGTTCGTCTGCTTCGGCTCATAGACGGATAAAATTGAAACCGGGTATAGTAGTTAGGGCCGCTGGCCGAAGCCCGAGCATCCAAGGAAATCAACATGCCGGAACAGACCGTCGCCGCCGGTATTGAGGAGGCCGTCAAGGCGTATATTCGGGCGTGCAACGACGGCGATGCAGAGACAATCGCTGCATGCTTCTGCTCTGACGCTGTCCATTATTTTCCGACCGGCCCAAAATGGTCGGGAGCATCGACGATCGGCGCCAATTTCTCGAAGCGAGTGCGCGAGCTGGGTCACTTCTGGACCGTCGACATGGTGCTCGTTGACGCCGATCGACGTGCGGCCGCGCTTGAGTGGACGCAGTTCGCCAAAAACGGCCGCGTTCTTCGCGGGGTCGACTGGTTCGTTTTCGAGGCGGGGTCGTTCCGAATTCAGGAGGTTCGCGCTTACGGCGCCGCGCCAATCCAACCCGACCTCGAGCGCCAGGAGTTGCGGGATTTCGACTACGCTGGCCGCGGCTATCCCATGACGCACCCTGCCTGAATCATCGACACACACGCGAGGGACTCGTTGATCCGGCTCTGGGCTCGGCAACACCACCGATCCCAGGGTGGGCGGGCGCCTCCTCACGCCGCGCGGCGCATCGCCCCGCCGGCCGCGTCGGCGATCGACTTCGCGCCGAACAGGATGAAGATCACGCCGACGAGCCGCGTCACCGCGACGCCGTGGGTGAGGAAAAATCGCCGCACCGCTGGCAAGCCGGCGGCGAAGATCAAAGTCACGTCCGCGAGCAGGAAGCCCACGAACGCCGCCACGAACATCTGTGGCGCGTCGGCCATTTTCAGCGCCCCGATATAGGGCGCGACGATGGCCGAAAACATCGCCAGCGCCACCGGATAGGACTTGGGGTTGGTGAGGCCGAAGGCCATGCCGGTCGCAAGCGGCCGCTGGGCCCCGATCGTACGCGGCGGCGCGTCTTTCTTGGTCATGACCGCGCGGGCGCCGAGATAGAGGAGATAGAGCCCGCAAACGAAGCCAAGCAGCTCAAACAGAGTGGGGCCGATGCGGTTCGCGCCGACAATCGCCGCGACCGCGAGCGCGCCCCAGGTCACGTCGCCCACGAGATGACCACAGATGAACCAGGCGCCGGCCGCGCGTCCACGCGACGCGGCAAGCGTGAACAAAGCGAGGAACGCCGGCCCTGGCGTGACCACATAGAGATAGGCCGCGGCGAGCGAGGCGAGGAGGATTTTCGGATCGGTCATTGGGCCTTGTTCTCGATCAGCCGCTTCAACTTGTACAGCGCCTCGAGCGCGTCGCGCGGGCTCATCGTGTCGGGATCGAGCGCGGCGACCACCGCGCGCATCTCGTCAGGCGGCGGAGGCGGCTCGTGCGGCTCATAGGAGAAGAGCGGCAGCGTGTCGAGCGAGCTGCTCGAGCGTGACGCTTCGAGGCCGGCGAGCACTTGGCGCGCCCGCTTGACCACTGATGGCGGCAGCCCCGCGAGCTTCGCCACCTGAATGCCGTAGGAGCGGTCCGCGGCGCCATGGACCACCTCGTGCAGGAAGGCCAGCGCGCCCTTGAACTCAGTGACGCGCATAGTGAGGTTGACGAGTCGAGGCAGCGTCTCGGCGAGCGCCGTCAGCTCGTGGAAATGGGTGGCGAACAAAGCCCGCGATCGGTTGGCGGCGCTCAAATGCTCGACGCAGGCGTAGGCGATCGAGAGACCGTCGAAGGTCGCTGTGCCGCGCCCGATCTCATCCAGGATCACCAGCGAGCGCGCGGTCGCCTGGTTCAAAATGGCCGCGGTCTCGACCATTTCGACCATGAAGGTCGAGCGGCCACGCGCGAGATCATCCGCCGCGCCGACGCGCGAGAACAGCCGGTCGACGATCCCGATATGCGCGCGCGCCGCCGGCACATAGGCGCCCATCTGTGCGATCAGCGCGATCAGCGCGTTCTGCCTGAGATAGGTCGATTTTCCCGCCATGTTGGGGCCGGTGACGATGGCGATGCGTCCGCCCTCCTCCGCCTCGCCACTGAGATCGCAGTCGTTGGCGACGAACGGCTCGCCTGCGTCTTTCAGCGCCGCCTCGACCACCGGATGGCGGCCGCTCTCAATCTTAAAGCTGAGCGACGCATCGACCAGCGGGCGCGTCCAGCTGCGCTTGACCGCAAGTTCGGCGAGCGCTGCGGCGACGTCGATCTCGGCCAGCGCGACGCCATAGCCGCGCAGGCGTTCGCCCTCCGCGACACAGGCCTGACAAAGGCGCTCGAACGCCTCCAGCTCAAGCGCGAGCGCCTGGTCCGCCGCGGAAGCGATGCGCAACTCGAGATCGGCGAGCGCATTCGTTGAAAAGCGCATCGCGCCAGCCATCGTCTGGCGGTGGATGAAGGTCGCGTTATGCGGGGACTTGAGCAACGTCTCCCCCGCCGCCTGCGGCGTTTCAATGAAGTAGCCGAGAAAGTTGTTGTGCTTGATCTTGAGCTGCCTGACGCCCGCTTCGTCGGCGTAGGACGCCTGCAGCCCCGCGATCACGCGACGGCTCTCGTCGCGCAAACTCCGCGCTTCGTCGAGCGCAGCCATAGCGTCCGAGCGGACAAATCCGCCGTCGCGCCTAAGCAACGGCAAATCGTCGGCGAGCGTGACTTCGAGGTCGCGCCCAAGTTCGGCGCAATCGGCACGCAACCGGGCGTAGGCGCTCAAGAGCTCAGGCGGAAGATCCTGGGCGGCCTCCAGGATGCTTGCGAGAGTCGTCGCCGCGGCGAGGCCGTCGCGGACGGCGGCAAGATCACGCGGACCGCCGCGGTCGAGGCTGAGGCGGGAAAGGGCACGCAGAAAGTCGGGCGCGTGCATCAGCGCCCGGCGCAAGGCGTCGCGCATCGGCGCCGCCTCGACCAGGAATTCAAGCGAGTCGAGTCGCCGGTTGACGGCCTCCGGATCGGTCAGCGGGCTCGCCAGCCGCTCGGCGAGCAGGCGCGCGCCTGCCGGGGTCACAGTCAGGTCGATCGTCGCCAGGAGCGAGCCATCGCGCGCGCCGCTCAAGGTCCGCGTGAGCTCGAGGTTGGCGCGGGTCGCGGGATCGATTTCGAGGCTCGTCCCGCGGGCGCGCCGCGTGGGCGGCGAGAGGGCGGGGCGAGCCTCGAACTGGGTGCGCTTGACATAGGCGAGCGCGAGAGCGGCGGCGGCGATCTCGGCGCGGGTGAAGGCGCCGAAGCCGTCGAGGGTTTCGACGCCATAGAACTCGCAGACCCGGCGCTCAGCCGCCGCCCCATCGCCCCCGTCACGCGCAAGCGGCGTCACGGGAACGCGCATCTCCCGGACGATCTGGGAAAACGAGGGCTCGTCGTGCACGGCTTGCGATGCGACGACCTCGCTCGGCTCCAGGCGCGCGATCTCCGCGGCTAGGCCTGTTTCGTCCGTCTCGCTGAGCGCGACCGCCCCCGTCGACAGATCGAGCGCGGCGAGCCCGTAAACCTGCCGTCCCTCGCTCGAACGCGCCTTCTGGACGGCCACCAGAAGACGGGCCCGGCCAGGCTCGAGCAGCCGTTCCTCGGTGATCGTGCCGGGCGTGACCAGCCGCACGACGTCGCGCTTGACGACCGACTTCGGTCCTCTCTTTTTTGCAGCCGCCGGATCTTCCATCTGCTCGCAGACGGCGACGCGATGGCCGAGCGCGATCAGCCGGTTCAAGTAGTCGTCGGCGCGCTCGACCGGCACCCCGCACATGCGGATGTCCTCGCCTTCGTGCTTGCCGCGCTTGGTGAGGACGATGCCGAGCGCCCGGCTCGCGATTTCCGCGTCGTCGAAGAACAGCTCGTAGAAATCGCCCATCCGGTAGAACAACAGGCAACCCGGATTGACCGCCTTGATTTCTAGATATTGCGCCATCATCGGCGTCAGGCGCGCGCTGGTCTCGGAATTGGGGCTGTCGCTGGAGGCGTCCATCGCCTCAACCTAGCAAATCAGCCGTGGCCGTGCAGGATCGGACGGGAGATATCCACGCCGTCATGAAGTCGGCTTCGGGAGTCCCTATTGCTGGCCTTGTTTCTCCAGCAGCCGGTTCTTAATGAGCCACGCGGCGCCACGGTTCCAGGAATAGTTCGCGCCGATGCGAAGGTCGGTCTGCTCGACGGCGATTGGAGCGCCGGTTCGCGTGTCGCGAAGCTTGAAGGTCACGGCGTAATCGGTGCGGGTGATGCGGCTTACTATGCCCACAAACGATTGATCCGCGCCGAGTTTGCGAGCGCTTGCGGCGTCGCAGCCATCGCATTTGCGCAGGCTGTGGGCTGTCACGTCCGGCGCGTCGGCCCCGCTAACGTCAACGAGGCTGTATCGGCCAGATTCAACGAGGAGCCGACGCACCGTCTCGGTCGCCAGTCTCAATTGCTCGCGGTCTTGATCGCTTTCGGGGATGATTCCGGCCCCGCCACTGAAATCTTCCAGCTCGAAGTCAAAGACGGCAAGTTTTACTGGCGCAAGAGCGTCGCCCTGTTTGCCAAACGTCGGAGCCAAGTTGAGAACATCACGCGCGACAAAAAACTCCGCTTTTTGCCAGGCCTCGTCCGTGTCCCCACGAAACGTCAGCAACCGGTCAAAAACGATCCGCCCCTGTTCCTCGTCGGCGACTTGGATCTTCGCCCACTGAACCAGGGTGCTCATTTTGTGCACGCCGCCGAGCAGGACGAACCTCGCGCCTGCAGCGCGCGCCGCCTTCTGAAGTTCGGCAGGGTTCATCACCGGTTCGCACGGACCTGAGCCGCAAGACATCGGAACGACGCGGTACTGACCGTTCGCCGCCAGGTCGCGCTGCAATGCGCTCACAAAATCGGCGGCGCGCCGCTGATGAGCCGCCGTTTGATCGGTCGGCTCGCCGGACGTGTCGACATAGTCGAGATCCAAAACCGCCAGCGCGACGGGCTGGGTCGGCGCAACATCAGCACGCGCGCCGTGCCCCCCAAGCGCCGTCGTCAGGCCTAGAATTGTGATAGCGACAGCCGACCAGAGCGCCCTGCGCATCGACCACCTCTTTTTAACAACCTCTGAGCCCCAGAACTCACGCCGCCGCCGCCAATGCGTCGCGCCGCGTCTTCATGGCTTTAGCGGCCATCGTATACCCCCCACCGGCGCCGTCAACGAAATGGACGTGGCCGCCTTCGGTTGCCGAGGGAACAAAGCACGTCACCTGCGCCGCCTCCTGCCGGAAGACGCCCCAATGGACAAACGCCTGCGCCGCGGCAAGCCGCGCCTCCAGCGCGTCGGCGAACTCAGGCGAGCAGTCGAGCGTCATGCGCAGGCCGTCGTCGAACTTGCGAAAATCGGCGTTGGCGACAAGCTCGCTCGCATAGGTCGCCGCGTCGAAGCGACCCACTTTGAGCTTGAAAGAATGGAGGGCAATCGCGATGCAGTAGCCGCGAATCGCCGCGATCCGCGCCTTGGCTTGCGACAGCCCCGAGGCCTTGTTGACCCGTGTCTCAAGCGCAATCGCCCTGCCCGGATTCCCCGGCTGCAGGCTCGTCAACGTGACCGGCCGCTCGGTCGACGCGGCGGCAAGCGACGATTTGACGATCTCGTTGATGAGCGGCGCAAATCGCGCGTCGTTTCCGCGCGGGGCAACGATCAACGACAGAACAAGTCCATGCTTCGCCGGCGCTACGCCCCAGCGGCAGGAGAGGCCGGACAGATCCGGCCGCGCGCCCGGCTCCGCCAGCGGCAGAGCATAAGCGCCGCGCTTCGCCGCGGCGTCGAACCAGGTCAGGCCGCCGCCGGCGAACATCGCGTAGACGCAAGGCGGGGCCGCGGCGAAGCGCGCAATCCTGACGTCGTAGCCCGCCGCCCGGATTTCGCCGACCGGCGCCATCGCGACGCGCAAATCGAGATGAAACTCGTCACGCGCGAACGCGGCCATCGCCTGAAGCGCCCTGGCGGCTGCGGGCGCGTCAGACGACGACACGGCGAAGCTCGCGCCGTCGCCGCCAAAGACGAAAGGAAACGGCCGTCGGTCTAGCGCGTTGGCGACGGCCGCGATCGCGCCCGCGCCGACCATGTTAACGGCCTTGTATCGACCATCGGCGACGGCTTTGGTCGAGCCGATCACGTCAGCGAAACCGACGACCCAGTCGTCCGGCAACGGACTGAAGTTCTCGCCCCTCACCGCGTCGGCAAAGTCGTCGAGAACTGGAATCGTCTCATAGAAGTCGTCGGTCATGTCCGCCCAACCCGCGCGCGAGAAGTTCCAGACTAAAGCCAGTACGGATCGAATGCGTCAGAGTTTCGAACGCAGCTCGGCCTGGATCAGCGGCCCGGCTCCCGCGCCAAGCGTAACGTCCCGGCCACGTTTGATCGCCTGGCGCACGAACGCCTTCGCCGCCGCTGCAGCCTCCGGCAATGCGAGGCCGAGAACAACGTTGGCGGCGATGGCGCTCGAGAGCGTGCATCCGGTTCCGTGCAGGTTTTTGGAAGCAAGTCTCGGCGCAGCGAAGCGACGAATCATGTCCTCTTTCACCAAAAGATCGATCGCCTCGCCGCCATCCAGGTGCCCGCCCTTCATGAGCACCGCCTTCGGGCCGAGCCTTAACAATGCCTCGCCCTGGCGCCCCATGTCCGCTTCGCTTCGTGCGATCGGTTCCCCAAGCAGCATCGAGGCCTCGGCGAGGTTGGGAGTGAGGCAGTCGACAAGCGGCAGCAGTTCGCGGGTGATCGCTTCCGCGAAGCCAGCGCTGCTCAGCGCGTCGCCGGAGGAGGCGATCATGACGGGGTCGTAGACGATGAAAGCTCCGGCGCCGTCCGTCCCAAAGCGGTGCTCCCAAGCGCGCTGAGTCGAAAGCCTCTCCGCTACGACAACCGCAATTTCCGCGCTGCCGAGCATGCCGATCTTGATCGCCGCGACTGCAAAGTCCTCGAGGACCGCGTCGATCTGTGCGCCAACAATTCCAGGCGGCGGAGCGTGGAGCGAGCGCACGCCGCGCGTATTCTGAGCGGTGAGCGCCGTGACCACGCTCGCGGCGTAGACTCCGAAGACCGCGAAGGTCTTGAGATCGGCTTGGATCCCGGCGCCGCCGCCCAAATCCGAGCCGGCGATGGTGAGAGCGATCGGCAGCCGTTGAGTCACGTCTGCCGTGTCGCCGCTACCCACTCGCGCGCGCGTGCCTCAGGATCGGCGTTAAGCGTGATGTCCGTTACGACCGAGACGATATCCGCGCCAGCGGCCAGGCATAGTTTTGCGCGCTCGACATTAAGTCCGCCGATAGCGACCAGCGGCAGCGCGCCGATCCGCCGCTTCCACACGGCGATCTTCTCAGGCCCCTGCGGCGCGAACGCCATCGCCTTGAGCTTGGTCGGATAGATCGGCCCGAGCGCGATGTAGTCGGGAGCAAAGGTAAGCGCCCGCAACAGCTCCGCGTCATCGTGGGTGCTAATCCCAAGCTTGATCCCGGCCTTGCGCAGGGCAAGCATATCGGCGTCGTTGAGATCGCCTTGGCCGAGATGGAGCCAGGGAGCGCCCTCCTCGATCGCGACCCGCCAGTGGTCGTTGACCACAAGGCTCGCGCCCACGATCCCGCAGGCCTCGAGAGCCGTGCGGGTCTCGCGGACAACAGCGAGCTCATCCTTATCCTTGATACGAAGCTGGATGAACTTGGCGCCAACGCGAACAAGTCGGGCGACCCATTCAGCGCTGTCGACGATGGGATAGAAGGGATCGAGACCCGAATTCTCCCACCTTTGGAGGGATGCTGAAGCGTCATCGCTCACGTGAGCACAGCCCGGCCGACCACGGGCGTCGAGGGCGCGGCCATGTCGCGCGGCTCCATCGGGCCAGCCAGGAACGCGGCGCGGCCCGCCTCTATCGCCTGGCCAAAGGCCCGCGCCATGGCGACCGGATCGCCCGCCTTCGCGACAGCGGTATTGAGCAGCACGCCATCGTAGCCAAGCTCCATCGCCGCCGCCGCCTGCGACGGCAAGCCGAGACCAGCGTCGACGATCAACGGAATCTCAGGAAAGTGCGCGCGCAGCGCACGCAGGCCGAACACGTTGTTGAGCCCCTTGCCGGAGCCGATCGGCGCGCCCCAGGGCATGAGCACCTTGCATCCCGCCTCGACCAGTCGCTCGGCGACGATGAGATCCTCGGTCGTGTACGGGAAAACCTCAAAACCGTCATCTGACAGAATTCGCGCCGCCTCAACGAGGCCGAACACGTCAGGCTGCAGCGTGTCGGGTTCGCCAATCACTTCGAGCTTGACCCATGGCGTGCCGAACACTTCGCGCGCCATCTGAGCCGTGGTCACCGCCTCTTTGACGCTGTAACAGCCGGCGGTGTTGGGCAACACGCGGACCCCGATGTCGCGTATCAATCGCCAGAAATCCTGCCCCTCCTTGAGGCGGGCCGACTCGCGCCGCAGCGACACCGTGAGGATTTCCGCCCCGCTTGCACGCGCTGCCTCGGCGAGAATCGCGGGCGAGGGATATTGCGACGTGCCAAGCATGAGCCGCGAGCGGGGCTTTACGCCGTAGAGGGTGAAATCGGAGCTGGAAATCATGGGCCTCACCCGCCCTGCCGTGGCGCGACGATCTCGATCCGGTCACCGTCCTTCAGTGTTGTCGCTTCGCGCGCTCGCGCCGGCACGAAGTCGCCGTTGAGCGCGGTCGCCACCTTGGCCTCGGCGAGGTCCAGCGATTGCAGGGCTTCCGCAAGCGTCACGGCAGGAACGTCCTGCAGCTCGCCATTGACGACCAGCTTCATACGAGCGCCCACGACCGCTCGAACGCCAGCGCCGCCGCGCGCTCCGCGAAAGCCGGCGCGAGCAGAAAGCCGTGCCGATAGAAGCCGTTGACGAAAATGCGATTGCCGCGCTTCTCGATCCGCGGCTCGTTGTCGGGATAGGCGGGGCGCACGTCGGCGCTCATCTCGAGGATCTCAGCCTCTCCGAACGCCGGATGAAGCGCGTAAGCGGCGCTCAGAAGTTCGATCGCCGAACGGACGCTGACCGCGCTCTTTTCGGCGCTCTCGATCATTGTCGCGCCGATCATGAACTCGTTGTTCGCGCGCGGAACGATGTAGAGGGGAATACGAGGATGCAGAAAGCGCACGGCGCGAGTGAGCGTCACCTCGCGCGAGCGGATGCGCATCATTTCGCCGCGCACGCCGCGCAACTGGGGAAGCGCTTCGCGGGCCGCCCAACCGCGGCAATCGACAACGAGATCCGCCTGGCCGGGCGCTTCTCCATCCATACCAAAGCGGATTTCGCCGCCTTTCGCGCGCAAGCGCTCAGTCAGCGCCGACAAAGCGACGCGTGGATCGAGATGGCCTTCGTTAGCGAAGAACAGGCCTTTACGAAAACGCCCGGCAAGATCTGGCTCCAGGCCCGCGATGCGTTCCTCGTCCAAACGCGCATGCGTCTTCGTCCGCGCCGCGAAACGGTCGATTTCACTTGTGTCGCGCGGCGGCGCGACCACCAGCGTCCCCTCGCGCGTCACGCCCGGGACGCGTGCGCCCCACCAATCGATCGCGCCTTGGCCTAACTCAACCACGCTTTGCGGCGCGCTTTCGCCCTCGCAGAACGGCGCGAGCATGCCGCCCGCGAGCCACGACGCATTGCCGCCGAGCTCGCGCGACCGCTCGAGAAGCGTAACCTTTGCGCCACGCTCCGCGAGCGTGAGCGCGGTCGTCAGGCCGGCGACACCCGCGCCGACGACGGTCGCGCGCATGGACTCATTCCGCGGCATCGACGTAGAGCGCCCCACCCTTGTCCAGGAACTCCCGAGACTTCGCCGCCATGCCGGCCATCGCCTCGGCTTCCTTGCGAAGATCCTGCGTGATCTGCATCGAACAGAATTTCGGCCCGCACATCGAGCAGAAATGCGCCACCTTGTGCCCGTCCTTCGGCAGGGTCTCGTCGTGGAACTTGCGCGCAGTGTCGGGGTCGAGCGACAGGTTGAACTGGTCCTCCCAGCGGAAATCGAAGCGCGCTTGGCTCACCGCGTCGTCGCGGATCTGCGCGGCCGGATGGCCCTTGGCGAGGTCGGCCGCATGCGCCGCGATCCGATAGGTGATGACGCCCGTCTTGACGTCCTCGCGGTCGGGCAGACCGAGATGCTCCTTCGGCGTCACATAGCAGAGCATCGCGGTGCCAAACCAGCCGATCATCGCGGCGCCGATCCCCGACGTGATGTGGTCGTAGCCAGGCGCGATGTCGGTCGTCAGCGGTCCCAGCGTATAGAACGGCGCCTCGCCGCATTCGCGAAGCTGCTTTTCCATGTTGACCTTGATCTTGTGCATCGGCACGTGGCCCGGGCCCTCGATCATCACCTGGCAGCCCTTGTCCCAAGCGACCTTGGTCAGCTCGCCGAGCGTCTCGAGCTCCGCGAATTGCGCGCGGTCGTTGGCGTCGGCGATCGAGCCCGGACGCAGGCCGTCGCCGAGCGAGAACGACACGTCATACTTGCGCATGATGTCGCAGATCTCGTCGAATTTCTCGTAGAGGAAACTCTCCCGGTGACCCGCGAGGCACCAGCGCGCCATGATCGAGCCGCCGCGCGAGACGATGCCGGTCACGCGCTTCGCGGTCAGCGGCACGTAGGCCAAACGCACGCCGGCGTGGATGGTGAAATAATCGACCCCCTGCTCGGCCTGCTCGATCAGCGTGTCCTTGAACACTTCCCAGTCCAGCTTGAGCGGATCGCCGCCGACCTTCTCGAGCGCCTGGTAGATCGGCACGGTGCCGATCGGAACCGGCGCATTGCGCAAGATCCAGGAGCGGATGTTGTGGATGTTGCGCCCGGTCGAAAGATCCATCACCGTGTCGGCGCCCCAACGGATCGCCCAGGCCATCTTCTCGACTTCCTCGGCGACGCCCGAACTCACCGCCGAATTGCCGATGTTGGCGTTGACCTTGACCAGAAAATTGCGGCCGATCGCCATCGGCTCAAGTTCGAGATGATTGATGTTGGCGGGAATGATCGCTCGTCCCGCGCGCCACTTCTTCGCGCACGAATTCGGGCGTGATGAATTCGGGGATGGCGGCGCCGAAGCTTTCGCCGTCGGCGAGGCGCTCGGCGGCGCGTTCCACCGCCGCCTCGCGCGCCAGATTCTCGCGATGAGCGACATAGATCATTTCTTCGGTGACGAACCCGGCGCGAGCGAATTCGAACTGGGTGACGAGCTGGCCGGGCTTGCCTGCGCGGAGAATCCGCTCAGCAGGACAGAGGGGCGCAAGGCGGTCCGCTGACACATTGCCGTTGTCCTCGGGCTTGATCGCGCGAGGTTGCGCACCGGCGAAGTTGCGCGCTTCGATCCAAGCCTCGCGCACCGGCTTCAGGCCGTTGGCAAGATCGATCGCTACGTTGCTTTCGGTATAGGGCCCCGATGGATCGTAGACCCGCACCGGCGCCGCGTTCGGATCAGAGAGCGTGATCTCGCGGAAGGGAACGCGAATATCGGCGCGGCCGCTGGGGGCGGCATAGACTTTGCGCGAGCCGGCAATTGGCCCAGTGGTTACGGTCTGTGGCGCGGCGAATTTGGGAATCTCGTTCATGGCCGTCTCCTCGCGCATCAGGTCCGGAGACGGGAATCGGGCGGACCAAATGGAGGATCGAGGCCGCCACGTCCCTTCGCCGGCATGACCCGGATCAGGTTCAAAGGGTTCGGCTCGTCGCCGTCTCAGCCCCGTTCGGGACGCCCCTCGAGCAAGATGAATGTGGTCCTAGCGGCTCGGAGTGTCAACTCCAGCCAAGAGTGTGGATATTCCGCCCACTCTCGCGCCTTTGGCGACGCAGAGTGCGGCTCCCGTCGCGACGATTCGCGGAGAGCCGGAAATTGTCTCACCACCCATAGGGCCGTTCGACGGGCGCCAGCGTGCACTGGTTACGCCGCTACAAGACCGGAGTCGGACGCGGGCGTGAGTTGACGCGACCTTAGCCGTCAACTGGACAACCGCCACCTGCGGACAGCTTGCGGCGTCGCTGCGCTCTGTTGCTGAGCCGACTGGCGAGACAGATCGCTTGACGCGACGGTGGCGGAAGTCCTGACTTCGACCTCATGCGGGCGCGGGATCGGCGCGGCGGTGACCGGCGCTGGCGGGGCCTCAGTGCGAGGCGGCGACGCGACGGCGCGCGGCGGCGGCCTCGAGGCTGAGGCGGAACTCAATGCGGATCGCTTGCTACCGCAGCACATCGTCATTTCCCTCCATGGGTTGCTTCTCGTGCGCTCCGGCGGAGGCGCCGCCAAGCCGTTCCAGCAGGCACGCCCCTCCCGACAGCGCCAGCCAGCTCACAAACCAGACTACCGGGTTCGCCGAGACAAACAACGCCAACGGCGCCGCGACCCAGATGCTCATGCAGTTGAAACAGTCCATCAGACTGCCGATGAAGCCGTCGCCCAGGCGGCGGCGCACCCGGAAGATGATGTCCGCCGGGCCGTCCTCGTTCGCCAGCAGGTGGGTGACCCGCCAGGTCGCGAGGACGGCCAGAACGAACGCGAGCCCCGCGTCCATATTTTCAGGTGCTTTGGATGCCTTTAAAACAGAAGGCGATCTGGTCGTAGAATGGGCCCGGGCTATGCCCATCCCCATCTGTGAGCAGTGGGTACACTTGCATCTGGACGATGTATGCGCACGGTATGAGGCTCGACAGCGTCCAGCCATTTGGTGTCGCGACGCCGTACTGGTCGCCTGTCCCGGACACCGGCGTCGGCAGTGTGAAAGGATATGGGCCGCCGGGACCGATGAGATTTATACTCGTCGGGCCCAGATTCGGGTGCGACGCGGTGAACAGCACCGTCAAGGAGTCCGTGATGCCGGCGCACCCAGCCGACTGCAGTTCCTTGATGTCCACCATCACGACGGTGTACTCGGGATTGTTTGGGATGCCGCCATCCCACTCTGGGTGGTGGTTGACGTTCTTATAGAGCGTGTTGTCGATCGCAACGACTGAGCACGTGCCGCCGTCGTGTTCCTGCACAGTGTTTTGCTGGCGCACGCGCATGCGTAGACCGAAACAATGATCGGTCGGGAGTTGCGTGGCCGCCTGCCCAGCGATAGTGCCAGTCTCGTCGGCGGGGGGGAACGACGGCAACATCGTAAAATCCAGATTGATCATGGTGTTGTTGAGGGAGACGTTCAGCCCCTGCGGCACCTGGATCCACCCACCCACGATGTTCACTGGGATAACGACTGGGGGGGGAGGTGGTGGACTGGGCGGATTGATCCAGTATTGGGGGAAGGGGGGGGAACCGACTTCGAGCGTTCCGATTTGCGTCGGGGCGATCCAAGTTTGCGGCACCGGGGTCCAGGCGCCGGCAGCAGCGGCTCCGGTGGTGATCGTGGCGCCGGCAGCCGCCGCCAACGGCGCCGTCCCTTTCTGGCCGCGCACCACCGTCCAGGTGGTCCCAGGAGGGCCGCTCGTCACGGTCACAATCTCATAACCGCCGTTCGCCCCGCCGATGACAGCATTAAACGGTGCGGCTGGGAAGCCGCCGCTTCCGCTGACCGAAATAGAGGTGTCGGCGGCTGTGATCGCGGCCGTGAGGCTCGTCGTGACAACCGTGATGGGTTGGTATTCGAACCTATATTCCATCGGCTGCCCGCCGAATAACTGGGTGAGCACGCCGTTCAGGCGCAAAACGTTCCAGAAGGCGTACGTGTCGCCGTTGTGAAGCCCGGTCGCCGGCAGGGCGCTGTCGATCTGCGCCAGATAGTCGTAGCCGCCGATAGCTGTAAACTGCGGGTAGAGACCTTGCGGACAAACGCAAACGCAGTACCAATAGCAGATCTCCGAGGTGACCCAACCGCACACCTGCCAGCAATAAGGGCCGAGCCCGTAGCGATCGACGACGGCTCGATAAGTTTCAGTGTTATTGCTGATGACCGCAGCGGTGAGATCGGAAAGCGCGCGCGGCTGGCCAGCCAACTGACGTGCGGCCAACGCGAAATTCCGCGCCTCTTCGACCGCATAGGTTCCTCTGAATATGACCGGAGGCTCTAGGCACAGGGCCCTGCACACCCAAATGGAGCGCCAGACGCAGGAGACGCGGCAGATGATTTCGCAATGCTGGAGAAATCCGCGCCTCTCGATCTCCTTCCGGAAGCCGTCGCAATCCAGTGCGATCACCGCCTTGCCGATCACGCTGGTCTGTTTCTCGTTCGCGAACACCTTCGACAGGACCTCGGCGTCCGCCCGAATGTCGAGGACGGGGTCCGACACCGGAACAAGCAGGCCCGTGCAGACGACCTCGCAAATTCTCCGATAATGCAGCGAGCAGACGTAGCGGCATATGAGGTGGCAGAATCTTTGCAGCTTCACTTCCGCGATTGCCGCCTGGTAGCTGTCGGCGTCGCCGCAGGAAACGGCGTCGACGACGCGGCGCAGCACCTTTTCGTTAGACGCCAGCTGGCTCAGAGCGCGCGCAAACTCGGGCAGCTCGGGCAGCTCGACCTTGGGATCCAGGGGCCCGCACACTTCAACACAACGCAACCCGCACAGCTTGACCCGGATCCATTCGCAGATCACCTCACATTGCGGGAGCAATTCAAGACGCTGGAGAACCCAACGAAACGCATCCGGATCGTTGGACTCGAACGCCGCGAATGTGGCGGCGAAGGCGCCCGTGTCTCCGGCGAGCTTGCCGACGGCGTCGGCCTGCGCGGCGAGTTGGCTGATGGCGCTCTGTTGCAGAGTGAGATTGCTCACGACGGATTCCTCCCTTGGTGATCAAGACGCTTTTTTCAAAGCGTCTCTCGAATAGTCCAGAGATCTTGATTTGAAGGCCAGCTACGCTGGTTTTAACAGTACGGAATTAGGAATACAGACAGGAATTACTACAATCAGAATTAGCGATACGTGGAAACTGAGTTGGTTACAATTGGGTGCTTAACACAGTTTACACTTCTCCGCAAGTGATCTGCCTTGGGTTTTTGCGGCAATAGCGAAAGTTCGCAAAATCCTTCCGCTATAGAGTAAAGTTGTGCGCGAATACGAATTGATTTCTTTGCGCTTTTACTTCGTTCGGGCTGGCACGACAATCGTCATTGCAACCAATAGGTTGTATCAATTGAAAAGTTAAGGCAGAGCGCGCTTGTCCAAGACGCCTCGCCAAATAACCTAACTTCCCTCAGCTAACGGCGGCCGGCCGTTCGCGCGCTTGCGCGCAGCGAAGCGCGCCGCGAGATGGGCGAGGCCGGGAACGCGTCTTGTCACGGTGGCGGCGCGCATACGCCATTGGCGGAGCGCCGTGGCGGCGGCGTGTTTGTACGGGGCGACGATCGCGTCGGCGTAGTGATGAAACGCCATCACCTTCTCGTAGGCGCGGACGAACCACGGCATGGTCATCAGCCGATGCTTCGTCAGGTCGAAGATCGCCGGGATCACCGCGATGGAGAAAAGCTTCAGCGCGATCCAGGCGATTGCGCCGAAAACGACGTAGCCCATCGCCATAACGACGAGCATCACCGTCAATAAGGGCTCGACAATGAGGAACGGCACCAGGAAAATCAGCAGCACAAGCGGCGCCGGCAAGCGATCCACAAGCGAGGCGAAGGCCTGCCTGAAACGCGCCCAGGGTACAAAGCCGGCAAGCGCCCGCCCGATTGCGACCAAGCCGTCCCACACCCATGCGACAGCCAAAAACGCCATCGCCAGAGCGAGCAGAGCCGTCCGTCTCACTCTAACGCGCTTCATCCCAAAATAAATCCCGTGAATCCCCGCAACAACTCGTTTCACGAGCGCGTGATAGTGCCGATCAAACGAGGCGGGCGCAAGGCATTGTGCGCCGCAATATGGCCATTAATCCGCTGTTAACGCTGCCAGCGGGTCGCGCGGCGATCCTAATCACGCGGCAAGGCGCCGGTAAGCTTATCGGAACCTTGCATTAACTCTTGAGGCGGCTATCTCGCAGGCGGGCGGGGCCGTCAGGAGTGGCAGCATGTTCGCGAACATGACCCGGAGTTCGATCGCGCTGGCGGCGGCGCTCGCCCTGAGCCTCGCTTTGAGCGCGTGCGCCCATAAGAACGACGATCTGGCTGCGGGCTATGGCGCGGCCGGCCCGGGCAGCGTGCAGGAATTCAACCAGACGGTCGGCGACCGTGTTTTCTTCACCACCGATCAGACCGATCTCTCGCCGACCGCCCAAGCGACGCTCGACAAGCAGGCGGCTTGGCTCAACCAATACAACAAATATAGCTTCACCATCGAGGGTCACGCCGATGAACGCGGAACGCGCGAATATAATTTCGCGCTTGGCTCGCGCCGAGCCCAGGCGGTCCACGACTATCTCGCCGCCAAGGGCGTCTCCGCTTCGCGCATGAGGACGATCAGCTATGGCAAGGAGCGGCCGGTCGCGGTCTGCGACGACATTTCCTGCTGGTCGCAAAATCGCCGCGCCGTTACGGTCCTCAACGGCGGCGGCGGCAGCAGCAGTTAAGCGCCCGCTGCGGACGGGGTGGCGCGCGAGGCTGCGACGCGACTTGAAATCGACCAATGCGGGGCGTATTGGCCGGTCAAAACGAACCCCATCAGGAAGACGCCAGTGACGTCATTGTTTCGCCCGGGCCTGGTCGCGGCGTTCGGCGCCTGCCTTGCGCTCGCAACGCCGGCTGAAGCTCAGTTCGATCTCTTCCACCACCAGGCTGCGCCGCCAGCCGACGTTCCGGGTGGGGCGGAGGATCCCAACGACGCCGCAGGGCTGGTGATGCGCGTCAACCGGCTCGAGGAAGCGCTTCGCCAAGCCAACGGCCGGATCGAGGAATTGGAGAACGCGCAGCGCCGGCTCGAGGCCCAGCTGCAAAAGTTCCGCCAGGACGTTGAATTCCGGTTCGGCGACCGCTCAGAAGGCGCTCCGCCAGAGCCGGACGTCGCCGAAGCCCCTTTGGCGCCGGGCCAGCCGGGCGTCCCTCCACGGCCGAGGCGGTCGGACGCATTCGATCCGAACGCTGATCCGAACGCGCCCGGCGCGCCGCGCCCGTTGGGCACGACCGCGCCGAGCGCCCCGCTCGTCCGTGAGTCTCCTGCGCCCTTGGCGCACGAGCAGCCTGCCCCCGGCGCTCCCCTCGAACTCGGCAAAGGACCGCCGCCTGCCCCACCCCCAACCGGACCGACGATCGTCGGCTCCGGAGTGGCGATGCTCGATCAGCCGCGTGAGCAGTACAACGCCGCGCTGCAGGCCTTTCAGGCGGGGCAATATCCGGAGGCGGAGGTCGGGTTCAAGGCGTTTCTCACCGCCAATCCGGCGCATCGCCTGACTCCGGACGCGATCTTCTACATCGGCGAGACCTACCTTCAGCGCTCGCGCCCGCGCGAGGCCGCCGAACAATATCTCAAGGTCACGACCGACTATTCCAAATCGCCGCGGGCCGCCGAGAGCATGGTGCGCCTCGGGCAGACGCTGGCGGCGCTCGGCAATTCCGACCAGGCCTGCGCGACGCTGACCGAGTTCGGCAAGCGCTACCCGACTGCCTCGGCCTCGGTGAAGAAGCTCGCCGAACATGAGAGCGCCAAGGATCATTGTTGAGCGCCCGGCGCTCGCAGGCCCTCTCGTCGGATGACATTGACGCGCTGTTCGCTCCGTTTAGGCGAGCGACGGCGCTTTTGATCGCCGTCTCTGGAGGCCCCGATTCGACTGCGCTGCTCCTGATGGCGGCCGAATGGGCGAAGCGGCGCGGCAAGACGCGGATCGAGGCCGCGACGGTCGACCATGGGCTTCGACCAGAAAGCGCCGACGAGGCCAAAGCTGTCGCCGCGCTTTGCGCCCGGCTCGGGGTCGGCCATCGCGTTCTTCAATGGAAAGGCGCGAAGCCAACGACCCGCCTTCAAGAGCGTGCGCGCGAGGCGCGCTACCGCCTGCTCGTCGATCGCGCGAAGGCGATCGGCGCCGACGCGCTTATGACCGCTCATCACGCCGACGATCAGGCGGAGACCGTGCTCTTTCGTCTGTTGCGCGGATCCGGCGTCGCGGGACTGCGCGGCATGGACCTTATGACCGCGCGCGACGGCATGACGATCGCCCGGCCGCTCATGGGCTTGAAGAAGCGTGATCTCATCGCCTTCGCCAACGCGCGCGGGGCGCCGTTCATCGATGACCCGTCCAACGCCGACCCCCGCTTCGCGCGCACCCGCCTGCGCGCCCTTCTTGCCCGTCTCGGCGAGGAAGGCCTCGACGCTGAGGCGCTGGATCGCCTGGCGCGCCGCGCGCGCGAGACGGAGGAGGCTCTGGCGCATCTGACGGCGGAAGTCGAGCTGCGGGTCGGCTCGGAAGGGGCGCTCGACGCCCGCGCGCTGTTCGCCGCGCCGATCGCGATCGGGCGCCGGATTCTGGCGCAGCGCATCGCCGAGGCGGGAGGGCGAGAGGCGAGCCGCATCGGACTTGAGAAGATCGAAGCGCTGGCACTCAACTTGCGCGACGCACTCAACCAGCGGCGCGCCTACGCCGCGAATCTCGGGGGCGCGGTCGTTCGGCTCACAGTCAAAGGCCGGCTCAGCTTCGCGCCGGAGCCGCCGAGACGGACGGCAAAACGATAGCCGCGGCCGGCGCGCTCGGAGCAAGGGCTGTCTTCGAGGCGCCTTCGCAAGTTCAAGCGATTGATTTCAAGTGGTAGCGGGACCCGGACTGGGAGACACGAACTAGGATCCCCTTTTTTGTCGAACTGCCTAGTCACCGGCCGCTAGAGACTTAGGCCCGGTCGAACAAGACGAAAATTCAGGACGCGATTGGATTTCGACGCTTGCGCGGCCAACTCCAATCTTTTTTGCAAAATGATTACCCAGAGCGCCTGATACGCCTGAATAAACTGCCTCATGCAGGTGTTCAGCATGGGGATCTTCGTATGGAGGCGGACCATCAATATTCTTGGATTGATACGGCGGGTTGCGATTGCGGCAGGCGGCGCCTTTGCGCTTCTCGCAGCGGTCGCATCTCAAAACGCTCTTGCGCAGTCGGGCCTTCCGATCCGCAATATTCAAGTCGATGTCGCGCCCTTGCGCGCAAACGTCGGCGACCCGACAGCCTCGTGGGTGCAGCAGACACTGCCCGGTCAACTTGCCAAAGCCATGGCGACCCGGATGTCGCCGAAAGGGAGCACGCTGGTCGTGCGGATCGACTCTCTCAGTCTGGGGCCGAATAAGGACAGCCGGGCTTGGGACAACATTGAGGGCGTCGCGACGATTGGGGGCGTACAGCGACCCGTGCGGGCGACCTCGAGATATTGGGCCTCGGCGATAGACCAGACGCTGTTCGAGCAATCCAATCGCCAGCGCGTGACGCAACTCGTGCAAGCGCTCGCGTATTGGCTGGCCAGAGACCTCTGAGCCCCCTCTGGGCAAGTCCCCACGATGTTTAGCTAGCGGCTTACCCCGCCGGCCGATATGCCGCTGGAGGCGAGCATTTTCCCATCGAACAGATTGAAAGCATTGGTAGCGGGACCCAGACTTGAACTGGGGACCTACGGATTATGATTTCGTAGGTCTTGCCAATTAAATCAGTCGTTTACCCTTGCAAGTAGCTGAAATGTCGGCTATTGATACGGACTTGGACAAGCACGAACCGCCTGGCACAGCAAAATGGCTGTCCACAGGCTGTCCACGGAGCTAGACATGGGCGAGTTGCTGGCATTCCCCGAACAGACGCGGAAACGACCCCCAACCAAGAAGATCCCGTTGACTGACAACCGGGTCGAAAAGCTGACGGGTCAGGGCTTTCACTGGGATGCTAAAGTCGATGGCCTCGCGGTGCGGATTACCAAGGCCGGGACTAAGTCCTTTGTTTTTCGGCGGCAGGTTCATGGGGCGCTCGTCAACATCACGCTGGGCAAGACGAACGGCATGACGGTGGACGCCGCACGCAAGGCGGTCTTGAAGATCAATGGGGACACCGCTGACGGCAAAGACATCCGCGCTGAGAGGCGCGCGGAACGTGCAAAGGTTAAGCCTCTGACACTCAGTGAGGCGTTCCAGGCGTTCAAGGCCGCAAAACAGCGGCGGCCGTCGACGGTCACCGATTACGACTTCTTGTGGCGCGACCACGTCCCGCCTGGGCTCAAGCGCACGACTGTCGCCGACGTTCAGACGAGCGACGTCGAGGCGACGAAGGCGGCGGCGATGCGTAAGGGCCGTGCGCGAACAGCTGCAAAGGTCGTGGTGCTCCTAAGCACGTTGCTGCGCTTCGCAGGCCGCAAGTTTGACAACCCAGCTGCTGACGTGTCGAGGCCCGAGACCGTTCGCCGGACGAGGAGGCTCAATCGGGACGAACTGGCCGCCGTATTCAGGGTGCTTGAGGATCGGAGGGGCGAGTTCTGGCCGGACTTCATCTCGGTAGCGTTGATGACCGGCGCTCGACGCGGTGCACTGCAGACGATGCGCTGGAGCGACCTCCACCTGGATGACAACCTATGGCTCGTCCCGGCGACGTGGTCGAAGAACGGTAAGGAGCTAGCTATCGCGCTGCCGGGCCCGGCTGTTGGAATTCTGCGGGCTCGCCAGACCGAGGCTTCGTCACAATGGGTCTGGCCGAGTGAGGCGGCGAAAGACGGCCATGTCGTCGAACCCCGCAAGGCCCTGGCGAAACTGCTCAAGGAGGCGGGCGTCTCGACCAAGATCAGCCCGCACGACCTGAGGCGCACAGTTGGTTCACGGTTAGCTATGAGCGGCGCGAACGCGGCGACAATCAGCGCCGCGCTCGGGCACCTCTCGCCTGACAGCGCGAGGGCATACGTTCATCTGACCACTGAACCAGTGCGCGCGGCGCTTGAGAAGGCGCTAGGGCTGGACTGAGACGAACCGCCTGTCTCCCTAAGATTTTGTCAAACCGCGCGTCGTAGGGCAGCCCCAGTTGGCACAGAGCCTCGCTGGCGGCGTGTGGAGGCCGGTGCGTGCTGATGCGTCCCTCTTGCCTCTGATCAGAAAGAGCAGCAGCCCGGCCTCCATCCATGAGCTGGTCGAGATGATCGTCGGACGATCGATGAGCGATGCGTTCGTGAGACCCGCGGCCTTCCGATCGCCGCGCGTTTTCGGTCGAGGACCTGGTCGCTGAACATGTGGGTCCAGTTTCGTTCTCTGTCGCGGGGGCGAAACCTTGGGGCTCGTCGGCTTGCGCGGGGCCGGGCATCATACGGTCGGGCGGGCGATCTTCGGCCGCACGCGCGCCGGCTCGGGCCGGTTGACCCTCAACGGCGGGCCGATTGCGCCTCAAAGCCCGGCGGAAGCGATGGCCAAGGGCGTCGGCTTCGTGTCGAGCAGGCGGGCCGAGGAGGGTCTCGCGTCGAACATGGACGTGCGCGAAAACATCTACCTCAATCCCACAGCGAGCGGTAAAGGCGTGATGGAATTCGTTCCCCGCGCGGCCGAACTGAGCCAAGCTGCGGCGACCGTGCGGCGCTTTTCCATCAAGACTGTGGGTGTCGAGGAGCCCGTGGCGGCCGTACGGGCTCAAGAAACTCGGAATTGAAAACGCTCGGCCCTTCTTCACCCGCGGCGTCCTGTTCGACGTCCAGGGCCTGAAGGGCCGGGTCCTCGACGTCGGCGAGGAGATCGCGCTCGCCGACCTCAGGGCGTGCCTCGAACGCCAGGGCCTCGACGAACAGTCGATCGCGCCGGGCGACGCGGTTTTCGTGCGCACCGGCCATGGAGCCGCTGGTATACGGAAACCAGCACCTTCTATGATGGCGCACCGGGCATCGGCCTCGAATGCGCGCGCTGGTTCTCGAGCCTAGAGGTCTGCGTCGTCGGGGCTGATAATTTCGCCGTCGAGGTCGTGCCGCCGGTCGATCCAGAGATTTTTCATCCCTGCCACCAGCACCTCATCATGGAGAACGGAATCCATCTCCATGAGGGCATGACGTTCGAGGGGCTGGTCGAGCGCGGGGCCCGGGTGTTCGCCTATGTCTTCGCGCCGGTACCGATCGTCGGCGCCACTGGCTCACCGGGAATCCGATCGCGGTGTTGTAGGTCGATCCAGGAGTGTCTGGCTGATCGTGGCTATCGTGTTCGCCGTCAAGAACCTACCTGGGCGGTGAGCGGCGATCAAGCTTCGGCAAGGAACCGGCCGAACATTCTCGATGTCCGCTTCATACGTCGACACAGGCCACGCCAGCAGAGTCGCATTTGCGCAAATAGCGGTCATCGGGGTCGTGCTTTGGGTCAGGTCACGCGACTGCTCGCCAACTCGACCCAGGATTGGCGCGGACCGCCCCGCCGCCGATCAAGGTGTTCCCGTTCATGTCAGACAATGCTTGTCATTGAGTGCCAAGTCTCGATCGTTAGGGCCTTGGGAGGGAATAGAAGATGGGCCAAGACTGCGCGTCAGAGCGCCGTTCCAACCGCGATGGCCGAGGCCGACCAGTCGCGCAGGGGAAAGTTATTCACGTCAGGTTCAGTTTCAATCTCACAATTTGCCGGGGTCTAATGCGGAGGAAACCATGATTTACCGTCTTATTCCGAACGGTGTTGCCGCTGCCATAGCTGGCGGCACGATGGCGGTCGCGCTGTCATGCTGCCCGTCCTTCGCCTTCACTCTGTCAGCGCCGTCAATCGCCCGGTCGACCGTCAAGGCGGACGTCCAGCAAATCTATTACGATCATTACAACAACTCAAATCGCGTCCGTCACTATGTACCCAAGACCAACCCCTACCATCACGCCTACCATCACCCTTACCACCACCCTTATCACTACGATCATTACAACAACTCAAATCGCGTTCGTCACTATGTACCCAAGACCAACCCCTACCATCACTATTAGGCGCTCGCCCTCCTCGTCGTGTCTTCTCCTCTGTAGCCCACGCTGAGGTGGCGCAGATGGTCGGCTGTTTTAGCCAGCGCTGAATGCAAGGCTGATCGCGATGCGGATCACTTAAAAAAAAAAAAAAAAAAAAAAAAAAAAAAAAAAAAAAAAAAAAAAAAAAAAAAAAAAAAAAAAAAAAAAAAAAAAAAAAAAAAAAAAAAAAAAAAAAAAAAAAAAAAAAAAAAAAAAAAAAAAAAAAAAAAAAAAAAAAAAAAAAAAAAAAAAAAAAAAAAAAAAAAAAAAAAAAAAAAAAAAAAAAAAAAAAAAAAAAAAAAAAAACCCCGCTTCGTCGGCAATACGTTGTCAGCATCCGCGCCACCGAGAAACGCCACCCACTTCTCCACCCACTCGCGGCGGTCTTCCAGCATCTCCGCGCGGTCGTAGGACGCCTCCACCGCGCTCTTGCGTTCGTGCGCGAAGGCAACGCTCTGGCGACTGGCGACGGGGACATGTCTCGCCATACACCACAACCGGGAACGAAGCGCGAAAGCCGTGCGGGGACACCGCGCCAGGCTGGCGGTCTCGTCGCCTTCGATGCAGCCGCCGGGAAACGCCCAGCTTCCATCATCGACGCGCTTGAGCATGAGGATCGAACCGTCTGGCGCTCGGCAGATGACCCCGGCGGCTCGGATGGGTTCAGCTTCGACTTGGTCCATGCTCCGACGATGCGGCGCGCGGGGGGTGCGTCAAGCTGGTGGTCTAGGCCTGAAGGAGGGGCTGCGTCGGCTCCGCATTGCGCGCCATTTGACACCCGCATAGTTTGCCGCCACCGCGCGAGGCGCGACTGGAGGATGACCGTGGCTGACAACCCGCCGACTGAAATTCAGGCCCTCATCGATAACCACATCAACGCTTTCAACACCCAGAACATCGAGCTTTTCCTCAGCGTTTTTGGCGACGACGCGATCATCATCGACGGCATCGCGCCTTATCGCTGGCTGAACCCGAACGCTCCGGCCAATTGGCTTGCCGACGTGGAAAAATGGCGCGAAGCCTTTCAGGTCACGTCCGAGCATCTGTCGCACCAAATGGGGTTCTGGAACGTGGAGGGCTCCCATGCTTACGCCGTCGTCTCGGCGACGCTGATGGTGACCATCAAGGGCCAAACCGCCGCTCGAACCGGCACGCTCGCCTATACGTTTTCAAAGCATGGCGAGGAGTGGAAGATCGACGCTCAAGCGTGGGGGCGCACGTCGTAAATGAGAGCCGAGGAAGCCGCCTCCTACACCACCGAGCGCGCCACAGCGGCTGGCAAGGGCTAGGGTCGGCGAGGCTGGCCGCTACCCACTACCCCAAGACGACGAGAGGGCCTCAGCGGGCTTCCTACGCGGTCGGCAATCCCCAAACCGGGAGCGCCGCAGGACCAGCCGCAAGCCGGTCGCACCGCTTCAGGTAGATGCGCCCGAAGCGGCGGTGCGGCCGAACGCGAGCCCGGTTCGGGTCGGCGCGGGTAGACGGCAACTCAACGGCTCACGCGCCCTTCTTGCTGGCGTGAGCTTTCGAGGACCGGCTTAGTCTCGCTGCGGCCTTGCGCTCGACGGCGGTTAGCGAGGTTTTGATAGTGGAGAATTTCAGCTGGCCGATCTTCATGACCGACCTATGCCGTTTGATCTTGATCCCTGCGCTGGTCGCCTTCTCCGCTCTGACCGAGGCCTCATACCAGAGCCCGCAGGACCTGATTGATGCGGGTCTGGTAGCCCTTGCCGGTGGAGCGCAGCCACTCGAGCACGTCGGCGTCAACGCGCAGGGTGATGATGTCCTTGGCCGTGGGCGGGATGACGAGGCTGGCCTTGTCCCAGTCGATGTCGAGCGGCGGGAGGCTTGGGTCGTCGGCGACCGCGCGGGCGATGTCCTCGTCGGTCATCGCGTCGAAGCGCGCCAATCGGTCTCGCCCTTCATGCTCTTGGCCTCATCGAGGGTGACGGTCGTAATACGCTCTTTGCTCATCGGCGTTCGCCTTTCTCGCGCTGATGATGCGGCGTTTAGCGCCGCGCCAAGTGGTGGTGACGAAGAACACCCGGCCACGAACCACGCCCATGACGTTGATCCGGGTCTCGCCGTAGTCGCGGTCATCGACGGTCTCAAGCAGTGGACCAGCGAACATCGGCGTCACGTCATGGAAATCGACGCGTGCTTGGCGAGATCGGCCTTGCGGTTGTCCTCGTCCCACTCGAAGTCCATCGCCCACAACCTGGGCCGTGGTGGGCCGAGTGTCAATATATTGCGTAATTACGCGGTCTGAG
The DNA here is from genome assembly GCA_963775405.1 of uncultured Alphaproteobacteria bacterium. Classification (GTDB taxonomy): domain Bacteria; phylum Pseudomonadota; class Alphaproteobacteria; order Rhizobiales; family Beijerinckiaceae; genus Roseiarcus. Next base: position 38,007 of record CAVZJI010000005.1, read on the forward strand.
AGCCGCAATCCGCAAGATGACATCCGAATAGCTGTCGCCGGGTCCGCGCAGGGCGTTGAGCCGAGCGAGGACGTGGTGGGGAAGCCATATCAGCCGCTCCCCGCGCTCGTTAGTCGCGTTCTCGAACCCCACGGAGCCCAGCGACATGGTCGCCACGATTGCATCGAAGGCGGCTGGGTGATGGCGATGCGGATCATTCGGTCGGGACCGCTCCCGCTGTTCTGGTGTCGCTTTTGGGCCGCGCGAGACCGCCGCCCTTCTCGCGGAGCGCCTTCGCGGCGTCGTCAGGCCGCACCAATTTTACGTGAACTCACGGCGGGGGCCGCCTTTGCCCTCTCGGACCACCACCGTGCGCACGCGCAACTTTTCGAGTCTCATGCGCACCACCGGCACACAACGCTTCGCAATCGAAGTCACGACATCATTCACAGTGACTAAACCGCCGCTCTCAAGAGCTTTCAAAAGAATTTCGTCAATTGTCATATGAGGGCTCTCCCGCTCAGTCTCAAGGCGTTCGCCGAGCGCGCTTGCCGACTGTCACGGTCGGGGCCTTTGGAGGCGGGCGGGCTCTCCCGCCGCCTCGAATTTGCCCAGCGCCGCGCGCAGCGGATCGAGGCGCGGTGCGGATACTTGTCGTCCTCGATGGCGCGCCGGATTGCAGCTGTCACCGCGGCAAGCTCGTCGTCGGCGAGGTTGATTGTCGGCATGGCCAACGCTCCCGTCTATTTCCTCTGTTCCCGCAGAAAACGCTCGGCCCCTTCCCGAACATCCTCACGACGGAAGCGCCCGCCGGTCATCCCCACCGAGCCCCAACTCACGTCCGAGAACGCCGAGCGATCATGGTAGAAGTCGAACCTTGCACGGGTGGGCTTATGGACCACGGCATCCCTGAGCATTTCGAATTGCTCTTGCGTCACCGTGGTCCCAGCCATCGTGCAAGCTCCCCCGTCGTCACCGCAGCCGGGGCGTCACGGTGATGGTCTTGTTGTCGAGCCGCTTGCTCGTTGATCGCGTTCCACAAGCCAATGGCATGGTCGTCACGATGGCGTCGAAGGCGGCTTGGGTGATCGCGATGCGGACCATCAAATCTACTCGAAGGCCTCGACGGCCATCTCGCGGAGAGCGACGGCCTGTGTTTCGATCTCGGCAAGCTGTTCGCCCAGACAGGCATGCTTGCCCGTTCGGATATTCACATGGGCTGACAGAGAGGCTCGGTCTTCACATTGCAGCGCGAAGCTGTCGATCTCGCGTTCGAGGTTCAGAATGGCTGGTCAAAGAGCCACCCCTTCGGCAAGCCGCTGATGCAGGCGGACGTACTAGCGCCGGTTGGGGCGCGCTACCGTCCCCAACGGCCGGATCGATCCCCATTGGTAGCGCGGCCGTAGGGGGAGAGGGCCTAGCGCGAGGCGGAGGGCTTGGCCAGGCCGTCAGCGCGGAGGCGAGGGCGGCCGCAACGATGGTCATGAGTTCGGCTTGGCGGGCTTGCAAGGCGCGGCGGGTTTCCTCGGCGACGATCTCTCGGGTTGAGGAACCGCTGCGATCCGGCCTCCTCATTGCGAATGCGCAGGCCTCAACGCTCAGGCGCAGCCAAATTCCTTAATGTCTGACCAGCTCTTCCTGCCAACATCGACGCGGTATTTTTGCCGCGCTCCATCGACTCATGCGCGATGTGCAGAACATGCAACTCACCTTTGGGCGGCCTGGCCAAGCCGGCAACCACTCTCAGAGCATCGGCAGCGATTTGCTCCTCTGCAGGCTCCCTGCCGCCCTCAAAGGTGATCACGTTGTGTAGATGATGGATCCGCCCGCTTGCGGCGTCGTAGACCACGCAGGACTTCTTCGACCGGATCTGCTTCATTTCCTGCCCTCGCTAGTCAAAAGTGAAAAACAGAATTGAACCGACCATCTGGCCATCTTCGACATTGCCGTCCAATATCCAAGTCACACTGACCAGATTGGGGTCGTATACAAGCGGCTGATAGCCGATAAAGCCACCGCCGAAATATACAGGTGGGATGTTATGGTAATTATAGGCACCGTTCGGTTCAGGTCGGTTGCCATACTGGCCAAAACCCATCGATGCGGATCCAGGAGGGGGAGCCGTGCTTAATGATATTTGCGCCAAAGCGTTGCTTGGCGCAAAGTTGTACTGGTTGCTCACCGTGTAGCCGTTATCGCCTGTGAATATCCAATCCCAGGCCCAGTTCATAGCTTGTACCGCCATAGCGCTCCTCCTCCTCGCGCACGGCAGAGTATTTGACACAAAGTCAACAAGCAAAACGATCCTTCGATCGTCTTCTGTATAAGGCCAGACGCTCGTCCTGAAAGGCGGGGCTAGACGGCGGGACGGCCTCGCGCCGCATTTTTCTCCGAGCAAGGTATCGGTCGCCAATTTGGCCGCCGCCCCGGCCGCTACCCATAGCCATCCCGATGGCGAAAGACCTGCAGCTCTATGGACGCGCCGTCGAAGATCGACTGCCGCGCGCCCGCTGGCGGCCGTTTCGTGGTCGGCCAGTAGGATGAGGCCCGGAGGAGCAAACGGCCGTCTGTGCGGCCTCTACGCGGCCCCTGCGCGGCGGCACACCCATTGTTGACCTTCGAGGATTTCCCCGTCAATTCTGTCGCCCGCGAGTATGCAGACGGAATAGGCTCGACTTGGCTCAAAGCATCAGACGACGAGACCGGTGGCGTATGTTTGGGTAACGTAGGCTCCGCCATCGCCTTCGGCGCGTCTCGTCCGCGCACAGGTTTCCGGGCTGCGGTCTGGTCGTAACAGCTAAATTCCGGGGCAGCGTCCTTGGTCTTCTCGATTGCCCTGCGCGACCTTGGCGACCAGCGGGGGGTCTGGCTCCGTCGCGAGGGCGGGACCAGCGGCGGCTCGAGCCGCTAGCGCGAGGATTGCGACGCCCTTGGCGAATGTCTCGACGACAGCCACATAAGCGGCCTCCGTGATGCCGGTTTTGATCACGCCCCTGCCCTGCGAAGCTCGATCACGTTGTCGCTGGTATTGCCGGTGGCGAAGTCGGCCCACGCGCTCATGATCGGACGCCGCTCGGTCATTTTCATCCGGTTGTAGGCGCGTGACACGGCGCTGCCAACTGGGTGGCTCGGCGTGCTTCGGCGACTTCAAACTCGACGTTGGCGACCGACTGACGCCCAAGTTCGGAACGAACTGCGAAA
>CAVZJI010000006.1:0-112290 GCA_963775405.1 uncultured Alphaproteobacteria bacterium
TGAGACCGAGACTGCTGAGGTCGGAATTCTCCAGCAATTGCTGCATGAGATAGCCCGTGCCCGAACCTTCCGGACCAATCCCCACCGAAGCGCCTTTGAGATCATTGAAGGTGTCGATCGCGCGCCCGCGCCGGGCAAACAGGAACAACGATTCCGGCTGCGGCAGGCGCCCTAGGGTCTGCAAGCCGGCGTCAGCCGGCGCCGGCACGCCGTCTTGGACGAAGGCGAACGCCGGAACGCAGCGTCCGTTTTCGCCGAGGAGACGCGCGATATTTTCGACCGACCCCGCGGTGGAAACGACCTTGAGGTGGCCGTTCTTCTTAAGCGCCCGAGCCGCCAGCCGGTCGCCTAGGGCATGATAGGCCCCGGTCGGTGATCCGGTCAGAACGGAAGCCCGCAGGAACGCGTAGTCGCCGGAGACGGTGTAATAAAGCAACGCGGCGACCGCCGCGAGAGCGGCGAGGGCGATCAAAAGGGCCCGTACCCACGCCTTTCGACCGCCGCTAGGTCCGAACGCCAGGTCGTCCAAAAAACTCATGCTTCGACACCCGACCTCAGGGATGGTGAATTCGGCTTGATAGTTGCTGGGTACGGGATCAGACGCAACGGCGCCAGCGTCAAGGCCGGTTCAACCTACCGCGCCCGGCCCTCACGTCCGTAAAGCAATAGCATGGCGACGATGACGACGCCGTAGATGATCTGCCGCCCCGCCTCGGGCATCTGCACCACCGAGAGGATGGACTGCAGCAGGGTGATCAGGATCACGCCGGCGACAGTGCCGAGATAATTGCCGCGTCCGCCGAGGATCGAGGCCCCGCCGAGCACGACGGCGGCGATCGCCGGCAACAGGTACGCGTCGCCCATCGCCTGCGCGGCCTTGCTGGCGTAGCCGGCGAGAAGAACGCCGCCGAAGGCGGAGAGACCGCCCGCGAGCGCGAACGCGATCAGCACCACCCGCTGGGTGTTGATGCCCGAGAGATAGGCGGCGCGCTCGCGATTGCCGATGCCGTAGACGGCGCGACCGAAGGTGGTGCGGTTGAGCAGGAAGATCGCGCCGGCGCCAACGATCGCCCAGACGATGAGCGCATTCGGCAGGCCGAACAAGAGTTCGCCGGTGGCGAGCGTGCGCATCGCCGGCGAGGAGGAATCTTGCGGCGAGAAGCCGCCTGTGTGGGCAACCATCAGCCCTTGCGCCACCGCATTGACCGCGAGCGTGATGATCATTGAGGGAATGCGCAGGTAGGCGACGCCGAAGCCGTTGACGAGGCCAAGCGCCACCCCGCAAGCGACGCCGAACGGAATGGCCAGCGCTTCGCCGACCGGACCCCATCCGGTCGCGGCTGTCGACATCATGCCGCCGACCGCCACGACCCAGGGAATCGAGAGGTCGATCTGCCCGAGCAGAATGACGATCATCGTGCCGGTGGCGATGACGCCAAGGAACGAGGCGACCTTCAGTTGCTGCAAAAGATATTCGGGCGACAAAAAGCTGCGCGAATAGAGCGAGCCCAAAAACAGCATCACAATAATGCAGCCGAACGCGATCGCGACCGGCGGATCGATCCGGCGCTTGAGCGCGTCGGTAAAGCCTGTCTCCGCGTTTTCGCTCACGGGAAAAGCTCCAGCCGGTTGCGGACCTGGAACACTTTCGCCGAGCCGACGCAGACCGCGGCAAGCAGCACGAGACCCTGGAAGAGGGGCTGCCAGAGCGGATCGAGATTGAAGACGAACAGAAGATCGCCGATGGTGCGAAACATCAGCGCGCCGAAGATCGCGCCGATTGCGCTGCCCGATCCGCCGAACAGCGAGACGCCGCCGAGCACGACCGCGGCGATGGAGAAGAGCGTGTAGGTGTTGCCGTTGGCGGCGGACGCTTCGCCGGAATAGGTGATGAAAGTAAGAAAGAGCCCGCCAAGCGCGGCCGTCAGCCCCGACAGCACATAGGCGCAAAATTTTGCCGCGTCGACCGGAACGCCCGACATATAGGCCGCGCTCTCGGAGGAGCCCACGGCATAAGTCGCCCGGCCGATCGCCGATCGACTATAAGGAATCCAAACAAGAAGAACGACCGCGCCCAGCGCTGCCAAGCTTGCAGGCAACACGCCGAAAATGCGCCCGGTCAGCGCATCGGCCAGCGGGCCGTAGACATCGCCGCCCGGGACCGGGCGCAACAGAAGGGCGAGGCCGAAAAACACCGCGCCGCTGGCGATGGTGGCGACGATCGGCTGCAGGCGCCCGTAAATGACGATGAGCCCGTTGATCGCGCCACAGGCGAGGCCAGTCAGGAGAACTCCCAGCACGCCGAGCGTGGCGGTCGCCGCTGTGCCGACGACGATCCACGAGGCCAGGCAATTGGTCAAAACGAACACCGCGCCAACCGAAAGATCGATGCCCGAGGTGATGACGACGAAGGTCTGGGCCATCGCCACCAGGGCCAGCAGCACGCCCTTGTTGGCGGCGGTCTGCGCCACATTAGCGCTGAACCCCGCCGGATGGTTACTCGTGTAGATCACGAACATCACGACGAAGAAGAGGATCGCGAGAAGGGTCCCGCGGCTTTGGGCGAGACGATAGCGCCAGTCGCTCATTGCGCTGGCGCTCCGGCCGTGGCCTCTTCCGGCGCGATGTTGAGCGCACTCGCGATCAGCGCCCGCTCGGTGATCTCGGCGCCGACGAGCTCGCGCCTGATCGCGCCATTGTAGAGCACCAGGGCGCGATCGCAGCAGCCGATCAATTCGTCATAGTCGGTGGTGTAGAAGACAATCGCCGCGCCTTGGTCCGCGAGTCGGCGCAAAAGCGCGTAAATTTCCTGCTTGGTGCCGACGTCGATGCCGCGCGTCGGATCGTTGAGCAGAATGATCCGCGGCTCGACCATCAGCCACTTGGCGATGACCACCTTCTGCTGATTGCCGCCGGACAGCGAACCGGCCGGAGCGCCGGTTCCCGCGGTTTGGATGTCCAGTAGGCCGATCATCTCGCCGACCAGTCCGTGCTCGCGCCCGCGGTCGATCACCCCGCCCTTCGATACGCGCGGCAGGGCGGCGAACGAGAGGTTTTCGCGCACCGACATCGGCAGCATCAGGCCTTCTGTCTTTCGGTCCTCGGGGATTAAGGCCATGCCGATCGTCTTCGCCTTCGCCGCGTGCGGGCTCGAGGGGGACACGGGCGCGCCTGCGATTCGAACCTCCCCCGATACGCCGCGCAGGACGCCAAACAAAGCCAGCAGCAATTCGCGCTGGCCCTGCCCGTCGAGGCCGCCGAGGCCGACGACTTCACCCGCTTCGGCCTTGAACGAAATGTCGCGCAAGCGGTCCGACCAGCTCAGATTCCGAACCTCGAGCAGGGGCGCCGCACCCTTTGCCCGCGCCGTGGGCTTGGGAGGAAAAATGTGGCTGTACTCACGCCCGATCATCATTTCGACGACCTCGTTGTCGGTCTTTGTTCCGGCCACATAGGTCGCGACATTGGCGCCGTTCCTGAACACGGTGCTCTCGTCGGCGAGCTCGGCGATCTCATGCATACGGTGCGAAATGAACAGGAGCGCCAGCCCCTCCTGGCGCAAGCGCTTGAGGACGACGAACACCTTGGCGACGTCGGCGGCGGTCAACGCCGACGTCGCCTCGTCGAGAATAAGGAGGCGTGGTTTGCGCGCCAGCGCCTTGGCGATCTCCACCATCTGCCGGCGCGACAGCGGCAGATCCTTGACCAGCGCCATCGGATGGATGTCGGGCGCTCCGGCGCGGGCGAGCGCATCCTCGGCGAGGCGCCGCTGCGCGCGCCGGTCAATCAGCCCCAAACGGCGCGGCGGGTTGGAGATTGCAATGTTGTCAGCGACCGAAAGATCGGGAACGAGCGAAAGCTCCTGGAAGATGCAGACAATGCCGGCGCGGTTGGCGGCCGCTGGCGAATCGAAAGCGACCTCCGCCCCGTCCAGCACGATGCGTCCTGCGTCCGGCGCGACGACGCCAGACAGGATCTTGATCAACGTCGACTTGCCCGCGCCATTCTCACCGAGAATGGCGTGAATGCGGCCCGAAAATACAGTGAGATCCGCGTTGGCGAGGGCGCGCACACCCCCGTAACGCTTGGAAACGCCCTCCATGCGCAGGATCGGCGAGGCCGTCGACTCTGCTCGGTTCACGCCGCCAACCCTCGCCCATCAAGATCGCCGTGAGGCCGCGACGCGCCGGCCTCGCCGCGGGCGCCGAGGATCCCCAGCGCCCGCGTCCGACGGTTACTTGTTCTCCTTCGATTGCCCCATGATTTCAGCCGCGCTGAAGTTTATGTTGCAGGTCGGGAAGGAGTTGCCGACGAAGAAGTTATCGCCGAGCTTGGAGTAGTAGTTCTCGTTGTCCTTGAAGTTGGGATCCTCAGCCGTCGCCAACGGCAACTTCACCGACTGCGGCACCACCTGCCCGTTGAGCGCTGCGAGCGCGACCTTGATGGCGACTGCGACCTGCGCCGGCCCCGTGCCGCCCGACGAGCATTTGAGGCCCTGATCGGCGAACTTGGCGCAGAATTTTCGGAAGCCATTCTCCGTCTCACCGCCGAATGGCGCGAAAGGCTGTTTGGCGTCCATGATGGCCTGCACGACGCCTGTGTCGCCGCCCTGGGCGGTGTAGCCGTCGAAATGCTTCTGCACCGCGATCGCGTCGGCGGCGACCTTCTGCGCCGTCGGGTCGTCCCACTTGCCGTAGACTTCGACGACGTCCCACTTCTTGCCGGTCTTATCCAGCGTCTCATGGATGCCGTCATGACGGTCGCGGTCGACCGAGGTGCCGGAGACGCCGCGTATTTCGAGGATCTTGCCGCCATTCGGCAGATGCTTGTCGAGCCATTGCGCCCAATAGACCCCAAGGCCCTTCTGGTCGACGTCGACGTTGATCGCGTCTTCGCTATCGAGAATGTTGTCGAACGCCACCAGCACGACGCCTGCGTCGTTGGCACGCTTGATGACGGGTTTGAAAGCCGACGGGTTCTGAGCATTGACGACGATCGCGTCGAAGCCGGAATCGATGAAATTATTGATTGCGGCGATTTGCGCCGCGACGTCCTCGCCGGTCGAGACGACTTTGAACTCCTTCAGCTGGGCCGCAATGTCAGGCTGCGCGGCGAAAGCTTTGGCGGTCTGGATCATCTGGATGCGCCAGGTATTGGCGATGAAGCCGTTGGCGAGCGCGATGCGGAAGGGTCCTTTCTTCGCTGGATACTTGAAGAACTTGGTCTTCTCGCCCCAGGGAACAAAGCAGCCGGGCTCGGAAGCCGGGCCGGCCACGACTTCGGGTCCGGCGGCGAAGGCAGGCGCCGAGAAGGCGCATACGGCAGTCAGCATGGCGCCGCCGACGGCGGCCGCGGCGATATGGCGGAAATGGTTCATACTCATCCTCCCTTTTGCGTCTCGATCGGTCGGCCTTATTGGGCTTGTCGCCGCCGAGCGCAGATTCCCTTGTTCAGTCGGTCAACAAGAACGTCGCGTCGCCCCGAAATCGCCCGGAGCCCGCCGGATGGATCGCCCGGTCTGCTTGCGCTGACATGTCAGTATACCTGACTGCCTCGTGAGTACACAAGTCCGTGATCGAGCCCCCAGTACGATTTAGACCCGCCAGCAAAAAGCCGGTTCATGCTGCTCTGGGTTGGGTCCGCGCCGCCATGCTACACGCCTACTCGTGACCGGGGGCGGGCCTGCCGCCCGGCGTGCGTTCACAAGGAGGCGCGGGATGGCCATAGTCAAACTCTGGACCGATGCGGAAGCGGAAGCGCAGCCGAAGGTCAAGGCGGTTTTCGACGATATCCGGGCGACCCGGAAGTCGGACTTCGTCAACAATTTCTGGCGCGGCCTCGCCAACCAGCCCGAGATTCTCGAACGCACCTGGAACACGCTGAAAACGGTGATGGGCGCGCCCGGACCGCTCGATCCGCTGACCCGCGAATTGATCTATATCGCCGTCTCGATAACGAACAGCTGCTCCTATTGCATCCATTCCCATACGGCGGCGGCCCGCGCGAAGGGGATGACCGACGCGCAATATTCCGATTTTCTGGCAGTAGTCGGCATGGCCTCGCAGACAAACGCGCTGGTGACCGGCCTGCAACTGCCCGTCGACCCGGCCTTCCTCATCGAGAGCTGACCCATAGCTCCCAACAAAAAACCCGCCCGGGATCGCTCCCGCGCGGGCTTTTGGATCTTAAGAGGGCGGCGGTTACTTCGCCTTGTCGCCTCTGTCCCGGGCTTTAAGCGCGGCGCCAAGAATATCGCCGAGCGAAGCGCCCGAGTCGGCCGAGCCGTATTGCGCGATCGCCTCCTTTTCCTCAGCGACTTCGAGCGCCTTGATGGAAACTGCGACCTTGCGCGCGCGACGGTCGAACTGCGTGATGCGCGCGTCGACCTTCTCGCCGACCGAGAAACGCTCGGGACGCTGATCGCCGCGGTCGCGCGCGAGTTCGTTGCGCTTGATGAAGGCGGTGAGATCCGTGCCGACGATCTTCACTTCAAGGCCGCCGTCCTTGACCTCGACGACCTCGCAGGTCACCACCGACCCCTTGCGCAAATCGCCTTCGCCTTCTTCGCCGGCCTTAGTGGCCGAGAATGGGTCATCGGTCATTTGCTTGATGCCGATGGCGATGCGCTCCTTCTCGACATCGACGTCAAGCACCTTGGCTTTGACCGTGTCGCCTTTCTTGTAGTCCTCGATCGCCTGCTCGCCGGGCCGGCTCCAGTCGAGATCGGAGAGATGGACCATGCCATCGACGTCGGCGTCGAGGCCGATGAACAGCCCGAACTCGGTCTTGTTCTTGACCTCGCCCTCGACGACCGAGCCGACCGGATACTTCTCGGCGAAAGCCTCCCATGGGTTCTGCAGCGTCTGCTTGAGGCCAAGCGAGATGCGGCGCTTGGAGGCGTCGACCTCGAGCACCTGAACCTCGACCTCCTGCGTGGTCGAGACGATCTTGCCGGGGTGGACGTTCTTCTTGGTCCACGACATTTCGGAGACGTGGATGAGGCCCTCGATGCCGGGCTCGAGCTCGACGAAGGCGCCGTAGTCGGCGATGTTGGTGACGCGGCCCTTAAGTTTCTGGCCGACGGCATAGCGCGTTTCAATGTTCGACCACGGATCTTCCTGCAACTGCTTCATGCCGAGCGAGATGCGGTGGGTCTCGTGGTTGATCTTGATGATGCGCACCTTGACCTGCTGGCCGATGGTCAACACCTCGCTCGGATGGTTGACGCGCCGCCAGGCGATGTCGGTCACATGCAGGAGGCCGTCGATGCCGCCGAGATCGACGAACGCGCCATAGTCGGTAAGGTTCTTGACCGTGCCGTCGATGATCTGCCCCTCGGCGAGGTTGGCGACGATCTCGTGGCGCTGCTCGGCCCGGCTCTCCTCGAGCACGGTGCGGCGGGAGACGACGATGTTACCGCGGCGCCGGTCCATTTTGAGGATCTGGAACGGCTGGGGGATGTTCATCAGCGGGCCGACATCGCGCACCGGTCGAATGTCGACCTGGCTGCGCGGCAGGAAGGCCACCGCTCCGTCGAGATCGACGGTGAAGCCGCCCTTGACCTGGTTGAAGATGACCCCTTCGACCTTCTCGTTCTTTTCGAACGCCTGTTCGAGCTTGACCCAGCTCTCCTCGCGCCTCGCCTTGTCGCGCGAGATGACCGCTTCGCCGAGCGCATTTTCGATCCGCTCGAGATAGACTTCGACCTCGTCGCCAAGGCCGGGGACCGGGTCGCGCCCGTGGTTGGTGAATTCCTTGAGCGCCACGCGACCTTCGGTCTTGAGGCCGACGTCGATGACGGCCATGTCCTTTTCGATCGCAACGATCTTGCCCTTGACGACCGTTCCCTCGAACGCCTCGTCGTCGCCGTAAGTCTCGTTCAACAGCGCGGTGAAATCCTCGCGCGTCGGCGCCAGGGACTGTATGGAAGCCATTGGTTCTCCTAATTGCGCCCGGTTGTCGGGCGACGCCGGCATTGGGTTCGTGTTGACGTTCAGGCGTCTGCCGACCGGAAAGGTCCGCGCGTAATCGGCGCGCGACCCTTATCACCGCTTTGGCGGCTGAGCCGGCGTATATGGCCAGCGGCGGAAGCCCAGGGTTTCTTCGCCGTCGCGGAAATCCGCATAAGCGAAGCGGCTCCGCTAACAGGAAACCCTGGGCGAAGCAAGGCGCATGTGGGGCTTGCGGCGCGAATTTGTAAGGGTTCCGGGGGTATCGCGCCGCCCGGTCTCGTCCGATCACCGGGCGTGAGCCTCGCCTTCGTCCGCGGCGGCGAAGTTCGGCCGAAGATAGGTCGAAAGGTGCGTATCGAGAGCCTTCATTGCTGCGTCATTCGCCGACGCGCGCCGGAAGCCGATGAAGCCATCGGGGCGGAGCAAAACAAGGCCGCAGTCCGCCAGCCCGGCCTGTTTGGAGAGGACGCCCGCCCCCGTCCATTCCACGACCGACACGAGGGCGCCCCATCGCGCCCGGAAATCGTCGACCCGCGGCGCGCCAGAAAAGATGAGGTGATGAGTCGCTCCGTCGAGATCGCACCAGCCGGGAAAGCGTGTGCCGCGCCCGGGCTCAGTCTCCCCGGCTCCTCGCTCAATGAGAGGGCTTCCCTTGTAGGAGACATCGAGCATCGAGCGCATTCGCAAGGCCTCGAGCGCCTGGGCCGGCTCTTGAGCGGGAAGACTTCGGCTTTTTGCCTTCCGCGCACATGGCGACGAGATTCATGATGGAATTGTGGATGTCGTTCGTGACCTCGAGCGCGTGATGGTCGGCGAGCGCGCGCTCGACCGCATAGGTTTCAAGCAGCGAGGGCTTGGCCGCTCCGCGCAGGACGAGCGCCAATTTCCATGCAAGGTCGGCGCTGTCCATGAGCGCCGCATTGATCCCCTCGCCGCCCATCGGGGTCGAGAGATGCCCCGCGTCGCCGAGCAGGAAACGCCGGCCGTCGCTCAGCGCGGGGACGAGGCGCCGCTGGGCAAGGAAATATGAGATCCATCTCAGATCGGAAAGCCCGACGTCTGTTCCGACGCGGGCGTTGAGCAGCGCCGCCAGCTCGGAAGCGGACGGCAGCCTTTCGTCGCGGTCGGCTTCCTCGCGATTGACGAAGATGAGAAACCGTCCCTCGGGAAGCGGCGAGATCAGCACGAAGCCGCTCGGCCCGACGGCCACGCGCCCGCGCCCGGGAGGGCACGGGAAGGCGAGCTTGACGTCCGCGACGATGTAGCGTCCTGGGTAGGTTACCCCGACAAGATGCTCCTGCATGGAATGGCGGGTCAGGTCATGGCCCCCGCCCGCGCCGATCAGGTAGTCGGCCCGGACGACCTCCTTGCGCCCGCTTTTATCGAGGGTCGCCGTGACCCCGCCATTGTCGGCCACAATCGACGTTGCTTCGACGCCGAACTCGACTTGGAGGCCCTGCCCGGCCAGATGGTCGCGCAGCGCGGCTTCCGTAAACCATTGAGGCTGGCTGCACTGGAACTCGTATTTGCATCCCAAACCCGCGAGTTCCGCGAGCCCGATGCGCGCTTGTCCTGGGCCGAGAAGCTCGATCTCCTTGATCCGCACGCTCTCTTTCAGGAACGGCTCGATCACGCCGGCCTTGTCGAGGATCTCAAGCGTCGCGGGCTGAAATGCGGTGCCGCGCGTCTCATGATGGGGCGCCGGCTTCTGCTCGACGATCCTTGGCCTTACGCCGTGACGGAGGAGTTCGCTCGCAGCGAAAAGGCCCGCGGGGCCCGCGCCGATGATCAAGACCTGCGTGTCGGACCGCGCCTCGGTCTCAGCGGTCTTCTGCGACATTCCGGCGTCCCCCAGCTTCTCTAAACTTTAGAGGGTGACGTCGTCGCTTGGCAATGAAGCAGCGTCCGCCGAAGGCGCTGAACTTCCCTCGAACCAAGAGAATCCGGGCCATGAAGATCTGGCGCAGGTTAGCCGCCAGCTTGCCGAACACCCCACGACGGCGTTTTTTTTAAGAGTTGCCCTGCAATCCTTCGTCCTGGAGCGCTAGGTGACCGTCTCCAATTCACGGATATCTTCGTTCCTGAGAGTAAATAGACCTTCGTTCACTTGGCGCAGGCCGTTTAAGAATATCGAAATGTCCAGTTCTTGATCGTCATCCTGGTCTTCGAGCGGCTTGAACCGGCCATTGAAAAAAGCATATTCTATGCCGTCGATTAAATAAGGAAAAACACCTTCCAGCCGAAAAGCAAGTCGCTCTTCGGTTTTATCAGGAAATCTGTAATTAAACCCAATAATCTTTCTAATTTTGTAAATGCAGCCCTCCTCCAAATATTCATCCACAAAACGGTTTCTCACGCCGTCGATTGGTTGCGCGTTGACGCAAACGATCTTTTGACCAACATACCAATCGCGCATCTTATTCCCCACCACCGAAGCGGCCATATACTTTAGTCGAAGATTCTTTCGTTTCCGGGCTTAAATATAAACGGCGAACATGAATGTAAGCTGTCGATTTCAAGTTGCAAATTAACAAAAGGTTTCAATCTCGTTAAGTTCGTGTAACGCCGCTATTTTTCGTTTTGCTTCCGCAAATTCAGGCATAACCGCTGCCGATGCGTATTTTAGCCCCGACCGAGGCTGTCGAGCTTTACGCCGAGGCTTGCGAAGGCGGCGGCGTGATCGAAGCGAGCCGTCTGATAGGGGCGCCCGATAGAATAGCGCTCTGGCATGACCCAAGCCCGCGAGTTTCGAGAGCCGAGGGCGTTCGCCTTAGAGGCTCAGCGTCGAGCCAGCGCTCGGGCCTCGAGGACCTGCTGGCGAAACCGAACCGGCCAGAAACTGGCCCTCAGTGCGATGAGCGCCACTTTGGCGTGACGATCTGCGTGCGCTAGATCGACCGAAGCATTCGATCCCACAGCGCCGCGACCGATTCGGCTATTGGACGAAGCGCCGCGCCGCTCTTGGTCATGAGTTTGATGTCTGCAATGGCCCACAGACCGTAGCAGACCAGCATTGTCGCGGGCAGGAGCGATTGGCGGAAGGCGTCCTCCCACGGCGCGACGGCGATGGCGCCGACAACGCTCGCGATGGTGATCCAGACAGCCGGAACCCGACTGAGCAGCACCGAACCTCGGCAGAGCCCCGTTGCTGAAATCGTCTGCCCCGCCAATACAAATTCCCTCTTGAGACCCGACGCGCTGCCGAATTTGCCGGCGGCGTGGAGGAACCCGGAAGTCGCCGCGAGGACAGGACTTCCAAGCATGGAAAGCCCGAGGCCCAGCGCTGTCGCCCCAATGCCGGAAAACATATCCCCCCAGCGGTTCCTCGCGGGGATCGGGGGGAAAGCCGTTCTTCCACGCCTGATGATATTGTTCGCCGCTCCATAAAAAGATTGCTGTTGCGGCCGTGAAGGCCACTGCCGCAGGACTGCCCGCCACGAAGTTCTCGGCGGCGGACGCGATGTCCTGTCTACCTCTCGCGCCCGCTATGCCTACCGCAAGCCCGACCCCAAACCCGAGCACGTCGCCGATATTGTAGAGCCCCCCCGGCCCCTGCATACGGACATGGAGAGCAGAGAAGATGCTTCTTGAATTGAAGGTCATCGCGACCTCGGAATATCTCGCCTATCTCCGCGCTGACCGGATGGGCTCTCCGCGCCGCTAATCGCCGTTGGTCGCATCGACGCGGAAGAGTGGGGCCTTCTCGGGCCTGCCTCTATCCAGGACGCGCAAAGTCTGTACGTTTCGCGCAAAGATTTGCGGCCGACCCCCGTACGTCGTCGCCGCGCACGGGTTGGATCGGCCCGCCAATCAAAGCCCTTAGGCTGGGCGACCTTGCGAGTTTGACGGTTAAGTCGCTTGTCTAAGAAGGTTTCAGCGATCGGGCGGCGCCCTGCCAGGCAACTTTCCGGCGGGCGCTCGCCGAAGGCCCTGCCTTAGATATCGGAGAACGCGCCAGCATTGGCGAAGCCGTGCCGCTTCGGCGACTGCGCACTTCCATAAAGCTTCGACCCTGTTCTTCAGTCCCGATTTGGGGAGTCGTCAATCAGGTGGTGACGATGCTTTTCTCGCATCGCGCCAGGCGAAAAATGCGCAAACCGGACAGCCCTTACGCATTTTGGATGGATAAGGCCTCTGTAAACGTTGCACCCTCTCAGGACCCTAGTGTTTTGAGTAGGAGGAACGAAAACTATGAGTGATGCCGCCGGCAATGCTATGACAATGGACCCGCCATGGACCGTTGATACTCCACCGCTCGATAAACCTTTCCTGATGAAATTAACTCCTCTCGTCGGGAAATGGGATTTTACTTCTTATCTCTATCGTCAAAGTAACGCATATGCGCACTATAGTTTTGGACGACCAGGTAATAATTTTAAAACAAGATTTAGAGCTATTCCTAGAAATGGGTTTATCTATTATTTCGATATTGACCATAACACTTGGTTATCCATCGATAGCGATGCAGTGGGAGCTTTTTATCAAGATTCCATGCAAGCCAGGCCGCGGGTGCACAATGCCAAAACTGAAGAATTCGCGTGTGCAGAGAATGGATGGAGGCTATCGACCCCCAAGGGCCCAAACAACGCTCTGCTATATGCATGGGACAGTGAGCAATATGCAACGTTAAAAGTGAAATTCGAGCTGTCCGCGTAATCGGGAACCGACACAAAGGAAATAACAAGGAAAAATAGGGCGCGGGCGTCCTTCGTCGTGTGACACAAGGAAGCGTGAAGCTTTCCCTGGCGTTTCCTCTATCCCAAGAAGCGTTAAGCTTATCAGCCTCACTTGAAGATTTGCAGCCGACCTCCGCGCGTTAGTCGCTGTGGCGGTCGGCCGCAGCAGCGCTCGCCGAAGTCATTCAGTCGAGCGGCTCGAGAGTCGACAGTGCGGTGTCTTGGAGGCTCAGCGCCGGCCCAGGGACCGGGCGCGCAAGGTTTCCGACGGGTGCTCGCCGAAAGCTCGCCGATAAATACCGGAGAACCGGCCCGCGTTGCCGAAGCCGTGCTGCGTCGCCACGCCGATGACCGAAAGAGAGCCATCGGACCGCACGATCTCATCGCGCGCGCGTTCCAGCCGGGCCTGGCGCAACGCCGACATCGGGGTCGTGTTGCGGAAACGGCGGAAGCCCAATTGCAGCGCGCGAATGCTGCAACCGGCCGCCCGGGCGACGCTCTCTACCGTGATTGCCTGGTCGGCGTTGGCGCGGATGAATTCTTCCGCACGGCGAATATTGCCGGGCGCCGCGGCCGAGTTCTGGCGAGCGAGCAGCGCGGAGCGATTGTGGGACAGGCCCATCAAGGTTGACTGCACGAGGAGTTCCTCGGCTGGAGCGGCGCTGATATTGTTGGCAAGCAAAGAGTCGGGCCGGGCAAGCTCGGAAAAGAGGAATTCGGTCAGGCGGCGCAGGCTCGCCCCGGCGCCGTTTCGACAGTCGATGGTCGTGTCGAAGTCAAGGTCGCCGACATCAGATCCGTTGAACAGAGGCGCCGCGTATCGGCGCACAAGACTAACCGGCAGTAAAACACTGAGCCTGGCGCTACCTTCGCTCGTATGGAGCGCGGTCTTGGGCTGGGCGCGAAAGATGGCGGCGCGTTCCGTGTCCAACTGGGCTCGCGTTCCAACCCCCGATTGGCTCAGTTCGCCGGAACCCTGCTGTAGGAATGATAAGTAATAGAAATCAAGCCCCGGCGACTTGATGGAGAACTTGATCGCTGCCTGATCCTTTGAAACTCGATAGGCATATGAGACCCGCTTGACCGCCTACACCACCGATCAGTCCGACAGAGACCTGCGTTCGATAGGCGTCCGGCTCGATCTTGTACCGCCGCCAGTCAGCAGCCTCGTAAGTGCGGGCCCAATACTGCTGTGTCTCCCCGGCAAGGGGAGCAAAGTGCTCCGACAGCGATTGCATCGTGTCGTGGGGATCGCCGACCTGCAACGTCGCGAAAGACCCTGCCATGATGGAACCCCAGCATCTGCGCAAACTCATCCTACTTTACTGCAAGCTGGTTCCCAAGCATCCCCACTTTTTTGTTAGTTGCCGGCGCCGTTCAGCCGCACCACAGCCCGACCACGGCATTGGTCTTAGGATCGATGATGATGTCCAGGCGGTCGCTGCGGAACTCCGCCGTCATCGCGTCGCCGCGCCGCAACGCTTGGACGAGGCTCGCGTGCGAGGCGGCCCGCGCCTTCTGGCGAAGCGCCTCGGTATAGGGCTTGCCGAGAAACGCCTGCGCCGGCTTGACCTTGCAGGCGTCGGCGGATGCGGCGGAGCCGCCGAGGATCAACCCCAAGGCGGCGGAAGCAAGCGTGACAAGCGCGCGGCTGGCGGAGAACCCAGACATGCCGTTCCCTCTTTCGCGGGCTCGGTGTTGGACAAACCGGCGCGCACGCGAACTTTGCTGCGACCAACGATGAGGTGAGGCGCCTGCGCGGCTAAGTGGCCGCGGCGGCCGAATCTGGACCGTTAGCAAGCGCGCCGACGAAGCCACCGCAAGCGCGTCGTCACCGCGTCGCGGCCGGCTACGACCCCTCAAAGCCTCGCCCAATCTGCGAGTGACCGCCGAGCGGTGGACGTTTCATCACGACATACCCGGCGAGCTCCAGGTGTCTTACGAGCCGCTTGGCGACGATGTCAGCATGAAGCCGTCCGCGTCATGCCAGCGCTTGCGGCCTTCAAACTTGAGCGCGAAGGCGAGCGCCGCCGCGAGGTCATCAGGATTGGAGGGTGTGAGCTTTTCGTCGCTGGGGTCGGCCATCCGATGACGATACCCGAAGCCTGAGAACAAAACAAGAACTTTGCCGGACGCCTCCCCGATCTCCCTGTGGAGAAGAGGGAAGCCGCCCGGGTCTTGAGGCCCCGTGGCGGCCCTAGACGAGACTAAAGGGTGTTGGGTGTTATAGCTAATCTATTTGATTAGCAAATAATAATAATAAATTGATATATATGTATCATTGATGGCGAAATGACATTTGGCTTCACAGTCCGCCACGTCCGCTTGGGGCTCGCGCCGCGCCGGCATGCCAACACCTAACTCGATAAGAGCCTTGCGATGCGCTTGCTTCAATGGTCAGCTTGGACGAGCGGGCACTTGCCTTCGGCCAGCGGACGGAAGGCGCGATCGGCGGGGATCGGCGCGACGACTTTGAAATAGTCCCAATCCTCGTGGGACTCGGCGGGAGATTTCGCCTGCAAGAGATAAACGGGGTGCATGGCGCGTCCGTCCTCGCGGATCGTCACCTTGCCGTAGATCGGATCGTCCGACGGATTGGCCTTCATCGCGTCGACCACGGCCTTGCCGTCGCTAGAGTCTCCGACCTTGTCCACCGCCTTGAGATAGGCGAGCACGCTGGAATAGACGCCCGCCTGCATATCGTTGGGCATCTGGTGTTTCGAAAAGCGCGCCTCATAGCGACGCGACCACGCGCGCGTCGCATCGTTCAGATCCCAATACCAGGCATTGACCGTCAGCATCCCCTGCGTCGCTTGCAACGTCAGCGCCGGAATATTTTGGATGGTCAGGACGAATCCGGCGAGCGTCGCCTTCTGGGTGAGGCCGAATTCCGCGGCCTGTTTCACCGACGTCGTCAGATCGGCGCCGGCGTTCGCCAGCGCCACGACATCCGGGTTTGCCGATGCCGCCTGCAAAAGGAACGACGAAAAATCCGCCGTGCCGATCGGCGCGGCGACGCTGCCCAGCACCTTGCCGCCGCCCTCGATGACCGCCTCGCTCGCCTGCTTCTCAAGGTCATGCCCGAACGCATAATCGGCGGCGATGAAGTACCAGTTTTTCTTACCCTGTTCGACGATGGCGCGGCCCAGCGCGTGGCCGAGCTCCCACGTGTCATAAGTCCATTGCACCGTGTTCGGGCTGCATTGCGCTCCCGTCAGCGCGGCCGTGCCGGCCCCCGAACCGATGAAGGCTTTGTTCTTGTCCTTGACGAGCTGACTGATCGCGAGCGCGACCGCCGAGTTCGGCACGTCGGCGATCATATCGACGCCGTCCTCATCGAGCCATTTCCGGACGATCCCCAGCCCCACATCCGGCTTGTTCTGGTGATCGGCAGAGAGAACCTCGACCTTTCGCCCCGCCGCCTTTCCGCCGTAGTCCTCGACCGCCATTTGAGCCGCGAGCACCGATCCCGGTCCCTGGTAGTCGGCGTACGGGCCCGACATGTCGTTGAGAACGCCGATCCGTATCGGCTTCTCCTCGGCCAATCCGAGGCTCGTCGTCCCGAAGAACAGGCCCGCGGCGGCGACGGCGACAATGATGCGTGCGTTGATCGCGATCATCGCGATTTCCTCCCAGATTGCCGGCGAGCTTGAGCCGCCGCTTGAATTTGCCGAGCGCTCTCTACACCGAGCCATGACGCGTGGCGATGGCGATCGGAGAAACGGCCGCCGTCTAGTGGTCATCTGACGTCTGGTTCCCGCGCCGGCGGCTGGACTTGTCCGGCCGCAAGCGCGTCGTCACCGCCGCCGCCCGGCGACTACCCTTCAAAGCCTCGCCCGATCTGCGAATGACCGCCGAGCGGTGGACGTTTCATCACAACATACCCGGCGAGCTCCAGGTGCCTGACGAGCCGCGTCGCGACGATGTCAGCCATGAAGCCGTCGGCGTCATGCCAGCGCTTGCGGCCTTCAAACTTGAGCGCGAGGCGAGCGCCGCGGCGAGGTCATCAGGATTGGAGGGCGTGAGCTTTTCGTCGCTGGGGTCGGCCATTCGATGACGCTAGCCGAAGCTTAGAACAAAACAGAATTTTGTCGAGCGCCGCCCCGTGGAAGAGTTGGAGCCTACGCGGTTCTTGAGGCCCCGCAGCGGCTAGGCAGTTCTACTTCTCCGGAAGATCGGGTAGCGGTAGGGGCCATCCGAGGTCCGGTAGCTTCTCGCCGATAAGAATGACTGGCGCATCAGTCGGAAGGTTAATTGGAAGAGGGGGCGTACTCGACACATCGGGAATAATTCCCGCCTTCATAAAGGCCATTACTACGGGCTCCCCGAAAAACTTCGGGAACGGAGGAAAGTCCTTAGAGTATATCTTTAACCCGGAAAATGGAAATCCGTCATACACCGGCGCGGGCAAGATGGTGACGCCACCCTCGTGGAAAGCCGATGCTATCTGCGCGTCAAATAAGATCGGTTCCATACCTTTGCTCGGGATAATATACACCTTATCAACCTTCCCTCGAACCTCGTTAATGATATCCTCTCGCTGTTTGGTTGTTAACGTTCGCGCTTGCTGCTTCTTATTCTCAAGCTCCAAAGCAGCCTGCAATTGGACCGCCCTTTCGTTTATTTTAGCTGTTTCCTTATTGGCTTTCGCCGCATCATCTTCTGCGTCTGCCGCACGTTTGCCGGTATCGGCGATGTCCTTCCTAAATTGTTGCTCTTTGATGCCTCCCATCCACACGATAACACAGAGTTGATGCCGCCCCGACAATCAAAGCACCAATTAACAACACGTTGGCCAAGTCGTATAACCTCGAGGCTGTCTCTAAAGAGAACAATCTCCTAGTCCTTTCTTTTGTGTCATCCCTATCCATTGTGGCCTTAATGATCGTAGGGTCATGCGAGTAATATCTAGCATCGCCTCCTCCCGGTTAAAGAGAAGGCGAGATTCGCGGTGAGAAGGCGAGATTCGCGCCCCTAACCTTCCTCGGTTAGGAGGAATATGTTCTTATGTCAAAAAGTGATACTCATTTCCTTTATTCGCCTGGACTGCCTGGACGAAACTGCAAAAAGTGCGCGCCTTTGCTCGTCCACTAGATAAGATAATTATTCTATCGAATTGATATTGCTGCTGTTCGCATAATATTTGGTGCAGCGATCCGCCCGCGTTCGATCCAGCAATCGCAAACGGTTGCTCCGACTGCGACAATTCCAAATTTCATCGACATTTTCTTGCGCAAAGACGAAACCTCGGCTATCATCTCCGCAATGAGAAACTCGATCGCCGAGAGCTCCGCGACCCCATGCCGAACCTTATGACCGGGCGCGATGCGCGCGCATTTGCAACCAGAGCGGGTTTCCGCGGGCGGGCGGGAAAATTTCTATTTGGATTCGCTGTAACCCATTGAAAAGTCCCGATTCGGACGAATAAAACCAAATAAAACCAAGCACTTTTGCTTGGTTTAATTTGGGCTGGCTTGGTTTGGCTTGGATTTATTTGGATCGACCTCGCGCCGCCGGTTGTATCCGTAACCTTGGCGGGAACCGGCGGCGCCGTCACGCCCGCCAGGGAAAGGTCCAGGTCTCGGTCAAGGCCTTGGGGCCGGCGCGCAGGAAGACCCGCAGGTCGGTGCTCTGGCCGGGATCGACCGCGACGTCGACGCCGGCGCGAAACCCCCGGATATGGGTGTTGGGGGTGAGGAAGGTGCGCAGGATCCGTCCGGCCGACGCGGTCGCGACCGTCTCCACGAGCGAGGGGTCGCTCATGTAGTAGGACAGGTCGCCGCCGGCAAAGTCGATGAGGAATCGCGTCGCGCCGGGCGGGGGCGGCGGATCGGGCGCTCCCAGAGCGCGCGGGGAGACGCGGAACGTCGCGACCGTGCGGCCGCCCGGCGTCAGGCTCTGATCCATCGTCATCGCGGTGATGCGGTAGCCGAAGACGAGCGACTTGCCGACTTCGAGCCCCTGCTTCGGCGCCCAGGCGACGACGATGTTGTCGTTGGTCTCGTCGCTGGTCGGCAATTCGACCAGCTCCACCCTGCCCTCGCCCCAGCCTTCGTGCGGCTCGATCCAGTAGCTCGGCCTCAGTTCGTAAGCGAGATCGAGATCCTCGTAGTCGCTGAAATTGCGGTCGCGCTGGAGAAGCCCGAACCCGCGCGGGTTGGCGTCGAGGAAGACCGAAACGCTCGGCTTCGCCGGGTTGCTGAGCGGCCGCCAGATCCATTCCCCCGCGCCGGTATGCATCAGAAGGCCGTCGGAATCGTGCAATTCGCCGCGGAAGTCGTCGGAGAAACGGCGATCGGCCTTGCCGACGAAATACATCGACGACAGCGGCGTAAGACCGAGCGCAGGCGTCGCCTTGCGTGCGAACAGGGTGACGTTCGCGTCGATGTAGGTCTCCTGGCCGGGGTTACAGATCGAAGCGGAAGGCGCCGGTCGCCGATTCGCCGTCGAGCAGCGCATAGATGATGACATGCTCGGCCGTCGCGTCCGGCGTGTCGATCCAGAATTCGCGAAAGAACGGGAACTCCTCGTTGAGGCGGGGCGCGGCGCCGATCGCAAGACCCCGCGCCGACTGGCCATAGCGCTGGCCGCGGCCGAGGAAGCGGAAGTAGCTCGTGCCGAGAAACGCGATCACTTCGTCCCAGACATGGGGCGCGTTGATCGGGAAAGCGCAGACGAAAGCCGGCAAAACCAAGGTTGATCGGCAGGACGCCGAGCTTGGTGTGGCCATAGTCGAACAGATTGGCGGCATAGGGGATCGGGGCCGGGATGCCGTCGCGCAGGACATTGACGACGACCGGACGCTTGTACAGGTGCCCGAGATGGAACAGCTCGAGCCGGAAATTGGCCCCATCCTGGCCGAGCAGCGGCTTGTCGGATTTGAAGCGGATGTCGCGCCAGCCGTCGAAATCGAGGGTCGCCAGGCCGTCAGGCAGCGGTGGAATCGAGCTGTCGAAGGGCGCGGCGGCAAGATCCTGCGCCCGCTTCACGACGTCCTGATAGCCGAACGGCGCCGGCGCCGCGGCGGCGGGGCGGCGGAGCATCGGTCTGGGCGGCCGCCGGGCGAGGCCAAGCGCGCGCCGGAAGCGGCCACG
Organism: uncultured Alphaproteobacteria bacterium; assembly: GCA_963775405.1. Taxonomy (GTDB): domain Bacteria; phylum Pseudomonadota; class Alphaproteobacteria; order Rhizobiales; family Beijerinckiaceae; genus Roseiarcus. The sequence goes on from CAVZJI010000006.1 coordinate 19,723, forward strand.
ATGCTGACGAGCAGCGCCCGGCGGGACAGGTCATGCATATGGGTCATTCAGGCTGGGCGATCAGGTTGGACGTAGGCGCGGCGCTGGAAGTTCAGGCGACAGACCGGTCAGGGCCATGGCGCAAATGCGCCGTTACTGGGGTTGGTGTGGACGATCGCTTCGAGCCCCATGCTGAAGTTCGAATTGATGCGATAATTGACGCCGACGCCGAACGTGCCGACCGCCTGCACTGCGCCCGGACCCGAGAATACCGTATTGACGGCGTCGCTTGCGTTGAAAGCGCCGCTGTTGAAGCGCGTCGAACGGACGAAATCGACCCCGGTGATGACATAGGGCGTCACCTGGCCGAAATTGTATCCGACGATCGCCGAACCGCCGGCGAATGCGCCGCCGGTGAACTGGGTGAATCCGGCGCTGCGTTTGGAGATAGGGCATATAGCCGGTCGAGGCTTGCACCCCCAGCATGATTCCGTTGTCGAACACGTGTTCGTAACTCAGGTCGGTCTCGCCCCCGACGCCGCCCTTGACCCCCTTGCCTCCCCACACCGAGATTCCCGCGCCGATCGAGAGACCCGACCAATAATCCGGCGCGACATCGGCTGCGCCGGGGCCGAGCGCCGGATAAGTCGACGGCGCGGTCGGCAGATCAGCGGCCGCCGCGGGCGGCGCCTGGAGGCATGCGATGGCGCAAGCGAAACCGGCGGAAAGACAAGCGATAACGATGCGCATGGCGTCTATCTTCTATCACAAATCAGCGCCCGAAGCATTGCGGTTTCGAGTGCGGCATATTGATGGCGGGACGGCGCGTTGCGGTCCATCCCGGGGCTCTGCGGCTCGTGAAATTATCCGGCGCCTAACCCTGGACAAGGCGCGGCGCCGACGCCTATAAGCCCCCGCTGCGTCTCGACGGCGCCAGCCGCCCAGGTAGCTCAGTTGGTAGAGCACGTGACTGAAAATCACGGTGTCGGTGGTTCGATTCCGCCCCTGGGCACCATTTTTGGATTGAAAATAATCGGTGGCGAAGGAGCGCGCTACTCACACGTTCTGGCCCTCGCTTTGGGCGAATCGTCCAACGCGGAGCCACCCCGACGCGAGGCCGAAAGTACAACCGGCGCGAGAGCCCTCCCGCGCATAAACGCCAATAAACGTCACTAAAAGCTAGTAAACGCTAGTAAAAGTGCTGGCGTTTACTAGCGTTTATTTTTTCGAATTGGGACTTTTCAATGGGTTACGGCCGTTTGGAATAAAAAATTTCGCGTCCCTCCTCTGGCGCCCGCTCTGGTTGTAAAAAACGGCCAACGCGCCCGTCCCGATGGCCATCATCGCAAGCGGCGAGTATCTCGGGGATCGCGATTGTCATCCCGAGAACAATAGCCTGGATTTCTGCCCAGCGCAAGAAAATGTCGCCGCTATCTGGAATTCTCCAATCCCGAGAGCCCGAAGCGCGGACGGATGGCCCCAGCGGGCGTCCCGAGCACGCTTGGGCGGAATCGCCCTTCGTGGGTCTGGCTTGCCGGTCAGGTCAGCCCGACGGCGCGCCAGCTCGGCCCGGGACTGGGGCTGACGGGCCCGCCGCCGATTAGGGTGTTGTCGTGCATCTCCCAGATCGAGGCTCGGCCGCTGGTGTTTTGAAACAGGATGTCGGAGCCGCCGTCGGTTCCGATGGCGTGCCAGCTCGGCCCGGGATTGGGGCTCACGGGCCCGCCGCCCATTAACGTGTTCCCGTGCATTTCCCAGATCGAGACCTGGCCCGTGCTCGCGTTTTGAAACAGGATGTCGGAAAAGCCGTCGTGGTTGAAATCGCCGGTCCCGATCGCGTGCCAGCTCGGCCCGGGATTGGGGCTCACGGGTCCGCCGCCAATGAGTTTGTTCCCGTCCATTTCCCAGATCGAGACCTGGCCCGTGCTCGTGTTTTGAAACAGGATGTCGGATTGGTGGTCGTCATTGAAATCGCCGGTTCCGATCGCCTTCCAGGCCGGCCCGGGATTGGGGCTGACGGGTCCGCCGCCCATGGCTGTTCCCGTTCATTTCCCAGATCGAGACTTGGCCGGTGCTCGTGTTCTGCCACAGGATGTCGTCGGCAAAGCCGCCGTCGGTGAAATCGCCGGTTCCGATCGCTTTCCAGCTCGGCCCGGGATTGGGCGTCACGGGTCCGCCGCCGATCAAGCTGTTCCCGTTCATCTCCCAGATCGAGGCTTGGCCGGTGCTCGCGTTCTGCCACAGGATGTCGGAATGGTCGTCTTTATTGAAATCGCCCGTTCCGATCTCGGTCCAGTTCGGCCCAGGATTGGGGGTCACCGGCCCGCCGCCGACCAGCGCTGCTCCCGTCCATGTCCCAGATCGAGGCCCGCCCGTTCGTGTTCTGCCAAAAGATGTCGCCGGTGACTGTCGGGGGCGGCGGCGAGCCCGTCGTAACAAAGCCGCTGCCGGTGATCTCGAACACCGTGCCGTTATCGCTGGGCCCGCCCGCCGATGGTTGTGCCGAAAAGATCGCCGCTGGCGTCGGCGATCAGGCCGGCGGCGGGGGATGCGCCGTTCGCGCCGTTGAAGCTGACCAGTGTGGTGGGCGTGCTCGCGTAACCTGCGGCGGTCTTTTTAATCTCGAACACCGTGCCGGCGCCGTTCACGCCGCGGTCGTGCCGAACAGGTCGCCGGCGGCGTCGGCGATGCAGGCTGCGCTTGGAAACGCGCCGTTCGTGTCCGTTGAAGCTGACCAGTGTGGTGGGCGTGCTCGCGTAACCACCGGCAGTCTTTTTGATCTCGAACACCGTGCCGTCTTCGCCGGGGAAGGGAAAGCCGTTGGGCAAGAGGCCGCTGGTCGTGCCGAACAGGTCGCCATCGGCGTCGGCGATGAGGCTCGCAACAGGTCCGATGGCGCCGTCGCCGCCGATCGAAGTTGACCAGCGTGGTCGGCGTGCTCGCGTAACCCGCGCCAGTCTTTTTAATCTCAAACACAGTGCCGGAGAGGAAGGCGCCGCCGAATTCGGTCATGCCGAACAGGTCGCCGTTGGAATCGGCGATCAGGCCTGCCACTGGATCTGCGCCGTCGGTGCGTTAAAGCTGACCAGTGTGGTCGGCGTGCTGGCGTAACCGGTCGCAGTCTTGGCGATCTCGAACACCGTGCCGTCGTTAACGATCGGCCCCGCCATTGCTTCCGTCGTCCCGAACAGGTCGCCGTTGGCGTCGGCGATCAGGCCGGCCGTCGGATGGGCGCCGTCGGCGCCGTCGAAGCTGACCAGCGTGGTGGGGGTGCTCGCGTAGCCCGCGGCAGTCTTCGCAATCTCGAACACCGTGCCGTCGCCGTTCGCACCGCCGAGTTCGGTCGTGCCGAACAGGTCGCCGCTGGCGTCGGCGATCAGGCTGCCGCGTGGGGATGCGCCGTCGGAGCCGTTGAAGCTGACCAGCGTGGTGGGAGTGCTCGCGTATCCACCGGCGGTCTTGGCGATCTCGAACACCGTGCCGTCGTTGTTTGCGCCGCCCCCCAAAGTCGTGCCGAACAGGTCGCCGTTGGCATCGGCGATCAGATCGCCCTCTGGAGCCGCGCCGTCGGCTGCCGTCGAAGCTGACCAGCGTCTTTAGGGTCGCGGTCATGAGCCGATCCCTCCCACACTCCCGAGATGCGTTTTATTTATTCCGGAACGTGCCCGAATTTATCGCTGTGGCCTTGGAAAACGCAACAACCCTGGGGTTGTATTCGCTTCGCCCGTTCGCTCCGGCTCACGCCGCCGGAGCTTTGCCGGGCGCGTCGACATGACCCATGCTTCGAGGCCCGAGGCGAGCGACGTCTTGACGCGCACGTAAGCCGCGACCTCGTATGCGTCGGCACGCGTAAGTTCGGCGTCCGAGATCTCGAACACTGCGCCCGGCGCGCGATCGTCGCCTTTGCGGGCGAAAGCGACGATCGGGTGCGTCTTGCCGGCGGGCCCCTTCACATATCCGGCTGGGGAGCCGCTTCATTCTGATGTTTGCGCCCGCGATGCGCGGGTTGACCCGGGGCGGACCCGCCGGAACTCAACGGCGCCATAATGGTCGCGCCCTGACCGACTTCTCCGTCCAGGTCCTCCATCTGATTGTCGGGGACAACGAGGTGAGCGTCGGCATGCGCGTTTTTACAGCCATCCGGATGTTTCTCACCTGTCACGCAAATCGAGAAGCGGAACGTTTTTATGATCACCGTGGCTCCGGCGGAATGCGGAACAGCAACGAAACCCGAGATCGCCATCGTGAAGAGCAGGCCGGCGCTCCACCATTTGAACATAGCGATAACTCCCGATGCCTTGTCGCCCGTCCGAGCACCAATCATGCCCGGCTTTGGGTCTCCGCGCCGCTCACGTCGATGTGATGGCGCCGCGCGCCGCGTTGACGCCCGGCCGTTCACGCCGACGGAGGCCTACCCGCGCGTCGATCATAGACCCAACGTTTCCAGGCCCGAGGCGAGCGGCGCCTTGACGCGCACATAAGCTGCGACCTCGTATGTGTCGGCATGCGCAAGCTCGGCGTCCGAAATCTCGAACAGCGCGCCCTGGCACGCGATCTTCGCTTTTGCCCCGTGAACGCGACAATCGGATGATGCGTCTTGCCGCTCCTGCGCACGACTTCGGGATCCTGGATCGCCGCCATCGACTGCCGATAGCCGACGAGCGCGTCGCGCGACGCGCTGTGAGCCGACGGCCGAAGGTGGCAAGCTGCACGTTCTCCTGCTTGCGGGGTCCCGTAAGAGAAAAGCTTCGGCATGCGTGTCTCCGCGCTTGTTTCGCCCGCGCCTGATTTTCGGATTGCGGCGCGACAAATGCTCGCAAGATATCCCAATGGATAGAACGATTTTTAGCTGTCTTCACAGGGCCTACCCTGCGCGTCGATATAGACCCAAGTTTCCAGGCCCGAGGCGAGCGGCGCCTTGACGCGCACATAAGCTGCGACCTCGTATGCGTCGGCATACGCAAGCTCGGCGTCCGAGACCTCGAACAGCACGCCCGGCACACGATCCTCGCTTTTGCCCGTGTAGGCGACGATCGGGTGATGCGTCTTGCCGCTCGTGCGCACGACTTCGGGATCCTGGATCGCCGCCATCGACTGCCGATAGGCGACGAGCGCGTCGCTCACACCTGTGAGACGACGGCCAAAGGTGGCAAGCTGCACGTTCTCCTGCTGCAGCGTTCCGTATGAGAAAAGCCTCGGCATGCGTGTCCCCGCGCTTGTTTCGCCCGCGCCTGATTTTTCGGATTGCGGCGTGACAAATGCTTGCAAGATATCCCAACAGATAGAACGCTTTTAGCTGTCTTCACAGGCCCGTACTTTCTCGCTAGGCTGTTTAATCGATCGCCGTTTGCTTGTCGGTTGCGCGAATAGCGCGCCGCGGTGTCGGGAGAGTCGCCATGGAACTCAGTCGTCGCGGTTTCATCAAGATCACGGCTGCCGGACTGGCCGCATCGAGCCTGGGCGCTCTTGGCTTCGGCGGGGATGGGGAGGCTCTGGCCGCTGCGGTGCGGCCGTTCAAGCTGACCGCGGCAACCGAGACGCGCAACACGTGCACCTATTGCTCCGTCGCCTGCGGCATCCTGATCTATACCCTTGGCGATCGCGCCAAGAACGCGGTTTCCGACGTCATTCACATCGAGGGCGACCCGGACCATCCGGTCAATCGCGGCACGCTCTGCCCGAAGGGATCGGCGTTGCTGGATATCGTCCATTCGCCAGGCCGTCTCAAGGTCCCTAAATATCGCGCGCCGGGCGCGAGCGAATTCAAGGAAGTCTCCTGGGATTTCGCGCTCGACAAAATCGCCAAGTTGATGAAGGAGGATAGGGACGAGAACTTCATTCCCATCAACAGGGACGGGACGACGGTCAACCGCTGGCTATCCACAGGCATGCTGGCGGCGTCCGCGTCCTCCAATGAGGCCTCCTACATAACCTGGAAGGTCGCCCGAGCCTTAGGCATGGTGGTCTTCGACAATCAGGCGCGCGTCTGACACGGACCGACGGTGGCCAGTTTGGCCCCATCATTCGGTCGCGGCGCGATGACCAACACCTGGCAGGATATCAAAAACGCCAACGTCGTTGTGGTCATGGGCGGCAACGCCGCCGAAGCCCATCCGTGCGGTTTCAAATGGGTGATCGAGGCGAAGATCGAGAACGGCGCCAAGCTCGTCGTCATCGACCCGCGTTTCACCCGCACCGCGTCGGTCGCCGACGTCTACGCGCCGATTCGTCCAGGAACCGACATCGCCTTCTTGAGCGGGCTCATCCGCTATCTACTCGCGAAAGACCAGATTCAGCACGAGTACGTGCGCGCCTACACCAACGCCAGTCTGATCGTGAAAGACGGATTCGGTTTCGAGGATGGGCTCTTCACCGGATACGATGAAGAGAAGCGCGCTTACGACAAATCGACCTGGGACTACGCCAGGGACGATCAGGGCTTCGCCAAGATTGACGACACGTGGCAAAACCCCCACTGCGTCATCAACCTTCTGCGCAAGCACGTCGATCGCTATACGCCGGAAATGGTGTCGCGCATCTGTGGCACGCCGCAGGATAAATTTCTACAGATCTGCGAGCTGTTCGCTTCGTGCTCCGCTCCAGACAAAGCGCTGACCAGCCTGTTTGCGCTCGGTTGGACGCAGCATTCGGTGGGCGCGCAGAACATCCGCACCATGGCGATGGTGCAGCTGCTTCTGGGCAATATCGGGGTGGCGGGCGGCGGCATGAACGCGCTGCGCGGCCATTCCAACATCCAGGGCTTGACCGACGTCGGCCTCCTGTCGAACGCCATGCCCGGCTATATGACTTTGCCGCGAGACGGTGACGTCACCTTCAACGATTACATGAAGACACGGCTTTTCCGGCCCTTGCGTCCAGGGCAGGTCAGCTACTGGCAGAACTACAGGAAGTTCTTCGTGAGCTTCCAGAAGGCGATCTACGGGAAAGCCGCTGCCGCCGAGAATAACTGGGCCTATGACTGGCTGCCGAAACTCGACATCCCGCTCTACGACATCATCGCTGCGTTCGAGATGATGGATAAGGGCGAGATGAACGGCTACATCTGCCAGGGCTTCAACCCGCTTCAGGCCTTCCCCGACAAGGGCAAGATCCGTCGCTCGCTGGGCAAGCTGAAATACCTCGTCGTGATGGACCCGCTCGATACGGAGACGTCACGCTTTTGGGAGAATTTCGGACCGCAGAATCCCTCTGACCCGGCAAGTATTCAGACCGAGGTGTTCCAGCTTCCGACCACCTGCTTCGCCGAGGAGAATGGAACCCTCGTCAATTCGGCACGCTGGCTGCAGTGGCACTGGAAGGCTGCGCCCCCGCCCGGAGAAGCCCAGTCCGATATCTGGATCATGGCCGGCCTGTTCCATCGCTTGCGGGAAATGTACCGCAAGGACGGGGGCGCCTTCGCCGATCCGCTCCTCAACCTGACGTGGGATTACATCGATCCGCTCGACCCCGATCCTGAGGAAATGGCCAAGGAAATGAATGGCCGCGCCTTAGTCGATCTCAAGGACGCCTCCGGCCAGACGCTCGTCAAAGCCGGACAACAGCTCGATGGATTCGCGCAATTGCGCGATGACGGGACGACCATGTCGGGCTGCTGGATCTTCTCGGGAAGCTACACCGAGAAGGGCAACCAGATGGCCCGGCGCGACGCGACCGACCCGCGTGAGGCAGGCATCGCGCCGAACTGGGCTTGGGCGTGGCCGGCCAATCGCCGCATCCTCTACAATCGGGCCAGCGCCGATCCGTCGGGCAAGCCATGGAACCCGGCAAAATCGGTCATCGAATGGAACGGCAGCAAATGGGTCGGCCTCGACGTGCCGGACTATACGGCCGCTGCGCCCTCCGAAAACGTTGGCCCCTTCATCATGAACAACGAGGGGATGGGACGGCTTTTCGCTCTTGACCAGATGGTCGAGGGGCCGTTCCCCGAGCATTACGAGCCGTTTGAAAGCCCTTCCGAGAACGTGCTGCATCCCAAGGTGCGCAACAACCCGGCGGCGCGCGTCTATGCCGACGACCGCGCCAATTTTGGAACCTCCACCGATTTCCCATATGTCGGAACGACCTATCGCCTCACCGAGCAATTCCACTTCTGGACCAAGCACGCGTTGATCAACGCGATCCTCCAGCCGGAGGAATTCGTCGAGATCGGCGAGGCGTTGGCGAAGGAGAAAGGCATCGAGCAGGCCGGCTGGGTGCGCGTCTCGTGCAAGCGGGGCGCGATGATTTGCAAGGCTTATGTCACGAAGCGGATCAAGCCGATGACCGTCGACGGCAAGCCGACCCATGTCGTTGGCGTGCCGCTGCACTGGGGCTTTACGGGCCTGGCGCGCAAGGGCTATGGCGCGAATACGCTGACCCCCTCGGTCGGCGACGCCAACACGCAGACGCCCGAGTTCAAGGCGTTCCTCGTCAATGTCGAAAAGGTCGCGGCGCCTGTGGCGTAAGGAACCGACATGTCCAATCTGCAGTCGCAGGACTTCATCCGCATCTCGGCTACGACGATCACGCCGCCGTCAGTCCGCCGGCACGACCAGGAAGTCGCCAAGCTGATCGATGTCACGCGTTGCATCGGCTGCAAGGCGTGCCAGGCGGCTTGCATGGAATGGAACGACCTGCGTGGTGAGGTCGGCCATTTCGAGGGAACCTACGACAACCCGCTCGATCTGGATCCCAACACCTGGACGCTGATGCGCTTCACTGAATGGGACAATGATCAGGGCAACCTCGAATGGCTGATCCGCAAGGATGGCTGCATGCATTGCGAGGATCCGGGCTGCCTCAAGGCCTGCCCGGCGCCCGGCGCGATCGTGCAATACGCCAACGGAATCGTCGACTTCATCAGCGAGAACTGCATCGGCTGTGGCTATTGCATCAAGGGCTGCCCTTTCAACATTCCCCGTGTCAGCAAGATCGACCACAAATCCTACAAATGCACGCTCTGCTCCGATCGCGTCACGGTTGGCAAGGAGCCAGCCTGCGTGAAGGCCTGTCCGACCGGCGCGATCATGTTCGGCTCGAAGACGGACATGACGAATTGGGCAGGTGAGCGCGTCATCGATCTCAAATCGCGCGGCTTCGAGAACGCGGGCCTCTACGATCCGCCGGGTGTCGGCGGCACGCACGTGATGTACGTGCTGCATCACGCCGATCGACCATCAATCTACGCAGGCCTGCCAGACAATCCGAGGATCAGCATGCTCGTCCAGGTCTGGAAGGGCTTCTTGAAGCCGCTGGCGGTAGCCGGTGTCGCGCTCGCCGCAGTGAGCGGGTTTTTCCACTGGATCACCGCCGGGCCGAACGAAGTGCAGCCTGAGGACGACATCGCGGCAGCCAAGCTCATTCGAGAATCGGAGCCTAAAGTCACGGGTGACGCCGCATGAGCTATCCGCCTGGGACTGTCATTCGCAATACGACCGCGGCGCGGATCAATCATTGGATCACCGCCGTCTGCTTCGTCTTGCTGATGCTGTCAGGCCTGTCGATGTTCGAGCCACCCTTGTTTTTTCTTTCCGACCTGTTCGGAGGCGGGCAGTGGGAGCGCGCGATCCATCCGTGGATCGGCTGCGTGCTGCTCGTGAGCTATGCCGGGCTCATCGTGCAATTCTGGCGTGACAATTTCTGGAACAGGGACGATATCGCCTGGATGGGCGCGATCGTGCGCGTATTGCGCAACGAGGAGGAAGGTGTTCCCGAGGTCGGGCGGTTCAACGCCGGGCAGAAATTCGTGTTCTGGTCGATGGCGCTGCTCGTGCCCGCGCTCTTCCTCACCGGCCTCGTCATCTGGGAGGTCTATTTTGGCAAGGCGACCAGCATCGAGACGCAGCGCGTCGCGGAACTCATCCACAGCTACGCGGCGATCGCGGCCATCATCATCTGGATCACCCACGTCTACGCAGCGATCTGGGTGCGCGGCTCGATGCGAGGGATGACGCAAGGCTATGTGACCCCCGGCTGGGCGTGGCGTCATCATCGCAAATGGCTGAAAAACCTCGTGGCGACAGGCTCGCGGGGCCCTCGTCCGCGGCGTGCAGCCGAGGGTTCATGAGGCAGGGCGAGGCCACGCCGAAAAGCGGCTGGATCGGCAATGCGACGGGCGGCGTGAAGGCGCCGGAGCCGATCCTGCTCCCCGATGCTGCGGTCCGCTTCGCTCGCACGGCTGAACGGCTCGAGCGCCTGTCGAGGGGTCACCCCATGGAAGCGTGGCTCGACTTTATGGCGAAGGTCGTGCGCGCTCAGCATCATGCCGCGACGATGCTCCCGCCGTTTCCCGCGCCCGACGAAGCGGTGGTCGATCAGGCGGTCGCCGCTCGCATTCCGCCGATCTCCGGCGATGGACACCGGCGCGATCCGGCCTGGCGTGACGGTCTTGCCCTGCTGCTCGATACCGCCGTCGGCGAGAGCCTGCCGTCTCCGGCGGCCGCAATCGCGGCGGAGCTGCGCGCCCGCGCCGCTGGCTCCACGGAGACGCAAGCTGACGCTTTCTTGCGTGGCGTAATTGATGAGGCCGAAGCCGGCTTCAGCTTCTGGATCGCGGCTGCGTTGCAGGTCTATTTCACCCATCTTGCGGGACGCCTGTCGGCCCGGGCCCTGCGGCTTCTCGAACAGCGTTCCTTATGCCCCTGCTGTGGATCGACCTCTTCGGCGAGCGTTGCGACGGGCGCGGGGCAAAACCCTGGTGCGCGCTATCTCTATTGCTCGCTCTGCTCCACGGCTTGGAACTATTCGCGCGCCGTCTGCGTCACCTGCGGGGGCTCGCGCACGCTCGCGCTCCGGGGAATCGAAGGCGATTCCGGTGTTGTGAAGGCGGAGACCTGCGACGAGTGCTGGACTTACTCGAAGATGCTGTACGCGGCTAACGACATGCAGGCCGATCCTTACGCGGATGACTTAGCCACCCTCGGGCTCGACGTCATGATTGGCGAAGCCGGCTGGGCGCGCCACGCCCCCAATCCGCTGTTTCTGGTCGGGTAGGTCGCTCGATCTGTTCGGGTTGCATTGTGCTGGCCTACGGAAGCGCGGGGGCCTATGCTTCAACCTGTTCGCCATGAGCCCGACGTCCTCTGGAGGAGGCAAGCCATGCTCGACCGCCGCGACTTCCTAAAATCTGCAGCTTCACTAGGCGCGCTTGGAGTGGGCGCGATCCCCGCTACCGCCGATCCGTTCGCATTTTCTGATCACGGCGACTGGCGGGCATACGAGATTCGCACCGTCGTGGAGATCGACTCGACCGAGCCCGTCGGGATCTGGGCGCCGGCCGCCGCCTTCGACGCTCCCGACTGGAGCCGCCCCTTAGGAACGAACTGGACGGGCAACGCAGATTTCGCCGAAAACGTCCGCGATCCCGCCTATGGCGCCGAGTTTGTCCACCTCGCCTGGAGGGCGGGTTCGGGCGGACGCCGCGCAGAGATCGTCAGTCGGGTCGCGACGCGGGACCGCGCGGTCGATCTCCGCGCGGGAAAAGGCGACCCCGCTGTCCTGTCGCCCGAAGAGCGCGTGCTCTTCACCAAGGCGACCGCGCTCATCCCGACCGATGGCGTCGTCAAGCAAACTTCCGACAGGATCGTGGCCGGCGCTGCCAGCGATCTTGAGAAGGCGCGCGCGATCTACAATTGGCTCGTCGCGAACACGGAGCGCATCGCCGCAACGCGCGGCTGCGGCTCGGGCGACATCAAGGCGATGATGGCTATGGAAAAGCTTGGCGGCAAATGCGCCGACATCAACGGCCTTTTTGTCGGCCTCGCGCGCGCGGCGGGTCTTCCCGCGCGCGACCTCTACGGCATTCGCGTCGCCCCTTCGCGCTTCGGCTACAAGAGCCTCGGCGCCGGTTCGATCGACGTCACCAAGGCTCAGCATTGCCGGGCCGACGTCTGGCTCGAGGGCATTGGTTGGACGCCGATGGACGCAGCCGACGTCCGGAAGGTCATGCTGGAGGAACCCCCCACTCATCTGACCGCGGACGAGCCCAAAGTCGTCGCGGCGCGCCAAGCGCTGATTGGATCCTGCGAAGGCAATTGGGTGGCGTTCAACTGCGCGCACGACGTCGCGTTGCCAGGCGCCTCGGGCGGCCCGGTCGGCTTTCTCATGTATCCCGCGGGCGAGGTTGGCGGCGTCCGGCTCGATTGCCTTGATCCCTCGGCGTTCCGCTACCACATCGAGGCGGGCGAGATCCCGATTTGAACGCGCCCATCGTCGCCTGACCGCTCTCGCCCATGGCGGCAGGTGCAATCTGTTGCCTGGCGCTGAGCGAGAAGTGTAGCTCCTGCCAAAGCAAAATGCGGATTTTGCTTGCACGAATCAGAATTCATGGTATGATTGTTCCAGTGTCCAGAACTCAACCATCTTGGCTTCAATCGCGCGGAGCCTGCGCGCGTGTCGCCGCCTCGCGTACAACCAAGACGCGAGTTCATCGCGCGATGGGATTTTTCTTGTTTGAATCGGCTGTAAGCCATTGAAAAGTCAGGATTCCGAAAAATAAACGCTAGTAAAAGAAAGCTATTTTACTAGCGTTTATTCTCATTTACTGACGTTTACTGACGTTTAACTTGCGGCGAGCTCGCGCGCGCTGGTTGCATTGAGAGCCTAGGCTGGCGCCACGCGCCTGGTCAGCCCTAGCCTTACGGCGGCTGCGGGGGCAATCTGACGCGAGCCAGTTCCAACTGCAGAGATAGGCGGCCATGAACGCTCCCATCCTTCGCCTGACTGCTCTCGCCCATGGCGGCGGCTGCGGCTGCAAGCTCGCGCCCTCTGTCTTGCGCGAGCTGCTCGCCGAGCAGCCGGCCACGGCCCCCTTCGCCAATCTGCTCGTCGGTACGGAGACCGGCGACGACGCGGCGGTATGGCGGCTTGACGATGAGACCTGCATCGTCGCGACCACCGACTTCTTCATGCCGATGGTCGACGATCCCTTCGATTTCGGCCGCATCGCTGCGACCAACGCGCTCTCCGACGTCTACGCGATGGGAGGCAGGCCCATCTTCGCGCTCGCGGTCCTTGGCATGCCGATCAACAGCATGCCCACGAGCATGATCCGCGAAATCCTGCGCGGCGGCGCGGCCATGGCGGCGGAGGCGGGGATCCCCGTCGCTGGCGGCCATTCCATCGATTCCCCCGAGCCGATCTACGGCCTCGCCGTCATCGGTCTTGTCTCGACGAAGGCGTTGAGACGCAATTCGGAAGCGCGGTCGGGCGACGCGCTGATCCTGACGAAGCCGATTGGCGTCGGGATCTATTCGGCGGCGATCAAGAAGGGCGCGCTCTCCGAAGACGGCTATCGCGAGATGCTTGGCTTCATGACGCGCCTCAATGTCGTCGGAGCGAAGCTGGCGCGAATGAAGGAAGTTCACGCGATGACCGACGTTACGGGTTTCGGCCTCCTCGGCCACGCGCTCGAGATGGCGAGGGGCGCTGGCGTCACCGTCCGGCTGCGCCTTGACGATGTCCCGTTGCTACGCGAAGCGGCGAGCCTTGTGCAGGCGGCCTACTTCACCGGCGCGTCGGAGCGCAATTGGTCGAGCTATGGAGACGGCGTTGATTTGCCCGTGGGCCTTAAGGACTGGCGACGGCGTTTGCTCACCGATCCGCAGACTTCGGGCGGCCTCTTGGTCGCTTGCGACGCCGACGCCGCGCCAAGGATTTGTGCGCGCATCCGAGAGGGCGATTCGCGCGCCGCAATCATCGGTTCGGTCGAAGTCGGCGACCCGATGGTAGTCGTCGAACCTTGACGTCCGCGTGATTTGGCGCGGTGCGGCGCCGGCTCCGGGCGCCAAAAGCCGTCTCTAATCGGCTACATCGGGACGTCGCCGCGAAAAGCGATAGGCCGCTTGGACGAGGGCGCGGTCGTATGGTGTGCATCGAATTCGCCACGGGACGGGGTTATGGATCCATTGCCGTCTGAGCCATTGGCGCCGCTCCCCAGCCACGGCCCACGTGCGCTGACTTGAGGACCTAGCGTCTCACGGCCGTATTGTGCGAACGCCAGACTGGGGACGAGAACAAACACGATCACTCCAAGAATTTTGGCGCTTATTCCAGTCATTGCGGTCTTTCTCCCTCCGTGATCGAAAACACAATTAACACGATTTCGCATGGACGAGTGTGACAGGGATCACGCCCCGACGCGCCAAGAGGCTCGTCCAGACGCTCTCTTAGCCTTTTCAACGGCTACGCCGATTTGAGGCCCGAAGCCCCGGGCGGTGTTGGCGGAAGAGAGCGGGAGTTCGAACCCACCTGAGACAGGCTCGCTGCCCCACACGGATTTGAAGTCCGGGCGCCCCACCGGGGACGATTCTCCTCCATTCTCGTCACCGGATTGGCACGCCGCTCCGAACAAATCCAGCCGATGCCGGTTGATCCGGCGCTCGTCGCCTTTGCGCAACGTCACGCCATGCCGATCGAAGAAATCGAGAATTTGGATCGCCACCTTGCGGCCGTTGTCGACTTGGTCACGGAATTGCGCAGCAGAAAAAGAGCCGTCTTTCGCTGCAGCCGAAAGGTCCCGAATAATCCTTGTCATCTCGCTCACCGTCGACCGCAGAAAGAAATGGTCGTGCGCCATCTCGTCGACCCAACCCATGCGCCCCGCGCGTTTGAGGACGCGGCGCAGATCCCCTTCGGAGCGGCCCGTCGCCGCCGCGAGGTCGCGCACCCTTGGCGGACGGAATCGCTGGGGTCCGCCGAGAAACGGAGCTGCCACCTCCCAGGCGGCTTTATCCTCAGGCGTGAGTTGAACCTCATGCGACGGAAGTCTGACGAACGCGCCTTCCAGAACGAGCTGGCGGGAGCCGGCAAGCCTTTTCAAAGCGACGTCGAATACCGACCTCGGCAGTTTTAGCTGCGACATGACCCGCAGCTGCTCTCGTCCCAATCCTTGCAGGTCCGGATGTTCGGCGTGATAGGAGCCGATCCGCTCGAGCATGGTCGACGTAAACAAGGCCCAACGCTCACGGGTCACCGCGATTGTCGATTCTCCCGCCTCCAAGATTGCGAGACCCAGGTCCGACGCCAGCTGATCCCTCCGCTCGGCGGAGAGCGCCCGATCTCGTGCAAACGCGGCAAGGTCAAAAGCGAATGGCGGCGTTTTCAGCAACGCGGCGAGGCATGCCGACGGATCGGCCAGTTCTAGCGCCGCGCGCTGCTCGCGCCTCTCCCGCGTCCGCCTCCCTCTGGCCTTCGCACGGAGATCAAGGAATAGCCCGCCGCCCAGCGTTCGCTGGGCCGATACGTCCCGAACGACGAAGCGGTCATGCGCTGCTGCGGCAATCGACCGGTCAAGGACGAGCTGGACGTTGGCCTCTTCTCGAGGAGCAATCGGCCTGTCGTCGAAAAGAACGATGCGCGCGCCGGCTTCCGCGGCGGCATAATAAAGCCGGACAGGGAACCATTGACCGATCGGCCTCTTCTCGGTTGGCAGCACGCGGATGCGGGCGTCGATACGATCGGTCGGCGCATGCAGCGCGGGATCGAGCGCCACGTCGCCGCGCCGGATCGCGTCTTTCGTTATGCCGGGGCCGGTGAGATTGAGCGCGCAGCGCTCGCCCGCATGCGCCGCCTCGGCTGGACGGTTCTGCGCATGAAGGGACCGCACACGGGCGAACAGGCCGGACGGGCTGAGCTGGATCCGATCGCCGACATGGACCGAGCCCGACAGAACCGTCCCGGTCGCCACGACGCCGACGCCGGACAGGGTGAAGACGCGATCGATCGCGAGCCGAAACCTCTTGCCTGCTCCTCGATCGCGCACGGCGTCCGCCGCCTCTTCGAGATGGGCGCGCAGGGCGTCCACGCCATTCCCGGTCAGGGCAGAGACCGTCAGGATCTCGGCACCCGCAAGCGCGGTCGCCGCGATCAGCGCTTTTGCTTGGCCGGCGATGCGCTCGATGGATTCGGGGGAAGCGAGATCCGTTTTCGTAAGGACCACCGCGGCGCGATCGACGCTGAGCAGGTCGAGAATCGCCAGATGTTCGAGCGTCTGCGGCATGATTCCGTCATCGACGGCGATCGTCAGAAGCGCAAAATCGATCCCGCTTGCGCCCGCGAGCATCGTGTGAACGAAGCGCTCGTGACCTGGAACATCAATGAAGCCGATACGATCCCCCGAGCGGCTAGGCATATAGGCGAAGCCCAGGTCGATCGTGATGCCGCGGGCCTTCTCATCCTTGAGCCGGTCGCCGTCGACGCCGGTCAGCGCTTTGACCAGCGTCGTCTTGCCGTGATCGATATGACCCGCGAGGCCGACGATCACGAGGGCGCGTCCGTCGCTGGCCGCTCGTCAGACGGGGCGCTCCATCTGGGCTCCTGGGCAATGAGATTGAAGTGCGACAGATTGGATTGGAACGCTTCCTCCTCGTCAGCGCAACGCAGGTCGAGCAGCAGGCGGTCCTTCTCGATGCGTCCGATCACAGGTCGCGGCAGTTCCCGCAGCAATGCCGACAAGCGTTCCAGCTCGCGACCCTTCCGCTTCGAGGCGATGGCGAGACCGGCGCTTGCAATAGTTTCGAGCGGCAGCGCGCCGGACCCGATCTGGCTCTGGCATTCGCATATTTCGACCGCAAAGTCGCCGCCCAGCGCTTTCGCCACATGGGGCAGCATGCGGCGCGCCTGCGCCTCGATCTCATCCCGTGACCGGGTCAGCATTCGCAACGTCGGAAGGCGCTCCGCAAGCCGGATGGGATCCCGATAGAGTTTGAGAGTGGCTTCGATGGCGGCTAGCCTGATCTTGTCAATGCGAAGCGCGCGCTTCATCGGATTGCGATTGATCACTTGGATCAGGTCGCGTTTGCCGACAATGAAACCCGCTTGCGGCCCGCCGAGCAATTTGTCGCCGGAGAAGGTCACAACGTCCGCTGCGGCCGCCGCCTGCCGAACCGTCGGCTCCGCCTGAAGCCCGTATTGCGCAAGGTTCACCAATGTGCCCGACCCAAGATCGTGGGCCAGCGGAACGCCCGCCTCCTTGGCGATGAGCCGGAGAGCCGACGCCCCGACCTCGGCCGTGAAGCCCTGAATGCGATAGTTCGAGGTGTGGACTTTGAGTATCAGCCCTGTCCTTTCGTTCAGCGCCGAGCGATAATCCTTCTTATGTGTGCGATTGGTCGTGCCGACCTCGACCAGCCGTGCGCCCGCGCAGGCCATGATTTCCGGCATACGAAATGCGCCGCCAATCTCGATGAGCTCGCCGCGCGACACGATCGCCTCACGACCGTTCGCAAGAGTGTTCAGGACGAGCAGCACCGCGGCGGCATTATTATTAACCACCGTGGCGTCATCCGCGCCGGTCAGCTCGCATAGGAGCCCCCTGACATGATCGTCGCGTTCGCCGCGCTTGCCGGCCTCAAGATCAAATTCCAGGGCCACCGGATTCTGCATGGCCGCGACAGCGGCTTCGACCGCCGCCTGAGCGAGCACCGCCCGGCCGAGATTTGTGTGGAGGACCGTGCCGCTTAGGTTGAACAACGGGCGCGAACTGGAGCGGTCCTCTCGCTCGAGACGGGCGCGACTTTCAAGGGCGAGACACTCAGCGCTCGGAACAATGGACCTGCCATCTTGCAGCGCCCTGCGCGCCACCTCAATCGTCGCGCGAATCGCATCGGCTGAGGCCTTTTGGCCATAAAGCTCAAGAACAACCGCCGCAGCGGAAGTGTCCAGGACTGCGGATACCGAAGGCAGGTGGCGCAGGCGCGCCAATATGGTGGGGTCCATTGTCCCCTCGCCTCAGCCCTAGCAGTCTTATGGCGCCTCTGAAAGCAGCCCCAACCGCCTACCACGGAGCAGCACGCATCGGAAACCACATTGTTTCGGACCCCGCTCGATTGCGCAAGCACGGGTTCGAGGGTCACAACAGCGTTGTCATACTCACTAAGGAACCTTGACCCGGCCCATCTGAACAAGGTCGCGAATTCAATACGCGCACTCGGCTTCTGTGCGCCGGTCATCGTCAAAGACGGCGCCTTTTTTGCAGGCACTCCTCCCCGGCGGCGAAGCGCAGCCAATCGCTTTTCCCGAACTCGGCTGTCAATGGCGATAAGCTCCTGGACAACCGGGCTGACAGCGCCACGCCGGGCCTCTTGGGCAATGCCGCGAGGCCGGTGCCGGGGGCTTTCTATTTAAAGACACCGGAAGAGAAGCGTGGGCCGCAATTCGCCGGTATGAACCACAAGGGACTAGACATGAGGACATTTGCGAAACTATGGCGGCTTTTCCAGGACTTATTCCAGCTATGTTGGAATATAATTCTGCTATAAACTTCCGTTTGTTGCACATAGTAGGATCTTGTTGGAACGCAACCAGCTGTAATGCCTGACAACGAGCTGCGGCCTTGCTTGGCGCGATGGATTGTCGACTAAGGTTAGGCCCGACAGCCTAAGCCCGCGCACAAGGAGCGTAGGCTGAGCAGAAGAAATTTGGGCGCTGGGAGGAGTTGTATGTCTACGAAGTTTGCGGGTACTCTCGCGGCAGTATTGTTAATGATCTCCCGGCCCGAAATCTGCGCCTATGGCGTTTGGAACCCCTGGCAGATCCACTTCAACAAGACAGGCGACCTCTTCATCGCGGACCTCCGTCAGAACCATTGGGAAAACGTGTTCTGGCAGTCGCATGACAGCAAAGGCGGTGAGAACTACGGCTGGAAGCTGAACGCCGGCCCCGATTGCTTCCCGATCATCGACAAAAACACCACTTGCCCGCAGGTCGGCTTGCTCCCGATCGCCAACTATCCGCACACAAAAGAATACCCCGGCGCGCCCGACAATCCAAAGGGCTCGGGCTGCTCTGTCATCGGTCTAGAGCGTGCGGTTTTCTGAAGGAATTGGGATTTCCGGAATCGTTTGAGCTCTGATTCAAGGTGCGCGTCAGGAGGCTTGGCGATGACGCGGCCTTATTGGGAGGATTTGCGGGAACGCGCTGTGGCGCGGTTTGAGGCGGGCGAGACGATCCGGTCGATCGGCAAGGCGTTTGGCATTGATCCGTCTTGCGTGCCGAAATGGGTGAAGCGGCGGCGTGAGACAGGTTCGGTTGCGCCGGCTGCGATCGGAGGGCGCAAGCCGCGCACGCTCTCGGGAGACGTCGCCGTCTGGCTGCGTGAGCGTATTCACTCCGGTCGGTTCACGACGCGGGGCCTGGCGGCCGAACTGACGGAGTGCGGGATCAAGACCGATCGGCGTGCGGTTTGGACTTTCGTTCGCGAGGAAGGGTTGAGTTTCAAAAAAAAGCCTGTTCGCCAGCGAGCAGGATCGGACAGACGTCGCGCGCAAACGTGAACGCTGGAAGGCGCGTCAGGCCAGCATCGATCCAGCCCGTCTCGTCTTCATCGACGAGACCCCCGCCTTCGCGGGGGCAGGCTTTGGGTCAAGACGAATATGGCGCCGCTGCGCGGCTGGGGTCCGAAAGGCCGCAGGCTTGTGGCCAAGGCCCCGCATGGCCACTGGAAAACGATGACCTTTATCGCAGCCCTCCGCTGCGATCGGATCGACGCGCCGCGCGTGATCGACGGCCCCATCAACGGCGAGAGTTTCGCCGCCTATGTCGAGCAGGTTCTCGTCCCAACCCTAAAAGAAGGCGACATCGTCGTCCTCGACAATCTCGGCTCCCACAGGGGAGCAGGCGTCCGTTCCATGATCCGCGCTGCTGGCGCGCGGATGTTCTTCCTGCCGCCCTATAGCCCCGATCTCAATCCAATCGAGCAGGTCTTCGCGAAGCTCAAACACAAAATCCGCGACGCTGCAGAGCGCACCGTCGAAAACACCTGGCGGCGCCTCGGCGCACTCCTCCAAACGTTCCCGCCAAACGAATGCGCAAACTATCTCGCAAACTCAGGCTATGCTGCCGTATGAACACAGCACGCTCTAAAGCGTCGACAAGAACGAGAATTTCCTGTTCGGCGACTGGTGCTCGGGCCGAGTTTGGGGAACCGCTAGGGACAAATCAGCGAACAAGTGGCAAATGCAGGAGCTGATGCAAACGCAGTTGCAATTCACCGGCGGAAACGTCGACGAGGACGGCTCGGTGCTGGCGACAAACTGCTACTGCTTCTACACCGACGACAAGGGCGCCATGAACAACCCACCCGGCGCTTTGTGGCGAGTCATGGCGACCGACAAGGTTCCTCCGGGCGCCGAGACGGCGAAGACCCTGAAGGCGGCGAGCAACTAGCGTTCCTGTCGTAACACGCCAGGAACCACCAATGTCTGTTCAGGCAGAGCCAACTCTGCCTGAACTTTTTTACGCCGGACGAGTCCAATTTGGATGGAGCCCTGTTGTTGTTCAGCGCTGATAAAGACTTGAAGAGAGCCCGTTCCCACGATCCCTTTCGCCGATTGCTGCGATGGACCTTCGCCGTTGGCGTGTGCGGCGTCGCTCCGCCGGCAAGCGCCGATCAGGTCGCGTTCACAAGCGCGCTCGACGACAGTCCGCTCGCCGTCAAACCCTTGCCGAATGAGGCGATCACGGACGCGGTGACGAAGTTTTACTAGACCGGAGCGGATCCCTACAAACGCGATCCAGACGCGCTTCCCGAAGGCAAGAAGCTTTACGATCAGTGGTGCCAGAGCTGTCATATGCCGGACGGCAGTGGCCGGATTGGCCCGAGCTTCATCGAGAACACGCATCACTACACCCGCTTTAC
This sequence comes from uncultured Alphaproteobacteria bacterium, assembly GCA_963775405.1. Classification (GTDB taxonomy): domain Bacteria; phylum Pseudomonadota; class Alphaproteobacteria; order Rhizobiales; family Beijerinckiaceae; genus Roseiarcus. The sequence continues at coordinate 40,337 of CAVZJI010000006.1, forward strand.
CACCGACAAGGGAATGTTTGAGATCATCTATGGCGGCGCGACAGGGGCGATGCAGCCCTTCGGCAACCGGCTGAAGAAAGATGAAATCCTGTATGTCATGACCTATGTAAGGTCGCTGAAGAAATAGAACTCGGGAGCGACAGAGTCGGGATAGAACGGATCGATGCAGCCCACCATCGTCATCAATGTGGTCGGCCTTACGCCACGCATGATCGGGCCAAATACACCGAACCTGCAGCGTTTGGCGGCACGTGGCGGCACCCGTGCCCTCGGCGCGGTAACGCCGGCCGTCACTTGCTCGGCCCAGGCTACATTTCTAACCGGCGTCTTGCCGAACCGGCACGGAATCGTCGGCAACGGCTGGTATTTCCGCGACCTGTCGGAAATCTGGTTCTGGCGCCAATCGGCGGCGCTCGTCGGCGGCGAAAAGCTTTGGGACACAGCAAGAGCGCGCAACTCGGAATTTACCTGCGCCAACATGTTCTGGTGGTACAACATGTATTCGGGCGCCGATATCGGCGTCACCCCGCGACCCGTCTACTGCGCCGACGGCCGAAAGCTGCCGGACTGCTATGCGGCGCCGGCGGGGCTGCGGGACGAACTGACCCAGCTCTTGGGTTCCTTTCCGCTATTCTCTTTTTGGGGGCCGGCGACCACGATTGCCTCCAGCGAATGGATCGCGCGAGCCTCGATCTATGTCCGGGAAACTCGCAAGCCGACGCTTACGTTGATCTATTTGCCGCATCTGGATTATGGCCTGCAGCGCGTTGGCCCGGACGGCCCGTCGATCACCGCTGATCTGCGGGCGGTAGACAACGTCTGCGGCGAACTCATCGCGAACGCCGAACAAGGCGGCGCACGGATCGTCGTGCTCTCCGAATATGGAATCACGGCCGTAAACCGCCCGATCCATATCAACCGCGCGTTACGCCGCGCTGGGCTGCTGGCGATTCGGGAAGAGTTCGGCAGCGAGCTTCTCGACCCCGGGGCATCACAAGCTTTCGCGGTCGCCGACCATCAAATCGCGCATGTCTATGTGCGAGATGCCGGTCGCATCGCTTCGGTGAAGGGACTGCTCGAAAAACTCCCGGGGGTTGAGGAGGTGCTCGACGCGGAGAGCAAGCTTACCTTCGGCCTCGACCATCCGCGTGCGGGCGAACTCGTGGCGATATCCCATGCCGATAGCTGGTTCACGTACTATCATTGGATCGATGACGACCGCGCGCCCGACTACGCCCGCACGGTCGAGATTCATCGCAAACCGGGTTATGACCCGGTTGAGCTGTTCCTCGACCCTACGATCCGCGTTCCGAAGTTTGCGGTTGGTTGGCGACTAGCCAAACGAAAACTCGGCTTTCGAAGTCTGATGGATGTGATTCCACTCGACGCCAACCTCGTCAAGGGATCGCATGGTCGAATTACCCATCGCGTTGATGATGGCCCCGTCATCATCTCGTCGGACGCAGAGCTTTTGCCAGTTGGCTCTCTCGCAGCGACAGATGTAAAGAACCTGATCCTCACCCACATCTTTGGGCGGGAGGTGGCCACGAATGAAAACCGTCCCGATGCCGCTTGACCAATGCGAAGAGTGTGCGCCTGAAGGGTTGTCCCTTGAAAACGCCGAGGGCGCGATGGCGATCGCTGATGCATCCGCTGCGCCGGCTCACATCTATCTGCAAAAGTTCGCGGTCCGTTATGAATACCCCGTCGCGTTCACGCGCGATCTTTTCTTGCCCGCGAACCGCCTCTTTGTCGAAACGCTCGCACGCCTCCAGTCGGATTGCCGTCACAAGATCATGGTTTTTATCGATGACGGCTTGGCCGCAGGGGAGAACCTCCCGTCGTGCATTACGGCTTATGTAGCGGTCCGCAAGCACGCCATGAAGCTTATCGCCGCGCCGGAATTCGTCCCCGGGGGCGAGCGCTGCAAAAACGACCCCATTCTTGTCGAGCGCCTGCAGCGCCGCCTCGTGGAGCTCGCGTTAGACCGGCATGCATTCGTAGTCGCCATCGGTGGGGGTGCGATGCTTGACCTCGTCGGCTATGTGGCCCCCACGGTCCATCGCGGCATTCGACACATCCGGGTGCCAACCACCGTCCTGTCCCAAAACAACTCGGGCGTTGGCGTGAAGAACGGCGTCAACGCCTTCGGCCAAAAGAATTTGCTCGGCGCTTTCACGCCGCCCTCGCTGTGCTCAACAACTCGGCTTTCCTCGACGAGCGTGACAAGCGAGCCGGCATGGCCGAGGCCGTGAAGGTGGCCCTGATCCGCGACCGCGCCTTCCTTCGTTGGCTCGAACGGAACGCGGCCGAACTGCGGGCCTTCCGAGCGGCAGCCGTGGACCATCTTTTCCGCCGCTGCGCCGAACTACACATGGCTCAAATCGCCGAGGGCGGCGATCCGTTCGAACGCGGGAGCGCTCGTCCGCTGGATTTCGGCCACTGGTCTGCCCATAAGCTGGAGCTTATGACGGGACATGCTCTGCGTCATGGCGAGGCTGTGGCCATCGGCATTGCACTGGACACTCGCTATTCCGTGCTAGCAGGACATTTGGCGGATGGCGACGATCGCCGGGTTTGCGATCTCCTCATCCGGCTCGGCCTACCGGTATTCCATCCCGCGCTCAAGGACGCGAACTCGTTTGGCGAACACGGGCTGCTTAGAGGCTTGCGCGAGTTCCGTGAGCATCTCGGCGGCGAGCTTACGATCACGTTGCTCGCCGGCCTAGGCCGAGGTCTCGAGGTTCACGAGATGGACGAACGGTTGATCTTGCAAGCTATTAATTGGCTCGAGGTCCTCGCCGAATGAAACTCCCGGGCGAGAACGGTCACCTAATTTACTGCACGAACGTCCACCGGGGCGAGACTTGGGACGAGGTCTGGGGTGTTCTCCAAAATCACGTGCTTGCTGTTAGCAAGGACATCGCACCCGACCAAGCCTTCGCAATCGGCTTGCGCCTGTCGGGTGTGGCGCTCGGTCAGGCAAGTCAGCGTGACGCTCTCGAACAGATGAAGGGCTATCTCGCGGACAACAACCTTTATGTCCAACGCGCAATGCTTTTCCTTATGGTCCTTTTCATGGAACGCGCGTGAAGGAGGACGTCTACTTGCCTGACTGGTGCGACGACGAGCGGCTGCGATACACGTCGTTCGTGCGCGAGGCCCTCGCGCTACATCTGCATGACCCGATATCGCAACACCTAGAAGTCGAGACTTACACTTGGGGCGTTCTGCCGGCGCGTTATCGCACCATCCGCCTCGCACCCGCTATCGCCAGAGAACTGGAATGGGTTCGGCAGCGATTTCCGGCGTAACCTGGCCTACTGCTCTCCGACTCGGACGGGTCTCGAACCTTCCGACAGTGTGGACGAACGTGCTCGCCGGCGCCGTCCTTTCTGGGGCGCCGCTCGCGCCGGGCCGAGTGCTCGCGCTGATGCTGGGGCTATCCACGTTCTATATCGCGGGGATGTATCTCAACGACGCATTCGACGCCGCGTATGACCGTCAGCACCGCCCCGGACGACCTATCCCGTCAGGCGCTGTCGCGGAATCCACAGTTTTCGCGATCGGCGCGGCTCTGATCGGGTGCGGGCTCATTCTGCTTCTCCTGCTCGGTTTGTCGCCGGGCGGCGCTGGCCTCGGGGGTTTCGTGGCCGGTCTTGCGCTTACAATCGCGATCCTTGTTTATGATGCCTGGCACAAGGGCAACCCGATCGGCCCGCTGTTCATGGGCTTCTGCCGAGTGCTGGTCTACGTCACGACTGCGGCGTCGGTCGCGGGGGTCCTGCCGCGGGCCCTGCTCTGGGCCGCTGCGATGGCGCTCTGCTACCTGATCGGCCTTACCTACGCAGCGAAGCAGGAAGACCTGAAGCAACCGGGTCGCCTCTGGCCACTCGCCTTTCTCGGCGCCTCGTTCGTTTATGGCCTGCCGATCGCGAGGGGATCGTTCATCGGCCTCGTTATCTATGCTGCGTTGCTCCTCGCGGTTGTCTGGGCGGTCTCGACCATGGTCCGGGGCGACCGGTCCAATATTCCTCACGTCGTGTCCATCCTTATCGCGGGTATTTGTTTGCTCGACGCCCTTTTCATAGCTGGAGCAAACCAGTCGCTGCTAGCGATTCTGGCGGCATTGGGTTTTCCGCTTACGCTCTTTTTCCAGCGCTCCATCCCGGGCACTTGATGACCCCACCTGCGGACCTCCTTGTCATTTGGATCGGCCGTCAAACCTCGCCGGACGCCGTCGCGTGGTTCAATGCCAAACGGGCGGACCTCGCTACCAATTCCTCGCCGCGCGCCTTCGCCTCCGTCTTCGGCTCAATAGTTCGGCGCATGGGCAAGGGCGTCCTCGCCCTAGACAGTTCGGATTTGGCGGCGGCCGAGAAAGCCCGACCGAGATGGCAACCGAACCGAATGACGGTCGACCAAGCGGCTCGGATTGTGCTGCTCCTCGACGCCGCGAGGACGGCCGAGCAATTCGCCGAGCGGCTGAAAGGTCTCGCGGCCTCCGCCGATCTTGGTGAACTGGTCGCGATCTACAAGGGCTTGCCACTCTATCCCGATCCGGACGCGCTCGTGCCGGTCGCAGCCGAAGGGCTGCGCACCGCCATGCGCACGGTCTTCGAAGCAGTAGCGCATCAAAATCCCTTTCCGGCGGAAAACCTCCCACAGAGCGCATGGAACCATATGGTGCTGAAGACGCTGTTCATCGACAGCGTTCTGCATCCGATCGTCGGACTTGATGACAGGTGGAACGACGAACTGGCGGACATGCTTGTCAACTACGCCCACGAGCGCTGGGCGGCGCATCGACCGGTCACGCCCGAGCTGTGGCGCGGTGTGGGGGCTTTCGCCAACGCAGCAGCAATCGCGGACCTCGCCCACGTTCTAGTCGAAGGGGACCCGCTAGAGCAGAAGGCGGCGGCGCTGGCCCTGGCCGCGAGCCGAGATCCCGCAGCTACCGAGGCGCTTGCTAGACGCCGCGATCTCGCGGACGCCGTCGCGGCAGGCGAAGTTACGTGGAACGGCGTGAGGAGCCAAACTCCGTAGACGTGAAAGGAAAGTAATATGGACGAGTCATTCGGAGCGAACTCGAGCGGCTTTGCCTGCACGCCGACGTCCACCTCAGCGCCCGCCCGCGATATCGCCTGTCCCTGCTGTGGCCGCGCGCTTACGGCGGAGAAGATCGCGTCACTCAAGGCCCAGCTCGCGGCGGAGCACGCGTTCTCCGGCGACCTGCCGACCGGCACGATGTTCATCGACCCGCACTGCCATATGATCGCACGCACGACTGACGACTATGCCGCCATGGAGGCGGCCGGCATCGTAGCTGTGATCGAGCCGGCCTTCTGGCTCGGTCAGCCGCGCACGAATGTCGGCAGCTACGCCGATTATCTCTCCCACATCATCGGGTTCGAACGATTTCGCGCCGGCCAGTTCGGCATCCGCCACTATTGCTCAGTCGGTCTTAACTCCAAGGAAGCCAACAACGAAGCGCTGGCCGAAGCGGTGATGGACATACTTCCCTCTTTCGCGGGCAAGGAGGGCGTCGTCGCTATTGGCGAGATCGGCTATGACGACCAGAGCCCGCTCGAAGATAAATATCTGCGCGCCCAGATCGAACTCGCCAAAGAGCTTGATTTGCCGATTATAATTCATACCCCGCACCGCGACAAAAAACGCGGCACCACGCGGACCATGGATGTGCTCATCGAGCACCGGTTCGATCCGGGTCGATGCGTCATCGACCATAACAATGAGGAGACTGTGCGCGAAGTGCTTGACCGCGGCTTTTGGGCCGCCTTTTCCATCTATCCAGGCACCAAGATGGGCAACGTCAGAATGACTGAGCTCGTTCATCAGTACGGCCCCGAGCGGATAATCGTTGATTCGGCCTGCGACTGGGGCGTGTCCGACGCGTTGGCTCTTCCGAAGACAGCGCGTCTCATGATCGAGCGCGGTATTTCCGCTGACGCCATTCGCAAGGTGAGCTACGACAACGCGCTTGCGATCTATGGTCTCAACGGCGAGATGAAAGCCTCCGACTGGCTTGAGCCCGTCGCCATCGACCAGCGCACGCTTTACTCCGGCAACAGCGTCTTGCGCGGCGGCCAAACGCCGCGCATTACGCAGCCCGCGGAGACGGGCGCCAAGCTCGAGATCGCCTAAAGACCGACATACAGTCGAAGACCGGTTTCCTTGCGCGATACAACCGGCTCGCCGAACCAGTCTTTCTGGTTCTCGCAGCCGGATTCGGCCTAGCGGTCCTGGTCCAGATTTTTCTCGCCGGCGAAGCTTCGATGATCGCGCCGGACGAGTGGGGACTCCATGTCGCCTGGGTCCATCTGTTTCGGTGGCTCAGCGTGCCGCTGCCGTTTGCGGCGTATCTCGCCCGCCGGAGGCTTGGATTCGCCGCGCTCAATTGTATCCCTATCGTCATCATCGGGACTCCAATACGTATTGATACACCGCGCAATCGAACAAGCCCGGGCGCCGTTAGCTGATCTTCACGCGATAAGCAGCGCGCTGCTGGTCGCCTACGTCGCGTTCGTGCTTCAGGAGTGGCGTCAGGGAACCAGGTGGCTGAGTGACTGTTCAAGCGACCACGACGTGAGTCGGAACCGGCAGCCGCGGAGTACGAGCCTCGCTGAATGCGGAAGGGTATCGCTGTCGAGAAAAAATCGGGAGGAGTCATGAGGCGTCTTCTGCTTTGCTGCGCTCTCGTTTTCGCTCGGTCCCTTGCGGCGGCGCATCTGGACTGCCACGGGATGGCGATCGATCGTGCAGAGAACCTTGGATGCTGCGGGGGTTGGCGATGGGCACAGCTTCTCCGATGGATCGCATTTCCGAAAGGATTCAGACGGCGTCTGGCACTGCGTCGTTGGCGACTCCGATTACGAAATCCGTCAATCGTCTGGGCTGCCAATTGAGCCGCTCCCAAGCACGGACGGCTGCTACACGGTCTGGGAGCGCTCGGCAGATCAAAGGACGGGCGAGTTCCACCCCAACCGTGAGACCAAAGCCGGGCTCAAGCCGAAAGACATCCACTGGTATTGCTTAGAAATTCCGATGACGGCGTCCGAAGATTTGCGGCTCGGCCGTCCGCTCTGGGTCAATCCCTCGCGACTAACCGTTCTCAGCTGGATTGCAATGCACCTTGTCCCTTGGCCATTGCATTCATCGCGGTCTGACCGCGGCCTGACGCCCCTGTGAGAGCGCGGTGCACGCAAGCCCTTCATCGGGACAGCGATGTCCTTACGGCGAACTGCGTTTTAAAGGACGATTGGGCCGCGCGGGCGGTCCTAACATGATTAAGAAATGCGCCTTTCAGGAGCAAATTCCGTTCTCGTCTCTGCCGAGATTGAACTTTTCCCGTTGCTGTACTCGAGTTTATCATCGCCCACGAGTCGCAAGGTTAGATCCCACGGCCGAGGTACGCCATCGTCACTCGGCTTCGTTACGTCGAAATGAGCCTTCACGACATTGCTCGACGTATCGCTGAGAAACCATGAGCCAAGATATACGGCTTCCCTCATGACACCCCCTTCGTCATTCACATATTTATTCTCGATTTTGAATTCGTGATCGTCGAAATGGAAGAAATTGAGAACAAATCCGACCGGCGCGTAGCTTCGATGAAACCAAGTTCGGTGCTTCAGAAGTTTCTCAACCTTCGTCCTCAATTTGACTATGGTCGGCCGGGTTTGCTTCTTGCGGCGTCTCCCCCGCTTCGCACAAGGCGCCGGCGACCAACAGAGGCGCGAGGACAGCAACCGCCCTAATCCAAAGAACAAATTGAGCCATCATGGGATTCACCGAACGGCCAGATCGTCGCATGGGATTTCATCGCAGTTGCTTTTCGGCAACCTTGGTGCGCCAGTCTGACGCGAGGCAACTTGGACGCCGCGCTCACGCACCCTTGCGCCGCCGCTGGCGATACTGATCGGCGACAACGGCCGCCACAATGACGCCGCCCTTGATGATTTCCTGATAGTGCGCGTCGACGTTGAGGAATGTGAAGCCTGACGTCAGGATCCCGAGAATGATCGCGCCGATCACCGTTCCGGTCATACGGCCGACGCCGCCCGAGAGCGAGGTGCCGCCGATAACCGCCGCGGCGATCGCGTCGAGTTCGAAACCGACGCCGACGCCAGCCTGGCCGCTGATGGCGCGCGCCGTGTGGACGATGCCGGAGAGACCGGAGAGAAGCCCCGCCACCATATAGACAAGGACGATATGGCGCTCGACATCGATGCCCGAAACACGGGCAGCGAGTTGGTTGGCACCAATGGCGTAGGTGAACTTCCCGTATCGCGTGTACCGCAGCGCAATGTGGAAGATGAAGGCTACCCCGAGAAAAACGATCACCGGCCACCAACCTGCTCCAATGGCGGCGAAGGAATCTTCGAGATTGCCGATCGGCTGGCCGTTTGTGTACCAGTCGGCCACGCCGCGGGCCGACACCATCATACCGAGCGTGGCGATAAACGCCGGGATCTTGGTGTAAGCGATCAACGATCCGTTGATGAGACCGGCGATGAGGCCGCAGAGGAGTCCGGCGGCGACCGGAAAGATCGGGTTGAGGCCGGTGAGACTGGGGTAGATCGCGTGCGTGTAACCAGCAACCTGCGCGAGGCTTGCTGCAATCATCGCGGTCATGCCGACGACCGACCCCGACGATAGATCGATGCCGCCCATAATGATGACCTGCGTGACCCCGACAGCAATGATGCCGATCTCCGCCTCCTGCAAGATCATGATCCTGAGCCTGAGCGGATTGGCGATGAAGCTCTGCCCGACGAAGATCCAGCCCAAAACTTCAAACAGCAGCATCATGCCGATCATTACGGCGAGGATGCTCAGCTCGGAAGGCAGGCGGCGGCGTCCGGCCCTTCTGACTTCTGAGGTCGGAGCGACTGTCGACAGGTCAGTGGCCACGGGCGTTCTCTCCTCGGCGTCTCCTGCTCCGCCGCTACTGCGACGCGAGCTCCATGATCCTGACCTGGGTTGCGTCCTTGCGGTCGACGATGCCGGTCATACGACCCTCGTGCATTACGAGGATCCGGTCGCTCATCCCGAGAACCTCCGGTAGTTCCGATGAAATCATGAACACCGCCGCGCCCTGTACGGCTAGTTCAGTGATCAGCTTATGGATCTCGGCCTTGGCGCCGACGTCAATGCCCCGCGTTGGCTCGTCGAGGATGAGGATTTTCGGTTGGGTCATCAACCAACGGGCGATCAGGACTTTCTGCTGATTGCCGCCCGAGAGATTGATGATCGGCTCTTCGAGATCCGGCGTTCTCACGCGCAGCCAATTCTTCTGCTGCTGGCAGAGCGCCTCGATCTTACGCGCATCTACGAAACCCGCTGTCGCGTGGCCGTGACGCAGCAGCGCGATCTGCATATTCGACGTGATGTCGAGGAGCAGGAAACAACCGCTTGCCTTGCGGTCTTCGGTCAGAAAGGCCATGCCGGCGTCCATTGCTATGCCGGGGTTCGTGATCGCGATCTCTTTGCCGTCGATCAAGATCGCGCCAGAGGTTGCAGGCGTCACACCGAATAGCGTCTCTGCGACGTTGCTGCGCCCGGACCCGACGAGGCCGGCCACCCCCAGAATTTCTCCCTTGCGCAGATCGAACGACACGCCCTGGAACTTGCCCCCCAGGCAGAGCTCGCGCGCCGACAGCGCAACCTCGCCGATCGGCGCCGTCTGCTTCGGGAACATCTGAGTGATCTCGCGGCCGACCATGAGCCTGATGATCTCGTCGCGCGAAACATCCGTCGCCTTGTGCTCGCCGACGAACCGCCCGTCACGGAACACCGACACCTCATCCGCGATGTCGAACAGCTCGTTCATTTTGTGGGTGATGTAGATGATGCCCTTGCCCTGAGCCTTGAGCGTGCGGATAATTCGGAACAGGTGCTCGACCTCGCGATCCGTCAGTGCGGAGGTTGGCTCATCCATGATCAGGATGTCGGAATCGTAAGACACGGCCTTGGCGATCTCGACCATCTGTCGGTTGGCGACCGAGAGGTCACGCACTTCCGTTTCAGGGTGGAGCGGAATGTCGAGCCGCTGGAACAACTCCCTTGTGCGCCGTCGCATTTCGTCATGACGAACAAAGCCGAGGGCGTTTAGCGGCTCGCGGCGAATCCAGATGTTCTCGGCGACCGTCATGTAATCCATCAAGTTCAGCTCCTGATGGATCATGGCGATGCCGTACTGGAGCGCGTCGAGGGGCGATGTCAGCTTGATCTCCTGCCCCTTCAGTTTGAAGGAGCCGGAATCGGGCGTGTAGATGCCGGCGATGATCTTCATCAGCGTCGACTTGCCCGCGCCATTCTCACCCATGAGCGCATGGACGTGACCGCGCTTCAGCCGGAACGAAACGTCGTCGAGCGCGAGAACGCCCGGGAAGGCTTTCCGGACGTTCGAGACCTCGAGCAGGTATTCCGACCCCGGGATGGCGCCGCTCTGCCTGACGATTTCCGCTGTCGAGGGACTGATAGTCGCCATGGCGTTCCGTCTCGTTCACGTTTCGGCGGCGCCCTTTCCTGAGGCTACGCCGGTCTCCACCGTATTTTCGCGCGCGACGGCCCGGAGGCGCTTGGGGAGGTTGGGCGTCTCCGGGCGCCCTCGACTCGCCGAAAACGACCGACGAGCAGGAGAGGCATGCGGTTGGCTCAGTTTTTCTTCATAAACTGGTCCATATTGGCCGGGGTCACCAGCTGGAAGGGGATATAGACCTTCTTCTCGACCGGCTTCCCTGCGGCGAGGGCGAGCGCGGCGTCGACCGCGCCTTTGCCCTGACCCGCAGCGTCCTGGAAGACAGTGACCTTGAGGTCGCCAGCCTTCATGGAAGCCAGCGCGTCTTGCGTCGCGTCGACGCCGCCGACAATCGCCTTCTTGGTGTCCATGCCCGCCGATTTCATCGCCTGAAGAGCGCCGACTGCCATCTCGTCGTTGTTCGAGACCACGGCGTCGAAGTGCATGCCTTTCGACAGCCAGTTGGTCATCAGGTTCTGGCCCTTGGTGCGGTCCCATTCCCCGGTCTGCTCGGCGATGATCTTGATGCCGCTGCAGTCCGGAGTCGAAATGACCTCATGGATGTCCTTGGTCCGTTGAACCGCAGCCTGATTGGACAGCTGTCCCTCGATGACCAGAATGTTGCCCTTGCCGCCGAGAAGCTTGCAGATTTCCTTCATCTCGAGCGTTCCCGACTCGGCCTCGTTGGAGCCTACGAAGGCGGCCTTGGAGCCGAGCTTTTCGACGTCACTCGGCTCGCGATTGACGTAGACGAGCGGCACCCCGGCGTCAGTGGCGGCCTTTGTGATGGCGGCGGTGGCGGACGTGTCGACCGGATTGACGATGATGGCGTTCACGCCGTTGGCGATGAAGTTCTGAACCTGGCTCAGTTGTTTGGAGACGTCGTCCTTGGCGTCCTCGACCTGAATCGTGACGCCGGGAACCGTCTTGGCGTAGTCCACCATTCCGTTGCGCAGGACGGTCAGGAAGTTGTCGTCGAACTTGTCCATCGACACCCCGATCTTGGCGGCGAAGGCGGGGCTCGAGAGCAGGGTGGCGGCGGCCAGCGCAAGAAGTATGCGTTTCATGGGTCTAGTTTCCTCCCGTTGGGGCGCTCGGCGATGAACAATTCGCTCGTTGCTCACACCACGAAACGGTGCGGCCGCTCGGTTCTAGACCCAAATTGATTCCCGCGCACCTGGCTCGTCGACGAACCGGACCGACCGAGCGAGGCTGCAGCTTTGGGGCAGACTTGGCTTGATCGAACTCGTTTCGCCAAGGCGAGCGCGATCGCGAAGAGCTGCTCGCCGGCTAGGGACGCGAAAGCCCGCGCACGAAGTTACGCGCGCCAATAATTACAGGAGCTTGACCGCTCTTTTGCGCAACTTTCGCGCGCTTCTTTCTGCGCGAGGGCGGGGAGGCTTCATTTCGCCATGCGAAACGAAGCGTTTCGCATCGGACCCCTTAAGTCTCTGAAATCATTGGGAACGCCAAATCAGCCGTTTCGCGGTTTCCTTTGTTATCAAAGGCTTGGCGCCGGTTTCGTTTCGCCGCGTTCGCGCGAAACCTTTGCGGGCTGCTTTCGTCCTCCCTAATTTGCGGCCAACTCGGACCTTTTCAGCTCAGCCACCAAGTATATCCAATGATCCTGGATTTGGAAAGGATTTGTCAAAAAAAATTCCTCCGCGTTTAGACAAGCAGCGTCCGCTGACGGCGAGGGGCGGCCTGCAACCTGAAGCATCAGAAGGTCGCGGTGTCCGGATCGGGTCCTATCCGGCCGCCGGGGGAATCAAGCGCCACGATGCGCTGCATGTCGTCGCCGTCGAGCCTGAAATCGAGGGCGCGGATGTTCTCCTTGAGGCGCTCGGGCCGAACGGTCTTCGGAATGACGATCAGGCCGCTGTCGAGATGCCAGCGGATGACGACTTGCGCCGGCGTCTTTTTATGTTTGGCGGCGATCTCAACGAGCGCAAATTCGCTCAGCAAGCCGCCTCGTCCCAGCGGGCTCCAGGATTCCGTTTTGACGCCCTTCTGGTCGTGAAACGCGCGCAGCGCCTTCTGCTGAAAGCGCGGATGAAGCTCGATCTGGTTCACCGAAGGCGTGACGCCCGTTTCGCCGATGATCCGTTCAAGGTGGGCGCGGTTGAAGTTGGACACGCCAATCGAGCGAACCCGTCCATCCCTCTGAAGGCGCACGAGCGCCTTCCAGCTTTCGCCATAGCGGTTGACGCGTGGGCGCGGCCAATGGATTAAGTAGAGATCGAGCGTGTCACGGCGGAGCTTTTTGATGCTCTGGTCGAATGCGCGCAGCGTTTCCTCGAAGCCGTGATCCGAATTACCAAGCTTCGTCGTTACGAAGACGTCCGTGCGGCCGAGCAGAGCCTCGCCGACGCCCTCCTCGTTTCGATACATGGACGCGGTGTCGACCAGGCGATAGCCTTCGTCGACCGCCATTTTGACGACCTGCTCCGTCTCGGCAGCCGGCGTCTGAAAGACCCCGAGCCCAAACTGCGGCATGGTCGCGCCGTCGTTAAGGGCGACAATCGGCTGGGTTTTGCTGGCCATAGACATTCCCCCAGTTTGGCGGAGCGAATTGTTGGCGGACGCGGACTGTTCGAACCTTCGCCGGAACGGAGGCAGACTTGGCGCCAGCCGCCGTATTCCGCAAGCGAGCCCTTGTAGGCTCGATCCATAGCCCATGGGTAGAAGGGCATGCTTACGGACGCCATTTTGGACCGCGCCAGCCGCGATCGACGACCGCGCCTCCGGGGCGCGAGGGTGACCAAATCGCGATCCGGCGCCATATATAGGCGAACGCAACTTCACTCATGTCCGTTAGGGGCCAAGCAGCTTGCACTCCGACTTAGTTACGACCTCGGCCGCGCGGACCGGCGCACGCCGGCGCTCAGCCGCGTCTCAGGCGCCGAGCGCCGTCGAAGCGCTGTTCCACCCAGCGGTTGCCAACTGGTTCGCCGACAGTTTCGCCGCCCCCACCGCCGCGCAAGCCGAAGCGTGGCCGGCGATCAAGGCCGGCCGCCACACCCTCATTGCCGCGCCTACCGGATCGGGCAAGACGCTTGCGGCTTTTCTGGCGGCGATCGACGACCTGGTGCGACAGGGTCTCGAAGCGCCGCTCGCGGATGCGACGCAGGTCATCTACGTCTCGCCCCTCAAGGCGCTGTCGAACGACATCCATCGAAACCTCGAAGCGCCTCTGGCCGGAATCCGCGAACACCTGCGCCGGAGCGGGCTTCCCGACGTCGAGATTCGCACCTGGGTCAGAACGGGCGACACGCCCCCTTCCGAGCGCGACCGGATGCGCCGCCGCCCGCCGCACATCCTCGTGACGACGCCGGAATCGCTTTACGTTCTGCTTGGCTCGGAATCCGGGCGCGCGATGCTGGGAAGCGCCCGGTCGGTGATCGTCGACGAAATCCACGCTGTCGCGCCGAATAAGCGCGGCGCCCATCTTGCTCTTTCGCTGGAGAGGCTCGCAGCTTTGTGCGGCGACCGCCTGCAGCGGATCGGCCTCTCCGCCACGCAAAACCCGACCGAATCCGTCGCCCACTTCCTCGCCGGCGCTGCGGCTGACGGCGCGCCGGCCGCGGAGGTTGCGATCGTCGACGCGGGGCATCAGCGCCGGCGCGATTTGAGCCTGGAAGTTCCTGGGTCACCGCTCGAGGCGGTGATGTCCAACGAAGTGTGGACGGAGGCTTACGCGCGCCTGACCGAACTCATCGCCGAGCACCACACGACGCTCGTGTTCGTCAACACCCGGCGCATGGCCGAACGCATCGCGCGAGAGCTCACTGACCGGCTCGGCGAAGCCGCGGTCACCGCGCATCACGGCAGCATGGCCAAAGAGCTCAGGCTCGCCGCCGAACAGCGGCTCAAGCGCGGCGAACTGAAAGCTCTGGTGGCGACCGCCTCGCTCGAACTTGGGATCGATATTGGGGACGTCAATCTGGTCTGCCAGATCGGTTCGCCGCGCTCAATCTCAACTTTTCTGCAACGCGTCGGTCGTTCAGGGCACGCGATCGGCGGCACGCCCAAGGGGCGCCTGTTTCCGCTGTCGCGCGACGATCTGGTCGAGTGCACAGCCCTTGTCGACAGCGTCCGTCGCGGCGAGCTTGACCGCCTGACGATCCCGGAGCGGCCGCTTGACGTGCTGGCGCAGCAAGTTGTCGCGGAAGTTGCGGCGCAGGATTGGTCGGAAGCGGCGCTTTACGATCGGTTGCGCCGCGCTTGGCCGTTTCGTGCCTTGGCGCGAGACGATTTCGACGCGACCGTGCGCATGCTGGCCGAAGGCTTCACCACCCGCCGCGGCCGACGCGGCTCGCTCATCCATCGCAATTCAGTCAATCACATTTTGCGCGGCCGGCGCGGCGCGCGAACGACGGCGCTGACTTCGGGCGGCACGATCCCCGACACCGCCGACTACCAAGTGCTGCTGGAGCCGGAGAATCAGATCATCGGCACGGTGAACGAGGATTTCGCCGTCGAAAGCATGGCCGGCGACATTTTCCAGCTCGGCAACACGTCTTATCGCATTCAGCGGGTCGAGCGCGGGACGGTCCGGGTGGAGGACGCCAAGGGCCAACCGCCAAACATCCCCTTCTGGCTTGGCGAAGCGCCGGGGCGAACAGACGAGCTCTCAGCCGCGGTCTCCCGTCTGCGCGCCGAGATCGCGGCGCGACTCAGCGCCGATTCGTCCGGAACGACCGCGCGGCGGTGGCTCGCCGAGCAAGTCGGCGTCGCCGCGGCCGCGGCCAATCAGCTCGTCGATTATCTTGCTGCAAGCGCCTCGGCTCTTGGCTGTCTGCCGACGCAGGACACGATCGTCTTCGAGCGGTTCTTCGACGAAGCGGGCGGCATGCAGCTCGTCATTCATAGCCCCTTCGGCAGCCGCCTTAACCGGGCTTGGGGACTGGCGCTGCGCAAGCGCTTTTGCCGCAAATTCAACTTCGAACTTCAGGCGGCGGCGACCGAAGACAATATCGTGCTGTCGCTGACCACGGCGCATAGTTTTGAACTCGGCGACGTCGCGCGTTACCTCCATTCCAACAGCGTGCGCGGCGTGCTTATCCAGGCGATGCTGGACGCGCCAATGTTCACGACGCGTTGGCGTTGGGTGGCTGGCGTGTCGCTCGCCCTGCCCCGTTTTCGCAGCGGCAAGAAGGTGCCGCCGCAAATCCTGCGCATGCAGGCGGAAGATCTGGTCGCGGCAGTCTTCCCCGATCAGATCGCCTGCGCCGAGAATCTGGTCGGCGAGCGGGAGGTCCCTGACCATCCCCTCACCAATCAGGCGATCTCCGACTGCCTGCATGAGGCAATGGACATCGAGGGATTGGAGCGCTTGCTCCATTGCCTGGAAGCGGGAGAAATCCAGGTCGTCGGCCGCGATCTGACGGAGCCTTCGCCGCTCGCATTGGAGGCGCTATCGGCCAGACCCTACGCCTTCCTCGACGACGCGCCGCTGGAAGAGCGGCGGACGCAAGCGGTCATAGGCCGGCGCTGGCGCGACCCGCAGAGCGCGTCCGACCTTGGCCGGCTGGACCCGGAGGCGATCGCCAAGGTTCAGTCCGAGGCCTGGCCGGATCCGGTCAACGCGGAAGAGCTTCATGACGCGTTGCTGTGGCTCGGTTGCCTGACCGAAACAGAAGCGCGTGCTGCGCCCGGTTGGAGCGGATGGCTCGACGCGTTGACGCGTGATAACCGCGTCGCTCTCCTGAATGCCGGCCAAACTTCGCTGTGGATTTCGGCCGAGCGGCTCGCTCAGTTCCGTGCCGTTTGGCCCGAGGCGCGCCTTGCGCCGGAAATCGCGCCACCCGCGGAACAGGCCGGAGGAACATGGTCGGCGGATAAGGCCCTGGTCGAGATCCTGCGCGGCAGGCTCGAAGGTCTTGGGCCGGTGACGCCAACGGCGCTCGCAGCGCCGCTGGGGCTTGAGCCGAGCGCGATAGCAGCGGCCCTCGCTGCTCTCGAAAGCGATGGCGCAATCCTCAAGGGGCGCTTCCTTCCGGGCCTCAACGACGAGCAATGGTGCGACCGGCGCCTCTTGGCGCGCATCCATCAATACACGGTTCGGCGGCTGCGGTCGGAGATCGAGCCGGTCGCGGCGCGGGATTTTCTGCGCTTCCTGTTCGCCTGGCAGCACGTTGCGGAGGAGACGCGCCTCGAGGGTCCGGACGCGCTGCCCGCGATCTTGAGCGCGCTCGAAGGCTTCGAGGCGCCGGCAAGGGCGTGGGAGACCGAGATCCTGCCGGCGCGACTCAAGGGCTATCAGGCTTCGTGGCTCGACGCCCAATGCCTGGCCGGGCGGACATCCTGGGCGCGTTTGACGCCGCCGGCCGCCGCAAACGGCAATGGGCGGACGCGCCATGTGTCGCCGGTCGGCGCGACCCCGATCGCGCTCATCGAGCGCCGCCGCGCGCCCTTGTGGATGGCGCTTGCGCCGCTGAGCGCCGTGGCCCCGATGAGCGGACGCGCTCAGGCCGTGCTCGACGCCTTAAGCGCGCGCGGCGCTTTGTTCTTTGACGAGCTGGCGGACGCCGCGCGCCTCTTGCGTCCGCAACTTGAGGAGGCGCTCGGCGAACTCGCAGCGCTCGGGCTCGCGGCCTCCGACAGCTTCAGCGGCTTGCGCGCTCTGCTTGTGCCGTCGGGACAGCGCAAGCCACCCGCCGGCATGAGGCGACGCGGGCGCGTGCTTGGCTTCGACATCGAGAGCGGCGGTCGCTGGGCCATGATCAACCGGACTGCGCCTAGCGACAGCGCCGACGCATCTCGCGACGCTGCGGTCGAATACGCGGCCCGCACGCTGCTTGCCCGTTATGGCGTGGTCTTCTGGCGCCTTCTGACGCAAGAGCCGGGGTGGCTTCCGCCCTGGAGAGACCTCCTGCGCGTATACCGGCGGCTCGAGGCGCGGGGAGAGATTCGCGGCGGCCGATTCGTCGCCGGCTTCTCGGGCGAGCAATTCGCGCTTCCCGAGGCGGTCGGATCCTTGCGCGAGATTCGCCGCCGCCCCGCGTCGGGCGAATGGGTGTCGCTGTCGGGCGCCGATCCGCTCAATCTGATCGGCATCCTGACGCCTGGGCAAAGGCTTTCGGCGCTCACCGCCAATCGCGTGGTCTACCGGGACGGTCTGCCGGTCGCGGCGCTTACCGCGGGCAAAGCGGTCATGCTGACCGAGCTTGAAACCGCTGACCAGTGGGAGGCGGAGAAGAGGCTCGTGCGTTCCTCCGCGCGCGGGCGGCTCGCCCATCTCGTCTGAAGTCGCTCCGCCGTCCACCGCTATCGCCGACGCGACCGCGAGCTCGAATTGACCGCGGGCGCCCGGTTTGCTAGCGAGGACTCCGGTAACAAAGCGTCACGGTTCGGCATAAGCCGGCTGGAATACGCCTGAGTGGGCGGCAACGATAACAAGGGGGCTTCCGGTGATGATCACACGTCGCGGTGGAGCGCTGGCGCTGGTCGTTCTACTTTCCGCTTTCGTTGCTGGTTGCGGGGAAACACCGTCTCCTACGCCCGCAATCGTCGCGCCATCCGTCAGCCCGGACCAGTTGGTCGGCAAATGGGGCTTCGCCGCCTATCACAAGGACGAGGATCGGACCCGCACCATCAAAGAGGCGGCGGCGCAGTGCAACAGGCCCTATGTCATTGACAAAGGCCCGACCGGCGGCGTGATGATGAACATGGCCGACCAAAAGGAATTGTCGGAACTGTTCCTGAAAGCCGGCCCGAACGGTCAGACTTATCTCGGGCCGGCTGGCGCGCCCGGACCCGACGACCGCATCGTCTCCAATGTCGATGCGAACTCCTTCACGACGGTTTGGGTCGATCCGGAAAATTCCAGTCGCTATGGCACGTCGGTTTACGTGCGCTGCGGAAAGCGCTAATCAGCGATCCAATCCGGGATTTGACCCTGTTTCTCCAATCGACGGAGCGCGCATGATGGTTCGAGTAGGTTTGTTATTGCGGGTTGCGCTTGGCGCGGCGCTCGCGGTTTTCGCAGGCGCCGGCGCTGGAGCGCAGACCCCAGGCCAGGACGAGATGAATGTCGTCGACCAGCCCGGCTACCAGCCGTCGCCAGACGAAGAGCAACTCTCCGGCGCCTACGAGAAGCAGGAGGTGTTCTTCCGCACCACCGAAGCGCCGGGCACGATCATTATCGACACCAAAGGCCGCTTCCTTTACCTGGTTCAGGGCAATAACCGGGCGCTTCGCTACGGCATCGGCGTGGGCCGCGAGGGCTTCACTTGGTCCGGGCTGCAAAAGATAGCGCGTAAGCAGGAATGGCCGGATTGGCGTCCGCCGCCGGAAATGATCGAGCGCCAGCCCTATCTGCCGCGCTTCATGGCGGGTGGCCCGGGCAATCCGCTCGGCGCGCGCGCGATGTATCTAGGCGGAACCGTCTATCGCATTCACGGCACCAACCAGCCTCAGACGATCGGACACGCCGTGTCGTCGGGCTGCTTCCGGCTAGTGAACGACGACGTGATCGACCTCTACGACCGCGTGCCGGTCGGCACGAAGGTGATCATCAGGCAGGCGGTTGCTCTTTAGGATCCGCGCTGGCGGCCCACAAACACGGAAGCGAGACTGGTTCATGCGCAAGATGATCCCGATTGTCCTCGGCTTCGCGGCGGCGTTAGCCTTCGGCCTCAGCGCCGAAGGGCAGACGCTCAAGACTGTCCAGGATCGGGGCTCGCTCATCTGCGGCGTCAACCCGGGCCTGGAAGGCTTTGCGAGCAAGGGCGCCGATGGCCAATGGTCCGGATTCGACGTCGATTTCTGCCGTGCTGTCGCGGCGGCGATCTTCAACGATCCGTCAAAGGTGCAATTCGTGCCCCTGTCGGCGTCGGATCGGTTCGACGCCTTGAAGAACAAGCAGATCGACGTGCTGTCGCGCAATTCGACCTGGACGATGGGCCGCGAAGGCGACAATGGAGTCGTGTTCACGGGTGTGACCTATTACGATGGGCAGGCGTTTCTTGTCCCCAAAAGCCGCAACTTCCAATCGGCGCTCGAACTCGACGGCAGCAAGGTCTGTGTGCAGCCCGGCACGACGACCGAGCCCAATTTCGTCGACTTTTTTGAAACCAACCATATGAAATACGAGACCGTCCATGAGGCAAGCGCCGACGCCATGATCGCCGCTTACCAAGCCGGGCAATGCAATGTCCTGACCACGGACGCTTCGGGGCTGTTCGCCATGCGGCTGCAGCTGCCGAAGCCGGGCGACAACATGATCCTGCCTGACATCATTTCGAAGGAGCCGCTTGGTCCAGTCGTCAGGCAGGACGACATGCAATGGTTCAATATCGTCAAGTGGGTCAACTTCGCCATGATCAACGCCGAAGAGCTCGGCGTCAGCTCGAAAACAATCGACGACGCGCTAAAGTCGCAGAAGCCTGCGGTCATGCGGTTGGTCGGGACGGAGGGGGATTTCGGCAAGCCGTTCGGCCTCACCCAGGACTGGGCCGTGCGCGTCATCCGAGGGGTGGGCAATTACGCCGAAGTGTTCGACCGCAACGTCGGAGCGCATTCAAAGCTCGGAATTCCGCGGGGCTTGAATGAATTGTGGAACAACGGCGGCATTCAATACGCTCCGCCGATCCGCTAGCGCCTCGCGAACGATACATTCGCCGCCGTTGTCGGCGGCCTAATCTGGCACGTACGTCTGGCCTTGATAGTGCCCCGTCGGCTTTGCCGGTGGGGGGACGTCCGCCTCTGGCTTCGGTTTGGGGGGCTGCGGCTTGGGAGCAGGCTTCGGATTGGCATAATTCTGCGCCGGCGGCGGGACGACCATCAGGATGGGAGGAAAATATTGGGCGGAGGCGGGAAACGGCGCAACGAAAGCGACGAGCGCAAGCCCAGCGGCAAATCGAACAGCGTTGGTCCTCATGGACGCGTTCCTTATCTGCGCTTTGCCCGCGTCGCGGCGTGACATATGGGCGCGCAAGTCCGCGGGAGAAATCTGATCTGGAGCCGCCACTAACCAATTCGCCTATTCGTGTCACCCGCTGCGTCTGGTCGCGCCGGGCTTAACCCATAACTAGGCGATTTTCTGCCCGTCGCCTTGAAAAACCCTCGAGCGCTTTCCTAGCATATCCGGGATGAAAAGCGGAATTCCCGAACGCAGCGTGAAAAATAAAGACCGGCGAGCTTCCCGCGATCATTCGAGATGCATGTTGGCCATGTAAACGCGAATCTCGCGGGTCAACTCAACCAGTGCGGCCATCAGGAGCGCCAGTGACACCGCGAACGCAAGAGCGATGAAGCGGGCATGGCCGACGCCGCTTAGAGCGGCGACAAATGCGGACATCAGCAGCCCGGCGGTGGTGAGAGCGCTGAGCACCGCGAAATAAATCGCACGGCTCAGGAGGACCATCCGCCGTGAGAACGAAGCGGCGACCGCTCCCGATGGATCGACTGCGGCGGCGTCGGGCGAGCGCAGCGCGCGGCTCTTGTCCGCGACTCGTTCCAACCGCGCTATGAGAATCGACAGAAACGCTGCCACCGCGCCGAGCATGAACGCCGGCGCGGTCGCGTGGCCTATGGCTGCGCTCAGTTGATCGATATCGGTGACCAGCGCCAATTCCGACGGCTCCCTCCAGATGAAAGCGCGTCATTCCCGTCTTGGCCAATCGCGTGGGCGCGAGCCAGGTGAAGCGCGCGACCACCGCGAGGGCTTCCCGATTCGGTCAGCCATAAGAACACGTGTGGCGCGGCCCGCTCCGACGATCGCGAACGATGCCGGAGCGGGCGTCGTGCGAGGCTCGGCTGTCGTTTAGCGGCAGACGCGCACGCCGGCGCGATAGTAGCAGTGCGCGCCATAAGCAGGACGCACCACCGCAGCGCCGCCGTAGCCGTAGGGCCGATGGCCGGTAGCGACCGCGCCACGTGGTCCGGCGCACCCCGCATGATAGCGACCAGCGGCGCAGACGACGGCGCCGGCCTCCGAGACTTGGGCCGCGAGCAGGCCAAGGGCCAGCAGGCCAGAAGCAATGGCTTTCATCGATTTCTTCCCCGGCGAGTGAGTTCGCGCGCTTGCCGTGCGTGCGCCTTGCCCGCTTGTCAAGCGAAGCGAGCGCGCGGGTCCGCCCGGCAGGGCGGAAGTCCCCTATTTTCCGCCAAGTTGGGCCTTGGCCATCGCCTCCTTGCAGCCATCGCTGAGGTCGGCCGCATGCGACTTCAGGCACTCCGCCCCCTTGCCCGGCTTCGCGTCGGCGCAGAGCTTCTTCGTGTCCGCTTTGCAGGCCTTCCCAGCCGCCGCCGCGCGGATGATCGCCACCTGACAGTCCTCGGACAGGTCGGAGAAATGCGTCTTCATGCAGCCCTTGAGCGCGGCGCCGCCTTTCTTCATCTCGTCGCCGCACTGCGCCTTGATGTCCGTCCTGCAAGCTTTGACAACCGCGGAGGCGGCGAAGGCTGAATGGGTCATAAGAAGAGCTGCGCCAAGCGCGGCGATGCAGGTCAAGGTCCTCGTCACGGATGTCCTCCCATTGCGAAGCGCGCGTCGGCGCTCGGTTCAACAGCGACGCCCTTTCGGGGCCGCGTGGTCTTAGAACACGACGCCGACGACGTGAATGATTTTTTCGCCCTAGTGGGCCTCGCGCAATCATCTGATGAGCAGTTGCCTTGGTCGTCGAGCTTCCGGCCGGTTCGGGCGGCCCTCAGATTTGGCTGTGCAGTTTTGCGCGCGAGCCTTCAATTTCAGAGGGTTAAGGTCATTTTTCTGCAACTCGAAACCGCCTCTCCCCCGGCCCGGCTCAATGAGCAGCGACCGCCAAAGCCAAACAGCCGGCTTGTACCGGGGCGGCCGGATGACGCCGCGTGTGACGATATTGCGTGGCCCTGCGTCCGGACGCCCCGCCCGCTACCCCGCCTCCGGCGCGGACTTCGCTGGCGTTTCGGCGCTGCCGGGAAGGACCATGACTGTCGAGGTCCCATGCGCAACAAGGCGGCCCTTGGCGTCGACAACCCGCACCTCGCAGGAGATGATGCGCCGGCCGCGGCCGACCGCGCGCCCTTCGGCGCGGATGCGCCCCGAGTCCGCGGCGATGGGCCTGGAGAAATTGGCCTTGGTCTCAATCGTCGCATAGCTCCCGCCAGCCGGGATGAGCGTATGGGCGGCGCAGCCGGCCGCGCTGTCGATGAGGGTCATCGCCCAGCCGCCGTGCACGATTCCCAGCGGGTTGAGGAGATGGGGGCCCGTGTCGCCCTCGAACGCCGCGAAGCCGTCGCCAATCTCCGTCAGCGAGAACGACAGCGTCTTCATAATCGGGGGCGCCGGCAGCCGGCCCTCCAGCATCGCCTGGAGGTGTTCTCGCCCCGACATCTGCCGTACCTCGGCCGGGTCGGCGACGCCGTAAGCGCGCTCCGCGGTGCTCAGCATCGCCTTTCTCCTATCCATGCAGATACAAACAATGTATCTGCATACATTGATGCCGACGCCAAAGCAATCCGAACGCAAGACGCTCGTCGCGGACGCGCGCGCCGCCGTGGACGTCTGCGCCGGCTGGAATGCGCGCCTCGCGGCGCGCCGCATCACGAGCTTCCTCAACCGGCGCATGCAGGATTCGGGGTTAAGCCTCGCGCAGTTCGGGCTGGTGGCGCAGATCGCCGCAGCGCGCGACGATACTTTAAGCGACCTCGCCCAACGCACCGGGCTCGACCAGTCGACATTGTCGCGCAATCTGCAAGTGCTCGAGGCCAGCGGGCTGGTCGAGATCGCGGCCGGCGACAGGGACGCGCGCCGGCGCGCCGTACGGCTCACGGAAAAGGGGGCGCAGAGCCTCGAGGCGGGGCTCGCCGATTGGAAGCGGGCGCACGGCGAGCTCGCTAGACGCCTAGACCCGGAGGCCGCCCGGCGCCTCGCTATCGCGGCCGAGGCGTTGGACGAGGGCTAGGCAGGCGCGTCGCACGCGGCTTCGGCCGCTTGCGGATGGTTCATGCGCTGGCGGGGCGGGCCTTTATGGCGCGGCGCCAGCCGGCGAAACCAAGGCCCGCGAAGCCGAGCAGCATCATCGCCCAAGTCGAAGGCTCGGGAACCACGGCGCCGGTGAGCGAGAATGCCTCATTAAAGGTCGGGGCGGGCGGCGTCGCTGGCGGCTCTGGGCCGACAATGTCGGTGCCGACGCGCAGCCAGTCGGGATCGAGCATGGCATTACGGGTCCAGCTTTGCAGGTCGGTGAAGCCGGGCGGGAAGGGCGTCCCGGGGGACACGATCGGCCTCTGCCCCGACAGCCAAAGGAAGTCGCCGGTGTCCAGTAGGACCTGGGGTACAAAGAAATAGTGGTCCGAGGGGAGGAAGAAAGGCTTCGTGAACGTCACGTCGAACTCAACCTCGTCGTCGCCCGCTACGGCGCCGTCGCCGCCAGTCGTTTGGTCCGGTTTGGGTTTAATGCCGTTGGGCTGGACGGAGTTGAGTGCGCTGAAACCGTGGTTAATCAAACTAGTCGTGAAGGAAAGCTCGCCGGCTTTCGCGGAATCGCGGCCGGCGAGTTCGACGTCGGAGGGCGAATTGACGCGCGTCGGCACCTGGTCCGTCGAGAAGGTCGGGGCGCCACTGGTTCGTCCGACGTCCGAAAGGGCCGGAAACACCCGGTAGATTTCGACGACGACCTGTGTAGGGATCGCTCCGGGGGGAACCAGGCCCGTAAACTTCGCGCTGTCGATCCGGGTCGTGTTGGTGAGCACGAAGTCGTCAGCGGACTCGATCTCAAATGCGGCAGTGTCAGGACGAGTGGCGGTCGCCATAAAATCAGTCGGATTCCCGGTGCTGAACTGGAAGGGAATGTCAGCCGCCGCCGGCATCGCACACAGGCCGCCGAGCAACGCCAGCGGAATCGTGAATTGCGCGTGCGTCATCGACATTGAGTTTCTCCCCGCTACACGGCCTCCTAGGCCGTGGATGAAATGGCCTCTGGTAGAGACGTCTGTAAGACAAACCGGATATCGAGCGGGAGACCCTGCGAATAACGGCGCCGACTTCGTTTCGGGGTCCCGCAATTCCTTTACGTCAAGCATGGTTGTAATCCCGCATCGCAGCAAACAGCAATGCGTGGAAATACCCATACCATTCGCCGGTTCGGCAGCCACCGACGAAGCCAGCGTCGTGCGATCATGCGGGCAGGCACGCTCGCCGCCCGGGCAAGAGCGCAAGGGTCATCGGGGAGGGTCTGCACAATGGGCCACTGCCCGAAAATTGTCGCCGGTGACGCGCAGGAGGGTCTTGGCTGTCTCCAAGCGCTGGTCTGGCACATGGCGGGGTCCTCCCATTGGCTGGGCTTGCGCACTCCCCTCGTCCGGCGAAACGCACTCGCCCATTCACGCCTGAGACAATGGGCGACGCGCGGCCAATTGCGCTCCTCGGCTCCGCACGGGTATTGTGTATCCACCCGGCCAATCCTCCTTGCTCCGACCTTTGAGGCGTTTCATGCCGACACCCGTCCGTGTTGTTCTGGTCGGTTGCGGTTGGTTTGCTTGCGTCGCTCACATTCCGGCCCTGAGGCGACTGGAAAAAGAGGGCCGCATAAGGCTTGTTGGGCTTTGCAGCCGATCCGAGGCGTCTGTCGCGCGCGCAAGCCGTTTGTATTCGCGCCAGGATCTCAAGCACTACCTGTCGCTTGCTGAAGTCGCAAAAGATCCGGGCGTCGATCTCGTAGACTTGACGCTGCCTATCGACGTCATGCCCGACGCGATCAAGCTTTTTCTGGCCGCCGGGAAGCATGTGATCAGCGAGAAACCGTGCGCGCCGTCAGTGGCGACCGGCATCGAACTGATGGAGCATCACGCCCGGCTCGAGCGGCCTGCCCTTTGGGCGGTCGCCGAGAATTGGCGCTTCAAGAAAACCACCAAAATCGTTGAGGATATCGTTGCAAGCGGGACGCTCGGCGCCATCCGCTTCGCCGATTTTACTTATCTCTCGTTCCAAAAACCCGACAATCTGGGATGGCGAGGGTCCCCGGGATATGCGGGAGGGCACATACTCGATTCCGGCGTTCACTTCATCGCCTTGCTGCGGAAGATCGTCGGCGAGATCGAGGAGGTCAGCGCGTCGGTGAGCCAGCGCGTTCAATATCTGCCGCCTGCCGACAGCGTCACCGCAATCCTTTCCTTTGGAAGCGGCGCAGAGGGAGCCTATCGCCTGTCTTTCGCCGCCCCCTCCACGGCGGGAGACCAGGGCCTTCGGTTGACGGGCGCGAAGGGCACGCTGCTCGCCGGATTTCATCGCTTTAGCCCGCGGGATCTTCGCCACAACTGGGTACGCGTCCAGACCAGCGGCGGCAGGCGCTTCATTCCGGTCAGGGATGATCTCTTCGTGCCGGGCGGCGTTTACGAGACCCTGTCTCACTGCATCGACGCCGTCCAACTCGGCACGCCGTTGGTCAGCAGTCCGGCCCAAGCCCTTCGGGACGTCGCCGTAGTCGAAGCGATGCTCGAGTTCGAGCCGGCTCAAGCGGGCGGTGAAGCCCGCGGCGCTTCGTCCCTTGGTTCCTGCTCCATCGGTTTCCGGCCACACGCAGATTCTGAAGACCTATGGCGACTTCCTTTCTTACCAACCGAGAAAAGTCGTCGATTGCGCGGATGTGGAGGATGTCAGCAATGCGGTTGCCGCCGCGGGCCGTTCTGGCTTGAAGGTGAGAGCGTTTGGCAACGGATATTCCCAAGGTCCGGAAATCGTCACAGGTGATGTGGCCGTTCGGCTCGGGGGGCTCAAACGCATCGGGAGATTGGATCCCGTCACGAAGACGGTCGTCGTGGGGGCGGGCGTCCGCATTGGCGACCTGACCCGCTTTCTCGCCGAATCCGGTCTTTCGCTGCCGTCGCTGCCTTTCCTGACTGAGTGTTCGATCGGATCAGCCGTGGCGACCGCCACGCATGGCACGAGCCCCCGCTGGGGCGCGATTTCAGATTTCGTCCAGTCATTGACGATGGTTCTTGCGTCCGGCGAGATTCGGAAGATCGATCAGAGCAGCGCGCCGGCAGAAAGGCGCGCTGCAAACGTTGCGGTGGGGTGGCTCGGGATCATCGTCGAACTTGAGCTCCAGGCGATTGCAATGCCCTGGGTCCGATTCGAAGAGCTTTCGATGACCGTCGATGATTTCGTCGTTCGGCTGCCCCGCCTGGCCGAACGGTACGAGCACCTTTGGGGACATTGGACGTTTGGCGCAGATACGGTCGTTCTGAAATGCCTTGAGACGAGCGTCGAGGGGCAAAAAGGATTCAGACCTTATGTGGCTGGGGACGCGCCGTATTGGGGCGATCAGAGCTCGAAATCCGCCGGCATTCGTCGCGCGAAGGCCGCCCTTCGTCGGATCGCGAGCTACTACCCGGCGCTCGAGCGGGCAGCGAAGAGCGTCAGGGGCGAAAGGCCGCGAGAAGTCGGAGTGACAATGCAATATTCCCTCGCCGCCTCGCAAGCGCCGCTCGCGATCGAGCAGTTGCGCGCCTCAGAGTTCGCCAGGCTGAATCCGGGGCGGGTTCTGGAAATGAAGTTTCTCAAAGCTTCGGAGCAATCCTATCTCGGACCGAACTCTGGCCGCGACGCGGTGCTGTTCAACACCTTCTGGTTCGTCGACCACGCGGTTAAGCTCCGCGTCTTCGATCTCTTCGAAGATCATATGATGCGCTTGGGCGGGCGCCCGCATTGGGGTAAGCTCCACAAACGCCAGGATATCGAATATCTGCGAAGCGTATATCCGGAATGGGACAAATTCGAAACGGTGAGGGCCAAATTCGATCCGGATCAAATATTCGACTCTCCGAGCCGTGAGTCCCACGTGGAACCGGTTTCTTGATCGGTTGCGGTTCTCCTGGCGCTTCGCCATTCTGGCGGCGGCCCCCGCATTTCGCTCGGTGAGCTCGAACCTGCAACGTCCCTATTGATGATCGGGCGCGACAGGCGACTCGCTGCCCATGACGCCGTACAAAAGATCAGCCCAAGCCTCTCGAGCGCCTCCTCGGCCGGCGCTTTTGTACCGTCCCCTGCGTAACGCCGATAGCATCGCAGCAACCCTTTGCGCGCGCGTCGGCTGCTCATATGCGAGCAAACGTGCAGCCAAATACCGAACGTAGTTCTGATAATACCGCAGTTTTGGGAGGATTTCCTGCGCTCGACCTTCGGGAAGGCGAGACACAATTTTCTCAGTCATCGTTTGGCGCGCGGTCGCAGCCACAAACCGCCGCCTCAGCTGCTCCAGGACGAATTTGCGTTTTTTTGCACCCGCGTCGCGGTCACGTATGTTGTTGACAGTTCGTAACAAAGAGCGCGCAACGCCGCCGTAATCAATAAGGGGCACAAATCCGACCGTATTGTTTCCATGCTGTCGATAGTATAGAAGAACCTCCTTGATCGTTACGATCTTCCCAAACAAATGAGCGAGGAAGGCAGCAAATCCATCGTGCGGCATTCTCTCATCAGCGTAAAAATGATCCTCAGATAAATCCCACAAGTCGAAGAACTCGACCAGTGATTTATGAAATACTTGATTTAACCCGAAGCTATGCACCCAAGGAACATCTCGCTCTAGATGTTCGTAAGTTATGGGCTCTGAAACAATTCCTGCACTATCCATCGTGCGATAACTATGCTGGAGAAGCATAGGTCGCTCTTTCTCTAGATACGATTGTACAGTGGCCAATTTCTCGGGCAGCCAAATATCGTCCTGATCGCAGTACGCAATGTATTCTGAAATGCAGAGAGAGGCCGACTTCAAGAAGTTTCTGCGCCACCCAAGCCGCTCCTCGTTCACTACGAGCTTCACAGGAAAGGGCGCCGTCTGCGAAAACCGCTTTACGATATCGATCGTTGCGTCAGTGGACGTATCATCGCAAACAACGAGTTCCGCCGGTAAGAGCGTCTGTTTTGACAGACTCTCTAACTGCTGCTCCAGAAACTTTTCGCCATTATATGTCGCCATGGCTACCGATATCATGGCAATATTCCCGTTCGTCACTCGCAAGGCGCCCTATAACCGCTCTTCTTCTAGGCGGACGGCGCCGGTCCGGCGCGCCGAATAACCGCTTCCAAGAGACCGCGCGCCCGGCGAAGTTGCGGCGAAGTGAGCCGCCGCCAATCCTCGCAATAAAAGTAGGCCATCCAAGCCGCCACAAGACCGACCAACGCGGCGGCCGCAAGCGCCAGGATGAGGTTCATCCCGACAAACTGCGCGACAGCCTCGCTGCCGAAGAGCAGCGCCGCCGGGCGCGCAATTGCAGCGATGACAACTTTCCTCGACATTCCGGCCGCCCAGAACATCGCGAACGCGTCGACCGCGTTGCGCAAGCTCCATGCGATCGCTGCGCCGTTAAGACCCAATTTTGACGTGAGAAGCCACAGGATCCCGAGGAACGGCAATAACTCGGCGAAGTGCAATTTTCCCGTCAAATCGGGACGTCCTTGGCCCTGAATAAGGGTGAAGCTTACAAAAGCCAGGCCATTGATCCACGCGCCAATGAAAAGTATTTGCGCGATCGGCGCCGCGATCTGCGCGAAATCGGGTCCGATCCAGTATCGGAAAAAGACTGGCGAAATGACAATCGCGGGGGCGCATATGGCCGCGTACCCATATCCGAGGGACTGAAGCGCCCGCGCTCCGAGTTCGAGGGCCGCGTCCCGCGACAAAACTGACATGCGCGGGAAAAAGGTACGGCCCAATGCGGTCGGGACGATCTGCGTCCGCACGACAAGGTTCATGGGAACGGCGTAATGGGCGACCCCAGCGACGCCGATCAGAGACCCGATAAGGAATTGATCGGCCGAAGCGAGAAGAGGGCCGATCACTGACGTAACAGTGACCCACCCTCCATAGCCCAACAACTTCCGAGCCTCAGCCCGGTCGAACGCCTTGAGAGAAACCGGCCCTTCCAGGCGATAAATATAAGCAAGCTGAATCACGATGCTGAGGCCCTGGGCAATCGCGACGGCGGGAATGACGACCTTTAGCGACGGGCTCACGAACACAGCCATGATCACCGGAGCGACCTGGCTGACGATCATTGAAAGCATCTGGAACAGGTTCGCGGTAAGGAAACGCTCGCGGCTTTCCAGCGCGCCCATGGCCGCCCCCGACACCAGCGCCATCGGAAAAAGGCAGGCGATCCACGGAAGCGCGCCTGCGACCTCGGGTTTCAAGGCGTCCGGAACAGAGAGCACGTGCTGAAACAGATAGCCGCCAACGAAATAGAGTAGGACTGTTCCGACCAAGCCGAAGCAAAAATTCAGCGTTAACGTCGTCAGCAGCACGCGCGCCCGGTCTGGTTGGGGGGCGTCCCGCAACTTCGACAGAGCATTGGTCGACGCGCGCGAAAGACCGAGATCCAGAAAGCCGAAATACCCCAGAAGAATCCAAACAATCGAAATGACGCCATAGCGGGCGTCGCCGACGTGGTGGACGTAGATGGGAACGGTCACGATAGCGACCGCCAGTCGCATCATGGGATAGATCAGGTTGAAAACCACGCTTCGCCTGAGGGGGGTCGTCGACATGCCTATCCTTCGACCCGGGGCCAGATCAAACGGGTTTTTCTCATTGGACTTAAGGATGCTCTAGGCCGCCCGCCACAGGTGGCCTTACGGTCGCCGCCTCAACAGGCGGTGCAGACGCCATCTTAGAGGGCTTTCCTAACAGACTTTCGAAACGACAACCTAGCGGAAAATTGTGAATTAAAATTGGGGTTTTTTTCTCATTCTTGATCAATATGAACAACCAGAACACGGGCGTCGCCGGGCCTGCAACACCGACTATTCCCTCGCTTTCCAAAAATCGGCCTGCAACTGAGCCGCTTCCTCCTCAAGCAGGGGGCCGACGACTTCAGTCGGCCGCTGCCCGGCGGCAAAAACAGCTGTGCAAGGCAGATCGAGGGTCGGATTCTCCTCGTGCGCGCCGGTCTGCTCTTTGAGCGCCTTCTCCGTCTGGCCATAAACGACCCGGCCGATCCCCGCCCAGTAGATCGCGCCGGCGCACATCGCGCAGGGCTCGGCGGACGTATAGAGCGTGCAGCGCGCCAGGAACTCAAGGTCATAGGACCGCGCCGCACGCGAGGCGAGGAGGCGCTCGGCGTGGGCGGTGCGGTCGTCGCCCTCGCTCTTGTATCCGTTGCCCTGCTCCATAAGCACCCTGCCCTCTCCGTCGGCGAGCACGCAGCCGAACGGATGGTCGCCGGCGGCGCGCGACCGCCTGGCGACGTCGAAGGCGCGGCGCAACAGCGCCTCGTCATAGGGGCGCAAGCTGGCGATCATTTATCCTTCCCCAGTCGATCCATAGCATCCAGGCCCAATCCCGGCCCGCGTTCATGGACTTGCCGTCCTACGTGGTTCTAACCGCTTTTCTCGTGTCTACTGTCGCTCCACGAGCGTAGATTGCGACGGTCGTCATAAACGCCGCCGAGGGAGGAGATCATGAAATCTAGTCAGAAATTCGCGATTGCGCTTGCCGCCGCCGTTGCGCTCGGCGGCTTCGCCGTCAAGGAATTGAGCGCGCAATCCCTTCCGCCAACTTACTTCATCGTCGACTTCAGCGAGATCACCGACCCGGAAGGTTTCAAAGCGCTCGCGGCCAAGGCCACCCCTGAAATCCTGGCTGGCTTCGGCGGCAAGTACATGGTCCGCGGCCAAAACATCACCGCCGTCGAGGGCGTTGCGCCGAAGCGGTTTGTCATCATTGCTTTCGACACGCCGGAGCATGCCAAAGCCTGGACGGAGCAGCCGGACCCAAGGGCGATTCGCGCCAAAACGACGAAGTCGCGTTCGTTCATTGTCCAAGGCCTCGCGCAGCCCTGACACTGGCCGTTCCCAGCACGCTGCGTCCGGCGTCGGGGCCCCGCGTCCGCGCTACAGTCCGTAGCCGCCGGTTCATTTGACACTTCGGCGGTCCCCGCTAGGGTCGCCCAAAAACATGGGCGTCTGGTGATCAGGGATGCGGGAAAATCCCCGTCGGCGCCTCTGCCCCGCGAAGAACAGGAACGGCCCGGTATGATTTTTGCTCCGCACGGATCGAGCGCGGCCTGACGAGCCGGGGAGCGAGGTGAAGTTTAGGTGAATGTCGAAGCTCCCTTGCGCCTGAAGCTCACCGGCGTCAGCAAGTCCTTCCCCGGCGTGCGCGCCAACGACGACGTGAACCTGAGCGTCAAGCCCGGCGAGATTCACGCTCTCCTCGGCGAGAACGGCGCCGGAAAATCGACGCTGGTCAAGATGATCTACGGCATCCTCGCGCCCGACGAGGGCGAGATCGTCTTCGACGGCTCGCCCGTCCGCATCTCCAATCCGCGCGCGGCTCGACGGCTCGGCATCGGCATGGTGTTCCAGCACTTCTCGCTGTTCGAGGCGATGACGGTGTTGGAAAACATCGCGCTCGGCCTCGACTCGCGCCTCTCGCCGCGCGAACTTTTGGCCGAGTTCAATCGGGTGCTCGAAGCCTATCACCTCAAGCTCGATCCTCGCCGGGTCGTGTCGACGCTGAGCGTCGGCGAACGCCAGCGCATCGAGATCGTGCGCGCGCTCTTGCTCAACCCGCGACTCCTGATCATGGACGAGCCGACCTCGGTGCTGACGCCGCAGGAAGTCGAGCAATTGTTCGAGACCTTGCGAAAACTGGCGGCGAGCGGCTGCTCGATCCTCTACATCTCCCACAAGCTGCACGAGATCGTGGCGCTCTGCGACACGGCGACCATCCTGCGCGGCGGCAAGGTGGTCGCGCATTGCGACCCGAAGCGCGAGACCTCGCGCTCGATGGCGGAGATGATGATCGGCGCCAACCTGAAGGAAATCGCCAAGCCGATGAGCCGCGGCTTCGGCGCATCGAAGCTTTCGGCGCAAGGCTTGAACCTGCCGAAGCCGAGCGAGTTCGGCGTTGCGCTCAAGGACGTCGCGCTCAACGTGAAGGCCGGCGAGATCTTCGGCGTCGCCGGCGTCGCCGGAAATGGACAGAACGAACTCATGAGCGCGATGAGCGGCGAGACGCTGGCGCCAACGCCCGAGGCGATCACGCTCGTGGGGCGGCAGGTCGGCCGGCTCGGCGTCACCGAACGCCGAACCTTGGGTCTATGCGCGGTTCCGGAAGAGCGCAACGGCCATGCGGCGGTCGGCGAGTTCTCGCTCACTGACAATGGCGCGCTGACTGGTCGCGACCGCATGGCGATGGTGCGCTTCGGCCTCATCGATCCCGGCAAGGCGACCCATTACGCCGCTGAAGTGATCGGCGCCTACACCGTGAAAGCGACTGGCCCGGGCGCGCTTGCGGGCTCGCTCTCGGGCGGAAACCTGCAGAAATTCATCATGGGTCGCGAGATCCTGCAGCGGCCGGAGGCGCTCGTCGTTTGCCAGCCGACCTGGGGCGTGGACGCGGGCGCGGCGGCCGCCATCCATCAGGCGATCGTCGATCTCGCCGCGCGCGGCACGGCGGTCATGGTCATCTCGCAGGACCTCGACGAACTGCTCACGCTTTGCGACACGATCGCCGTCATCAATCTCGGCCGCCTGTCGGCGCCGATGAAGGTCGGCGAGGTTTCGATCGAAGAGATCGGCCTCCTCATGGGCGGCGTGCATGGCGACCCGGCGGCGACGGTCGAAATGACAGAGGCCCTGCATGCGCATCCGGCTTGAAAAGCGGCTGACGCCGAGCCGTTTCATGCAGATCGCGACGCCGATCGCCTCGGTGCTTCTGACCATGGCTGCTCGGCGCGATCATCTTCCAGTTGATCGGCTTCGACGGGCCGCGCGCGATCTACGAGACCTTCATCACGCCCGATCGTCGCCTCGTACAAGTGGCAGGACGTCGCGACCAAGGCGGCGCCGCTCATCATCATCGCGCTCGGCCTATCGCTCGGCAATCAGGCCAAGATCTGGAACATCGGCGCCGAGGGGCAATACATCATCGGCGCGCTGGCGGGCGCGGGCGTCGCCTTCGCTCTGCCCAATGCGCAGGGCTTCTGGGTCCTCCCGCTGATGATCGCGGCGGGGATCGTGGGCGGCATGGCCTGGGCGGCGATCCCGGCGTTCTTGAGGACGCGCTACCGGGTGTCCGAGGTGCTCTCGACCCTGATGCTGGTCTATGTCGCGCTGCAGGTGCTCAACTATCTTGTCAGCGGCCCGTGGAAGGATCCGAACGGCCACAACTTCCCGCAGACCCCGCCGTTCACCCCTGCGCAGCTCCTGCCGCACGCGATTGCCGGAACCGACATTCCGCCGGGCCTCATCGTCGCCATTCTGCTGACGCTCGTTTTCTGGGTGCTCATGTCGCGCTCGGTCTACGGCTTTTCGGTCCGCACGGTCGGCGCCGCGCCCCACGCGGCGCGCTATGGCGGCTTCGACGCCTCGCGCACCGTCTGGTCGACGCTCATGATCAGCGGCGGGATGGCGGGCTTAGCGGGCATTCTCGAGGCCTCGAGCCAACTCGGGCAGATCAATCTGGGCTTCCCCTCCGGCTACGGCTTCACCGCGATCATCGTCTCGTTCCTCGGGCGCCTCCATCCGATCGGCGTCTTTCTGGCGGGGCTGATCCTTGCCGTCACCTATGTCGGCGGACAGGTGGCGCAGACGGTGGTGCACGTGCCGAGCGCGACCGCCGGCATCTTCCAGGCGATGATGCTGTTCTTCATTCTCGCCAGCGACATTCTGGTCCGATACCGCTTGCGCATCCTTCGCGACGCGCCGCGCGCCGCGCCCGCGGAGGCGGTGGCGTGAATATCGGTTTCTTCATCGACGCCCTCATCACCGTGGTCGGCGTGACGACGCCGATCCTGCTCGCCGCGACCGGCGAACTGGTGGTCGAGAAGAGCGGCGTGCTCAATCTTGGGCTCGAGGGCATGATGCT
Organism: uncultured Alphaproteobacteria bacterium; assembly: GCA_963775405.1. Lineage (GTDB taxonomy): Bacteria > Pseudomonadota > Alphaproteobacteria > Rhizobiales > Beijerinckiaceae > Roseiarcus. The sequence continues at coordinate 74,678 of CAVZJI010000006.1, forward strand.
GATCGGCGCGGTGACCGGCTTCGCCGTCACCATGAACTACCGGCCCCGATCTCGGCGACATGGCGCCCTGGTTCGGCGTGCATCGCCGCGGCGCTCGCGGGCGCGGCCTCCTCCATGCTGTTTGCGGTGCTGGTGTTGACCCTCGGCTCCAATCAGGTGGCGACCGGCCTCGCGCTCGCGATCTTCGGCATCGGCCTCTCCTCGCTGATCGGCGCGAGTTATGTGGGCATGATCGTGCCGTCGTTCGATTCCGTCTTTCCCGACTCGCTCGCCAGCGATCCGCTGTGGCGGGTCGTGTTCGGCTACAGTCCGCTCGTCTATTTCGCGCTTCTCATGGTCTTCGCCGTCGGCTGGTTCCTGAACCGCACCCGCGCCGGGCTGATCTTGCGCGCGGTCGGCGAGAACGACCTTTCCGCCCATTCGATCGGCTATCCGGTGATCGCGATCCGCTACGCGGCGATCGCCTTCGGCGGCGCGCTGGCCGGAATCGGGGGCGCCTATTTCTCGATGGTCATCACGCCGATGTGGGCCGAGCAGATGACCGCGGGACGCGGCTGGATCGCGCTCGCGCTGGTGGTGTTCTCCGGCTGGCGAGCCGGGCGGCTGCTCGCGGGCGCTTACTTCTTCGGCGTCCTGATGACGCTCGAGCTTTACGCCAAGGCGTCCGGCTTCTCGTTCCTGCCGTCCCAGTTCTGGGCGGCGATGCCCTATATCGCGGCCGTCGTCGCGCTCGCCGTCATCTCGGCGCGCTAGGTGGCCGGAAGCGAAGCCCCGGCCTGCCTCGGCCGACCGTTCCTACCCAACGCTTGAGCGTTGTCAGAATTCACCAGGGAGAAGAAAGAGCCATGATTACCCGACGAAATCTCATGAAAACGGCCGCGGCGGGGTTAACGCTCCCCGCCTTGACTCGCAGCGGCTTCGCCGCCGAGCCGCTCAAGGTCGGCTTCGTCTATCTCGGCGCGATCGGCGACTACGGCTGGACCTGGTCGCACGAACAGGGCCGCAAGGCGCTCGTCGACGCGCTCAAAGGCCAAGCCGTCGCCAACTATGTCGAGAACGTCAAGGAAGACGCGAGCGCCATTCCGGTCATGAAGGATCTCGCGCAGCAGGGCAACAAGCTGATCTTCACCACCTCCTACGGCTACATGGATCAGACGATCGAGGTCGCCAAGCAGTTTCCCGACGTCAAATGGGAGCATTGCACCGGCTATAAGCGCGCCGATAACGTCGGCACCTACAACTCGCGTTTCTATCAGGGCCGTGCGGTGACCGGCACGATCGCCGGCATGATGTCGAAAAGCGGCGTGATCGGCTATGTCGGGTCGTTCAAGATCCCGGAAGTGGTGATGGGCGTGAACGCCTTCACCCTTGCCGCGCAGGCCATCAATCCGAAGATCACAACGAAGCTCGTGATGATCGACACGTGGTTTGACCCGGCCAAGGAAGCAGCGGCGGCCGAGACGCTGGTCAATCTTGGCTGCGACGTCATCGCCCAGCACGTCGATTCTCCGGCCGTGCTGCAGGTCTGCGAGAAGCGCAAGATTTATGGTTTTGGCTATGGCGCCGACATGTCACGGTTCGCGCCCAAAGCGCACCTGACGGCGAGCCTCGACCTCTGGGGCCCCTATTATATCGAGCGCGCCAAGGCGGTGCTCGACGGAAGCTGGAAGCCGGACGATACGTGGTGGGGTTTCAAGGAAGGACTTCTGGCCATGGCGCCCTACAGCAAAGCCGTGCCGGCAAATGTGCAGTCCGCCGCCGATAAGATCATCGCCGACACGAAGGCCGGAAGTTACGACGTCTTTACCGGTCCGATCTCGGACCAGACCGGCAAGGAGCGTATCGCCAAGGGCCAGCGCATGGAAGACAAGGATCTTCTGGTGATGGACTGGTACGTCAAGGGCGTGCAGAGCTGACTACCGCAACCCAAGGTAAGGATTTGAACAGCGCCGGAGCTTCGGTTCGGCGCTGTTCTCATTCGACGTAAACGCGTGGCATAATGACGGGGCGGGAGCTTCGGAGGCGACGTTGGATGACACACCTGTAGGGCGTTCCATTCAAACTAGATTTTTAGTCGATGGAACGCCAAATGGACTAGTCATCGCGTCCGATTCACGGCTGGACCGGATCGGTCCTGTGTCGACGCAATCTACTTTCGCAAAGTTGCTCGCCCGGCCCGAGGTAGATCGAACCGGCGTCATATCCTTTCGGGCCGGACCCCTCTGATCCCTTGTCCATGCGCGCCTATGTAGGGGAGGCAGACAGCGTTCGGGACCGCATTGTGCAGAGCGCTGGGACCGTGGGTTCTGGAGGCTGCAGTGGTCATCACGACTAGCGATGAAGCGCTGACGAAAGGCCCGTTCGTTACATCGAAGCCGACTGATTGAATTGGCATCGAAGGCAGGAAGAGTGGTGTTGACAACGGCCAATTCCCGATGTCGGAAAGGCGTTTTCTTCCAGAGGCCATCGGGCGAACGTGGAATCGTTCCTCGCGAATTTGAAAGTCATTTTGCCGGTCGTGGGACTAGATCTCCTCAAGCCCAAACCCACCGCAGTTCTGAAACCTGCGACTCTCGTAAGTCCTAGCGAGACACGCTTCGAGTTCGCCACAAGAGCGGCATACGCGCGACGGCGGTCGAAGAGGACGGCGAGTTCGTCGTCTGGAGGGAAGCGAGGCGTTGAGATGCGGGTTATCAGAGCAACACGTATGGTGAGTTAAAGCAGGAACTGATAGCTCAGGGCGTTCTCGAAGAATCACCAAACGCCGCCAATTACACCTTCACCAAATCTTTTCCGTTCAAAAGTCCTTCAGCCGCTGCCGCCGTAGTCCTTGACCGCAACTCTAATGGTCGAACGGAATGGAAGGTCGTCGGGTCGAAGTCGACATATCACGAATGGCAAGAAGCAAAAGCCGAGGCAGTGTCTGAAGTTGGTTCACTGCACTGACACGACTGCACGACCAAATAGAGCGGCGCAAACGCCGCGGCCCATCGCGCCCTACTCAAACAGCGGCGCTTCGTCCCGCTGACGCCCGCCAACCGTCGCCATGTAGCTGGCCGAGAATGCGCCGACCAGGAGCGAGATGAAGGCCCAGAGAGCGACGCCCACTCCGGTTTTGCGGGCGGCGTCTGCGGCTTCCTTAGCCTTGTCGATGGCCTGTTGCTTTGCTTTCTGCGCCTGGTCGAAGACATCGGCGACGCGCTTCTCGGCGTCCGGCTGGCTCATGCCCGTCCGGCTCGCAACAAGCTGAGCGAGATAGGTCTTGTCGCCGGCGGGAAGATCGCCGTTGTACAGAGCGCGTGACAGGATCCGGCCGCCTTCGGCTGTCGCTGCGGCCTGATCGCCCTGCGCGGGTTTATCGCTGCGCCAGAGCATATCGGAAAAATAGCCCGCCGGATCGCCCATTGTCGAAGCCGCCTGGCCGGCCGCTTGGCCGGTGGCCGAGCCGACGGCTTCCGTCGCGGCGCCCGCGACATCGGCGGCCCCACTCACGGCCGAGCTTGCCGCCCAAGCCAGTAGCGTAGCGGCGATGACCGCGCCAACCGCCCAAACAAGAAGCCCATGCGCCGTGTCGCGAAAGAAAACCTCGTCGGTGTGCACGCGCGCCCAACCGCCCCGCAGTCGCCCCGCGATATAGCCCCCAACGCCGGACGCGAAGAGCTGAACCGCGATGAACCACGCCGCAGCAAGCACGGTGAATGTGGTCACCGAAGGATTGTTGCTCGACCACGGAGAAACCGAGACGAGGCCAATGCCCGCTCCGAGCGCCACCAGCGCCAAGGAAAACGCCGCAGCGACGAAAGCGCCCGCGAAAACCGCCGCCCAAGACACGCCGGACGCCGTGTCGATAATTGTATCGACAGCGGTCACTCTTGATAGCGGCGCACGGGTCGTGACTGTCGCCTGTGTCATCTCTTTAATCTCCACTCACGAGACGAAATCGCGAACCGGCTGTCGCCGGTCGCGCCGTGTCTAACCTCAGACGAGCGCTGGCGACCTCAGTGGTAGAGAAGCGCGATCAGGATGATGATCGGGATCGGAACGCCGAGAAGCCAAAGCAAAATTCCACGGCCCATCTTGCCCTCCTCTGCGCCGCCTGGCGCGAATGTTGACGGGCGATAAACAGTCAGGCGCCTAAATTTGTTCCAGAAGCGCTTGGCGCATTTTTGATCGCGTGCAGATTTGGGTCGTCGCACCCTCGGCCGCTCGCGCCAAGGCAGCCGAGGCAGAGCGGGGTGGACATAAACCTAAGAGGCCCTAGCTCAAGCCGGCGGTCCAAACCCCACTCCCACCGGGAGAACGGTGTCACGCCAATTCAGGCGCCTCGCTTGGAGAGCTCCGTCGAATGGACTTGTGGTCTTGGGCCGTCGGATTTTGGCCGCGCGGTGACGGTGGTTCCCATTGATGAAAATATAATTTGTGTAATTAATTCAATATTTTGTATAGACTTTCTAACAATCTTGAAGAGCATCCAAGACGATCGTTTGCGCATCATGGACGTTCGTCTGCGCAGAAGGGACAGAAAAACGCACTTAACCGTTTGAAATGGTTAGATCGCAAGCAGATCCGCATTTCCCAGGATGAACTTCGATCCACAGGGTGCAGCGGCCAAGCCGCCCATCGAAGAGGCCGCGGCGCGCCGAGCGACCTGTGGGCTCTCGGGCGTCCGTGCATGAGCCTGAACTTCGGCCGCTAACCCACTGTCATCCGATAGTTTTGGAACAATTCTATCGTGCAGCCAGCTCTATTGACATCGCAGCGACCGGGGGGTCGAAATCCCACGCTCGCCGCTCGGCGAGGGGTTGGAGTTCGGGTTGCCTCTCCTCCATCGTCCAGTCAGCCTCCGCCGGGCCGCGATCAGAAGCGCCGCTACTGTCGCCATGACCGGGCTCGCCAGCGCCGCCCTCGCCGACTCCATCCCGCCTTTAAGCGCCGGGCCGGCCGCAGCGCTTTCTGACCAGTCCGGGCAGGCGGCGGCTAACGCCGGGGCCGTCCCTGCGGACCTTTCGAGCCCGCCCAATTCCGCTCCCTTCGCCCTGCCCCGGCTCGCCCAATCGCAGTTCCGCGCTGACGCCTCGACGCCGCCGAGCGCGGCTACGACGACCGGCCCGTTTGGCTTGGACTTGCAAGGCCAAAACCTGCTTGGCGACATGTGGGGGCTCAGGCCCGCCCTGGCCAAGTACGGCGTTACACTCACCATACTCGAGAACGTCGAAGTTTTCGGCAATCTCTCCGGCGGCGCCCGGCAGAGTCTTCGAACCGAAAGGACTGACTACCGTTACGCTGCAAATGGACACCGAGAAAGCGTTCGGTCTCAAGGGCGGCACCCTCAATGTGAGCGGTCTCCAGGTTTATGGCGGCCAACTGAACGACGACGACCTCTTGGTCCTGCAGACCCTGAGCGACATCGATGCGCCCGAGGGCGTTCGGCTTTGGGAGCTCTGGTATCAGCAGAAATTCGGCGACAAGTTCGACGTCAAGATCGGGGAGCAGAGCCTCGACGAGGAATTCATTATCGCCCCAACCGGGAACTCCCTCTTCATTAACGGCGTATCCGGTTGGCCAGGGCTTCCAACGGTGGATTTACCCGGCGGCGGCCCTGTCTATCCGCTGGCGGCTCTAGGCGTTCGCGGACGGGCGCAGCTGACGGACGGCGTCACCGTGCTCGCAGGCGTCTTCAACGGCAGCCCGATTCCGTTCGATTCGCCAAACACCCCGGCGAGCAATCCCCATGGCGTGAGCTTCCCACTCGACGTTGGAACTCTGGCCATCGCTGAATTGCAATACACATATGGTTCGAGCGCGCAGGGGAAGGCGAACGCCGATGATCCGCTGCCTGGCGTTTACAAGATCGGCGCCTGGTATGACAGTTACAAGTTCGACAACCAGCAAACCGACACCATAGGCCGGCCGCTCGCCAGTCCCCTGAGCAACGGGATGCCGGCGACGCCTCACGGCGACTTTTCACTCTATGGGGTTATGGATCAGATGATCTGGCGTTCGAAGGACAACGCCAATCGCAGTCTGAATGTCTTCTTCCGTCCGATGTTCACGCCGTACCAGGATCGCAACCTGGTCAGCGCCAGCATCAATGCGGGCTTCGCCTTGAAAGCCCCATTCTCGGGGCGCGACAATGATGTCTTCGGCGTCGAAATGGGAACCGTATGGGCCAGCAGCGGCGCATCCCGCTTCGACCGGCAAACGCAATTGTTCCAGCCTTCGGTCTATACGCCCATCCGCTCGAGCGAGACCTTCATTGAGGCGACCTATCAGTTTCAGGCCCTGCCCTCGTGGCAGATTCAGCCCGATGTTCAATATTTCATCAATCCCGGCTTAGGAATCGCCAACCCGAATGATCCGACCCAACGGATCAAGAACGAGCTGGTGATCGGCCTGCGCACGAACGTGAGCTTCTGACACGGCTCGGCCGCTGGGCCCCAGGCGTGGACGCCGAGAGGCGCGCCCCCGACGCGCCCCGTCCCTCAGCTCACGCCCAGCTTGCGCTGCAGGCTGGTCGAAGAGGTCGTGTATTGGAACGTCAGTTTCTTGTCCGGATAGACATAATGATGCGCGCGCTGGGCGGCGAGCGTCGCCTCGTGGAATCCCGACAGGATGAGCTTGAGCTTGCCCGGATACGTGTTGATGTCGCCGATAGCGAAAATGCCCGGAACGCTCGTTTCGAACTTCGCTGTGTCGACGGGGACGAGATTCTCGTGCAGGTTGATCCCCCAATTGGCGATCGGCCCGAGCTTCATAGTCAGGCCGAAGAACGGCATCATGTCGTCGCAGGCATGGTCGTAGGTCTCACCGTTCTCACGACGGATCGTGAGGGCGGAGAGCTGGCCGTTCTCGCCTTTCACCCCTGTCACCTGTCCCAGCACGAATTCCATGTCGCCCGAATTGACAAGCTCACGCATAGCGTTGACCGAGTGAGGCGCCGCTCGGAAGGCGTCGCGACGGTGAACGAGCGTGATCCGGTCGGCGACCGGGTGCAGGTTGAGCGCCCAGTCGAGCGCCGAATCGCCCCCGCCGACGATCACCACACGCCTTCCCTTGAAATGGTCCATCTTGCGCACGGAATAGAAGACGCTCGTGTTTTCGTAGACGTCGAGTCCAGGGATTGGCGGTCTCTTCGGTTGGAATGATCCGCCGCCCGCCGCGATAAACACGGACTTGGCTTCGATCACCTTGTCGTTGTCGGTGCCGATGCGAAACAAGGGCCGCTCAGGCCCGCCAAGAACATCCATGCGTTCGACCATCTCGCTCAGGTGAAACTTCGGCTCGAATGGCTTGATCTGCTTCACCAGATTGTCGACAAGCTCTTGCCCGTTGATAACCGGAAAGCCTGGAATGTCGTAGATCGGCTTCTCGGGATAAAGCTCGGCGCATTGGCCGCCAGCCTTCGGCAGAATGTCAATCAGATGCGCTTTGATGTCGAGCAGTCCGAGCTCGAACACCGCAAACAAGCCGATCGGCCCGGCGCCGATAATCGCGACGTCGGTGGATAGCACTTCGCTCATGCAGATTACCTGTTCTTATCCTTGTTTCGGGGGTGTGGTCACGACCAGGCCGTCGAGCGCTTCGGTGACCTTGATCTGACAGGAGAGCCTGGAGTTGGGACGCACCTCGAAGGCGAAATCGAGCATGTCCTCCTCCATCTGGGAGGCCTTGCCCGTCGCTTCCGTCCACTCCGGGGCGACGTAGACATGGCAAGTCGCACAAGCGCAGGCGCCTCCGCACTCCGCCTCGATGCCGGGGACGGAATTGCGCAGCGCCGTCTCCATGACCGTCGCGCCGACCTGAGCCTCGACTGTCCGCGACTGTCCGGTCGCGTCAATGAAAGTGATTTTCGCCATTAAACAGAGTGTTTCCTTGGAATACCGCGTCACGCCTCGGAAGCGCGTGAATTCAGTCGGCGACCGCGGCTATATAGAGCGCGCTTACATAGAGCAAGCGCAGCGGCGTCGAAAGAGCATTCGGAGTGTCGCCCGCGGTCGGCGTGATTCGCGGATCGCGACCAAAAACGGGCCTAGATCGTCGACGGTCTTCCCCGACTAGCCCCGAAGGCGGTCGATTTCCGCGAGAGCCTCAGCGACTGCGGATTGAAGCGCGGCGATTGCGTGCGCCTCCGCCGAGCGCTGGTCGCCGGCGGCCGAGGCCAATTCTTCGAGGCGCCGCGCGGCGTTGGCGACCCGCCCGGCGCCAACGGCAAGCGCCGAGCCACGCAGCATGTGAGCGATTTTTGCCTTTGATTCCAACGAAAAAAGGCGGGTGTCGGACAGCTGAGCCGTCAACACCCGCGCTTGTAACCGGAACAGTCCAAGGAGCTCGGCCTCGAGCTCATGATCGCCAAGGCATTGGCGAGCCAAATGAACAAGGTCGAGGGGGGGATCGAAACCGCCAGCCGAGCTCTCTAGCATAGCGCCCTGGTCCGTTCACCCGGAGCCCGCCACCCAAAGGCGCAGCCGTAAATCGCTGAACACTGTGGAAAAACATGGTAACGGAAGCGTTAACGACGTTTGCAAGTTGCGCGGCCAGCGTGGTTTTCATCTTTGAGGCTCGGCGGTAGACTGCAACGTGGTTAATTCTAAGGCGTTTGGTTCGGCCGCGGCGAGCCCGGGGAAAGGCTTAGCGCGTATGTCGGTCATTTCGACAATCAGCGCCGACGAGTGAGGCGGACGCGATGGTAAAGCAAAATCCGGCGACGGATCCGGTTTCAGCGGCGATGTCAGCGATCGAAAGCGCCTTAAATCTGACCGACGACGACGCGGCCGCGCTGACCGACGCGAATCCCTCCCCGCCCCAGCTCGTTCCAGCAAAGCCCACGGCCGCAACGCCCGTCCTCAAGCCAAGCCAACTCCCCGGCGACACGCCGACGCTCCTTCGCGCGGGCCCGCTTCCGCCGGCCATGCCTGAGAACGAAGCAAAACCGGCGATCCCCGTGGCTACGCCGGCAAATGACGATCGTGAGAACGTCGGCGCCATCCTGCAGGCGATGAATGCGCGTCCAGCGAGCCGGACGCCATTCATGCTGGCCTTGATTGCCTCACTCCTGTGGGCGGCGACCTGTGCGCTCTACGGCTATGTCTCTGTATGGCCCTCGGCTTCGAGGCGACCTCTCGAGATGCTCTTGCGCCCCGAGACGCCATTATTTTTGTTGGTGGCGCTCGGGCCGATCATCTTCATGTTCGCCTTTGCCGCGCTATCCCGACGGCTGCGCGAGTTGCGACAATCGGCGCGCGCGATCTCCCATGTCGCCGTGCGTTTGGCCGAACCCGAGACGATGGCGGGGGAGCATGTCGCGAACCTCTCCCAGGCCATCCGTCGCGAACTCACGTCGATGGGCGATGGCGTCGAGCGCGCGCTGGCGCGGGCTGCTGAGCTCGAGACCCGCGTGCGATCTGAGGTATCTACGCTTGAGCGCTCCTATTCCGACAACGAGCGCAAGATCCGCCTGCTCATCGCTGAAATGGCCGATCAGCGCGAGTCGATCGTGACCAGCGGGACGCGGGTTCGCGACGCCATAGCAACAGCTCACGACAGCATCACCCAGGACCTGGACGTCGCCGGCGGCAATTTGAGCGAGCGCCTCGTTGAAGCCGGCCAAAAACTGACCACGTCGCTCGGCGCGACGTCGGATGAGATCAACCTCGCGATGGATCGCACCGGCTCCGCGACCCTCGAGCGCATTGTCGCGGAAGGCGCGCGAATGAACGTATCGATCGCTGCGGTCGGCGAAAGCCTGGCCGACCGCCTCGCGAACACGGGCCAAAGGGCGGCCAACGACATCCTGTCGCGAGTAGGCGAAGTCGACAACCGTCTCAAGGCGGTCGGCGACAGCCTGCTGTCCCGCTTGGGGGAACGGGGTGACGGTTTGATCGAACGCATCCAGACCTCACAGGATTCTGTGGTCGAGGCGATCGCGACGCACGGCGACCGGGTGGCGACGCGTCTTGCGGACGCGGCCGAGTTCGCGCGGAGCGCCGTAGGGGCCCATGCCGACGATGTGGTCGGCCGCATCAGCGCCAGCAGCGCGCGAGCCGTCGATGCGATCAGGGGACATGGAGAGGCGATCGCAGATCAACTGGCTGATGCGTCGCTGGCGCTCTCGGGCGCCTTTGGCGCCCACGGCGACGACGTCGTCGGCCGCATCAGCGCCAGCAGCGCAGAGGTCCTCGAAGCCATTCGCTTCCACGGGGACTCTGTCGCTGTTCGGCTTTCCGATGCCGCCGCCTCAGCGAGCGACGCCGTCGCCGCGCACGCGGACACCGTCGTGAGCCGTGTTTCGGCCAGCAGCCACGAGGCCGCGGAGACGCTGCAAGTCCATGGTGACATCGTCGCGGCGCGCCTCTCTGAGGCCGCCGAAATCATCAACACGCACGGCGAATCGGTCGCTGCACAACTCGCCGGTGCGTCCGCTGCGATGAACGGCGCCGTTGCCGCCTATGCGGACGAGGTTGTCGGCCGTGTCAGCGCAAGCGGGGCGCAAACCGTCGAGGCGATCCGCGCCCAGGGCGACCGGGCCGCCGACCAACTCGCGCTGAGCTCGGCAGCGGCGCGCAGCGCCGTCGTCGAATACGCAGACGAGGTCGTCTCTCGCGTCACCGCAAGCGGCGAAGAAACCGCCGAGGCGATCCGCTCCCATGGCGACTCCGTCGCCGATCGACTCTCCCACGCCTCGGCGGCGACGCGCAGCGCCGTCGCCGCGTACGTGGACGACGTCGTCGCCCGCGTCAGCGCAAGCGGCGAACAAGCTGCTGGGGCGATTCGCTTCCACGGCGACTCCATCTCCGATCGACTGTCCGAGACCTGGACGGCGACGCGCAGCGCCGTCGCCGAGGTCTCGGACGAGGTTGTCGCTCGCATCAGCGCAAGCAGCGAGCACGCGATCGAGGCGATCCGCTTTCATGGCGGCTCCATCGCCGACCGACTTGCCGAAACCTCGGCGGCGACGCGCAACGCCGCAGCCGAGCACTCGGACGAGGTCGTCGCTCGCATCAGCTCGAGCGGCGAACAGGCCGTCGAAGCGATTCGCTTTCATGGCAACTCAGTCGCCAATCAACTCGCGGCGGCCTCGACGGCGGCTCGTAGCGCTGTTGACGCGTATTCAGACGACATCGTCACCCGGATCAGCTCGAGCGGCGCGCAAGCCGTCGACGCGATCCGCGCCCAAGGCGACTTTGTCGCTGATCAGCTCAGCCTGGCCGGCGATACAGTCGGCGGCGACTTCAGCGACCGGTCGAATTCGCTGATCGAGCGCCTCCAAAGCGGCGGTGAACGGCTCTCCGACACCATCGTTGTACGCGGCGACAGTCTCGTCGCGAGTCTCAGTGACGCTGCGGACCGTTTGCACGACACCGTCGTCGTGCGTGGCCAAGTCCTTGCAGATAGGCTAACCGGGTCGAGTGAACGGCTGAGCGCCCTGATCCGGGATCGCGCGGAAGACGCAGCCGCGATCCTTGACTCCGCGGCCGCGCGATGGGGCGAACAATTCGACGCCCGCGAGAACCAGCTGCACGGCGCAGTCAACAACCAGAACGACGCGCTTGAGAGCCTGTTCGACCAATCGACGCGTCGCCTTGTCGGCGCGATCTCCGCCGAGGGCGCTCTCGCCCAGGCGCAGATCGAGGCGTCAGCGGCTCGATCCATGGCGACGTTGAGCTCGGAGTTGGCGCAAATCAACGAGCGCCTGGCGTCGCTTACAATCGACGCAGCGGCCGCAGCGGCGAACGGAGCAGGCAGCGTGCATGACGCCCTGAACGAGCGGATTGCAGCCTTTGACCATATCGTCAACCAGCGCGCCGTTGGCCTCGTGGAGGCCGTGTCACAGCAGACCGAGCGGATGCGCGAATATCTGCAAGTGCTGGATGGCCTCGTCGGCGAGAGCGGGCACAGCGTTATCGACCGCCTGGGATCCCACTCCGACGCGCTAAACACTCGCATCGCCGGACATCTCGATGCGATAGACGCATTGATGCAGACCCGGCGCGATGAGTTCGAAAAGCGCTTTGCCGATCACCGAGAACAGCTGGCGACGACGTCCGCCGAGCGGTTGGAGCAATTCGAGATCGCTTCCGCCGCGCATCACAATGCCGTCGATTTCGCCTTGGCGTCGCATTCGCGCCGCGTCGAGACTTCGCTCGGAGATGGGCTTGCGCGATTCGAAGGCGCAATTGACGGGCGCGGTCGCGAAATTATCGAGCGAATCGGCGATCGGTCCTCGGCTCTTGCAGCCGATCTCGGCGCTAAGCTGGTCGCCATTGAGGAAACTCTCGTCAACCGTGGCGGCGCGATCGATGAGAAGCTCGGCCAGCGAAGCGAAGAGGCGGCAGCGCTGTTCGACCTTCGTTTGGAAGCTGTCGAGGAGCGAGCGGGGACAAAACTTCGCGAAGTTTCGTCGACGCTCGAAGGTCTTCTGTCGCGGATCGAAGACGCGCTCGCCCAGCGCAGCCGGGCGCTGTCCGAGACCCTCGTCCGCAGCACTCTCGAAACCGCCAAGGCGCTCGGCGATGGCGGACGCGAGATCACACAAGGCATGAGCGCCAAATCAGTGGAAATCAGCGACGCGCTGCAACGGCGGGCCGAAGAGCTCACCCAAACGCTGTCGTCTGTCGCCCGAGACATCAATGCGACTTTGACCGGCCGCGTCGAGGACGTCTCGCGGTCGCTCGGCGTCAGCGTCGATCAATTCAAGGAGCAAGTGGTCACGCCGATGCAGGATCTGAGCCGGCGCCTCGACACGAGCCGGGCCGAGCTTGAGGACAAGGTTGGCGAACACGCTCAGCACGTCACTGCGATGCTCGACTTGCACAAGGTCTCGATGGGCGCCGCATTCGACTCTCACAAACTCGTTGTCGCCGACGCCACACAGCAGAGCGTGCAGATCTTTGATGCGCGCCTGGCCGCCCTGGCCGAGGCCGCTGACCAAAGCACGCGCATCATTGACGTGCGGCTCGCCGATATGGTGGAGACGGCGAATCGGAACACCGAGACCATCGACGAACGCCTTATCGCTCGCATTCAGTCGATGAGCGAGGTCCTGGCGGGAGTGGCGTCGGAAGCAGAATTGATCTGGTCGGCGCGGGGAGCGATCGTCGCCAATGCGATCAGAGCAAAGGTCGATGACTTGCGCGAAGTCATCGAAGGCAAGGGCGCCGACCTGGTGACCGCCCTCGGTGAGCGGGGCGACGATGTGTCGGCGAGGATCGTCGGTGTCGGCGAGCGCGCGATGCATGCGCTCGACCAGCAGATGACCGGGCTTGCGACCCTTCTGACCCGGCGCACAGACGAGCTTATTGCCGCCGTCAACGGCAGCGCGGCGGACCCGGTGCGCGCGTTGAGCGCGCTTACGGGGCACTTGCGCTCCGAGGTCGCCGATTCCAGCGAAGCGCTACGCAATGTCGCCGCCGACATCACCCACCGGTCGGCCGAGACGATCGAAGCGCTGCTCAAGCGATTGACCGAGCAGGTGGAGGCTTCCAGCGTCTCGCTAAGCGAAACCGTAACCCGCAGCGCTGAGAGCTCGGTCGCCTCCCTCTCCGGGACCGGCGAGCGGTTGCGCGACGAATTGACGTCCGCAATCGACAACCTCGGTCAAACCGGCGCCGTCATCGACCAGGCGATTGGATCGGCCGGAGATCGACTTGCGGCCGTTCAAAGCGGGCTCTCGACCCGCGTCGATGAATTCCAACAAGCGCTCGGCGGCATCTCGTCGCAGGTCGCCGCTCTGGGACGCCTTTCAGCCACGACCCAGTCCGACGCAAGCGCGCTTGCCGGGCAGCTAGCCCAGCATGCGGAGGCTCTCGCGGTTGTCGGACGGGATCTCGCACAGCAGCAGCAGTCGCTCGATTCCGCCCTGGAACGCCGACGTAACAGCCTCCAAACGCTCATCGGCGATATCTCGGGCCGCACTGAAGCCTTCGAGGCGACACTCGGGCGCTTCGCGGCCAACGTCGAAGACAGCTTTACCCGGTCGCAAGCTCGGGCCCAGGAGATCAGCGCCGCGCTCGCCGCCACCACAAGAGGCGCGTCAATTGCGGTCGCAGGCCAATTTGAGACCATTCGCGACACGGCGGCAAAGGAGCGCGAGCGAACGACCCAGACGCTGCAGGCGGCCGTGGAACAGACCAATGCGCAGCTGACTGGCGCGCTTGATCACGCGTCTGACCGCTTCCGTCAGTCGGTCGCTGAAGTGAAGGACATGGCGAGCCAGGTTCAGCGTGAACTCGACCAGACCCGGCAGGAGCTGCGCCGCGGGGTGCTCGATCTGCCGCAGGAGACGAGCGAGACTACCGAAGCGATGCGGCGGGTCGTTTCAGACCAGATCCGCGCGCTGAAGGAGCTTGCCGCCCTCGTGGCAGACTCGGGGGCGACTTACGACGTCGTCGAACCGAGCCCGACGACCGCGGTTGGAGGCGCGCGTTTTGAAAAGCCGCTGCCGCGCGCCGTCGAGACCGCGCTTGAGGTCGAGTTCGCTTCGCCGCCCGAAGCGCTGACGCGCGTCGCCGAAGCGATGCCCGCGCCCGCGACGGAGACACTGGCGCTAGGCTGGATCGGCGCGTCGGAACCGACCCCAGCGTTCGGACGCGCGCAGCCGCAGCCGCGGCCGGCATCCTCCACCGCAACGCCGCGGCCTGTTGTCATGCCGGCAACCTCGGCTCCGGCGTCGGCCGCCGATCGTGGCCAGCCCGGATGGCTCTCAAACCTGCTTGCGGCCGCCTCCCGCGACGAGCCGGAGGAGACCGCGTCCAAAGGCGCGGAAACGCTCGAGGCGCTGAGCCGGGAAATCTCCAGCCTGATCGACAATACCGCTGCGGTGGAAATGTGGGATCGATGGCGCCGCGGCGATACGGGCGCTGTGTCACGCCGCCTCTATACGGAGGGCGGTCAACAGGCTTTCGACGAGTTGCGGCGACGCTTTCGCACAGATTCCCAGTTTCGGGAGACAACAACGCGCTATATGCAGGAGTTCGAGCGCCTATTGTCGAAGATCGGCCAGAACGACCGCGACGGCTCGCAATGGCGGGCGTACCTGTTGTCCAACACCGGCAAGGTCTACACAATTCTCGCGCACGCCTCCGGGAAGTTAGGCTAGACCGGCGTCCGAGAGGGAAGCGCCGACGTCACGCCCGCGAAAGCGGGCACGACATCAGCACTTCGTTCCTTCGATTGCGCCTGGCGAAACAATGCCTTCGCTTTGCGGCTTGAAACGCTCTCAAGGCGCCAAGCGAAACGACGGCTAGGCCGGCGCGCCGCCCGGACCGGTTCTCGCGAGACTGTCCCTTAGAGGAGCGCGCGCCGCGCCATTTTCTCAGGGGTCGCTATAGATGTTCTTGTAAGCGTCCCGCAGCGCCGCCTTCTGCACTTTGCCCATTGCGTTGCGCGGCAGAGACTCGACGAGGACGATCTGTTTGGGCGCCTTGAACTTGGCCAGGCGGCGGCCGAGCCCCGAGAGAATCGCCGCTTCGCTCAGCGTCGCGCCCGGACGCGCGACGACCGCCGCCGTCACGGCTTCGCCGAAATCGGCGTGCGGGACCCCGAATACGGCGCTCTCGAGCACGCCCTCGAGCGCGTCGATCTCGGTCTCGACCTCCTTCGGATACACATTGAAGCCGCCTGAAATCACCAGATCCTTGGCCCGGCCGACGATGTGGATGTAGCCATCGTCATCAACATTGGCCAAATCGCCGGTGATGAAATACCCGTCAGCGCGAAACTCTTGGCTCGTCTTCTCCGGCATTCGCCAATAGCCGGCGAACACGTTCGGCCCCTTGACCTCGATGACGCCGATTTCGCCAGCCTGAACCGGCGCGCCGCTCTCGAGCTCGGCTATGCGCACGCTCACCGCTGGAAGCGCAAAACCGACTGAGCCAGGCCGGCGCTCGCCGTCGTAAGGATTCGATGTGATCATGTTCGTTTCGGTCATGCCGTAGCGCTCAAGAATCGCGAAGCCGGTCCGCTCTCGCCAGGCCGAATGCGTCTCGGCGAGCAGCGGCGCAGAGCCCGAGACGAAGAGACGCATATTCGCGCAGCTAGCACGATCGAGGCCGGGATGGTCGAGCAGGCGGGTATAGAAAGTCGGCACCCCCATCATCGCCGTCGCTTCGGGCAGCGCCGCGATCACCGCGTCCGGATCGAACTTGGGCATGAAGATCATCGTCGCCCCGGACAGCAGCGCGACGTTGACCGCCACAAACAACCCATGCGTATGAAAAACGGGCAACGCGTGAATAAGTCTGTCGGTGGGGCTGAAGCGCCAACAGTCGATCAGCGTCAGCGCGTTCGATGAGAGATTCTCGTGCGTCAGTATCGCGCCTTTCGAGCGCCCGGTTGTGCCCGAGGTATAGAGGATCGCGGCCAGATCATCGCTCGCGCGTGGCGTTGTTTCGAATTCCGTCGGCGCGGCGGCGATCGCTGCGGCAAAAGTTCCATCGCCCTTGACGCCGAGACTTTCGACCGAACGCAAGTTGAGGCTATTTGCGAGCCCACGAACCAACTCGAGCCGGTCGGGACGGCAGAGGGTGAGCGCAGGCTCGGCATCGCCAAGGAAATACTCGAGCTCGGCAAGCGTATAGGCCGTGTTCAACGGCAGCAGCACTGCGCCCGCCCGAAGGCAAGCGAGGGTAACGACGATCATGTCGGTTGATTTCTCGATCTGCGCCGCGACGCGGTCGCCAGGCTTGACCCCGAGCGCGACCAGCGCATTGGCAGCCTGTGCAGAGCGCTTGAACAACTCGCCATAGGTCTGCGCGGTGGCGTCATTGGTCTCCAGAGCGAGCTTGTCCAGATTGGGCGCTCGCGCAGCGATGAGGTCAAACAAATTTGCGGACGGATGTGGCGACACTTGGTCTCCAGATTGAAGGGCGCGAGCAGTGATTCAGGACGGCGCGCATTATAGGCTGGCGAGGCGCGTAAACGCGATAGGATAGAGAGGCCGCGCCGCCGGGCCGAGACCGACTCCGCGGCCTCGGCCGTCAGCTCGCAACTTGATTTCCTGAGCGATCTTCTCTCAAAAGCGAACCCGAAACGCGGATTGACGCCGGACGAAAGCGGGGACATGGCCACGACTGAGAAGGCGCTGCGCGAATCGATCGTCGCCCACGGCGCAACCGTCGTCGTCGCCGGACTGAGGGGCGCCCTCGTGGGCGATATTTCGGCGCGCTTCAAAGATTCCCTGCTCATCACGCCGAGCGGGCCGAACACTGCCGATCTCCGGCCGGCGATGATCGCGCGAATGCCCTTAGTCGGCGAATACGGCGCCTGGAAGGGCCCGAGGAAGCCAACAGGCGAATGGCGCATTCATCTCGATATTGTGCGAGCCCGTCCCGATATCGGTGGAATTGTGCGTTTCCAGTCGCCTTACGCAACAGCGCTCGCCATGGCGGGCAAGCCGATCCCGGCTGCCCATTCGATGATCGCGCTGTTCGGCGCGCCAATTGTCCGGTGCGCCAAATATGCGCCCGCCGGCACCAAGGAACTGGCGGGCCTCGCGCTTGAGGCGCTGGACCAAAGCCACGCTGTTCTCCTCAGCAACTATTGCGCATTGACCACGGGGCCAACGCTGGAGGCGGCGCTGGTCCGTGCGCGAGAGCTCGAAACGCTCGCCCGGCTCTATGCAATCGCTCTCTCACTTGGTCGTCCGGCGATACTTTCGGATGAGGAAGTCGGTCGGATCGGCGACCGCTTGAAGTCAAACGGCGGCGATGTTCAGGCGCGCATTGCTGCGCTTGCGGAAACAAAATCGAAACGCAAGGCGCCTGCCAAGATTAAGCGCGTCGCGCGCAAGCGCCGGTTATAACCACACGCGCGATTGCCCAGCGGAAGTCGCAGCGGCGCTTCGCCAAAGCGCCAGGTTCGCAGCCCGAATCTCACAGACTTAGCTAGATAAAATGTTTGTCAACGCGACGGCCGCCTTTGGCTAGGACCGCAAGATGGTCAGCGGGTCCGACTTGCCCGGTCGGAAGGAAATGGCGCCGCAAGCCACTGAAAAGATGGAATCCGCGACTGGAAATGGCGCCCGGAACGAGCGAAGGCTTTCGGCGGTCCGGCGACGGCCAGCCGGATGCCTTAAAGCGCCGAAGCGGACGAACTCATTCCGAAGTCTTGAGCCGGGCGCGTTATCTTCCTCTGACGCCAGCTTCTCGCTGACGATAAGAAGCTGTACGGCGGTCGAGGCGGCGATCACCGCCGGGTCCTTGGATTCGAGGCCCGGAATCCCAATCGGGCAGACAAGGCGGGCGAGCTGAACCTCGGTGAGGCCCGCCGCACGCATCTGGCTCAAGAACCGCCCCCGTTTCGTCGCCGAGCCGATAAGTCCGACATAGCTGAAGCGCTCGACCCTCAGCGCCTCGGCGACGATTTCGAGATCAAGCGCGTGCGAGTGCGTAATCACGACGACGAGCGCCCTGTCGGGCGCACTGGCCAGTTCGGCCGCAGGCTCCGGGGCATGAATGAGAGTCACGTTCGTGGGCGCGTGCGTCGGAAAAGCGTCGCGCCTGGGATCAATCCAGCGCACCGCGAAAGGCAGCGGGGCGAGCGCCAGCGCCAGCGCCCGTCCAACATGACCGGCGCCGAACAGATAGACCGCACGCGCAAGCACGCCGAGCGGTTCAGTCCAGCTCGCGCCGGCGAGACGCGGCAGCCTACGCTCGCCCACGCTCGACCCAAGCGTGCGCTGAACTCGTCCGTCAGGCCCTAGCCGCGCGCTCAGTGTCGCTGAAGCGCCACCTTCGGCGATCGTCAATGGCGAAAGGTCGTCGAGGTCTCGCTTGTCGAACGTCTCGACTCGCCATTCGACGCGGCCGCCGCAGCACTGCCCAAGCTCGGGCCCAAGCGCGAGCGAACGAAGCCGTGCTGGCCCTCGACCTCTTCTCAGAGCCTCGCTTGCCGCTTCGAGCGCGGCAAATTCGAGCGCCCCGCCGCCTACCGTGCCGTGGAAGCCGCCCGAGGGCCGCACCACCATGCGCACACCCACTTCGCGCGGGCTCGAACCCTCGACCCGAGCGAGCGTCACCAAAGCAGCCGAACCTTCAGCTTCGATCGCATCGATGAGGCGGCGGAATGCTCTCATCGCGGCCCCTCAGCCAGCCCGTTCAGCGAGGCAATCGCCTTGAGGATCGATTCCGGCGTGCACGGCGCATCGAGCTTCGGCTGACCACTTGGGTTGGTTGCATGGACCGCGTCGAGAATCGCGGAATAGACGGAAATTCCATGCATCAGAGGCGGCTCGCCCACCGCCTTCGAACGATAGATGCTGGGCGTCGGATTGGGACGCGTAAACAGCCGCGTGTTGAAAATGGGAGGCGTGTCCGACGCGACAGGGATCTTGTAGGTCGCAGGCGCATGGGTGAGCAGCCTTCCGTCGGCGTCGTACACCAGCTCCTCGGTGGTCAGCCAGCCCATGCCCTGGATGAAAGCGCCTTCAACCTGCCCCATGTCGATCGCTGGATTGATCGACGAGCCGACATCATGCAGCAGGTCGGCGCGCAGGACCCGCATCTCACCGGTCAGCGTGTCGATCGCAACCTCCGAGCAGGCCGCGCCATAGGCGAAGTAGAGGAACGGACGCCCCTTCGCCCTGAGACGATCCCAGTGGATCTCTGGCGTCTTGTAATAACCGGCATGCGATAGCTGCACGCGCGCCAGCCGGCATGCTTTGGCGAGTTCGCCAAAGCTCATCGAAACGTTGCCGGCGAAGACGCGCCCGTCACGGAACTCAACGGCGTCCGGTGGGACGTTCCATGCCTCGGCGGCAAAGGCCGTCATTCTCTCCCGGATCGCACCGGCGGCGATTTTCGCAGCCATGCCGTTGAGGTCGGTGCCGGAGGAAGCGGCTGTCGGAGAGGCGTTGGGAACCTTGCCGGTGTTGGTCGCTGTGATGCGCACGAAATGCAGCGGCACGCCGAACTCTTCGGCCACAACTTGCGCGACCTTGGTGAACAGCCCCTGCCCCATCTCTGTGCCGCCGTGGTTGAGATGAATCGAGCCGTCGGAGTAGACGTGCACCAGCGCAGTGGCTTGATTGAGCGGGATTAGCGTGAACGAAATGCCAAACATTACTGGCGTCAGCGCGATGCCTCGCTTGATGATTGGGCTGTCCGCGTTGAAAGCTGCAATCCGTTTGCGACGCGCGCGATAGTCGCTCGAAGCCTCGAGCTCCTCGATGATCGCCTGCTGAGTCTGGTAGTCGTCGACCGTTTGATCGTAGGGAGTGCGATCGAGGCCCTCGCGCAAGAGGTTGGCCTTTCGCACGTCGAGCGGATCGAGACCGCGCTCGCGCGCGATCGCGTCCATGACACGCTCGATTGCGATCATACCTTGTGGCCCGCCGAACCCGCGAAAGGCGGTGTTGGATACGGTGTTCGTCTTGAGGCGGCGGGTCAGGATCGAAACGTCAGGGAGCCAGTAGCCATTGCCAGCGTGAAACATCGCGCGGTCACAGACGCCGGGCGAAAGATCCGCGGAACAGCCGCAGCGCGCGTTGAGCGCAACTTCGTAGCCGGCCACCTCGCCCTTGTCGTCGTAACCCACTCGCCAATCGGCGCGGAAATCGTGGCGCTTGCCGGTCAATGCGAAGTCGTCATCCCGATCAAGACGAATCTTGCACGGCTTTCCCGTCCGTCGCGCGGCGAGCGCAGCGATCGCCGCCCAAGCGCAGGCTTGGCTTTCCTTACCGCCAAAGCCCCCGCCCATTCGCCGCGTCTCTACCGTGACGAAAGCATCGGGAATTCCAAGGATGCGGGCCACAATGTGCTGAGTCTCAGTCGGGTCCTGCGTCGAAGCATGCACGGTCATGTCGTCCGCTTCGCCGGGAAAGGCAAAGGATGCTTGGCCCTCGAGATAGAAATGCTCCTGACCGCCGATAGAGAATTGGCCGTCCAGCTGGTGCGCGGTCCTCTCAATCGCGGTCGTCGCGTCGCCGCGCCCGAACAAATAGTCGTCCTGAACTCGCGCGCCGCTGACAAGCGCGTCCGCGATCGTGACCGCCGGCGCTCCGGCCTCGATGTCAATCTTCGCGAGCCGCGCCGCCCGGCGCGCCTGGTCGCGCGTGCGCGCGGCGACTGCGAACAAAGCCTGGCCGTGGAACATCACGTCTTGTTCGACAAAGAGAGGCTCATCGGCGAAGACCGGCGCAATGTCGTTCTTGCCGGGGATATCCGACGCAGTCAGAACGATGACGACACCAGGGGCGCCACGGACCGCCTCCAAGCCCAGGCTCTTCAGTTTGCCGGAGGCCTTATCGGCCATGCCGATCGCGATATGCAATGTGCCCGCGGGCTCGCCAATGTCGTCGATGTAAGTCGCCGCGCCCTGGACGTGCAGGCGCGCGGAATCATGTGGCAACGGCTTGTGAACCACTGCGGTGGTGGGCGCGTCGAGGACGATTGAGTCATCACTCGGCAGCATGCAGCATTCCAATCCGGGTCGGCGCCCTCGCGCCGGAGATTTCCATGAGCGCCTTCTCAAGGACATTGGCGGCCACCGTCTTACGGTAGGCGGCGGTCGCGCGCATGTCGGTGAGCGGGCTGAAGTCCTCGTCGATCGCCTCACGCGCATGGCGCCACGTCTCGCGCGAGTCGAGGTTAGCGCCTGCGAGCGCGCGCTCAGTTTTCTCAGCGCGCTTTGGCGTCGCCGCCATGCCGCCGCAGGCAACGCGCGCGCTAACAATTTCCCGTCCATCGAGGTCGAAGCGCACCGCCAGCATGACGGCGGAAATGTCCTCGTCGAAACGCTTCGACACCTTGAAGGCCCGGTAACGCTGGTGAGCAGTGAGCCGCGGCGCCTCGACGGCCAGGACGAACTCGCCCGGCTCGCGATCCTGCTTGCCATAGGCGATGAAGAAGTCTTCGAGCGGCAGGGCGCGCGTCTTCTCTCCCTTGCGCAATACGACTCTGCCCCCCAGAGCGATAAGGGCTGGCGCCAGATCGCCGATCGGCGAACCGTTCGCGATGTTTCCTCCAACCGTTCCGCTGACCCGCACCTGCTTTGAACCAAAGCGGCGCAGCAATTCACTCAAGTCGGGATGGATCTCGCCGAGCAGCGGGCCCGCGTCCTCCAACTTCAAAGTCGCCCCGAGTGAAAGAGCGCCGTTGGCGCTCTCTCCGATGTTGTCCAGCCCAGCGACCCTGCCTAGCCAGATCACGCGCTTCAGGTCGCGCAACTGCTTGGTGACCCAGAGCCCAACATCGGTCGCCCCGCCGACGAGGGTCGCATCGGGAAAGCGCGCATAGAGGGCGGCCAGCGAATCAAGACTTGCCGGAGCGGCAAAGAAGGCCGCCTCGACGCCGACGAACACATCTTCATGATCGGCGAGGGCGGAGAGCGCCGCGGCGCGCTCTTGAGACGTCGCCGCGAAACGGTCGGCCGGCTCACCGACCGAGGTCTGCAGCGCGGCCGCGATGATCGGGCGATAACCGGTGCATCGGCAGAGATTACCTGCAAGCTGGTCGCAAAGCCCCGCATACGTCACAGGCTGGCCGGAATGATAGGCGGCGAACAGGCTCATCACGATCCCGGGTGTGCAGAAGCCGCATTGCGAGGCGTGAGCGTCAACCATCGCCTGCTGCAATGGATGCAGTTCGCTAACTGAGGCAAGATCCTCGATCGTGATCAGCTCCGCGCCATCCAACTGGCCCAGGAGCAGAATGCAGGCATTGAACGGCTCGTAAACGAGCCGCTCCCCCCTGAGCTGCGCCAGCACCACGGTGCACGCGCCGCAGTCTCCTTCGGCGCAGCCTTCCTTCGTTCCTTTCGCTCCCATTTCCTCCCGCAGCCAGTCGAGAACGGTGGCGCGAGGGGAGAACTGGCGGAGAGCAACGTCCTCGCCCCGAAATCGAAAGCGCAGCGCATCGCGCGCGGCTGGAATAGCGTCAAACGACATGATCGCTCCTAACCCTTCTAAGATGGAGCTTTTGTAGGCAAAACGGAAGGACGCAAACTCTGTGCCCGAAAGCCGCCCTTATCGTGCCCGCGGTGTTCTTGAAGAGCCGGCGCCAGAAAGATCGCGGCGACGAAACCGAGGGCAAAACCTGAGCTGAAGAAGCCCCGAGAGAGCCGACAGACTGCGACAATCGCGCGAGTGTTCGGTCCCGGTCGCCCGCCGAGCCAGGCGCCGGACCATCCTTGTGCCTACGCGTCCCCGAGAACCCGCAATCTGTCAAGGCTCGTGTCCAGGTCGAGTTTCCTCGCCGGCCGTCCCAGAACCGGAGCCAAGCGCACAACCGGACGCCCGTGACGAGTGAGAACGACCTCGTCCCCGGCCTCTGCCCGCCGTACGAGATCGGTCAAACGCGCTTTGGCTTTGCTGATCGGAACATTCATCGCCGTCGAATCTCCTCGCAGCCGCGCCGAAAAACTTGGTCCGGACCTTGATCCAAATCAAGCCAATTGGCTACGCTCCGTCCTTCCAACCAGCGCCGAACTTATCCTCGCATGTCTGGAGGCGCGGCCTCGCTGACCAGCGCCTCGAGCGCTTCCTCAACGCCCATCGCGGTCTGCGCATTGGAGCCGAGGCGGCGCAAGGATACCGTACTTTCGCCTGCTTCCTTGCGCCCGAGCGCGATGAGGACGGGCACCTTCGCTAAAGAGTGCTCACGTACTTTGTAGTTGATCTTCTCGTTTCTTAAGTCGGTCTCGACTCGCAGGCCCCGCTTCTTCGCCGAGGCGGCAAACTCAAGCGCGGCGTCGTCGGCGTCACTGGTGATGGTGCAGACCACGATCTGGACCGGAGCGAGCCACAACGGCAAGTGGCCGGCATAATGTTCGAGCAAAATGCCTATGAAGCGCTCCATCGAGCCGCAGATAGCGCGATGGATCATCACCGGCGTCGTTTTTTCGCTGTTGCCCGAGATATAAAATGCGCCGAAGCGATCCGGCAGGTTGAAATCCACCTGCGTCGTTCCGCACTGCCAATCGCGGCCGATCGCGTCACGCAGCACATATTCGAACTTCGGCCCGTAGAAGGCGCCCTCGCCCGGGTTGAGCGCGGTCGTGACGATATTGCCGTGGCGCAGCCGGATTTCGTCCAGCACGCGCGTCATCACCGCCTCCGCGTGATCCCACATTGCATCAGTCCCCACGCGTTTCTCAGGACGAGTGGAGAGTTTCACCACGATCTTGTCGAACCCAAAGTGGCTGTAGACCGACAAGATCAGCTCATTGATCTTGTGGCACTCTTCGGCCATCTGCTCCTCGGTGCAGAAGATATGCGCGTCGTCCTGCGTGAAGGAGCGCACGCGCATGAGACCATGCAGCGCCCCCGACGGCTCGTAGCGGTTGACCGCGCCGAATTCCGCGAAACGCAGCGGCAGCTCGCGATAGGAGCGCAGGCCATGCTTGAAAATTTGCACATGGCCCGGACAATTCATAGGTTTAAGCGCATAAACACGCAAATCCTCGGTCTCGGCCTCGTCGCCCGCCGGGCGGCACATGAACATGCTCTCGCGATACCAGCCCCAATGCCCGGAGAGCTCCCACAAGTGCTTGTCGAGTACCTGTGGGGCGTTGACCTCCTGATAGTCGTCAGCAAGACGCCGGCGCATATAGGCGACCAGAGTTCTGGAACAAAGCCCAGCCTTTTGGATGCCAGAAGATCGATCCAGGCCCCTCCTCCTGAGTGTGGAAGAGGTCCATCTCGCGGGCGAGTTTGCGATGATCGCGCTTCTCGGCCTCCTCGAGCTGCTTCAGATAGGCGTCGAGCTCTTCTTTCTTCGCGAATGCGGTCGCGTAGATGCGAGACAACATCGGCTTGTTCGAGTTCGCCGCGCCAATAGGCGCCGGCGACTTTCATCAGCTTGAAAGCCTCGCCGACCTTGCCGGTTGAGGTCATGTGCGGCCCGCGACAAAGGTCTGTCCATTCGCCCTGGCTATAGAGCTTTAAATCCTGATCGGACGGAATCGCGTCAATCAACTCGATCTTGAACGCTTCGCCCTTCTGTTCGAACAGGCTCTTCGCCTCCGCGCGCGATACCACGCGCTTGGAAAAAGGTTTGTCGCGCGCAATGATCTCGCGCATGCGTTTTTCGATCGCCGGGAAATCCTCGGGCGTGAACGGCTGGTTGCGGAAGAAGTCGTAGTAGAAGCCGTTCTCGATCACCGGGCCAATGGTTACCTGCGTTCCGGGCCAAAGCGATTGCACGGCTTCGGCGAGGACGTGCGCCGCGTCGTGGCGGATCAGTTCGAGCGCGCGGGGATCATCGCGCGCTATGAACTCGAGCGTGGCGTCGCGGTCGATCGAATCAGCGAGGTCGACAAGCTCGCCGTTACGGACCATGGCCACAGTGCGCTTGGCGAGAGACGGGGAAATGGATTTGGCGATTTCGAGGCCCGAGAGGCCGGGCTCATAGGCGCGTTCAGCGCCATCAGGAAACGTGACGTGGATCATCGAGGCTCCTTGAGCTCACTCGCCGACACCAATCGGCGTAAGCATGGCGGCCCGCGTATAAACGTGGAACCCCGTCAGGGCAATGACCACCGGTCGCAGCCAATCAGGCGTCTAAAGCCTGAACTCCTCGACGACCGGAGCCCCGGAATAGTTGGAATATCGTATCCACTTCGGCTGCACGACGACATAGGCGATGTTGGGCCAATTCTCGCGAGCGTGGCCGTCCGGCCACTGGCGGAAATAGGCCGCCTTGGCGCTGGCCAAGTCGTCGCCGACCGGACGGCGGGCTACACCCTCGATCTGAAGAGAAACGTCGCCGTCCCAACCAATGACCAGCGCAACGGCAGGTGTGTTGGCCAGATTGACCGCCTTACGGCTTGTCGACAAAGTATCGAACACGATCTCGTTTGCCTGCGTCAACGCGAAGCCCATTAGCGCCGCCTCGGGCGTCCCGGATTCGTTGACCGTTGACACAACGAGATGCCGCCTACGCCGGGCGATGTCGAAAACCTCTTCCAGCGTCATAAGCGCCTCCGCATATGAGACGGTCCGGACCAGGACGATCGGGCCGCGTGGTTCAGGGTGATTATAACGCACCATGACTGAAACCGGCGCCATTGTCCGGCGTGTCTTCGTCGACGGGGGCCGTTCAAGGCGATATCGCGAATTCACCTGCCGCGCGGCGCTGAGGCTCGACGTCACCGGCTGGGTTCGCAATCGTTCCGACGGCGCGGTCGCGGCCCGTCGACCGCTGTCGAGGCGCTGATCGCCGAAATGCGCAAGGGGCCACGTTCAGCCGTGGTCACCAACCTGAACGTAACCGAGCACCACGAGGCAAACCGCGACGACTAAAGGCTCGCGTTCATCGTCCGGACAACGACGTAGCGCAAGCAGCCCGATCGGCGCGTGCCGCCGCCGATCACCCGCGTCGCGCTGGCTTGCCGAGCGGGTGACGCTTCGCCCGCGCCGGGCCGCCGGCGGAGGTCGGCGTATTGGACGGCGGATCGCTGGCGGGAAAGGATTCCTCAAGCTCCTCGTCGAGCTTCTGCTCAGGCTTTGACTGCGGCTTGCTTGGCGGCGACTTTCGCGGCTCTTTCATCCCGGCGGCTCCCTAGGGGGCTTTGGAAAGGACGCCGCCCCAGGTCTCTGTGAAGGCGGCTTACCCCATATAAGGAGGGAACGCGCGGAAGGGAGGTTTGTGCGGAAGGCCTGGCAATTCCACCCTTTTCACCAGAATGCGATTCTGCGCGCGACTAAAGCTTTTCAAGCACATAACATCATTTTTCTGCAACTCGGAACAGAGGGCCGACGGCCTTCAGCGATATGAGGATTCAAATCCACATATGTGCATTCAGGTATATAGGACCAAATCGTAAGACTGCGGTGAAGGTCAATGCGGCGGCCTGCACATCTGAACGCAAGCCCATGAAGTGAAGGAGGCAAGGGCCGATAGGCAAATCCCGTTTGGTCAAAGTAGGTAGTTCTGCCCATTGCCAATGCGTCGAATTCGTGACGGAGTTCTTATCGCAAGAGTCCATTGAGACTTATGAAAACCGACATTTTGCACTTTTCTCGTTTCGCACGGACGCCGCCCAGAATTTTCCGCGGAAGCTCTCCGCAATGTTGAAACGCAGAGTGATTTTTAGACCACCACTTTTTGCGGCGACGACGCTTCCGAACAGCCAACAACTGCCACCAGCGGGCCTCGGGTCTCGTGACGAGCATAACTCCGAGGCGGCTCCATCAGCCCTGCCGAAATAATGACGTGAATGTGAGACTGACTGGTGACGCGACAGGAGGATCCCATGACCCCCGTTCTTGCTGCTCAAGCGGGACAAGGCGGAGCGGTGAGCATCGCCTGCATCAACAAGGCGACGGTCGATCTTGGCGTGCCCTTCGACAAGCTCACAGCCGTCTTGCAGAAGTGCTTTGATCAATATTTCCTTCCGATTTGGGGCTATCCGGTCACGCTCTACAATACGCACGCCGCCAAGCCCTCAGACTGGCAGTTCATTTATTTCGACGACGCGGACACCGCTGGCGCTCTTGGCTATCATGACCTGACAGTAAAAGGTCAGCCCATCTCAAAGATTTTCGTCAAGACGACGATCGCCGACAAGCAACTGGTCAGCGTGACGGCATGCCATGAACTGTTCGAAATGGTCATCGATCCAGTGGCGAACCTGTGGGCGCAGGCGGCCGACGGAACGGAATACGCCTATGAGATGTGCGACGCGGTCGAGGAGGATACGTTTCTCGTCGACGGCGTCCAGATGTCCAATTTTCTCCACCCGTCGTGGTTCGAACCTTTCAAGCATCCGCCCGGCACGAAGTTCGATCATCTCGGCCTGCTCAAGAAGCCTTACACGATGACCAAGGGCGGCTACTTGATCATCAAGAAGGCGGGCAAGGTGAAGGAGGTCTTCGGATCAAAGGCCAAAGAGAGACGCTTCGCCCGCGAAGATCGACTTGGCCATCGCAGCGAGTTCCGCAAAGCGAGAGGGCGCCTCACGAAACCGCAGGCAAAGCCGCGCGCGAAGCGGTAGCGGGCAACGGAGGATCGCAAGGGAGGATCAACGGAGGACCGCTAGCCCCGCTTTGCCGCGATCCTGGCGATCTCGCGCATCACCTTGAGCGTCCCTTCGAGCCGGTCCTCGAGCCTTTCGAAATCGTCGGTGACGACGATTCGCATGTCGGGGCGCACGCGGGCCCGTTCGCCCTGGGCGGCGACCCATTTGACCAGCGCCCCGGGGTTGGCGAATGATTTGTGGCGGAAGGCGAGCGTCAGGCCCTTCAGGCCGGCCTCGAGCTTCTCGACATTGGCGCGACGACATAAAGCCTTGATCTGCACCAGGCTCATGAGCAGGCCGACCTCGGGCGGCGGCGGGCCGAAGCGGTCGACGATTTCGGCGCCCATCGCGTCGATCTCGCCATCGTCCTCGAGCGCCGAAAGGCGGCGATAAAGCGCGAGCCGCGTCGGCAAATCGGGAATATAGCCTTCGGGGATCGTCACCGGCGCGCCAAGCTGGATGGTCGGCGACCACATGTCCTCGGACGGGGCGTCCTCGCCCGACTTGATGCGCTCGACCGCCTCGCGCACCATCTGCTGATAGAGCTCGTAGCCGACCTCCTTGATGTGGCCGGACTGCTCCTCGCCCAGAAGGTTGCCGGCGCCGCGCAGGTCGAGGTCGTGGCTGGCGAGCTGAAAACCCGCTCCCAGCGTATCGAGCGATTGCAGCACTTGGAGTCGCTTCTCCGCCTGAGGCGTGATCTTGGCCTTGGCCGGGGTGGTGAAATAGGCGTAGGCGCAAATCTTCGACCGGCCGACGCGGCCGCGCAATTGGTAGAGCTGGGCGAGCCCGAACATGTCGGCCCGATGCACGATCATCGTGTTGGCGCGCGGAATGTCGAGGCCGGACTCGACGATCGCGGTCGACAGCAGGATGTCGTACTTGCCGTCGTAGAAGGCGCCGACCTTGTCCTCGAGCTCTCGCGCCGCCATCTGCCCGTGCGCGACGACGAATTTGCACTCAGGCGCGTTCTGCCGCAGGAACGCCGCCGCTTCGTCGAGGTCCTCGATACGCGGGCAGACATAGAAGGATTGTCCGCCGCGATAGCGTTCGCGCAGAAGCGCCTCGCGGACGATGAGCGCGTCGAAGGGCGAGACGAAGGTGCGCACCGCGAGCCGATCGATCGGCGGCGTGGCGATGATCGACATTTCGCGCACGCCGGTCATCGCCAGTTGCAGCGTGCGCGGGATCGGGGTGGCGGAAAGCGTTAGCACATGCACTTCCGAGCGCAGCTCCTTCAGCCGCTCCTTGTGCCCAACGCCAAAATGCTGCTCCTCGTCGACAACGACGAGGCCAAGATCCTTGAAGCTCACGGTTTTGCCCAAGACGGCGTGGGTGCCGACGACAATGTCGATCCCGCCCTCGGCGAGGCCCTTCTTCACCTCACGGCTTTCAGCCGCGCCGACCATGCGCGACAGTTGGCCAACGTTGACCGGCAGCCCGGCGAAGCGCTGGCGGAAGTTCTGGGTATGCTGACGCGACAAGAGCGTGGTCGGGGCGATGATCGCGGTCTGCCTGCCGTTGATCGCCGTGGCGAAGGCGGCGCGCAACGCAACCTCGGTCTTGCCAAAGCCAACGTCGCCGCACACCAACCGGTCCATCGGCCGGCCGGCAGCCAGGTCGTCGAGCGTCGCCTCAATCGCGCTCTCCTGGTCCGGCGTTTCGTCGTAGGGAAAGCGGGCGCAAAATTCGTCGTACAGGCCTTCTGGGGCAGTGAGGCGGGGCGCCGTGTGCGTCATGCGCTGGGCCGCCACGCGTATGAGCTCGCCGGCCATCTCGCGCACGCGCTTCTTTAAGCGGGCCTTGCGCGACTGCCATCCGGCGCCGCCGAGCTTGTCGAGTTCGCCGGTTTCCGAGCCGTAGCGAGACAGAAGTTCGAGATTCTCGACCGGCAGGAACAGCCGGTCGCCGCCGGCATAGTGGATCTCGAGACAGTCGTGCGGCGCGCCGGCCGCCTCGATTGTCTTTAATCCCACGAAGCGCCCGACGCCGTGTTCGATATGAACGACGAGATCGCCGGCGGTCAGCGCGCTCGCTTCGGCGAGAACGTCCTGGGCGCGGCGCCGGCGCTTCGACTGCCGCACGAGACGATCGCCGAGAATGTCCTGCTCGCCGATGATGGCGAAGTCCGGCGCTTCGAACCCTTGTTCGAGCGCGATGACAGCGAGCGGCAACGCGCCAGCGCGCGTTGTCGTCGCTTGATGATAGGACGACACGATCTCGAGTGGTTTGAGGCCATGCTCGGCCAGAACGTGACTCAACCGCTCGCGCGAACCGTCGCTCCAGCCGGCGACGATCACGTTCAAGCCCCGCTCGCGCAGCGCCCGCACATGCGCGACCGCGGCGTCGAACACATTGGCGCTCTCGTTCTGCCGTTCGGGAGCAAAATTGCGCCCTGTTCGTCCACCGCAATCGACGACGTCGCTTGCGCCCGGCTGCGCCTCGAATGGCCTGAGCCGTGCCACCGGCTGGCCGGCCAGCCGCTCCTTCCACTCGCCTTCGGTGAGATAAAGCCGCGTTGGCGGCAGCGGCTTATAGTCCGCCTTTCCGGGATCTTCCGCGTAGGCCGCGCGGCGTGCCGCGTAATTGTCGGCGATGAGCGCAATGCGCTCGTGCGCCGCGTCGTCAGCGCGCGCGTCGAGCACGAATGGCCCATCACCGACATAGTCAAAGATCGTATCGAGCTTATCGTAGAGCAGCGGCAGCCAATGTTCGACGCCGATGGCTCGCCGGCCTTCGCTCACGGCGGCATAAACATCGTCGCTCGGCGCGGGCGCGCCGAACTCCGTTGCGTAGCCTTGCCGGAAACGCTTGATCGAGTCGGTAGTCAGCCGCGCTTCGCTCATCGGTACGAGATCAAGCGAACGCAATTGCGTGGTCGAGCGCTGCGTCTCTGGATCGAAGGCGCGGATCGATTCGAGTGTATCGCCGAAGAAATCGAGCCGGATCGGCGCCGGGCGCCCGGTGGATAGAGGTCGAGAATGCCCCCGCGCGAGGCGTAGTCACCGACGTCGCGCACCGTGCTGGCGCGGGCGTAGCCGTTGGCTTCGAGCCAACGCGTCAGGTCCTCCATCCGCACGCTATTGCCGGGCGCCGCCGAGAAGGCGGCTGAGGCAATGAACGCGAGCGGCGGCGCCCGCTGCGTCAGCGCGTTGACCGAGGCAACGAGAATGCGCGGGCGCTCTGCGGCGCCCCTTGTCCGCGCGAGACGCGCCAGCACCGTCATGCGCTCGGCCGAAATTGCGGCGTTCGGGGAGACGCGATCGTAGGGTTGGCAGTCCCAGGACGGGAAATAAAGCGCCTCGATCTCGGGCGCGGCGAAGCTCAGCGTGTCGATGAAGGCTTGAGCGCGCAGACCGTCCCGCGCGACGAAGGCGAGGGTCACGGCGCGCTGCTCGCCGTCCTTGGCCAGCGCACGAGTCAGTTCGGCGACGACGAAAGCGTCATAGCCTTCCGGCGCGCGCGCCAGCGTGACGGCGCCGCCTTCTTTGAGGCGACGAATGGCGGGAGCAACAAGGCTCATGGCGTCTCGTCGGCGCGCGCTGGCGATGCGGGCCGCGATCCGCGCAGGCGAGCGAACAACGGAGTATCGATTTCGCGCGGCGGGTCCTCACCGCCGATGATCCAGGCCAGCGCTTGGGGGTCGGGGACGTCGAGCAGCCGTTCGAACTCCGCAAGCTCGTCATCGTTCATCGTCGGCAAATGCGCATCGACGAACCGGCCCATGACAAAGTCCATTTCTCGGATGCCGCGGCGCCAGGCGCGAAACAAAATCCGCCGTCGCCGCTCGTCCAGCGCTACACTAGTGAGGGCGGAGCCGGACATTGTGTAAGCCTTGGCAACGAGTTTGGCCCAACGTCGTCACGGCGGGACTTGATCCGCTCATCAATACGACTCCGCTGCAGGCGCTCGCCGGAAAGGAACGCGGTCCCTTAAAGACGAACCTTGCTGGGGGGGCGTGAGCGCTGGAACAAGCCTAGCCGTAACAGCTTTGGGCTTCAAACTGCGGCCCTTATAGCGGGCAAGGGCGCGCCTGTCAGCGTCATCGGCGTAGCTCACTCCGAATGTCGCCGCGGCAGTTCCGACGGCAGGATGACATCGGCGAGACCAAGCCAGCCCGCGAGCGCCTCAAGCTCTTCGGAGATCGCGTCCATAGCGTCCGAGGGAGCATGCGGCTCTAGATGCACCGCGTGGACGAGCAATCGTCCAGCCTGGCGGTCGGCCTTCAAGTCAAGCCGGGCGACAAGCAGGTCGCCGAACAGGAAGGGAAGGACATAATAGCCGTGCTGCCGCTTGTCTGCCGGCGTGTAGATCTCGATCCGGTAGTGGAAGTCGAATAGCCGCAATGCGCGGGAACGCTCCCAGACGAGCGGATCGAAAGGCGCCAGGAGCGCCCGCGCAGACAGGCGGCGCGGCCTGCGAGCGTCGCGGTGAAGATAGGCAAGATGGGTCCAGCCAGGGACCTCTACCGGCTCGAGCATACCCGCCTCGACGAGCGACTCGATCGCCTGTCGCGCCTCATCTGGACCAAGACGGAAATAATCGCGCAGGTCCTGCGCCGTTGCGACGCCAAGCGCCTGAGCCGCGCGCTCGACAAGCGCGCGCTGCGCGTCCTTCTTATCTGGCGTCGGCAGAGCGAGAATCTCGGCCGGAATCACGCGCTCGGTCAGGTCGTAGACCCGCTCGAAACTGCCGCGTCGCGTCGCGGTTGTGATGTGTCCCGCCCAGAACAGCCACTCGAGCGCCTGTTTGGTGTCGCCCCATTCCCACCAGCCAGACCGGCCACGTTTTTCTTCGAAGTCCGACGCCGCGCGGGGACCCTCGTTACGGATGCGGTGGAGTAGCGCTTCCGCCTCGGGCCGGCGCTCGCCCGCGAAAAGCCGCAGCCCCTTCCAGCCGGCTTCGCCACGATCCGCGCGGGCCATCCGCCAGCGCAACAGAGGATGCAACGCGAGCGGTACAAGCGACGCCTCATGTGCCCAATATTCGAAAAGCTGTCGCTTCTTCGGTTTCCCCCAAGCCGCAGCGTCGATCAGTGAACGGTCATAGGGTCCAAGTCGGGAGAACGCCGGCAGGTAATGGGCGCGGACCAGGACGTTGACGCTGTCGATCTGGTGCAGGGAGAGCCGGTCGAGGGTTTTCAGCCAACGCGGCGCTGTGACCCTTTTCGGGCGCGGCCCCCCAAAGCCCTGGGCTGCAAGACCGATCCGCCGGGCTTCGGGGAGGGAAAGCTTTTCCACCTTCGTCACTTTGCTTCGCCCCGGCAGAATACGCGCTGGCGCGCGACATCGCCGCCACGACAGGCAGAGGGAGAGCGGGTGTCAGGCGCTCGCGGCCTTTCGCCCGAACAGCGGCCCAATCTCGACCGCTAGCGCCCCGGCCATAATCAGCACGCAGCCGAAAAGCCCGATAGCAGTCAAACGCTCGCTGAGCAGGAGCGCGCCCGCGAGCGCAGCGAAGATGCCTTCGAGAGCAAGAATGAGCGCCGCCTCGGCGGGAGGCGTATGCGCCTGCGCGAAGATCTGGATGGTATAGGCGAGCGCGCCTGAAACAATGCCGGCGAACAAGATCGTCGGCGCGGTCGCGACGAGCGCACGCGGCGGCATGGATTCGAACAGGGCCGAGCATAGCGCCGCGAGGCCCGCGCAGACCGTATATTGCACGAAGGCGAGCAGCAGGGGCCGGCCGGAGCGGGAGAGGAAGATCGGCGTCAGCGCGATGACGGTCGCCCAGGCGAAATCGGCGAGGAGCACGAGCGCGTCGCCGGCATTCGGAGGACCGAGCGCCCCGCCCGAGGCGAGCAGCCACGCGCCAGCGAGTGATACGAAGCCGGCCCCAACGATGATCACGCGCGGACGTGCTCCAGTCAGCGCCCAGACGACGAAAGGGGTCAGCACCACGTAGCAGGCGGTTAGGAAGCCAGCGTTTGTGGCGCTGGTTGTCTCGATCCCCACCTGCTGCAGGGTGGTCCCGAAGAAGAGCGCGAGGCCGATTACGAGCGCGAGGCGCCACTCGTCGCGGTTCGGGGCGTGCGGCTTGCGGCGAAGTTCCCACAGCGCAAATGGCGCAAGCGCTACAGCCGAAACCGCAAAGCGCGCGGCGACGAAGGCGAGCGCCGGGATGGTCGCCGTTGCGTATTTCTGCGCGACGAAGGTCACGCCCCACAGGACGGAGGTGAAGAAAAGCAGGCCGTCCGCGCTCAGGCGACTCATGCCGCTTCCAACAGCGGAGGACCCCATGCCTCAGACCTGCTCGATTTCGATCAGCGCGCCCGCGAAGTCTTTCGGGTGCAAGAACAGCACCCGCTTGCCATGTGCGCCAATTTGCGGATTCCCGTCGCCGAGCACGCGCGCGCCCTTGGCTTTGAGCTGTTCGCGGGCGGCGATGATGTCCTCGACCTCATAGCAGAGGTGGTGCATGCCGCCGTCCGGATTGCGCTCGAGGTATTTGGCGATCGGCGAGTTCGCGCCAAGAGGATGCAGGAGCTCGATTTTCGTATTGGGTAACTCGACGAAGACAACCGTCACGCCGTGGTCGGGCTGAGGTTGCGGAGCGGAGACACGAGCGCCGAGCGTTTCACTATAGATGCGCGCCGCCTTCTGGAGATCGGGGACCGCCATGGCGACATGGTTGAGTTTGCCGATCATGACGGACCTCGCTTCGCTCACACCTCCACCACCAGTACATGGACTTGTGGCTTCTTGCCCCAGACGGCGTTGACCGAACCGCGCACAGCACGCTCGATCGCGCTGGAGACAACATCGGGGTCGCGCCGCTTGCCGGGCGGCAGGCTCTCGAAGGCCTCGAAGATCGCATCGTCGATCAGCGCGTCAATCGCCGCGCCTTCGCGCGTGCGCTCAGGCAGGCCCGCGATCATCACATCCGGGTCGCCAGCCATCTCACCTCTCGGCGTCAGTGCGATCGCGATCGACACGACGCCGGCGAAACCGAGCCTGCGGCGCTGGCCAACGCATTGCTGATCCGCCGGCAATAGAATAACGCCGTCCCTCGCCCGGCGCCCGCTCGTCACCTTGCCCAATGCGCAGACCTCGCCGGGAGCAAGCCGGATGAGGTCGCCGTTGAAGGCGCGCAAGACTTGCGGCACGCCCTGCGCCCTGGCGAAGTCGGCGTGTTCGCTCAAGTGCAACGGCTCGCCATGCGCGGGCACGGCGATTTTCGGACGCACCCAGGCATACATTTTCGCCACCTCCGCTCGGCGCGGATGGCCGGAGACATGCACAAGCGCCGTGCGGTCGGTCACAACCTCGACGCCCGCAGTCACGAACGCGTTGATGATCTTGCCGACCGCCTTTTCATTGCCGGGAATGGTGCGCGACGAAAAGATTACGGTGTCTCCGGCGTTCAATTCGGCCGCCGGATGGTCGTCCCCTGCGATGCGCGCGAGCGCCGCGCGCGGCTCGCCCTGGCTGCCGGTGGCTAGGGCCAAAATCCGCTCGCGTGGCAGGCGCTCGAACGCGTCCATGCCTAAAAACATCGGCAGGCCGTCGAGCATCCCGCACTCGCGAGCGACCGCGACGACGCGCTCGATGGCCCGTCCAAGAATGCAGACCTGCCGCCCGGCGGCGAGCCCGGCCTCGGCCGCGACGCGCAGCCGGGAGACGTTCGAAGCGAAGGTGGTCACGATCACCCTACCCTTCGCCTTGCCGATGAGCGAGTTGAGCATCTTGGCGACGTCGCGCTCGGAGGGGCTTTCCCCTTCGCGCAAGATGTTGGTCGAGTCGCCGATGAGCGCCAGCACGCCCTCGTCGCCGAGCGCTCTGAAGCGCGCCTCATCGGTCGGCAGGCCAATGATCGGCGTCGAGTTGATCTTCCAGTCGGCAGTGTGAACGACGAGGCCACTAGGCGTGCGAATTGCGAGCGCCGAGCTTTCGGGTATCGAATGAGCGACAGGGATGAATTCGACCACGAACGGGCCGATCGCAACCTTCTCGCCGAGCGCGACGATCGTCAACGGGATCTTTGGCGCGCCCGGCTCGCCGAGGCGACGCGCCTCAGCCAGTCCGGCCGCAAAACGCGTCATATAAACGGGCGCGCCTAGGTCTGGCCAAAGCTCGGCGAGGGCGCCGATATGGTCCTCATGCGCGTGGGTGATGACAATGCCGACCAGATTCTTCTTCGCCTTCTCGATGAAGCTGAGATCCGGCACGATGAGATCAATGCCCGGCATCTCCTCGCCGGCGAAGGCGACTCCGAGGTCAACCATCAGCCATTGGCGAGCGTTCGCCGGCCCATAGCCGTATAAGGCGCAATTCATGCCGATCTCGCCCAAGCCGCCGAGCGGGGCGAACACGAACTCGTTGCCGTCCGTCATCTAGGCTCGGCCTTCCGGCCGGTGGGAAGCCGACAAGACCGCTGGCCGAAGGGTGTCCGAGCGAGGCAGGAGCCACAGGTCGGCTGCCTCGATGGTGTCCAGCCCCTGCTCGGTGCGCATGAGCAGGCGGCCGGCGGCATCGATCCCGTCGAACACGCCCTCGCGTTGCCCGGCGCCGTTTTGGATCGCGATCCGTTCGCCCAAACCGACCGCGCAATCGAGCCACGCGGCGCGAATGCGGTCAAACGCCTCTCCGGCCCGCCAAACGTCGAGCGCCTCGTCAAACCGCGCAACGAGGCGCTCGAACAATTCGCCAGGACTCACCGCTTGTCCGCCAACCCGCGTCAGACACGAGGTCGCGTAGCCAAGACCCTTCGGCCTATGGGCGCAATTCACGCCAATTCCAACCACGCAGGCGGCCCGCGCGCTCGCAAGGCCGACGCCTTCGACGAGGATCCCGGCGCATTTCGAGCCGCAAGACATCAGATCGTTCGGCCACTTGAGGCCGACTTCGGTCGCGCCAACGTCCCTCGCGGCGCGCGCCAGGGCGACGCCCGCGACGAAGCCGATTTGCGCCGCGACCGCAGGCGGACAGGGATCGATCATCAGGGCGCTGGCGTGCAGATTGCCCTTCGGCGAGATCCAAGCCCGGCCACGACGGCCTCTGCCCGCGGTCTGTTCGTCGGCGACGATCCACAGATGGCCGGTGTCGCCGGCCAGCGCGCGCCGGCGCGCCTCTTCGTTAGTCGAATTGATGGCGCTGAATCGAACGAAGCGCCAGCCCTGATGCGCGCTGTCCAGCCTCGGGGCGGCGGTCAAAAGAGCGACTGGGCGGCCGCCATCGCGGCGTTGGTGATCGGCGAGGGCGCGAACACAAACAGAAGGATCATGAGCGCCGAAAGCGCGAGGACGATGCGCGCGACGGGGGTTGGACGGTCGAACGCCGGGGCCGGCTCGTCGAAATACATCAGCTTGACGATCCTCAGATAATAATAAGCGGCGACGCAGCTCGCCAGGACGCCGATGACCGAAAGGCCATAGAGGCCGGCCTTCATGGCGGCGGCGAAGACATAGAACTTGGCGAAGAAGCCGGCGAGCGGCGGAACACCGGCAAGCGAGAACATCATCGTCGCCAGGAAAAAGGCCATGGTCGGATCGGTCCGCGCCAGACCAGCAAGGTCGGCCATCGTCTCGACCGCGCGGCCAGCGCGGCGCATGGACAGGATCGCGGCGAAAGTCCCAAGCGTCATCACCACGTAGATCGCCATATAGATGATGACGCTCTGCGCGCCCTCGACCGTGCCCGCCGCGAGCCCAACCAGCGCGTACC
>CAVZJI010000007.1:0-44336 GCA_963775405.1 uncultured Alphaproteobacteria bacterium
GTCTGGAATATTTTTGGCGGAATCTCGCGTTGATGAGATGACAGGCCAGCGCATCTTCGATCCCCCGGATGCGACCCGCAAAAGCTCGGCGATTAGGTGGACGGTTGTGCTTCTCGCCGTTGCGCGTAGCGCATCTGTCGCTGGCGCGCTGAGCGTAGCGGGCCCTGTTCTTGCCGGCCCGGATTCTCCTGACATCGCGAATGGGACCGGTGACGATCCAACTCGGCCGTTGGGCAAGATCGAGTTGCTCGACCGCTATACCGAAGCCCCAGGTCCAGGCGTCGAGGAGGGAACGACCAAAACAATCCAAACCAACACCCCGTTCGCCCGCATCGACCTTCCGTTTCGACTTACGCCGCAATGGGAGCTGAACTTCCGAACGGAGATTCCGTTCGTGTGGACAAACGGAGTGACGCCCACGAATCCAACCGGCGCAACCGTGTCCGGCTTCGGCAACGTGCTTGGTCAGGCGTGGGTCGTGCACGACCTCGATCAACGCTGGGCGGTCGCGCTCGGCGGGCAACTGATCGCGCCGACCTCGACCAACGGAGTGGCGTCGGACGCCTGGGAAGAGGTCACCATTCTGACCGTCCGCACCATGCTCCCGGAGATCAGTCCGGGCAGCTACTTTGCGCCACAGGTGCGTTACGGAATCGATTTTGAAGGCAATGACGACGGCCGCATGTTGCGGCAGTTGCGCATCGGGCCGAGCCTCAACATCAATCTGCCGCACAATCTGTTCTTCACGCTCTTCCCGAGCCCCGACATTCGGCTGAACTATGGGACGCCGGTGCAGAATCAGACAGGGCGATTGTTTCTGCCGCTTAACTTCATGGTCGGTTGGAAACCGACCGAGCATACGGTGATCTCGGCCGAGTTCGGCATTCCGATCATCAAAGATTTTCCTGTCTACACGTTCAAGACCCAATTGAGAGTGGGTTATCTGTTTTAGGCCCCAGTTCTGTGGGCATTTGCGGGCCCTACGCAGCAACTAGGTCCCCTGGGTCGTTTGTCGAGACGCGGCGTGAATGACCGCGATTTGCAGCACCGCCGCCGTCCACTGCGTCATCTTCACACAACGGCAATCCCACGAAGCAGTCACGACCGCGCAAGCGGTTGGGCTTTGACCGTACGGCTGACGGTCGCTCGTGCGAGCCTGAGGCATGGAGAAATCGAAGTGCGGCTTCAGACGGCTGACGGCAGAATAAAATTCGACCACGCCTGCCCTGATGGCGCGTCGTCTCTCCAGCATGTCTGAGCAGCGATAAGCTCCCTCCACGCCAGAGACGACATGACGGAAATAAAGGCGCGCCTGGCCCAACTGACCGCTGAATATTTGTAAGTGACCTGATAAGCGCCGCTTGCTGCGATCTAATCCAATCAAGCACTTATCTTGTGGATAACGTTATCCTCGACAATCTCGGCTCCCACAAGGGATAAGGCGGTGCGACAGGCCATCCGAGCCGTCGGGGCGCGCCTCGTGTTCCTGCCCAGATACTCGCCCGACCTCAATCCGATCGAGCAGGTCTCTTCGCCCACGTTCAAGACTTTGCTGCGAAAGGCCGAAGCCCGAACCTACGACGCGGTCGCCGACGCAAGCCCAGCCATTCTCCCTCAATACCCGCCCGAACAATGCGCCGCCTAAGTCAGAAACGCACGATACGCGTAAAGCCAATTGCAGAACGCTCTAGCGTCTCTGGCAAGACCCTTGCCGACCAGGCCGCAGCGCCCCCGCGACATCAGTCCGATCGATCCGTTTGGCTTTTCTTGGCGACTGGCCTTTTCGCTATGGAAACCACCCCTTTGGGGTATTGGATTTGCTCGGATTTCCTTGGATTTCTCGTCCGAAATCCAGCCTTTTCAATGGGTTATACGGGATTTTCGCTGGAAAATTTTTCCTCGCGGTTCTACCCCATCCAGAGGCGCAGGGACGGAAGCATGCGGTCGAAGCCATGCGGAAGCGCAGCAGCGTTCATGGGGTGAGCTTAAGCTGGATTCTGATTTTCTGCAACATATTTCTGCTTGCGCCGTTCCCTTTCGGCCACCTCAAATCCAAAAGCAGCCTGACGTAGCTGGTCGAGCCGCAGCGCGCCGAACCGTCAAGGGCCGACGAACTGCAGCAGCGCCGGGTCATTGCCTCCGGCGACGCTCTCCGCCACGCTGCTTGCAACAATGGGATAGAGGAGTACGAACCCCGCGGCATAGGCCAGCAAAGCGGCCAACAGGGCCAACGTCTTGATGGTCGGCGCGCCGGGCGCCGCGTACGGGTAAGCGGTGACGAAATCGGCCGGTTTTTCGAAACGAGACACGGCGTAACCTCCTCTTGAGCAGTCTCTTCCCGGACCGGGAAGCGCCGTAAGGCTGGCAGCGCCAGTAGGGCGCCTCGGGGACCAAGCAACGAGGCATCGGACAGGAGATGCTTAACGGTTGGCGCCGCGCCGCGCAGTGACGCGGCTCACAGTTCAGATTTGGCGAGGGGCGTCTTTGCAACGAAGCGTATTGAGCAAGTCGCGCCCCCAAGCTTGTTTTGCGGCGACGCGAGTTGCTGCCGGCGGCGACCTCAACGAGCTCAAGCGCTGCGCCGTTGATTTGCCGACAGCTCGGCGACGACATGGTCGACGCCTTCTGACGAGATCCTGAACAGCCCCAAATAGGGTTGGCTGAATTCGAGAATGAGATAGATGGCGCTCGCTACCGCTGCGGCGCCCAGCGCCTCATAGATGATCGCCAGCGCGTTGATGCTCGACGACGCGCCGATGCAGGAGAAGAGCAGCGTGGCCCAGCAGACCACGCTAATGAGCAGCGCCTTCGGAATGGGACTCCTGAGCTGCCTCGACATCAGATAATGCGTTTGCACAATTGAAGCCGAGAGTTGGCGGGCTGTGTCGCGCTGATAGCGCTGCTCGTCGTCGATGGGCTTGAGCGTCGCGAAGAAGGCGTCGAAGTGGCGCAACTCGGCGCGGGAATGGCCATAAGTCAGCCGCACCGGTTCAGAACCGCCATCCCTCCCCCAGAAGCGCACGCGCGAGGCCTCAAGTTCCTGCCTCAAAAGTTCGCGACCGCGATCGGCCGCAGGCCCGTAACGCTCCAGCGCCAGATCGAGCTGCAGGACCTGCGAGCCAAGGGTATGCGCTTCGGACTGCTGCTGCGAATAGACGCCGTAGCTGGTCCAGACGAGCAGCCCCAACACCAGCGCAAGCAGCAAGCCCACCAGTCCCTGAATCGCGGTGATCACGCTTTTTGCGTCGGCGAGATGCTGGGTCGGGAGCCAGTGCTGCAACAGGATGCCGACGAGGCAGCCGCCGAAAATGATGCACATGACCAGCGCCGCCCGCCAGACAAAAGTCATCGTCAATCCTTGGCGCCGGTCGGGCCCAGCGGGGCGCGCCCTGGCCGAATGTGTCGCGCACGCCCCGTCTTCGCGTCAACTCGTCTCGGAACTTCGAAAGTCGCGCCGGGCAGGCATGGATGACTGGCTTGGGCGGCGGCCTGCACGGGAGCGGCGCTAAATTTTCCCGGTTTCGGCTCACCCCGCGATCGTGCTGACGGCAATGAACACGTCGCTCCCGTCTTGTTGCGCATCTCGACCGCCGATCGCAACTCGAGGATGACGCCAGCCCGCTGCCTGACGATTATCGGAAGTCGCGTCCACGGCCCTATCGACGCGCAGGTCGAACGCGGCGAACCCAACCCGCCAGAGCTAGAAACATTCGCGCGGAATCCTTGCTCGCGCGCAGCGTGACGGGCTATCGCGGCGCAGGAAGCCAGAGCCGCGCCGCCGCCCGCGGCCCCGATCCGGATCAGAGCCCGCTGCCCTCATGGTTGATTTTCGCCGTCGCCACGTCGTCCATCATGCTGAGAAGCGTCTGAGGGACCGGCATTGGCGTGCAGGCCTTGTCGCCATCGAGGAAGAAGACAAGGCCGCCGGAGTTGCCGTCGACCTTGGCCAGCGCCGCCTTGTCGCCATAGGGCAGCCCGGGCGGGGTTTCCGGGTTCATGGCGTAGATGCCGCGCAGGAACTGCCACTGCTCCGGCGTCAATTGGATCCACTTGCCGTGATGTGTTTCGATCGCCGCCTTGGGCACGGAGATGTCGACGCACTGGCCGGTTTCGCCGGCGAACGCCAGTTGAGGCAGAATCGCCACAGCGGCGGCCAGGGCCAGAAGACGCTTGTTCAACATGAGGACCTCCTTAAGGTCGGACGCCCTCGTTGGTTGTTTCCCTCCCCTAAAGAACTTTCCGATCGTCCTTTCGCCGACTGACGCTTCGCAGAAGCCGCTAACCTACCGCAACTTCTTTAAACAAGAATTATGCCAAGCCAGAACGGGCATCATGGAAATATTGGCTCGGGAGCGGCGGTCCCGGGATCGTGATCAATTCTGCGCCGTCTGCCTATCATGTCGGCAGACCAGTCCCCCGGACAAGGGGCGTGAAAGTTTTTGTCGCTGGCCGCCACGCCATGGCGCAAAAATGCGGGCGTCACAATCTTGCGTTTTGATGGCGCGCCCGCAAGGGCCTCACGGAGGAGACAGCGGAGATGGCGCAGATCAAACTCAACCGGTCCTCCCCGAGATATTGGCGTGTGACATTCGACAATCCGCCGCTCAATTTGATGGGCCCGGAATTCGTCCTGGAATTCCGTGAGCTCATAGCGGCGATCGAGTCCGACCAGGAGCTCAGAATCGTGGTCTTCGACAGCGCCGTCGAGGGCTTCTTCTTGAATCACAGCGATTTCAACACCAAGCTGAGGGATCTGACCGACATCCCTCAAGGGCCTACGGGGCTCGAGGCGTGGCCCGACATACTCGTACGGCTGACGCATGCGCCTGTGGCGTCGATCGCCCTGATCCGGGGTCGGGCGACGGGGAACGGAAGCGAGATTGCGCTCGCCTGCGACATGAGTTTCGCCAGCCGAGAAAAGGCGGTTCTGTCTCAGTGGGAGGTGGGCGTGGGCTTGGTCGCTGGCGGCGGACCGATGGCGCGCTTGCCTCGGCTCATGGGCCGGAACCGCGCCTTGGAGGTGTTGCTCTCGTCCAACGACATCGGCGGCGACTTGGCTGAGGCTTACGGCTATGCGGACAGGTCGCTGCCGGACGCGGAGCTCGATGGGTTCGTCGAGGCGCTCGCGACCCGCATCGCTTCGTTCGACAAATGGGCGATCGCGAACACCAAGCGCCTTGTGAACGCCGCGAGCTTGCCCCTCGACGTCGAAATCGCCGCCGGGTGGGAGGCCTGCATGACTTCGATCGCCCGGCCGGCCGCCCAAGACAGGATCAAGGCCCTGTTCGAGCAGGGGGTTTCATAAGCCCGGAGACGCAGAGAATCGGCTGGGATCCTACTTGGGGCGGCTTGGCTCCTGAGAGACTGCCGGGGCAGCGGCGCCGATGCGTTTGATCTCCCATTCGAGCGCTATTCCGCTCGTCTCGAACACCCGTC
This sequence comes from uncultured Alphaproteobacteria bacterium, assembly GCA_963775405.1. Taxonomy (GTDB): domain Bacteria; phylum Pseudomonadota; class Alphaproteobacteria; order Rhizobiales; family Beijerinckiaceae; genus Roseiarcus. The sequence goes on from CAVZJI010000007.1 coordinate 5,437, forward strand.
GCCTGACCTCTTCGCCGAGGGCTTCGAGATCGGCGGCGGTCGCGGACCCAAGATTGATGAGAAAGTTGCAGTGCATGGTCGACACTTGAGCGCCGCCGAGCCTCAAGCCCCGGCACCCCGACTTGTCGATCAATTCCCAGGCCTTCATCCGCGGCGGATTCTTGAACGTCGAGCCGCCGGTCTTCTCGCGGATCGGCTGCGAGGCTTCGCGCGCCCGGGTGATTCGCTCCATCTCGGCTTCGATCGCCTTGGGTTCGCCGGGGCGGCCCTGAAACATCGCGCCGGTAAACAAGACATCGTCCGGCGCCAAGCTATGGCGATAGGAAAAGCCCATTTCCCCGTTTGAAAAGACGCGCTTGGCGCCGGTCCGGTCGATTCCGCGCGCTTCGACGAGCGCATCCTTCACCTCGCCGCCATGGGCGCCTGCGTTCATGACCAAAGCCCCGCCAATCGAGCCGGGCACGCCGCGCAGGAACGCCAAGCCGTCGACGCCCGCTATCGCGGCGGCCTTGGCGACATATTGGTCCGGCGTCGCAGCTCCGGCGACGATGCGGGAGCCGTCCATGATCTCAACCGCGCCGAAGGCCCGGCCGCCGAGCCGGATGACGAGCCCGCCCACCCCGCCGTCGCGCACGATGAGGTTCGAGCCGAGGCCGATGGTTGTGACTGGGATCTCGGGCGGGAGAGCCGATAGGACATAGGCAAGATCGTCCTCATCGGCCGGGGAAAACAGGGCCTCAGCGGGACCGCCAACCCGGAACCAGGTCGCCGCCGCTATGGGAGAGTCGGCTGTGAGGCGCCCGCGCAGCTCGGGCGCCCGCGCCTTCACCTCGTCGACCAGGCCGGGAAAAGGCATCGGCGAAGCGTCAGGCCTTGTCGAGCGCGGCGAGTTCGGCAGGCAGCGCATAGGCCCATTGCGTGATCGAGCCGGCGCCGAGGCAAATGACATAGTCGCCTGCTTTAGCCAGCGAACGCACCATCGGCGCCAATTTCTCCGGCGAGGGCAGCATCAGCGCGTGACGGTGGCCGTGGGCGGCGATTGCGGTCGTGAGCGCCGCCTTGTCGACGCCTTCGATCGGCTGCTCGCCAGCCGGGTAGACGTCGGCGACGATGACGCTGTCGGCGTCGTTGAAGCAGGTGGCGAAGGCGTCGAACAGCGACGCGAGCCGGGTGAAGCGATGCGGCTGCACGACCGCGATCACCTTGCCCTCCGTCGCCGCCCGCGCGGCTCTCAAGACCGCTGCGATTTCGACCGGATGGTGGCCATAGTCGTCATAGATGGCGACGCCGTTCCATGTTCCCGTAAGGGTGAAGCGCCGGCGGACGCCGCCAAACCCGGCGATCGCCTTGCGGATGACGTCGATCGGCGCGCCGAGCTCATGCGCAACCGCGATCGCCGCGGTGGCGTTAAGCGCATTGTGCCGGCCGGGCATCGGCAGCGCGAGATCGTCGATGAAGGTGGCCTGGCCAGTCGCCCGGTCCCGGATCAGCGCCGAAAATCGGGTGACGCCGCCGGCGAGGTTGACGTCCATGAGGCGCACATCGGCCTGCGGATTCTCGCCGTAGGTCAGAATCCGTCGGTCTTCGACCTGGCCGACGAGTTCCTGCACGGTCGGATGATCGAGGCACATGACCGCAAAGCCATAGAACGGCAGGTTTCCGATCAGCGCCAGAAAGGCGTCCTTGATCGCGTCGAAGGTCTTGAAATGGTCGAGGTGCTCGGGATCGATGTTGGTGACGACCGCGATGTCGGCGGGGAGTTTGAGGAACGTGCCGTCGCTTTCGTCGGCCTCGACCACCATCCAGTCGCCGGCCCCGAGCCGCGCGTTGGTCCCATAGGCGTTGATGATGCCCCCGTTGATCACCGTCGGATCGAGCCCGGCGGCGTCGAGAAGCGTCGCGACCAGCGACGTCGTGGTGGTCTTGCCGTGCGTCCCGGCCACGGCCACGCATTGCTTGAGCCGCATCAGCTCGGCCAGCATCTCGGCCCGGCGCACGACGGGAATACGCTTCGCCCGCGCCGCGACGACCTCAGGATTGTCGCGCTTCACGGCGGATGAAATGACGACCACCGCAGCCGCGCCAAGGTTGGCCTTGTCATGGCCGACAAACACAGTCGCGCCCTGCTCGCGCAGGCGCTTGACGTTGGCGTTGTCGCTCAGGTCCGAGCCCTGAACCTGATGGCCGAGGTTGAGCAGCACCTCGGCGATGCCCGACATGCCAATGCCGCCGATGCCGACAAAATGGATGGGGCCGATCTGGCTCGGCAATTTCATGCTCTCAAACCCTCAGCGCGGCCGTCACCGGCTCACTCGGCCCGAATAACGCTCGACCGCATAAGATGATTCCCTAGATTTGGGAAACCGGGACGCCTCTCCTTCGCTCACAGGGTCGAGCGGTCAATGGCGATTTCTGCTTCCGCGATGCTCTCCGGCCGCCCCACATGCACCCAAAGGCCATCGAGACGAACGCCGTAAAGCCGGCCCTTCGCGGCGGCTGCGTGAAAGAACGGGGCGAGGCGGAACACTTCCGCCGTTTCGCTTGCGAACAACTGCGGCTTCACGATCCCGACGCCGGTATAGACGAAGGGCGCGACGTGGCGCGGTTCGCGCGGGGCGAGTCGTCCGTCGTGAGTCATGGCGAAATCGCCAGGCCAGTCGACGCCGACCGCCCCGGCGCCGGCCGCCACCAGCAGCAGAATGTCCATCGTCTCTGGATCGAAACTTCGCGCTAGCCGCGCAATGTTCGAGCGCGGGCCCTCGATCCAGAACGCGTCGGTGTTGCAGATCAGGAACGGATCGTCGCCGATCAGCGGCAGCGCGCGTTTGATCCCGCCACCCTGATCGAGCAGCTTCGAGCGCTCGTCCGAGATCACGATCTTCGGCGCCCGGCGCTTGGCGAGGTGCCCCTCGATCTGGTCGGCGAGCCAATGCACGTTGACGATCGCCCGCTCGACGCCATTCTCCGCCAGGCGGTCGAGGCAATAATCAATGAGCGTGCGGCCATGAACCTTGACCAGCGGCTTCGGCAGGGTCTCGGTGATCGGCCGCATCCGCGTGCCCAGTCCGGCGGCGAATACCATGGCCGTCTTGGGAACGGGCGGGCTCATTAGGCCTCAGCGATCAGAGCTCAGGGTCGGAATTGACCGGCGGTGGGCCAAACGCCCGCGGCAAGTGGTTCTGATACCAGACCGCAAGCGGCCGAAGCAACGGATGGGCGAGGTTGCGCGCCAGATGGCGCTCGATCCGCGGCAGGTGGCGAAGGTACTCGGGCTTTTTGTCGCGCTTATTGAGCCGGGCGAAAAGGCCTAGGATCTTGGTGGCGCGCTGGGCGCCCATCGTGGCATAGGCGGCGGCGAAGCGCTGGGTGTCAAAGGTTGGGTCGGCGGCCGCCCTGCGGCGCATGTAGAGGGCGGCGAGACGCATCTCGAGATCTTCGGCCACGTCGACGCGCGCGTCCTGCAACAGCGAAACGACGTCGTAGGCCGGCGGCCCGATCACTGCGTCCTGAAAATCGATGAGGCCGATTCGCTTCAAGCCCTGCCGCTCCGCCAGCCAGTGCAGATTGGGCGAATGATAGTCGCGCAGCGTCCAGGTTGTGGGCTCTGCGAGGATCGGGCTTAAGAGCTCGCGCCAGATGGCCAGAAATTGCATGCGCGCACCCGACGGGGGCGTTACCCGAGCGATCGCCGGCGCGTACCAGTCGAGCACCAACTCGACCTCGACCAGCATGGCTTCGATGTCGTAGACCGGAGGTTCGTAGGGTTCCTCGCCAGCCGACAAGCTCGGCGGCAAGTCACGTCCGTGCAGATCGGCCAGAACCGCGATCGCCGGCGCATAGCGCGCGCCATCCGGAACGCCATTTTGGGCGATGGTGGCTGAGCCGAAGTCTTCGATCAGAGCGAGGCCTTGGTCGACGCTATAGTCGATGAGGGCAGGCGCCGAATAACCGAGGCCCCGCAACCCCTCGTCGACAGCAATGAAAGCGCGGATGTCGGGCGACAGCTTGGCGATGGCCGCGTAGGGCTTGCCAAAGCGGATGATGGGCCCGTCCGGCCGGGCCGGGGAAATCATGAGTATCGCGGTCTCGCCGGTCGGCTTGGTCAGCCGTTCATAGGCGCGAATGGACGCGTCGCCCTGCATGAACTCGCGCCTCGCGTCGGTCCAGCCGGCGTGCTCGAGCAGCCTCGCGACGCCAAGCGCCAGCGACAAGCGCGGCCTGATCGCTCCGAACCCACGCAACCTCAGCAGGCGAAAATCGAGAGCGCGTTTTGCATCAAACCGGATGTCGACCTCGAGTCGGTCGACAGGCAGCACCTGCGCCACCTTCTCCGGCCACTCGACGATCGCAATCGCGCCGTCGATAGCCTCATCCCAGCCAAGATTGGCGAGCTCCGTTGGACCGCGCAGCCGGTAGAAATCGGCGTGAACCACCGGCCCGCGCGGAGCGTCATAGACCTGCATCAAGGTGAAGGTCGGACTCGGCGCCTCGAGTTCCGGCGCCTCAGCGAGAGCCCGGATCAGGCCGCGGGCGAAGGCGGTTTTGCCGGCTCCGAGATCGCCGGTGAGAGCAATGAAGTCGCCAGGCTCGAGCCAGGCCGCCTGCGCCGCGGCGACGGCCAACGTCGTCGCCTCGTCCGGCGCCTCGAAGCTCCAAACCCCCGCTTCTTCTCTTACGCCGGCGAGACCACTCATACGTTCTACTGGACCGATTCCGTTCTACTGGAACGCTTGCGTCTTGGGCGGCGCCATGAGTTGCGGGCTCGCCGAGGGCGCCGCCGATGGATCTACGGGAAAGATGCAGGTGACGGTCGTGCCCTCGCGGGCCGCCGTGTCGATCAGCACCCGGCCCTGATGCAGTTCGACCATCGCTCTCACGATCGAGAGACCAAGGCCGGGGCCGCGATGCCGCGAACCGTTGGGAAAGGTCTCGAACCGTTCGAAGACACGATCGATCATGTCGGGGGGGATACCGCGTCCCCGGTCACTGACCTTGAACACGATCTCCGCGCCGCGTCGCATCGCGGCTAGCGTAACGGTCTGACCTGCCTCTGAATAGTTGATGGCGTTGGAGAGAAGATTGAACAAGACCTGGCGCACCCGCCGGCCGTCTGCGTGTAGCGATCCGACTCCGTCGGTCATGACGATGCGCAACTCGATCGCCGCCTCACTCAGGCGATCCTGCACGCCCGCCGCCGCGGCCTTCATCGCCTCGGCGACGTCGACGTCCTCGAGCTTGAGATCCAGCGCCCCCGCGTCCATAGAAGCCAGATCAAGAATATCGTCAATGATGGCCAGCAACGCATGCGACGAATCGGTGATGAATCCTGCATATTCGACCTGCTTCGGATTGAGCGGGCCAACGCCTCCCCCCGCCAGAAGCTGGGTGAAGCCGATGATGTTGGTGAGTGGCGTGCGCAGCTCGTAGGAGACGTGGTTAACGAAATCATTGCGCAGCTTTTCCGCTGCGATCAGCGCCTGATTGCGCTCGGTCAGCGCGCGCTCGATGTTGACACCCGCGGTGACATCCAGCGACGTCATGAGCGTCGCTCCGTCCGGCAACGGCAGAGCGGCGCAATCGAGGATGAGCCCATCCGTGCGCTCGATCCGCGCCGTCAGACTCTTGCGATGGTCGGGAAGATCGACGATCACGGCCTTAAGCGCGTCGAACAGCCCGGGGTCGCTGCACAGCGGCTTGCAGGCGCGCGCGATCTGGTCGACGTGCGGGCGTTCGCCTAAAACCGTCGCATCGATTTGCCACAGTTCCGCGAAGGCCGGGTTGAATAGCTTTATGCGCCCGTCCGCCCCGAACGCCGCCACCCCTTCCTTGAGCGCGTCGAGCGTCTCGCCCTGCACGTGGGTCAGCGCGGTGACTTGGGAAGCGAGCGCGTAGCTCTGCGTCGCATCGTCATAGAGATAGGTGACGCCGCCTTTCGGATTGGGGCTCATAACGACGCGCAACGCCCGCCCATCGGGCAGATGCCACACGGATTCGCTCGGCTCGATCGCCTGGTAAGCGGTCAATTGCTGCGCCTTCCAAGCGCGGAAGTCTACCTGTTCGGGCAACTGCCGCTTGGCCCGCAGCCGATCAAGGATTTCGCCGTCACTTGGCCCTTGGTCGAGAAACGCAGGCTCAAGCGACCAGATTTGCCCATAGGCCGCGTTGTACAGAGTCAGCCGCTTGGACTTGTCGAAGATCGCAACCGCCGTCGACAGCCGATCAATCATGCGCGAATAGTCGTCCTCGTTGCGCTCCATATCCGCTTTCAGCGCCACGATTTCGGACACATCGCGGGCGACGCCGGCGGAGCCGACCTGAGTGCGGGCCTCGACGGCGTCGAAGGTTCGGCGCGCGCCCCCGACCACCGCCGACGCGCGTCGCGTCCAGGCCCCGGTCTCCTTGACCGTCGCCGTCGCTTCGCGGCGCACCGCTGAATCGAACAACTCTCCGCCAGTCTCGATCGCGGCCACAGCGTCAGGGGCGTCAACCGCGCGAGCGTAGGCGACGTTGCACCAGACGATCCGGCCCATTGCGTCGCGCGTCCACACCGGCATATCAGCGGTTTCGAGCGCGCGGCGCAGGCCATCGAGAGCGCCCTCGGCTTCAGTGAATGAATCGCGCAATTGCGCCAATTCAAGACGCTCGCCCGAGACGTCGCGGATGCGCATCACCGCGCTGCCGGACACCGGACGCCCGTCGAGCTCGAGATGGCGCCCGCGCAAGCTGACCACGGCGGCGGCGAATGCTTCGCCGCGCGTCAGCAATCGCTCGGTCGCCTCTTCGATCTTGGTCGCCTGGGCCGGATTGAGCCACGAGCCGAAGGCGAGCACGCGCGACGACAGCGGCGAATCGGCGACGAGGGCGAAATCGCCCTCGATCGTCGGCTCCGCATCCAGACGGTCCCAGGAGACGAGGATTTGCGGCTCGCTGCGCAACATGAGCGCCGCGCGGTCGAGTTTGGCGTTGGTTCGCGCGAGTTCGGTCTCGAGTTCCTGAACGCGGCGCGTCCAGATCCAGCGGCCAGCCAGATGAAGGACGGCCGTGATGGTCGCGAGCAGCATCAGCGACAGGATGACGAGGCCCGCGACATTGGCCTGGACCGACGCCATGTCGAACGGCAGCCGCGCCGGCGCCAGGGACTGGGAGGGGTCCTGCGCGCACGCCCGCGCGCAGGCGAGCAGGTAAAGCGCCAACCCCGCGGCCGCCCGGGCGGCGAACGCGGGGGCGCGCCTTCGTGTCCGCCCGCCGATTCCGCAGCGCTTCGCCCCGCTGAACCCCCGCAACGAATCGCCTCCTCGAGAGCCTGACGGCGATGTCTCGCGCCGGCCGGGTGGTCCGCCGACCCCTTCCTTCCGCCAAGAAGGCGCGAATCAGCCCTCACCACGATTACGAAATGTTTGCCGCAAAGTCGTTAACCATAGAGGACGAGGCGTGAAGGACAGTTCAGGGACCGGGCGCTAGCCCTTGTGGTAATGACGGCTGCGAACGACCAGATATGCCGTTTCGCGCCTTCCGGCGCTGTTGCAGCGGCCCTGCCTGTCTATTAAAATTTGTTTCAATTCTCGGCGCTAACGCAAAAGCCCGAGGATATCCTTGATCGCGTCCATGTTTGGTCGCGCAATGGCGCGCGCCTTCTCCGCCCCCTCGGCGAGGACAGCGTCGGTATGGGCCGGGTCAGCCGCGAGGCGCAACATTTCGCCGCGGATTGGCGCAAGCTTGTCAATCGTGAGGTCGGCAAGCGCGGCCTTGAACGCCGAGAACTGGGCGCCGCCGAACCGCTTGAGCACGTCGGCCTTCGTCTCGTCGTTCAAGGCGGCGAAGATGCCGATGAGGTTGTCGGCTTCGGGGCGCAGCGCCAGACCCTTGACCTCGCTTGGCAGCGGCTCGGGATCGGTCTTGGCCCGGCGAATTTTCTGCGCGATCGTGTCAGGGTCGTCGGTCAGCGCGATATAGGCGTTCTCCGACGTATCGGACTTCGACATCTTCTTCGCGCCGTCGCGCAGGCTCATCACTCTGGTGGCCGGTCCTTGGATCAAGGGTTCGGGCAGCGGAAAGTAGGCGTCGCCGTGGCCGTGGGCGGCGATCGGCGCGGCGAAATCGTTGTTGAACTTCTGTGCGATGTCGCGCGCCAGCTCCAAATGCTGCTTCTGGTCGTCGCCGACCGGAACATGCGTCGCCCGATAGACGAGAATGTCGGCGGCCATCAGCACCGGATAGTTGTAAAGTCCGATCGACGCGTTCTCCCGGTCCTTGCCCGCTTTCTCCTTGAACTGGGTCATCCGGTTGAGCCAGCCGAGCCGCGCGACGCAGTCGAACACCCAGGCGAGTTCCGCATGCTCGGCGACCCGGCTCTGGTTGAAGACGATATTGGCTTTCGGATCGATGCCGCAGGCAAGAAAGGCCGCGGTGACCTCGCGCGTCGTGCGGGCAAGCTGCTCAGGCTCGTGCGGCAGGGTCATCGCGTGCAGGTCGACGACGCAATAGATGCACGGGTGCGTCTTCTGCATCTCGACGAAGCGCTTGATCGCGCCGAGATAGTTGCCGAGGTGCAGATTGCCGGTCGGCTGAACGCCGGAAAACACGCGCTCGGGAAATTTGGCCATTGTCTTCGCTTGGGGTTCGGTCCGGAGGGCGGCCCTTATGGCAACGCGGGCCGGGCCGCGCAAGGGGACACAGCTCGGCTGCGTTCCGGCCTAGCAGCAATTTTACCGGCGCGCCCCAATGTTTTCAGTGACTTGGGACCCCGTTTAGTTCCGCCCTTCGGTTTGGGCGCTTAGGTCGCGTCATAAATGCACACTTTACAAATGTGATAAATTCAACTCGCGCAGAGCAATTCCTTTAGGCGCCCACGCCAGGATGGCTCTCGTCGACCGTCAGATCGACCATGATCTCGGCCGCCAGCTTTTCCAGCCCCTTGCGCAGGTGGTCGAGCTTGAGGCCCTCGGGGACGCTGAGGCGCGCGGTCGCGCGAAACATCACGGCGCCGGTGAACGGCTCGCCTTCGAGACCGCTGGTGAACTCCTCGATGTTGACGCCAAGGCCGGTGAGCGCCTGCGTCACGTCGCGCACGATGCCCGGTCGCTCCTTGCCGACGATCTCGAGCTTGACGAGGCGCGCCGTCTTATCGGCCTCCGCCGCCGCTCCGCGCTCGATCGAGACGCGCAGGCCTGAAGGCGCGAGCTTCGCCAGCGCCGATTCGAGTGGGATGAGGTTTTCGTCCGGAACTCGAACCAAGACCACGCCGGCAAATTTGCCCGCGAGACGCACCGAACGGCTTTCAAGCCAGGTCCCGCCGAAGTCGACAACCTTTTCCGAGACGGCGTTGACGAGCCCCGGCCGGTCGTCGCCAACGAAGGTCAGAACGAGCGGCGTTGTCATGGTCGACCTCCCAACGGGGCGCCAGTCATACAAGCATGGGAGCGGTATGGGGGAAAGCGACCGGAGACGACCTCCGCGAACGGCGATGTTTGCCGCCACCTACACGTCGCCCTCGACATTTGCCTCGCACAGGTTTTACACCGCAATAGAGACGCGTCCTCGCCAAGCGCCTTCGGTATCACGGGACCAATGCAGATGAGGGCAGTGCTCATCGTCTTCGCGGGGCTTCCGGGAACGGGCAAGTCTTCGGTCGCTCGGGAGTTGGCTGGGAAGCTCGACGCCGTCTGGTTGAGAATTGACTCGATTGAACAGGCGATTTGGGATTCTGCGGTTCTGCCAGGGTCAATTGACGACGCCGGGTATCGCGCGGCGTTCGCCGTAGCACGGGACAATTTGCGCTTGGGCCGTGTCATCGTCACGGATTCCGTCAATGACTGGATGGTTACCCGCGATGCATGGCGCGACCTCGGCGTGCGAGCGGGCGCCCGTGTGGTCGAGGTTGAGATGGTCTGCTCGGACCCACAGGAGCATCGTCGGCGCATTGAGACCCGCGCAATCGACGTTCCCGGGCTCGTTGCGCCCGATTGGGCGGCCGTGGTGGAGCGCGACTATCATCCGTGGACTTCGCGAGCATCTGACGATCGATACAGCAGGATCGAGCGTTGGCGACTGCGTCAATCGGGTGCTCGCAGCGCTTTGAGATCGATTCGGGCCGGTCGCTGTGGAACTCAAATCCAGCAACGAGATCACTAGGCTCAAAACTCAATCGCGCGCTTGCTCCGGTGGCCGCTCGAAGACGGCGCGATGGACGGCCGCAATGCGCAAACAGCGGTCATCTCGGAAGGGACGTCGCCACCCACGTCTCGACCCGTCATCATTGGTCGCGCTCCGCAGCGACAATCCGAGCTTGCCGCGAAGGCTCCGCGCCGTCGGCGTACAAATGCAGTGCGCGATAAACCGCAGTATGTGCGGGAGTTGGCACGCCAAGCTCATTCCCGAGCACGTGCATGCGTCCCGACAGCCATGAGAGTTCGATCGGCTTGCCGCGGGCGAGGTCGTTGGCCATCGACGAGCGGGTCTCGGGTGGGAGCTTTCGCCATAACGATATGGCAAATTCCTTGTATCCGTCCGGCATCGGGCGCCCAACCGCCGTCGCCACGGCCATGCCCTCATCCCGCAATTGCTCAAGGAAGATTCGAGCTTGAGGGTCAGCGAAGATCGGGCCAATGCCAGCGCGCATCAAGCTGGTCGCGCCCGAAAAGGCGGAGACCGTCACGAACTTGGTCCACAGCACCTGATCGATGTCTTCAACCGTCTCCATGTCGATGCCTCCGGCCCGGACGCAAGCGCCTCGCAACGCCTCGATCATCGCGTCGCCGCGCCCGCCGACAATGACGTGCGTGACGCTGCCCAAGTGGACGATCACGCCGGGATGTTCGATATGCGCCGAAAGATACGTGGCGCCTCCGACAACCTGCGAACGCGGGACAATCCGAGCCACCGCATCGACGCTGTCTATGCCGTTCTGCAGCGTCACCACCCGTGTCGCCGGTCCGACTAACGGGACAATAGCCACGCTCGCCCTTTCGGTGTCGTTGGCCTTGACGGCAAAGACCACGACGTCGACAAAGCCAATATCCACGGGCGTTTCGGTGGCCCTTACATGGCGCAGGATGATCTCGCCGAGCGGGCTCTCCACCCGCAAGCCGTGCCGCTGCATGGCTTCAAGGTGGGCGCCGCGCGCGATGAAGATGACGTCTTCGCCGGCCTGGGCGAGCCGCGCGCCCAGATAGCCACCGATACCGCCTGAACCCATTATCGCAATCCGCAAGGCCGTCTCCTCAGGCGTCAAAAGTGGCTGGGGGGCGACAATAGCGTCTGCATCGCGTACCCGCACGGTCAATAGCGCACGCTCGCTCAGCGTCAGTTCGGTCCGGCGCATCTCGCGCGCCCATAGGCTGCCACCCCATCGCATTCACCCAGTTCAAGCTCTCCAGGGACCCCGAATTCGCCGACAAGCTACGCGACGTGGTCGGTCTCTACGTCGATCCGCCGGCGCACGCCGTGGTCGACGAAAGAGCCAAATCCAGGCGCTCGACCGCACGCAACCGGGGCTGCCGATGAAGTAACGACCGCGCCGGACCCATAAATTTTCCTTGCCGCAAGACTCCGGCGGCGCGGGGCGCGTGTTCAACGTCTTCGCGATCTCCAATGTCCGGTTTACGTCGAAACCGGTCAGGCTGATTGGGTTTTGACTCTAGAGGGATACGAGCCTGCGGCTTCGCGCTGACCGCGACCTCGCCAAGGGGGCCTCACAGAATGAACCGGCTCAGATCGGCGTTCGCGGCGAGGTCGCCGATGTGGCGCTCGACAAACTCCGCGTCGATACGAACCTTTTCGCCGTTCCGGTCAGCGGCTGTGAAGCTCACTTCGTCGAGCACCCGCTCCATCACCGTCTGCAGCCGGCGCGCCCCGATGTTCTCGACCGATCCGTTGACCTTGGCGGCGAGGCGGGCGATCGCCGCCACCGCGTCATCGGTAAACTCGAGCTCGAGTCCTTCCGTCTGCATCAGCGCCACATATTGCTTGATCAGGCTCGCCTCGGTGTCAGTGAGGATGCGTTTGAAATCGTCCTCGGTCAGTGAATTGAGCTCGACCCGGATCGGCAGGCGACCCTGCAGCTCCGGCAGCAGGTCGGATGGCTTGGCGATGTGGAAGGCGCCGGAGGCGACAAAAAGGATATGGTCGGTCTTGACCGCGCCGTGCTTGGTGGCGACCGTGGTGCCCTCGATCAGCGGCAAGAGATCGCGCTGCACGCCCTCGCGCGAAACGTCGGCGCCGCCGCGTCCTTCGCGCGCGCAGATCTTGTCGATCTCGTCGAGAAAAACGATGCCGTTGCTCTCCACCTCGGCCAATGCGTCGCGAACGACCGCGTCCTGATCGAGCAGCTTCTCGGCCTCAGCGGCGACCAGCGGCTCGTGCGCCTCCTCGACCTTCATGCGCTTCGCCTTCGTGCGCTGGCTCTTGCCAAAAATATCGGCGATGTTGATCGCGCCAATCGAAGCGCCGGGCATGTTCGGCAGTTCGAACATCGGCATGCCGGATCCGCTCTGCGGCAGTTCGACCTCGATCTCCTTGTCGTTGAGTTCGCCCGCGCGAAGCTTGCGGCGAAAGGCGTCGCGGGTGGCGGCGGATGACGTCGCGCCGACAAGCGCATCAAGCACCCGCTCTTCCGCCTCGACCTCCGCCTTGGCCTCGATGTCCTTGCGCTTGCGGCTCTTGACCAGCGCGATGGCGATCTCGACCAGATCGCGGACGATCTGCTCGACATCGCGCCCGACATAACCAACCTCGGTGAATTTGGTCGCTTCGACCTTGAGAAAAGGCGCGCCGGCCAGCTTGGCGAGGCGGCGCGCGATCTCGGTCTTGCCGCAGCCGGTCGGGCCGATCATCAGAATGTTCTTCGGCATCACCTCCTCGCGCATCGGCGAGGTCAGACGGAGGCGGCGCCACCGGTTGCGCAAGGCGATGGCGACGGCGCGTTTGGCGTCGCCCTGACCGACAATGTAGCGGTCGAGTTCGGAGACAATTTCGCGAGGCGAGAGATCCGACATGAGGTTCAGAGGCTTTCGACAATCAGATTGAAGTTGGTGTAGACGCAGATCTCGCCGGCGATGCGCATCGAACGGCGGACAATCTCCTCCGCCTCGAGCGGCATCGGCAGGAGCGCCCGGGCGGCGGCGAGCGCATAATTGCCCCCCGATCCGATCGCCGTCGCCGAGCCGAACTCGTCCTCCTCCGGCTCCAGCACGTCACCCGAGCCAGACAAGGTGAAGGTCGTGATCTTGTCGGCGACGATGAGCATCGCCTCCAGGCGGCGCAGATACCGGTCGGTGCGCCAGTCCTTGGCCAATTCGACACAGGCGCGCGCCAGCTGGCCGGGATATTGCTCGAGTTTCGCCTCGAGCCGTTCGAACAAAGTGAAAGCGTCTGCGGTCGCGCCGGCGAACCCCGCAATAACGTCGCCCTTGGAAAGACGGCGAACCTTGCGGGCGTTGGATTTGACGACCGTCTGGCCCATGCTGACCTGGCCATCGCCGCCGATCACGACCGTTCCGCCCTTGCGCACCATCAGAATGGTCGTCGCATGCCATCCGGGCGAGCGGGTGGTCTCGTCAGTCATGGGTGAAAGGTCCTTGAGAAGGCAGCAGCCGGCCGGATCTATGGGCTCACGGCGCCTCACGCAAGGGCCGTATCCAGCGTTCAGGAGATTGCTGACACGCTCTCGAAGTCCTTAAATGAAAAGCGCCGCAAGCGGATTCTTCGCGAAAAATTAGGTTCGCGCGGTCACTCCGTTTCGCCGCTTGGAACAGATCTGCGAAAGGACGATGGCTTATTCAGCCCTGTTTATCCACCGCCTAGAGCTGCTTTTATAGTCTCTTCGGCCAATTCAAAATGCATGCTGTCAACTGAATTTCCAGAGAATCCGGCGCCCCAGTACAAACCATGTTTGTTGAAAAATGGCGCTAGCTGCAGGCAACCGCGCGCGGTCTTGGGCACCCCTTGGGGGACAGCCGCGTCGCCGAAGAAAAGATCAATCGCCGTCCCCCAGCTATGATTGGAGAAAGACGTGTTGCTGTTCCGCTTGAGGCGCACGCAGAGCATCCCGTCGTTCTTTACGGCGGCCACGACGTTCGGAATCATTTCTTCCGCCTCGTCGAACACCTGCTTCAGCAAGTCGACCGCGATCGTGAGCCCCGTGACATTGAAGGGACCGACATTGACCCGCGAGGAGATGCGGCGCCTAAGAGCCTCGCTCGCCGGACTGCAATCTCTTGTCTTCTCTCCAGGAACGCCCAGCAGACGCAGCATTGTCGCCTCGCTCGCGGAGGTCAGTCCTTGATTGAACGTATTTGTCGGAGGAATGGGAATGACGTCCTCTGGATGAGGCGAGGCCGCGGCCGCAAAGATTATTGCAGGCGCGCGTCGGGCGGGCTTCGGGCCGCCGCGAACCCTGGAAGCGGCCTTCCTGCTCGCCGCAGCCCCTGTGCGCGGCTTCGCTGCGCCTTTCGTGCGCGAGGCCTTCGGTTTCTTCACCATGGCGGTCCTCCTGTTGACGAGAATTGATTCCGCTGCGTCCAACTCCGCGACTTGTGCCGGTCTGTCCTCAAGGAAAGGCGCTGCCTTCAAGCAACCCGTCCAGTGCGTAACCGGGACATGCATGTGGTCGGGGGCGTTCGACACTTTCGCAATCAGATTAGAAAGCCCAAGGGCTCCCAATTCCTTGCAACGACTGGCGACCGGAGTTCCGTTATCGAGGTAGAAAAGCAGTAGGCGGCCCTGGGGGTGCGCCGGCGCCCACGGCTGCCAGAACGGAACATCATTGCGGCTGTTTAGGGAATCGAAGCCCCAGTGCTCCCTTAGAGAGTTCAGCGCGTCGTTCTTTTGATTGGCGATCTCCCTAGCGCGCGCTCCGCCGCCACTGTGGCACGCAATAACAAGACTTCGCAGAGACAAAGTGTCCGGCCAGCCGCTTCCGCCATGGGTGCGGATCGCGGACAGCGACCGGGCCACAAAATCATCAAGGCCGCCGGCTTTGGTCAAGACACCAGCCTCCGATTGCGGCCCGAGCGTGGGCGCAACAAGAATTATATTTCGCCCGCTCGCGTTCAGGCCCTCGCGTAGCCTTCCATAGTCCTCCTGCAGATATTTGCTGATCGCCGTGTCGTCGTTCTGCTGAAATCCATGCAGAAAAAGGACAAGATCGACGTCCGGGTCCTTCGAAAAACCAACCGGAATAAAAATCGCACTCTGTTTCACGCGATTGTCGATCTTGAGATCGATCTTGACGTAAAGGGTCGCGCCCGGCGGAGCGTGGCTATCGCTGGGGGCCGGCGAGAAAAGTTCAGGAGCTTCGGAGCCGTCGCTCGAAATCTTCTGGATAGTCAAATCGGCGAAAGGGGCCAGTCTCGCTGCCATAAATTCCCCCCGAAAAATCAACGGTCAAAAAAAACGACTTTAATTCTCTACCCTCATAGCTAGTTCACACAAATTTTGCAAGCATTCTCAAGACCGCCTTCGAGACGTCAGTTGAGGGAATCCACCCAAATCGGGTTGGTCCAGGCGCGGCGCCGCGGGCCGTCAATGGCGACGATGCGGAACCATTTGACCTGCGGAGGGTCGCGCCACGCCCATTTCGCGACTTCGGCGAATTCGATCGTCGCCTGGGTGAGGCCGCGGCCGACGCGGCTTAGCGCTGGCGAAGCGCTAGTGACGAGCGCGATAGTGTGGACCGGAGAGCACTCGACCCGCACTTCGGTGCGAGTGACCTCGACATTGTGGATGCGCGGGCCTTGGCTCGAATAGAATTCGCCCGCCTTCAATGCGCCAAGCAGCGACTCGGGTTCGAGCGTTTCAGATTTGACCATGACGTAGGCGCCGAAAGCGTCGAGGTCGCCGTTGTGGAAGTGCGCGTCGTCGCCGGCGACCGCGGTCAGCCGCCGATCCTCGTTGCAAAGCTGGTCAAGGAGGTAGAACCCGTCGCCCCGATCGGTCAGGACCGCGCAGGTGTGATTATAGACCTCGACGGCATGGGCGGCGCCGAGCGAACGACCGTCCTCGATCGTCAGTTGCGACCACGCTGGATGGGCGATCGCGACGAAAGCGCCGGCCTCTCGCGCACGCTTCGCAAGCTGCTGCGCGCTTTCGCCAGGCTCGGCTGGGGGAAAATCGAATGGCAGCCCAGTCGCGACGATATGCCAATATTCGCCGGCGCTCGTTCCCATGGCGTGAATTTCCGCGCCGATCAGAGTGGTGAAAGTCTTGCAGCGCAGCTTGCGGGTGTCGGCGATCGGCCAGTCGAACCGGCCGAGAAAATGATCGGACACTTGAAGGAAATCATAGCCCGCCCGCTTATAGGCCTCGACGACGTCGCCAGGGTGCAACGCGCCATCGGAGAGGTTCGAGTGGGTGTGAAGATTCCCGCGCCAGAAACGGCCCGGCGTCGAGAAAGGGCGAATCCGCATAATCTTGTCAGGGTGTCCGTGTCGGCGGCGTCGGTCAAGCAAATTTGACTGAAACGTGTTGGTTTTTCGTAAATTCCAACAGAAAAATAGGTTTAATCAAATTTGTTGGCAAATATGGGGAGGAACGACGGTTATTCCGAAATTCTAAGATCACGACCTTCGACGGCAAAACAAATTCTCGTTATCCGGAGCGCTTACTCAGATCCGCCGGTGATCGCAAGCGAAGGAGCCGTAGCGACCGGGGGCGTTGCTACGATGGATGGGTTCCACGTCAGGGCGGCGATCGATCCCGATGCGGGAATGACCTCGAAACGCTTGGCATGGCGCTCTGTCGGCGATCTATAAAGGGGTAGGCTTTGCGGAGTTCGCAGCGCCGAAGGTTGGGTCGCTGTGCGATCTTGGAGGCGTCATGTCCCAGAACATGTTTTCAGGCTTCGGCGCCGGCTCCAATCCAGACATTGTCGATTTCGGCGACTTGGAAGAGGCGGTCGGAACCAACGCCTGGATGGTGGTGGACGTTCGCGAACCGCACGAATTCGCCGCCGGCCATGTTCCAAACGCTCTCAACATGCCGATGTCGTCGTTCGATCCCGAGGCGTTACCGGAAGGAAAGCCGGTCGTTCTCGTCTGTCAGTCGGGCGGGCGCTCGCGCAATGCGTTGGGGAGGGCGCGGTCGATCGGCCGCCAGGACGTGAGGCACTTTGCCGAGGGCATGAACGGCTGGCGCTCGCACAATGGCCCGGTAACTCTCTGAGTTGGGCAAGGGCTACCGCCGCTGAATTTTCCGCCCCATCGCGGGCGCGCTTCGCCGGCTGACGATATCAGCCGTCCCCTTCCTTCCGCGGCTCGCCCGCGACATAGGTCTGGCGCACCGCCCGATCGTCGCCGAGCGTGAGGAGTGCGAACAACTCGACCTCGAGATCCCCGCCGGCCGTCTCCATCCGATGGGCGAGTGCTGGCGTGGCGCGCGAGTTGAGGGCGATGAGATCGGCCTCCTTGCCTGCTTCGATCGAGCCGATGCGATCGTCAAGGCTGAGCGCCCGGGCATTGCCGCGCGTCATCTGATAAAACGCCTCCAGCGGCGACCACGACTGGCGATTAAGTTGCAGCACTTTGTAGCCCTCGGCGGCTGTGCGCAGCATCGAATAGCTTGTGCCCCCGCCTACGTCAGTCGCAAGCGCGATCCGCACCCCAGCCCGCGCGAGCCGCGCCTGATCGAACAAGCCAGACCCAAGGAAAAGATTCGATGTCGGGCAAAAAGCCGCGACAGAGCGGCTTTCCGCGAGCGCCGCGACCTCGCTGTCCTGCAAATGAATGCAATGGCCGAGCACCGAGAGGGGTCCAAGAAGCCCCGCCC
Source organism: uncultured Alphaproteobacteria bacterium (assembly GCA_963775405.1). Lineage (GTDB taxonomy): Bacteria > Pseudomonadota > Alphaproteobacteria > Rhizobiales > Beijerinckiaceae > Roseiarcus. The sequence goes on from CAVZJI010000007.1 coordinate 23,197, forward strand.
GCGCGTAGACATCCAGGTAGCTTTCCGCCTCGGGAAACAAGGCGGCGACGCGCGCGATTTCCGCCTTGTTTTCGTTGGCGTGCGTTTGGACGTAGCAGTGCGGAAATTCGCGCGCCAGGGCGCCCGCGGCGTCCAATTGCGCTTGCGTCGAGGTGACCGCGAAGCGCGGAGTGATTGCGTAGGAGAGTTGGCCGCAGCCCCGCCAACGCTCGATCAGCGCCTTGCTTTCATCGTAGCCGCGCTGGGCGGTATCCATAAGGGCGGCCGGCGCGTCGCGATCCATCATCACCTTGCCGGCGATCATGCGGGCGCCATGCTGTTCGGCTGCGTCGAAGAATGCGTCGACAGATTGGGGATGCACCGTACAATAGACCATCGCCGTCGTGGTGCCCGAGCGGAACAACTCGTCGAGAAAGAAAGCGGCGACGCGCGCGCAATGCGCGGGATCGGCGAACTTCTGCTCTTCGACAAACGTATAATTGTACAGCCAGTCGAGCAGTTGCGCGCCGTAAGAGCCGATCACCTGGGTCTGCGGATAGTGGACGTGCGCGTCGATGAAACCGGGCATGATGAGCAAGCCGGAGTGATCGTTGATGACCGCGCCTTGCGGCGCGCGGGCGAGAATGTCGGGCGCCTCTCCGACGGCCTCAATCAACCCGCCCGCGATGAGAACGGCGCCGTTGTCAACGAGGGAATAGGCGCGCGAGCCGCTCACGGCGGGATCATCAATGAACGAGAGAACGCGGCCGCGAATGACGCGGGCCTCCCCGCTCAAGGCAGGATGTCCTTAAGCCTGAGCGCCGCAATCCGGTCGATCTCGGCGAGAGCGGTCACCGTCTCCGCCTCGGCGTCATTGGCAAGACGCTTGCGGAAGGCTGTGAGAATTTCGGCTGTGCTCTTGCCTTTGACCGCCATGATGAAGGGGACGCCGAACCTTGCCCGATAGGCGTCGTTGAGCGCCCCAAATTGCCGCAGTTCGTCGGGCGTCAGCCGATCGAGCCCGGCGCTCGCCTGCTCGCGCGTCGAGTTCGGCGGTCAGCGTCTTCGCAAGCGCCAGCTTGCCGGCGAGATCCGGGTGGGCCTCGATCAGCGTCCGCTTCTGTTCTGTCGTCCCCTTTGCTGCGGCCGCAGCAAGCGCTGTCGCCAAGCCTTCCGCCGTGTCGGCTCGTGTCGACAGACCAGAATCATGCGCAGCCGCCGCGATCCAGGGCGAATGTTCGTAAACGCCGCCGAAGCGCTCGATGAACAGCGTGCGCGTGAGCCGCGTCGGTTTCCAGCCGCCCGGCGGCGGATGCTTGGCGATCCAGTGTCGGGCGATGGCGAGCCGAGTTGGAATCCAGACGCGATCATGGCTAAGCGCATAGTCGAGGAATTGGGCGAGCGCGAGCGCGCGGCCTGGTCGGCCGACCAGGCGGCAATGCAGGCCGATCGACAGCATCTTCGGCGCTACGTCGCCCTCGGCATAGAGCGCGTCGAACGAATCCTTGAGATAGGTGTAGAACTGCTCGCCGGTGTTGAAGCCCTGAGGCGTAGCGAAGCGCATGTCGTTGGCGTCGAGCGTGTAGGGCGTCATGAGCTGCGGCCCGCGCGGTCCCTCGAGCCAGTAGGGCAGATCGTCGGCATAGGTGTCGGCGCAATAGAGGAACCCGCCCTCCTCCATGCCGAGCCGGATGGTGTTGATCGATGAGCGGCCCTGATAAAAGCCAAGCGGCCTGCTGCCTGCGACATCGGTGTGAATGCGCACCGCCTCGGCGATATGGAGCGCCTCGACCTCAGGCGGCGTGTCGCGATAATCGATCCACTTCAGGCCATGAGTGGCGATTTCCCACCCTGCCTCGTTCATCGCCGCGACCGCCTCGCGATTGCGCGCCATCGCCGTCGCCACCGCATAGACGGTGACCGGAACCGAGCGCTCGGTGAACAGGCGGTGCAGACGCCAGAAGCCGGCGCGGGAGCCGTATTCGTAGATCGACTCCATGTTCATGTGACGCATGCCCGGCCAGGGCGCGGCGCCGACGATCTCGGATAAGAAAGCCTCGGACGCGGCGTCGCCGTGCAAAATGTTGTTCTCGCCGCCCTCCTCGTAATTGATGACGAACTGCACGGCGACGCGCGCCTGGTTGGGCCAGTCCGCGAATGGCGGCGTCCGCCCGTAGCCGATCATGTCGCGCGGATAGGTTTCGCCGTCCGTCATGCCCCGCAAAACCCCATGCTCAAACCGTCACCGTGCGGGCACGCTACGATACGACCCGCCTTTGCTCCAGCCCGCCCATTGACTGCAAAGTTCATCTAGCAAGGAAAATCCGCCAGATAGTAGTGATCCCAAAGGGCTCGGACGCCGTAGCCTTCGCAGCTCAGTTCGGTGCGCTTCGCCTGTGCTAGCCAATCGGGGGATTGGCGGCCACGCGGCAGGGCGACTTGATCGGTCTCATCGTAGACCAGCCCACGAGAAGCGAACGACATGCCGCCCCAGTCGAACACGACCAGGCGTGGGCGCTGGTCAGCGGGGAGGGCGGCTATCCGCCGGTCATAAGAGGATCTCATCGCCATAAAGTGGATCATATCGCCTGCATAATCACAGGATCGGACAAATCTGACCGGGTCGAATGCGACCATGAGCAAGACGACCGGCAGGATGGCGGCGAGGACGCATCGCCTCCATTCCTTTTGCATCGCGGACCGAATGCTTACGATGAGGGCGACTAGCCCCGCGATGACCCAGAGAAATAAGAGAACCGGTATCCCGACCAAAACGTAGAAGAAGTTTGGCCCCAACGGGGAAGCCGCGAACGCGATGAGAGCGATGGGGACGCCAATCCCGATCGCGGCCACCCATCGGAGCAGGCGGGAGGGAGCAGGCTTGTGGGCTTCCGTCATTCCATCGCCTCGATTTTCGCTCGTTCAAAGCGCGGTCCGACAATGCACGCAAGGTGGCGGCGCGCGCTCCGAAGCTCGTTTCGCCGCATTGAACCCGTCCTCGGCGGCATTTTAATCGGCATCATATGATGCTATATATGGCGCATATACGGAGGCTGGATGATGCGCACCACGCTGGCTCTCGATGATGAACTCGTCGCCAAAGCCCAAGCCTTCACCGGCTTGAAAGAGAAGTCGAGCCTCGTCCGCGAAGCGCTTAAGGCGCTCATAGAACGGGAAAGCGCCCGGCGGCTCGCGCGCCTCGGCGGCAGCGAGCCCGAGCTGGATTCCCCGCCCAGGCGGCGACCGGCGCGCGCTTGATCCTAGTCGACACCTCCATCTGGATCGATCACCTGCGCGCCGACAATTCCGCGCTCACGAGGCTGCTCGACGCGGGCTGCGTGCTGATGCATCCCTTTGTCATCGGCGAACTCGCGCTGGGCCGGATGCGCCAGCGCGAAATGATTCTCGGCGCGCTTTCGGACTTGCCGCGCGCCGAACTGGCGACCGACGCTGAGGTGCTGGGCTTCATCGATCGCGAAGCCTTGTTCGGGCGCGGAATTGGTCATGTCGACGCCCACCTGCTTGCATCCACGCGGCTGAGCGCAGGGGCGACGATCTGGACCAGAGACGCCAGGCTTCGCGATGTCGCAAAGGCCCTAGGCTTGGCCATGACGCCACACGGCGCCGCGTAAGTCGATGGCGGTCGTCCGACTCTCACCCTCATCCGCCGTCGGGTGCAAAAATGCTAGGGAAGCGCGAAAGACTTCGCCGCCTGCCGCCCCGAGGCCCTCATGACCGAAATATCCCTGCGCTTCGAGCCGCCGTTCGCCCACGTGGTTCTCAACCGCCCCGAACGCCGCAATGCAATCATTTCCGCGATGTGGCGCGCATTGCCGGCGATCTGCGCCGCGATCGAGGCCCGCGACGACCTGCTGGTGACGCTCGTCGAAGGCGAGGGCGCGCATTTCAGCGCCGGCGCCGACATTGCCGAACTCGGCGACATCTATCGTGACGCTGCGGCGACGCGCGACTATGGCGACGCGATGCAGAACGGCCTCAAGGCGGTGATGGACCTCGATCGCCCGACCATCGCTGTCATCCGCGGCGTCGCCATCGGGGCCGGGCTTGGCCTCGCGCTCGCTTGCGATCTCAGGTTCTGCGACGCGGACGCGCACCTCGCCATCACGCCTGCGAAACTCGGCCTGATCTACGGCCATGCAGAGACGCGCAGGCTGGTCGAACTCATCGGCCCGTCGCGGGCCAAGGATCTTCTGTTCACCGCGCGCAGGATCGAGACCGACGAGGCGTTGGCGATCGGCCTCATTGACCGTCGGATCGAGGCGGCGCTGCAGGAGACCGTGCTCGGCTATGCGCGCGGCCTTGCCGACATAAGCCAGATGTCGGTCCGCGGGTCCAAGCGCGCGGTGGACGCCATCGCGGCCGGCATGACCCAGGAGACGCCAGGGTTTCGGGCGCTGACCGAGCGGGCGGCCTTCGGCCCCGACTTCGCCGAAGGGCGAGCGGCCTTCGCGGCCAAGCGGACGGCGAAATTCCTCTTTCGCGGCCCAACCGCCCCGCTCAAATCCGCGTAGGACCAGGGCCCCCGGATTCTTCGCAAAAGGCCCGCGGAGCAGATTGGAGTTGAGGTGATCGAGCGGCCATGGCATATTATGCCATCGGCCAAGCGTTCTGAGGAACGGCGACGCCAACCCGAAATGTCATGCTCACCGAGCGCCAGCAAGAATTGATCGAGAACCTCGTCGAGTCCGGCCGCTACCAGAACGCCAGCGAAGTGCTGCGCGAAGGGTTGCGGCTGGTGGAGCAGCGCGAGGCGGAGGATGTGGGCAAGCTGCAAGCTCTGCAGGCGGCGGCCGGCGTCGGCGTCACGGCATTGGATCGAGGCGAATTCAAAGAATTCAGGGATATCGGAGACCTGCAAGCCTATTTGCATGACCTCTCGGACAAGGTCATTTCCAGAACCGCCGAATAAAGCCCGCAATGGCCGAGCGCAGGTGGCGCGTCCGTCTTGGCGCCCCGGCTGAACTTGACTTCGCTAACATTGTGAAATGGACCGCTGAGAATTTTGGCGCGCGGCAATCGCGCATCTATCGCGAACGCTCGTTCGCGCCATTCGCGAGCTTGCGGATGGTCCCTATGTTGTGGGCTCGAAGGCCCGAGACGAGATCCTGCCCGGTCTCGCACGCTCCACGTCGCGCGGCGCGGTCGTCGCGGGAAGTCATCTCTTGATGTATCGCGCAGCGCCGCAGAGTACGATCGAAATCATACGCATCCTGCACGATAGAATGGACCTTCAGCGTCAGGCTCCAATTCTCCCCGACAGGGGCGGACGCTAGAGACCATGTCGAACGCCGTGAAGCCGCTCGGGGCCCCCCCGGCCTATGCCGATCCAAAAGCGGCCGGAAATATCCCATCTCGGAACCGCGATGGTGTTCTGACACGGGCGCGCCGCTCATGATTACGTCCCTGCCGGGACTTGGACGCCACATGATCGATACGGGCAACCGATCGCTCTGGCGCTACGCGGCCGCGCTGCCGGTTGACGTTCCTGATCCGATCACGATGGGAGAGGGATGCACGCCGCTTGTCTCCCGCAGATGGCGCGGCGTTCCCACCCTGTTCAAGCTCGAGTGGTTTTCGCCGACCGGTAGCTTCAAGGACCGGGGCGCCTCCGTCATGCTCTCGATGCTGAGGAGCCAGGGCGTGACACGAGTTCTGGAAGACAGTTCTGGAAACGGCGGCGCGGCGATCGCAGCCTATGCGGCGGCCGGCGGTATCGCGGCGAAGATTTTCGTTCCGGCCTCGACCGCGCACGGCAAGACGGTGCAGATGCGCGCCTACGGCGCTGAGATCGAACTCATTGCTGGAACTCGTCAGGACGTCAGCGACGCCGCAATCCGCCAGGCCGCGACGACCTTCTACGCCGGGCACAATTGGCAGCCGTTCTTCCTTCAGGGCGCGAAGACGCTGGCCTATGAACTTTGGGAGGACCTGGGGTTCAAGAGGCCCGACAACGTCATCATCCCGACCGGCGCGGGCAGCAACATCTTGGGCTGCGACATCGGCTTCAGCGAGCTTCTCCGCCGCGGCGAGATCGAAAATCTGCCCCGGCTGTTCGCGGCGCAGCCGGAGGCTTGCGCGCCGCTTCACGCAAGCTTCGTGGCCGGGTCCGATGATCTTGTTCCAGTCGAGGTCCGTTCAACAATCGCGGAAGGCGCGGCGATCGCGAAGCCTGTGCGGGCCCGCGAAGTGCTTGCCGCGCTACGGCGATCCCGCGGCGCGACCGTTGCTGTGTCGGAACGCGAGATCGAAGCGGCTCTGTTTGAACTGGGCCGGATCGGCCTCTATGTGGAGCCGACCTCAGCCCTCGCCGCTGCCGCGTTCACGAAGCTGCTGGAACGCGGCGTCATTCGCCCCGACGAAACGACCGTGCTTGTGCTCACGGGCGGCGGGCTCAAAGCGACAGGGCGAATCGGCGAACTCCTGGGCGCTCCGCCAGCACTGTAGAGGCGGGCGCGTCGCGTTTGGCCCGCGCCCTGAAAGAGTCAGTTGTCTTTTGAACTCAGGCCCTTAGTCGACCTTTTCGGCCAAGAGGTCGCGAATGCAGGCGTCGATCTGTTCACGATCCGACTTGGTCAGGCAGAACATCGCGAAGTGCGCCTGCAGGCTGTCGATGACGCGAAACTTGCTATTCGGAATGAGCTTCTGCTCGGCCTCGCAATCGTCAGGCGGGAAGAACATGTCGCGCGAGAACGGCACGACATAGGTCTTCGCCTTGATCCTGCCGAGCGCCGCCTTGAGGTCTCCACCAGTGTGAAGGCTCACGTCGCCATGGCGCCACTTCCACCCCATCCAGATCAAATTGTTGGGATCCATCGGCGCGAAATAGGCTTCCCAGAACCGACGCAGGAAATCCTCAAGCGACGTGAAGCCGAGCTCGCGCCAAGCTTCCTTGTTGTAGAAGTCCGGGCACAGCCCCATAACAGACCAGGTCTGCGCATGGCGACGCAGCCCGACGTGAACGTCGCTCTGGTGTTTGTAGAAGCCGCCGTTCCACGCCGGGTCAGATTTGAGCGCATCCTCGTGCGAACGCACGAAGATGTAGTCATGCGGCGTCGTCTTGGCCGTGCCGGCGAATGGCAGCGCGCGCTTGACCACGTCCGGGAAGCGGACCGCCCACTCATAGGTCTGCTCGGCGCCCATCGACCACCCGAGGACGAGTTCCAGGCGCTTGATGCCGAAGCGCTCGCTGAGCAGGCGCTGCTGCGCCCGCACATCGTCGCCGATGGTGACATTCGGGAATGCCCCGCCGTTAAATGGCGCGGGCGTATTGCTGGGCGAGGACGAGAAGCCGTTGGCGAACTGCCCCGGCAGTATTACGAAGTATTTCTTAGGATTGATCGGTCTGTCCTCGCCGATGAACATTTCCATCGACTTCGACGTTCCCGACCACATGTGCGGGAACAGTATCACGTTGTCTTTCGCCGCGTTCAACGCGCCATGCGTTTTGAAGGCCAGCTTTGCGTTAGGCAGCGTGACGTCGCTTTCGAGCTCGAAGTCTCCGAGCTCGAAATACTCGTGCGGGCCGTGATTTTCCTCGGAATAGTAGTTACTTGCGGACATCCGCTCGTCCTCCCGGTCGCCTTCTCGCGGGCTCCTTCTGGCGGGCGCCCTGATTTGTTTCCGTCTTCGTGAATAGGTTTGTCAAGGCGGGAGTTCACGTATGTCAGCGCAAGCAGGAATGCCCCCTTTTTACGAATAGCAATATCCTCAGTCGACCGAGATCGAAGCGGCTCTATTTGAACTGGGCCGGATCGGCCTCGATGTGGAGCCGACCTCAGCCCTCGCCGCTGCCGCATTCACGAAGCTGCAGGAACGCGGCGTCATTCGCCCCGGCGAAACGACCGTGCTGGTGCTAACGCGCGGCGGGCTCAAAGCGCCACGGCGAATCGGCGAGCTTACGGGCGCGTTGCCACGGAGGAAAAGGCGGCCGGCGGTCCGCCGGCGTTCCCGCCCGCCAATGCAAACGCGGGTCAGAGCCCTCCGCCATCGGCGCGCGCTTACACTTTCAGGCGACGCCTGCTACGGTCGGCTCCGTTCGCGGTTTTGCTGCAGTGTGGTTTCCCTTTCGAGTTCCCTCCGGCGAGGCCTCGATTTAGGAAGAGGCCTTCGTGACCGACACGATGTCAGCTTACGCAGACCGGATCGTCACCGCGGCTGCCGCTGTCGAATTGATCAAGCCCGGAGCTCACGTTTTCCTTGGAACCGGGTGCGCGACGCCGCTTTCTCTGGTGGCGGCCTTGGAGGCGAGGCGACCCACTCCACCTGATGTCGAGCTGTTTCATTTTCTGACCTCCGCCCTCGCCGAAGGCGGCGTGGCCTATGAAACCCGATTTCGGCACCGGGCTTTCTTCGTCGGATCGGACATGTCGCCGCTCGTGCGCTCGGGCGCCGCGGAATACGTTCCGATCTCGCTCGTGCAGATCCCCGAATTGATCGCCAATGGGCGCATTCGCGCGGATGTCGCGCTGGTGCAAGTCACGCCGCCAGACGCGCACGGTTGGGTGAGTCTTGGCATTTCCGTCGATATCGTCATGGCGATGTTGCGGGTGGCCGGGACGATCATCGCCGAGGTCAATCCGCGGATGCCGCGCACCCATGGGGATACGCTGATCCCTGTCGAGCGCATCGCCCGCCTGGTGCCGGTCGAACGCGAAGTCACGGAATACCGCCATCCTCCCATCGACGATATTGCGGAGCAGGTCGCCCGCTATGTCGCCGACATTATTGAGGACGGGGCCACGCTTCAGATCGACCTCGGCCGCATCCCGAACGAGGCGCTGAAACATCTCAGGCATCGCCGCAATCTTGGCATCCATTCCAATGTCATCACCGACGGCGTGCTCGAGTTGATCAAGGCTGGCGTCGTCACCGGCGCGCGGAAGACGCTGCACCCCGGTCGGGTGGTCGCGAGCTTTTGCCTCGGCACGCGCGAACTCTACGATTTCATCGACGACAACCCTCTGTTCGAATTCCGCCCTATCGAGTATGTCGCGGACCCCGAGATCGTGGCGCGGAACAACGCCATGGCTTCGCTCTCGCAAGCCTTTGCGATCGATTTGACCGGGCAGGTGTGCGCCGATCAATTCGAGGGCGGATTCTATGGCGGCGTCTCGACGTTGCCAGACTTTCATCGCGGAGCGGTCCGCTCTCCGGGCGGCAAATCCATCATCTGCCTTCGCTCGACGACCGATGATGACGAGCGCAGCCGGATCCGGTTTCAGCTGTTGTCGGGCGAAGGCGTCGGGTTGGCGCGCCACGACGTGCATTACGTCGTGACGGAATTCGGCATCGCCTACCTCTTCGGCAAATCGATGCAGGAACGGGCGCTGGCGCTGATCGAAATCGCCCATCCGAAATTTCGTGAGGAATTGCTCGATCAGGCGCGCGAGGCGCACTTGGTCCGCTCTGACCAGAGAATGATGAGCCCGCGCCAGTATATGATCGAGGAGGAGCGACACGTCGATCTGACCGACCAACGCCAGATACTCATCCGGCCGGCGCGCGCCAGCGACGCGATGGGGTTGAAGGATCTTTTCCACGCCCTGTCGGCGAAGGACGTCTACACCCGCTTCTTCCGCCGGATGACCTCGCTGTCCTATGACGACGCCCAGCGTCTGTGCAATGTCGATTTCGACCGCGACGTCGCGTTCGTCGCCGTCGAGGGGCCGCGCGAAAATGAGACGATCATCGGCGCCGGCGCCTATTTCCTGAACCCCACGACCAATTATGCCGAAGTGGCCTACATGATCGCGCCCGCCTGGCAGGGTTGCCGGGTCGGCAGCGGCTTGCAGAAGCGATTGCGCGAATTCGCCCTAGCCCGCCGCGTCAAAGGGTTCATTGCCGAGGTTCTGCCCTCGAACGGGAAGATGATCAGTCTCGCTCGCGCCGGCGGCGATTTGATCGAGCAGGAAGACGACGAAGACGGGTGCAGGATCAAGACAACGTTCCAGCCCGAGCGTGTTTCAACTGCGCGGACGCTTCCCTCCTGAGGGAAGCGGTTGACGCCTTCCCCTCGACCGGCCTATAAGCCCGCCCGAGCAAGGCTGGGCCTTAAACCCGGCCCTTTATTTTTGAGCGGCGCCAACCGAGGCCCGCAGGGAACGAAAACTCAATGGCCAATACCAAGTCGGCCCAGAAAGCGGCCCGCCAGACCCTTCGCCGCACCGAGGTCAACAAGTCGCGCCGCAGCGACATGCGCACCTATGTGCGCAAGGTCGAGGAGGCGATCGCCTCCAAGGATCCAAAGGCCGCCGCCGAGGCGCTGAGCGAGGCCGAGCCGAGGCTCGCCCGGGCGGCGCAAAAGGGCATCGTCCACAAGAACGCCGCCTCGCGCAAAATTTCGCGCCTGACCAAGCGCGTCAAGGCGCTCGCCGTTTGAACGCCTCGCCGACCCGCGCATCCTCAAGAGGCGCTGCTTCTGCGATGACCGACGCTCCACCCGACCGGCTCAGCGTCGACCCCTCGAGTCCGTTCTACGACGAAGCGACGCTTGCGCGTGGCATTGGCGTGCGCTTTCGCGGCGTCGAGCGGCGTGACGTCGAGGAATATTGTGTGAGCGAGCAATGGATCCGGGCGGCGGCGGGCAAGGCGCTCGACCGCCGAGGCCAGCCGCTCGTCATCAAGATGACCGGCCCCGTCGAGCCCTATTTTCTTGCGCCGCTCGCCGGCGAAGCCGCAAATCAAAATCCGGACTGACGGCCCCTCCGTCCCTCAAGCGTCCGGATTCTCGGTCGCGGGGCCCATGTCTCAGACGCGGGCTTGCGCGCTTGAAACTGCGCGCAGGCGCACAAACCTCGGACAAGTCGACGAACCGATCGATCTTGCGCAGCAGATGATCGTCGGGCACGTGCCGCTCAAGGCTGAAGCCATAGAACAGCGCCTCCTGCATCACCCGCCGCTCCCCCATCATCCGCCGAATCTCCTTCGCCGAGGAGAAGGGAATCAACGACCGGAACTCCGATCGCATCGACGGCGAGCAGTTGTATCCGCATGGCGCGTGCGAGGCGGGTAACGGTCGCGTTCGGGATCGAAGGCGAAGTCGGCGCGGGAGAACGCACCGTCCGTCCGTGTATCGCCGCTATTCGCGAGCGTCGGAGGCGCTTTCCCTGCCTACTAAATTCGAGTTGCCGCAAGAACAGATATAGGTCGGGAGGTCGCGTGAACGCGATCCAAGCGAAGTCCTGCCTCCGTAAGAACCGCGACGTACTCCCCTTCCGTGCGTTCAGTCCCCCCGGTTACAACCAGCATGAGGGCATCAATAAACTTCCTTGGGTCCGGCGCGTCACCTGCACGCATGATGGTCTCGGCGATCAACACCCTTCCTCCGGGGGCCATCGCTTCCCGACATTTGGTCAGAATTTTAACCGCCTTTTCGTTGTTCCAGTCGTGGATAACCCGCTTCAAAATGTAGACATCCGCCCCTGAGGGAACAGCGTCGAAAAAGTCTCCGGACACGAACTGGATGCGCCCCGATGCACTTCCCGCGCGGGCCCTTGCCGCGTCGACGCCGGAAGGGCGATCAAAGACAACCCCGGAGATGTGTTGATGTCGGTCCACTATGAGTGACAGGAGCTGCCCATGGCCGCCGCCGACATCGACGACGCGCGAGTAAGGCAGGAAGTCATAGGCCTCTGCGACTGCTTCGTTGTCACCTTGGCCAAGAGCAATCATTGCACGCTGAAATAGCTCCGCCTCCGCCGGATTGTCGGCAAGCCAGTCGAACCGGGCCTTACCGAAGACCTCATCGAAAGCGGGCCGGCCGGTGGCGACGGAATGGGAGAGCTTTGAAAAGGCGATGTAGGGCTCCCGGTTTATCATCCGGATAAAGTCGCGCGCACTGGAAGGGGCGTCAGAACGCAGCGCCATGCCCAACTCAGTGAGTTCAAAGTGTCGGGGCGACGTCTCGCGGAAGACGCCTTCAGCGGCCAGCACCCGCATAATCCGATAGAGCGCGTCGGTATGGGCGCCGGTTTCGACGCTCAAGGCGTCCACGCTTTTTGCGCCGCCGGCAAGCCGGTCCGCGATCTCCAAATCCGCCACAACACGGAGTGCTTGAGAGGCTATAAAACCAAGGCCAAGGCGAATGATCTGTTCAGCAACGCGGGCCATATAACATACTCTCGGATCGGCAGTAACCTAAAGCGTTTTGACTTGGCGATACGTTGACCTGCGTCGGCTTGTTTCGCATATATTTGAGACAGCGTCTCTCGCCGCACCCTCTTCGAACCTCCGCTATCTGCGCATTCCGGCCGAAGACCGGAGGCGGCGACGTGAACCGGACATTCGCGACGAGCGCCGAAGCAGCAGCTTGGCTCGGGGGCGACTACTGACGACCAAGCGGCCGCTTCAATTCTGCAGGAATGAACGGAGACGCAACGGAGTGTGATCCACATCACAGCGCCTTCCGCGGAAACATGCCTAGCAGTAAAGGCTAACCTCTCGCGTTGGGGTCGATTTTGCCGAAGGCAGCGCGCAACCAACGACCGCATCAAGGGAGGAATGAGATGATCACGCGTCGATTCCTATTGCAGTCGAGCGCTGCCTCCGCCGCGTATCTGGCTTCGGGGGTCTGGCCCGCGCGAGCCGCCAATGCGCCCGGCGTGACCGATACGGAGATCAAGATCGGCCAGACCATGCCCTACAGCGGCCCCGCCTCTGCCTATGGCGTGCTCGGCCGCACGCAAGCCGCCTACTTCAAGATGATCAATGAGCAGGGGGGCGTGAATGGCCGCAAGCTCAATCTCATAAGCGTCGACGATGGCTACAGCCCGCCGAAGACGGTGGAGCAAACTCGACGTCTCGTCGAGCAGGAAGGGGTCGCCTTCATTTTCGGGAGTCTTGGCACGCCGACCAATGCGGCGATCCGCTCCTACCTCAACGACAACAAGGTGCCGCAACTGCTCATCACCACCGGCGCCGCAATGTTTGGCGATCCGCAGCGCTATCCCTGGACGATGGGCGCGATCCCTAACTATCAAACCGAGGCGCATATCTTCGCCAAGCACATTCTTGCCACGGGGCCCGACGCGAAAATCGGCGTGCTCTATCAGAACGATTCGTACGGCAAGGACTACCTGATCGGGCTGCGCGACGGCCTTGGGGTCGATCACGCTGGGATGGTCGTCAAGGAAGTCTCCTACGAGGTCACGGATCCGACCGTCGACTTGCAAGTCGTAACTCTTCAGGGGTCTGGCGCCGACACGCTCATGATCGCCGCGACTCCCAAAGCCGCCGCGCAAACGATCCGCAAGGTTTACGATATCGGTTGGAGGGCGGCTCGCTATCTGAGCACTCCCGCCAATTCGATCGCCAAGGTCCTTAAGCCAGCGGGTCTCGACAAGTCCACCGGGCTGATCACCGGCGTGTTCGCGAAGGACCCGACCGACGCGCGCTGGAAGGACGACCCCGGTTTCAAGGAATATGCTGCGTTCATGGCGAAATATATGTCGCCCGCCGAGTTCAGCGATTTTGGCGCGGTCACGGCCTTCGGCGGGGCTGCAATGTTGATTTCGGTTTTGAAGCAGTGCGGCGACGACCTGTCGCGCGAGAACATCATGCGACAGGCGGCCAACCTCAAGGACCTCGAATTGCCGATGCTGCTGCCGGGCATCACGGTCAACACTGCGCCCGACAACTACTATCCGATCCGCCAAATGCAGCTCGCCAGCTTCAACGGCGAGAGCTGGGAGCAATTCGGCGACGTCCTTAGCGGTTGAGCGAATTCGGAGATTTCGTCCGGGAACGAGCGCTGTTTGCGCGAACCAGACGGGCGACGATTGGGTTTTGACCCTGGAACACCTGGGCCATCCTTTCATGGCGGGACGGGCCAAATCGCGGGCCAGATCTCTCGACTTTCCATTCTGGTAATGCGCTACTCGCACGAATCCGCGGGGAGCATTTGGCCTCAACGGCGCCTCGCGACCTCGACGGCGCGACCGACAATCTTTCTGAACGCGTCCGACTGCGCCATTTCCAGCTTGTGGACCTGCACCTCGGAAAGATAGGCGTAAAGCTCATCCTGGCTGTCGCCGGCCGCGATCCGGTCGTAGAGGGTCTCGGCGTAGGTGAAGAGCTCGCCCTCGTTGCAATCGGCCGGCAAGTCCCAGGTGTCGAGCATCACCGCGACGATCTCGCCGATTTGGCTCGTCTTGTCGGCCATCGCCGCCTCCTCCGCCTTACAGAAATAACAGCGAACTCAGGTAATAAAATCCATCCAGTTTCGTGGACAGAAAAAGGCGCCTAAGTCAATGAAACCGCTTCGACGCGTCCAGGACTGATCAGGGCCCGCCCCCAAGAATTATCCGGCAGTCGCAGGCGCCGGTCAGAACGCTCCGATGCGCATGAGATCGTGAAAATTCACGATTCCAACCACCTGCCCGCGGTCGACGACCAGAAGCGCCTGGATCTTGTGACTGATCAGTTCGAGCGCCTCTGCGACCAGGGCGTCTGGCGCGATCGTCCGTGGGCGCCGGGTCATGATGGCGCCGACGGGGGTCTCGAGGGAGAACTCCGGCTTCAGGTGACGGCGCAGATCGCCGTCGGTAATGATGCCGGCGAGCCGGCCGCCCTCTTCGAACACGGCGACGCAGCCGAAACCCTTCGACGTCATCTCGACGATCGCCTCGGCCATCCGGGCCTTGGCGTCGATGCGCGGCACCCGGTCGCCGGTGTGCATGACTTCCCGCACATGGGCCAGTTTGGCTCCGAGCTTGCCGCCAGGATGAAGGGCGCGGAAGTCGAGCGCGGTAAAGCCGCGGCCCTCGAGCAGCGCGATCGCCAGCGCATCGCCCAGTACGAGCTGCATGGTCGTGGAGGTGGTTGGGGCGAGGCCGTTGGGGCAGGCCTCTGGCGCGCTCGGCATCGTTAGGCAAACATCCGCCTCGCGGCCGAGCGTGCTGTCGGCCTCAGCTGTCATGGCGATCAGCGGAATGGCGTAGCGCTTGGCGAACGTCACGATCGCCGCCAGTTCCGCCGTCTCACCGGACCAGGAGATGGCCAACACGACGTCACCGGTCTGCACCATGCCGAGGTCGCCGTGACTCGCCTCCGCCGGATGGACGAAGAAGGCGGGCTCGCCGGTCGAGGCGAGGGTCGCCGCGATCTTGCGCGCGATATGCCCGGATTTTCCGATGCCGGTCACGATGACCCGGCCGGGCGCGGCCGAGATTGTCTTGACCGCTTCCGAGAACGCGGCCCCAAGTCCACCGGCGGTCCGGATTGCCTCCTCGAGCGCCTCGAGGCCCCTGCGCTCGTTGGCGATGGTGCGCAAAGCCGACAGGACGGCGCTGGTCTGCTCCTGAATCATTGGCCTTTGTTTATCATTCGCTGGCGCGAATGGAAAACGCCCGGCGTCCGGAGCGCGCCCGCTCTGGCCGGGCTCAAACCCCCTTCGGGGCAAAGCCCATCCGGCGCAGTTCCTCCTTGAACCCGGGAGCAAGGTCGCTGCGGTCGAGCGCGAAGGCGACGTTGGCCGTGAGAAATCCAAGCTTCGAGCCGCAATCGTACGTCCGTCCGTCGAAACGCGCGCCGTGGAAAGATTGCGTGCGGGCGAGCTCGATCATCCCGTCGGTCAGTTGAATTTCCCCGCCCGCGCCCTTTTCCACTCGCTCCAGGATCTTAAAAATCCCCGGCTGAAGAATGTAGCGCCCCGAAATGATGAGATTGGAGGGCGCCGTCCCCTGCTTCGGCTTTTCGACCATTTTGGTGATCTCGAAGGTCGCTCCATGGTCCGCGCCGACCCCGACGATGCCGTATTGATGGGTTTCGGCGGGAGGAACCTCCTCGACCGCGATAATGTTTCCGCCGTGCTTCTCGTAAGCCGCCGCGCATTGGGCAAGGCAGCGTCCGCCTTGCGTTCCGGCGCGGGTGATCATATCCGGCAGCAGGACCGCGAAGGGCTCGTCGCCCACGATTTCGCGCGCGCACCAGACGGCGTGGCCGAGGCCGAGCGGCGCCTGCTGGCGGGTGAAGCTGGTCGCGCCGGCTGCTGGGAGGTCCGCCATCAGCGCGTCGTATTCGGCCTTTTTTCCACGCCGTTTGAGGGTGTCGTCCAGTTCGTAAGCCGAGTCGAAGTGATCCTCGATGACGCCTTTGTTGCGGCCGGTCACGAAGATGAAGTGCTCGATCCCCGCCTCGCGCGCTTCATCGACCACGTGCTGAAGAATCGGACGATCCACAACGGTTAGCATCTCCTTGGGGATCGCCTTGGTCGCGGGCAAAAACCGCGTGCCGAGACCGGCCACGGGCAACACGGCTTTCCGGATGGGGTTGTCCATAGACGCTTGGTTCCTCGGTCGGTTGAGCGCGGAAGGGAGGCGAGCCCGACAAATTCCTGATATCCGACTATCAGGTCCGGCCCGGCCGTTCCATGCGGCTTTTTTCGTGTTGGGCAGATCAAAAAAGGGGCTGGGTATGAGCGTTCTGGTCACCGGAGGGGCCGGCTATATCGGCGGCCACATGGCTCTCGGCCTTCTCGACGCCGGCGAGACGGTCGTCGTTCTCGACAACCTCTCCACCGGCTTCGCCTGGGGAGTGCCCGAAGGGGCGAAGCTCGTCGTTGGCGATACGGGCGATAAGGACCTGGTCGCGCGCTTGATCAGGGAGCATGCGATCGACGCGATCGCTCATTTCGCCGCCAAGATCGTCGTACCGGACTCGGTCCGTGACCCGCTCGGCTACTACCTCAACAACGTCTCGAACGCGCGCGCCCTGATCGAGGCTGCGGTCGAGGGCGGGGTGAAGACGTTCATTTTTTCCTCAACCGCAGCGGTTTACGGGGAAACTGGAGCGGAAGCAGTCTCAGAAGAAGCGGCGCTCGCGCCGATTTCGCCTTATGGCCGGTCGAAGCTCATGGTTGAGTGGATGCTCGAAGACGCGTCAAAGGCCTACGATTTCCGCTACGTCGCGCTGCGTTATTTCAACGTCGCCGGCGCCGATCCCAAGGGTCGCCTCGGCCAGTCGACGCCCAAGGCGACGCACCTGATCAAGCGCGCCGTCCAGACGGCGCTTGGGCTCCACCAGAAGATCGAGATCTTCGGCCAGGACTATCCGACCCGCGACGGCACTTGTGTGCGGGATTATATCCAGGTCACCGACCTCATCGACGCGCATTTGAGCGCACTCGCCTATTTACGCGCCGGCGGGGCCAGCGTCGTCTGCAATTGCGGTTATGGGCATGGAGAGACGGTCAGGGAGGTCGTCGAGGTCGTCAAACGCGTATCGGGAATCGATTTTCCGGTGATCATCTCGGCGCGGCGCGCAGGGGATCCAGCCGCGATCGTCGCCAAGGCCGACCGGGCGAAGCGGGTGCTTGGCTGGAAGCCGAGCCGCGACAATCTCGACGAGATCGTGCGCCAGGCGCTCGACTGGGAACGCCGGCTGCATAACCGCCGGACGGAAGGGTAAGCGAAGCGGCAGCCACTCTGGTCGAGTCGGATATCGGCTATGCGGCTATGGCGGTTTGGGCTTTACAAGCGGCGCGCCAGCGGCTTGATTGATTTCGCCTTCGTTGGGGGAAGCGCATGCGCTCGGCCGAGCGGCGAGAATGAGTATGGACGATGTTCTCGTCACGGAAGGCCTCAGCAAGAGCTTCGGCGATTTCCGCGCGGTCAGCGATGTTTCTCTCCGCATTCGGCGTGGGACGATCCATGCCCTCATCGGACCGAACGGCGCGGGCAAGACCACTTTTTTCAACATGCTGTCGAAATTCGTTGCCCCAACGGGCGGGCGGATCACGTTCAACGGGCGCGACATCACCAATCTCAAGCCCGCCGATGTCGCGCGACTGGGGCTGGTCCGCTCGTTCCAGATTTCGGCGGTATTTCCTCACTTGACCGCGTTTGAGAACATTCGCATCGCGCTCCAGCGAAAGCGCGGCGAGTCGTTCGACTTCTGGCGCTCCAAGGCGGCGCTCAACCCGCTCAACGAGCGGGCGCTGGCGTTGCTCGACGACGTCGGGCTTGGGGCCTTCGCCAACTCGAAGGCGGGCGAAATCTCCTATGGCCGCAAGCGAGCGCTGGAGCTGGCGACGACGCTTGCGGTCGAGCCCGAGATGATGCTGCTCGATGAGCCGATGGCGGGGATGGGCCACGAGGACATCGATCGCACGGCCGATCTTATTCGCCGCGTGTCCGTGAACCGAACCATCCTGATGGTCGAGCATAACCTCCGGGTGGTCGCCAACCTCTCGCATCGCATCACCGTGCTGACGCGCGGGCGCGTGCTGGCCGAGGGCGACTATCGCGAGGTGTCGGAGAACGAAGAGGTGAAGCAGGCCTATCTTGGGGTGGGGGATGGCTGAGGCCGCTGTCGCGCAAAGGCCGGCCGCGAGCGCGACGACCGTGCTCAGCGTCAAGGGACTGCAGGCCTGGTACAACAAATCGCATATTCTGCACGGGATCGACCTCGACGTGCGTGAGGGCGAAGTCGTGACCCTGCTGGGACGAAACGGAGCCGGTAAGACTACGACGCTGAAGGCGATCATGGGCATCGTCCGCAAGCGAATTGGTTCGGTCGTATTCGACGGCAAGGAGCTCATCGGCCTGTCGATCGACCGCATCGCCCGACATGGCGTAGCGTTTTGCCCGGAGGAACGCGCCATTTTCGCCTCTCTCTCGGTCAAGGAAAATCTGTTTCTCCCTCCTCCGATCTCCAAGGCCGGCGCGATGAGCGTGGAGCACATCTTCACGCTCTTTCCCAATCTGCGCGAGCGGCTGGCGAGTGGCGGCGGCAAGCTGTCCGGCGGCGAGCAGCAGATGCTCGCCATTGCGCGAATCCTGCGAACCGGCGCTCGATTTCTGATGCTGGACGAACCGACCGAGGGCCTCGCGCCGGTCATCATCCAGCAGATCGGCCGCACCATCGCCGAGCTCAAGCGCGAGGGGTTCACGATTTTGCTGGTCGAGCAGAATTTCCGCTTCGCCTCGACTTTGGCCGACCGGTTTTTCGTCATGGAGCATGGCCGGATCATCGACGCCTTCGCCAACTCGAATTAGCTGGCAGGATGGATAGGCTGCACGAGGCGCTGGGGGTGTGATGACGCCTGTCAAACAATGGGCCGGACCGTGAGCGTGTTCGGCCACACGATCAGCATGCCCGAGCTCTTCGGCCAGTTGCTGATCGGCCTCATCAATGGCTCCTTCTATGCGCTGTTAAGCCTGGGCCTTGCCGTCATTTTCGGCATGCTGACCATCGTCAATTTCGCCCACGGCGCGTTCTACATGATGGGGGCCTTCGCCGCTTATTTCCTGCTTAAATATACGGGGCTCAACTATTGGTTTGCCCTCATCCTGGCGCCGCTGATCGTCGGGGCGATCGGGGCGATCGTCGAGCGCCTGTTCCTCAAGCGGCTCGCCGGCTTCGATCCGCTCTACAGCCTGCTCCTCACCTTCGGCCTGGCGCTCATCATTCAGGGGTTGTTTCAGAACTATTTCGGCGCGTCGGGCATGCCCTACGCGATCCCCAAACAGCTGGGAGGCGCCTACAATCTCGGCTTCATGTTTCTACCCGTCTATCGCGGCTGGGTGATCCTCGCCTCAGCCGGGGTGTGCTTCGCCACCTGGCTCATCATCGAGAAGACCAAGCTCGGCGCCTATTTGCGCGCGGCCACCGAGAACCCGACCATGGTGCGCGCCTTTGGCATCAACGTGCCGCGCATGGTCACGCTGACCTACGGCTTCGGCGTCGCGCTTGCGGCGTTCGCCGGCGTGCTCGCCGCGCCGATCAATCAGGTCCGCCCGGGCATGGGCGCGGACATCATCGCCGTCGTCTTCGCCGTCGTGGTGATTGGCGGCATGGGGTCGATCCTCGGTTCGATCGTGACCGGCTTTGTCCTCGGCGTCGTCGAGGGGCTGACGAAAGTGTTCTACCCCGAGGCGTCAAACACCGTGGTGTTCGTCATCATGGCGATCGTCCTTCTGATCCGGCCGACCGGCTTGTTTGGACGGGCGGCCTGATATGGATCTCGAAGCTTCCATCACCACGGCGGATATAACTCGCCAGGATCGGCGCGTGAGCACCCTCGCCTTTGCGATCATGGTCGCCGTGATCGCGATCGCGCCATTTTTCGCCTATCCGTTCTTCGTCATGCAGGCGATGTGCTTCGCGCTGTTCGCCTGCGCGTTCAATCTCTTGATCGGCTACGCCAACCTTCTGTCGCTGGGGCACGCGATGTTCTTCGGGCTCGCCAGCTATGTCTGCGCCCATGCCGCGAAAGTGTGGGGATTGGAGCCGGTCTCGGCGATCGCGGCCGGCGTCGCCGCCTCCGCCGCGCTCGGCTTCGTCACCGGAGCGCTCGCCATTCGCTCAGCCGGCATCTACTTCGCCATGATCACCGTTGCTTTTTCCCAGATGGTGTTTTTCGTCTGCGTCGAGGCGCCGTTCACCCATGGCGAGGACGGCATCCAGGCGGTGCCGCAAGGACGGGCGCTCGGCTTCATCGATTTGTCCAATCCCTGGATCCTCTACTGCTTCGTCGCGGCGGTCTTTCTGTTCGGCTTTCTTGTCGTGCAGCGCGCGGTCAATTCGCCGTTCGGCGAGATTCTCAAGGCGATCCGCGAAAACGAGCCGCGCGCCGTTTCGCTCGGCTATCGCGTGCTGCAATACAAGCTCGCGGCCTTCGTCTTGTCGGCGGTGATCGCCGGCCTCGCCGGCGCGACCAAGGCGCTGGTCGTTCAGAATGCGTCGCTGACCGACGTCTCGTTCTCAACCTCCGGCGAGGTCGTGCTGATGACGCTGGTCGGAGGCATGGGCACGTTCTACGGCCCCGTGGTCGGCGCGCTCATCGTCGTAGCGATGCAGAACTATCTTGCCCAGTTCGGCGAGTGGGTGACCGTGATCCAGGGGGTCGTGTTCGTCGCCTGCGTGCTGGCGTTCCGGCGCGGCATTGTCGGAGAATTGGCGGCGCGGGCGAAGCTGTCGCTCTAGCGGCATGGACGCCGATGCGCGTCCAAGTGCAGAGGCCGCCGGTCCTGGAGGCGCAATTCAGGCCGCGGGCGGCGATTAAGTTCAGGCGAGACCGGCCCTTGTTTCATCCGAGCAATTCATCGACGAGCGCGTTGCAGCAATGTTGTGGATGGCGAGACGGATATCACGATTATCTTGCATGAACCGGTCGAAATCGACCTTCCGCAGCACGAGCAGCC
>CAVZJI010000008.1:0-65607 GCA_963775405.1 uncultured Alphaproteobacteria bacterium
TCTTGTCGCCGAGATACTGCAGCGCGCCGAAGTAGAGGTGATTGCAGACAAAACCGCCGGCGTTTCTTGACACCCGCGCTGGAATTCCCGCGTTGTTAATTGCGCTTACTATCGTCCTGACCGGCGCCGTCGCTTCCAGCCATTGAGGCGCGGCGCGGGAAATCCTGAGCTCCCTTCGCAGCACGCCGTCATTGTCCGCGCCTTGGCGTCATCGAGATTCGCGCGAACCGTCGACACAGACGACGCCGCGGCGCGCAGCTTGACCGGTCATAAGAAGCGCGTCCGGCCGAAGCGTCTCGATCGCGCTGATGAGCGTCTTCACCGAGGCGTCTAGGCGCAGGGCAGCAAGCGCGCGCCGCCACGGCGCCGCCGTGGCACCAGCCCTCGAGCTCTCGCGCCGCTTCCCACGACGCGTTGACCGTGTCGCCGCCAAACGGTCGAACCCGGTGACAAGGATGGTGTGCGCCGCGCTCGACGAGGTCAGGCGAACAGGCTGCTACGGTCGGCCAGACGACGAACATGAAAGTCCGCGTCGCCATAGTCCGCATCGGCCATCGTCAGCCGCTTGAACAAATGGCCGGCCTTATATTCGTAGGTCATCGCGATGCCCCCGTGCATTTGCACCGCCTGCTGGCCAATGAACTTCGCCGACCGGCCGATTTGCGCTTTCACAGCCGACATGGTCTGGCACGTTCGGCCGCGTCGTCCTCGCCCGCCATCATCGCCCCCAGATACATCATGCTGCGCGCCTGTTCGAGCGCGACAGTCATATCGGCGGCGCGATGCTGCAGCGCCTGGAACGAGCCAATCGTGACGCCGAACTGTTTACGCGTCTTGAGATAGTCGACTGTCATCGTCAGCGCCTCGGACATCGCCCCGACCGCTTCCGCGGACAAAGCGGCGATCGTCTCGTCGACCGCCCGCTCGATCACTGGCAGCGCACCATCCGGGGGCCCCAGAACGTCATGCGGCGCGACCCGGACGTCGGCGAAGCTGATCTCCGCCGCCCGCTGTCCGTCCTGGGTCGGATAGCCACGCCGGCTCACGCCCGAAGCTTGGCGTCGACAAGGAAGAGGCCGATCCCATCGCGGTCGCGGCGCTCGCCCTTCACGCGGCCCGAGACGATCAGTCGATCGGCGCTGTCGCCCTGGCCGACGAGCGTCTTTTCTCCGTTCAGCACGAATCCGCCGCCCCCGTCCTTAACCGCGCTAAGAGCCACATCGTTGAGATCGAAGCCCGACTGTTTCTCCATATGAGCGAAGCTCAGCCTGAGCTCGCCCGCCGCGATCGCGCCGATCAGTTCGGCGCGCTGCTCGTGTTGCGCCGTGCTTCAACAAGGCGCCGCACAGGACGACGGTTTGAAGGTAGGGCTCGAGCGCCAGCGCTTTGCCGAATTGCTCCATCACGATCATGGTCTCGACCGCGCCGCCGCCGAAGCCGCCGTCGTCCTCAGCAAAGGGCGCGCCGAGCAGGCCCATCTCGGCATAGTCGCGCCATAGCGCCTCGCTCCACCCGTGGGGACTGGCTTGATAGGTCTTGCGAGCCTCGAAGCCGTAACGGTCCTTCATCAGCCGCGCGACATTATCGCGCAGCTGCTCCTGTTCGGGGCTGAGCTCGAAGTCCATGTCTCAGAGCCCCAGTATCGCCTTGGCGATGATGCTGCGCTGGATTTCGTTCGATCCGCCGTAGATCGAGACCTTGCGGTTGTTGAAATAAATCGGCGCAAGCGGCGACGCCCAGTCCGGACCCACCGGCGGCTCGTTGCTCATGTCGTCGGGCTCGCGATAGGGCAGGGCGTAAGGTCCGACGACCTCCATCAAAAGATCCGTGGTCGCCTGCTGGATCTCCGAGCCCTTGATCTTGAGCACTGAGGAGGCCGGATCGGGCTTGCCGGTGCGGGGGGCCGAGATGACCCGCATCTGGGTCATTTCGAGCGCCTTCAGCTCCACTTCGACTTCAGCGAGCTTGTTGCGGAAGAAGGGATCCTCGATCTTCGGCCCCGAGCCGTAGACGGGAATCGAGGCGAGCTGGCGCACCCGGTCCAGACGCGCTTTCGACACCCCGACACGGGCGATGCCATTGCGTTCGTTGGCGAGCAGGAACTTGGCGTAGTCCCACCCCTTGTTTTCTTCGCCGACAAGCGCATCGGCCGGAACCCGCACGTCGTCGAGAAAGACCTCGTTGACCTCGTGGCCGCCATCGATCGTCTGGATCGGCTTCACGGTAATCCCAGGGGTCTTCATGTCGACCAGGAAGAACGAAATGCCCTCCTGCTTTTTCGCCTGCGCGTTCGTGCGGGCGAGGACAAAGATCCAGTCGGCGTATTGCGCCATGGTGGTCCAGGTCTTCTGGCCTGAGATAACCCATTCGTCCGCTTCGCAGCGGGCGGTTGTCCTTAAGCTCGCAAGATCGGACCCCGCGCCGGGCTCCGAGAAGCCCTGGCACCACCAGTCGCTGAGGTCGATGATGCGCGGCAGGAACCGCTGCTTCTGCGCCTTGGAGCCAAAAGTGTAGATCACCGGGCCGACCATGCTGACGCCGAATGCGATCGCTTCGGGCGCGTTGCCGCGCTGGGTCTCATCGAGAAAGATCGAGAGTTGGATCGGGCTCCATCCGGCGCCGCCCCATTCCTGCGGCCAGTGCGGGGCGCCCCACCCCTTGGCGGCGAGAATACGCGTCCAGCGCTCATAGTCGTCTTTGGAAAGCCTGCGGCCGGCGACCGTCTTCTCGCGGATAGAGGCAGGCAGGTTATCGCGAACGAAGGCGCGAACCTCGGCGCGAAATGCGATCTCGTCTTCGGTCAATCGAAGGTCCATGGGTTGCCTCCCCTATCACAGCGCGCCCGCAGGGGACTTGGGCGCGGGACGGCGCCTTTGCCGCCTAATGTCGGGCCTTAGCCCAACGCCGTCAACACATTCCGCCGGTCGAAACGACCCGTGTCCGCGAGCGGCTGCAAAGGGACATAAGCCACTTGGCTATTTATCGGCCAGGGACCGGCGCAAGACGCCGCTTTTATTGTCAAGGTCATACTTTCGCGGCATTTTGAACCGCGATGGTCGCCGAATCGTTCTTGCGACAGTTTGTCCAAGCGGAGTGGAAGTCATTTCTCAGTGCGTTATGTCCTGACCATCATCGCGGTCGCGCTCGTCGCGGTGATGTCGGTTGCGCTCGTCGCGCCGTACCTCATCGACTGGTCTGCGCAGCGCGGCGCGATCGAGGCGCGGCTTAACGCAATCACAGGCGCGGACGTCTCCCTGACCGGGCCGGTCGAACTCAGGGTGCTGCCGACGCCCTATCTTGCCTTAGGCGAGGGGCTGGTCAGCGCACCGGGCCCGGACGGGGCGAAGCTGTCATTCGCCTCGGCGCGGCTGGAGTTGGCGCTCGTCAAGCTCGCGAGCAGACAGATCCGGTTCTCCGACATCCGTCTCGAGGCGCCCGTTCTGACCCTCACGCGCGGTCCCGACGGCGCGCTCAAACTGCCGCCGTTGCGGATGGCGGGGCTCCACTCGACCGGGTTTGACCGCCTGAGCGTGCGCGATGGGCGAGTGAAGATCGTCGGCGCCGGCCCCGGAACCGAGATTTCCGGCGTCGAGATCGACGCCGCCGCGCCCTCGCTCGACGGACCCGCGCGTCTCAACGGCCAATTCTCCGGCCCGGACAATGCTCCCGTCGTCTTCTCGCTCGCCTCGGAAAAACCCGGAGCGGAAGGGACGCCGCTTCGCCTCGAAGTGAACGGAGGCCCTAGCTGGCCCGGCGCGCAATTCGACGGCGCGCTTCAAGGCGACCCCGCTGCCGGGATTGGCGGCCTTCGGTTCGCCGGCTCAGCCACATTCATCGGGACGGCGCCGGGCGAGGACGCGCCGACCCCGTGGCGCGTCGCCGGGCCGATGACCGTCGATCTCAACCAGGCAACCCTCCGGCAGGCGGAATTTCGTCTGGGACCCGAGGAACGGGGGATCAGGGCGGATGGAGACGCCAAACTTGTTTTCGGCTCGCCTGCCCAAATCAGCGTCGCGCTCAGAGCCAAGCAGGTCAACGTCGACTCGTTCATGCGCCGCAAGGGAGAGGACGGGGTCGCGCCGGCGCGCGCCGTGACCCTGATCACCCGCATTGTCTCGGCCGCGCTTCAGGGCCGTGAGAGTCAAACGACGATCGACGCGCAGGTCTTGGCGCAGCCGATTATCCTTGGGGCGCAGACGCTGCCCGACGCAAGCGCGACGCTGAAGGCTGGTCCCGGCGCGCCGCTCAATCTCGCCCTGAACCTCGGCCTGCCCGGGCAAAGCCGCCTGCGCGTGGACGGGGATCTGGAGACCGGCCCAGAGGCCAAGTTCCGCGGCGACCTTGCTTTCGAGAGCGCCGACTTCGCTCTGCTGCGCGATTGGGCGACCCAAGGCGCGCCGCCGGCCGCGGCCAAAATCGCCGCTTTTGCCTACGCCCTGCCTTATCGCAGCGCATCGATATCGGCCGCGGCGGAAGCCTCGCCGAACGGATTTTCGGGACGCAATCTCAAGCTGACGCTGGACCGCTCGACGCTCACAGGCGCTTTTGCCTTCAAGGGGCCCGATGGCGGTCAGCCAAGCCGTCTTGATGCGGATCTCGCAAGCGATTCGCTCGATGTCGACGGGTTGCCGAGCCTTACCTCGGCGAATTTGTTCGACGATCTCGACCTCTCGCTTTCGCTAAGGGCGGGGTCGCTGCATATCGCCCGCATCGGCGAAGCGCAGATCGACAGCGGCTCGTTGGCGGTAAACCTTGCGAAGAGCGGGCCGAACGTCACGCTCAAGCGCCTGAGCGTGGCTGGCCTCGATGGGGCTTCTTTCGATATCGAGGGCGCCAGCGGTCCCGACTCGACTTCGGCGACGGGTCACTTGCGAGCCGACCGGCTGCACGATTTCGCAGCGCTGGTTTCGCGTGTTGCGCCCAGCGATTGGAGCCGGATGCTCGTGGCGCGGGCCGGGGAGCTTTCGCCGGCGGCGTTCTCCTTCGACGCTCACGGCGGAGCGACCGCCAATGGCGGCGTTCCCGCCATCGATTCGCTCAGGGGGAATGGATCGGCGGGTGAAACGCAGTTCTCAGTCACTCTCGATCCTCGGCCGACCGACGCCGGGCGCGCTCTGACCGTCAGTCTCGATTCGCCAAATTCCGGTGCCTTGTTGCGCCAACTTGGCGTGCATGCGCCGACGTCGGGAGGGGGACGCGCGCATATCGCGCTCAATGCGAACGGGAGCTGGGAGAAGGGCTACGACATCGATGCGACCTCGCAACTTGCCGGCGCTGATCTTTCATGGCGCGGCCGTTTCTTGCCGGCAGCGGAGAGCGGCGACGCGAAGCTGTTTGGGTCCGCCAAAGCTAAGTCGCCGAACCTCGCCCCGCTTGCCGTCGCTCTTGGCCTTGCGCCCGCCAACGGCGGCGTGCTCGGTCCCGCCGATATTGGGTTCGATGCGACCTTGCGCGGCGAGCGATGGGGTTTCTCCCGGCTCGCGACGACGATTGCTGGAGTCAAGGCGAGCGGCGACCTCACGTATCAGCCTTTGAAGCTGCTTGAGGCCGTTCCTGAGGCGAGCGCGGACATTGCTCGCGCGCAAGAGGTGGTCGGCTCTGGGGCGACTCCCGCGAACCCGCCGCCGGCGGAGATCGAGGGTCAGCTGACGGTTGAGCGCATGCCGCTCGGCGGCGTTCTGGCGCTCGCGCTCGGACCGCCCCAGCCGGGACGGACAGGAGCGCGCTGGTCGGACGTGAGGTTCGCGCCGGCGCCGCTGCGGCCGCCGTCCGCCGCCGTAAAGCTTAGGGTCGGAGCTCTCGATTTGACGGACGCCCTCACAGCGCGCGAGTTCGCGACGACGCTCCGCTTTGACCGGGGCAGGCTCGATCTTGACGACCTCGCGATGCGGATGGCCGGCGGCGGAGCCTCCGGCCATGTGACGCTGCGTCGCGATGCGGACAATGTGACGCTGACCGGCGCGCTTGCCCTTGACTCGGTCGCGCTCGACCGAACCGGATTTTCAGGCCGCATCGGCGGCGCCCTCGATTTCGCTTCGACCGGACGAAGCCCCGCCGCGCTGATCAACGGACTGGCCGGCTCAGGGACCGTAACCTTCGCCGGCGCCTCGCTAGCGCGGAGTGATCCGACCGCTCTCGATCGTGTGGTCGCGAAGGCGCAGATCCCCGACGCGCCGTTGGATGAGACCAATATCGCCTTCGCCTTCGGCAACGAGCTCAATCGGGCGCCGCTGGCGATCCCCGACGGGTCGGCGCCGCTTTCGCTCAGCGCGGGCGTTATGAAGATTGGCCCGATCAAGATCCCTGAGGGACACGCGGACGGGGCGCTGAGCGCCGACCTTGATCTGCGCACGCTAACGACCCAGGCGCGCTTCACGCTCATTTCGTCAGCGAGCGATTTGAAGTTCTGGTCCGGGTCGCCGCCGAGCGCGGGAGTGACGGTCGACAATGCCTTGGAGGCGCCGAAGCGGCAGATCGACATCAGCGCGCTTTCCGCTGCGCTCGCCGCCCAGGCGATCGCCCGCGAGACCGATCGCATCTCCACGATGGAAGCGGACATCCGCGAGCGCGCCTTCTTCAACCGACGTCTCAAGGGCGAGCGGCTGATGGATCGAAGAGAGCAGGAGATTCAAGACTGGGAAGTCGAACAGGCGCGGCTGAAAGGGCAGGCCGAACGTTTGCGCTCGCTCGAGGACGCGGAGAAAGCGGCCGAGGCCGAGGCGGCGAAGAAGGCGGCGGAAGTCGCCGCGGACAAAGCCGCGACTCGGAAAGCCGAGGAGGACAAGAGCGCGGCGGACAAGGGAGACGGAGCGAAGGACGGCGAAAGCGGGCAAGAGACAAAGGCGCCGTTCGCGGCCGCTCCCGCGCCGAAGAGCGACCAACTCGGGGCCAATGGGCCCGGCCCCGCGGCTCCGACCCCCCCGCCACGGCCAAGGGCGCGGCCGGCGCACGGCGACCCAGCGCAAGGCGGGCTCTACTGACCGGGAGGAACGGCGCTGTCGCCGGCGGCGCGAGAGGACCTGGCGCCTTCGGCCTCGAGCAAAAACACTCGAATGGCCGATGACAGATTGGCGTCGCCGCGTGAGGCGTCGATCATCGCCGCGAGGCGATTGAGGGACAGCACGCGTTCGGCCGCGATGGCGCGTAGCCGCCGCCAAAACGCATCCTCGAGGGAGACGCTCGTTCGATGTCCAGCGATGACGAGCGAGCGCTTGATGACGCGCGCGTTCGCGCCGTCAGTCGCCATCGGGCCCGGCGAGCCGGCGGGCGTCGAGACCGGCCTCGGCGCGCGCGCGCTCGCTTTCGGTGAGACGCTTCTCAGCCTTCGAGCGGCCGAACAGCGCGCGATTCTGCGCCGCTTGGGCCTCCTGACGCTCGCGTTCCTTCAGCTTTCGCGCCCGGCGCAGGTTGATAATCTCAGTCAAAAGCGCGCCTCGGCTATTTCTTGCGGAAGGCGTCGATCGACACGACCTTCGTTTCGCCGGCGGGTTGCGCGGGCTTTTCGACGTTTTGCGCGGACTTCGGGGCGGAGACGGGCTTGGTGGACGGCTTGACTGGCGCGGGCTTTGCCGCCTCAGGCCGCGCTTTTTCTTCCGCCACTGGCGCGGGGCGAGCCGCCGCCGCCGGCTCCGACACACGCGGCTCGAGCTTGAAACCGAATGGAACCGACGGATCGGTGAAGCCGGTGATCGAATTGAACGGCACGGTCAACCGCTCGGGTTTGCGGGAAAAGTTCAGGCTGACCTCGAATGCGTCCTGTGTGACGACAAGGTCCCAGAACTCGTGCTGGAGAATGATCGACATCTCGTCGGGGAAGCGGCTCTTGACCGCGGGCGGCGCGACCACGCCCGGCGCTTGGGTCTTGAACGCAATATTGAAATGGTGGTCGCCGGCGAGCCCGTGGCGCGCCGCGTCGGCAAGGACCTTGCGCACTACAGAACGCAGCGCGTCCTGCACCAGAAGATCGTAGCGGATGAGATCGGTCGCCATGAGGAAAGGGTTCGCGCGGTGACGGAAGACCTAGCTGACCATCCGGGGCATTGCAATCGGCGTGCGTGTGCAGTGGGTCAGTTTGAACTTCAGGTTCGCGCGGGAAGCGGACCTTAGACGACCGCGGTGCACTGGCAAGAATGCGCAAATAGTGGTCGTTCGCGGACGGCGAGCGGAGGCGCGGCCGGCTGCGTTGTCCGTTCGATTCGCCTCCACCCCGGTCGGAAACGCTAAACCCACAGGGCGCAGCTTACTCGGACCCACACTCATTGAGCGGCGGGGTCGGCTTGCCGGTGAGCAGGGCGGTCAGAGCCGCAGCCGTGCCGATCGGAGCGCCGACATAGATCGTCGAACCCGTATTACCGTTGGCGACGTCGCTCTTGCAATATTTAAAGAAGGACTTGTCGCACGGATACGGCCCAAGGATCTGATATCCCTGCGCGCTGCCGGAGCGGGCGTCGGTGATCGGGCAGGAACAGATGATCTGCCCCTTCGGCACAGGCTTGTCGAAGCCCGGGAACGTCGTCTCCTCGGTGCTTCGGAAGCATAGCCCCCCGTCGCATTGTGCGTAGGCGCCGCCGGACTTTCCGCCCTCGCAGGTGTAGACCCCGCCGCCGCCCTGCGGCGAGGCGATCTGATCGGGCAGACTGTAGGTGCTCACCATGTATTTGTTGTCGGCGCCGGCGGCGTTGACCGCGCAGACGTCCTCTCCCTTGCCCATCGGAAACGGCAGGCTGATGCTGTCGCCGTGCTTCTCCTCGCACTGGCAGTACGCCACCCCGTCATACACATTGCAACGGGCCGCGGCGCAAAGCGCGTAAGTCTGATCCTTGCAGACCTTGAACGAGGAGCCGGCCATGGCGTCGAGTAGCTTGTCCAGACAAGACTTGGGAAGCTGGCCCATCTTGTCCTGCATGCACGCTTTCATGCGTCCGATGTCAGGCAAAACGTCCGAGCAGAGGCGCCAGACGTCGCCGGCGCACGCTTTGATGATCCCGAAATCTTGTTCCAAGCGCTCCTGCGCCATCGCGGGCGCGGCTGCGCCCGCTATCATCGCAAACACGGCCACTCCCGCGCCGATGAGCCGCGCCTTTGCGGCCCTCCTCCATGGTGAGCGCATATCCATGCCTCCCTTTGTAGTCTGTGTCGCGCCATTCGCGCCGCGCGTCAGTTCGTTCCTGGTGAGACCCGGAGACTCCCACCGTCCTGCTTCTCAGGTCGGCCGCAAAACGATCGTTCGCGATTTCATTCTCGGAGTTCAGCCCTGTATCGACATCGAGCCAGGAGCCCATGCACCAATGATCCAACCGAGGCGCCTTGCAGTCAGGCGTGACCGGGCCGGGATCGCAGACGCAATATTTGTCAGCGTGCGGCGTGATCCCGGGCACTTCCTTTCGCTCGCCCGAGGGCAACGCGAAAGCCATTTGAGAGCCCCCGGTCTGCACGGCGAACTGGCACACGTGTCCAGCCGGCGCCGCGCACAGAAAGGTCACGGTTTGCTGGGCGCTCGCCGCGGTCGCCAAGCAGATTGGCGCGACAATGCAAAGCGCCATCGATAGAAGTAGATTTCTCATTGGGGTCCCCCGCTCACTTCTCTTGCATCAAGCCTTCGGCGCGCATGTCGTGCAGGTTCACGGCGATGGCGTGAATGATCTTCTCGTTCTGGTGCTGCTTGCAGTATTCGATGACGAGATGCTCGAGTTCGCGGCCTTTCTTGTAGTCCATGTAGTGCTTGTGATCGAGGCCGTTGTACCAGCCGCTATACCAGGACATCAGTTCGTTGGCGTCCCCCTGATAGGTGTTGGCGAGCTCGGCGCAGGTCAGCGCGGTCACGTCGATAAAACCGTTGGCGTCGACATAGGCCGAAAGGCCGACGGGATCGGCCAACGCCGCGCCGCCTGTGGACAGCGCCACCACAAAACCGAAGAGCATCACTTTTTTCATTTCATATTCCTTTCCAACCCTTCCGGGGCGCTCGACCCGCCGAGCCGCTCCGGAATCTTGCCAAAGTTTTTCCGCCTCGCGGCGTTTCGTCATTCCGCCGCGCGCGCTTTCATCCAGGCTTGCGTAAGCAGGACCGCCAAAATCAGATGGAGCGCTGCGGCGGGCCAAAGCAGCGACGCCGACGTTCGGGCCGATGAGGCCGGTGACGATGAGGAAGGCCGCCGCGAGCCAACTGAGAGCCATGAGTGGGGCCACGGCATGAGCATCGGCGCCGGCGGTACGCGGCCAGCAGCCGGCCGCCAGACACACATAACAAGCCCGGCGATGCGGCCTGTCGCCTTTCCCGCCGCGTTCAAGTCGGAAGCGAAAAGAAGCCAGGCCAGGAGGGACGGCGCGACGATGAGCCCGAGCCCGGTCAGAATTTCCAGGCCCGACGCGGTGCGCATCCAAAGCGTAGCCGAAGGCGCCTCTCCCGGGTTCATCGGTCTCTCCCCCTCCTGGACGCAAATGCACAGCGACGGATTGGTGCCCGGTATTTCCTTGGCGTACGGTGATCGCGTACTTATCCCTCCAGGGGTCTTACGCCCCAAGTTAGAACGTCGGCTTGGCATTTGACGCCAAAATATCCATGCGGCTTGATGCAGCATGAATTACTGGGTCGGATAGCGCGATGCCTGCCGCAATTCCCTTGATACGTGGTTTTGCGCTGTTGCCTACGTTGCACTGGCTCGCGGACGAAGGAGTCTCGATCGAACGCGCGCTCGCGGAGGTTGACCTTTCGCTCAGCCCGATCACCCACCCGTTCCGTCCGATACCTTTGGCGCACGCGGCCGCTCTGCTTCGGAACTCTGCGCGGGAGCACGGGCCAGACCTCCCTTGCCGAATCGTTTCGAAGACGAGCAGCCTTGAGGTCGCAATGCTTGGAAAGGTCGCTCTTGGGGCACGAACGCCGGGAGAAGCGCTTGCGAGGATCGTGGCCGCGCTGCCGTACTATTGCTCGCACGAGCAGGTGTCGTTCGAAAGGAGGCCCGGCCAATATGTCGTGCGGGAGTTCTTTGCCCATAAGCTCGACCCCGAGACGAAGCACACGCTCCTGCAGTACGCCGCGGCGATGATTGATCGCATACTCAGCATGGCGGGCAGTCCTCCGCCTCGATTTGCGAAGATCGAAATTCCTCCGCATCCCGTGCATCAGGTGGAACACCTTCGGCCGTGGTTTGGCGACCGGGTGACCGAAACTAAGTCACGTGGGATCACGTTGGTGATCGAGGACCGGGTGATAGAGCGCGCCTTTAGCAAGGTGGCAAGAGATCGTCTCAATCCCAGGGCGCTAGGCAGCGGGGCCTCGCTGCGTGGCGGTGAGACCTTCTCGGATTCGGTGAAAGCTTTCCTCAACTTGATGGTCGAAAACGACGAGGCGCTGAACATGAAGCGCGTGGTCGCCGCGGCGGGAATGAGCTCGCGTACCTTTCAGCGCCAACTGAAGGAAGAGGGAGCGAGCTTTTCAGACTTGCTCGCCGATGTACGGCGCAGCGAAACGCTCAAGCGGCTTAAGGAGCAAAACCTTACAATCGCAGCGATCGCGACCGATCTCGGCTATTCCGATCCAGCCACCTTCACGCGCGCTTTCCGGCGATGGACGGGCGTTCCGCCAAGTCGGTTCCGCGCGGCAGCGAGTTGAAGTCTGGGCGTGGGAGCGGCTCGATCTGTAATGACCGCTAAACATCGATTCGCGACATTCGATTGTTGGCGACGAAGCCTCCGGAGGGCCGCAAGCCGAGTTCAAACTGAATCACCGCCCATGCGCGCTTGAGGCGACCGGCCGGCGTTGGATCAAGGGGAAAGTGGAGGCTTCTGTTGCCAGGCGCCTCCGGACCCCGCCTAGAAGTGCAAACCCCTAGGACTTGATTCCCAGTACCAGCGCTGCATTACGCAGCGAGGGCCACCGGAGCATAGTTGTCATTCGCAACTATAGGTTTGACCCGATAACGGTGGTATCATGCCGAGCGAAAGATCACCCTTTGGGTCCCCCGTCGAACCTATTTCGCCCCCGCCGAAACCCGCGCGTTCAGCGGGCTTGGGTGGAGGCGCCGGGTACCGCCCCCGGGTCCGAAAGACTTATTTCGATGCCAATTTATCGCCGTAGCCGCCCTCGCGAGCGGCATGTGGAATATAGGGCATAAGCCTCGGCCTGGGAAGGGGCGATCGAACTGAACGGCTTGACAGAAGCGCGACGCAAAACTGTCACGCTGCTCGGACATGCTCTATACGGAAGAACAAAGGGAGGCGCGGATGGCGACGAAAGCTGATTTCACCCCGGATGAATGGAAGCTCTTGCTGCAGAGCCCGCTCATCGCCGGCGTCGCGATATCCGCCGCCGATCCGAGCGGCCTCATCGGCATGATGAAGGAAAGCATGGCGAGCGCGCGCGCCCTCATTCAAGCCAAAACCGACCCGAACGCCGACGCGCTGGTCAAGGCGGTCGGCAGCGAGTTTGAGACGTCGGCAGGCCGCGGTCTCGCCCAGGACGGGGTAAAGGCCGCGATTACCGGCGCGAAAACCCCGGCGGAAATCGTGTCGAAGGCTGTCGACGCCCTGAAGGCGACCTCCGCCCTGCTCGACGCCAAGGGAGGACTGGACGCCGCGCCATTCAAGACCTGGCTTGCCGGAATCGCCAAATCCGTCGCCGAAGCCGCGCCGGAAGGCGGCTTCCTCGGCTTCGGCGGGACGCAGGTGAGTGACACGGAAAAGGCGACGGTTGCTCAGATCGCCGCGGCGCTCGGCGTCCCGGCGCCCGCAATCTAGGGCGTCCGAGCCGGCTCGGAACTTGTTCGGAGGTCCGCGCTTTATAGCGGGAGCG
The DNA here is from genome assembly GCA_963775405.1 of uncultured Alphaproteobacteria bacterium. Classification (GTDB taxonomy): domain Bacteria; phylum Pseudomonadota; class Alphaproteobacteria; order Rhizobiales; family Beijerinckiaceae; genus Roseiarcus. The sequence goes on from CAVZJI010000008.1 coordinate 12,794, forward strand.
CCTTTCATGCAGAGGTGGAAACATGGCGGAACCAGAGCCCGACAAGCCAGCCGGCGAGGACTTTTCCAAATCGCTGAAGGAATTGGAGAAGGAGTTGACCGAGCTCAAATCCAAGATCGAGCAAGAAAGACGGGCGCATGACATGCCCATCAACTCCCAGCTTGGCGATCCCAATTGGGAGGAGAAAGCCAAAGACGGACGCTTCGATCGCGCGGAGGACGAGGACGAGGAATAGGGCGGCTGCGAGAAAATTTTTCGACAATTTCTTCCTAGAAACCGGAATCGCGAGTAGAATGGCTGTCAGATGAATGAGGCCGTCCGACTCGCCACGAGCTACGCTGCGTAGCCAAGACAAAAGCGCATACCGAAGAGCGCAGGGTGAGCGCAGAGCGAAGGGTCAGAAAAAAGTTATTTGGATTCCCCGTAACCCCTTGAAAAGAAACGATTCCGACAAATAAGACCAAACAAATCCAAGGAAAACCAAGCTTTTTTATTTGGTCTGATTTGGTGGGGCTTGGACGTATTTGGTATGAGTTATGCGCTTGGCGCAGACCAAAGAGCGCTTCCCAGCCCTCAGTGCGCCGAAGGATCACCAACAGGATCGGTTGAATTGTCGCTGCGGATCGCGCGGATCGCAGGCTGAGACCACGGACCGGCGATGTCGAGCGTCAAGCGGGCGGCGTCTTGGGATTCCTGGCCAGCCGCATCCGTCTGAACGGCGTCGAGCTGCAAAGACCAGCTTTGGCCAGCAAGATCGATGAGCCCGTCTAAGTCGGCGGTCACGCCATGGCTCGTCATCACGGCGCGCCGGACCTGGGCTCGGCCGTTGTCCAGCGCCAGTGAAGCCTCGACCTTGTCGAACGCCGTTCCGCCCAGGTGCAGGTCCCGCTCAACGTCGATCGCCCGGCGCCGGCTGCGGCGCAGCGCCTCCTCGAGGTTGACGCCGAAAATGGAGCCATCCGCCGCTTCGAGCGAGGCCGTTCCGGTCAGGCTCGCGACCGCGGCGGCGGGGGAGGCGCCGGAGGCCTCGACGGCGAATTGCGCTCCGCCGCTCCCCGCCATTACGGGCTGGGCCAAATCGGCGATAGCGGCGCCGAGGTCGGCGTCGACGAGTTCGCCGCGCGCGCTCATCTTGAGGTCCCGTCCAACGTAGGCGGCGCCCACTTCGCCTTGGAGGCGCCCGCCATGGACCGCCGCCTCCATCAATGTCGCGCTGAGCTTGCCATCCGCGACGATTATCGATACGGCCGCGTCGGCGAGCGGCAGGCCGTAGACATCAAGATGGGCCGCCGACAAACGCAGGTCGAGGTCGAAGCTCCGCAGGGGCTCGAACGCGAAGGGCTTCGTGCTCCACCCGCCCGATGGCTCGAAGACGCGTTCCGGCGGTCCCAGAAGCGGCGTGAGCGCCAGTGTTTCAGCGGCGAACGTGCCGGAGACGGCCGGGCGGCCGCCAGCGTGGCTGATTGCGATCGCCCCTTCAAGCGTCTGCCCCACGCTGGTCAGCGTCGCGTCGCTCAGCGTCAGGGCGTTCGGCCCTCCGCTGATCTTCGCGGTAATCGCAATGTCGTTGGCGGCGAGAATGAGTGGCGGCCGAGCGTCGAGGAAAGAGGCCAAGGCGGCGATCGAAGGGATGGACGCGGTTAAATCGCCGTCAGCGTTTGGCTTGTCGCCGAGTGCCAGCGCGCCGCCGAATGCAAGCTTGGCCAACGGCGAATCGAACCCGAAGACGATCGGACTCGGCGCGCCCTTGGCGGCTGTTTCAGGATCGTCGAGTGCGCCAGCGACCGTAACAGGCATTTTCCGCCACACGGCGGACAGGTTGAAGCGCAGTTGATCGCCGATCGTCAGGCCGTCGAAGCGGCCCTGAACATTGTCGATCAGCGCGTCGACGCCGCGTTTGGCGCTGATTAGGCGCAAGACCCCCTTCGATAGGCTCAAGCTGGCCAAAGGCGCGAGCGCCCGCCTGGCAACGCTCGCAGGCCCACCCGATCCCCCCGCCGCCCCAGCAAATGGAGGATGGTCGACGTCGACGGTGACCGTCGGACTGACGAGAATAACACCCGTGGGGATGAAACGTCCGCGCATAAGGTTAATCAGCGACAGGTTCACGCGCGCCGCCGGCGCTGAGAGAAGGTCGACGCCATAAGCGTCGTCGAGTCGGGCATCGATGATGCGCACGCTCGGCCACGGCAAGGCGGAAAAGGACGCCGCTTGGGGAGCGCTCCAATGGAGACGCGGCGAAGGGCCGAATGCGGCGTTGAGACTGTCGCCGACCTTCGCGGCGGACAACGACCAGCGCACAAAACCGCACGCCGCGAGCGCAACGATCAACGCGAGGGCAAAGCCCCACGCCACGGCCCGGCGCATGCTGTCAAAATCTCCTTATCAAGCCTCGACAAACACCTGGATGCGGCGTTTTTCATACCGCGAACCGGCAAGCAAGGCGACAAGCGCTGAAATCTCAGTTGAGACAAATCTCGCCCGAGGCGCTGCCTGGAAACGGCTCGCGGCGGCGGTCAGGCGATCCCCTAAGCGTGACTTGGCCGACAGGAGATCGGGTGCTTGCTCGACTGAGCGACCCTGTTTCACGTGTCCGTGAAGTCCGCGCTTTGCGGCCGAAAAGCGGCCGCGAATGGGCAACCGCGATGCGAAATCCCGATTGCGCCATTAATTCGCTGTTAAGGCCTTTCACTCAGCCTTCCGGTACGGGCGCGCTTGCGCGCCGAGCTTGCGAGTGACGGGAGTGTAGCCAGCCGATGCAAGATGATTATTTTCACGTCATCCCGGATGCGAGCGATGAGCGAAGCGCCGGCAGCGTGCTTGCCCGCATCTATCGCGATATTGGTCTCGCCGCGGTCGCCGAGGCCTTGAGTGTGCCGACGGAAGGCTTTGAGCCGGACATGATCGAATTGCTTGAGCGGGGTGAATTCTACCTGCTTCCGCCTGCCGGCGCGCTTGCGCAAGCCAGAACGGACGCGTAAAAAAGCCGCCGGCGAACGAGCGCCTGAGGCGAGCGCAACCGATGGTTCAGTTGACGAGGCGCCGGTTTGTCGCTGGCGCCGCCGGTGGTGTAGCCGCCGCGACGCTGTCTCTGTCGAGCTACGCGACAGCATATGAGAGCGGCTCCGCGCTCACGCTCGCCCAATATGCCCCACGGCTCCACAACTGGCCAGAAGACCTTGAGCTTACGATTGCGGTCATCGCTGATATTCACGCCTGCTATCCTTGGATGCCGGAAGAGCGAGTGGGCGAAATTGTGGATCTCGCCAATGCACAAAAGCCAGATCTCACGGTGCTGCTCGGCGACTATGTTTGCACGCATCGTTTCGTTTCCGGATATGTGCCGCCTGGCGCCTGGGCCGAGCAGCTGGCCCGTCTCGAGGCGCCGCTTGGCGTCTATGCGATTCTCGGCAATCACGACTGGTGGTCGGCGGCCATTCCAACGGAGCCGGCGGACAGCTCTCGGAGCGTCCGCCGCGCGCTTGCCGAGGCGGGCGTTCCGCTGCTTGAAAATCAATCGTTGCGATTGTCCCAGCGCGGACGGCCCTTCTGGCTGATCGGCCTTGGCGACCTGCTGGCGCGGGTCCCTAACCCGCGCCATGGCCATGGCGCCGACGATCTGCCAGCGGCGATGCGCGCGGTCGACGACGACGCGCCGGCGATCCTCCTCGTTCATGAGCCTTATTTTTTCCCCTGGGTTCCCGACCGGATTGCCCTGACGCTCGCGGGCCACATGCATGGCGGGCAGGTCAATCTTCCGATCATCGGCGCGCCACTGCATCTCCTGAAACGCCGCTCTGCGAAATACATCTATGGTCAATACGCGTTGGGCGAGCGTCGGATGATCGTTTCGGGCGGACTGGGAACGTCGATCGCGCCGGTGCGCATCCTGCGCCCTCCGGAAGTGGTGATGGTGAAGCTCGGCGGCGTCGGCCGGCTAGCCTGAGCGCCGGGCAATCCCGCCCTATTCGAACAGGATTGGCGCGATCGAGGCGACCAGCAACGCCGCCATCGTCCAATTGAATGGGCGGGTCACCCGCGGATCCTTGAGCAGGCGGCTGAGCGAAGCGCCAAACAGCGTCCAGGCGCCGCTACACGGAACCGTGATGAAGGCGCTGAGCGCAGCGATGAAGAGAACGCTGCTAGTATAGTTGTCGACAACCCCGCCATAAGTCGCGAGCGCGCTCAACGCGATCATCCAGGCCTTGGGATTGAGCCACTGAAACCCGGCGGCGGCGAGGAAGCCGATCGGGCGCCCGCCGGGCTCGACCTCGCCGATTGGTTTCGCCAGCGCGATCTTCAGCGCGAGCCAGACCATATAAATCGAGCCCGCGATTCGCATGACCCGCAGGACTTGCGGAAAGCTCTCGAAGACAATGTCGAGCCCAAGCCCGACGACCGCGATCATTAGCGCAAAGCCGAGGATCACCCCGGCGAGATGGGGCAGCGTGCGGCCGAATCCATATTTCACCCCGGACGTCATCAACATCAGGTTGTTCGGCCCGGGTGTGATCGCGGCGACGAAAGCGAAAGCGGCCAGCGCCCAAAGGATCTCGGGATGAACGGTCAGCGCCGATACTCCGCGGAAGAGCGTTCCGCGCTCAGAGCGCCGTCACATCCTCGTCGCCGGGATCGTCCTTGCGCGCCGAGCGGCTCTCGCCTCGCCTCGCCTTGCGGCCAGCGTCAAACGCGGCTTGCACGAAAGCCGCAACCGGGTTCGTGATCGCGCTCACCCGGTCGAGGCCGGCGACCGCCCGCTCGCCCCGCGTCAACACGCGGTCCAGTTCCGCCATGGTCTTGGACAGAGCGGGTTCCTCATCGTCGAGCCAGACTTCGAAGGACGCGCGCCCAGGCCAACGCGAGGCCCTGGAGCTTGATGGCGCCCGACGTACCCGCCGCCTCGATCCCGGCCGCCTCAAGCATGAAGCGCATTGAGGACATCGCTTCCCGGTTCATCGCCAAAGCCGCAGCGGGCTCGCGCCTGAGCCACGCGGTGACTTCGCGGAGGCCTTCGCGGTAAGGCGCCATCGCTTCGAGACGGCGCATCAGGACGTCGAACAGCCGCTCGCGCGGATTTTCATCCGCCAGCTCCCCATTGTCCTGCGTTAGCACGGCCCGATCGATGCGGCGCGAGAGGCCGGCGAGCACAGCTCCCTTGGAGGGGAAGGAGTCGCGGAAATCGGCCAGAGACACGCCAGCGGCCTTTGAGATGTCGCGCACCGAGATGTCCTCGAAGCGCCGCTCCGCCGCGAGATCCAGAAGAGCGTCCACGATCTTGCCCCGGGTGTCGGTTGGCGGCGATTTGGCTTCGCTTTTTGGTCTTGTTGCCATGGCGCGCTCCTCAATGCTGGTTTTCTAGGTAATGTAGGCGCTCACCCGCCCGCCGCCAAGGAAGCTCGCTAGCCCGCCATCTCGCGGGCGCGGGCGCGGGCCGCAGCTGTCGCCCTGGACATGAGGTCGTTGAGCCCTTCGTGACCCTCAAGCACCGCGAGCGCGGCGGCGGTCGTCCCGCCCGGTGAAGTGACGTTGCGGCGCAGCGTCACGGGCGGAGTTGCGCTTTCGCGCCGCATCAGTTCCGCCGCGCCTTCGACCGTGCCGCGCGCCAAGCTCATCGACAATTCCGCCGGCAGCCCCAGTCTTTCGGCCGCGACGGCGAGCGCCTCGGTGAGGGCGAATACATAGGCTGGGCCAGAGCCGGAAATCGCCGTCACGGCGTCGATTGCATCCTCATCATCAAGCCAGAAGAAGGTCCCGACGGCGCCGAGCAGGCGCTCGCACCAACGCCCCTGTTCGCCGTTAACGCAGGCGTTGGCAAAGGCCGCGGTTACCCCGCGGCCGATCGCAGCGGGCGTATTGGGCATGGCGCGAACGACGGCCCGCGCGTGTGGAAGGCGGGCGAGAAGATTGCCGATGGTCTTACCCGCGATGATGGAGAGGAGAAGCGTGTGCTCCCCGGCAAGCGCGGCGATTTGCGGCGCGACCTGATCGAGGCTCTGCGGCTTGACCGCGAGCACCAGCATCCCGGGGGGCGGGGGCCCAAAGTCAGGGTTGAGCGCAACGCCTCGATTCTCCGCAAGCGAGGCGATCTCAGACGACGGATTTGGCTCGAGAATAGCCAGCGAGGATGCGGGAAGGCCGGCCTCGAGCCAGCCCTGCGCCATCGCTCCCCCCATCTTTCCCGCGCCGACCAGGACGAGGCGCGCCGGCCATTGGGTCATTGTTCAGTTCCATCAGGTTCGTCGGTACGGGGAACATTTCGCCCGATTGTCGCATTTTTGCCTCGGTCGGTAGCTTTCGGCAAACGACTTCTATTCTAGGTTGGACTCAACCGCCGGGTTTCGCTAAAGGCTTGTGGCGAAACCTGGACGGGGATCCCCAGGTGAGGCGCTCGCGATTTTGTGAACAAGTCCCGCGCTTCCGCTCGGTAACTTTCGTGAAACCGTTACGTTTTATGGTAAGAAAATCCTTATCGGTGTGATCGACGGGGCGGCGATGAAGACGAATGTGGTCATAGTGGGGCTTGTGTTGGGCGTGGCGGCTCTGGTGAGCGGCTGTACGCCGGTTCTTCAGTCCGGGCTTCCCGACCCGCAACTCAGCGCGCGCGATAAGCAGATGATGGCGCTCGCGGAGCCGGATGAGTGGAAGATCCCGACCGTCCGCAGCAAGGTTCAGTATTCGACCCAGGAGCAGCCGGGCACCATCATCGTCAATACCGGCACGAACTATCTCTATTATGTCCTGCCCCATGGCGAGGCGATTCAATATCGGATCGCAAGCGGCGCTGAATATATGGGATGGACCGGCCGCGCCGAGGTCGGAGCGATGAAGGAATGGCCGACCTGGATGCCTACCGCGTCGATCATGGAGCGCTGGCCGCAGTTCCAGGTCTATAAGCAGCACGGCCCGCTCGAAGGCCGATGGGATAATCCGCTCGGCGCACGCGCCCTCTATCTCTTCGTAAACAACAAGGACACGCTCATCCGCATCCACGGCACCAACGAGCCGTCGGAAATCGGCGGGCACGTGTCCTCGGGCTGCATCCGCATGCGCGACATGGACGCAATCGACCTCTATGGCCGGGTGCACGTCGGCACTCCGGTGGTGGTGATCAGCTAGCCCTCTCACCGGAACGGCGGTTCGTCGAAGCTCCTGAGCTTGCGTGAGTGCAGTGTATCGTGCTGGCTCTGCAACAGGCTGATCGCGGCGATGCCGATCTGCAGATGTTCGGCGATGGCCCGCTCATAGAACGCGTTTGCGGCGCCCGGCAGCTTGATCTCGCCGTGCAGCGGCTTGTCGGAGACGCAGAGCAATGTCCCGTAAGGCACGCGCATTCGGAAGCCCTGAGTGGCGACGGTCGCTGATTCCATGTCGACGGCGATGGCGCGCGAGACGTTGATGAGCCGTCGCTCCTGCGACCAGCGCAACTCCCAATTGCGGTCGTCATTGGTGACCACCGTGCCGGTGCGCAGGCGCCGCTTCAGCGCCTCGCCGCGATCGCCGGTGACCTTGGCCACCGCCTCCTGCAGCGCCACCTGCACTTCCGCGAGCGCTGGGATCGGCACCATCAGCGGCGCCGCCTCATCCAGGATGTTGTCGCGCCGGAGATAGGCGTGCGCGAGCACATAGTCGCCGATCACCTGCGATTGCCGAAGCCCAGCGCAATGGCCGATCATCAGCCAGCAATGCGGCCTCAAGACCGCGATATGGTCGGTGATGGTCTTGGCGTTCGAAGGCCCGACGCCGATGTTGACCAGGCTGATCCCGCGCCCGTCCGCGCGCACGCAATGATAGGCGGGCATCTGGAACCGATGCCAGGCGACCGCCCCGACGCGCGCTTCCGCCTCGGCCGGCGAAATCGACGAGTCTGATGACGAGGTTGCCCGGCAAAATGACTTTCTCGACGCCGGTCCCTGCATGAAGCTGCTTCAAACCCCATTGCACGAACTGGTCGACATAGCGGTGGTAATTTGTCAGCAGCACCCAGGGCTGCATCGCCCGCCAATCGGAGCCGGTATAGTGCACGAGACGGCGGAGCGAATAATCGACGCGGGGCGCGTCGAACAAAGCGAGCGGCCGCTCGGGGCCGAAGTCGAATTCGCCGTCCGCGGTCTCGTCGCCGATCGTGGCCAGCGAAGGCACGGGAAAGAAACGCGCGAGTTCGGCCGCGTCGGCGCCGCCGCGCGTCATCTCGTCGCCGCTTTCGATCACGTAAGGATAGGGAATCTCCTGCGCGCCAACGCCGACCTCGATCGTGGCGCCGTACTCCGTCACGAGCGGCTCAAGCTGCTCGAGCAGATAAGCTCGGAAGTCCCCCGGCTGGGTAACCGTCGTTGTGTAAACGCCAGCCTCGCTGAACTTGGCGAAAGCGCGCGCGCTCGAGGGCGCCTGCCCGTTGGGCGCATAAGTCAAGCGCAGTTCGGGATACCGGAACAAGGCCCGCGTCGCCGCCGACGGAGGCTCGCCGTCCTTAAGAAAGCGCTCCACTGCGCCATGCAACGCTTGCGTCGCCTCATCGTACAGGCGAACGAGCCGGTCGACCGCCTCATGGGGGGTTTCCAGCCGCTCGAACGGACCCCTTAAGTTGTCGATCGATGGGACAAGCACCGAAAAGTCTCCTCGAAGGTGAAAGTAGGCCAGCGTCCCAAGACTGGCCGCAGCCGGAGAGAGGCTTAGCTCTTGGCCGCGATGCAGGCGATCTCAACGGTATAAGGCGGCGCTGCGAGCTTGGCCTCGACCGTCGCGCGGGCCGGCGCGTGGCCGGCAGGGACCCACGCGTCCCACACCGCGTTCATTTCGGCGAATGTGCCGATGTCGGCCAGATAAATGGTGGTCGACAGAATCTTGGTTTTGTCCGATCCCGCTTCGCCGAGCAGACGATCGATCGTGGCGAGGATCTCCTTGGTCTGATCGCCGACGCTCTTGCCTTTCGCCTGATCGGCGACCTGGCCGGCGAGATAGATCGTCGAGCCATGAATGACGGCCTGCGACATGCGCGGACCGGCGTGCAGTCTGGTGATGGTCATTGTCGATGCTCCGGAGGGCGGATCTCAAGACCGAACAAGGTTCGGTACCGCGCCCATAAAGTTGCGCTTGCCGATCTCGACGCCGCTTCCGCGCAGGATGTCGTAAGCGGTCGTCAGATGAAAATAGAAGTTCGGCATGGCGAAATGTAAGAGATAGTCGGCGCCGGGAAGCTTCAGTTTGTTGGCGCCGGCGGGGATGACGATCTCGCGGGTCTCCGCGCCTTCCATCGCTTTGGCGTCGAGCGATTTCAGCATGTCAAGCGTCGCCTGGATCCGCGCGCGCAGTTCTGCGAGGGTCGTCTCTTTGTCTTCCTTGACTGGCGGGTCCTTGGCGGCCAGCCGGAACGACGAGTTCTTGGCGTGATCGCAGAAGCCCTGGACCTGGCGGACGAGGGGCCACATGTCCGGGCTTAGCCGCATGGCGAGATAGTTATTCGGATCGAACTTGCGCGCCTGCGCATGCTCCTCCGCCTTGTCGAGAATGGCTAGGAATGCGTTGAGCCCGCGCTCGTAGACCGGAACGCTGCTCTCATAGAGCGAAAGAGACATTGGCTTCGATTTCCTCCCGAATTGCGGCCGCATGCTGGCGCGGCGGCCCATGGATGCACCCAAAGTGTGACGTTATCAACTTCCCGCGGCCGCTGCGTCAGGGCCGGGTTCCTGCGGTTCGCAGATGGGTTCGACGACCGCCCGCGCCTCGGCGCTCGTGACGACGGGGACGATTTCGAACGTCACGCCGCAGTCGCGCCACTCGAGCATCCAGACCTGGAGGAGTTTTAGATCGTTGCAGCGCATGAGCTGGAAGCAGCGGGAAAAGTTGGCCTCGACCCAGCTGTCGACGTATTCGAGCCCCTCGGGGAGGGACCGGCCGCTTTCGCGTAGGCGGCGATAGACGGGGACCATATCGTTGTCGCGGAAATGCTCGACGACCATGAACAGCATCGTTGTCGGCCCGCCCTCTCGCTGCGCGAAACCCCACCCCGCTCAAACTTTCAGCGGCGGCGGATGTCCTTCAACCTCAGGCAGATTGGGGTCGAAGCATGCCCATTTCGGCGCGGATTTGGTCCAGATGGTCGCCGAGGGGGGCGCCAGATTGGGGTCATCAAGCGTTCCCGCGCGCACAAAGATAAGTGTCGGCCGCTCTTCCGCCTCGCTGAACATCGGGGCGCCGCATTGGGTGCAGAAGCGCCTGTGCATAGTCGCGCCGCTGTCGGCCTGGCACACGTAGTCGTTCAGCGGCCCGGATACGGTGACGTCTTCCTTGCGGAAGAGCGCGCCGACCGCGCCGGTTCCGCAGCCGAGATATTGGCAGACGCGGCACCAGCAATAGCGCGCGGCGAGCGGCGCCTCGGCCTTGACCTCGTACCGTACCGCTCCGCACAGACATCCGCCCGTGATCGCCAAAAGAAAGCTCCGCTGGCCGTTTCAGACCAATATATGAGAAATGAGCAGCGCCCGCTAGCGAGCGGCGGCGCTTCAATGCCTTGATCCGCATCCTGCCTGCCAAGGTTGAGGTTGCGGATGTGGCCGAGCCGGATTACAAAGACAGTTCGATCAAGTTCAGGAACTCGCTGGCGAGGATGGTTCTGGCCGTCCGCCAGCCGCATGCGATGCCCATGGAAACCAAGAGCGCCCCGCGTCCCGATGTCTGCTATGGCGTGCTGATCCGCAAGCTCGCCGCCGCGGGGGTGCGCCCGACGCGCCAAAGGCTCGATCTCGCCCGTGCGATCTTCGGCGGCGGGAACCGGCACTTCACCGCCGAAATGATCTATCATGAGACGCGGTCGATCCCGTTCGCGCCGACGCTGGGCACGATCTACAACACGCTCAATGAATTTTCGCGCTGTGACCTGCTGCGGGAGATTGCGATCTACGACGCCAAGCTCTGGTACGACACCAAGACCGGACCGCATTACCACTTCTATCGCGAGGACACGGAAGAACTGTCCGACATCCCCGAGGACTTGTTGCCTGAGTTTGAGATCCCGGCTCCCGAAGGCACAAGCATCGCGGCTATCGACGTGATCGTGAGGCTGAGGAAAGTCTGACGAAGACGAGCTTGCGGGCGCCGCGAAAAGCTTCCGATCGGGCGGCTGAGCCAATATCCAAAGCCATGCGGCAGTAACCTCGAGAGAGGCTCAGGACAGGCCCGGGCTTTCGAACGACCATTCGCCGCGATCAGCCCGTATCCGAGCACCTCATGACGCCCTTATCCATTCTCGAGCTTGTTCGCGTCACGCAGGAGACGGACGCTCGCGGTGCGCTCAACAATGCGCGCGACCTTGCCGCTCACGCCGAGAAATGGGGTTATCAGCGCGTCTGGGTGGCCGAGCATCATAACATGCAGGGCATCGCCAGCGCCGCGACAGCGGTCGTGCTTGCCCATATTGCGGGAGGGACGACGACCATTCGGGTCGGGGCAGGAGGCATCATGCTTCCGAACCATGCGCCCTACATCATCGCCGAGCAGTTCGGAACGCTGGCGCGGCTCTTTCCGGGACGTGTCGACCTCGGGCTTGGCCGCGCGCCGGGCACCGACCAGCTCACGCTGCGCGCCTTGCGCCGTCCGCCGGAGGCCGCGGACACCTTCCCGCAGGACGTCATGGAACTGCAGGCGTTCCTGGCTCCGGCCGGCCCGAATCAGCGCATCCAGGCGGTGCCGGCAGCAGGCACGGAGGTGCCGCTTTATATCCTCGGATCAAGCCATTTCGGCGCGATGCTGGCCGCCGAATTGGGGCTCCCGTACGCGTTTGCGTCGCATTTCGCGCCCGACCATCTGATCGCGGCGCTCCAGATTTATCGCAGCCGGTTCAAACCCTCCGAGCAACTCGACCGGCCCTATGCGATCGTCGGCGTCAACATCGTCGCCGCCGAAAGCGACGATAAAGCGCGGCGGCTCGCCACGACCCAGCAGATGTCGTTCACCAACATCTTCCGCGGCGCGCGCGGTTTGAGTCAGCCGCCGATCGACGACATTGAAGCCTATTGGTCGCCGATGGAGAAGGCGCAGGCCATGCGGATGCTGGCGCGCTCCATCATCGGCTCTCCAGAGACGGTCCGCAAAGGCATGAGCGCGCTGGTTGAGGAAACTGCGGCCGACGAGCTCATTGTCGTCTCCGACGTCTATGAGCATTCCGAACGACTGCGCTCGGTCGAGCTGATCGCTGAGGCTGCCGAGCTTTCTCGAAAGGCGTGATGAGCGGGCGTCCGCTTAAGTTCATTCGGCGGGCCGCCTCGCGACCATACTCGCGGACGCGAACTCCAGCTCCGAGCCGCTGAATCTCGTCCTCCGCAACCGCGCACTGCAACAGGTCCCGGCTTCTTTGCGTCCGTTTGCCGGTAAAGCTAGCTCAGTCACGGGTGAAGGGCTGGCGCCTTTGACGACGGCATAGATCGGGTTTTCACGCATCCCTCGGCAGTTTAGCGCTTCGAACTGATGAGCGAGGTCGAATTGAGAAGCGAGGAAGGTTCGAATTTGATTTTGTGACAGGTTTTCGCGCCTAAGCCTTTGAAAAGGCTAGACCGGCGCCAAAACCGTCAGGCCCGAGGCGAGCCAGCCGCGCGGAAATCGAGGGCGGCTGGGAGCAGCGTCGACTCGGAAATGGCGCCATAACCTATTGGAATCGCTGCAAACGGACTCGGGAACTGCAGACCAGTCCCCTAAGCCGCAGCCTTGCTTCGCTCCGTGATCGCGTCAGCAATCGCCAGCGTTCGGCGCGCCATGTCGGCGTGCAACAGCTCCACCATGCGGCCGTTCAGCTGGATCACACCCTTGCCGGCGTTCTCCGGCAGCGCGAACGCCTCGATGATGGCGGCCGCGCTTTCGACCTCCGCCGCGCTGGGGGCGAACACCTCGTTGCAGATGTCGACCTGGCTGGGGTGGATCAGCGTCTTGCCGTCGAGTCCCATGTCGCGGCCCTGCAGGCATTCGAGCTGAAAACCCTCGAGATCCTGAATATCATTGTAGACGCCGTCGAGGATGTCGACGCCGTGGGCGCGGGCGGCGACAATGCAGCTGGCAAGCCATGCGGTCATTGTTGGTCGTCCTGGAGTGAGCCGCGCCCGTGTTTCTTTGGCGAGGTCATTCAGACCCATCACCATGACCGCGAGGCGCGAACTCGGGTCGGCGGCGACGGAGGCGATAGAGCCAGCGTTCAAAATGGCGTTAGGCGTCTCCATCATCGCCCAAATGCGGGTCTCATCAGGGGCGCCCGCTTCGCGCAATGTCCGCGCGGCGGCCATGATCGCTCCAGGGCCGTCGACTTTGGGCAAAAGAATGGCGTCCGGTCCGGCGGCGCACGTAGCGGCCAGATCGTCCTCTCCCCATGGGGTGTGCGGCCCATTGACTCGAATGACAACCTCGCGTCCGCCAAATCCGCCTGCGCGCACCGCCTGAACGACCCGTTCGCGGGCAGTGATTTTCTGGTCGGGAGCGACGGAATCCTCAAGGTCAAGGATCAGCGCGTCGGCCGGCAGCGTCGAGGCCTTCGCCAAGGCCTTGGCGTTGGAGCCGGGCATATAGAGAACGCTTCGACGCGGGCGGGCAAGCATGAACATCTTCCGAGACTAGCTCCTGGAATTTAACGATAAGTTTGTTGCGGCGCCAGAGGGCCGTTCGCAATAGCAACATTGAGCTTAGGCCGAAAGGGGCTGGCCCGGCGCAGAAGGTCGCCTTGGCGGTCGGTCTTGCGGTGGCAAACTCGGACGTCCGCGGCTCAGGCCGCGAGCCACCGCGCCATGCGGCGCGTCGCTTCGGCGATCTGGTCGGGATCGCGGGCGAAGCAAATCCGCAGATGGCCTTCGCCGCCAGGGCCGAAGGCGCCGCCGGGCGCGGCGCCAACTCCGGCTTCGTCGATGAGCCGGAGCGCGAGCGCGCGGGAATCGGAAAAGCCGTCGATCGAGAAGAACAGATAGAACGCCGCCTCCGGCTCGAAGAAGCGAACGCGTCCAGTCTTGGCCAGCCCTTGGCACAGCATGTCGCGCGAGCGGCGGCAGCGCTCGATTTGCCAGGCGAGGAACGCTTCGCCCTGCTCGAGCGCCGCCGTCGCCGCGCGCTGGGTGAAGACGGGCACGCCCGAGGTCGTGTACTGGACCAGATTCTCGATCACAGAACCGAGCTCCGCCGGCGCCTCGAGCCAGCCGATGCGAAAGCCGGTCATCGCCCAGTTCTTGGACAAGGTCTGGACGAACAGGATCTTGTCGTCGGGCGCCATCACGTCGTGGAACGAGGGCGCGCGGACGCCATCGTAAGTAAGGCGCCCGTAAATCTCGTCGGCAATGATCCAAAGCCCATGCCGGCGCGCGATGGCGAGCGTCTCGACGATCTCCTCCCGCGTCGCGACGAAGCCGGTCGGGTTGGCGGGGGAGTTGAAAAAGATGAGCCGGGTCGCTGGCGTCACCGCCTCTTCGAGCTTGGCCGGATCGAGGCTCCAGCGGCTCCCTTTGTCGAGCCGGACGGGCACGGCGCGCGCTCCGGAAATTTCCAGCGCGCCGACGAAATTGGGCCACGCCGGGGTCGGGATCAGCGCCTCGTCGCCCGGGCCGACGATGAGCCTGGTCGCGATCTCGATCGCGTGCATGCCCCCGATCGTGACGAAGAAGTTTTGCGGGCGAGAAAGCGCCTCCGCCGGGGGCCGCGCCATAGACTTGCGTCATATAAGCCGCAATCGCTTCGCGAAGTTCAGGGACGCCGTTCTGCCAGGTGTAGAAGGTCTCGCCGCGATCGAGAGAGGTCTTGGCCGCCTCGCTGATGAAAGGCGGCGTCGGCAGGTCGCCCTCGCCAACCCACAGAGGGAATGAGCCCCTGCCGGCCGCGGCCGTAGTTGAACACTTCGACGATGCCGCTCGTCGCGACGTCGCGCATAGTTGGGCGGATCAGATCGGGCCAGTTGTTCGCAGGCGACGGCAAGGCGACGTTCATTGCGGCCTCATGGGCCAGAGGTTGGGCGCGCGCAAGGTCGGGAGCGGCTCACTCGTCGACCTTCCGAGCGCGAGATCTTCGAGAATGGGACAATGAGGCCGATCGTCGCCGTGGCATGCAGCGACCAGCTCTCGGAGCGTGTTCGCCATCGCCTGCATCTCGGCGACCCGCGACTGCAGGTCGCCGAGATGCGCCTCGGCGATGCGCTTGACTTCGCGACTCGGGCGGCCGCGATCGCGCCAAAGAGCCAGCAGCTCCCCGATTTCGGGAATCGAAAAGCCGAGTCGCCGCGCCCGCCCGATGAATCTTGAAGCTCGTGGATGTCGCGCTCGCCGTAGTCGCGATAAGAGTTCGAGCGGCGCTCGGCGGGATGCAACAAGCCGATCGCCTCGTAATGGCGGATCATCTTGGCGGTGACTCGGCTCGAGGCTGCCGCCGCGCCGATGTTCATTTTGAGAATCCGCTTGACCTTCCCATGATGGGAAGGTGTATCGGTCGCGCCCATGGAACACAAGCACCATCCGCCGAAGGACTTGGCGGAGGCCGCGAGCGCGCTCGCTGAAGGATCCCGTCTGCGGCATGTCGGTTGATCCGGCGACGGCTAGGCACAAGGCTGATCACGCGGGCGAGACCTACTATTTCTGCTCCGCCGGTTGCCGCGGAAAATTCGTCGTCGAGCCGGCGAAATACCTGGTGCTGTAGGCGCGGGCCATAGGCCCTCGAGAGACGGACGTCCTTCCGGACGCCTTTTGGACCGCGCCGGCCGCGCTCATCGAGCGGGGCTACAAAGCCAAGCCCCCGCTTCGGGCGCGATCTACACCTGCCCGATGCACCCGCAGATTCGTCAGGACCACCCTGGCGCGTGCCCGATCTGCGGCATGGCGCTGGAGCCGGAAGTCGCGACGGAAGCGACCGGGCCGAGCGCAGAACTCATCGACATGACCCGCCGTTTCTGGATTGCGCTTCGCGCTCTCCATCCCTGTCTTCGCGCTCGAAATGGGCGGGCATTTCGCCGATCTGCATGCGCTCTTGCCGGAAGTGGTTTCCAACTGGATTCAGCTGGCGCTGGCGACCCCGGTCGCGCTTTGGGCGGGCTGGCCGCTCTTCGAGCGCGGCTCAGCGTCGCTCAAGACAGGCAATCTCAACATGTTCACGCTGATCGCCATGGGGGTCGGCGTAACCTGGACCTATAGCGTCGTCGCCACCGTCGCGCCGGGCCTGTTCCCGTCGGCGTTCCGCGGCGCCCACGGCGCGGTCGCTGTCTATTTTGAAGCGGCGGCGGTTATCACCACCCTGGTCCTGCTCGGGCAGGTCCTCGAGCTCAGGGCCCGCGAACAGACGGGCGGCGCGATTCGCGCGCTGCTCGACCTTGCGCCAAAGACCGCGCGGCTCGTCCGGGCGGATGGCGCAGACGAGGAAGTCGCCCTCGAGGAGGTGGAGATCGGCGACGCCTTATGCGTCCGGCCGGGCGGGAAAGTCCCGGTGGACGGCCAGATTATCGACGGGCGAAGCGCCGTCGATGAATCCATGCTGACCGGAGAGTCGATGCCGGTCGGCAAGAGCGTTGGTGACAAAGTCATCGGCGGCACGATGAATCAGAGCGGCGCATTCGTCATGCGCGCCGACAAAATCGGTCGCGACACCGTGCTCGCGCAGATCGTACGGATGGTCGCGCAAGCGCAGCGCAGCCGAGCGCCAATCCAGCGCCTTGCGGATCAAGTTTCCGGCTGGTTTGTGCCACTAGTCATCGCGGTCGCCGCGCTCGCCTTTGCCGCTTGGGCGATCTGGGGGCCCGAACCGCGGCTGGCCTACGGTCTCCTTGCAGCGGTTTCGGTGCTGATCATTGCTTGCCCATGCGCGCTCGGCCTGGCGACGCCGATGTCGATCATGGTCGCCGTCGGGCGAGGCGCCCAGGCGGGCATCCTGATCAGACATGCAGAAGCGCTTGAGCGGCTCGAAAAGGTCGATGCTCTGGTTCTCGACAAGACCGGCACGCTGACGGCGGGGAGACCAACAGTCGTGGCGCTCAAGCCCGCGGCCTGGATCAGCGAGGAAGCGCTGCTTAAGCTCGCGGCGAGCCTTGAACGCTTGAGCGAGCATCCTCTAGCGGCGGCGGTCGTACGCGCCGCGGCGGATCGCGGTCTCACGTTGGGCAACGTTAGGGGCTTCGAGAGCGTTCCGGGCAAAGGAGTGACCGGAACCACCGAGGGTCGCAAAGTCGCGCTCGGCAATCGCGCTTTGATGCAGGCGATTGGAACAGACGTCGACGCTCTTGAAGCGGCGACCAACGATTTGCGGATCAACGGCGCGACCGCAATCTTCGTCGCGATCGACGGCAAGGCGGCCGGCGTGATGGCTGTGGCCGACCCGATCAAGGCGACCGCGCCCGCGGCTATTCGCGCACTGAAGGAAGTGGGTGTCCGCGTCCTGATGCTCACGGGCGACAATCGAGCGACGGCGGAAGCCGTGGCGCGCAGGCTCGGCATTGCGGAAGTCGAGGCCGAAGTTCTGCCGCAGGACAAAGGCAAGACGGTCGAGCGTTTGCGGAAGGAAGGTCGGATCGTCGCTATGGCCGGCGATGGCGTCAACGACGCCCCGGCCCTTGCAGCTGTCGATGTCGGGATCGCGATGGGCACGGGCACGGATATCGCTATCGAATCCGCAGGCGTTATTCTGCTCAGCGGCGATCTCCACGGCATTGTCGCCGCCCGCCGCCTGTCGCGGGCGACGATGCGCAACATTAGGCAGAACCTCGTCTTCGCGTTCGTTTATAACGCCGCGGGCGTGACGATCGCCGCCGGCGTTCTGTATCCCGCCTTCGGCCTCACGCTGTCGCCGATCGTGGCAGCAGCGGCGATGGCGCTGTCGTCGGTCAGTGTGGTCGCCAACGCGTTAAGACTAAGGACGTTCGCGCTCTGATGGGCGAATCCAGTGGGGCAGGGGCAGACGGTCTTCGTTAGCGCGTCGCGATATGCGCGACTACATCGGCCTGCTGCGCTCGCGGCAATTTCTGGGCTACGCCATTGGCGGGGGTTGCGCGACGACCTCGCTCTATGCGTTCGTCGCCTGCGCGCCATTTATTTTTGTCGATAGGCTGCACGTGCCGAGCTCAAACGTGGGTCTCTATGTTGCGCTGCTTGTTTCGGGGCTCTGGTTAGGCAGCCTTCTCGCGAGCCAGTTGATCGCGCGCTTTTCCCTTACGCGTTTCGTGGTCGTCGCCAACGCTGTCAGCGTTGTGGCGGCCGCTTCGCTCCTGGCGCTCTTGCTCGCCGACCGGGTGACTCTGACTGGGATCATTGTCACGATGTTTGCGTTCAGCGTCGGGGTTGGCGCTGCGGCGCCCGCCGCCCTTGTTAAGGCGATCAGCGTAAACCCGCGTGTCACCGGAACAGCTTCGGGACTTTACGGTTCGATCCAGATGGCAGTCGGAGCGGCTCTGGTCACGCTTGCTGGTTTGGGGGCAAATCCCCGCGCTCGCGTCCGCCCTTGTTCTCCTCGGCTTGGGCGTCGTCGCGCAGACGTCTTTCTGGATGGCGCGAAACGGGAGCTTGATGCTGATCAAGCCGGAGAGCGAAGCGGCGTCAGAAGCGGCTATGTAGCAGTCCCACCACCCTAAGCGCCGCGCTTTGCTAGCTCGTCGCGGATCTGGGTCAGGAGAACGACCTCCTGGGTCGGAGGCGCAGGTACGGGAGGCTCCTTGGCCGCTTTCCTGGTCAGGGTGTTGATCCCCTTAATGACAACGAACAGAGCGATCGCGACAATCAGAAAGTTAATCACCACAGTGATAAAATCGCCGTAGGCGAGGACGCCGCCCTGCTTTCTCGCATCCGACAGATTGGTGGCGGTCACAGCGCTCGACAGCGGGACGTAATAGTTGGAGAAGTCGGCTTTGCCGGCGATTCCGAGGATCGGCATAATGATGTCGTTGACCAAAGCGTCGACGATCTTGCCGAATGCAGCGCCGATGATGACGCCGATCGCGAGGCTGAGAGCATTGCCTTTGAGCGCGAATTCCTTGAATTCATTCCACATGGACTATCGTCCTTGCAAGGCGGACTCTGTTGTTTCGGGCAAGCTAACCGAGCCATCGTAATAGATAAAGTCTTGATTCTGGCCCCGCGACGCGCCCGAGAAACCGGGCCAACTGTGGCGACTCCCCGCCGCGCGGGTTCATCATCTTACGCGGAGGATCTTCCAAAAATCCTCTCGTAAAGCTGTCCCTCGCCTATGGCCAGGCTCAGATTGCGGAGTCCGTAAAACGGGATCAGCGCGACAAATAGAGTGACTGCGAACTCAGCAGCCCCAGAAGTCCGACGCCGTTGATTCCTGGCAGGCTGTCGGCGATCGTCTTGCCGCGAAGCAGTCCCTCGACCGTCTTCTCGAGGACATGGGCGACGAGGAAGAGGAGCGTCAGGAGCAGGGTCTCATACAGGATAGGATAGATGAGCGGCCGTCCGCGTAGTCAGCGCCCGGGATCGAAGATTTCGAACAGCATCATGACTTTGGCGCAGACCAGCGCGTTGATGAAGGCGAAACCCTGCATGGCGAAATTCATCCCGTGCTCACGCAGGACGACGCCCTGGTTGAGCACAAAAACGCCGAACAGAATTCAGAGATAGAGGAAGAGCGGGAAGAACCTACGGAACTCGTCGGCCGCCTTGGACTCGAGGGAACCCGTCGCCATGGGCGCCCGCGCCGGCCGCGGCGATCGCACCGCCTACGCCCGACAAATCTTGCGTCATCGGATAACCTCACATCTGACTATCGGTCGCGTCAGCGAGCAAGGCAAGCCGCCGCACGAGCATCGTCGCTAAGGCTGCTTAGTGTCCTTTTTCGGCTTCGCCTTCTTGCCTCTTTCGCTCGCCGACTTGGGTGCGGCTGCGAGCGCGAGCGCATCGAGCCGCGTTTGCAACAGCGCGGTCCGCGCTTCGGTGACGCGCAGGGCGCAATAGCCGTGGACGCTCTCCTTGCTGTAATCGCGGCAGAGTTCGTCGCGCTGGCCGGCGAAGCCGTTCTGATCGCGCGACAGGTCGGCCGCCTCCGGGCTGCCGTTGGCGCGGTCCTCGATCGCATGCACGAGCTTAGCCATCGCCTTTTCCGCGGCGGCGCGGTCTTTCACGATCTGGGCGGCGTCGCTAACCAGCGACGCGCCGTCGGGCCCCCAAAGGCCGCCAGGAATGGTCTGGCAGTCGGCAGCCTTGAAGACGCAAGTCGTGATTTGGGGCGGGACAAGAACCGCGCCGTCGAGGACGTCGAACGCGACCGGGCAGGCCGGGAGTTTAGCCTCGAAGCGCTCGAGGCCGTCTGGGCGGCCAACGTTTGTCGCCTCGATCGACTTCTCGCCGACAATGTTGATGACACAGCGCTGCGAGGGGTCAGATACGCTTTCGCCGGCAAGCTGCAGTTTGTCGATCTTCGCTGTCGTGTCGTCGCCGGAAATCTCCAGCAGCCCCGACTTGCCGTTTAGCATGAGCGGGCGCCCGGCTAGGCTTGCGATCCCCGCAACAGGACCAGGCTTGACTCCCTTGGCGCCGGCCTCCGCTTGCGTCGCCGCAGCGGCCGAGTTCCTGTGCTTTGCGGGCGCGACTCTCGGCCCCCTGGGGCTCGGCGGGAGCGGCGCCGGGGAGCATCAATTGCGCGCGGGTTTCGCTTGCCGCGAGGGCCGCGGCGAAGAGCCCGCAAATCAGGGAACGGAAGCCTCGACTCATTGGCGAAGTGTAGAGGCGCCGGCGAGAAAGGGGAAGGCGCGGGCGGCTTCGCGCCGATCGGAATGAGGAGCTCAAAGCTTGCAGAATCCGCCGCTTCCGCGCCTTGCGCGGTCAAAACGCCCCACCTATATACGCCCCGACTGGTCGGTTCGGGCTCGAAAAACGCGCCGAATTGGCCGAATTTGGCGTTGAAAGATGGGGACCGGGAGGACGTCAGCCGACGGCTGCGAAGCGATCGGTGGGACGCCTCTCTTAGGCCTTGCCGCTTTGGGGCTCGGCGGTCCCGCGAAGGAACAGGGGTTAAGTAATGGCGAAAGTAATTGGCATCGACCTTGGCACAACCAATTCGTGCGTCGCTGTCATGGAGGGCGCGGCGCCCAAGGTGATCGAGAATTCTGAGGGCGCGCGCACGACGCCATCCATCGTCGCGTTCACTGACGACGGCGAGCGTCTCGTGGGCCAGCCCGCCAAGCGGCAGGCGGTGACCAACCCCGAGCGGACCATCTTCGCCATCAAGCGGCTGATCGGGCGGTCGTTCGACGATCCGATCAGCAAAAAGGACATGTCGCTCGTCCCCTACAAAATTATTCGCGGCCCGAATGCCGACGCGTGGGTCGCCGTTGACGGCAAGCAATATTCCCCCTCCCAGATCTCCGCCTTCATCCTGCAGAAGATGAAGGAGACGGCGGAAGCCTATCTCGGCGGTCCGGTGACCCAGGCGGTTATCACGGTTCCGGCCTATTTCAACGACGCCCAGCGGCAGGCCACCAAGGACGCTGGCAAGATCGCCGGCCTTGAGGTGCTTCGCATCATCAATGAACCGACCGCGGCGGCGCTTGCCTACGGTCTCGACAAGAAGAAGACGGGCACCATCGCGGTCTATGACCTCGGCGGCGGCACCTTTGACGTGTCCGTGCTCGAGATCGGCGACGGCGTGTTCGAGGTGAAGTCGACAAACGGCGACACCTTCCTCGGCGGCGAAGACTTCGACATGCGTTTGGTCGAATATCTGTCCGGCGAGTTCAAGAAGGAGCAGGGCATCGACCTGACCAAGGACAAGCTTGCGCTGCAGCGCCTGAAAGAGGCGGCTGAGAAGGCGAAGATCGAGCTCTCGTCCGCGACCCAGACCGAAATCAACCTGCCCTACATCACCGCTGACGCGACGGGGCCGAAGCATCTGGCCCTCAAGCTGACGCGCGCCAAATTCGAGGCGTTGGTCGACGACCTGATCCAGAAGACGGTCGAGCCCTGCAAGAAGGCGCTCAAGGACGCCGGCCTGGCGGCGGGCCAGATCGACGAGGTCGTTCTGGTCGGCGGCATGACGCGCATGCCCAAGGTGCAGGAAGTCGTCAAGCAGTTCTTCGGCAAGGAGCCGCATAAGGGCGTCAACCCGGACGAGGTGGTCGCCATCGGCGCCGCCATTCAGGCGGGCGTGCTGCAGGGCGACGTCAAGGACGTGCTGCTGCTCGACGTCACCCCGCTCTCGCTCGGCATCGAGACGCTGGGCGGCGTGTTCACCCGGCTCATCGAGCGCAACACGACCATCCCGACCAAGAAGAGCCAGGTGTTCTCGACCGCCGAGGACAATCAGACCGCGGTCACCATCCGCGTCTTCCAGGGCGAGCGCGAGATGGCCGCCGACAACAAGGCGCTCGGCCAGTTCGATCTGGTCGGGATTCCAGGCGCGCCGCGTGGCGTGCCGCAGATCGAGGTGACCTTCGACATCGACGCCAATGGCATCGTCAACGTGACCGCCAAGGACAAGGCGACCAACAAAGAGCAGCAGATTCGCATCCAGGCCTCGGGCGGCCTGAGCGAAGCCGACATCAACAAGATGGTGAAGGACGCCGAAGCTCACGCCGCCGAGGACAAGAAGCGGCGCGAAATGGTCGACGCGAAAAATAGCGGCGAATCGATGGCGCATGACGCTGAAAAGGCGCTGAACGAATATGGTGACAAGGTCGCCCAATCCGATCGCAGCGCCATCGAGTCGGCGGTCGCTTCTCTGCGGACGGCGCTGCAGGGAGAGGACGTCGAGGCGATCAAGGCCCGCACCAACGACCTGATGCAGGCGCAGATGAAGCTTGGCGAGGCCATGTATAAGGCCCAGCAGGCGAGCGGCGCGCCGGGCGAGGGCGGCGCCGAGGCCGGCGCGGAGGCCAAGGACGACGTCATCGATGCGGAATTCCGCGAAGTCGACGACGACAAGAAGAAGTCCTGAACGAATAACGCCGGCCGCCAAGCGCGGCCGGCCTCGACTTTAGGGGACGCCGCGATGGCGGGGGGAGACTGGGCTGACTGCGAGTCGGCGATCAGGACGCCGGCTTTCGCGTCAGGAATCGGGTCCGCCTCTTGAAACGCGGCGCAGCGTTAGTAGGTCTAAGGCATGCATACGCTGCGGGCGCGCTGAAGATGGCCAAGCGCGATTTCTACGAAACTCTGGGCGTCGCCAAAACGGCGACGGAGACCGAACTGAAGTCCGCCTTCCGCAAGGCGGCGATGCAGTGTCATCCCGACCGGCATCCCGGCGACAAGCAGGCCGAGGCGCGGTTCAAGGAGCTGAACGAAGCCTATCAGCATCTGTCGGACGCGCAGAAGCGCGCGGCCTACGATCGCTACGGCCACGCCGCCTTCGATCAGAGCGGCATGAGCGACGGCTTCGCGTCGTCAATGTCCGACATCTTCGACGATCTGTTCGGCGACATGATGGGGGGCGGCCGGCGCGGCGGTCGTCAGGCCTCCGGCCGAGAGCGCGGCGCCGACCTGCGCTATAACCTCGAGATCACGCTCGAAGAGGCGTTTCATGGCAAGACCGCGGCGATTCGCATGCCGACTTCGGTCGCGTGCGAAGCCTGCTCCGGCTCCGGGGCGCGCGCCGGCTCGCGGCCGGCGACCTGCAAGACTTGCGGCGGGCATGGGCGTGTGCGCGCCCAACAGGGCTTTTTCGCCATCGAGCGAACCTGCCCCACTTGTCACGGCCGCGGGCAGACGATCGAAAACCCTTGCGACAAATGCGCCGGCGTCGGCCGCGTGACCAGGGAGCGGACGCTCTCGGTCAACGTTCCCGCTGGCGTTGAGGACGGCACCCGCATCCGCCTGACCAGCGAGGGCGAGGCTGGAATGCGCGGCGGTCCGCCAGGCGATCTCTATATTTTTCTCACCGTCAAACCGCATGCGTTCTTCCAGCGCGACGGCGCCGACCTCTATTGCCGGGTGCCGATCTCGATGGTGCAGGCCGCGCTTGGGGGCGAATTCAACGTCCGCACGCTCGATGGAGCCGAGTCCAGGGTCAGCGTCCCGGAAGGCGCCCAATCGGGGCGCCAGTTGAGGCTGCGCGGCAAGGGTATGCCGGTGCTGCGCGCACGCGATTTGGGCGACCTGTTCGTTCAGCTCGTTGTCGAGACGCCGCAAAACCTGACGCGGCGCCAGCGCGAGCTCTTGGCGGAGTTCGCCTCAGAATCGTCGCATACGACCCACCCGGAAAGCGCCGGCTTTTTCGCCAAGATGAAGGAGTTTTTCGAGGGCCGCAGCTAACGCTCGGCTTTACGACGCGGGGAGCGACCCGATATAAGCGCCGGCGCCGGGGGCGCGCCGAAGACATCCGGAGCCTCGCCGCTCGAGGAGCTGAAATGCAGGGTCGAGCGCTGGACAAGACAAGTCGACGGGGACTCGCTGACAGCGCGCGTTTTCTCAAATCTCTCGTCGCTGCGCCGCGCCTGACCGGCGCCGTTGCGCCTTCCGGCCGCGCTCTCGCCCATGCAATGGCGACAGCGACAGGTTCGCCGTCGCAGGGCCTCGTCGTCGAGCTTGGGCCTGGCACCGGCCCGGTCACCCGGGCGCTGATCGAGACTGGCGTCGCCTCTCAACGGCTCGTTCTGGTCGAGTACGATCCGGAATTCTGTCGGCTTCTGAGGCGGCGTTTCGCGCCAGCTGCGATCGTGGAAGGCGACGCCTACGACTTGTCCCACACGCTTGCGCCATTCGCCCGCCAGCCGATCGCCGCGGTGGTCTCTAGCCTTCCGCTGCTCAACCAGCCGCCGACACGCCGCACGAAACTGATCGCCGACGCCTTCGCGCTGATGGGGCCCGCGGGTGTGTTCGTGCAGTTCACCTACGGGCTTCAGTCGCCCATTCCCCGCGAGTTCTGCGCCAATCGTTATTCCGCCGTTCGTTCGAGACCGATCCTGCGCAATCTGCCGCCGGCCTTTGTGTGGACCTATCGGCTCGATACGAAGGGCGGCGGCCGCCCAAGGTCGGGTGAAATGACTCCGCTTGCGCCGCGCGATCGATTGATCGTCGCCCTCGACACGCCCGACGTGGGCGAGGCGAAACGGTTGGTCGAGCGGATTGGCGAGAGCGCGGTCTTCTATAAGGTCGGCATGGAGCTCGCGTATGGCGGCGGCTTGCCGCTTGTGTCGCAATTGGCTGCGGCGGGCAAACAGGTTTTTCTCGACCTCAAGCTGCATGACATTTCCAACACGGTCGAGCGGGCGACCGCGCAGGCGGCCAAATTGGGCGCGAGGTTCCTCACCGTCCATGCCTATCCGCAGACGATGCGTGCGGCGGTCGCCGGCGCCAAGGGATCGGGCATGGAGATCCTCGCCGTCACCGTCTTGACCTCCTACGACGACGCCGATCTTTTCGACGCAGTCTACCGCTTCGGCGTAGTCGAGACCGTCCGGCGGCGAGCTGAGCAAGCGCTCGAACTCGGCGTCGATGGACTAGTGGCGAGCGCGGAGGAAGCGGCGATGGTGCGCCAAACCGTCGGCGCGAACTTGGCTCTCGTCACCCCGGGCATTCGGCCCGCGGGCGGCTCGGTGGGCGACCAGAAGCGTGTCGCCACGCCTGTTGAGGCGATCCGCAACGGCGCCGACTACCTGGTCGTCGGCCGCCCGGTGAACCAGGCGCCCGATCCCCGCGCGGCCGCGGAGGCGATCGTCGCGGAAATCCGAGGCGCATTGACTTGATTGGCCACTGAGCCGAGCTAGGCTCGCCCGCCCGTCTTCGTAGGAGCCGTCATGCCCAAGGGTTACGTCATTTCGCGCGTCGATATCACCAATCCCGACGCCTATGCGCGCTATGCCGCGGCGGCGACTAAGGCGATCGCCGACCACGGCGGCAAGCCGCTTGCGCGCGGCGGCCGCAGCGAGGCGCTGGAGGGCAAGGCGCGAGCGCGGAACGTTGTGCTCGAGTTCGAGAGCTACGATGCGGCGCGGCGCTATTTTCATTCCGAGCAATATCAGGCGGCGCGGGCGCTGCGCGAAGGCGCGGCGGAAATCGAAATGGTGCTGGTCGAGGGAGTTCGAGGCATGCCGAAGGGCTACTGGATCGTCCATATCGATGTGCGCGATCCCGAAGTTTATCAGGAATACGTGAGGGCCAACGGCGCCGCGTTCGCCAAATACGGGGCGCGCTTCCTGGTCCGCGGCGGCAAGCATGTCGTCACCCGGGGCAGGGCGCCGGAGCGCAACGTCGTGATTGAGTTCCGCGACTACGAGACCGCGATCGCTTGTCACGATTTCGAGGAATATCGAGAAGCCGCGAGACTTCGCGACGCCGCGAGCGACGCCGATCTTCTGATCGTCGAAGGCTACGATGGCCCGCAGCCGGGGTGACTACCGTCAGGGGCAGCCGGGAAATGGCCGACTTAAAGCTGATCGTGAGCGGCGCCGCAGGCCGCATGGGGCGCATGGTCATCCGGACGATTCATGAATTGGACGGGTTCAAGCTCACCGGCGCGCTCGAGCGGGAAGATTCACCCTGGCTCGGCCAGGATCCGGCGCAGCTGGCCGGCTGTCCGGCAAAGGGCCTTCAGATCGTGGCCGATCCACTGCCATTGCTGCTCGACGCCGACGCGATCATCGACTTCTCCTCCCCCGCCGCGAGCGTCGCGCTCGCCGGGCTCGCCGCGCAGGCGCGCATCGCCGACGTGATCGGAACGACCGGCTTGAGCGACGACGATCTCGACAAAATCGATGCGGCGGCGCGGCACGCTCCGATCGTGCGTTCAGGCAACATGAGCGTCGGCGTCAATCTTCTCGCGGCGCTGACGCGGCGGGCCGCGTCTGCGCTCAGCGAGGATTTCGACATCGAGATTATCGAGATGCATCATCGGATGAAGGTCGACGCGCCCTCAGGCACAGCGCTCCTGCTCGGCGAAGCGGCGGCTGAAGGCCGCAGCGTCTCGCTGAACAACCATTCGGCGCGCGGCCGGGATGGCCTGACCGGCGCGCGCCGCGCGGGTGACATCGGCTTCGCGTCGCTGCGGGGCGGCACGGTGGTCGGCGATCACAGCGTCATCTTCGCCGGCGAGGGCGAACGGGTGACCTTAAGCCATCATGCCGAGGATCGCGCGCTTTTCGCCCGCGGCGCGCTCAAGGCCGTCATGTGGGCGAAGGACCAAAAACCAGGGCTTTATTCGATGGCGGACGTGCTGGGGCTCAGCAACGACTGATACGGAATTCGCCTGTTCGATTCTCCTTCCCGACCGCGATCCGGCGGCGCGCCATTTCGGATTTCGTTTTGAGCGATTTCAATGGTTTGCGGCGCCATTTCCGGATCCATTCTTCGTCCTTGACGCCGAAGTCCTTGGGGCCGGTAGCTCCCGGAAAGCGTCAATCGGGTTTCTGTAATTTCTGAAAAAATACCACACGCCAGCCGGCTTCGCAAGAAATTGTCGATTTTTTTTTCGAGCGTCCCCGCCCTCCGCCGGGGCGTTCGCCGCGTCTCGCGCCGAGACATCTCAGCAATCGAATCCCGTATCATCAAGCTCCCATTGCCGACCGCATCACTTCGGGGCGACGGTTTCCGTGCAGTGGAAATCGAGTTTCGCCGACTTTTCCGTCTTTCCCGCATGAACCTGAATGGCGAGCGGCATGCAGGTCGCGCCTTCCAGGAAGACCGCTTTGTGCTCAATCCCGTCCGGGCCAAAGATGAAATTGGTGAAGGCCCTGTGGGTGGTGATCGGCTGACCGGAACGGCCAGTCTGCGTAAGGTCAACGACCGCGGTCGCATATTTCGGCGAGGCGTTCTTGTCGCCCTCGAAGGTGAAGTCGATGAGGAGGCCGGTCGCCGTGTCGCCGCCGAGCGCGCCTCCTTTGGGAGCGTCGACAAGGCTCTCGCCGCCGCTCACGAGATCGTCGGAGAGTTTGCCCGCGTGCTCCAGAAACGCATAGGCTTTGACATCAACGATCTTGAGCTGCGCCGCCCCGGCGCCCCGACGAGCCCGAAGCGACAAAATACGCAACGCCGCAACGCTAAGCCCGCGCATGATCCAGCCCCCCAATCAGAAATACGAGTCTGAACAAAAAAACCCGGCCCGCGAACCGCGGGCCGGGCGAGAGCTACATTGTCACATTGACGATCCCGTGTCAGCTGTTGCGTTGGGATCCCGTCAGCATCAGGAGAGCTTGGAACATGTTGATGAAGTCGAGGTAGAGGCGAAGCGCGCCGTGGATCGACTTCTTCTGGACCATGTCGTAGCTGTCGCCGCTGAAGTACATCTGCTTGATCGCCTGCGTATCCCAGGCGGTCAGGCCGGCGAAGATCACCACCGCAAGAAGCGAGATGCCGAACTGCAAGCCGGTGCTGTGCAGGAACATATTCAGCAAGCTCGCGACGATGAGGCCAATGACGCCCATCATCATGAACGATCCCATCGCGGACAGGCTGCGCTGAGTCGTGTACCCGTATAGGCTCAGGCTGGCGAAGGCGGCCGCAGCGGCGAAGAACGCGCGCCCGATCGAAGCGCCGGTGTAGACCACCAGCAGCGCGGACATCGACAAGCCGATCAGCGCCGCGAAGGCGAGGAAGGCGTTGCGAGCCGTCGCGACCGACATCGAATTGATGCGGGCGGAGAGCCAGAACACCAGCGCCAGCGGCGACAGTACGATCAACCAGCGCAGGGGCGAGACATAGATCGCGTGACCGAAATCAGTCAGCGCCAGGCGCCCGTTGCCCACATTGACCGTGCCGAGCGCGAAGGCGGCATAGGCCACCAGCCCAGTCACGCCGAGCCCGAGAGTCATGTAGTTGTAAACGCCGATCATATAGGCCCGGAGGCCCTGATCGACGGCGACGCCGGACCGTGCGTATCCCGCGCCGGGGCGCGGGCTGGCGTAACGGTCATAGTTTGACATGAGAGAAACCTCATAAGAAGAGTGCGGCGCTCGCCCAGATTTCCGAGTGTGCGCCCGACCCGCATAATATGGCCGTGTGGCCACCCTCCGCAAGGGCGATTCCTACTGGAATTGGGGCAGGTAAGATTACCGTTTGGTAAGCAGCATCCGCAAGGTCCCATCGACGGGCCGGCCTGCTAGTGCCCTCCTCCGCCCCCTCCCGCTGCGACCGGTCGGCGCATCACCGTGGCCAGGCCGACGCAGCCCAGGAAAACGACGGTTAACGTCAGGAACACGTCGGAGAGCGCCATCACCTCGGCCTGCCGCCGCACGATCAGGGCAAGCTGGCGCGTCGCCGCGAGTTCGGCGTCCGACCCGCGCGCCGCCAACGCCGCGGTCATGCTGGAGAGCGTGTCCACCGCCACCTGACGGCCCCAGGTGACAGATTCGCGTAAGCGCTCGAGATGCAGATCCATGCGCTTGTCGAGCAGCGTATTGATGAGGGCGAGGCCGACCGCGCCGCCGAGATTGCGCATTAGGTTGAAGAGGCCTGAGGCGTTCTTGATTTTCTGCGGCGGCATGGTGCCGAGCGCCAGATTGTTGATCGGCACCATCGAGAGCATCAGCCCGACGCCACGGAACACCTGCGGCCACAAGAGCTCCCAGAAATCCCAGTCGACCGTGACGTAAGAGGCCTGAAAGGTCCCAATGGCGAACAATACGAAACCGGTCGCGATCATCAGACGCGGGTCGACCCTTGTCATCAGCCGCCCGGCCAGCGGCGCGGTGAAAAACATGCACAGGCCGGTCACGAACATCGTCTTGCCGATCATCAGCGATGAATAGCCGCGCACCACCGCCAGATAGACCGGATAGATGTAAGTGAGACCGTAAAGCCCGATGCCGAGCACGAAGGCGAACATCGAGCCGGTCCAGAAATTGCGGTCGCGGAACGCGGTGAGGTCGACAATCGGCTGGCGCGCCGTCGCCATGCGCCAGAAGAAGGCGACGCAACTGATTGCCGAGATGACGATCGCGATCGTGACCGGCTGGCTTTCGAACCAGTCCTTCGACGGGCCCTCTTCGAGCGCATATTCCATGGCCCCCAGGAAGCCGGCCATCGTGATCAGGCCGACATAATCGAAGTGGGTGAGAAGCGAATAGTCAGGCTCGTCGAAGTCGATCAGCAGCCATGCGGCGATGGTGACGATGATTCCAGGACCGAGGTTGACCAGAAAAAGCCAGTGCCAGGAAAACCAGTCGGTGAGATAGCCGCCGACGGTGGGCCCGATCGTCGGCGCAAGCGTCGCCACTAGGCCGATGATCGGCGCGATGAACGGCTGCTTGTCGCGCGGAAAGATGGTGAACGCTGAAGCGAAAACAGTGGGGATCATGCCGCCGCCGATGAAGCCCTGGAGCGCCCGCCAGAGGATCATTTCCTCGATCGAGTTGGCGTGGGCGCACATGAAGCTCATGAGCGTGAAGCCGCCGGCCGAAATGGTGAAGATAACCCGCGTCGACACCACCCGCGAAAGGAAGCCGGACAAGGGAATCATGATCACTTCGGCGACCAGGTAGCTGGTCTGGACCCAGGTGACTTCATCGGACGAGGCGGAGAGGCCGGCCTGGATCTGCGAGAGCGACGCAGAGACGATCTGGATGTCCAGGATCGCCATGAACATCCCGAACACCATGAAGATGAACGCCGCAACCCGCTTGAGCGAGAAATTGCGCGGCGCTATTGCGGCCGGCGCGACGACAAGATCGGTCGCCGGCGACGCCCCGCCTGGCCGTATCGCGGGGGCCGCGCTGGTCACCGCTTGACGCTTCGGGTGGCGACGGCTTGCAGCCCCAGCGCCCCGAGCAGCGTCGGCTTCGGCGTGTCGGGATCGCGGGTGTGAATTGTTGCAATGACAGACAGGCCGGATCGGAGCGGAACCTGCTTCAGCACCTCCTCGGGGAAGGTGATCCGCACCGCGACTCGCTGGACGACCTTGGTGAAGTTGCCGGTCGCATTGTCAGGCGGCAACAGTGAAAACTGCGCGCCGGACGCCGGGGAGATCGACGACACCACGCCCTGGACCACCTTGCCGTCGAGCGCATCGATGGCGACGTCCGCTTTCTGCCCCGGCTTGATGTCGCCGAGCTGGGTCTCCTTGAAATTGGCGTCGACGTAGGAGGCGTCAACCGGCACGAGCGCCATCAGTCGGGTTCCGGGCTGCACCAAGTTTCCGACCTGAGCCGCCTTGTTGCCGACGGTCCCATCGAAGGGCGCCAGCACGCGGGTGAACGAAAGATTGCGCTGGGCCATCGCCAGGGCGGTCACGAGTTCGTTGCGTTGGCGCGCGGCCTCGTCTTTCTGGGCTTTGAGCACATCGAGATTGGCTTTGGCGCCGTCGAACGCTGCGGCCGCCGACGCCTGGCTGGCCTTAGCCGCGGCCAAGGCGGCGACCGTGCGGTCGCGGTCGGCGGTCGCCTGCTCAAGACGCTGTTGCGAGCCGAAATTGGTCTGCGCAAGCTTGAATGAGCGGTCATGCTCCAGGGCGGCTCGCTCTACGTCCGCCGCAGCGCTCTTAGCCTGCGCCGCCGCGGAATCGACCTGGGCTCCGGCCTGGGCGATGATCGCGCCCTGGGCGTCGATCTGGCGAGCGAAGCGGGCGATGGTCGCGTCTTGGGTGCCAATGCGCGCCCGAGCCGCGTCGACGGCGTTCTGATAGTCGCCATCGTCGATCGCAGCGAGCAGGTCGCCCTGGTGGACGACTTGGTTCTCAACCACTGGAACCGCGGTCAAATGGCCCATCGCCTTGGCCGCGATGATCGAGGTGTCGGCGCCGACATAGGCGTCATCGGTCGAGACAAGGAAGCGCCCCTCGACGAAATAGTCGTAAGCCGTTTTTCCGCCATAGCCGAGCGCGGCGAGAATGAGAACCGGGACGACGAAGCGGCGAACGCCCCGTCTCTTGGCCGGAACGACCTTGGCGACCGGCCCGCCCCCCGGCGAATGCGCGAGAGCGCTAGGCGAACCAGTGGCGGGAGTAGGAAAGCCGGCGGATGTGGGGGCTGTCACCGCACGCGACGCCGTCCCAGCGCCAAACTCCGTGACCTTTGGGTCATCGGCCATGTGAGAAATCCGCCCTCAACGAATGCTGACCGAACCGTTCGGTCATTTTTATTGACATAGCGTAGCTGGAAGCGTATTGCAACAAAAAATCGAACCGAACGGTTCGGTCAGCAATGATTCGCGGTCGAAGGGCATGGTCAATATGGAATCGGAGGCGCTGGAGCGGGAAGCGGGCGCAATCAATGACGGCAGCGCGAAGCGACGCCAGATCGTGGACGGGGCGCGCCAGGTCTTCTTGAGCGCCGGCTTCGACGGCGCGAGCATGAACGACATTGCGCGCGCTGCGGGCGTCTCCAAGGGCACGCTCTATGCCTATTTCGACTCCAAGGACGAATTGTTCGAGGCGATCATCCGCGGTGAATTCGCGCAAGCCGCCGAGCGCCTTTGCACCTTCCGGCGCGAGGGCGACGCGCGCGACATGCTCACAGACTTTGGCGTTCGGCTCATCAGCCGCATGTCGGAGCCGGGGACGCGCTCGCTTGCTCGGGTCGTCATTGCGGCGGCGGAAAAATTTCCCAACATCGGTCGCGCCTTCTATGAGGCAGGACCGCTCTATGGCGCGACCCGCCTCGCCGCGGAACTGGAAAACCTGGAAAGGTCAGGCGCACTGAACGTCCCCGACCCGGAGCGCGCCGCCTGGCAGTTTGTCGATCTCTGCCAGAGCTATGTCTACAAGCGCCTCCTGTTCGGCGTCGTCGATTCGATCAGCCGAGAGGACATCGAAGCCTCGGTCGAGGCGGGGGTCGACGTTTTTCTCAAGGCGTATGGCGCCGCTGCGCGTCCTTGATAGGGTCCGGACGCCGGCCTCAGCGAAACTGAAGGACCAGACGGCGACCCGGGCGGCTATCAGATTTTAGTTTTCGCAGCGCCGTCTCTCGCAACAATTTGGCGGCGTTGATGTTCGCACTGTGATCTTCCTCACTCTTATTTCGGGGCTTCCGGGATAGGCCTTGGAGAGAGTTCTTACGGGGAGGATTAATCTATGTTCGGCAGCACGATTCTCGACGTCGCAATTGGTCTGATTTTCAGCTTTCTCGCTATTAGCCTTTTCACCAGCGCCACCGTTGAGGCAATCAATTCTCTTTTGCAGCTGCGCGCGGTCAATCTCAAAAGCGGGATTATGGCGCTCGTTAACGATCGGGGGTTCGCGGGCCTCGCTAAGGACCTTTACGAGCACCCATTAGTGAGCCCCTTGGGTCCTGGCGTTCAGCAGGCGCCGGCCGCCGGGGCGGCTTCTCAGGCGCCGGTCGCGGCTCGACCAGCCACGGACAACAGCACCTATGCCTCGCGCGTCAAAGATGTTGCGATGTTCTGGCGGCCTGCAGGACCGCCGTATGTCGACATCAGAACTCTTCCGGCCTACATCGACAAATCGCAGTTTGCGCGCGCTCTGCTGGATGTGACCGGGCTCTCCGCGGCGTGGGCGGCGGGCGCCACAACTGCGCCCGCGGGCGTGCAACCAGGCAGAGCTTCACTTAACGCCGCGATTGCTGCAATTGCCAATCCGCAGATCCGCGATTTCATCAAAGGCGTCTCCGATCGGGCCCAGGGCGACATCAAGGCGATCGAGAGCGAAGTGGCCGCCTGGTTCGACGGCGCCATGGACCGGGTGAGCGGCGAGTTCAAACGCTGGACGCAGGCCGCCACCTTCGCCGTCGCGCTCGCGGCGGCGGTGCTTTTTAACATCGATTCGATCCGTATCGGAGGAACGCTGTGGGCGCATCCCGCCATCGCCGATCAGCTTCTCGCCGCCGAGCAGCCACAGCTGCCCCTGTCGGGCGCCGTTCCTCAGTCCACGCCGGCGCAGTCGCAAAATTTTCTCGCCGATGAGAAAAAGGCCTTCGCCGATATTCAGGCGTTGCTGGACGCCGGCCTGCCGATCGGATGGCCGTCCGGGCACCTATTTGACGTAGGCGACGGCCACGGCGACCCGACTTATATCTGGACTTCTCAGACCTTCGGCCAATCGCTTGTCGGCTGGCTTATTACCGCTTTCGCCACTCTGTTCGGAGCCCCATTCTGGTTCGACGCTTTGCAGTCGATCATCCGCCTGAAGGGAGCGGGCCCCAGTCCGGACGACAAGACAACGAAGAGAGCGGCGTCAAACTAGAGGATCCGCGCGTGAGAACGCTCGGGGCGAGCCGTCAGCCGGACCGTGGCCGGATGCGAACCGGGTCGGCCAAGGTCACTTGGCCTTCTCGTCAACGGCGAGCGGATGGATCATGTCCTCCGGACGGACCCATTCGTCGAATTGCTCGCCAGTGACGAAGCCGAGCGCCAGCGCCGCCTCGCGCAGGCTCAAGTCCTCGCGATGGGCCTTGATCGCGATCTGCGCCGCCTTTTCGTAGCCGATATGCGGGTTGAGCGCGGTCACCAGCATCAACGAATTGTCGAGATGCTCCTTGATGCGCTTTTCGTTCGGCTCAATGCCGCTGGCGCAGTGCTCGTCGAACGAGAGGCAGCCGTCGGCCAGAAGCTGCGCCGACTCGAGCACATTGTGCAGAATGACCGGTTTGAACACGTTCAGCTGAAAGTGGCCGTGCGCGCCGGCCATGCCGACCGATACGTCGTTGCCGAACACCTGCACGGCGACCATGGTCAAAGCTTCGGATTGGGTCGGGTTGATCTTACCTGGCATGATCGAGGAGCCGGGCTCGTTTTCCGGGATCCGCAGTTCGCCGATGCCTGCTCGCGGTCCGCTGGCGTAGAGGCGGACGTCGTTGGCGATCTTCATGCACGCGCCGGCCAGAGTGCGGAGCGCGGAGCTCGCGTTGACCATGGCGTCATCCGCCGACAGAGCCGCGAATTTGTTGGGCGCCGAGGTGAAAGGCTCGCCGGTCTCCTCAGCGAGAATTCGCGCGACCGTGTCGCCGAAACGCGGGTCCGCGTTGAGGCCCGTGCCGACCGCCGTCCCGCCGATCGCCAGCGGCATCAGGCCCTGGCAGGCCCGCTCGACGCCTGCGATCGCCTGGTCGAGCTGAGCCGCCCAGCCTGAAATCACTTGCCCGAGCGTCAGAGGCGTCGCGTCCTGGAGATGCGTCCGGCCGACCATCACGATATGGGAAAAGGCCTTCGCCTTGGCGTCGAGCGTATCGCGCAACTGAGCAACCGCCGGCAGCAACGCAACCCTGATCCGCTCCACCGCAGCGATATGCATGACCGTCGGGAACACGTCATTCGACGATTGACTGTGATTGACGTCGTCGTTGGGATGGATCGGCTTCTTCGAGCCGATCACGCCGCCGGCCATCTGAATGGCCCGGTTGGCGATCACTTCGTTGGCGTTCATGTTGGACTGGGTGCCCGACCCGGTCTGGAACACGACCAGCGGGAACTCGGGGTCGAGCTTGCCGTCGATCACGTCCTGAGCGGCTTGGACGATGAGATCGACCTTCTCCTTCGGCAATTGCTCAAGTTCGAGATTGGCCAGCGCCGCGCATTTCTTCAATAGACCGAAGGCCCGGATGACCGGCCGGCCCCAGCGGTGCCGCTCGACCCCGATAACAAAATTGAGCCGGGAGCGCTCGGTCTGCGCGCCCCACAAATGCTGGGCTGGGACCCGCACTTCGCCCAGCGCGTCCTTCTCAATTCGCCACTTTTCATCTCTCGCCGATACGCCCGTCATCATTCCGTTCTCCGCGCAAAGCATTGCGAGGCGAGGCGACAAAAGCAAGGCGCCGGCGCTCTTGCTTAGGTCACCCCCCTTCTCTATAAGCCTGCGCTTCGCGCCGGTTCCGACACCCCTGGAGGCAGGGCGCGACTGACCAAATAAGGACATCATCATGGCAGCGATCAAGCAACTCGCGGCCGTGGCGCGTAGCGGGACAGGCAAGGGGGCCGCCCGCTCCGTTCGTCGCGAAGGCCGCGTTCCAGCCGTCATCTATGGCGGCGGCGTCAAACCCGAGCCGATCTCGGTCGACTACAAGGACGTCAACAAGTTCATCTTTGCCGGCCACTTCCTGACTTCGATCTTCGAACTCGAAGTCGACGGGCGGAAGGAGCGGGTTCTGCCGCGCGACTATCAGCTCGACGTCGTCACCGACCGCCCGGTTCATGTCGATTTTCTGCGGCTTGCGCCGGGATCTCGGGTACGCATCGGCATCCCCGTGCACGTCGCCAATCGCGACGCTTCGCCCGGATTGAAAAAGGGCGGCGCGGTCAATCTGGTGTTGCACACGGTCGAGGTGATGGCGCCCGCCGACGACATTCCGGAATTGATCACCATCGACCTCACGGGCATGGATTTCCACGATTCGGTGCATGTCTCCGCGCTCAGCCTGCCTGAAGGCTGCCGGCCGCTCAGCGGCACGGCTGAAATGACGGTGGTGACCATCGTGCCCCCGACGGTCATGGTCGAAGAGACGCCAGCCGCCGGCGCAGCAGCCGCTCCCGCAGCAGGAGCCGCCGCCGCCGCGCCTGCTGCGGCCGGCGCTCCAGCCAAGGCCGACGCCGGCAAGGGCGCCGCCGCGCCGGCGAAAGCCGCCGCCGCTCCCGCCGCGGCCAAGCCAGCCGCGGCCAAGCCGGCCGCCAAGAAGTAACGCCTCGGCCGCGTCGATCGAAGCTCGGGCCGGCTCCGCCGGCGCGGGCGCTTCGGCGCCGGACGGGCGCGGCTCACGCGGCGAGGCAGGCGTCCGTCGCGCTGATCGATCGGGAACCCCATGCTGGTCATTGCGGGCCTCGGCAATCCGGGCGCGCGCTACGCGCGCAACCGCCACAACATCGGCTTCATGGCGGTTGACGCGATCGCCGAGGCGCGCCGGTTCGGTCCGTTTCGCGCCCGGTATCAGGGGCTGGCGGCCGATGGCCTGATCGGCGAGACGCGGGTGATGCTGCTCAAGCCCGAGACCTACATGAACGAATCCGGGCGCAGCGTCGGCGCGGCGCTGCGCTATGCGAAGCTCGGCTTGAGCGCGCTGGTCGTCATCCACGACGAACTCGACCTCGCGCCGGCCAAAGTGAGGGTCAAGGTCGGCGGCGGCGACGCCGGCCACAATGGTCTGCGCTCGATCACCGCCCACCTCGGCCCGGACTACAAGCGGGTGCGGGTCGGCATCGGCCATCCTGGCGACAAGGCGCTTGTCCACCATTATGTGCTGAGCGACTTCGCCAAAGCGGAGGCGGGCTGGGTCGAGGCGGTCTGCCGGGCGATCGCCGAGGCCGCCCCCTTGTTGGCGGCGGGACAGGACGCGAGCTTCCAGAACAAGACCCATCTGGCGATCGAGGCCGCGGGCTTCGGGGAAGAGTCCACCGCCTGACCGAGTGACCGCGGGTTCGCCCTGAGGTCCGGCGCGGGCGCGATCCGTGGGCCGCAAAGACCCAAAGTGCGGGCAAATAAGCGCAACTAAACGCAACTAAACGAAAATAAAAATGCTTTCCTTTACTTACGTTTATTTTTTCGGATTCAAACTTTTCAATAGGTTACGAGCGATTTAAACAAAAAAATCCGGGCTCGCTGCGGTCTCCGTGTGGAGCGCCTCAAGCGCGCTGGCCCCGGTCGCCTCCTTCGTCGCGCTCGCCATGTCCTCTCCCTCCCCGTCGGCGCCGCCGGTCGGCCGCTCTGTCATCGGAAGCAGGAGAATACTGCAGATTTAGCGAATTGGGAAGAAAATGTTATAAAAAATAGAAACATGCCGGAAATGCTGGGCTTTGGCGGCGCATGGAAAGGACCCGGGACGGCAAGGAAAAAGGGGCTCGGGGACACAGCCGCATTGTGCTCAAGCGGTCCGGTTCGCCACCAAAATCCACGAGGACACGAAGGGGTTCGTGCGCGAAGCGGCCGGCTGGTTTCGACCGAGCAAAATCGGGACGTTCCATCGCGGTCGTTTGACCGATTATGCGAGTCGACGGGGCAGACACTTCGTCGTGAAGGCAAGCAGCGCGAGCCCGTGAAAACGCGTCAGGTCGATCGGAGCGGCGATGCGGGTATGACGACTTCAACGAGTCCTGTTGCCACATCATAGACGAGGCCAGAGATGAGCCATTCGGGTGGCAATGCTGGAATGGCTCGCAGCAAAGCAACGTCGCTGGCAACCGCCGCTCGTGGATTGAGGACCATTTTTGCCGGGAGTTGAGCGTCCGGTATTTGAAAGTATTGGGTCAGCATGGCGGGGTCGCCGACCAAACGGGTGATGCCGCAATCAGTATGTTGAAGGATGATGAGGTGAAACTCGCCACCGCCGCCGGGGATCGCGCCGGCAACCTGACCGATCCGCCCCAGCAAACCCAGTTGCTCCAACAATCCTGGCGTCACTCGACCGCCGATATTGCGCATCACCACCGCCTCCCCCGCTTCAAGTCCAAGCAGATTGGCAGGGTCCACCCGCATATCGGCGCAACCAATGATGACTGCTTTTAAGTTCGGCAGCGCTTGCGGAAGCGAGGGCATCAAGGTGTGCTTCTCAGACTGCTGGGCAGCAAAGACTTTGTTGCGCTCGAGCATAAGATCAAGACTGTTCACGTCGGTTTTTCCCCGAAAAGACTGAAGGCGCTTTTTCGTGGCGCAGCGTTCGATCGATCCTGTTGCGATCGAAGCTTCTAGCGATGCCAGCCGGCCAGTGAGAATGGACCCGGTCCAGCTCTTCCCTAAAAAGGGATATGCGCAGAACGCTTGTGCGTTGGCAAAACCTGCCATCCCGGTATCAGCCAAGCTCCTGCCCAACCTGAACTGTGCTGCCCGGAGGCGGACGCCTCGAATGTCCGAGAGCGTCGATTTGGCGGAGATGCGACTGGGGAGCACCCCGGTCGGGGCGAAACTCCGTGACGCTACGTCGTGCCGTCCACAAACTTTTGCGCTAGCATGACCGCCATGACGACCAAGGTAAAAAGGCGGCTGACGACGCTGCTATGCGCCGATGTCGAAGGATACGCCCGCCTCATGGAGGCCGACGAAGCGGGCACGCTGGACACGTTGCGCCGATGCCGCGCCGCCATGGCGACGCTGATCGAGCGCCATGATGGGCGCGTCGTCAACACTTGGGGCGACGCCGTCATCGCCGAGTTCCCGAGCGTCGTGGAGGCGGTGCAATGCGCGGTCGAGACGCAGCAGGAGCTCTCCACCGCCAATGGCGGGCTGCCGGAGCCGCGACAGATGAGATTCCGCATCGGCATCCATTTGGGCGACGTGATGGTGGAGGGCGATGATATCTATGGCGACGGGGTCAATATCGCCGCGCGATTGCAGGAGCGGGCCGACCCGGGGGGAATCCTGATTTCCGGCCCGGTCTATGATCAGGTGCACAACAAGTTGTCGATCGGGTTCGACTGCCTCGGCCAGCAGCAGTTGAAGAACGTCGCCAACCCGGTGACAGGCTATCGCGTTCTTCAGGCAGGCGCAGGGACGCCACGCGGGTCGCGGCCCGATGTGCGGATGACGCTCGCTACGCCTTCTCGTCCCGCGCAACAGGCTCAGGGCGGGCTTGCCTCCGCATGGGCATGGTACGGACGGCTGCCACGCCTGAGCGCCCGATTGATCGCCATCGCAGTGTTCCTGTTTCTGATCAACGTGTTTAGCGGCCTCAACCACATCTGGTTTCAGTGGCCCGCCACGCCGCTCTTGTTGATCGCTTTTCTGCGGGCAAGCCGTCGTGAATAAAAGGAGAGTTGTAGAACGACGTAAAAAGGCCGTCGCCTCCGGCGCGGCGCTTGCGTTTGGCGCGGTGGGGCCGTAGTACGAACAACTCCGGGTCGTTAAACCGGCATGCGCGATCGCGAGCGTCCCCGGATGCGTATTGTCGTGGCTATGACCGGCGCTACAGGCGCGGTCTATGGAGTGAGGCTCCTTGCCGCGTTGGCCGAACTGGGCGTCGAGCGACACCTCATTCTGAGCCGCTGGGCCGAAGTCACGCTTCTGAAGGAGACCGGCCTCAGCGCGCGCGACGTCGGCGACTTGGCATCGGAGGTGCATCCGCGCGACAACCAGGGCGCGGCGCTGGCTAGCGGCTCGTTCCGTCACGACGGCATGATCGTCGCGCCATGCAGCATGAGGACGTTGTCGGCGATCCGCTATGGCGCCGCCGACAATCTGATCGTGCGCGCGGCGGACGTCGCCTTGAAAGAACGCAGGCGTCTCGTGCTCCTGGCGCGCGAGACGCCGCTGAACGACATCCATCTCGAGAACATGCTGGCTTTGAGTCGCATGGGCGTCATCATCGCGCCCCCCACGCCCGCCTTCTACAACAACCCGAAAACGATCGACGATTTGATCGACCATACTGTCGGACGCGTGCTCGACCTGTTCGGGTTAGAGAACTCCGAAGTTGCGGCGATGGACCGGTATGGCCGCCAAGAGCCGCCCGCCCGTCGCCGTCAAATAATCGAAACTCGCCCCCTGGAGCCGATGATGAGCAACGCCGCCCACGCCTATTCTGCGCCTAAGACGACCGGCTCCGCCGCGCTGCCTGCGCAAGTCGCACGCTATCTCGACGGGAGCGACCTGCTTGCCAAGACGCAAGCCTTGCGCCTCTCGACGGTCGACGCAGAAGGCTGGCCTCATGCCTCTCTCCTCAGCGCTGGCGACATGCTGGCGCTGCCGTCGGGGCGAATCCGCTTGGTCGTCTTCCCTCAATCGACGACCACCGCAAATCTGATGCGCGACGGTCGAGCCACAATTACGCTCTCTCTCGATGGCGGGATGTGCGAGCTTCGCATGAGGTGCCGCCCCCTCACGCACGCGTCGTCCGACGTGCCGCTCGCCTTCTTCGAGGCGGAACTCATCGAGGCGCGTGCCCACAAAGCGCCTTACGCCGCCGTCAGCGGAGGGGTCACATTCACGTTGCATGAGCCTCAGTCGGTGCTGCCGCGATGGCAAAAACAGATCGCCGCGATGAAGGCGGCGACATAAGTGAGCGAACGATAAGACGGGCGCACGAATAGGTCGAACGCACGACCAGCGCGACTCGATAAGCCCGGGGGGGGCAAATCAATGAAATGCTACAAGGACTTTCGCGAATTTCTCATAGTGCTCGACCAGCAGGGACAGCTTCTTCGCATCAAGGACGAGGTTAAATTCGAGCCTGACATCGCTGCCGCGGGCGCCGCCTTGGCTCAAATTGGCGATACCGCGCCAGCCATTCTGTTCGACAAGATTGCTGGATGCATCGACGCGCAAGTGGCGATGAACGTCCATGGCTGCTGGCCCAATCATGCGTTGGCGCTTGGCATGGACAAGGAAGCTTCGCTGAAAGAGCAGTTCTTCGAGTTCGTCCGTCGCTTCAAGCTGTTCCCCGGTGAACTCGAGCACGTCACGACCGCCCCCTGGCAAGAAGTCGTGGTCGAGAAGGACATCAATCTGTTCGATCTCTTGCCGCTGTTTCGTCTGAACCGCGGCGATGGCGGCTATTATATCGACAAGGCCTGCATCATCTCTCGCGATCCGGACGATTGGGACAACGACGACGTCGAGAACGTCGGCGTCTACCGGCTGATGGTGAAGGGGCCGAACCGGATCGGCATCCAACCCGTGCCGCAACACGACATCGCCATCCATCTCGCTCATGCCGAGGCGCGCGGCGAAGACCTGCACATCGCCATCTCCATCAGCAATGAGCCGATCATCCTCCTGATGGGCGCGACGCCTCTGCTTTACACGCAGCTCGAATACAAGATGGCCGCCGTCATGCAAGGCGAGCCGTACAAGGTCGTCAAAACCGCCAAGGGCCTCGATATCCCATGGGGCTCGGAATATGTTCTGGAAGGCCGCGTGCTGGCGCGCCAGCGGGAGCTGGAAGGTCCCTTCGGCGAATTTCCGGGATACTATTCCGGCGGCCATAGATATCCGGTCATCGAAGTCGATCGGGTTTCGCACCGCAAGAACCCCCATATTCGAGTCCGTCTACGTCGGCCGGCCCTGGACCGAGATCGACTTCCTCCAGGCGATCACCACCAGCGCGCCGATCTTCATTCAGCTGAATAAGATGTTTCCCGAGGTGGTGGCCGTCAACGCGTTCTATACACATGGCCTCGTCGTCATCGTGTCGACGCGAGTGCGGTATGGCGGCTTCGCCAAGTCAGTCGGCATGGGTGTCCTGACCACGTCGCACGGGCTCGGCTACGCGAAGTTCGTGATCGTGGTCGACGAGGATGTCGACCCGTTCAACCTCAACCAGGTCATGTGGGCGATATCGGTGAGGGCCAATCCCGCCGGCGATGTCGTGATCATTCCCAATCTTGCAGAGAATC
Source organism: uncultured Alphaproteobacteria bacterium (assembly GCA_963775405.1). GTDB lineage: Bacteria > Pseudomonadota > Alphaproteobacteria > Rhizobiales > Beijerinckiaceae > Roseiarcus. Next base: position 54,859 of record CAVZJI010000008.1, read on the forward strand.
TTCTCGATCCGGCGGGCGTTCCTAACGGGATGTCCCACAAAATGATTCTTGATGCGACCACGCCAAGGGCGCCCGACCGTCGCGGCGACTATGGCGAGGTCCTCGACACGCCGGCACAAGCCGAAGCCTGGCGCGCCAAATTGCTGCCCCTGATCAAAGCTTTGAAAAAGTGAGCGGCGCCATGACGACGTCTACTGCATCTGCCATTTGCCCTCGATGCCGATCCGCCACAGTAGCGACGCGAAGCACGTCGCCCGTCGCGGGAGTTTGGACGGTATTCGGCTGCAACACGTGCTTTTACACATGGCGTTCGACTGAGCCCGAGGAAAATACAGACCCGGACAAATACCCGGAGGTCTTCCGCCTGAACCCGGCGGATTTCGCCAATATTCCGGAAGTGCCCACCATACTGCCGTTGCGCCAAAAAACGAGCTGAGGATTAGACGGCTTCGAAGCCCGAACGGCCGGGGCCTTACGCCGCGTGCGCACGCTGGCGGCGGCGCAGTCGCCGACGGCGCCGATCCGGCGCCTCGGGCGTCGGCTCGGGATCGAGCGCGGGCAGGGTGTCCATCACCCGTTCGGGCGGGAAGATGCACGATCACTTCGGTGCCGACCCGCAGCGTCGAATTGAGGCGGAATTCTCCACCGTGCAACTCGACCAGTCCCTTGACGATCGGCAGCCCGAGCCCCGTCCCTTCTTCGGCGTTCTTCTGCGCCAGCGCGCCGCGGCCGAAAGAAGACAAGACGATCGGGATCTCGTCGGGCGGAATGCCGGGCCCGGTGTCGCGGATGGAGAGATATTGTCCGCCCCTTTGGGTCCAGCCGACCTTGATGGTGATCGAGCCGCCTTGGGGCGTGAACTTGATGGCGTTGGTGAGCAGGTTAAGGGTCACCTGACGCACCGCGCGCTCGTCCGCCCAGATGCGCGGCAATCCGTCTTCCATGGCTTCGGTGATGACAAGATGACGGCGCTCGATCCGCATCCATAGGAGACGCAGACATTCCTCGACCACGGCGGTGAGCGAAACCGATTCCTCTTTCAGGTCGTAGCGCCCCGCTTCGACCCGCGACAGGTCGAGAATTTCGTTGATGAGCATGAGAAGATGCTGGCCGCTGGCGTGGATGTCGCTGGAATATTCCTTGTAAGCCGGCACCGAGTGGGCGCCGAACAATTCGCCCTTCATCACCTCGGAGAACCCAAGCACCGCGTTGAGCGGCGTGCGCAGCTCATGGCTCATCGTCGCCAGGAAGCGCGACTTGGCGAGATTGGCGCCTTCAGCGCGGCGGCGCGCCTCGTCCGAGTTGAGCTTGGCCTGCTCGAGTTCGGCGATCAGCGAGTCCTTTTCCGCTTGAAACGATATGTTTTCCGACGCCGCGGCGTGGAGGCGCCGCGCAACGACCAGGAAATAGCCGATGACGCCGATCGACAGCGCCGCCGTCGGCAGCGCCGCCCCGTGCAGACGGGGAGCGTAAAGGAGGATCACGCCTATGATCATCGGCAGCATGCCGGCGACGAATGCGGCGGGAATGGCCGCCGCCAAGAGCGACATCACGGTCGAGACGAGCAGCATCACGACGATGGCGAACGCCTGCGCGTTGGGGTCGCTCTTTTCGAGCAGCGTGACGATGAGATAGGCCCAAGCCGAGCCGCTGAGCGCGGTGGACAAGATGAACTTGCGCTGCCAGACGCCCGCCGTCTTTTCCTTGTCGCTGCTGTCGAGAAAGGCGATCGGCAGCGAATAGCCGGTCAGAATCGCGCAGGCGATGAAGGTGATCCAGGTCGTGAGGGGGCCAGCGTCGATAAACGCCAACGCCGTCGCGCAGACGCCAAGCGCGATGATCCCCAGCATCGGCGTGGCGCTGCGGTTGATTTCCGCGAACAGGCGCACCATCGCGCTCGAATGGCTGGGGATCGCATCGGGCTCGGAGAGGGATCGTCGCGCCTCTCTGAGCTGGATGGTCATCTTGCGCCGGCGCGCGGCGGCGGCTTCGGAATCGGTCTTGACGCCGCTCCCGCTCCCGCCCAGGTTCGCCCCGACATCACGCATAGCCGCCCGACACGTACGCACTTACTCACGTCAATCATGCGGCTCAATTGCTTAACGAGCCCCTGACGCCATGGCTTGGAATTGAGAGAGTGTTGAGGATAATTTTATTAACGTTGTTAAGCCCGCCGCCGTCAATTCGGCTAGAGGGGGCGAGCTACTCCCTCTCCCCTCGGGGATAGAGGGTTGGGTTAGGGCGGCCGGCCTCCCTCATCCGGTCGGCCCCTTCTCCCGGAGGGAGAAGGGGAAAGCGTCTAGGAGCGCGGCATGAAGCTCTACAACTCCAATTTGGCGCCGAGCCCGCGCCGCGTGCGCATTTTCCTGGCGGAAAAGGGCGTCTCGATTCCACGCGTCGAGGTCGATCTCGGCAAGCTCGAGCACAAGACGCCGCAATTCTCGGCGCTCAATCCCTTTGAGACCATTCCGATCCTCGAGCTCGACGACGGCACGAGGATCGCCAAATCGATCGCGATCTGCCGTTACATCGAGGCGCTCTGGCCGGAGCCGAACCTGTTCGGCTCAACGCCGGTCGAGCAGGCGATGATCGAGATGTGGCAGCGACAGCTCGAATTGCGGCTGTTGCTGCCGATTGCGCAGGTGTTGCGTCACACCCATCCGCGCATGGCGGAAATGGAAATTCCGCAGGTTCCCGATTGGGCGGCGGCCAACCGCCCAAGGGCGCTTCACGCAATGGCGATCGTCGATGAGACCTTAAGCGACCGGCCGTTCATTGCCGGCGGCCGCTTCACCGTCGCCGACATCACCGGCCTCGTGGCGCTCGATTTCACGAAGCCCGCGCGCATCGCGATCCCGCCCGAGTTCGTCCATCTCAACCGCTGGCGCGAGACGTTGTCAGCTCGGCCAAGCGCCGCGGCTTGAGAAGAAGCGCCGTGGCGTGAGGCGCTGAACTTAAGGAAAGACCAGCGCCCCGCGTTCGCTTAGTTGCAGACGCGGACGCCGCCGCGCCACCAGCAATGGCGGCCGTAGGCGTACGGGTGAGCATAAGGGTGGTAGCCGTAGCCGTATCCGCCGCCGTTTGGTCGGCACCCGCCATACGGTCCCCGATGAAAGCCGACGCCGCAGCCGCCTGCTGTGAGGGTGATCACGGATGGCGCTTTGTCAGCCGCCGCGAATGGCATCGCCTGAGACGGCGCCGCGGCCGCGAAGCCGACGAGGGCAAAGGCAGACGCAATCAAGATGTTTCGCATGAGGTAGCCTTTCGATTTGCAGGGAGGCCAAACTTTAACTTCGGTTCGTTGAATGACGGCTGAATGATTTGTGGCCGCGCCGCCTCATTCGTTGACGGGTGATTAACGCCGGGCGATGCGCCGGGGGATAGGCGGCGAAGTGGCCAACTAAGCCTCTCGACAGGCCCAGATAAACCTGCGAGTGCGGCGCGATGGCCAAGTTTCGTTCTTCTTATGTCTGCCAGAATTGCGGCGCCATCACTCAGCGCTGGCAGGGCAAATGCGAATCGTGCGGCGAGTGGAACACGATCATCGAGGAAGGCGCCGCGCTCGGCGTTGGCGGGGGCGGCGCGGCGGCTCGTAGAGGAGCGGCAGGACGGCCCTTCGCCCTCGAGGATCTGTCGGGCGCCTCCCAGTTCGAGCCTCGTCTTGTCACCGGCATAGCCGAGCTCGATCGGGTCGCCGGAGGCGGGTTCGTCGCCGGTTCAGCCACGCTGATCGGCGGCGAGCCGGGCATCGGCAAGTCGACCCTGCTGATCCAGGCCTGCGCCGCGGTCGCGCGGTCGGGCGGCCGAGTGGTCTATGTCTCGGGTGAGGAATCGACTGCCCAGGTGCGTCTCCGCGCGGCCCGGCTTGGCCTCGCCGAGGCGCCGGTGCAACTCGCCGCGCAGACCTTTGTCGAGGACATCGTGGCGACGCTTGGTTCAGGCGACGCGCCGAAATTCGTGGTCATCGATTCGATTCAGACCATGTGGAGCGACGCGATCGAATCGGCGCCGGGAACGGTCAGCCAAGTGCGCGGCTCGGCGCAGGCTTTGATCCGCTTCGCCAAGGCGAGCGGCTCGGCTCTGCTGCTGGTTGGACACGTGACCAAGGACGGCCAGATCGCCGGACCGCGCGTGGTCGAGCATATGGTCGACGCGGTCTTCTCCTTCGAAGGCGACGGCGCGCACGCCTTCCGCCTCCTGCGGGCGGCCAAGAACCGGTTCGGCGCGACTGACGAAGTGGGTGTTTTTGAAATGACCGGCGGCGGGCTGGCCGAGGTGCCGAACCCCTCTGCTTTGTTCCTGGCGGAACGCGACGGGGCGGCAAATCCCGGCGCTGCGGTGTTCGCTGGCGTCGAAGGCGCGCGGCCGCTTCTGGTTGAGATCCAGGCCCTGGTCGCGCCGACGACATTCGGCACGCCGCGTCGCGCGGTGGTCGGCTGGGAGCCGAGCCGCCTGGCCATGGTGCTGGCGGTGCTCGAGGCCCATGGGGGCATGAAGCTCGGCCAATATGATGTCTATCTCAACGTCGCCGGAGGCTTGAGGATCATGGAGCCTGCGGCGGATCTCGCCGCGGCCGCCGCGCTTGCCTCATCGCTCACCGGCGCGAGCCTGCCGCGCGACGCGGTCTATTTCGGCGAAATCGGGTTGTCGGGCTCTGTGCGCGCGGTTGCGCACGCCGGGTTGAGACTCAAGGAGGCCGCCAAGCTTGGATTTACGCGCGCGTTCGCGCCGCAGTCGCCGCGCTCTGGCGGCGAGCCCGTCAATATCGCCACGCAGCCGATCGATAATGTGGCGGCGCTGGTCGCGTTGATCGCCGCGAGCGCGGTCGAGAACAAGGCGGGACGCGCTGGAACGCCGGCTCGCAGTGGGGTGACGAACTGAGGCGGCTTGGCTATAAGGCGCTCGCGCCGGCCGCCGGAGGGCGCATAGGACGTTGGACCGTCGCGACGAGGTTCTCTCGCAAATGCCATCTTATCTCGATCTAGCGGTTCTCGGCATCGTTCTCGTCTCGGCGCTTCTGTCCATGATGCGAGGATTCACCCGCGAGGTTCTCGCCATCGCCTCGTGGGCCGCCGCCGCCGCGGCCGCCTATTACTTTTACCCACTTCTCATGCCTTACCTCACTCCCTATATCCATAAGGAGATCGTCGCCCAAGCGGCCGCCGCGGCGCTTGTATTTTTTATCACCCTGATCGTCGTGTCGTTGTTCACGGTTCGGCTGTCCGATGCGATCCTCGACAGCAAGATCGGCGCCCTCGACCGCTCGCTGGGCTTCGTGTTCGGCGTCGCCAGGGGGTTTCTCCTTGCCGTCGTCGCCTTCGCCATCTTCAACTGGCTGGTCTCGGAGAAGCAGCAACCGGAATGGGTCAAGAACGCCAGAACGCGGCCGGTGCTCACCGAGACGGCCGAGCGAACTCGTCGCCCTGCTGCCGTCGGATGCGGCCGAGACGCTCAACGGCTGGATCCAGTCGCGCGCCAACGCGGCGACGAACGAGCTGACGAACGACGCGGCCGGCTCGCGCCCGAAGGCCGAGGACGATCAACCGATCGCCATACCATCTCAGCCGCCGAAGAAACCCAATTCGACGGCGGGATCGGGCGGCTCCACGATGGACAAGCAGAAGCTCGACGCCTTGATCAACAAAAACGCGCCATTCGCTCCGGCGAAGCAGTGACGCCGACGTCGCCTGAACGGAACGCGGCCCCGTCGAGCGAAGGCGGCTTCGATCCTGACGGCGACAGGCTGCGCGAGGAATGCGGCGTCTTCGGCATTTTCGATCATCCCAATGCCGCAGCGATCGTTGCGCTCGGGCTGCATGCGCTGCAGCATCGCGGCCAGGAAGCCGCCGGCATCGTCGCTTTCGACGGCGTCCGGTTCCACTCGGAGCGCCGGCAGGGGCTGGTTGGCGATCACTTCTCGAGCGGCGCGACCATCGACCGCCTGCCGGGTCGGTCGGCGATCGGCCATGTGCGATACTCGACGACCGGCGACACGATATTGCGCAATGTCCAGCCGCTGTTCGCCGAGCTCGAGGCGGGCGGCCTCGCGGTCGCGCATAACGGCAATCTGACCAACGGGCTGACGCTACGCCGGGAGCTCATTCGCGGCGGCGCGATTTGCCAGTCGACCAGCGATACGGAAGTCGTGCTGCTGCTCGCCGCACGTTCACGCCGGCCCAAGATCGTCGACCGTTTCGTCGAGGCCCTGGCCGAGATCGAGGGCGCTTATGCGCTCGTTGCGCTGACCAACAAGAAGCTCATTGGCGCGCGCGATCCCCTCGGCATCCGCCCCCTCGTGCTCGGCGAATTCGAGGGCAGCCCAATTCTGTGCTCGGAAACGTGTGCGCTCGACATCATCGGAGCGAAATTCGTCCGCGACATCGAAAACGGCGAAGTGGTGGTCATCGACGACGAAGGCGTGAAGAGCTTCTTCCCGTTACCCCGGCAGCCGGCTCGACCCTGCATCTTCGAGTACATCTATTTCGCGCGGCCTGACTCGATCGTTCATGGCCGCTCGGTCTACGACGCCCGCAAGGCGATGGGAGCGGAGCTGGCGCGCGAGGCCCCGGCCGATGCGGACGTGGTCGTGCCGGTGCCCGATTCGGGCGTTCCGGCCGCGATCGGCTATGCGCGCGCCTGCGGCCTGCCGTTCGAACTTGGCATCATTCGCAACCACTATGTCGGGCGCACCTTCATTCAGCCGACCCAGTCGATTCGCGAGCTCGGCGTCAGGATGAAGCACAACGCCAACCGCGCGGTGGTCGAGGGCAAGCGCATTGTGCTGATCGACAATTCGATCGTGCGCGGCACCACCAGCGTCAAGATCATGCAGATGATGCGCGACGCAGGCGCGCGCGAGGTCCACTTCCGCATCTCGTCGCCGCCGATCGCCCATCCTGACTTCTACGGTATCGACACCCCCGAGCGCGACCAGCTGCTCGCCGCCCGCATGGACCTCGAAGGGATGCGGCGATTTGTCGGCGCCAACTCTCTCGCCTTCCTGTCCATCGAGGGAACCTATCGCGCCATGGGTCATCCTGGCCGCAACCCGAGACAGCCGCAATTCACCGACCATTGCTTCACCGGCGACTATCCGACCCGCCTCGTCGATCAGTTCGGCAATTCCGGCCGCCAGCAATTGTCGCTGTTGGCGGAAGCGAGCTGAGGCAGGCTGCGCTTCGGGCGCGTCTGGCCGAAGACGGCGGTGGAGCTAGCTTAGGTCGAGGGTTTGGCCGCGTTAGCGAAGGGTTCGCCGAAATAAGGGAACTCGTCGCGCATCCGGCTCCTGTCCGGCGCAACGCCGTCGCTCAGTGGCGTGTTTGTCGCCAAGGTCAGGATCACGTCCATGACGTCGTCCACTAGGCCTCGGCCGTTCAATCTATCGACGGTGAAGCACGCCTCAGTGTCGAGCTCGTAGGGCAGCGTCACCGGGCAAAGCTTTTGGGCCAGCATCTTGCCATAGCCGGCCGGGTCCGTGGCGGACCCCGCGAGCCGCGTCAACTTGGCTGCAACGTCCGCGATCCGCGCGGAGAACCGCGAGACGTCTTCGGCTGGAGCAGCGCGGTTGAAGGCCTCTCGCATCGCGGGGTCAGGCATGAAGATGTTCGTGATCAGTGGAAGCCCCCAACGAGAGACCTGGACCTCCGGCGCGTGGCCATGCAGCGACGCGGTCGCCCATCCGTGCACGCGACCTCGTCCGATCAGGGAAGTCGGCGCCTCGAGGACGATCGCGGTGACATTCCGTCCGGCGAAGAAGTTCTTTCGATTTTGAAACGCCTCTGGATGAAACATCCCCTTCTCGAAGAACGCGGTTCGGAATTCGCCCAGCGCCATGGCGTCGCCGGCAAAAAGATCGGGCGCGAGGCCAGCGAAAGCCTTGACGCCCGCGCCCCCATCGACAAAGTGTCCCGTCTGGCCAGCCGCAATGAGCTCTCCATCCGCGCCGCTCGCCGCAGAGGGTCCCGACGCACGCCGCACTTCAAAGCTTTGCGCGTGAGCGTGATCTTTGTCATCGCTGTGGAAGACCGCGCCAAAGCACAGTTTGAACGAGAGGTCTTCGCGCGCGTCCCCATCGAGATCGAAGCGGAACGCGTAGAGACCTTCCTCGCGGAACGTATCGGGAGCGGATTGGCCGGCGTTCGGGTTGACGGTCATGGCCATGACGGTAAATCCGGGTCGCCCGCGAAAGAGGTAGAAGTCGCAAACATTGATGCGGGGATCTTCTCGCGCGGTCGGTGTATCGAAGTGGTGGGACATCGGGCCTCGCATGAATGGCGAACGGCGATGCAAAAGCGCCGCCAATGCGATCTTATTCGCCTCGAAACGGCGATTGTTGCAGGCGGCGTCGCATAGCGATCCTAACTCGGTCCGCTAAGCCGCCGCGAACGGCGCCCGCTCGTGCGCCCGCCCCGCCCATCGCGCCAGATCCCCCTCCGCCCGCGCAGAAAGCGCGCGCTTGCGGGCGAGTCCTCGCTCCGCCCCCGATAGGCGCTTGCCCGCTTCGTCAAACCGCGGCTCGGCGATCGGGGGGAAGAGGCCGAAATTGACGTTCATCGGCTGGAACGAGCGCGGGCCGGTCTCGATCAATTCGATGTGGCCGCCGGTGATGTGATTGAGGAGCGCGCCTGTCGACGTCGTCGGCGGCGGGGGTTCGAGCTCTTCTCCTAATCGCTCACTGGCGGCGAGGCGGCCTGCGATGAGGCCGACGGCGGCGCTTTCGACATAGCCCTCGCAGCCGGTGATCTGGCCGGCGAAGCGCAGGCGCGGCGCGACTTTAAGGCGCAGACGGGCGTCGAGCAGGCGAGGCGAATTGAGATAGGTGTTGCGGTGCATGCCGCCGAGGCGGGCGAACTCCGCGCCTTCCAACCCCGGTATCATGCGGAAGATGCGGCTCTGCTCGCCGTATTTGAGCTTGGTCTGGAAGCCGACGATGTTGAACAGCGTGCCGAGCGCGTTGTCCTGCCTGAGCTGAACCACGGCATAGGGTTTGACCTTTGGGTCGTGCCCGTTGGTGAGCCCGACCGGCTTCATCGGCCCGTGGCGCAGGGTCTCGCGCCCGCGCTCGGCCATCACTTCGATCGGCAGGCAGCCGTCAAAATAGGGCGTGCCCTCAAATTCGCGAAACTCGGTCTTTTCCGCCGCGAGCAGCGCGTCGATGAACGCCTCGTGCTGGTCTCAACTCATCGGGCAGTTGACGTAAGCCTCAGCGTTTCCGCCTGGGCCGACCTTGTCGTAGCGCGACTGCATCCACGCCACGTCCATATCGATCGAATGACGATGCACGATCGGCGCGATCGCATCGAAAAAGGCGAGCGCGCCTTCTCCGGTCAAGCCTGCGATCGCCGCGGCCAGCGCCGGGGAGGTGAGCGGCCCGGTCGCGACGATCACATTGTCCCAGTCCGCCGGCGGCAGCCCTGCGATCTCGGCGCGGTCGAGCGTTATAAGAGGATGACTGAGAAGCGCGGCCTCGACGGCCTGAGAGAAGCCGTCGCGGTCGACGGCGAGCGCGCCCCCGGCTGGCACCTGGTGGGCATCGGCGCTTTGGAGGATGATCGAGCCGAGGGCGCGCATCTCGCGATGCAGGATCCCGACCGCGTTGGTCGAGGCGTCGTCCGATCGGAAGGAATTCGAGCAAACGAGCTCGGCCAGGTGGGAAGTGTGGTGCGCAGCCGTCGTCCGGATCGGCCGCATTTCATGCAGAATCACCGGAACCCCGGAATTCGCCGCTTGCCATGCGGCTTCCGAGCCAGCCAGTCCGCCGCCAATGATGTGGATCGGACGCATGGGCGCGCTTGTCACAAAGCTTTACGCCGTCGTCAACGCGTTTTGGGAGGATGATGTCCGCCGGGGCGGGCCCTGGGGGCCGACGCGCCGCCTAAGCGGCGCGTCTCGGGCTTGTCAGAATTTCCCGATCAGGCCGAAGCCTGGCCCGCGACGGAACGGCGCACGATGAATTCGATGTCGCCACGGCGAATGCCGATATCGTCGAGCTCGCGATCAGAGAGCTGAGACAATTCACGCACCGCCTCGCGATATCGGCGCCAAGCGGTAAGCTTCTCCGAAATCGTCTTGAGAGGGGTCATTTTCTTACTCCGTTTCTGGCAGGCGCTCGGCCTACCGCGATGCAACATAAGCTTGCCCGACACGCGCCGGTAGCCCGTGAATAGGAAGAACAGATATGCAGTTTTCGCATTTCTAAATGTCCGCTTATAGCACGAAAGCGCCGCAAATGCGCCAAAAATTCTTATTTCGTCGCCAACTTGGACCATTTTTGGCGACTACCATGTCAGTTGGATTATTAATCGGCATTTACATATGTGATAATATCATGGCTTATTCGATGGTGCGGCGCGACACAAAAGAGCTTTTGCTGCTGCGCCCCGCCCCCAATCGACGTCGGATCACTGCCGGCTGAACAGCCGCGGTCACCATTTCGCGCCGGGCGCTGAGGAAGTAACATGCTGCGAGCGCGCTTAATTCCAGCGCGAGCGGTGAGACAACCGACAACCGCCGGGCTCATTCCGCGCGGCCAAGGAGCGTGAAATGGAGAATCTGATAGCCCGCGTTGCGACCGCCGCGGACTTGAGCCCTGAGGTCGCCCGCAAGGCGGTCGCCCTGATCGGCGATTTCATCCAGCGCGAGGCGCCCGAGGAAGCGGTCAAGGAGCTGTTCGAGAAGGCCCCGGCGTTTCCGTCGATTATCGCTTCGAGCACGCAGACCGGGGGCGAAGGCATGGGCGGAGGCCTGAAG
>CAVZJI010000009.1:0-135447 GCA_963775405.1 uncultured Alphaproteobacteria bacterium
CCGGCTGGCCGTGCGTCATGCTCCACGGCTTCCCGTATGACGTCCATGCCTATGATCAGGCCGCGCCAATCCTTGCGCAAGCCGGGGCGCGGGTGATCGTTCCCTACCTGCGCGGCTACGGGCCGACGCGGTTCCTCAACGCTGAGACGCCCCGCTCCGGCGAGCAGGCGGCGCTTGGCGCGGACCTGCTTGACTTCATGGACGCGCTCGAGATCAAGCGCGCGGTTCTCGGCGGTTATGACTGGGGCGGGCGCGCGGCCTGTATCGCCGCGGCTCTTTTGCCTGAGCGGGTCGTGGCCCTCGTCTCCGGCAATTCGTACAACATCCAGAGCATCGCGCATGCGATGGAGCCAGCGAGCCCGCCGGAGGAGGCGGCGTTCTGGTACCAGTACTATTTCCACAACGAGCGGGGTCGGCGCGGCTTGACGAAGAACCGGAGAGAGATCGCGCGCCTCTTGTGGCGGATGTGGTCGCCGAACTGGGCGTTCGACGATGCGGCTTTCGATCGAACGGCGAGCGCCTTCGACAACCCCGACTTCGTCGACGTCGTCATCCATTCCTATCGCCATCGTTACGGGCTCGCGCCCGGCGCAGGCGATCCGCGGTACGATGAGATAGAAATGGGCCTTGCAGCGCAGCCCCGGATCGCCGTTCCGGCCATCACCATCGACGGCGACGCGGACGGCGTGAACCCCGGCACGGCCCATCACGCGAAGAAATTCACCGGCCCGCACGAACATCGCATATTCAAGGGCGCGGGCCACAACCTGCCGCAGGAGCGGCCGGAGGAATGGGCACGCGCGGTCATCGACGCGCGGAAGATGGCGAACGCCTAGGGAACGAAAGGGGTCATCAGCCGTTAGCCTCGCGTGGAAGGGGCTACGGAATTGGCGATCACAAACTTTCCAGGCGTCGGACAGGACGAGCGGCCTGACCGCTCGAAGCTTGCGGACGTTCTCGGGCCGGGCCTGATAACCGGCGCCTCGGACGACGATCCGAGCGGGATCGCGACATACGCCCAGGCGGGCGCGGCCTTCGGATACGCTCTCTCCTGGACCCTGCTTCTCACTTATCCGCTCATGTGCGCGATCCAGATGATCAGCGCCGAGATCGGCCGGGTGACAGGCAAGGGCATCGCCGCCAACATGCGCCGATCCTATTCCCCCCTTGTGCTCTACGCGCTGGTCGGCCTGCTCGTCCTCGCCAATGTCATCAACATCGGCGCTGACCTCGGAGCGATGGGCGCAGCGTTGCAGCTCATTCTGCCTGGCCCGAAATGGCTCTATGTGCCGGCGTTCGCCATTGTCATTGTGCTCCTCGAAGTTTTCATGCGCTACGCGAGCTATGTCTCCGTGTTGCGCTGGCTCACGCTCTCGCTGTTCGCTTACGTCGCGACGGTCTTCGTCGTTGGCGTGCCGTGGGGAACGGTCGCCTACCATCTCTTCGTTCCGCATGTCGAATGGACGGCGGCCTATTTCACGATGGTCGTCGCAATCTTTGGCACGACGATCAGCCCCTATCTGTTTTTCTGGCAGGCGTCGGAAGAGGTCGAGGACGTCAAGGAAGACCCGGCCGCAGAGCCGATCCTCGAAGCGCCAGCTCAAGCGCCGCGGCAACTTGCGCGCATCCGGCTCGACACGATGGTTGGCATGGGCGTATCCAATATCGTCGCGCTTTTCATCGTGTTGACGACCGCCGCGACCCTGCACGCGCACGGAGTGACCAACGTCGAAACCTCGGCGGACGCTGCGAAAGCGCTCAAGCCGATCGCGGGTGAACTCGCCTTCGCGGTGTTCGCGCTCGGCATCGTCGGCACAGGACTGCTCGCGGTGCCGGTCTTGGCTGGGAGCGCAGCTTATGCTGTTGGCGAGACGCTGGGGTGGCGCATTGGGCTCGCCGAGCGCGCGGGCCGGGCGCCGGCCTTCTACGGGGCGATTGCGCTTGCGACCCTGGCGGGCGCGCTCCTCAATTTTTCCCCGCTCGATCCGATCAAGGCGCTGATCTTCAGCGCCGTCCTCAACGGCGTCGCCGCGGTTCCGATCATGGTCATGATCATGCTGATGGCATCGCGGCGAGAGGTGATGGGCGAGTTCGCCTTGAAGCCCTGGCTTAAAGCGCTTGGCTGGGCGGCGACGGCGGTCATGACCGCCGCGGCGGCCGGCATGTTCGCGACGTGGAACGGCTGAGCCGCGCGCGGGACCCGCTCGACCTAAGCCAATAAACGCCAATAAACGCCAATAAACGTTAGTAAACGCTAACAAAAAAGCTGACGTTTACTAGCGTTTATTTTTTGGAAACGAGACTTTTCAATGGGTTACAGGCGATTGGAATAAAAAATTTCCTCCTGTCTCAGGCACGCTCGAGAATGCCTCACACAGTTTTCTCTCGGGGCAATCGGCATGGGAAGGCGCGGGATCAGATTCTGCATGTAGAAACATCTATAACACAGGATTCCGGATTGCGCAAGACTTTTTCAAACTCGTGTGACTTAAGCCATTGATTCAAGAGGTAAACGAGGCCGTTTCAATAAGTCGCGGATCGCTCTTGACGCGCATTCTCGCCAATCCGCGGATCCAGAGTTTCGGTCTCTGCCTTCCGACCACTCGCCCTGGTGCTTGCGTTACGCGGGCGTCGAGTCAGCGTGGGCCTTGGAAGTCCTCGCGCCAAAAAGCGCAGCCACGTCGATAGCGAAGTCGACACGGCTCAGCCAAGCGACTTTTATCTGCCAGTCCTCACGGGGCGATGTCCGAGGCGGGACGCTGATCGGCTGCAGCCGTCGATTAAGTCTTAGCGTATATCGCCGAGCGGCGCAGAAGCTCCGCCGCCTGGCGCGGCGCGGGGGCATCGAGGAGGCCGTGACGCTCGCCGATCATGAGGGCCGACCGGATGACGCCGAGGTCGCGACGAACGGCAGCGCGACGCAGGCAGATATTGAGAAGGAGCGGCGCCGCGAAATCGCGATCTTCCAGCCTTTGCGCCTGCAGGTGATTGTTCCAATCAGCCTTTGGCTCGACGGGCCCGATAAGCTCGATGAGTTTGGCCGCGGCTCCTCGCTCGCGAGCTCGAACCGGCGCCGCGAGAGGGGGACGGCGGCCGTCTCGCAGCACGCCCGCGCACAACAGTCCCATCACAAAGGCCGTGTGGTACGAACTGGCGACGACATATCGGGCGCGCTCCTCTCCCGAAAGCGCCCGCAGGCGGTCATAGGAGACGTTCGGCGCCGGGAGAAAGCCCAGCCGGTCTTCGACGGACGCCAGGACTGCAAAGCCGATGATGGCCGATGCGCTCCAACGTCGATGAAGATAAGGCCAGGTCAGAAGGATTTCGCCCCCTAGATCATAGTCCGGTTCGTCGAGGCTCGACGCAAGCGCGGCGTCCGCCTCCGCCGCGATTGTCGCTTGCGAACGGGGAAGACGAACTCGTCGAGATCCGAGGTCCGTCAGGTACATCAGGGCGTGCGTCAATGCGTAGACCTCGTCCTTGCGCGGCGAGAGCAGATCGGCCGGCCGGCCGAGGGCCGAACGCCCCGGAAGCCGAGGGTCAACAGGGGCGCCGCGCCGCGCTTCGCCCCGTAGCCTAATCAACCATTCCTGCTCCAGCTGACGATGTGGCATCCGCTCACCGCCGCCTGCCCAATCCGCCTTAAGGCTCTCGCCAAGAAGCTGATCCAGTCCGGAATCGGGAAAGCCAAGCCGGGCGAGACAGATATGGCCGAGGGAGTGCTCGAGCGCGAGCGATGGCTCCAGACAGACGCGCGCACGCACGTGTTCGGCTCGCGCAAGGGGGATAAGCGATCGAGCGACGAACTCGAATTCGCTCGCGGACTTCGTTTGCCGACGTCGCCCGCGCCGCGGCCAACAAGAGAAGACCCGCCTCGCCGACGACCTTTTCGGGACGGACCTTGTGTGACGGATCGCCGGGATCGGTATGGCCGTCCACGGGCATCGTCTGGACGGTCGAGGCCGCAATGTCCAAAGCGTTGCACAGGCGTCGAACGAGGTCCGCCTCGCTCCAGTCCCGCCCTCGAAATATGCGCTGTGAGATCAGCTCTTCCCGGCGATTATGGCGGTAGAGGCTGTGGGTTCAGCGCCTCGACATTGTCGACAACCGGAGGCGGCAACCGATAGAGATGAATATAATACCGCATGGTGCCGCAAAATATCGGTTCGTAATCGAAATCGAGGGCGGCGGTCGGCCCGAATTTGGCAAGCGACCGACCGATCGCCTCGAAGTCCACCGCCTTTGTCTCTGTCAACGTCTTAACGATTTCGCGCTCGCGCTCGCTCAATGGCATGTTAGCCTCCCCTGTAGGATTTGAACGCCGTCGCAGCTCCATCACAGCATGGGAAGAAAATAGCGTCAAGCGAACATACAAAACGTCACAGCGTCTCAAGCGAGGGCTGGCGCCGGCGAGAATCCGAATCTAAGGCGCCCCGCGAGGGCAAAGCAAGGGAAGCGCCGGGAATCGCCTAAGTCCAGCCGTGCGATGGTTTGGCGCCTCGAAGCAACCGGCGGAGCAATCGCATAGCCACGTACAGGAACAGCGCGACCAGCGCGATCGCGGCGATCGGCGCGGCAAGCGCCAAAAACGATATCAGCGCCGCCCCGCCAAGTTCCGCAGTGGAGATGACGAAGTTCCCTAGGCCCCCGGTCAGAACGGTCGTGTGCGCCCTCAGAACCCCGATCGATCCTCGCGTCAATCCGGCGACGCCGCCGCCCGCAATCACGGCCGCCGTCCACTTCACCATCGGCGGCATGTCGGTCATGACGGCGGCTGACAGGATGGTCCCGGCGATGAACGCCGCGGGCGCCGCGACAACGTCAAGCAGATTATCGATGACCGGAATGGTATAGGCCAGGACTTCCACAAGGGCCGCCACGCTCAGCATGATCAGGGCCGATGGCGAGCCAAGCCAGGCGAAGCCATCGTCCAAGCGGAGATGCCCGGTATAGGCCGCGCCGCTGGCGATGAGCATCGGCAAGAAGACGCGAAAGCCGGTCGCAGCGGCGAGCGCTACGCCCAGAACAATCGAGAGCGCCAAGTCCGACATGGGAGGCCCGGCCTAGAACGAGTCCTTAGCGATCGCTGCACAAGTGCTTGGCCAGTCTAGTACCTGTCTCGCCAAAAAGCAGCCTTGGCGCCGTACGGGATCGATCGGCTAAAGCAAATTGCACCGTCGTCCTGCGGCGCCGCGAAGCGGCCTCGAAGGACGCATCCAGTACGCGCCGCCCCCTCTGGAGCATCCTTCGAGACGCGTGGCTTCGCCTCGCTCCTCAGGATGAGGTGGTGCGTTCGCCCCATCAGTCGACGTTCACTGTTAATCGAACGAGCTTCGAATCCGGGGCGCTGGTCTGCAGTCAACACGCAAGGGCCGGCGCTCTGGTTGGCCCGGCTATGATCGGGCTATTGGCCGGGTTCTTCGGTCTTCACCGCCGAAAGCGGACCCTCGTTCGGGTAGCCTTCGACCTCGCCGGACGCCCACTGGACGTGACGGCGCCGCTCAATCCGTCTTCTTCTCGCCCTCCGGCACGCCCGCCTTGCGCAGGCCCTCGACGATGCGCTGAAATTGCGCGTCGAAGGTCGGATCGTCGCTAAAGTGATGGCCCGCCCAGGTTTGCACGGTGAAGCCGGGATAAACCTTCTGCAATTGGGCTGCGGCCTCCTTTGCCTCTCGGTCGCGGCCGAGCAAGGCGTTGGCTGCAGTGAGGTCAACCAGCGGGAAAAAATTCGTAGGGTCGCTGGCGGTTGACCTGTTGCACCATTCGATCGCCTGTTCCCACTGCGCGAGATGGGAATGGAGGTGGCACATTTCGAACTGCCAAAACGTCAGGCCCGGATCGCGCGGACTCAACCGAAGCGCCTTTTCGACGCTCGCAAAGCCTCTCTCGCTGTGGCCGAGAAACAGCTGGAAAAAGCCTGCGGCGGCGTAAGCGTCAGCATTGTTGCGGTCCTCCGCGGTCGCCGTTTCCGCCTCCGCGGTAGCCGGCCCAAACTGGCGTTTCGCGAAGAACAGCCAGGCTTTGATGCCATGGGCCCACGAATTTTCAGGTTGAACGGCCAAGGCGGCATTGATCAATTCGTCCGCACGCGCGATGTCTGCTGGAGGGTCCTTGCTGGCGAACTGGACCACGCGCTCTTGCAGCACCCCCGCCAGCCCTGTCATCGCGAGCACATTATGCGGGTCAAGAGCAAGCGCGCGTTCGAACAGGTTCACCACATCGCCGAGCTTCGACTCGTCGCTTGAGCTCCACAACGCCTCGGCGCGCATCGCAAGATCGGTCGCGTCCGGATTGTTCGGCCGTTCGCGCATCGCGCGCAGGCTCTCGGCCTTGACTAGCTCCACACCCAGCGAATTGGCGAGGCGGGAGACGAACTCCACCTGCAATTCGCCAAGTTTGCTGCGCTCGCCGTCGAACCGATCGGCCCAGACATGCGCGCCGGTCTCGGTCGAAATGAGCTGCGCGTTGACCGATATCTTGTCTTCGAGACGGCGCACGCTGCCCTCGAGCAGATACCGCACGCCGAGCTCCCGCCCGATCTGCTTCACGTCGACCGGCTTGCCCTTGTAGGTAAACGCGGTGTTGCGGGCGATGACGAAGCTGTCGGGCAGATGCGACAGGTCGGTCGTCAGATCATCGGTGATCGCGTCGGCGAAATAGTCCTGCTCCTTGTCGCCGGAGAGGTTCTCGAACGGCAGCACGACGATCGAAAGCCGCGGCGCATTGGCGAGCTTGTCGTCAACGGACGGGGCCATGAAACGCGGCGCATAGCTCGCATGCCAAGCATAGGCGCCCCCCGCGACGACCGCGACAACAAGCGCCGCAGCAAGGGCAGACCAGCGCGCGCCAGGCGCCGCGTGTTCGCGTCGCTGCATGGGTCGATTTTTGCGTCAGCGGCGCGCCCTGGCGCAACAGGTAGGCGCGCACGGGGTCGGCAATGTTTTTGAGGCTTTGCGGCCCGAGGTCGGCCACCTGAAGCTCGAGTCGCGACTTCACCTGCCGATAAGCGTCCTCAGACAGGCAAATCCCGCCCGGCTCGCAAATCCCTTCGAGCCGGGCCGCGACATTCACGCCGTCGCCCATGAGGTCGCCGTCCGCCTCCTCGACAACGTCGCCAAGATGAATGCCGATGCGAAACTCGATGCGCCGTTCGGGCGGCAGCCCGGCGTTGCGCTCGACCATGCCGCTCTGCACCTCGAGCGCGCAGCGCACGGCGTCGACCACGCTGCGGAACTCGATGATCGAGCCCATCGCCCGTGCGCTTGATGATGCGGCCATGATGGGCGGCGATGGCGGGGTCGATGAGGTCGCTGCGGAGGCCCCTTAGGCGCGCAAGGGTCCTATCCTCGTCCGCGCCAGCGAGCCGGCTATATCCGACGACGTCCGCGACAAGAATCGCCGCAAGCTTTCGGGTCTCGCCCATTGGCGTCCCCTTGGCGGAGGCCTAGCGATCGCCCGCGAGCTGCGCGAGCCACCGAAATTCATCGAGCTAGGAACTGATCTCCCGCGCAAAATAAGCAAATAAAGCCGACCTATATTCTTGTATATAGGTAGAACTACGTATAGTTTAACCTTTACCGCTTGCCAGAGCTCCAGGGAACTCCGCTGACGTTAGAGAAGCCAGAAGCACCAAAAGCGTTGCCGCCGTGCGTAAGGATGCGCCTAGTCTGCCGAATCCCACCGGGACTGCAAGAGCTTAAGCGCCGAACATGCCGATGAGGAACGCGGGCTTCACCCAATTCATGGTAGGTCGGGCCGAATAACGTCGAACTCGGACGTTTCTGTCCAGCCGCCAGGACCCCAAAACCATGTTCAGCCAATCGATCAGACGCAAGATCGTCGGTATCGCCCTTGGCTTAGTCGTCCTCATGATCGCCACGTCCATCCTCTCAACGCTCATGGCGAATCGGGTCAGTCATTTGCTGGACGAGCTGACTAATAAATATGTACCCGCCTATGCGGACCTGGCGCGCACAAACGTGCGATCGCTCGAGCGCGCACTCGCGCTACGTCAGATGGTTATCGCCAAGATGCAAACGCCGCCGGATGACGCGGCTTTTGCACAGCGCATGCAGATCTATCGGACTAAAGACGCCGAGGTTACGGAAGAAGCCGAGGCTGCACGCAAACTCATCGGCTCGATCCTTGCGGACCCCAGCACCCCGTCGGACAATGTGGCGCTGGCGCTCATCGACGGCCGGATAGAAGCGGCCGTAACGGATGTTCGACGGCTCATGAATGAAGAAAATAGCCAACTCATCAGCGAGCTCGAGGCGCACGACTTTCCGGAGGTTCAACGCTCGCTCCAGCGGGCCGACTCCCTCCGAGACGAGTTCAGCCAAAGGATAAGTCAGATCCGCGCGGGTATGCTGGCCCAGGTCCACGCCAGCGCTGCAACGGTTATGGTCAATCAGCAGCGGGCGACCTGGATCACGGTCATTGTCACCGCCATAGCCGCGCTTTTGGGATTGCTGTTCGCAGGCTTGGTCGGCGCCGGGATCACGCGCCCGGTCCGGCTGTTGCTGCAAGGTACGCGCGAGGTCGAGGCGGGCCACCTCGATCGATCCATCGATGTCGTCACCCGCGACGAAATCGGCCAGCTGACCGCCGCATTCAATCGCATGGTCGGCCAATTGCGTCACAAGGAGCAGATGCGGCGGACGTTTGGCCGCTACATCGACCCGCGCGTGGCCGAAGGCCTCATCAATCAATCCGCAGCGGCCACCGAAGGTCAACGTCGGGTGATGACGGTCCTGTTCTGCGATATGAAAGGCTTTACGCGCCTGAGCGAAGGCATGACGCCGCAGGGACTCGTCAAGGTGATGAACCGCTATCTGTCGACCATGTCGGAGCCAATCCGGGCTCAGCAAGGGATCATCGACAAATATATTGGCGACGCCATCATGGCGTATTGGGGACCGCCGTTCGCCGACGAAGCCGACGAAGCGCGCCTCGCCTGCCTCGCCGCCATCGACATGATGGATCGCATCGGTGGCTTGCGCAAAGAATTGCCCGAACTGCTCGGGGTCCGTACGATTCCGACGGAATGCGACCTGCGCATCGGCATCGCCACTGGGGAAGCCCTCGTCGGGAGCATCGGCTCCGAATTCATGATGAGCTTTACGGTCATGGGCGATACGGTGAACCTCGCCTCGCGATTGGAGTCCGCCAACAAGCTCTACGGCACCCGATGCCTGGTTTCGCAAGCGACGATTGCAGCCGCGGACCAGGCGGTCGAGGCGCGTGAAATCGACCGTCTGGTCGTCGCCGGCCAGACCCGGCCGCAGATCGTGTTCGAGATCATGGGACGAGGGGGCGATCTGTCGGCAGAACAGATCGCATTGCGCGCGCACTATTCCGATGGGCTCGCCGCATACCGGGCGCGCCGCTGGGATGAGGCAACGAGCGCCCTGAAGGCGGCGCTGGCGGCATCGCCCGGCGATGGACCTTGTATGGTCCTCCTCACCCGCGTCGAGAGCCTGCGCGACAATTCGCCCCCCGCCGATTGGGATGGTTCATGGCGCCTCGATCAGAAGAGCCCCGCGACCGGACCTACTGAGGTCGGTAGACCGTAAAGGTTTCGCGAGCCAGCCCCGGAGTTTGCCGCCGAACTGAGAAGCCGCGCTCACAGAAGAGCGTTGCCAGACTGACAGTGGTCGTCTGTTCGCAGCGAAGTGGGCGCCAATGGGGGTTCTATCCTCCAGCGGGACGTAGGCGAGGACAGTTCCGGCAAGCGCAACCTTGCTACCTGTGTGTGGCCGCTCATGACCCACGCTTCCGGTGCGTAGCCGTCGGCGATGTCGGCAAGCCTGGAATTTCCGCTTTGCCTCGGATGGCACCCGATCCGCAGACGCGCAGAAACTTCCGCTTCCGATCGAAGTCGTGTGAAGAGATAATTTCCGATGCGGGTGTTGCGCGACAGTGGCAGCTCGCGCCGGCAGGCGGGCGCGGTCAGGCCGCGATCGCCTGCATCAGCGGGTTGACGCCGAAGATATTGATCATTCGCTTCATAGTGTAGGCCAGCGCCTGCGCGATCGTCTTGAAGTCCGGCGCCAGTCGGCCGGTCAGCCACATTACTCGATGTTGGGTTGGGTCTCCCGTTCGAGCCGCCAGCTCGACTGGATGCGATTGAGATAGCCGTAGAGGTAAATCTTCAGAAGCGTCGCAGGATGATAGGCGGGCCAACCGGTCTCCGGCGCAACGCCAGAAAAGCCCAGCGCTTCCAGGTCGAGGTCGTCAATGAAGAGATCGACGACGCGGACCGGATTGTCTTCACCTACCTAATCATCGAGGAACTCGGGCGGCAAAACGCCTTGCATGCGGTCCTCCCCTTCGACAAAGCGCTTCATCAAGAACCTCGACTTAATCCATCAGGATTTTAACCCAACCAACGTTTTCACACAGCCTGGACCCAGCGCGGACACTGTCGCGAGCAAGGGAATGTCGCGATTCGACGGATATTGTTCTCTAATGGGTCAAGGGCGGAAGCCTCTTCCGGATGTCGACGCTTTCGGGTGCCTGTGTTCTCTACGTGCTCGTTCGGCACTTGATGGGGTAAGCTGGGTGCAGGGCGGCAAGGTTGAAAGCGCAGTCGGCTAGGAGTTAGCCGCTGCTACAAAATCCGCGCCGTCATCTGCTCCCTCCCTAGGGCGTCGCTCCTTGCGGGAGCTGGATTCGGCCTCCTGTCTTGGGGCTTGCCGGGCTTAGGCGAACTCGAACTCCGTCCCATCCCGCAGCATCGCATGCATGATGATTGCGAGGCGGCGGGACAGAGCGACCCTCGCCTTGCGCATCGTCGATCGCTTGGCGATCGCGAAGGCCCAATCCTTGAGCTTGAGTTGGCCTTTGTAGCGGGTCAGCATGACATTGGCGGCTTCATATAGCAGGGTCCGCAGCCGTCGGTCCCCGCATTTCGAGATGCCCCCGACGTAGTCGACTTCGCCCGACTGATAGCGCCTCGGAACCAGGCCCAGATAGGCGCCGATCTCTCTGGATCGGCGGATGCGCGAGGGATCGTCGATTGCGGCTACAAAGGCCAGAGCGGTCAACTGACCGACGCCGGGGATGGTCATCAGCCGACGGCAAGCCGCCGAGGCGCTTGTCATGCGCCTCATGTCGGCGTCGATCGCGGCGACCGCCGTCATCACGGCAGTCCGGGCCGCAATCAGACCCCGCATGGCGGCAGAAAGACCGGCGATCCCCTCGCTTGCCTTGAGAGCGTTGTCGATGAAGGCGGCAGTGAGCGCCCGGGGCAGTCGGATCCCGAACACGACCGCCAAACCTCGGATCTGGTTTTCCAAGGTCACTCGCTGGCCGACCAGCTTCTTACGCGCGATGATGAGCGAGCGAATGGCGTGGGCCGACAGCGACTTCACATGCACGGGCTTGAAGAAGCCGGTGCGGGCCAGATGCGCCAGCCCTCGCGCGTCGTTGCGATCGGTCTTGTGGGTCGCAAGCGACTTGAGCGCCTGGTAGGCCTGCCGGCTCTCGATGCAGACCACAGGAAGACCGAGTTGGCTCAACCCATGAAATAGGATCGGCGCCATTCGCCCCGTCTCGAATACGATGCGACGACAGCTTGGCGCCTTCGACAGCTCGTCCGCGATCGCCTCTGCCATCGACGCACACTTGCCCTCATAGACAACAGCGCCCTCGCGATCGAGAACGCAGATATGCGTCTCGTCCATCGAGATATCGAGGCCAGCAAAATAATCCATTGAACGGTCTCCTCTTCCAATGACGGGGCCGATCGTAGCGGCCTTCGCTGAAGAGCTCCCGCCCCATTACCCGATGTTGAAAACTCGAATTTCCGGGTCGATTACAATTCAGAAGACCGCTGGCAGTCTCGATGGAAATTTCCTTAGGGTCCTGATCGAAGGCATGACCACCGCAGGCGTCTCGGTCGGAGCAACCAGCCTCGGCGGAGCAACCGATCTTTCCGCGTACGACCCTTCCTTAGGCCCTGGTGTGGCAACTACCCCTGGAGACAACACTCTATGCGGGCGGAAACGGCATTTTCGCAGCACCTCAATTTCCGACTTTTTCAATAGTATCGACGTGAACCGGACATAGGAGATGGGTTCGTCGACGTCGCAAGTTCGAAGGAGCGCCGAAGGCCCAGCGAGAACTATGCCAAGGTAATCGGCCGATCCTCTCCGCCAAGCGAAAAACTCAACGCGAGAGATGGCTCGCCAAGCTGCGGAATCTTCGGTCTGTGAGCGATCAGAGGCCGACAAATCGCGATCACCTGTCAGACCGCGGTCTTGCCTGCTAAGATGAACAGCGTCTTTATTGAAACAAATCGAGGTTAGCGACAATCGTCGATTTCCGGCTATCGCCGCCACACGCGGCGAAGTCCAGCCCTTACGGGGAGTCCGGGTGAGTTCGTCGTCTGCGGAATATGTGTTCGGCAGCAGCGGAGCCGAACAACAGCGCCTGATCGATCAGGCCGAAGCGCTCGAACCGCAAGCCCGCTGGCTCTTGGATCGTCTCCGGGTCGAAGCGGGTTGGCGTGTTGCGGATATAGGTTGTGGGCCAGTCGGAATATTGGATCTTCTGTCCGGGCGCGTCGGCGCGAAAGGCGAAGTCGTCGGAATCGAGCGTGAACAACGATTCGCCGATCTGGCTCGCAGAGAGATCGAAAAGCGCCGCTTGACGAACGTCAGCATCGTCCAGAGCGACGCGCTCGGATCAAGCGAGACGAGCGAACAATTCGATCTGGTGCATGAGCGGCTTGTCTTACTGAACCTCCCGCCGGACGATCAATTGACGGTCGTCGAGCAAATGGTCTCGCGACTGAAGCCCGGCGGGCTCATCGCGCTTCAGGAATACGACGCCGTCTCGCTGGTCTGCTATCCAGAGCATCCCTCTTGGACAATCCTCCTGGACGCCTACGCAACCGCTTTTCGCTCGCACGGCGGAAATCGCGCCACGGGGCGCACGCTGCATTCGCTGCTGCGGTCAGCGGGCGTCGGCTCCATCGAGATGAAGGTGCATGCGAGGCGCCTTGAGGTGGGCGACAGCCAGCGAACAGTTCTCCTCACATTGGTCGAGTTGATGCAGGAAAGGATTATGGCGTTAGGACGATTCAGCAAGAGCGACCTCGAGGAGCACCAGAAGAGACTGTTTCTGCATCTTACCGACCCTGACACACTCGTCATTGATCGACTTCTTATCCAGGCGTGGGGGCGAAAACCCCTTTGAGACGCGGCCGGTCGATGGATGCCAATCTCGATTGAAGGAGGGACGCTTATGCTGAGGGACGCTTATGCTTAGGCGCTTTTCTGTGGCCGCTGTCGCACTCCTTTGGTCAATTGCGGCGGATGCCGATTCCACCAAAGTCGTCATCGGCGACATCGACGACATGTCTGGCCCCTACGCCGACACCAATGGTCCCGGAGCGGTTGAAGCAATCAAGATGGCTATCGCCGACTTCGGCGGTTCGGACCTCGGCCAAAGGATAGAGCTGCTGACCGCCGATCATCAGAACAAACCCGATATCGGCGCACAAAAGTTTCGTGAATGGGTTGATCGCGACGGGCTGACCATGGTGATGTTAGGCGCCAATACCGGCGTCAGCCTCGCCATGGCGTCGATCGCCAACGAAAAGAAAATTCCGTTCTTCGCCATCGGCGCCACGGGCGCTTCCCTTACGGGCAAGGACTGTACCCCCTACACGGTCCATTACGTCCATGACACAACCGCGCTCGGCATCGGCACGGCGACGGCGATCCTCGGCGAGGGCGGCAAGACCTGGTTTTTCCTTACCTCCGACTACGCCTTCGGCACACAGTTGCAAGAGGCAGCCGCGCGCGTCGTCACCGCCAATGGAGGGAAGGTAATCGGCGCGGTGCGCGTACCGCTCGCCGCGTCGGATTTCGCATCCTATCTCCTACAGGCGCAGAGCTCCGGGGCGCAGGTCCTCGCGCTGGCGAACGCCGGCAGCGATTTCACCAACTCGTTGAGGGCGGCCGAAGAGTTCGGCCTCTTGAAGACGATGAGGCCGGCCGCTCTGTTGGCGTTCATCAGCGACATCCATGCCCTCGGTCTCGAAACCGCGCAGGGGCTCTATCTGACAGCGGCTTGGTATTGGGATCTCAACGACAAGTCCCGCGCTTTCGCGAAGCGTTTCTTCGATAGCGCGGGGGCGGAGCCGACCATGACTCAGGCCGGCTACTACTCAGCGACGTTGACCTACCTCAACGCGGTCAAGGCCGCCGGCACGACCGACGCCGACAAGGTGATGGAGGAACTGCACAAGACCAAGATCGATGACATGTTCACCGACAACGGCGTCATCCGCGCCGACGGACTGATGCAGCATGATATGTACGTCATGCAGGTCAAGAAACCCTCAGAGTCGAAGTACGCGTGGGACTATTATCGCGTCGTCAAGAAAATCTCGGGCGAGCAGGCGTTCGGTAGGCTTGTCGACTCGACCTGCCCGCTGCTCAAGAAGTGAGGCTGAGATAGTTTCAACCTAAGGATCGCCTAGGCGCAGTGTCGATTTCACCCCTTCGCCACACTCGGGGAATGACTGCTCTTTGCGCATTCTTGCCATTGCATCACGATCGGCGGCGGGCCGGAATCGGCCCAAGGCGGCCTTGAGGTGACCCTAAGCCAGATACTGGCCCCCGTTAGCCGACAGCGTCGAGCCTGTGATGAAGCCGGCGTCGTCGGACGCGAGAAAGACGACGCAGCGGGCGATCTCGTCCGGCTGGCCGAGGCGGCGAACCGGGATCTGCGGCAGAATCGCCTTTTCGAGCACGTCCTTCGGCACCGCCAGCACCATTTCCGTGGCGATATAACCCGGGCAGATGGCGTTGACGGTGACGCCCTTGTTGGCGTTCTCCTGGGCCAGCGCCTTGGTGAAGCCGATGTCGCCAGCCTTCGAGGCCGAATAATTGGCCTGGCCCATTTGTCCTTTCTGGCCATTGATCGACGAGATGTTGATGATCCGGCCGAACCCGCGCTCGCGCATGCCTTCAATCAGCGGACGGCACATATTGAACAAGGAATTGAGGTTGGTGTTGATGACGTCGTACCACTGGTCCGGGGTCATCTTGTGGAACATGCCGTCTTTGGTGATTCCGGCGTTGTTGACGAGAATATCGACCGGACCGAGGTCCTTCGCGACCTCCGCCAGGCCCGCCACACAGTCCTCGTATTTCGCGACGTTCCATTTGTAGACGTCGACGCCCGTCTCCGCCTTGAACTTGGCGGCGGCGTCATCGTTGGAATGATAGGTCGCAGCGACCTCGCATCCCGCCGCCTTCAACGCCTTGGAAACCGCGCCCCCAATGCCTCGCGTGCCGCCGGTGACCACTGCGACTCTTGCCATGTTTCCTCCCCGAGGTTTTTTTAAATGCGCGCCGTTTTTTTTATCGGCGCGCGCAGAGTTTAGCGCAAACGGCGCGAACTACCGCTCGACCGCCATCGCTATCCCCATGCCGCCGCCGATGCAAAGGGTGGCCAGGCCTTTCTTGGCGTTGCGGCGCGCCATTTCATGCAACAGCGTGGTCAGGACGCGCGCCCCCGAAGCGCCGATCGGATGACCGAGCGCAATGGCGCCGCCGTTGACGTTGACGATCGCCGGGTCCCAACCCAGGTCCTTGTTGACCGCGAGAGCCTGGGCGGCGAAGGCTTCATTGGCTTCCACGAGCTCAAGGTCCTTGACCGACCAGCCGGCCTTCTCGAGCGCCTTTCGGCTGGCCGGGATCGGCCCGGTTCCCATGATCGCCGGATCGACGCCCGCGGTCGCCCAGGAGACGATGCGCGCCAGAGGCGTCAGCCCTCGGCGCTTCGCTTCGGCGGCGTTCATGATGACCAGTGCGGCGGCGCCGTCGTTGAGACCGGAAGCGTTGGCCGCGGTCACCGTTCCGTCCTTGGAAAAGGCGGGCTTGAGTTTCGCCATGGCCTCATAGGTCGCGCCGTGGCGCGGATATTCATCGGAGTCGACGACGATGTCGCCCTTGCGCGACGATATTGTCACGGGGGCGATTTCGTCCTTGAACCGTCCGGCCTTCTGCGCCGCTTCGGCCTTGTTCTGCGAGGCGACGGCGAAGCGATCCTGCTCCTCGCGGGTGATCTGCCATTTCTTGGCGATGTTTTCGGCTGTGTTGCCCATGTGATAGCCGTGAAAGGCGTCAATGAGGCCGTCTGTCAGCATGGTGTCGACGAGCTTCATCTCTCCCATCTTGACGCCGCTGCGCAGATAGGCGGCATGGGGGGCGAGCGACATTGATTCCTGGCCGCCCGCGACGATGATGTTGGCGTCGCCGCTGGCGATCTGTTGCAGCCCAAGGGCAACCGCGCGCAGACCGCTGCCGCAAAGCTGATTGACGCTGAAAGCCGTCTTCTCCTGGGGAACGCCAGCCTTCATCGCCGCTTGGCGCGCCGGGTTTTGACCCTCAGCGGCGGTGAGGATCTGGCCGAGAATCACCTCGTCCACGTCGCTCGCGTCCACCTTGGCGGCTTCGAGAGCGCTTTTGATCGCAACGGCGCCAAGCTCGTGCGCGGCGGTCGAGCCGAAGACGCCGTTGAACGAACCCACCGGGGTGCGTTTGGCGCTGGCGATGACAATCTCAGAAGCGGGCATGTCAGTCTCCCTTTGGAGCGAAATGAGTGGGGCGCGGTGATCGGATTGTTTCTACACGATCCCTCACGGACGGCGCTATGGTTCTATATAGGCGATGTGGCGCGGCAAGGTTAGCCCGGGTCGCCGAGCCGGGGGGTAGGCGCAACCTTGGCAAAGCGCGCTAGGCCAACAATTTCGTGGCGGCGTCGACCAGGTCGTCCCTCAGATCAGCCGGTTTCGCCACCAGGCCGATGGCGTACGCGCCATTGATCATCAGCGCTATCTGAGAGGCGACACGGTTAGGATCGCTAACGCCCAGCCTGGCGACGATCGTTGCGAGCCTGGCTCGCATCTCCTCCTTGTTGGCCCGAGCAGCGACCCAGCCGGGATGGCTCTCGTCAGGAAACTCTGTCGCCAGGTTCAGGAACGGACAACCGCGATACGCGGGAGCCCCGATCCGCCGCGCGATTTCGGAGAGCAGCGCCTCAAGCAGAGCGCGCGGATCATCAGCGTGCTCCTCTTCAATGCGATCCCACCATACCCATGACGCCCGGTTGCGTTCGGCGGCGAAGGCGGCGATCAACGCGTCCTTGGATTCAAACACCCGATACAGGCTCGTTTTCGACACGCCCGATCGCTCGACGACCGTGTCGACGCCGATAGCGCGGACGCCCTCGCGGTAAAACAATTCGTTTGCCGTCGCGAGGATGCGCTCACGCGCGCTCGCCTCGCCCTTTACCGGGGCTCCTCGCCGGGGCCGGACTCCAGCTTTCATATCCACTCGCTCCTGCTGTTCCGATTTTTGGCTTGACAAAGTAACAGACCTGTTTGTAACCTTCAAGTGCCTTACAGGTAAGTCACTTTATCGGGAGAACGCCGGTGCGCGCGATCGAGGCGGAAACTTTCTCCGGCTTTGGCGGACTGCGGCAAGTCGAATTACCCGAGCCGCGACGCGGGGAGCACCGAGTTCTCGTCCGCGTCACGGCTGCAGGCGTGACGCCGCTCGATCATACGATCCTGTCCGGCGGACACCCTCGCGCCAAGGCGCCGCTCGTGCTCGGCAACGAGGGGGCCGGCGTCATCGAGGATGCCGGCGCGTCCGATCTCCCAGCGGGAAGTCGCGTAATGTTCACCGGACCCTACGGGGTCGGTGAAAACGGCGCGTGGCAAGACTGGCTGCTGGTGCGACCTGAACATCTGGCGCTTGTGCCGGACGCGATCGACGACGTCGTCGCGGCCAGCCTGCCGGTTGCCTATCTGACGGCGCAGGTCACGCTGTCGCTCGCCGGATTCAAGCCGGGCATGACGGTGCTGGCGCCGGGGATCGGCGGTTCGGTAGGCAATGCGACCTATCAGCTCGCGCGGGCGCAAGGCGCGAGCAAGGTGATCTCGACCGCCGGCAGCGCGCCGAAGGCCGCCAAGGCGCACAACTTTGGCTTCGAAGATGTGGTCGACCTCTCCGAAGAAGGCCTGGCCGAGGGCGTTCGCAGGATAACGGACGGCAAGGGCGTCGATATCGTCATCGAGAGCATCGGCGGCGCCGTGACCAGGAGGCGCTGAGCAGCCTTAGTCTTGACGGCGTCCTGATCACGTTAGGCTATTCCGGCGGGCGCAAAACCACGATCGATGTGACGGACCTGATCTGGAAGCGCACGCGGATGGCCGGCTTCTCGCTGTTCGCCCAATCGCCGACGGCCATCGCCTACGCGTGGGGGAACATTATCCCGCTGATCGTCCGCGGATCCGTCAAGCCGCTCGTCGAGCCGGTCTATCCGCTCGGCGAGGCCGGTGAAGCCCTGCGTCATCTGATCGAGGATCGACCGTTTGGCAAAGTCATTTTGGCGGGATGATCGTCCTAGGCGTTGCGCCCCGAATCGCGGGTGATTTGCGAGGAGGCAGGCAATGGCTTTGAAGCTCGATGTGAGGGTCCCTGCAGAGGGCGGAATTGAACTCGGCGCGTGGCTGTTCCTGCCCGAAAGGGATGGTGGCCAGGCCGCCATCACAATGGCCCACGGCTTTGTCGGGACAAAGGACCACGGTCTTGAGCGTTTCGCTCAGGCGTTCGCCGCAGCGGGCTTCGTCGTGCTTGTGCACGATCACCGCAATTTCGGGACGAGCGGCGGAGACCTCCGCGGGGACATCGATCCGTGGCGGCAGATTGCGGACTGGCGTCGCGTAATCTCGTACCTCGAGCGTCGTCCGGAAGTTGATCCAACCCGTATCGGTCTATGGGGCTCCAGTTACGCCGGCGGACACGCTCTCGTGCTTGGCGCGACCGATCGACGCCTGCGCTGCGTCGTTGCGCAGGTTCCAACGATCAGCGGTTACGAACAGGGCTTGCGGCGGGTTCCACCTGACGCCACGCCTGCGTTGGAGCATGCCTTCGACGAGGACGAGAGAGCCGTGCTGCGCGGCGAGCAGCCGCGCCACCAGGCAGTCGTCAGTGGCGATCCCTCCGTTCCAGCCGCCTACCGCTCCCAAGACGCCATCGTTTTTTTTCTCCAGCCCATTCCCGAAGGTCTCTGGAAAAACGAGGTGACGCTGCGCTCGACGCGGGCTGCGCGCATGTACGAGCCGGGCGCCTGGGTTTCTCGCGTTTCGCCGACACCCTTGCTGATGGTTGTCGCGAGCAACGACAGGGTGACTGTCGCCGATCTGGCGCTTGCCGCCTATGAGCGCGCGCTGGAGCCCAAGCAACTCGCCTTGATACCGGGCGGCCACTTCGATCCCTATCTCGACCAGTTTCGCATCGCCGAAGCCGCCGCGACCGAATGGTTCCGCGAGCATCTGATCCATCCCGTCACGAGCCGATCTGAAGCGACGCTGCTTTCGCCTGACCAATCTCGATTTCACCATCTCTGCGATCGGAAGAGGAGCTGACTATGACTGCAATCGCGATTACCAATACCGATCTTCGTTGGGACGTGCTTACCGTAAGGCGTCCTGGCCTCACCCGCGATCTGCCGCCCGGCAAGGAAGAACTGATGTGGGTGGCGAATTCGTCGACGCTCATCCACGGTGAGCGCGACGCCGTTCTCGTGGACACTCTTCTGACGACCGAGCAATCAAAGACTCTGTCGGATTGGGTCGTCGCGAGCGGCAAGAACCTCACCGCGATCTATATCACCCATGGCCACGGCGATCATTTCTTCGGCCTCGCATCGCTTCTGGAGCGTTTCCCGCACGCCAAAGCGGTCGCGACGCCCGAGGTCGTCAGGGCCATGTGGGAACAGCTCACGCCGGCCTGGATCGACAGCTTCTGGCGTCGTCTTTTTCCCGGTGATATTCCGGACAGCCTTTTGGTTGCTGAGCCGCTCGAAGGAGACGATCTGGAGTTGGAGGGTCGCAAGCTTGTCCCGATCAACGCGGGGCGAACCGACACGGCTCACTCCAGGTGCTTGCACGTCCCGTCGATCGGGCTGATCGTTGCCGGCGACGTCGTTTACAACGGCATCCATCCCTTTCTTGGCGAGACGGACACTCAGAGCAGGCTTGAGTGGATCTCTACGCTCGACAAGCTCGAGGCATTAAAGCCGAAAGCGGTGATCGCCGGACACAAAGCGCCTGAAAACGACGATGATCCCTGCACCATCGCGGAGACGCGGCAATACCTTCGCGACTTCAACCGCCTGAATGCCGCAACGAGGACCGCGCGCGAGCTCTACGACGCGATGCTGGAAGTCTATCCTGATCGCGTCAATCCAGGCTCGTTATGGGGCGCAGCAAACGCCGCCAAGAACACGAGGCGGAATCAGTGACAAAGGCGAACGCGATGCGGCTGGCTTCGCTGGTCACGGCAATCAATGTCTTGGTCGCGAGCGGCTTTTCCATTGCAGCGATCGTCCGCCCGCAATACCTGGTCCCTGCCGAATCCGTTCCAACAGAAGCGTCGTTGCTCTTGGCGATGTATGCGGCGGCGCGCACAATTCCGTTGGCTCTGTTCGCTTTGGCGGCGATCTACAAACGTGCGACGACGGCGTTGCTGATCCTGGGCGCGCTCGCGGGCGCCGTGCAATTGCTCGATGCCGGGATCGGTCTGTTTGAGCATGATCTGGGGAAATGCGCTGGGCCGCTCTTTATCGCCGTCCTCCAATTCTTAGCGGTCTATCTGCTTCACAGATCCGTGCGGATCGCGCCGCAAACCAAGACCGGATGAATCGCTGCAACCCCGCGCTTCCGAGAATTCCCCGATGAAGGTTTTGCAATCGCTGACCGGGCCGACGCGCCTAAAATGGAGATGACAGATGAATAGCGCTTCGTTCGAAACTGACGACCGCATCGCTGGCAACGCCTCGACCCAGGCGGATAATTTCAATCAAACTGGCGCGGAACCCCTAAACGGCAATGGCTTCTATCGCTTCAAGATCGGCGACTTCCAGGCGACCGTTATCTCGGATGGCCAGGGGCCGATTCCGGTGAGCCCGATCCTCGTCATGAACGCCTCCGAGGCCGAACTCGCCCCGGTGTTAAGGGCAAACTTCATGCAACCGGTGATCCAAGCAACGAACAACCCTTTGGTGGTCGACACGGGACGGGAGCGTATCCTTGTCGACACTGGCTTCGGTGAGAAAATCGGCCCACCCTTCGACAGCTTTCCCCAGCTCGAGGCGAACCTGGTCAGGGCAGGAATCACGCCAGAGAGCATAGATCTGGTCGTGATTCGCACGGTCACCTGGACCACATCGGCGGCCTGGTGAGCAAATCGGGCGCGCTGGCGTTCCCAAAGGCTCAGTTCGTCTTTGTCACTACTGGACCGGCAGCCGTTTTGAAAGCGAGGTCGACAGTTCGGCGCTGCCAGACCCATTCAAGAAGGGCACAATTGGCGCAGCTCGAGAGAACCTGCCGCCGGTCGCCGACCGATCCCGGTTCGTGAAGCAGGACGGCGAAATCACCAGCGGCGTGCACTACGTCGCCGCGCCGGGACATTCGCCGTCTCACGCCTCAATCTTGTTTTCGTCGGGCAAAGAGCAGTTCATGCATATGGGCGACGTCGCTCACAATCCGGTGACGAGCTTGCAGCACCCCGAGTGGACGCCGATCTTCGACTACGACCCAGCCGAGGCGATCAACTCGCGCAAGGCGATCCTGGACCGCGTTGCTGCCGACGGGATCATGGCGATGGGCTATCATTTTCCGTTCCCTGGGATCGGCCACGTCGTCAAACACGACAAGGCATATCGCTGGGAAGCCGTCCATTGGGCGTGGTAGCGAAGGGGCGTCTTTCCGGAGAAACGCGATGCCTTCCAAGCCAGATCGGTTCAAAATTGCTGTCCTTGACGACTACCAAAACGTCGCTCTCTCGCTCGCGGACTGGTCGGCGCTGGATGAGCGGGCGACCGTCACCGTATTCAATGACCATCTCGCGGACCCCGACGCCGTCGTCGAGCGCCTGAAGCCTTTCGACGTCGTCTGCGTGATGCGCGAGCGCACGCCGATGACCCGCGCCATCATCGAGCGCTTGCCCAAGCTGCGCCTGATCGCATCGTCGGCGATGCGGAACGCCTCGATCGATCTGAAGGCCGCAGAAGAGCGCGGCGTGCAGGTCGTTCATACCGGCTATACGTCGACGCCGACGGTCGAACTGACCTGGGCGCTTATCCTGGCCAGCGCCCGCAATCTCGTCGCCGAGAACGCGTCGTTGCGCGGCGGCGGATGGCAGCAGACGGTTGGCGACGACATGGCCGGGCGGACGCTCGGGCTCCTGGGTCTCGGCAACGTCGGCGGCGCGGTCGCGAAGATCGGCGCCGCTTTCGGCATGAAGGTGATCGCCTGGAGCCAGAATCTCACCAACGAGCGCGCGGCCGAAGTCGGCGCCATACGCGTCTCGAAGGAAGAACTGTTTCATCAGGCCGACGTCCTCTCCATCCATCTGGTGCTCAGCGACAGGACGCGCGGCCTCGTCGGGGCCGCGGAACTGGCGCTCATGAAGCCGACGGCGCGCCTCATAAATACTTCCCGCGGGCCGATCGTGGTCGAGGCCGATCTCGCTGCGGCGCTTACTGACAAAAAGATCGCTGGCGCAGCCATTGATGTCTTTGACCAGGAGCCGTTGCCGCGTGGCCATCCGTTCCGAAAGCTGCCGAACCTCCTGGCGACGCCGCATATCGGCTATGTCTCTCGCGGGCTGTACGAGCGCTTCTACCGAGACAAAGTCGCGAACATTCGCAATTGGCTCGATAGCCAGGCAGCGGGATGATTATAAATTCTGTCGGAAATCGGCTCGATTGACGCCGCCCTCAGGCGCTTGTCTTTCTTCGGGTTTGGGCGCCTGCAGGTCCTCGAACCTCGAGAGGAACAGCTTGAGAATGGGCGAGGTGTTGGTCTTGTTGTAGCCGATGACGAGATCGATCGTCGGCGCCTCGCCTCTCAGGGGGCGGCTGGTCACCGACCACGGGAGGAGATTTCTTGCGTAAGCGGGCATGAGCATCACGGCGCGGGTCGAGGCGATCAGCGACACCGCGTGGGCGAGATTATCCACTTCGTGCGCCGGCTTGATGTCGAGGCCAGATCGCTCGAGGTAGCCTGCAATCAAAGAATGTACGGTCGGCGCTGTGTTGGACGGAATGATGAACGTCTCGCCGACGACGTCCGGCAAATCGACGGCCTCTTGCGCCGCCAGGCGATGGTCGCTTGGGAACACCATGAACAGCGGCTCGGCCACCACGCGCCGGTAGGCTAGGCTTTCTTGTTTCTCCCGGCGCATGAATGCGGCGTCGAGCCTCCCCCGCATCAGCTCCGCGGCCAAGTCCGGAGAGTACTGGCTTGCGATGGTCAGCTTCATGTTGGGCAGTTGATCGTGAAGAATCCGCATCGCCTTCGGCAGCCAGTCAATCTCCGTTCCCGTTAGGAAGCCGAGTGCGAAGGGCGGCTTGAGAGGCTCTGCGGCTCGCCGCGCCGCCTCGACCGCGGCATCGACCTGCGCGAGCGCAAGCCGCGCATGGTCGAGAAAGGCCTTGCCGGCGGCGGTCAATTCGGCGCCGTGAACGCTGCGGCTAAAGAGCTGAACGCCAACCTTATATTCGAGATCTCGGATTTGCCGACTGAGCGAAGGCTGGGCCGTGTGCAGCCTTTTCTCCGCCGCTAGCGTCAGGCTTCCCTCCTCCGCGACCGCGACGAAATAGCGAAGGTGCCGCAGCTCCACCACGCGTTCCATATCCCACAGGCATGCCCCACCACCCTACAAAGTCTTTTTCTTCCGCGCCAGCGGAACCCACATACGGTCAACGAGAGCGGTCGTAGAACTGGCCTGCGGTGTCTGAAGCGCCGCCTGAGTTCCCCGATCGACCATGCTTTGCCCATAAGGGCCGAGCGAATCGCGAGGATTGGAATATGAGCAACAACTCAGTCGTCTTGATCACCGGCGGACTGACGGGCATTGGCCGCGCTGCCGCCCTCGCCTTCGCTCAGAAGGGCGCGAAGGTCGTCGTCGCCGGTCGGCGTGATGAGGTCGGCCAGGCGCTCGCTAAGGAGCTGCGCTCTCTCGGTTCGGAGGCCGAGTTCATCAACGCCGACGTTCGCAAGGACGAAGACGTCCGGGCTCTGGTCGATAAGACCGTCGCCCGGTTTGGCCGTCTCGATGTCGCGGTGAACAACGCCGGCACCGAAGGACAAGTTGGGCCGATCACCGACCAGACCGCGGAAAGCTACGCGGCGACGTTCGACACCAATGTTCTCGGCGTGATCCTGAGCATGAAGCACGAAGTGCGCGCCATGCAGAAACAGGGCGGCGGCAGCATCATCAACATCTCCTCGACCTACGGGCACGAAGGAGCGGCGGGGGCCTCCGTCTATGTCGGCAGCAAACACGCCGTCGAAGGCATCACCAAATCGGTGGCGCTAGAGATTGCGAAGTCAGGAATCCGCGTGAATGCGGTCGCCCCCGGCCCCACGGACACCGGCATGTTGACGCGCTTTACCGGCACGCCGGAGAACAAAGCGGCTCTTACGAGGACTGTTCCGATGGATCGCCTCGGCCTCTCGGAGGAGCTTGCCAATGCGATAGTCTTCATCGCGTCGGACGAAGCGTCATTCATCACCGGCCACGTCCTCAATGTCGATGGCGGAAAGAGCCACTAACTCTGTCCGGTCGCGGAGATGCGCGCCCAGTAGACGAAGGGCGCGCATCGCCGCAACGAACCTGAAACTCAAGGGTCGAACCGTGCCGGCAGTTCTGGGTTACGCTGACGATCCGTCCAGTGTGAATGACCTAAGACGGCGCTGCGCATCCAACTGTTAAGGACCTGACATGCGATCCGACGTTGTTCCAGGGGCCATCTTCCCCGACTATGAACTTGCCGACCACACAGCGAAGCACCGGAAGCTGTCCGAACTGCAAGGACCACATCCAATGGTTCTTGTCCTTAGCCGCGGAGGGTTCTGCCCCAAGGACCGCCGGCAGGCTGAAGCTCTTGTCGAACTCCATCGTGAGCTTGAGGTCGCCTATTGTCGGCTCGTCACGATCAGCACCGACAATATCACCGAAACAAGTGAATATCGCACCGGAGTTGGCGCTCATTGGCCGTTCCTCTCCGATACGAGGCGCATGGTTCAAAAAGATCTCGACATCGCCGAATACACCGATCCAGTCCACAATCCGATGATCCCTCACGTGATCGTCCTCGAGCCCGGCCTTGTCGTTTACAAGATTTATAATGGCTACTGGTTTTTCGGCCGGCCCACTCTCGAAGATCTCCGCCAGGACCTACGCGCCGTCACCAAGAAATGCCGGCCAGACTGGGATATCACGACGCCCGAATTCAAAGCGGCTTGGCAGCAAGGACGCAAGGACCTCTTCTATCCGTATGGCAAAACGTACGTCCAAACTCTAGGCGAGCAGGATTAGGACGGCGTGATGTGTCCGCGGACGGACCGTCGCAGCGCCGCCCCGCTTCCCACTGCTTCGCATCTCGGCTTGAGCGCCAGAGCCACAGGGAAACCTCAATGACCCAACACACCCACCAGACCGCGCCAACGCAGTTCGTCGAGACCAACGGCATCCGTTTCGCCTATCGCCGCTTCGGCAAGGCCGGGGATGTGCCTCTCATCTTTAACCAGCATTTCCGCGGGACGATGGATTATTGGGATCCGGCCGTAACCGATGGCCTCGCCAGGAACCGCGAGGTGATCCTCTTCAATAACGCGGGTGTTTCGAGCAGTTCCGGCAAGGTTCCGACCAGCTTTCAAGAGATGGGCGCCAACGCCATCGCCTTAATCAAGGCTCTCGGGCCTACCCAAGTCGACGTGCTCGGCTTTTCCATCGGCGGCATGGTCGCCCAGGAAATCACCGCCCAGGCTCCAGATCTCGTTCGCCGGCTCATTCTTGTGGGCACCGGGCCGCGCGCCGCCGACATGTCAACGAGCAAATCCGCAGAGATCTTTGCCGGCGCCTACGATCCGCCGGAGTATCTGTGGCTCGCGGTTCACTTCTCGCCGTCAGCGTCCAGCCGGGCCGCGGGCCTCGCTTTTCTCAAACGCAAGCTTGTGCGCCAGGATCGCGATCCCGAGGTAAGCGAGGAAGCGGCGGCGGCGCAACGGGAAGCCATCGGCAAATACATTGCACCCGCTGAGGGCGTTCTCGACTATCTGAAACATATCCGTCAGCCGGCGCTGATCGTGCAGGGCAGCAACGATGTCATCATCCCGACGATGAATTCTTACGTCCTTCAGCAGAACTTGCCGAACGCGCAGCTGATCGTCTACCCGGACGCGAATCACGGATCGTTTTACCAGTACCCGCAGCTCTTCGTATCGGACGCCGACCGGTTCCTTGCATCGGCGACGGAAGACGGCGATGCGAGTTTACGGCCGTCTGAGCGTTTGCCGTTTCCCTCGATCATCTGAGCCGCAGGAATTTAGGGAGGTCGGCCAACTCCATAGCCTTCCCATCCCTAAAGGGTATGGGCTCCAGCCTACAAAGTCCTTTTAGCCCAAGCGACGGAAGCCTATAGTCGCCCAATGAAAGCATGAATCGATAGGCCGGCCGTGGCGTTATGGGCGGCCGTGGCGGCCGGTGGGAGGAGATCATGCGCGTCAGTATCGTGCTTATGGTTGCTCTCCTTCCGCTCTGGGCCCCGCCGGCTCGCGCGCAGCAACAACCGGCCCCGGTCGGGGGCAGCCTTTCCCTGCAGTCGCAGCCGCCCACCACGATCGCCTACCCTTCGCTGAATTCCCAGCCGTTCGGGACCGACCATCTAGGGGGTGACTGGGGAGGCGTACGGCCGTGGCTCGAGGACCACGGCATCTATATCGGGCTCAACTACTATCCGGAAATCGCCGCCATCGTTGCGGGTGGGCAGCGGCAGGGGATCGACTATACGTCGCAGCTCGGGCTGTCGGTCGATCTCGACGGCCAGAGGCTGCTCGGCTGGACGGGCTTCGCCGTGCATAGCGTGATCGTGCAGCGCAACGGCCGCAGCGCGAGCGCCGATTTCCTGGACGACGACCTCGATGCTGTGCAGCAGATCTTTGGCGGGGGCGGCGACGTGGCCGCCCACCTGGTCTATCTCTATGGCGAACAGCAGTTCTACGGCGGGATGGTGGACATCGCGGGGGGTCGGCTGCCGGTGGGCACCTTCTTCGCGGCCTCGCCGATCTACTGCAACTTCGTGAACGTGATCTTCTGCGGCAATCCGCACCCGCTGCCCGTATACCCCGGCGAGCCGGATTGGCCGGCTGCGACATGGGGCGGCATGGCGCGCGTGTACGTCCTTCCGACGGTCTACGCGATGGCAGGCGTGTTTCAGGTGAACCCGAACTTTGGCGGCCCTTCAGGTTGGGATCTCTTCATACACGGCACGACAGGCGTCAGCGTCCCCCTCGAGGTGGGCTGGACGCCGAGCTTCGGACCGGACCGCTTGCTTGGCCACTACAAGGTCGGCTTCGACAATGACGCCTCATCCTATCCCAACCTGTTCACCAGCACCAACGGCCTGCCGATCGCGGTGAGCGGGCTGCCGGGCCAGGCAGATCACGGGCGACGTATGTATTATGTGTTCGTGGATCAGATGCTCATGCGGACCGGCAAAGGCGACACGGACGGGCTCATCGCCTTCGCCGGCTTTGTGCACGCGGATGCGGGCATCTCACCGTTGGAGAACCAGGTGTTCGGAGGCGTGCTCTCGACCGCAAGCTTCATGGGTCGCCCGCAGGAACTCGCTGGGCGTCGCGGCGAGTTGGTTTCAAGTGAGCGGCGCGCTCACCGCAACCCAGCAGCTCGAGGAGGCGCTCGACGAACCGTTGACCGGCGGCGGGCTCGGAACGCCGGTGGGCGTGCAATCGCACGAGATGGAGCTCGAGGCGATGTACATCGCCAGGGTCTATCGTGGCGTGTCCATCGAGCCCGACATCCAGTACATCATCAATCCCGGCGGCACGTCGCGCACGCATAACGCGCTGTCACTCGGGTTGCAGCTGAGCGTGACGTTCTGATCGTCGACCCGGTCGCAGCCGGGGATTGTTCAGCCCAAACAAACGGACATGAGCGCCGAAGTCGGATCCGTCAGTCCCTCAATGACGTCGAAGTGATGCCTTCCGCTTTCCGGCGTCCACGGGCATGACCACGCCTCCGATAAGAGCCGAGCGTGCAAGAGAAAAACGGGTCTCTCCTGCGCGCCGACCCAGACGTGGGCCTCGACGCCCGGACGCAGCGAGAGCCGAGCGGGGCTTTCGCTGTCGATCTCTGGCGCATCGAGGCGCAGGTCGGTGTTCATCGCCGTCAGAGCGATCGGCTCAAGATCCGCAAGCGGCGAGATCGGTACGACTCGCTTAACAGGCGCCGACGGGGACTGATCGGCGCAACCCATCCGGGCGCTTAAGTGACCGCCAGCCGAGTGGCCAGTGACGACGACCGGACCCGCGACGAGGCCCGCCGCAACGTCGATCGCGCTCGCGATCTCCTGCGTCATTGCGCCGATCCGCGCTTCAGGGGCGAGCGTGTATGAGGGGATGGCGCAGGCCCATCCGCGCGCCAATGCGCCCGCAGCGAGATGCGACCACAGGTCGCGATCGAACCTCAGCCAATAGCCGCCATGGATGAAGACCAGAAGACCCTGCGGCGCGGCTTCCGGCAGAAACAGGTCGAGATGATTGCGTGGCTTCGGACCATAAGGAATGGCGGTCCGCGCTCGTTCACCGAGCGTCGCGCGAAAAGCCGCCGCCTCCTGCGTCCAGCGAGGCGGAAATGTTTCGCCGCCGGGGATGAAGGGGCCGTTGGCGTAGGCGCGGTCGTAATCCACCAGAATTGTCCCAGCTTGCGGATGCGTCTCACGAAACCCTGAGATTCTCCGCCATCCTTTTGAGTCGATCTCGGAGCGTTCCTATCTCCTCCCGCGAGAAGCCGGTCAACGCCCGATCGGTTTCCGCGAGAGTGAGCGGAAGAATGCGCGCGAACATCCGTCGACCCTGGGCCGTGAGCGAGATCGCTACGCTCCGGCGGTCGCTCCTCCGTTCGCGACGGACGATAAGCACCGTCTCTTCCATCAGCCCAAGCGTCCGCGTGAGCGTAGTGCGGTCAACCGACGTCAGATCGGCGAGCTCGCCCATCGTCGCGCCGGGATGCTCCTGCAGCACGGCGAGGACGCGCCAACGGGGATAGTCGAGACCGAAGGGACGAAGCCGCACATTGATCGCCCGCGTGCGCCGCGCGAGGATCTGACTGAAATGGAAGAAGAGATGATCCTCGAGCCTGAAGGCCCGGGCTGCGCTCTCCTTTCGGCACCGCGCGCGCTCCAGCAATCTTCCTCCGCAGCGCATGGCGCAAATTAGGTTGACTTGCACATATTACACGTCACTATGCCGCGATGGCAATCAGCGGAAGACCGAAATGTGAGCGTATGTCCTCCTACGGCGCCCACAAATCGGCAAACGTAAGGAGGGACAGGACATGACCTTGGCGCCCGGCATCACGAAGGCTGGCGAGGGCCTCGACAACATCGCCTGGAACATTCTTGGTCAGACCTACGTGCCCAAGCAGGTTTGCGAGAGCTCCTTCGCCTGGCACGCAACCTTTCCGCCAGGCACCTTCGTGCCGCCGCATATCCACCCGACGCAGGAAGAGTTCATCTACATGTTCGAGGGCCAGCTCGAACTGATGATCGATGGCCGCGACGCCTTGGCCAATCCAGGTGACCTCGTACGCATGCCGATGGGCCTGCCGCACGCGATTTACAACAAATCAGAGCGCACGGTGAAATGCATGTTCTGGGTGTCGCCGACGCGCCGTCTCTACGATCTCTTCTGGGCGATCCACAACATGGCCGAGCAGACGCCCGCCGAAGTCGTCGCACTGTCGGCCAAACACGAAGTCGATTTCCTACCGCCGCCTGAAGAGGCGAAGTGAAGGCGAGCAAGAAGCAGACCTCATGAAGGTGCTCATCGCGGGCGGGGGTATCGGCGGACTGACGCTTGCGCTTATGCTTCATCGGCGCGGCATTGAATTTGTCATTTTCGAACAGGCGTCCGAGATCCGGGAGGTCGGGGTCGGCATCAACATTCTGCCGCACGCCATCAAGGAGCTCGCTGCGATCGAGCTGCTGCCGAAGCTCGACGCCGCCGGCATCCGCACCAAGGAACTGCACTACGTCAGCCGGCTTGGCCAGAAGGTGTGGAGCGAAAAGCGCGGCACGGACGCTGGTTTCGAGTTTCCGCAGTTCTCGATGCATCGCGGTCGGCTGCAGAAGGTGATCCATGACGAAGTGCTCGCCAAACTTGGTCCAGGCGCAATACGCGCCGGCCTGAAACTGCAAGGCTTTGTCCAAGACGAGGGCGGTGTCGTCGCGCATTTCACCGACGCCAAGTTCGGGCTGTGCAGCGAAACCGTGCGCGGCGATGTGCTCGTCGGCGCGGACGGCATCCACTCTGTCGTGCGTCGCCATTTCTATCCGAAGCAAGGCCGCCCGAGCTGGCAAGGCTTGATGCTCTGGCGTGGCGCCGCGGAATGGCCGAAGTTCCTGACCGGCGGCTCGATGTACATCGCGGGCGGCATGAGCGCGAAGGTCGCGCTCTACCCGATCGCGCCAGGCTCGACGCCGGACACGCGGCTCACCAACTGGGCGATCGTTTCTCGCATCGCCGATGGCGAGATCACGCCTCCGCCGATCGATTCCTGGTCGCGGACCGGACGCATGGACGAGGTGATCCCCTATGCCCGGCGCTTCAAAGTCCCGGGAGTCGATGTCGAGACGCTAGTGCGCGCGACGCCGGTCTGCTGGGAATATCCGATGTGCGACCGCGACCCGCTGCCGCACTGGAGTCATGGCCGCGTCACGCTGCTCGGCGACGCGGCCCATCCGATGTACCCCGTCGGTTCGAACGGCGCCGCGCAGGCGATTCTCGATGCGCGCAGTCTCGCCGACTGGCTGCGGAAATCCGATCACCCGATGCAAGCTTTGCATGAGTACGAACGCGACCGCCTGCCGAAGACCGCCGAGATCGTGCGCTTGAACCGCAAAGGCGGTCCGGAGCGCGTGATCGACGAAGTCGAGAAACTCGCTCCAGCAGGGTTTGAATCGGTAGACCGCGTCCTTAGCCATGCCGAGCGCGAGGCGATCGTGAAGGGCTACGCCAGTCGGGCAGGCTTCACGCAGAGCCAGGTTAACAAGTGAAAGGCGCCTCGCGGCGACGAGGCCTGGAAGTAATCGTCGATCAGCCGAGAGCTCTCAGCTGGAAGCGTTGGATCTTGCCCGTCTGCGTCTTGGGCAAAGCCTCCACGAAGCGTATCGCGCGCGGATATTTGTATGGCGCAATGCTCGCCTTGACGTGGTTTTGCAGCCGCAACGCAGTCGCTTCGTCTGAGACAACGTTCGGCTCAAGCACAACGAAGGCGACGACAATCTGCCCCCGCTCTTCATCGGGAAGTCCGATCACCGCGCATTCACTCACGGCTTCGTGCATAAGGAGCGCCGCCTCCACCTCGGGACCGGCGATGTTGTAGCCTGCAGAAATGATCATGTCGTCGTTACGCGCGACGAATAGAAAATATCCGTCCTCATCCTGACTGAAGGCATCGCCTGTCAGGTTCCAGCCGTCCCGCACATATTCACGCTGACGAACGTCAGAGAGATAGCGGCAGCCAGTCGGGCCCCGCACCGCGAGCAGGCCAACCGTTCCGCGCGGAGCTTCATTGAAGTGCTTGTCGACGACCTTGGCTTCGTAACCGGGCACGGGTGTTCCGGTGACGCCCGGTCTTCGGTCATGAAGACGGTTTGCGATAAATACATGCAGCAGTTCCGTCGAGCCTATGCCGTCGAGAATCGGCACGCCCGTGCGCTTGGTCCAGGCTTCGTAGACGGGAGCTGGGAGCGTCTCGCCTGCGGATACGGCCACGCGAAGCGAGGAGAGGTCAGCGCCTTCGTCCATCGCTGCGAGCATCGCGCGATAGGCGGTCGGCGCCGTG
The DNA here is from genome assembly GCA_963775405.1 of uncultured Alphaproteobacteria bacterium. Taxonomy (GTDB): domain Bacteria; phylum Pseudomonadota; class Alphaproteobacteria; order Rhizobiales; family Beijerinckiaceae; genus Roseiarcus. Next base: position 31,968 of record CAVZJI010000009.1, read on the forward strand.
AAGCAGACGGTCGCGTTGTAGGTCTCGATGATCTTGACGAGATTTGGCGGGGTCGCGCTTTCGATCAGCACTGCGGAAGCGCCGAAGCGCAGCGGAAACACGGCGAGCCCCCCCAGCCCGAAGGTGAAGGCGATCGGAGGAGAGCCGACGAACACATCCTCAGGGCTCACCTCCAAAACCTGCCTCGCATAACCGTCGGCGATGATGAGGATGTCGCGATGAAAGTGCGCCGTCGCCTTCGGGGCGCCGGTTGTTCCGGAGGTGAATCCAAGCAACGCGATATCGTCCCTTCCCGTCCGTACGGCGGCAAAGCTCACCGGCTTGTTGAGGGCGACGCGGTCGAGCTCGGCGTCGTGATTGGCGGTGCCGTCGAAACCGACGACGCTTTTCAGAAAGCGGCTGCCCTTGGCGCAGGCGACCAGTTCGTCAAGGATGCGGGTGTCGCAAAGCGCGAGTTTGATCTCCGCCTTATCGACAATCTTCGTCAGTTCCCCAGCCCGCAGCATCGGCATGGTGTTGACGACGACCGCGCCCGCCTTGGTCGCAGCGAGCCAGCAGGCGATCATCGCGGGATTGTTCGCTGAGCGGATCAGGACCCGGTCGCCGGGCTTCACGCCGTAGTCTTCGATGAGCGCCGCGGCCAGCTGGTTGCTCCAGTCGGCGAGCTCCTTGTAAGTGCGACGCCGGCCATGGCCGATCAGCGCCGTGCGGTCGCCGAAGCCGCGCTCGACCATGCGATCCGTCAGTTCGACCGCGGCGTTTAGATATTCAGGATAGTCAAACCCGTCGAGTTGAAAGTCTGGCCATTGGTCGGGCGGAGGCAGATTGTCGCGCGCGAACGTATCAATGTGAGCGGTGGGGCCGAGCATTGTTTGTTCCTGCGGTCACTCGCCCCGCAAACCTTTTCAGCATGCGAGGCCCGCCCGGGCCTCTGTCGATGCGCGCCAAGCGCCCAAAGCCTTGGAAAGTTAGGCGGGTTCGCTAAGCGAACACCGCCGAACGTCGCCTCACATTGGAAAAGCGCGTTGTCCGCTCTGGATCGTGATCCATTTCAGTTCGGTCATCTCCTCCATTGAGAAGCGCCCGCCCTCGCGACCGAAGCATAAGGACCTCGACGATCTCCTTCGTTTTGGCCGCCAGCACGTCGGCGGCGCGAAAGAAGATCGCCTCCCGCGCGGACACCGGCGTCGCCGCCCAGGCCTTGTAAGCGCCGTGAGCGGCCGAGATGGCGAGGTCGGTTTCTGCCGCCCCAGCCTGCTGGACCTTGGCGAACAATTCCCCTGTCGCGGGATTTCTGCTCTCTGCGGCTTCGTTGCGGGAGGAGCGAATCCATTGTCCGCCGACATAAAGATTGTAGTTCGGGATGCCATCAATCAGTTCGAAGGCGGCAGACATTCAAATCTCCTCGGTACGCGTTCGCTCCCGCGAACTTTGCTACAGGGCGACGAGCGTGTCTGCAGCGGAGACGGGCTTGGCCGGTGTTGTCAAAACCGCGCCGCGAAAGCCTTGGCCCCTTGCGCCGCGCGATAACTTTCTTGCCCACTTGGCGACCCCAAGGGATTGTTTGTAGCAGCCGTTACGATGGCGCGCAAGATTAAGGCAGACGCGGCGTCGCCTCGTCGGCCACGCGGAACATCTGACGCGAGGGTTCAGGGTATCGTTTTTGAGAGAGCCGAACTATAGCAACTTATGGGCAGTTGAGTTTGCTCATTCGAGTGGAGTTGATCGGCAGCTACGGCGCGCGCCTGTTGCGCTTTGTGCGCCGATTGCACGCTAAATCCTAATATCGTTAGGCTTGGATCCTCATGAAGAAGATCGGTTTCCTCTCGTTCGGGCACTGGACGCCCTCGCCGCAATCCCAGACGCGCTCGGCATCTGACGCGCTTCTGCAATCCATCGATCTGGCTGTCGCGGCAGAGGCGCTTGGCGCGGACGGGGCCTACTACCGCGTGCACCACTTTGCTCGCCAGCTCGCTTCGCCTTTCCCGCTGCTGGCGGCCGTGGGCGCCAAGACCAGCCGTATCGAGATCGGCACGGCGGTCATCGACATGCGCTACGAGAACCCGCTCTACATAGTCGAGGATGCGGGCGCGGCCGACCTCATCGCTGGCGGACGTTTGCAGCTGGGGATCAGTCGGGGCTCGCCCGAGCAGGTGATCGATGGGTGGAGCCATTTCGGCTACCGCCCGGCTGAGGGCCAGAGTGACGCCGACATGGGCAGGCGCCACGCGGAGGTTTTCCTTGACCTGCTGCGTGGTGAGGGCTTCGCCCGGCCTAACCCGCGGCCGATGTTTCCCAATCCGCCGGGCCTGCTGCGTGTCGAGCCCCATTCAGAAGGTCTCCGCGACAGAATATGGTGGGGCGCCGGCTCCAACGCCACCGCCGTCTGGGCTGCCAAACTCGGGGTGAATCTGCAAAGCTCAACCCTCAAGGAGGAAGAGACCGGAGAGCCTTTCCACGTCCAGCAGGCGGCTCAGATCCGGGCCTTCCGCGCGGCGTGGAAAGACGCCGGGCATGCGCGCGAGCCGCGCGTTTCGGTCAGCCGCAGCATCTTCGCTCTGGTGGACGATCGTGATCGCGCCTATTTCGGCCGCGGAGGCGAGGAGAAGGACCAGGTCGGCTTTATCGACGAAAAGACACGCGCGATCTTCGGTCGCAGCTATGCCGCCGAGCCAGAAGTTCTGGTTAAGCAACTCAAGCAAGACGAGGCGATCGCTGAGGCTGACACTTTACTCCTGACCGTCCCGAACCAACTGGGCGTCGCCTACAATGCACATGTCATCGAGGCAATCCTGACCCACATCGCCCCGGCGCTCGGCTGGCGCTGACGGCGACGCGCCCGCACTAGAAAATGAAAGACCGCGATGAATAGGGCGCCGGCCCACTCCCGGTTCCGAAGGTCCCGCAAATTGGAGGAACTTATGAAGGCCAACCGCAAAATAAGGATGATGGCGCTTGCTGGTATCGCTCTTGGCGGTCTCACGCTAATTGTATCGGGGGACGCCGCCCTGGCGGAGGATACAGTCCGCGTACGGGGAGCCATCGAGAGCATCGATGGCTCGACTTATGTGATCAGGGCGCGCGATGGTGCCGAACTCAAGGTGGCGTTAGCCGACAAAGCTCAGATCGCCACAGTGGTCAAGGCATCGCTCGCCGACGTCAAACAGGGCTTGTTTGTCGGCGTGACGGCTATACCGCAGGCCGACGGCAGCCTGAGCGCGGTAGAAGTGCATATCTTCCCTGACGCGATGCGGGGGACCGGAGAAGGACATTACTCATGGGATCTTCAGCCCAAGAGCACAATGACCAACGCAAACGTGGATCAGGTTGTCACCGCGGTTGATGGACAGACGCTGACGCTGAAATACAAAGACGGCGAAAAGAAAATCTTTGTCCCCGCCGATACGCCAATTGTCGCTTACATGCGGGGCGACGATACCGATCTGAAGCGTGGCGCGAAAGTCTTCATCGCCGCGGTCAAGCAGGCTGATGGAACGTTGCAAGGTCGCGCGTGGCGGGTGGGTCGGGATGGCGTGACGCCACCCATGTGATCACTGCGCGAGGCGCTTCATGGGAGTTCCTCCAGCCCGCGGTAGGGGCATTGTCACGGAGCCTTGGGCTTGCGTTGCTATCGGCGGGCCTGCCGCCATGTCTGGAGGAACGCCCGTGGACAATCGGGGATTTGCGACTAGGCTGAGATCCGAGTGGCGTACGAGATCCGAAAAGAAATGACGGTGACTAGCGGACGCCAGAGAGCACGACCGACAGCGGTGAATTTCTTAACGGAGCGATGCTCTGGGCCTGGCGTCGGTTCCAGTGCGGGTTTGCGAAAGCGATGCGCGATTGATGGCGTCTAGTGAGCAAGCAGACCGCGGAATGCGAGGAAGGAGAACGCGCGATGGCGGCCGCCGGCGCAGATGATCTCGCAAATGTTCGTGTGGAGCTGCAGGACGAGATCGCCATCGTGCATCTCGCGCGGCCGGCTAAGCGCAATGCGCTGAACGACGAAACCGTCTTTTCGCTTGAGCGCTGGTTCAGCCGGCCTCCGGAACAGGTCAAGGCCGTTGTGCTTGTCGGCGATGGGGACCATTTCTGCGCAGGCCTCGATCTATCCGAACTGAAGGAGCGCAGCGTCGCAGAAGGCATGCTGCATTCGCGCTCTTGGCACAAAGCCTTTGAGCCGATCGAGTTTGGCGCGCTGCCGGTCGTCGCGGTGCTGCATGGCGCAGTTGTGGGCGGCGGGCTCGAACTGGCGGCCGCCGCCCATATCCGCGTCGCGGAAGCGTCAACGTTTTACGCGCTCCCGGAAGGCAGCCGCGGCATTTATGTTGGCGGTGGCGCGTCAGTGCGCGTGCCGAAGCTCGTCGGTGTAGCGCGCATGCTGGACATGATGCTGACGGGGCGCACCTACGGCGCTGACGAAGGTTTTGCGATCGGCCTTTCGCAGTATGTTGTGCCGAACGGCGAAGGACTGCAGAAGGGCGTCGAACTTGCGAAGAAGATAGCTGGCAACGCGCCGCTCACTAATTTCGCGCTTATCCAGGCGCTGCCGCGGATCGCGGAAAGTGCGCCGGCAGCGGGCTATCTGCTTGAGGCGCTGATGGCTGGCGTCGCGCAGGGTGATCCCGTCGCGAAGGCGCGGCTCGGCGAGTTCCTGGAAGGGCGCGCCGCCAAAGTGCAGCATCGCTGACGGCCCGTCGTGTTGGACACTGCCGACACCCTTGCGCCTTCGCGTAGGATTTCGAGATGAGCACTCCCGTCACACGCATCGCGATCATCGGCGCCGGCGTGATCGGCGCGAGCTGGGCGACGGCTTTTCTTGCGCGCGGCATGGATGTCGTCGCGAGCGATCCGGCGCCAGGCGCGGAAGAGGCCCTCCGCAAGACCGTCGATGCGCAATGGCCGGCGATGCGGCAGATCGGCCTGTCGCCCGCCGCGTCGATCAGAACGCCTGCGGTTCGCCGCCTCGCCGGAAGACGCGGTCGCCGAAGCCGGCTTCGTGCAGGAGAATGGCCCCGAGCGGGTCGACATCAAGCGGGATCTCTTCCGCCGCCTCGACGAGGCGGCGCCATCCGACGCGTTGCTGGCCACGAGCACGTCGACGATCACGATCAGCGAATTCCAGGACACATGTACGCGCCACCCAGAGCGCCTCGTGCTCGGCCACCCGTTCAACCCGCCGCACCTCATTCCGCTGGTCGAGGTGGGCGGCGGCAAACAGACCGCGCCGGAGGCGATCGAGCGAGCGTTGAGTTTCTATCGCGCGATGGGCAAGCACCCGATCCATCTGCGTCGTGAGATCAAGGGTCATGTCGCCAACCGCCTACAGGCGGCGCTCTGGCAGGAGGCGTTCAACCTCGTAAGGGCCGGTGTCGCCAGCGTCGCTGACGTCGACGCCGCGATCGCGCACGGGCCGGGTTTGCGCTGGTCGCTGCTTGGGCCGTTCATGAACCTCCATCTCTCGGGCGGCGCGGGCGGGGTCGGCGCGTTGTTCGGCAAGCCGCTGTGGCAGGCGACCGAGGGAATGTGGCGCGACCTCGGCAGCGTGACGGTCGACGCCGATCTCGGCGTGCGCATCGTCGCCGGCGTGAGCGACGAGCTTGGGGAGCGCGACTTAACCGAGGTCATCCGTCAGCGCGACGAAGCGCTTGTGAAGCTGCTGAAGCTGAAAAGCAAGCAAACTGCGCTGCCATAAGCGAGGATAAGCATGATCCGTTGTCCGCTCCTTTCGATCCTTCGCATGCGCAAGACCTCTGACGGCCCGCTCGCATTCGGCGAGGATTTGAGGTCGTCCGCGATCTCCGACATCGTGGAGAGTCGACGACGCGTCTGCCGCGCCGCTGAGAGCGAGCTGAGGGACGCGAGCTATGCCAAGCCTTTATCTCGCATGATGTCGTCCGCGAGGACCGCCCGGACGGCGCAATCCTGCTGCGAACGCGCGTGCCGCTCGGCCCTGTGGCGCGGAACACCGGCGCGTGGCTGCATCGTTGGGCAAAGGACACGCCCGACCGCGTCCTTCTTGCGGAGCGCTCGGGCCAGGGCTGGCGCGAGCTGCGCTACGCTGATGCGCTTCAGCAAGTCCGATCTCTGGCGTCGGCTTTGCTCGGCCGCGGACTCGGGCCGGAAACGCCGATCGTCATCATCTCCGGCAACAGCGTCGACCACGGCCTTTTGGCGCTTGCGGCGCAATATGCTGGCGTTCCGATCGTTCCGCTCGCCGAACAATACTCGCTCGTGCCTGACGCCTATCCGCGCCTGCAACATGCAGTCGAGGCGGTGCGCCCGAAAATGGTGTTTGCGGAAGATGGCGCGGTATACGGCGCGGCGCTCGCGCTGCCGTTCCTCGATGGCGTCGAAAAGGTCGTCGCGCGCAACGCGTCAGGCGGCGCGACGATCTTCGCCAACCTTGCTGCACGGCGACGGCGAGCGCCAATGTCGACGCGGCTCACGCGAAGGATTGGCCCAGACACTCTGGCGAAAATCATCTTCACGTCGGGATCGACCGCAAATCCGAAGGGAGTACTGACGACGCACGGGATGCTATGCGTCAACCAGGCGCAGATCGCCGCTGCTATGCCCGTCGTGGCGGCGCGTCCGCCGAAGATGCTCGACTGGCTGCCGTGGAGCCACGTCTTCGGCGGCAACCACAATTTCAATCTCATGCTCGCCAATGGCGGCAGCCTCTACCTCGACGAGGGCAAGCCGACGAAAGCCGGATTTGCGGCGTCCGTCCGCAACATCCGCGAACACGCCGGAAACCTTGCCTTCAATGTGCCGATCGGTTTTGCGCAGCTCGTCGCGGCGATGGAGACAGACGAGGCGCTCAAGCGCGCCTATCTCGGCGACTGCGATCTGATCTTCTATGCGGCCGCGTCCGTTACTCAGGAAATCTGGTCCGCGCTCGGCGAAGTTCGCGAAAGAGGTTCGTGGCGAGGCGCCATTGATGTTTTCCGGATGGGGCTTGTCGGAAACCGCGCCCTCCGCGACACAGACGCATCAGCCAGTCGACCGACCGGGCAATATCGGCGTGCCTTTGCCAGAGATTACGCTGAAACTCGTTCCCGATGAGGAAGGACGCTTCGAGCTGCGTCTCAAGGGACCGAACGTCCTCAAGGGTTACTATCGCGACCCTGAGAAATCGGAGGAGGCGTTCGATAACGAAGGCTTCCTTATCACCAAGGACGCGGTGAAGTTCGTCGATCCGAACGATGCGAATGCGGGGCTGAGCTTCGACGGCCGCATCGCCGAAGATTTCAAGCTGATGAGCGGGACGTGGGTGCGAGCCACCATCATCCGGCTCGAGGCGCTCAAGCATTTTGCGGACATCGCGTTCGACGTCGTCGTCACCGGCCATGACCGCAACGAAATCGGACTTTTGGTATTCCCTCATCCGGGATCCATGAACGACGCGGTGCTGAGCGCGGGCGACACAGGCGGTGCCTTCGGCGCGGATGCCGTGCGGGAGCTGATCCAAGCTCGCCTCGCCGCCCTGGCCAAACACGCAACGAGTTCCTCGACACGTGTGGCGCGCGCCCTGGTGCTGGCACGGCCGCCCTCAATGAGCGACGGCGAACTCACCGCCAAGGGCAGCATCAACGCCCGCAAAGTGCTGACGCTCCGCAAGGAGTTGTTAGAGCGGCTCTACGACGACAATGATCCCGCGGTCGTGCGCTTGTGAGGAACTGAGATGGTCGACATTTCAAAGGTGCGGGCGATCGACATCCACACCCATGCGGAAGAGCCATGCGGCTGCCATGCCGATGATGGCTATGACGAACTTCAGAGCACGATGGCAAAATATTTTGGCGCGCCATGGCGGCATCCGCCGACCATTTCGGAAACGGCGGCGCACTTTCGCGAAAAGAATGTCGCAGCGGTGATCTTTCCCGTCGACGCCGAACGCGAGACCGGCTACCGGCGTTACAAGAACGAGGAGGTCGCAGCAACTCGCGGCGGAAAACAGCGACATCCTGATCCCGTTCGCGTCAATCGATCCGCACAAGGGCAAGTTGGGCGCCCGCGAGGCGCGCCGGCTCGTCAAGCGAATTCGGCGTTCAGGGCTTCAAGTTTCATCCGACGATGCAGGGTTTCTTCCCGAACGATCGCCTCGCCTACCCGCTTTACGAAGCGATTGAGGAGACCGGCAAGCCGGCGCTGTTCCACACCGGGCAGACCGGCGTCGGCTCGGGCATGCGCGCCGGCAACAACATGCGGCTCAAATATTCGAACCCGATGCACCTCGACGACGTCGCAGTCGATTTCCCGGACATGACGATCATCATGGCGCATCCCTCCTTCCCTTGGCAGGAAGAGGCGCTCGCCGTCGCCAACCACAAGCCGAACGTCTTCATCGACCTGTCGGGCTGGTCGCCAAAGTATTTTCCAAAGATTCTCGTCCAGTACTGCAACACGCTTCTCAGGAAGAAGGTGCTCTTCGGTTCCGACTGGCCAATGATCAGTCCGGAGCGCTGGTTGTCCGACTTCGACAAGATCGAGATCAAGGACGAGGTGCGCCCGCTCATTCTCAAAGAGAACGCGGCGCGACTTCTCAAGCTCGCGTAACGACCATGGACCAAGCGGCGCGGTGCGCTCGCGGCCACGCAGACTGCCGTGGTCTTGGGGGACGCAAGGAGAAGATCGGATGAAAATTGGCGACCTATCGGTCAGGCGGTGCGGTTCGAGGCGGCGTGGTCGAGGCGGATACCCGCCGGATATTTGACTTATCCGCCGCTGCACGCCGCGCAGGCCTCCCGGAGGCGCCGTTTGCTACGATGCTCGCGCTCATCGATTCGGATGACGCCGGCCTCGACCTGGCCGCTCGCGGCGAGATCGGGATTTTCACCAAGCGCACTCGCGCGAACATGCCCGCGAAGGAGGCCGGCGCGCACATCTTCGGCTACACAATATTCAACGATTTTTCTGCGCGCGACCGGCAGGCGATCGAAATGCAGGGCCGCCTCGGCCCCGCCAAGGGAAAGAGCTTCGACGGCGGCAATGCCCTCGGGCCCTGGATCGTGACGCCGGACGAACTCGGCGATCCCCAAGGCCTCGACGTTGCGGTTCATATGAACGGCAAGCTGCTTGCGAAAGGCGCCACGACCAACATGCTGTTCTCCTTCGAGGAGATTCTCGCCTACGCGTCTCAGGACGAGACGCGTGCATGCCGGCGAATTCTTCGGCTCAGGCACGGTCGGCAATTGCTGCGGGCTCGAAACCGGGCGGTTCCTCGAGGATGACGACGTGATCGAACTCGAGGTTCAGGGTATCGGGGTCCTGCGCAACACCTATCGTGCGACCAGTCAGCGCGTTGATTGGCGTACAGAAGGTCAAGCGCTAGCAACTCCCCCGATTAATACCCCAGAGCCGCAGCAATCGCGTCGCCGGCTGGAGGTTTCCGCTTCACGCAGCGCCAGACGGTCGGAGGGTCCAGTCGCGCAATCTCCGCAGCGCCCTGACAAGCGGTCGGAACACAAGATAACCGACCGAGCCGCTGCGAACGATTCGCATTATCCCCTTGAAGCGGTTTCCGGCGCGGAAGTCTGCGACGCCGATCCACGTCTCATGCACGAGCCGGCGCCTTCGCAGGATGTGATCCCGGGACGGCGTCGCCACCGCAGTCATGATCGACAAGATCTCCTCATGGATTTCGCGCCGAAACACGTTGGTCATGCTGACCGGATGCATACGGTAGTAGCAACACACGCTCTGCAAACAGGCCGCAGCATGGTCCCGCAGGATCATGACGCACAGGTAGTAGTCGGTGCAAAAGCGCACCTCGGGGGGCAAGGGCAACAACGGGGTGAGCGCTGTTCGCCGAAACACGACGGCGCTGTTCGGAATAAAAGAGGGACGAGCGAGCAATGCATCCAGAATATCTCCCTCGGGCAAGGGTCCATTCCCGTACCAGAGATCGAACGGCCCCCTGCTTCCGCCTTCGTCGAAACGCCAGGCGCGACCATAGACCAGGCCAAGATTGTCGCTGTTCTTCGCATTGATCCGCGCCTGCTGGCCCGAGAGTTTGTCGGGTGTCCAAATGTCGTCCTGGTCCAGGAACGCCACCCACTCGCCTCTCGCCGCCCCGATTGCGAGATTGCGCGCGGCCCCCAATCCCGCATTGGTCTCGCCAACGAAAAGCCGAATGCGGGACTCCTTATAGGACTGGCAAAGCGCTTTGCTTCCGTCAGTGGAACAATCGTCCCAGATGAGAAGCTCCCAATCCTCGAAGGTTTGAACCAATACGCTGTCGATTGCGGCGCGCAGATAGGCCTCGCCGTTGTAAACGTTCATAATCACGGAAAAGCGGGGAAGCGCAGTCGCCACGGTCATGCGACTTGGCGACAGAGGGCCTCAGGAGCGCCCCGGCGAGGTAAAGAGGCGACATGCCGATATAGCGTAGCATAGCGGGGGGCTAGATTGTGCCAAGAGAAACGGTCCCGCACAGCCGGCCCGACGGACATCGTCTCGAGCGCCCTCGAATCGCCCATCGCCTCTCGAAGTCGCTCGCTCAGCGCACCGACGCGATCGGCATCGATCCATGAAGCCGGATTTGGAATCAGCCATCTGAAATGCGGAGTGTCATGGGTAATGATCGGCATCCCGGTCGAAGCGGCCTCGACTATTGCGATGCCAAAGGCCTCAAACCGCGACACAAGCGCGGTTACGTCGGCCATTCTGTACAGTTCCGGCACCTTATCCGACGCGACGTGGCTGATCCGAACGCGGTTGCCGAGCTTGCGGCGGGCGTAACGGACCAGGTCGGGATCGCCGTGATCAAGACTGCCATCTAACATCAATAGAACGTTGCCATCCAGCGCCGCTATCTCATCTATTAGGTAGTCGACGCGCTTCTGATTGCGGTTGATGGCGGCTACCGAAAGCACCACGAAGGCGTCGGCCGGGATGCGAGTACGCGCCTCTCAGTTCTTTCTTGGACTCAGGAATCTCGAATTTCTCCGGGTAGACGCCGCATGGGATCATAGTCATAGATTCGGGACGATACCCGTATTCCAGCGCCTGATTTCAGGCCCAGCTGAGCGATGAAGTGCGTATGGTCAGCGGGCGGATAATCGCTCGGCGCCATTGCGGTCGCTTCTGTATAGAGCAGGGTATACCTCAAGCCGAGACGCGCTCGAAGGCGGTACAAGAGTCTCGCCAAAGGCGGATCGATCGTGTGCACGACATCAAACCGCCCCTCGCGCAGCCATGGAAGCAACCCAAGAGCAAAAAGCATGCATTCGCTGTGATAGGGCGTCCGACCGAACAGCTTATGAACAGGTAGAATGTTCATTATCGCACTATTGCGATGTATGAACCGCGGTATAAGCTCTTTCGCGCTAGGTACACCGCCGCCTTTGAAGAGCGTGATGTCGAATTCGTCGCGCATTAGCACGAACAGATCGCCGAATAGTCGCTCAAAACCTCGTTGCACTCGGCCAATGCCGGGACAAACCATCGCTATGCGCGGGGACGTCATTGACATCGCCTCGCAGCCGATCGGTGCGTCGCCTCTGACAGATGCTCGTGAGGCGTTTCCGACCGGATCATGCGTCAGGGAGTCACGGCAATGGAAGGCGAAAACGCGGCGCTTCCTATTTCCCTTTGAATCAGCCGAAGCGTTTCGTACTGCAAGTAAGGCGTCATAGACTGAGAGATGGCTGTCGTAGGGGTGTTGATGTAGTCTTGCACGAATTGTACGAATTGCGATCGACTACTCTCCGGAACAACCACAATGTCGCCCGACTTGAGCAGCATTGCGTCTGTCGCCTGATAAAATGCGGTTTCCCCGGCCTTCTCCGGAGGAATGATCGTTCCGGTTAGGTGGCCGTCTTCCTCCAGTCGGATCAAGGCGACCGCGTCAAGTGAAGCGGTTCGGGTCGTCCCTCCAGCGTTAGCCAGAGCAATGGCGACCGTCGGCGCCTCGCGCAAAGCAACCGGTCCAGGATGGTTGACTTCTCCAACCACATAGACTTGCGGTTGTCTAGGCGTCATGATGGTAAGTGTAACGTCCGGCTTGACCAAACGGGCGGAATATCGGCGCTGCAACTCGTCGTCCGCTTGGGTCACGGTCAAACCGCCCACTTTGACCTCTTTGATGAGCTGTAGCGAAGTATAGCCGTCGGGCCGCACGATCGTGGTTTGAGTAAGTTCCGGAACATGGAACACGGTGACTTGGATCTGGTCGCCCGGCTGGATAATGTATTCACGCGCATAGCGCGCCGTTGAGCGCAGGACTTCCGGCTTCACCGCGACCGGCGGCGCGGGCTGGGCGGCGCATCCGGCGAGCACCAGCGCGGCGAGAAACACGCCAAGGCGCCAGGCAGTCGAAACCGCGCTCAACGACGACCAACGATTGCCGTCGCCACTCTCGTCACCGCCTGCGCCGTGAGAACAGCCGGCGCCCAACCCCAGGCTTTTAGAGAGGCAGGATTGTCTCGCAGCGCCTCAAGGAGGGAGGCGCGCGCGGCGGTATAATCTCCAGCTTTCAACTTGATATGCATTTCCGCTCTTCGATACCGGGACAGAAGAATCCGCCGCCGCCGTTCAAGGGGGCCCCAAAAGCGGCGACGCGACCAGAGTCGAACGCAAGCGTCGACGACTGCCGGATCGTTCAGCAAATGGAGCTTACGCAGCGCATTTGGGTGATATCTCACGCCGAGAAGCTCTGCCGTAGAAAACCAGGCCCGAGCCCTAGATTCGCCAAGACGCAGAAAAACATTGGCTTCGAAAGGATAATTGCCGGAAAGGTCGTTGTCCACGAAGCCCGAGCGCACCAGCGCGCTTCGCCGAAAGAGCGTACCTGAAATCGGCGCAAACCCGCATCCTACATGCGCCTTAAGAACATCGTACATACCGCTCGTCGTCCCTATTCGCCCCTGATCGCGCAAGTGCCGCCGCGTTAATGCTTCGCTTTTGCGCCCTACTTCATCCATGCCGTAAGCGTTGGCGACAAAAAACGCCGCTTCGGGCTCCGCCTCAAGCCGAATGATGCCCTCCGCTAGGCAGTTCGGCAACAAAACATCATCGTCGTGCAGGATCATGAGGAGTTCGCACTCGGCCGAGTCGGCAAAGAAAAAACGACCCTGTCCGTACTCCCTGCCGTTTTGCCCCTGGCGAACGAACGAAAAGCGCGGATCGCGGATATCGGCGATGAAACGCGCTACCCGGCTGGCCACGTCGTCGCCAGAAGCGTTATCGCTAACGACCACCCGAAAGTCTGTATAGGTTTGGGCTTGAATGCTTCTTATAGCGTCCTGCACCATTTCCGGACGCTTATAGGTCGGGACGCCGATATAGACCCTTGCCATTGCCGCCGGCCCTCACTCAAATGGCGAAGAGACTAGTCGCGTTAGACCGGTACCACTCTGCGGTTTCCTTCAGACGCCCCTTGAGATTGCCCTGCGGTTCCCACCCCAGCGTTTTACGTGTGTAATCGACCCCAAGATATTGCCTGACGATTTCCCCGCTCGCCTTGTTCTGAATAATCGGTTCAAGATCAGGCCTGCTCATCGCCCCCAGCACCTGCAAGGTCAGGTCAATGACCGACAAAGGTTCGCCGGTGCCAATATTAAAAGCCTGCCCGTGTAGGGTCGCATCGTCCATGCGTTCCGCGAGAAGCAAGTAAGCCCCGACGACATCCTTGACGTAGACGTAGTCTCGGATCGGCGAGCCGTCGCTTCGAATGACGGGCCGTTCGCCAAATATCGCGGACTTGATCGTTCCAGGGATGATGCGGTTGAAATTCAGATCCCCTGGCCCGAACAGATTGCCGCACCGCGTGACGCACACAGGAACGCCGTAAGATGCGTGATAGGTCATCGCAATCATATCCGCACAGCTCTTGGATACATCGTAGGGATGCCGGCCCTGCAGCGGAGTTGTCTCGAGATAGGGCAGTTGATCGTGGGCTCCATAGGCCTTGTCGCTTGAAGCAATCACAATCCTTGTAACCGTGGGGCAGCGTCGACACGCTTCGAGCAAGACCCAGGTGCCTTTGATGTTCGTTTCGAAGGTCGAAAGTGGATTTCTATTTGCTACGCCGACGATGGCCTGCGCCGCCAGATGGAAGACCGTATCCACCTCGTACTCGTTGACGGCGCGCTCGATTGCGGCCAAATCCTCGACAGAACCTCGGACCACATTGATGCGGTCGCCGCAACCATTGAGGTAGAACGGCGAGCGCCAGACCCCATCGCGAACCAAGCCTACGATGTCAGCGCCTAACGCGATCAACTCGGTCGTCAGCCACGACCCGAGAAAACCTGTACAGCCAGTTACAAGGACTTTGCGATCCTTCCAGAAAGAAACCGAATCCTGAGACTGCGCCATCACATTTCCGCTATCCAAGGCGTCCCCTCGGTTTCCATGAGCTGCTCGAATTCCATCACGTCCTTATAAGTGTCCACAGACTTGAAAAAGCCTTTGTGTCTGTACCCAAACACCCCCCGACGCTCGCTGAGAGCGGGGAGCACGTCTCTCTCCAAACTGCCCTTTCGCCAATAGTCGAGTGCTCGACGTTCGAAGACGATGAAACCCGCATTGATCCAATGGTCGCGCATCAACGGCTTTTCCTGAATCTCGCTGACCTGTCCGTCGGCTGCGAGAGAAAGAACGCCGTACTGGCTGGGCATCGGAACGCACGTCACCGTCGCGAGGGCCTGGCTTTCGACATGAAAATCGACGAGGCGCCGCAAAGGAACGTCGCAAAGACCGTCTGCGTAAGTCACCAGAAAGCGACTGCCCACATAGTCGCGGCACGCAAGAACGCGGTCACCCGTGTCGGCATTCTCGCCTGTGTCGATGATTTCGATCTCGGCTCCCAATTGCTTTCCTTCGAAGTAGTCGTGCAAGACCGACTTGCGGTAGCCGACGGCGAGGATGATTTTCGTGAATCCGTGGCGGATGAAGGTTTTGATTACGTGAACGACGACTGGAGTCCCACCAATCGGCAGCATAGGTTTCGGGAGATATTGATTGAAGGGAAAACTGCGAGTCCCGCGTCCGCCGCAGAGGATGACCGCCTCGATGTTTTCGTTCATGAGCCTGACCCTTGCATTCATACCTGCCCATAAGCGCGAGCCTGGCGCTTAGCCGCCTGGCCGCACGCGATACCCCGCCAAGGCCCATGGCTGTTGGTCGCCTCAACGTACGAACGCCGTAACATCCTTTTCCGCATAGTTGATGCCAAACTCGTTGCCGGAATAGCCACGTTGCACAAGGGGTCCCAGACTGCCGATCGGGACATGGCCACCGAACCACATCTTGACCTTTCCTTCATCAACAAGAGCCGACGGACCGATCACCTCGCCGAGAGTCCAGGGAAAACTGTTGCGCGTGAAAATGGGTTTGTCGTCCTGGACGAAGTCGCCGCGTCCATCGGACGTCGAATACGCATGGTGCAGAGCCACCTGCTGCCAGTCCGGATTGGCTCCCTTAAGGCTGAGCGCTACATCAAACAGGAGATGTACGCGGCCGTGCAGTTCGAAGGGAGACGGCGTAGAGTAGCCAGCAAAGCCCTTTTCGGGCGGATATATCGATGCTTGAGTGAGGACCCTCAGCTGTGGCCCGAAATGCTCGCCATCCTTGGTGACTGCGAGCCCGATTGACTGTTCCTGCGGCGGCACGCCGCTCGCTCTTGCTCCGACGGCGCTGAAATATACGAAAATTTCGTCGGCCCGAACGATCGCGCCGGGTTCGCCAACCAGAAAGCCGTTCCAGTCCTGGAAGTTGCCGCGTTTCCGACAGCACCGGATCCCGCGAGACTTTCCATGACTTGCCGTCGGGGGAAACGGCGTGGCCGATGGCCATGAGCGTTGGCTTGGCGTCAGGGTAGATGCCGCTGAAATACATGTGGTACATGCCATGGAATTTCACCACGGTCGGGGTTTCAATATTGACGAAGCGGGTTCCGTCAGGCTTCGCGACCGGCGTCGGTGGGTCGAGCTGCCATGTTTTTCCTTTGTCGTCCGACACGGCGCGGAAAGGAACAATCGGCGGTTTGAAAGGAGTCTCGATACTCGTCGTCATCCACATCACGTATTGATCGCCCTCTCGCAAAAGGGTGGGATCGTTCCAAAGAGCGCGCGGATAAAGGGATCCTGCCGGCAGCACCGGATTGGGAAACGGCGTCCGCCAGCCGGATTGCACCGGCATATTGTCCGGCCGCTTGCTGATGTCTATTGCGGACTCGCCACTAGCCAGTCGGAGCCCGAAAAGGCCAATTGCAATAAGCACCAGGAGCGTCATTCCACGCCACGAGAGCAGGTGTCTCAACGACGTATCCCCATCATCGGAGCTACGAAATCCCAGATCAGTTGGCCCGCAGTCCTTGCGACGATTTTAACGTCGAGCCAGAGCGACCAGTTGTCGATATACTCAAGATCATATGCAGTTCTGATTATGGTTTTCTCAATAGTTTCTGTCTCGCCACGGCACCCGTTCACCTGCGCTAAACCGGTAATTCCCGGTTTAACTTTATGGCGGAGCGTGTAGCGATAGATAGCATTGCGGTGTTGCTCGTTAAATTTTACCGGAGCCGGTCGGGGGCCCACGATCGACATCTCTCCGAACAAGACATTCACGAGCTGCGGCAGTTCATCCAGCGATGTGCGGCGTAAAAACGCACCAAATGGAGTGGTTCTGACATCGTTTGCGATCGCCTGAAGGAACTCGTCGTCGCCATCCATAGTATACATCGTCCGGAATTTCCAGATCTTGAAAGGCTTCGCGCTTAGCCCGTGGCGATTTTGCAAATAAAGAACAGGGCCCTGCGAAGTGCATTTGACAATGATTCCGATAACCACCATGGGGAGCATGAAAATCGGTATCAGAATCATCAACAGGACAAGGTCTTCGAAGCGCTTCAAGTGCCGCCGAAGCTCTTCAAATGGCGAGGTGACCACGCTGATTACCGGCACACCGAACATATCGTCCCATCGTGCGCCAAGCATCTCAAGGTCGGCGATCGACGGGCAATAGTGCAACGAAACGGTGGTGTCCGCGAAACGGTCGAGAATCTGTTTCACCGTCGTGTCGCTGGCGTTCCGCACAGTGACGTAAACGGCGCCAACTCGACCTTCCTGAGCCGCTTGGACAAGATTGTCCAAACCGCCAGAGATCCTCATACTTCCGACAGCGGCAGCTGCTGGGGCGTCGTCATAGAAGCCCTCGATATCGAGCCCCATCCAAGGATGACGGCGAAATATCTGCGCAAGGTACGCAGCGGTCACTCCTGCGCCGTAAAAGGCGACATTGCGTTGTTCCAATGGGCCAGCGCGCCAAACGCGCAGCGCCAAGCGCATTCCGCCTCTGCATGCCCCAATTCCAATGATCGAAAGCGCCCACCACTCTACGAGAAAAAGCATTTGCCGCGGATCGCGGCCCCATTCGGTTGCTGCGGCAATAACAGCGGCGAGAACGAGAAACGAAAGGCTTAGCAGCAGGGAAATGTCGGTCAATTCTTGACGAAGCGGTTGCAAGCGCCAAGGCCGGTACAGAGCTCTTGGCGACGCCAAGATGTTAAATAGAATAATGCCAAGTAACGCCGCTGTAACATAACGCTGTGTCCAGGCGTTGCCATTGAGCCGGGCAGTTAAATACAGCGCACAATAGAGCACGCCTCCATCGAGGATGAAGGCGATTTGCTCAAGGAAGGCTCCGTAATGTTGAACTCTGCCGCTTCTGCGGAACGCGCGGAACTCTGACCACCCCCCGCTCACCTCAGGCCCCCGTAAGACTTTGCCTCTCGCAAAGCGTCCAATATACATTGGCCCTCTCGCAAACCCGCAGTTCGCATGGTGGCGGGGCCGCCAAATTGTGTCAAAATGGTTTATGCCATGAACTTTTAGTCAATTCAAGAGCAATATGATGGCGTTGAACAAACCCGACCCCGCGCCCTACGCAAGATGAAGTTCGTATCGCCAGACTTTGGGCATCCTTAGGTTACCGCTCCTTATTACATAGAAAACAGGACAATATGCCGTCATCTTCAGAGAAGACAGCACCTGATCTGAAAAGGTTGCGTCGTAGGGACGAGTTCCCTTCAGGAACCGGAGGTCTAAAACAGTCGGCGTATGGCGCTCAAGTCTTGTGTGGAGGGCATTGCCTCTGGATGTACGAAATAATATCGCAAATTCGGTGCACGTCCTCGAATGCAAGGTCGAAATACGTAGGCAGCGCCATGATCTGATGTCCGACCTGGCGCGCCCTGACGAGGTGGCTGACGCCACGCTCGGTCTGGAACGCCGTCATATCGCTGACGAGCGGCGTGAAATATCGCCTGGCGTGAATATTGTAGTTGAGCAATTCCGATTTCAGTGCGCCAGGGGGCATACCGAATTCCCTCTCATCCACCAGCACTGGAAAAAAGGAATAGTTCGACTGCACCTTCTTTGCCGGCTCGCGGGGCATTGACAGCCCGGGAAGCACGCTCAAGCGCTCGCGATAGATTGAGTTCGATCCGGTGGCCGTGCTCAATGGACTCTTGCAAAGTCCGCAGCATCAGTTCGCCCATCAGCGCCTGTATCTCGGTCATCTTACCGTTGAGGCCCGGCAGCCGCACATCCCCGTCGGGCCCCAGTCCATGATTGCATAAGGCGTCGAATGTCGGGGCGAGCGCGTGATCGCTGAAAGTTAGCGCTCCGCCTTCAAAAGAATGATACAGCTTGGTGGCGTGGAAACTGAACATGGTCACGTCCCCGAAATCGCCAATGGACTTTCCATCCACCGACATTCCAAAGGCATGCGCCGCGTCATAGATCAACTTAACGCCATTACGCCGTGCGATAGCCTCGAGACGATCAAACTGGCAGGGAAAGCCGAAAACGTGAACCGCTAAGATTGCTGAGGTGCGCGGCGTTATCATCCTTTCGACCTCGTCCGGATCAATAGTCAAATCATCCAGTCGAATATCGGCGAACACCGGGTTCAATCCGGACTGCTTGATCGCGTTGGTTGTGGCCACGAAGGTGAGCGGAGTTGTGATGACGTCTCCCGTGATCCTCAGTCCTTGCAGCGCGACCATCAGGGCGAGCGTGCCGTTGGTGAACAGGGCGACATTCTTCGCCTGAAAAAGGGCCTGCAATTTCGCCTCAAATCGGCAATGTACGGGACCGCGGTTGGTTAACCGGTGACTGCTCCATATTTCTTCCAGCCCCGCGGCAAACGCTGCAAGCGGGGGCAGGTGAGGGCGTGTCACATATATTGGATTATCAAAAGACTTCATGGACCGGGGCCGATGCTAACTCGAGCTTCGCTCTGAGCTCCAGTTCACGCCGTAACCTCCCTATTGAACTTCTGAGCGGCTTGCCGGCCGGACTGAACGCTCCAAGGATGTGGCGTTCCCATTCAAGACCCGCATACCGGGATCGGCCCGTCGCAGCAAGTATCCCACAAAATGGCCTGCGACAGCTTTCGCCCATGCGTCCGTCCAAGTTCGTTGATGCCGCATGGATGAGCTGCTAGTGTGCGCACGTTCGGGGCTAGGGAATATCTCAAGCTACTTCTTGAAACCTCGAATTCCGAATTTGTCTGCATTCCGCCGGGGCGCGGATATGACGATCGCCGCATCGCCTACACCTCACCTTATACTAGGCGGTAACGGCTTCATTGCTCGCCACGTTGCCGTCCTGCTAACGCGTGCAGGTCACGACGTTGTCCTTGCAAGCCGAACCCCGCCAACCTGGGCAGTACCTTCTGACACCGCCGGTCGGTTGATGTGGCGCAGATTCGAGTTCGCCTCGGCGGACTGGGAAGATCTCATAGCCCCATTCAGCCGTAATCCACCATTACGTTTGGACCTCAGTTCCAGCGAGCGCAAACGCCAATCCATCGGGCGATCTGAACATCAATGTCGCTTCGACTATCGGCTTGCTCGAAGAAATGCGGCGCCAACCTGGCAAGCGATTGATTTTCGCTTCAAGCGGGGGAACGGTCTACGGCCAGCTGCACGAATTGCCCGTCACCGAGGCGCATCCATTTCATCCGATCACTGCTTACGGAGCGGGCAAGGCAAGTGCTGAGCTCTATCTCAATCTTTACCGCTCCATGCATGGGTTGGACTGCCGGATCGCGCGGATCTCAAACCCATTCGGCGCAGGGCAGAACGTTCTGCGCGGCCAGGGAGCGGCGACGACCTTCCTGACCTACGCCCTGGCCAACCGGCCGATCGCGATCTGGGGCGATGGCGAGGTTGTGCGCGACTACGTCCATATCGCCGACGTTGCCGCAGCCCTCATCAAACTGGCCATCGTACCCGACTTGCAAGATTACAACATATTCAACATCGGCAGCGGCATCGGTCTCAGCCTCAATCAGGTCATTGCGGAGATAGAGCTTCAGCTTGGCCGCGCCATCGCAATACGGCGCGAACCCTCGCGACCCTTCGACCTTCCGGCGAGCATCCTCAATGTCTCTCTGGCCGAAAGAGTGCTGGACTGGTCGCCACGTCTGTCATTCCCTCAGGGAATGCGTCGTACGATTGATGATTTGTCCCGCGAGGCCACGCTCTCAGACCTTTCCTTGTCCTAAGAAGGTGCCCGCCCCGTCGACTTCAGCCCGGACGTGAACACAAAAAACGTTTTGCAAATTGCTTTACCCATCGTAGTCTTTTTACGGGTTGCAACTATAGTGCATTGTTTTGGGGGCCGTTATGTGTTTGGCCGGCGAATTGGCAGCAGACAATCGAGAGCCTGTTCCACACTCTCGTCTCGGACAAGTCCGGCCGACTCCTATGCGACGTGTCTGTCTCGTTATTCCACCGTCGCCGTTCTTGCTCGATGAGCGCGTTTTTGTGAGCCTCGGCGTTCTGAAGGTGGCGTCGGCCCTCGAGCATGCTGGCCATGCGGTGAGTGTGCTTGATCTGTCGGGGGTGCAAAACTTTCAATCAGTACTCGAGTCCTATCTCGAGACAAGCCACGACGAAGCGATCGGATTCACAGCAACCTCTCCGCAATTGCCTTCTGCCCTAGGGCTGGCGCGAATCGTTCGCGCACGACGCCCGGATATCCGCCTCATCGTTGGCGGCCCGCACGTGACCCTCACTCATTCGGCCTGGAAACTGGAGGAGAAGCTCCGCCGGACCTCACGCGCCGCCGCGGCCATGGCGACTCTGCAGAAAGCGTTCGATGTCTTGTGCACGGGCGACGGCGAAATAGCCATCCTCCACGCCATCCAGCCCGGTGGCCCGCGCATCGTCGACGGTGACGATCGTAAGGGCGGTATGTTCATGTCCGACGAGACATACGATGCGAGTCCATTTCCGGCTCGGCACCTCGTCGATCTGCGCTCGTACAAGTATTCGATCGACGGCCACAATGCAACCAGCCTCATTGCCCAACTCGGTTGCCCATTCAATTGTGGCTTCTGCGGTGGCCGCCACTCGAATAGTCTGCGGGTAATCCGCACCCGCTCAATTGCATCCACCGTCGCAGAGCTGGAATTCCTTTACAAGACGTACGGTTATACTGGGTACATGCTGTACGATGACGAACTCAATGTAAACAAGTTACTAGTCCCACTCATGGACGCGATAACGGATCTCCAGGACCGACTCGGCGTCGAGTTTCGACTGAGAGGGTTCATAAAGGCAGAGTTATTCAACGACGAACAGGCCCATGCACTCTACCGGGCCGGCTTCCGATGGTTGCTATGCGGGTTCGAGGGAGCCCACCCGCGCATCTTGCAAAATATCGAGAAACGCGCGACTCTCGACGACAACACTCGCGCAGTCGAAACCGCAAGGCGACATGGGCTGCGTATCAAAGCGCTGATGTCCATTGGGCATCCGGGAGAATCCGAGGAAACGGTAGAGGCAGTCGCTAGGTGGTTAATAAACATGGCCGTTGATGATTTCGACTGCACGATTATAACGACTTATCCGGGAACGCCCTATTACGACTTGAGCGTCCCGCATGATACGCTGAAGGGTGTTTGGACATACACCGCGAAAACCGGCGATCGGCTGCACGCCGTCGACGTAGATTTTTCGACCATTGCCGATTATTACAAGGGAATTCCGGGAAAATACCACGCGTATGTGTTCTCGGACCAGCTGTCCAGCGAACGCCTGGCCGCAATTCGTGACACGGTGGAATATGACGTGCGCTCGAGGCTCAAGATCCCGTTCAATAACGCCAGGGCGGCAATTCTATACGAGCATAGCATGGGTCAAGGGCCAAGTCCGGATTTTCGATTACCTGCGAACATCCTGAGAAGTTCCGCGGCCTGACTCCCTCCGCAAGACCCTCGATTCTCGGTGTTTCGTTTCCTGCCGAGGCCTTCGAACAGGAAGTAGTCACGAGGTCGTTTCTCGGCCACAAGCTTATGTTCGTCAGCCGCCCGGCCGCCGTGCATCATATTTTGGCTAAGAACCCAGATAACTATGTGCGCCCGCACGCGGCCAAGAGGGTGTTGGCCCCCCCAATTGGCGAGGGATTGTTTCTGGCCGAGGGGAAAGAATGGCGCCGGCAACGCCACTTGCTGGCGCCCGCTTTCAGCCCTCGCGCAGTGCCCGGCCTTACGAGCCAGGTCGTACGACTCGTGAAACCAATGTTGGACCGTTTGCACGCCGGGCCGCTGGACCGAACGCCGCTGTTTGAGATTCTTCGCGACCTCACCGTAGAGATTGCCGCGGGCGCCTTTTTCGGTATGGAGATTGCCCCGTATGCTCATGCAATCCAGAGAATGTCGAACCGCTACAAGTCCGGACTATGCCGAGGCGATCTGTTCGACCTACTCTTTCCTGCATGGCTGCCTGCGCCACGCGACTTTGCGCGTCGCCGGTTTCGGCGGCGCTGGCTCGCATTGATCGCCCGAATCACGGCAGATCATCGGGACAGCGGATCTAGGACCGATCTGTTCGACGACCTCGACGAATCGGAAACGCCCCGCGGCGTCTTTGTGCAGCAGATCGCGACCTTGCTAATCACGGGAAGCGAAACGACAGGTTCCGCCTTGTTCTGGTCCGTCTATCTGGCGGCGACCGCGCCGAATTTGCAAGCACGCGTAGCGGCCGAGGCCAAGGCCGCGGATCTAACCGAGACGAACGCGACCGATGCGCTAGAGCGCCTTCCCGTCACGCGCGCGTTGCTGAACGAGGCGATGCGGCTCTATCCGCCCGCCTTCTCGATAGTCCGTCAGGCGCTGACCGACGATGTCGCAGACGGGGTGGAAATACGGAAGGGAGCCATAGTTCAGACGGCGCCGTGGATCCTCCATCGACATCGGCTCCTCTGGGAACGTCCCGACACATTCGATGCTGACCGGTTTCTGCCGTATGCGGTGCCGCCGCAGCGTTTTTCTTACATCCCCTTCGGCGTCGGGCCTAGGCAATGTATCGGAATGCAGTTCGCTTTGGCGGAGGCGACGCTTGTTCTTGCAATGCTATTTCGCGAATTTGCGATCGCGCCAACCGTTCAGCGGCCCGTAACGCCAACTGCCCATATTACGTTGCAGCCGAACGATCCGGCGGTGTTCAGAACTCGAGGCTAGGTGCAGATAGCGCCGCCTATCCGGATTCCTCATCACGAGATGACGGGTCGCGCGTTGTTGTAGCCCTCTCTGATGGTCAGGCTCGACTGGAGGGGCCTTGGGTAGTCGCGGATTTGTATTCGCCCGAGATAGCGCCGGGCAGACGCCCTTCTTTCCGATGTCCCGCCTTCCTTCGGAAGCGGCGCGACCTCCCATCGCCTGCTCCTTCTCCGGCTTCCTTTTGCATGGATTTGCTGAAGGAGAAGGCTGCGCGGCAAGCTCTGGACGGCAAGTAGTGTGACGAAAAAAAAGCCGTTGGCCACCTTCGATTTTTTCGGCAATGTTTTTCGCGCATTTCGTCAGCGCTCGCCCGCTGGCCAACTTTTCGCAAGTTGGCGATTCCAGGCCGCAAGCCGCGCAAACCCAGGTTGCACCACGGCGGAACGCGAGATTAGCCAGATTATCAAATTGTTGATGGCAGCGAGCGGTTCCGGCAAGGGACGCGCGAAGTCGACGAATAACACGACACGAACTCCAGTCGAGTGGTTCCACGCTTCGTGTTCGAATGTATCGTCGAATAGGATGCTTTTACCCTCCTCCCAATGGACCGTATGCGGACCGACCCGAAGGCCGCAAAGCTCGACGTCAGGAATGCGCAGAGCGAGATGGTAGCGCAACACGCCCGCGAAGTGACCACGATGCGGCTTAAGGTGCGCCCCCGGCAGCATAATTGAGAAGAACCCGCTTTTCATGCCATCGATGCGGGTCAGGATTGCCGCAGTATTCGGGCATCGACTGCAATTGTCGGCTACACGAACCCCATAGGCATAGAAGAAAAAACTCTTCCAGCTGTCGCGCTCGGTCAGGCCTGCTGCCTCGTCCGACAGGTCCAGGTAGTTCGGCGCGCTATCGCGGTAACGCAGTACGCCGTTGAGTTCGGCTTGAATCAGGTGAATACTGCGTTCAATCTCCTCTACCCAAGGAAACCGGCCGGGATCCAGAAATTCAGTGTGATCAACGAGCGAGTAACGGAACCATAACCGCTCCAACGGAAGGACGAGCACGAACAACAGCATCGTAAGACGGTTCAGTACCTTTCGTGGCAATTTTCTCAACGCGCGAAGCGATAGACCTCCGACTCCCGGTCCTCTCGAGCGTGAGCCCGTTTCGCCCAGTGGGATCGACTGATCTTCGATCGCCAACGGCGCCTTGACGGGATTGTTTTGGCCGGTTCGAGCAGAGGGAGTAACGGGTATTTTCATAATCGCCCCCAAGCCGAGCAATTTGATCCATGCCGGACCTAACGCCTAGCAGTCAATCCATCCAGCTCGACGTTGACCGCCCCAGTGGATTGCGACCTAGATGTGCGACCTCAACTCGAACTTCGCGTGTCGCCGCCGCGTTTTGGGAAACCCAGAGCCGCCAGCGGATGACTTCAAAGCCGAATGTTGAATGGGGACTGTCCATAGCCGGCAGCAGAGAAAAGGTACCTGTCATTTCGATGATGCCCGACGCGCCGCCGGCAAAGACCGTCGCCGCGGGCCGTTCCACCCATCGCAGCCAGCTGAGGCGGGTTGCGTGCCGCTGATTCCGGAGTGGTTGCGGCCCAAGCGCACGCCAGCGTGGAACCAGGCTATTTTGCTGGCCGCCGTAGCTCTGCGCATGGTGTTGGGACTCGCGTTGACCTTCGTGCTCGGCCGCTTTCTTTCCCCAGCGAGTTTTGGCGACTTTGCCCTGGTGGCGACGGTATTTGGATTCGCACGCGAGTTCACTGAGATAGGCACCGGGAACGTCGCTGTGCGCGCCGCTGCGCAGGAGCACGCCGATGAGCGCGGGGTCCTGGAGCACCTTCTTGGTTTGCGGCTGATTCTTTGCTTGGCCGCCGCTTTCGCCTGCGCCCTGTTCGCTGTCGCGCGGACCCACGGAATTCTGCAAGGCATGCTGCTGGCGGCCGCGGCGGTGCTCACGGTCTCCTACCTTAGTGGGCTGAGTGTTGCGTTTCAGCTGCGTCAGGCCCAGTTTGCTCCCTCCGCATTTTTTGTACTCGTTCAGATCCTGACGCTCGGCGCGGTCGCTCTGCTGTTCGCTCTTCACGTGGACGGCGGTTGGTTCGGCGGAGTGGTTGTTGGTCGGGAGACGATTGGGCTCATCGGTGCAACGATCCTCGCGGTTCGCCTGCTCGGCTATGCACCGAGCCCAAGGTTCACCCGGTCTGGATTTCGATCGTTATTCGGCTCAGCCGCGGTCGTCGCTCTCGCGTCGCTCGCGTACAATTTTCAGTTCCTCAGCGGGTTGTTTTGGGTGCAGCTGCTTCGCCCGGAAGCGGAAGTGGGCGCTTTTGCAGCCGCGCAGCGACCTGTGGCGGCGGTTCTGATTGTGCCCTGGCTCATCATGTCCCCGCTGTTTCCGATCATCTCGGCGCTTGCGGCTCGGAACAGAACCGAGTTCCGGCGCCAAGCGAAGGCCACAATCGATGTTTCGCTCGGACTGGGCGCGGTCATGTGGGTGGCGATAATGCAGACGGCTGAACCGCTGTTGATCTTGCTATACGGCTCAAAATTTAGCACAGGACCGCTGTCAGCGGTCGCCACGCTTAGCTGGTTTGCGCTTCCCCTGGGCGGATCCTTCCTTGCAGCTGCGGTGTCGACAGTGCTTATCGCCGACCACCGCGAAGACGCGTTGCTCACGCTTGGCGTGGTCGGCTGTGTATTGTTTGTCGCGCTGAACATCGCCCTTCTTCCCGCGGTCGGCTTTTATGGCAGCGCGGCGGCGACGGCTTTCTCTGTCTCAGTGATCAATGCAGGGGGCATGGTTCTGGCCGCCGTCCGAGGAATTCCTCCCGGATTTCGAACGGCGCTCATTCTCCTGCCGGCTGCTCTCCTCTTCTCCGTGCTCTCGCTACTGCCCGATGATCCGCCGCTGGTACGGCTTGCCCTCGCTTCCTTGCTCGTTTTTGCGGCACTCGCGGGCGTCTGGTTCTTCCCTGGCATCCCCGCGAGCCGTCGCGAGCTGGCAGCGCGCTCACAAGAGGTCGCGAAGGCTCACCGCGAGCGCGTGACAACTCATCTTGAAGGCGGCACATCGGGATGACCACCGCTATCGAAGTCGAACCTTCCGGCGCCAATCTGAGTGGGCTCATCGACAGGCTGAGAAAGGACGCCCGGCGGTTCCGTCGCTATCAGCGCGGAAAATTTGGATACGCGCCGGTCATTTGGTTCGTGGACCCAGGTTGGGTATGCGTCTTGCTGCACCGCCTCTCACATTTTTTCTGGTTCAGAGGATGGATGCGAAGCGCGCGACTGCTGATGCAGACGAATTCTCTTCTCACCGGCGCTGACATCCAGCCCCAGAGCAATCTAGGTGGCGGACTGCTGATCCCGAGCCCGTGCGGGGTCAATATCTCCGCCAAGATCGGCGAAAACCTGACGGCGATGGCGCTCACTGGCGTCGGCGGCAGTGTCAGAGACGCAGATGTTGGAGCGGGGATCGGCTTGCCGTTGATCGGCCGGGATGTTGTTGTGAATTGGTTTACTGGCGTCCAGGGATCAATCACAGTCGGTGATGCCGTTGTATTCGGGCCAGGCGTCGGCGCGGTCGTGGACGTCGCCGCCGGGACGCATATGTGGCTCGCGCTTCCGCCGCGGATCGGTGAGCGCAGGCCCGAACTGGAGGCGTTCCACCTACCGCTGCCAGATTGCGACCATGCGAATTGGCCGCGGACATGGAGCGACTTCCGCGCAGACGTCGAACGGTATCGCGCGGAGTTAAGCGCCTACGCACCGCCCGGCAGCAAGCCGGCGCCGCGGCTCAGCGCGGCGCTGACCAACCCCTTGCTCGCTTTGATCGTGTACCGGCTCTCGCATTGGCTTCATCTGAACGGCTATCGACGGTGGGCCTTATTGCTCAGCCAGAGCAATGTCCTGATGCACAAGCTAACGATTCCGCCATGCGCCTGCCTGGGCGGCGGCGTACTGATGCCTCACCTGGGAGGTTGCGTATTCCACGGCACCGCCGGTGAACGCTTAACATTCTATGCCGGATCGCTTTGTACTAGTTTTGGCGGGGCGTTCAGCGCCTCCCGGGAAGCGGCGCCATTGCTTGGCGACGACGTGTTGGTGGCGGGTCACGCCGGAGCCTTCGGGCCGATTACCGTGGGCGGCGGCGCTCAGGTTGCTCCTAAGGCTCAGTTGCTGAGGGATCTCGAAGCCAGACACGGATTTTGGGACCGGTCCGGCCGCGGAAGCGCGAATGCGCCGGACAAATCTCCCTCGTGTGATTTCGGCGATGCTTCGGCCGAGGCCCGGCGTTCTATGCTGGTCGACGATCCATGGCGCGAAACGCGCGCCCGGATGCGCAGGGATCGCGAACGGCTTGGCGGCGCGCCACGTTTCCCTGCCCTCGTTTCCGTCTGGCTCTACCGCCTCTCGCACGCTTTTTACGTGACCGGGCGACTGCGCCTCGCGCGCTGGACGTGGCTGATAAACGTCTATCTGACAGGCGCCGACATTTCCCCGTGCTGCGAGATCGGCGCGGGACTGCTGATCCCTCATCCGGCAGGACTAACGCTCCATTGTCGGGCCGGAGATGACCTCACGCTCGGGGCTCTGACGGGCATCACCGCGGCATTGGGCGATGAGTGCAAGCCGCCGAGTCTCGACCGCTCGCCTACGCTAGGCGATCGCGTGCGACTTGCGCATCACGCCTGTGTGTTCGGTCCGATTGAGGTCGGCGACGACGCATCGATAGAGCCAGGCTGCGTCGCGACACGATCCGTGTCCGCTGGGGTCGCGCTGCTGCGGGTGAAGCCGCGCCTGCGACCCCTGGCCACGGGCGACCGACTGTCCTTCGGCGCCGCCGGTCGTGCTCTGGCGCCAGGCGAGAGCGCGCGCTCATAAGCGAGACGAAGTTGGCGCAGGTGGGCGGCCTCGCTGAATTCGACCTCGACCCGACGCCGACCGGCTTCTCCGAGCTTTCGGCAGAGACTCGGATTATCCCAAAGTCGGCGCAACGCGATCGCGAGTGCGTCTACATCGCCTGGTGGGAAGAATTTACCTGTCACCCCGTCGAGAACCGTGTCGGGGAGGGCGCCGATCCGGGACGCGAGAACTGGCACCCCGTAGCTCATGGCCTCGGCCGAGACAACGCTGAACGTTTCCTCCCACAAGCTCGGGACCACCAGAAAGCGGGCATGCCGATAAAATTCCGCGAGATCGGCGCGAGAAGGGGTCATGATACACCTGATATCATCGCCGCGCCTGATATCTGGATGCGAAGGCACGTTGCCAGCCAACCGAAGCGGCACCCCGGCGCGGCGCGCAGCCTCGATTAGCACATGCACGCCTTTTTCAAACGCGAAACGGCCCGAATAGGCCACGTACTCAGCCCGGCCGAGTTGCCGGTCTGCCGGCGGCGTCTGCACGATGCTTGGTTGCACGGTGATTCGGTTCGGGTCAATTCCGACGTCCCGGATCAACCACTCGCGTCCGAACTCAGCCGGGACGATGAACTGAGCGACGTAATCGACGAAAAGACGAAACCGTCGGGCGACTGCGCCGCGCAGAGCGTAGGCAGCGCTTTCCGTCAGGCTACCGCGGCAATTGTTAGCGATCGCCCGCCACTCTTTACCCCCGACGCACTCTTTGCATATGTGATCGTGAATGAAATGCGTGGCGATCGGACATGTCAGCCGGTAATCGTAACATGTTTGGACGACCGGGATGCCTTCGGTGGCGCTTGCCCTAATGACCCAGGGCGAAATTAGCGGATACAACTCGTGTGTGTGTACGACATCAGGCTGTATTGTGCGCAAAGTCTCGCGAAACGCCCGAACGACCTCGCGTGAATAAACGCCGTCCACGAACGCACGAACCTTCCCCCTCAGGCCGATATGCAACGCTTTACTGTCGCGCGCGAACAATGCGACGTCGATCCCGGCCGCCCGCGACAGTTCGAACGTGCGATCCCAGGCTCTGTCGGAGCCCCAGGTCTGTCGGTGATAATTGACCGCGTGAAGAACTTTCATTGCGCCTGCACGGGTGGTTTTTCGGAGAATTCGCGGGGGCGGTAGACTTCGAGCGTCCGCTCAGGGCGCGTGGATTGTCGCCGGTTGTCGAGCAGGGTTTGAATTAGCGTGTCGAAGGCGGCGGCAACCGCGTCCCAGCGGTATTCGCGGCTGGCCCTTTCCTTTAATTTGCCGCCGAGCGCGGCGAGATCCTCGGGTTGGTCGTCGATACGAGAAAAAAGCGAGGCAAGATCGCCCGGCGCCTTGTCGAAGAACAGACCGGCCTCACCAAGCACCTCTCGGGTGAACACAACGTCCACCGCGACGCACGGACAGCCGGCCTGCATGGCGCGCAAGAGGCTCGGATTGGTCCCCCCGACTTCGTGCCCGTGGACATAACAATAGCAGTCGCGATACAATCCGTTGATAAGAGGCGAATCGTAGATTGGGCCTAGACAACGCACGCGCAAATTCAACTCGCCAAGGATGGCCTTGGCGTATTGGCTCCCGTATTGACCGCCGCCAACCACCACGAGCGGCCTCTTCGCCGACGAGGCGACATACTCTCGGATGATCAGGGCGACGTTATTTTCCGGCTCAAGCCGCGCGACGACGAGATAGTACTCGCCCGCTCGGAGTTGATGCTGTTTCACCGCTTCGTCAACGGGGGGGCCGCCGACCACACCGGAATAGGGAATGTACGCGCTACTGGCACCGTATTCGGCCTGGTAATAGCGCTGCATCGCCCGTGCGTCGGTAATCAGCGCGTCGGCAACTTTCGTCGATACCCACTCCGACCATTTATAGTATCGCCGCTGCAGACAACTCCATTTGCGTCGCTGCCAACCAAGCCCGTCAGTATGGATGATGATGGGCCAGCGACGAAGGCGCAAGGGCGGGCAGAGAGGCGCATTGCCCGGATCGAGCACCAAGATTGCGTCGTACGCTCTGGAAGAGCGCATGGACGATCGCCAGCGAGCTATGGATGAGGCTCTCGAAGCTTTTGCCACCCGGCGCGGGAAGGAACACCCGGCGAACTCCACACCAATTCGAAGATCGGTCCTCAAAATAGTGGTTGCGGCAATAGACGGTGACCTCATGGCTGTGATCGTGGACAAGGCGCAGGGCCGCCTCTTCAACAAGCGTGCTAAATCCGCTGTAGCGTGCTGGAATTCCCCGATCGCCGATAATCGCAAGCCTCATCCCGGCTTGCTCGCGACCCAAATGTCCTGATGCATGTCGAAGTCGGCCGGGGCTTTCAGCAACTCGACCTTGACGAAACCCATGAGCAGTTCATCGCGAACGTATCGTGGCGGATGAAGGGCCAAATACCATTTCTTGCCCTCTTCGTATCCGGTCTGAATGATCAGTTCGCCATCGGCGTAGCGCGACGCCTCACGGTCCACGGCAAGCCGGTCGCGATAGAAATCTCCGTGGGTACTGCAAATCAACACGCCTCCCGGCCGCAGGATGCGTGACATTTCCGCCGCCCAAGCTTTCTGGACGGGTTCGGACAGATGGGTGAAGACCGAGAAATTATACGCGACGTTGAACGATCCGTCCGCAAATGGCAAAGGAGGCATGAAGGCGTTCGCGACAAAGGCCACGCCGGGAATATGACCCGCGCACCAAGCGATGCTTAAATCATTACAGTCGGTTCCAGTAAGCATGACGTCCCGATCGGGAAGGTAATCCTTCATGTGCCGGATTATGCGACCGGGACCGCAGCCCCATTCCAGAATATCAAGTCGGCGGGATTGTATGCGCTCGGCGATCAGTCGCGCGTAGACCGTCGCGTGTCTGCGGCCGGTGTCTCGATAGGCCGCCCAGTCGACATGGTGGTAAGCGTCGAAGGCAAGGTCTTCGGGTGGAATAGCGAAATCCGGATTGGCGAGCTGAAAATCACGGTTGCGCGCACGCGCGCGCATGCGGCCGCGGACCAGCATGATCCGGTCGGCCGCTGGAAGCATTCCCGACGCTCGGGCCAAGGCCAAGATACGCCGCTTCATTCTCGCATTACTGCTCGTGTGGCGCGCCCAGTAGGCGGAGGACGCCGAAAATCTATAGCGTCCCGGCGAGAATAGTCGATCGAAGCAGATCGTCAATGTTAGGATCAGGTTCGCCTCGCGCAGAGGCCAGATCAATAACGAGCGGAGGATTTGTGGAGTAGATGCTCGAGGGCAAAACCAAATGAGCTTGAAAAGGCAAATCGTGGATATCGCGCGTGCGCACGCGAGGAACCGTGGTCCTGTCGTGCGTCGCGCAGCGGCCTTCGCTACGAAATAACTCGCGGCTTTCGACAATCAGATCACGACATGACCCGCAACGGCGAGACGGCGCTGCTTGGCAGCCTCGGGCGGTGTTGCACCGGCCGCGCATAGATCCTATTCGACGTTGGCGCTAATCGAGGCGACTGGACCGCGGCTGCACTCGGCGCGATGCCATCTGCGATTGTGCATGCATTCGAGATTGCCACCCCGATCGCCGACGGTCTGAGGAACCGATACGCGGGTGATGGGCGAGTGCGCGTTCACCCCTATCGCCTGGGCGAGACGGCGAGTGTGACAATAGTTCACTACTTCGATGGCAACGACATGTTGACCAGCCGGTTCGATTTGACAGGCCTTCACGGCGCGAGCGCGCGAAATCTTTGCCGAGATCAAAGCGAGAGCATCGGTATGGGCGATCGATCTGTTGAAGATCGACACGGAAGCTCGGAGGATAGCGTGCTCGATGGTCTGCAACCCTTGATCGCCGCCCAGGCGATCAAGGGTTGCAGTTCGAATATGGAATGGCAATATCTATTCCCGGCGCCTGCTCGCGGACCATCACGCCCGCTTCGCCGCCTCCGGTTACGGTCGCGGGAAACCGCATTCGGGCGGCGTCACGTTCTCCGCGTACCATCCGTCGCAAGAAGATTTCCGCGGGCCTTATCATCATGTCGCGATCGTTCCTGACGATCCCGACCTGCAGAGAGCGCTTGAACGGTTTTAAGCGCGACTTCAGTTCGAGCGCGCAGGCAGTTCGGGGCGGCCACTAACGACCCCGTCAATGAGATCGCGCACATCACCGACCAAAATCGCCTTGGTCGCAAGCGCTAGGCCAACATACAGAAGCCCCGCAACGATCGCAGCCGCCAGTTCGCCGGCGAACGGCAACGCGCCCGCAGCGAGGGCAGCGACGATGGCGCAGGCCGCGAGTTTGCCGGGCGGAACATAGCTCGGCCGCGCGCCCGAGACGCGCTGGCCTATGAAGCAGACAGGAATAACACCGAGCGCGATTTCGATCGCGAGCAACGCGACCACCGCTCCGATCAGCCCGTATTTCGGCACGAGAAAAATCAACGCCACGATCTGCAGGACTACGGCGCAGGCAGTGATCCACAGAACTTTGCCCTGGCCCCCCGCTATCACGATCAGAGGCGACATGGCGGTGGTGACAGCTCGAGCAAGCACAACCCAGGACATCAAGCGCAACACGTTGGCGGCGAGGCCGATTTGTGGCCCCATCAGGCTCATGAGAAACGGCGCGCCGGCGTCAATCACGGCGAACATCGCCCCCCCGACAAGCACCGAAGCGGTCAAGGCTGACTGCTGCAGGAGTGCGAAGCGCGTTGGCGCGGCGCGCCAGCTTGCGGCGAGCGGGGGATAGAACGCGCTGTTGAGCGATTGTACGATGACAATCACCGGGTAAACAAAACGCGTCGCCGCGGCATATTGTGCAACCGCGGAGAGATCAGCAAGCTTTGACAACGCAACGATCGCCAGCGAATCATAGACCGCCACAAGCAGACCAGCCGCCCCGAGCGGCGCGGCGCGACGGACCAGCGCGATCATTTCGGGCGGCGAAGCCCTCCTTAGAGCAATCGCATCGGCGGGCAGTTCGCGGCGACCGAGCCAGATTGCAAGCAGCAAGAATACCGCGCGCGACAGCGCATAGGCTCCAACCAGCGGAACGAGGCCCGCTTGCATGCTGCACGCGAGCCACGTCAGCGGAAGCATGACCACAAGGCTGAGCGATTCCGCGAGGACATCGCGCTCCATCATCATATGGACACGAAACAAGGTGCGATAGACTTGAAGTACGCTGTAGAAGATCAACCCGCACGCACCGACCGCGCCTGCCAGTAAAATTTCGCGCGAGTAATTCAGCATTGCCAAAAGCAGCGGAAAAACGATGGCTAACGAGAAACCCATCGCCAGTTTCACAGCCAGCAGATCACGTAGCGCCGCCGCCTCTCGATCAGGTTCTTGGCAGATGTCGCGGACGCTTATGTCGGTTTGGCCGAAATCTACAAGCCATTCAAACAGGGTAATGAAGCTAATAACGAGCACATATTCGCCGTAGCGCTCCGCTCCGCCGAAGTGGACGATGAGGAGCGCCAAGCCGAGTCGGCCAACGCTGAGGAACAGCCGTCCGCAGATCTGGCTAACCACGTTGCGGAGGAGGCTTCGCGGTGAGGCGTTTGGTCCCGACATCAGGCGCCGGCTGCGGCCGCAACCTGCGGAAATGTGGAGCTTCTCGGCATTGACCAATTCGCATTCGTCCAATAGCTAAGCGCGAAGATCAGGCCGACGACTAAGAAGAAGACCCGTTCGCTTGCGGATTGATCGATGAAGAAACTGCTAAGACCGTCGACCATGATTGCGACGATCCCGCACGTCGCCCCCAGGTTAATCGCGTACATTCGGTCATCGATCATGTGCCGGGCGGTACGCGCGCCGGTCCAGAGCACCACTACGTATAACGCCATGAGGAGTGCGAGGCCGATAGACCCCTGCTCGGTCCAGGTAACCAGATAGCTGTTGTGCACGACAGGCCAGTTTTCCCCATATTTCGCCGTTACTGCCAAGGGGCCTGGTGGATTGGCGTACTCGGGGAACCGCGCAACGAATGTATTCAGTCCAATACCAAACACAGGGTGGGCCAGGATCATGTCGAAAGCAGTGTAGACCATGTCCCAGCGGAATTTCACGGCGCCCGGGTCACTCTCTGTGAAGCGGCGAATGATGTCGCCGGATTCAAATGCTATCCCGCCGATAACACCGACAATCACTAGGAGGCGGGCGAGCATGTACCGTAGCCGCAATTTCTGATGCAGCAACGACAATAGAAACAGCAACGTGAAACCTGTCGCGAAGGATACCCACCCTGACCGGGACAGCGTGATCGCCAAGGACGCCAATCCGAGCGCCACCGCGCCTCCAATCGCAGCCTTGGCGGGTAGCCCCACGCGGCTGATGAGGAGAGCAATACAGATCGGCAGCAGCATCGCCATGTATCCTGCAAGGAGGTTGGCGTGCT
Source organism: uncultured Alphaproteobacteria bacterium (assembly GCA_963775405.1). GTDB lineage: Bacteria > Pseudomonadota > Alphaproteobacteria > Rhizobiales > Beijerinckiaceae > Roseiarcus. The sequence continues at coordinate 66,736 of CAVZJI010000009.1, forward strand.
CGAACAGGCCCCCTGCGCGGTAAACGTCGATCGATCCCCGATAGACGAACTCGGTAGCGGACTCTGTTGCTTCCTTGCCCGGCTCTCCAAGAAACTGCAGCCCAAGGTTTGCCTTGGACACGTATTGGATGATGGTGACCCCTCCTTGCAGAACGATTCCGCAGACGATCGCGGCTACAGCCTGCATGAACTGCCTGGCTCGCACAATCTCGTTGATGATAACGAAGAATAGCAAATAGACCTTCAGCATCCGCACAATTTCGAGGAAGGCGAGCATGCGCAGCGGACCGTCGACCATGTCCACGAGCCCGAGCACCATTAGTCCACCCCAGAGCACGAGGACGCTCGGCCCCCAGCGTAGCTCTCGCCGGCCGGCCGCGACATCGCGGAGAATGTATATTAGAAGAATCGCGAGGAACGGGTCGCAGCCATCAATTGTCACCGCCGAAGCGCCGCCCATGTGCGCCCTGACGAGAAACGCCTTTTTGATCCCCAGAGGTGCAGTCAATAACAAGCACCACAGCGAGAAAAGGCGTGGATTGCCAGAAGAGACCAGTGCGGCGAGCAACACGAATGTGGCCGCGACCGAGAACGCGATCTGCTTCGATCCCAGTGAAATCAAGATCAGCGCCGCTGCCGCCGTAGTCGCAAACGCCAACACCAAGGCGGCGCACAGCAGGAGACTTGGTTCCCCGCCTCCGCTCCCGGTTTCCCAGCGTGTCAACCCAACTCGCAAAGCACCAGCCGGAAGCTTGTGATCTGGCGGCTCTGCAGGACCTCAAGGCAACGGTCAAGGTCATTGACCGGCGTCAATCCCTCCTGAACAAGAATGAGGATAAGATCCGTCCTTGCGGCGCAGACGAGATAGCGTGTATCGACAGTAATCGCCCCTTGCTGCACGAGCACATAACTGAACCGGGCGGTCAGCTCCTCATACACCTTCAGCAACCGCTCGGGTTCAATCGGCCGTGGCGCGCCTTTTCGGGGTCGCCCCGAAGGCAATACGAAAATGCCTCGCTTGTCGGTTTGCCGAATTAGACTCGGGTCGAGGGGACCGAACTCGTACAGAAGATCTTGGAATCCAGCTTCGCCCTTAACGCCGACGGCGGCGCCGACGCCGCGGTCGCCAAACGTACCGTCAACCAGCAACACTCGTGCGCCGAGTTCTTCCGTCATTGCATGCGCGAACATCAAACTCGCCTCGTTGGACATCGCATGCGGCATGGACGAACTCAAAAGGATAGTGCGCCCCAATTCCCCCGACGGCAGGTCATTCTCAATTTGCCGCGCCAAAAAACGATATGACAGCGCCGCCGACCCAGCCTCAGTACGCGGTCGTCGAAATACAGTGAAACGCGTGCTCAGCCGCGTCAGAAAAGCTTGGAACCCGCCTCCAGTACTTTCCGCGAGCCAATTCTGGCCCCAACAATTCGTCCCTCCAAAAACAGTCCGAGGCGACCGGAACGTCCTGGTGGCGGTGGTGCTGACCTCGGACTCCAAACGCGAAGGGTCGCCGACGGTCATGGGCCGAAATGCCCAGCGATCGTCGTAATCGGTACGGGCCGATGCCGGCAACCCGTATAACAGGGGGACCGACATCCCGTCGCGCCTGACAATTGCGTAGATCGGTAAATCCTTGGCGACGTTGCCCAAACGGAACCGATGGACACGGCCGAAGAATAGATCGACCACCGAAGCAAGCAAAACGCCTGCGAGCAATCCGACGCCGCTCGCGATCAATAGTAACAGTTTGGTCTTTGGCCAGGCGGCGTCCCCCGGCGCAGCCGCCGGTTCGACTACCCGGATCGAAGAATAGGCGGTTTGCGCGGTGGCGCGCGACACCGCGGCGATTTCCATCTTCTCGCGAATAATGTCCGCCTTTTTCTCAAGGGTGCCGTGTTCGCGCTCCAGATCGTGAACCGTTTGCATCTTTGACGGTATGCTGCGCAATTGCGTCTCTAGGGTATCATAAACCTCCTGCTTTGCCGCGAGATTTGCACGCTGCCCCGCCAACTGAGCGCGAAGCGACGCGGCCTGCCCTCGCAACTCCTCGTAATGGCTGCTAAGAACCGTTGTCGTTTGACCCACCGTCCTATCCGGAGTCTGTTTGAGTTGCTCGGAGACGATCGCAATTTGTCGGTTCAGCTCCTCAACTTCGGGGCTGTTGGGTTTGTAGTTGAGGAGTGTCTGCTTGCGTTGGACCTGCAGTGCACTCAACTTTTCTTTCAATCCGTCGTTGATCGTGTTGGAGATGCTGACGCTTGATGCGATCACCTCTTTCGGCTCACGCTGCAACTCCTCGTCAATCTGGTTCAACGTGGCCGTATTGGTACGCACGCCCGTACCCAATTCGACGATCGACGCCTTTAACGCCTCGACCTGTCCGATATCGATCTTGTCCTTTTCAAAGACCAAAAGCAGATCGTTCTTGTCATAGTAATCGCGCATTTTTTGCTCGACGGCGTCGACCTCGCTCTGCGCCTTCTTGAGCTCGTCCTCTAGCGCGGAGTAGGCCGCTTCTGCTTCGGTGACATGGCGCGCGCGCCGTTGCTCGAAATAGACGTCAATAATTGTGTTGGCGATCTGGGCGACCCTGGGCGTTGAGCCGCGCACAACAAGAGAACCGATATCGGTTTCCATGACCGGGTCGAACGATACGCCGCCCTTTAAAGTCATACAGCGTCTGAGCCGCAGCAATCTCTTCTGGCGCCGGATCGTACGGGCCCCGGACAGGAGGAAATACCCATTCCTTTACGGCCTTGTACGTCTTACCGACCCAGGATGTCGACCAACGATATCCAATGTAGCCAAGAAAACTGTGGTACATTTCGTCATCAGTCAAATGCAGCCGATTGATGACCTCGTCAAGCACCGGAGCCGAAGTCAGCATATGGACCTCATCGGTCAGCTGATCGTTCCGAAATACCGCCCAATTGTCATAAAACAACTCACGCGATCGGTCCTTGTCCAACTCCCCAACCAGTACGACGCTCGCCATATATGTTGGAGGCCAGATGCGCGTATAGCCCAAGACCAAACCGACCGTACAAAGGCAAGTCACGAAGATCAGAACCTTATGATGGCCACAGGCGCGACGCAAACGCTCCCAAGATCGTTGAAAGTCAAACGTATCAGCGTCAGGATAATAGGGAACGCCTTCGATTGTGCCATTCTGAGGTTGCATCAGAGGTCGCCGCCCTGCGAATGTTCCATTACCGTTGATCTCCCTCAAGTAAGGTTCTCGCACAAATATTTTTCAGTCGAAATTAAAAATTCTCGCTCAATCCGTCGAAACCCAATCTCGTCACAGGCATACAGTTGCCCGCCTCGCATCGGGAGAAGGGCCTCCTCGCGACCTTCAGAGCGATACTCCGGTCGTCCGATGCGGCTAGGGACGATAAGGACTCACAGAAATGTTCAATAGCATCTGCTCGTGAGATCATCAAATGTGACGTGACTGCGGGACGAGAAAGCAAAAAGCAAGCCATTATGGATGCTTGCGTGCACCCACGGCGCATCGATGCGATCGTGACGAAGGGCCGAGGAAGGTCAAGGGTGTTTCAGTGGCCGTGGGCGCAGCGGTTCATGAAGAGGGTGCTGGCCTATCCAGCTATCCATTCCGCGGTTCCGCGCGCTCGAAGCGCCAGGAAGCCGATGGCGCCAAATCCCAACCCACATTTCAGCCAGGTCGCTGGCGCCGTACCGTGATGGAAGCCTGTGAATTGTCGACAGCAATAAATCGGTTGACGATATTGAGCGTCGGTCGGCTGCACTCTCAGTTTGGAGTTGCTTCCAGACGTTCGTTGACGCTAGGCGCGTACGAAGCGGGAAACATCGCCGCCGATTTGACTGGTCGACACAAACGAACCTGGGACTGGACTTTCACACGGGTCACGAGCTTTGAGAGTCCCCGGATATGGGTGGTCCACACGGCCAATGAGCTTTGCAGTTCAGCGCGTCCCTCCTCGCTGAGCTCGAAGATAAACTTGGTGGGCTTGGTCAACTGATAAGGAGCCGGGTCACGAAGGTCGCCGTCCGCCAACCATGCCCCGATATCATAAGACAGGGTCGCTTCCTGCGGCCCAAGAATCTCCGTTTCCGTCTGCCCGGTGGCGTGTTGCAGACGGACGTAAGTATGGAAGTCCGTCCAGAACTGATCGAAGTCGGGGATATCGTCTTTCACCCTTCGCGCTTCGAGCAGCGAACGGGACGCAGACATGGCGGTGCGGCAGATGGTGTCCCATATTTGAAATGAAGCGATCGCGCGATAGCGGTACATGAGATTGTCGCCGATTTCGCCGCGTTCGAGAGCTGAGAAGTTCTCTGGCTGCGAATAGAATTCGACGCAGGCGCTGCGGGTGGGAAACAACTCGCCGTTGGTCTCGGCAACAAACGAATTGAGAAAGCCGCGCATGACCGTCGTCGCCGGCCTCCATCGCCGGCAACATTTCCGACCACCATTCCGAGTTCGTTACGCCATGCGCCCGAACGAAGCGCAGAATGTCGTGGAACCAGCCATCGTTCCAGAATACACTACTTACGAGGTGCCATTTACGACAGGCGACGTAGTCTTCAAATGGCAACGTGTCGGTGGCGACGACGATTTCCTCAACATCAAAAACCTTTCGGCCCTCGAAGACTCCAAAGTTCTTCGGAAGCACCCGGAATCGTGTGCTGAATTGGAACGTCTCACGGCTCTCCTGCTTCTCCATTTCGGAGCCCTTTAGCATCATCGCCTGGAAGTTGTGCATCTGGTCGATGTTGCTCTCGAGCAAGGTTTTAAGGCCTGCGAGATGTGTTCCGAGCGTTTCACCTGGCAGACCAATGATGAGGTCGGAGACCGATTTCAAGCCACGGCCGCGCATATGCACTTCGAGCGTCTTGTAGGCGTCGAGCTTGATTGTTTGGCGCTTGACCTTGCGCAATACATCTTCGTCAAGCGACTGAACCGCCTGATAGAGTACGAGCGCGCCGCTAACCTGCTCGACCGACTTAATTATGCGATCTGGGCGATTTTTACCCGTCGTCGCGTCGATAAAGGTCGGCCAGCCGTAGGTCTTCTGCACATCGCCGATGTAGCCAGAGATTTCAATATCACGCTCGAACATGCCGTAGTTCGAATCGGCAATTCGCAACGTTCCGACGCCCGGTGACAACTCCTTGATCTTCCGGGCGATGTACTGAATTTCCTCCCTCATCCGTTCGACGGGAAAGTTATGCACCTTGGTATAAAACGACGTGCCTTGGACGCAGAACGTGCAGGTGAACGGACAGCCACGATTGGTTTCGATCATTGGCGCCAAGCGACCGTCAAAAAACTCGTCCTGGATGCCAGTGAGCCATGGCGAGGGGATTTCCGAGACTTCACGGTGACGTGGGCGGACCGAGTTTACAATTACGTCTCCCTCGGGGTTGCGAAAGACCGTCGAAGCCGAACCGCGGGCGCCGAAAGTTTTGGCGGACATACCGCAGTCCACGAATGAGTGCAGCAGGTCGGTGACAAGAAAGTCGCCCTCGCCAAGCACGTAGACATCGATCTCCGGGTGTCTTTCCAGATAGGCCGCCTGCCGATCCGGTTCGAGCGGGATATTAGGTCCACCCATAACGGTGAGGACATTTGGATTAAGCCGACGTGCGATTCGGAAAAACTCGTGGCTAAGCAACTCGTTCCAAACGTAGTTGCTGAGCATCAGCACATCGCAAGGCTCAGCTTTCATCGCCTCAAGCAGCGCGTCCGGGTAAACGAAGAGCCGAGACGTAATATCGGTATGGTCCCGGTCGAGCACCGCCTTCATGTAAGCGATGCCGAGCGGCATGCAGTCGTTGGCCAAGATCCCTGCATAATTATAGCGCAGGTCCGCCAAATAAACTCGAGGAATCAACACGCGGCTCCTATGATGGGGCGCGCAATCTTCAGTAATTTAGCTTTGTCAGTAAGAACCATACCGTTATGTTCGCGCCCGTCAAGAGGATTCCTCGGGAAGACCCAGATTCTTCGTTGGAACCGGCCGCTGACAGCGAACGAGATCGCCAGCATGGGGTTGGTCGCCGCCAATATCATCGTCTTTGTTCTCAACAACGAGGGCTATCTCATCGAGCGAGCCTTGGAAGAAAATCCAGATTGGTCGTACAACGATCTGGCGCCCTGGCGATATGCGGAATTGCCGCGAACGCTCGGATGCGTCGATTGGTTCGCCGCGCGGGTCACGACGCTCGGCGAACTCGACGCTGCAATGAAAGCCGCCCGTGAAATCAAATCCAGCGCCTATATCGAGGTTGCCGACGAACGAATGGACATGCCGCCTATCCTCGCCTTCGCTCATGGCCAACGCGGAACCATGTACGGCGACGCGCCGTAACGCGGCAGGTCGTGTTGTAGCCCCCATCGGAAGCTAACCGTCCCAAATATCCCGGTCATGATCTGGCGAGACAGGCCAAAATCCCGCGTGGGCCAGGCGGGCACGGATCGAAGGAGGCAGACGTGGCGTTGGCGTCATTGACTTTCTAGGAAATCAAGGCCCGACCCGCCATCTGCAAGCTGACCCGGCCAGCCGTCGCGCGTATCGGCGCCATGACCCATTTGCCGATCATTCTCATCGACCTTTTTACCGAATAAGGTGTTGTGGGCAGGAGCTACCTCAAACCCTACTTGCCGAAAGCAATGAAGTACTTGATCCCGGCGCTGCTCGATTTTGGCGAGATGCTCAAAGGTCGGCGTGTTTCGCCGGTCGATCTCTACGAAACGGCCCGCAAGTCGCTTCATTTCGTTGGCTATCAGGGTTTGTCGATGATCGCTGTCGCTGGCCTCGACATGGCGGCCTGGGACGCGCTGGCCAAAGCGGCCGACGTGCCCCTCTGCGTTCTGCTCGGCGGCTCGATCGGGCCCGTGAACGCGTATAATAGCAACGGAGTGTGGCTGCAGTCGCCGGAATCCGCGGCAGCCGAGGCGGTCGAACTGCTCGACGAGCGGGGCGGGGGATTCCGGGCCCGGAAGCTTCGGCTGGGCCGTGCCGATTCCCCGCGAAGACCTCGCGACTATAAAGGCGGTGCGGGATGCGATCGGCGAGGATATCGACTTGATGCTCGATTTCAACCAGGCCCTCAATCTCGCCGACGCCCTTGCGGCGCTGCCACATGATTGACGATCATGGCTTGGTCTGGACCGAGGAACCGGTTTTCTACGACGATTTCGACAGCTGCGCCCGGCTTACCGCCGACCTGAAGACGCCGATCCAGATAGGCGAAAATTTCTACGGCCCGCGCGCCGTTCACTTCGCGTTGCAGAAGAAGGCATGCGACCTCATCATGCCCGATTTGATGCGCATCGGCGGTGTGACGGGATTTTTGAGGTCGGCGGCGATCGCCGGCGCGGCAGGCATTCCCATATCGACGCATTTCTATCCGGAGTTCGGAGCGCATGTGATGCGCGTGTCGGAGAGCGCATACTTACTGGAATGGCTAGATTGGAGCTATCCGGTCCTGCAACGGCACTTGGAAATTCGCAACGGGCAGGTTCACGTCCCAGAGTCGGGGGGCGTAGGCATCGAATGGGATGAGAAGGCGATCGCAGCTAGCCAGGTCGGCTTGGTTTAAAAACGACTTCGCGGACGAAGAGCTCGCGGTCGGAATAGACCGACCGAACCATTAGAGGCAGCAGGCGCGAAGCATCGACAGATGTTGCCTGGAGACATCGCCTCCCTTGAAAGGGAGTGATTCAATTCAAAGGAAGCTAGAGCCTTGAGTCGACAGTGGCTTTTGGGGTCGATTGACCCGCTTGCCGCGCCGCCGGAATGACCGCTATTTGCGCTCACCGGCCGGCTGGAGTTGACGAATATTGTTGGAAAACTCGGAAATTGAGCCGCCGCGAAAATCTTCTTTTCGCGCGCGGCGCGTCAATTCATCGGATAGTCCTTCCGGTAGGGCATACGGGAACGTCGCTCGCCGCAAAACCGGTCAGTCCGCAGAATCCTTAAGGGATTTTGCACCAAGGCTGCCTGCGGTCCTCTGAATTGTGATCGCGGCTGAAATTCGAGTCTTGCAACGGTATCGACGTTAAGCGGACATCGTAGATTTGCAATCAAATGGTCGCGGGAGCGAGAGGCGCCTTGCCGAGCATAAGGTCCGACGCTTTCTCGGCAATCATGATCGTTGGTGCATTGGTGTTGCTGGACGTCACGAACGGCATCACTGAGGCGTCGACGACCCGGATGCCGAGGAGTCCACGCAGCCTCAGATCTGGTGTGACGACCGCATCTGGTCCCGAGCCCATAGCGCAGGTGCCCGCGGGATGGTGGTCGGTCTTACATGATCGAAAGGCGTACTCGGCCAGGTCCTCGTCAGTGTTGAAATCGTCGCCAGGCATACGCTCCGCCATCACGAATGGCTTCAGCGCTGGCTGTCGCAAAATCTCGCGCGCGAGGCGGAGGCCCTTGATCGAGCACTCGCGGTCATAGGGATCGGCCCAGTAGTTCGGATCAATCAGGGGAGCGGCCTTCGGGTCTGAACTGGCGATCCGCACCGTGCCGCGTGAGCGGGGACGAAGGAAGGCCGAATTGAGCGTCACGCCGGGATTCTTCATCGCGGCTACGCCGGCTTCTATGCCGGAGCCAAGGCCGAGGTGGAACTGGATGTCGGGCGAACGCGCCTGCTTGTCCGCATACCAGAAGCCCCCGGTTTCAAAGAGAGTGGAAGTGACCGGTCCGGTCTTGAATAGAAGATACTGGAGGCCCGCCCAGGCCGTGCGATGGGGACGAGCGACGCGATCATACGTGTGATCACCGGTGCATTCCGAGATCGCGTAGAGATCGAGGTGATCCTGCATGTTCGCACCGACGCCTGGCAGGTCATGCATAACATTGACCCCCGCCGCTCTCAGGGAATCGCCTGGCCCAATGCCGGAGAGCTGGAGAAGACGCGGCGAACCGATGGCGCCGCAGCTTATGATGACCTCGCGGTCTGCGTTCAGGGTCTCCGTCCCGGTTCCCGAGGCGACAGTAGCGCCGATCGCCCGACCGTTCTGAATCTCAATCTTCAGCGTCTGCGTATTTAGTCGGACCGTTAGGTTCTTCCGGTTCTGTACGGGCTTCACGAAAGCCGTCGACGCCGAGGACCGTTGAGCGTTGCGGGTGGAAAGCTGGTAGTGGCCGATTCCGTCCTGGACAGCGCCGTTGAAGTCGTCGTTGAAGGGGATGCCGAGTTCCTGCGCAGCCCGGAGGAACGCATAGCTGATCGGCGGCGGATTGATCGGATAGGAGACACCGAGCGGGCCGCCATAGCCATGGTAGGCGTTATGAAGCTTCTGGTTGTCCTCACTTCGCTTGAAGTATGGCAGGACATCTTGGTAGCTCCACCCGATCGCACCCGCGTCGCTCGCCCACGCATCATAGTCCTTGGCGTTACCGCGAGTGTACAGTTGAGCGTTGATCGATGAGCCACCGCCAATTACCTTGGCCTGAGTGTACCGGATGACCCGGCCATTGAGGTGCTTCTGCGGCACGGTGCTCCAGCCCCAGCTCGCGACTCCCTTCGTCATCTTTGCGAAGCCCGCCGGCATTCGGAAGAGTGGGTTCCAATCGCTTCCACCCGCTTCTAGGAGCAGCACTCTGATAGACGGGTCAGCGCTCAAACGATTCGCGAGCACGCAGCCGGCAGGGCCGCCGCCAACGATAATGTAGTCGTATCCCATGGGAGTCGCCTGCACTTAACGTAGGTCGGTCTTGACGACGTGATCGGCGACGCGAAGCGCTTGAGCTGCAATTGTCAGTGAAGGGTTCACCGCGGCCGAGGTCGGCAGAAAGGACGCGTCGACCACAAACAAATTGGGATGATCCCACGCGCGGCAGAATGGATCGAGCGGCGCTGTTCTCGGATCAGTTCCGATGCGCACGGTTCCGCATTGATGCGAAGGGGTACGTCGATCGAAGGGCTTAGAAAACAAGATTGGATAACCCGCCGCGCGAAGCCGTTCCTTGAAACTTGTCACCAATTTCTCGTGCGCCGACCAGTTGCTTCGCTTCCAGTCGAGATGGATTTGACCATCCCTTAGGGTCACTCGGCTTTCCGGATTGGGCAGATCCTCGCTCATCGCGTACCAGTCGACCGCGCGGCGCGAGAGAAGTGAAAGCGCCCACTCCGGCGCGCGGGGAATGTTGGATTTGAGGATGGGCGCCGTCACACGCCCCAACAACTGGATATTGCCTAGTGGGGGTCCACCTTGCCCGTCGTCGAGGTAGAAGTCGTTAATGCCCAGAGTCTTTTGATAGACCAAGTCGTTGACGGTCTGGGGATCGATTGCAAGAATGGCTGAACAATTGTGGTTCATGAAGTGCCGCCCGACCGCATCGGAACGGTTGGCTATCCCTTCATCCTTCGAGGCGAGAAGCAACGCCGCGGAATTCACCGCTCCGGCCGCCAGGATGACGATCCTCCCGAGTATGCGCTTACGCTCTCCACCGACGCTCGCTTCGACCCCGGCGAGGCGCTGGCCGTCGGAGTCGAGGACCAGGCGCTCGACCTTAACCTTCTCGCGCAGTTCTACGTTCGGGTAACGAAGCGCCTCGGCCACTCCGCAGCTTTCCGCGTCCATCTTCCCGGAGCCCGTGTCCGGAAAGGCGTCCCACGGTGTCTTCGCGCGCCTGAGCCATCGGTCAATATCGACGCCGAGCGGCAATGGGAATGGGTGCAGCCCAACTCCCTTGATTCTCTCGCGCACCCGCGCGATCGCCGGCTCGTCGGGAACGGGGGCGAAGGGAAAGGGTTCGGAATGGGGCGGCTCGCTCTCATCGAATCCAAGCGCCCCGTGCACGCGGTAAAGCTTTTCGGCGCGGGTGTACCAAGGTTCGAGTTCGTCATAGTTGAACGGCCAGCCCGATGTTATTCCCTCACGATATGCGATCGGATGGAAGTCCTCGGCGCGATACCGCAGCAAGACCGCGCCATAGAGTTTCGTGTTGCCGCCGACATAGTAGTAGTTGCCAGGGTTGAACTGGACCCCGGTCCCGTCGACCCACCACTCCTGTGGACGGAACACGCCCCGCTGAAAGATGGCGCGCGCGTCCCGCGCTTCGGGTGAGTCAGCAAGGCGAGCACCGCGCTCGAGAATTAGAATTCTTGCGCCGGAAGGGGCCAGCCCCGCTGCGCAGGTTGCGCCGCCCATTCCGGATCCGACGATGAGGATGTCGACCAACTCTTTGTCGACGGCGCCCGGATTCACGTCGCCACGCCTTCAATAACGATCCGCTCGATCACGGATCTTGTTAGATTCGCCTTGTCGTCTCAGGATCGAAAAGCACCGCCTTGTCGAGGTTGAAGGCGAAATCATGATTTTGACCGACGCGCACGTCGGCGTCTGCCCGCATGCGCGCTGTCACCTCTTTGCCAGCAATGTGAGTGACGACGAAGGTGTCCGAGCCTGCAGGCTCCACGATCTCGACGTTGGCGTTGAAGCTCGCGACGGTTTTCGCGTTGCGATCCATGCTCTCGCGGTCGTTCACCGCTTCCGGGCGGATGCCGAAGATCACCTTCATACCATCGGAGAGATTACCCGCCTCGGCGCTAGGCGGGGCCGGTAAGACGATCGGCGGATGATCCTTTCGCTCTAACACGATCTGTGCCGCCGCCCCATTGGTTCGAGTGACCTTGCCTTCCAGCAGATTCATGGCCGGCGAGCCCATGAAGTCGGCCACGAACAGATTGTTCGGCGTGTTGTAGATTTCGTTCGGCGTCCCGACTTGTTGCAACTCGCCGTCCTTAAGGACAGCGATCTTGGTCGCCAGCGTCATCGCCTCGATCTGATCGTGCGTGACATAGACAATCGTCGTGCCAGTCACCTGATGGAGACGCTTGATCTCGATCCGCATGTCGACGCGCAGCTTGGCGTCCAGGTTCGAAAGCGGTTCGTCGAAAAGGAATACCCGCGGTTGTCGAACGAGGGCGCGACCCATCGCCACGCGCTGGCGCTGTCCTCCTGAGAGCTGACTAGGCCGGCGATCGAGAAGATGTTCGATCTGGAGCGTCTTCGCAACGCCGGCGACCGCCTTGTCCCGCTCGGCCTTCGGCACACCGCGCATTTCCATGCCGAACGCCATGTTCTGCGCGACCGACATGTTCGGATAAAGGGCATAGGACTGAAACACCATCGCGATGTCGCGCTTGGAGGGATGAAGATCGTTGATCTGTTGACCCTCAATGCGAATGTCGCCGGAACTGATCGTTTCAAGCCCCGCAATCGTATTGAGAAGCGTCGATTTTCCACAGCCGGAGGGGCCGACCAGAACGAGAAAACCACCCTTGTCGAGCGCAAGGTCGATTCCCTTCAGGATCTCAAGCGATCCGAAACGTTTGCGCAAGCCCGTGATTTCGAGAAAAGCCATCGGTCAACCTTTCACCGCGCCGGCCATCAGTCCGCGCACGAAGTAGCGGCCCGCGAGAATGTAGACGAGCAAGGTGGGCGCAGCCGCGATGATAGCCGCCGCCATGTTCACGTTGTATTCGACGATCCCGGTTGAGGTGTTGACCAGATTGTTGAGAGCGACAGTCATCGGGGACTGGTCGCCGGCGGCGAAAGTCGAGCCGAACAGGAAGTCGTTCCAGATGTTGGTGAACTGATAGATCACTGTCACGATGAAGATCGGCGCTGAATTGGGCAGCAGTATCCGCCAGAAAATTTGGAAGAAGCCCGCGCCGTCGATCATCGCCGCCTTCACGAGCTCGGTTGGGAACGCCTCGTAGTAGTTGCGGAAGAACAACGTCGTGAAGCCAAGGCCGTAGATCACATGCACGATGACGAGATTCTCGGTTGGATTGCCGAAACCGAACGAGAAGCCAGTCAGATCAATCATCCAGTTGCCGAAACTACCGAGGAAGCCAAGAATGACGGCCATCGGGATGATGACGGACTGGAACGGGATGAAGCACGCGAACAGCATCATGCCGAACACAAGCCGGTGTCCGGGAAAGCGCCATTTGGTCAGCACGTAGCCGTTGAGCGCGCCGAGCAGCGTGGAGATCAAGACGGCGGGGACGACCATCTTGATCGAATTCCAGAAATAACCGTTGATGCCGGCGGTGTCGGAGACGCCGATGCGCGCCTCGCCCCAGGCCTTCACCCACGGTTCGAACGTCGGATGGCGGGGCAGCGCGAACATGTTGCCGCCGGTGACTTCGTCGAGCGGCTTCAGCGAAGTCATCACCATCACGACGAGCGGGACGAGATAGATGAACGCGAAGACCAGCAGCAATCCATAGATCACGACGCGGGTCGTGATCGAATGTCGGGTCGGCTCGCGGCTCGGTCCCGCGGCGATGAGATCAGCCGCGCTCATCGCCCCTTCTCCCGAAGCTCGGAATAGAGATACGGAACCATGATCGCGGCGATCGTCGCTAGCATTATCACGGCGCTCGCCGAGCCGACCGCCATCTGGTTTCGGGTGAACGTGTAGGAGTACATGAAGGTCGATGGCAGCTCGGCCGCGCCGCCTGGATTTTTGCCAGTGACTGAAAGCACTAGGTCGTAGGATTTAATCGCCATGTGGGTGAGAATAATCAGCGCCGACAAAAACACCGGCCGCATGATCGGAAGGATGATGCGGCGGTAGGTGGCGAAGGCGGAGGCGCCGTCGATCTGTGCGGCCTTGATGATCTCACCGTCGACGCCTCGCAGGCCTGCCAGAAACATCGCCATCACGAAGCCAGAGGTCTGCCAGATGCCGGCGATCGCGACGCAATAAATCATCATCCTGGGATTGACGACCCAGTCGAACTTGAAGCTTGTCCAGCCCCAATCGTGAACGGCCTTCTCGAGCCCGATGCCGGGATCAAGGAAAAGCTTCCACGCCGTACCCGTCACGATGAATGAGAGCGCAAGCGGGTAGAGATAGATTGGCCGTAGGATTCCCTCGCCGCGGACTTTCTGGTCGAGCAGAATGGCGAGCGTCAAGCCTAGGAACAGACAGAACGCGACATACAGTCCGCCGAAAATGCCCATATTGACGATGGCCGTATACCAATTCGACGGAGGGTCCGCCTCGAACGTCCAGTTCCAAAGCCTCTGGTAATTGAGCAGGCCAACGAGCTTGGTGGATGCAAAGGCTTTCGAGTTGGTGAACGACAAAAACAGCGTCCACAAATTGAAGCCGTAAACGAAAATCAGCACAAGGAGGAAGGACGGCGCGAGGACCAATTTCGGCAGGATATTCTGAAGCCGCTCGCGTATCTGCACACGCGGCCGAGCCGTCGACACGGCGGTGGGCGCAAGGATTGTGGTCATGCTGGACCTCAAGGACCTCGTCTGGGAAATCTGCCCAACGATAAGCCTCCCCCACCTCGAGGTGGGGGAGGAATTACTATCTCATTTCGCGTTGTTCAGCGCCTTCACCAATTCGGTCACCGCGGCGTCGGAACTCTTGATTTCGCCGTGGAAGAATTTGGTCACGACATCATGATAGGCGCCTGCGACCGCCGGCGGCTGCGCGTAGTTTTGCGCCATCGATCCCACGAACTTGCCATCCGCGTTGGCAGCCTTCACGTCGGCGATGCCCTTCTTGCCGCAAATGTCGAACGCAGCGTCGGAGACGTCCATGCGCGCGGGAACCGAACCCTTGACGACGTTGAACGCCGACTGGAAACTCGGGCTCATTGTCGCATCGGCGAGCGCAAGCTGCGCGGCCTTGCGATCCGCCGGAACGTCGAACATCGCGAACATGTCGGTGTTGTAAATCACGTCGCCGTCGGTGCCAGGGAAACGATAACAAAGGAAGTCCTTGCCAGCCTCTTTGTTGGCGGCCTTGAATTCGCCCTTAGCCCAATCGCCCATGACTTGCACGAGCGCATCGCCCTTGATCACCATCGCGGTCGCCAGGTTCCAGTCGCGGCCGGCGTAGTTCGGATCGGTGTAAGCGCGAAGCTTGGCCAGATTGTCGAACGACTTCTTCATCGTGTCTGACTTGAGCGCGCTCTCGTCGAGGTCAATGAACGCCTTCTTGTAAAAGTCAATGCCGCCGGTCGACGCCACGACCGAATCGAACAGAGTCGCTTCCTGCCAGGGCTGGCCGCCGAGCGCGAGCGGAATGACGCCGGCCGCTTTGGCCTTGTCGAGCAGCGCAGTGAAATCGTCGAAGGTCTTCGGCTCGGTTCCGCCGATCTTGTCCATCACGGCCTTGTTGATCCAAACCCAGTTCACCGAATGGATATTGACCGGGACAGCGTCCCATTTGCCGTTGGTGGTGGTGAATTTCTGCAGCGCAGTCGGAACGACCTTCGCCCAGCCTTCTTTCGTCGCGAGCGAGGTAATGTCGCCGAGCTTCCCCGCCTCCGCGTAGTCGACCGCGAAATAGCCGAGGATCTGCGAGGCGGTCGGGGGATTGCCGGCAGCCACCATCGCCTTCAGCGCCGTCATTGCGCCTTCCCCGCCACCACCTGCTACAGGAACGTCTTTCCAGGCGTAGCCTTCTTTTGCGAGATCCTGCTTGAGAACGTTCAGCGCGGCTGCTTCGCCGCCCGACGTCCACCAGTGCAGCATCTGGACTTCCTTGACGTCGGCCGCAGAGGCCCCGCCGGCAAAGCCGATCGCCGAGGCGGCCATCGCGCTTGCCATCAATATGGTGCGGAATTGCATTTTCTACCTTCCACGTCGTTGCTCCCGCCGAAAACGGTTCGGCCCCGTATCCAGAAACCTTGCATCGGCTCCCAATTCTTGCCGTCGGTCACGCGCCAGGCGGGAGCTACCGGCTCGTTCGCTGGCCCGTATGGACGTGAACGTATTTTCTTCCGTATAGTCCTTCACCGCGTTTCGCCCTAGTTCATGGCCTACCCCCGACTGATGGTAGTCGGAAAGCGCCCAAGAGCGGCGCCCAGCTTATTCATGTCTACGCCGGTGCGCGCGGGGGCGTGCATGTTTATCACTCCTATCGGCCGCTGAAGCTAGGAGTGCGTTTGTCGCGAAAAGCCGCGACGCCGGCGGCCAGATCTTGGGTGTAAGCGGTGAGGGCGCCGGCGAGTCCCTCGATGGGGGCGTCCCGGTCTTCACCTTCAGCGGCGTTGATCATCGCCTTGACCATCTGGACGGCCAGCGGGCCCCGCTTGGCGATATCGGCCGCAAGCGCGCCTGCGCGCGTAAGACCCTCGCCCTTCGCGACCACCTCATCAATGAGGCCAAGCGGTAGGCCCTCTTCTGCGAGAAAGATCGCGCCCGTCAAGGCCATGCGCCGCACAACAGAGGCGCCGAAGCGCCGCACAAGCCTCTGCGTTCCCGACCAACCAGGAGCCATGCCGAGACCGGACTCAGGCAGTCCCAACTTGATTCCACTTTCGGCGATCCGAATGTCACCGACAGCCGCGAGTTCGAGACCACCCCCAAAGGCATGGCCGGTGAGGACGACGATGAGCGGGACGCGAAGACGTGCGAGAGCTTCGAAGGCTCGGTGGCCTGCCCGCGTCCAGTCGCGCCACATCTCGAGCGGCTGCAGACCGCCCCAGGCTGCAATGTCACCACCAGCGCAAAAGGCTTTGCCCTCGCCGGAAAGGATCGCGACGCGGGCTTCGGGCGAAGCCTCGATGGCACGCGCTCCGTCAAGGAGGCCGTCGATCATTGGGCGATCGAGTGCATTGAGTTTGTCCGGGCGCTTCAGCGTCAAGCGCGCGCAAGGACCTTCAAAACTCAGATCGACGAACGCACTCACTGGGGTCTCTCCCGCGCGGGCCGAAGTTGCAGATTAATGGGTTCCGGCCGATAGAGCGCCGGATCGATTTTGCGGCAATTATTCGCGATGCGTAGCGGAAATTCTGCCTGGGCAAGAAGGTCACGCTCGAGATCGATCCCGGGCGCAACCTCGATGACGGTGACACCCTGAGGCTCGAGGCGCATCACGCAGCGCTCCGTCACGTAGATAATGTCTTGGCCTTGCACGACGGCACGGGGGCCGGAGAATGAGATCTGCTCGACAGAGTCTACGAGCTTCTTGACCTTGCCTTCCTTCTGGATCGAAACCGAGCCGTTCGCGACGTCAAGCTGCGCGCCAGCGGTAAAGTACCCGGAAAATACAATCTTTTTTGCGCGGGCCGTGATGTCGACGAAGCCGCCCGCGCCCGCGGTGACATGGGGACGCACGCCGAGCTTGGAGACGTTGATAGAGCCTCCCTTGTCGATTTGCAGGAATGAGAGCAGCGACATGTCAAAGCCTGCTCCCTGGAAATAGGTGAATTGGTGCGGCGACTGGACGATCGCCTCCGCATTCGAGGCGCAGCCGAACTGGAAGTCGAGCAGTGGCACCCCGCCGACGGCGCCCTGTTCGATCACCCATGTCACGGCGCCATGTCGACCTTCCTCGATCAGGATGCGGGGTACGTTGGCCGAGATACCGAAGCCGATGTTGACTGCGTCGCCGTCCCGGAGCTCCTGCGCTACGCGCCGAGCGATCACTTTGGCGATATCAAACTTCGGAATCTCGAACGACGAAAGAGGACGGAATATCTCGCCAGAAATCGCAGGCTCATAGACAGTGTTCGTCGTCTGCATCTGGTCAGGAGCGACGACGATATAGTCGACCATCACGCCGGGAACCACGACATTGTGCGGGCGGATCGTATCGGCTGCAGCGAGACGCTTGACTTGCGCAATGACAACTCCGCCGTTGTTGCGGACAGATAGCGCCTGATCAATCGGGCCGAGGATGCCGCCTTCGTGTTCATATGAAAGATTTCCCCGCTCGTCCCCGGTGCTTGCGCGGATGATCGCAATCTGCGGAATTATCGTTGGAAAGAAGAGCCAGTCCTCCCCCGCAAAGGTCACGCGCTTGACAATCGGATCGGCGGCCGCCTTGGCGTTCATCGCGCAGCCCTCATGGAGAGGATCAACGAACGTCTCCATGCCAACTTTGGTCAGCACGCCAGGACGCTTTGCGGCCGCTTCGCGATGGAGGTCGAACATGATGCCCGAGGGCACGTTGTAGGCGGGAATCGCATCCCCGGAGATCATCGTCCAGATCGCTGGCGGTTCAGCCGAGGACGGTCCGGAGGGATACGAGCCCGCCAGTACGCGCGCCAGACAGCCCGCTTTGGCGAGATGATCGACGCCCTTCATTCCCCACATGTCGCCGGCCGCGATCGGATGCAGCGTTGTTATGTTTCGGGGATGACCTTCCGTGTCGAAACGCTCGCCAACCGCCTTCAACACGGCCTCCGGACATCCGAGGCCCGACGAGGAGGAAACTGTAACAATGGCGCCATCCGGGATCAGGCGGGCGGCCTCCGCGGCCGAAATGACTTTTTGCCGGGCCATTTTGATCTCAAACGCTCAAGTCGATGGGCGCCGCCGCGCCGGAGCGAGCGGCTTCGAGAGTCGAGATCGCGACACTCAGTGATTTAATGCCGTCTTCGCCCGTTGCTGACGGCGCACCGCGGCCTTGGACGGCGCCTTGAAACAAACGGACCGAGCGCACGTAGAGCTTCTCGTGGTCGAGCTTCAGCGCTTCTTCTCCGGCAGCCGAACGGAGCACCACCTCGCCCTTTGGAGCTTGCGTCATGCAATCGCGGCCAATGAGCGAACCTTCGTCGCCATGCACTTCAAATCCCGTCGTCGCGTATTTGGTGGTGAAGGCGTCGTGAAATTGTGCAAGCAGCCCGCTCGAGAAGTGAACCACGCCCATCACTCCGTCTTCGAGACTGGCCTGCGCCATGCCCCCGTCCGAGGCCATCGCGATCACGCTTTGCGGCTCATCGTCGAGCACGAAGCGCAAGGTGTCCGCATCATGGACAGTGATGTCGAGGATTACGCCGCCTCCGGCGTTCGGCTTTTCAATGCGCCAGCCCTGGAGATGCGGCGGCAAATAGACGGCGTGGAAAACGCGGGCGAAAAGCGGCTTGCCAATACGGCCGACCTTAATGGCGTCCCGCATCGCTCGATGCGTGGCGGCGTTTCGGAGGTGATGGTTGGTTCCCATCACGACGCCGCGTCTTCGGCATTCGGCGACCATCGCACGCGCATCGTTGAGGGTCAGCGCAAGAGGTTTCTCGCATAGGACGTGTTTGCCGGCGGCAGCGGCCGCGAAGACCTGGTCGCGATGGAGTTCGTTGGTCGTCGAGACATAGACTGCGTCGACGCCTTTATCTTCGACAAGAGCGCCAAGGTCGGTGGTTGCCTTCGTGATATTGTGCTTAGTGGCATACCGGGTTGCCCGGTCAGCATCCGAACTCATGACAGCGACTACGTCGCCGCCGTTCGCCCGAAAGGCCTCGATCACATGCTCGGCCGCAATCGTGCTCGCGCCGACGAGCCCCCAGCGCAGTCCCGTCATTGTTGTCTTCCTTCTTGAATGGAATGCGCGGTGCCGCAGGACAGGCGGATAGTTAGGCTTGTCGGGCACAGCACTGCTTCCGGCTCGAAATTTCCGCTGGCGATCTGACGCATAAGCAGCTGCGCCGCCCGCGAGCCGAGGTTGCGGGCGTTTACGGCGACGGTCGTTAGAGCGGGAAGCGTATGTCTGGCTTCATCGATATCGTCGAAACCGATGACCGCGAAATCTCGTCCGATCACGAGGCCTGTCTGCGCGAGCACGCGTATGAGGCCGATCGCGACGACATCGTTGAAACAAAGGGCAGCGCTGGGGCGCTTCGAAAGGTTTGAAAGCTGCGCCGCCGCGGAACCACCGCCTGAGTAACTGGTCATCGTTTCGATGATCAACGATCCGTCCGCCTGAATCCCGGCCTCTTCAAGCGCAAGCCGATACCCAGCAAGGCGTTCCTCGCGAACAGACAATGAGTTCGTGCCACCGACAAAGGCGATCCGCCTATGCCCATTTTCAAGCAGATGTGCCGTTGCCTTTCGAGCGCCCTCCCGGTTCTCGGGCGCGACTAGGGAGGCTCTCAGGCCGGGCAGCCGGCGCATCACCTGAACCACAGGCAATCCGGCGACGAGAGGCTTCACGTCCTTGAGAGAAGTGCCGATAGCCGGAGCGAGCACGAGGCCGGCCGCGCCATGCTCCCGCATGGACCGGATCACCTCCTGCTGACGGATCGGATCCTCGGCGGAATTCGCGAGGAACGGGATGAACGCGCCGCTCTGGCATGCCTGCTCGATGCCAATCGCGAGTTCGACATAGAAGGGGTTGGACAGGTCGTTGATGACCATGCCCACGACGCCCGATTTTGCTCCCCGAAGCGTCGCGGCGCCCCGATGATAGATGTAGCCGAGTTCGCTCATCGCCTCGGTCACACGCTCCCGGGTCGAATCGGCGACGAGTGAGCTTCCGCCTAGCACCAGGGAGACAGTGGACTTTGAGACACCGGCCTGTCGCGCAACATCGACGATGGTCGCCCGAGCGTCGCTCACCTGATCCCCCCAAAACGTCGTCATCACGCTCGTAATTAGATTGTATCGTTCCAATTCTCATCCGTTCTCATGAGCGTTGAACCGAGCAATTTATTGTCATATTTATTGGAACGTGCTAATCAGCCAATAATTGGTTTCCTGCAAGCCGTCAATCCCAAACTTTACGGAAACGCCCTTTGACCTCGCTCGTGTCCCAATCGATCCTGGATCGCTTGACCGACGTCGCCATGCCGAGGCTGGCGAACGAGCGTCCATCGAACGAATTGATGAAGGTCGGGGGCTATGTCCTGCCGGTGCACCGCTCCGAAGCCCTAGTCCTCGGCAGTGGCGCGGCAGGGCTCCGCGCAGCAGTGGAGATGAAGCGCCGCGACGTGGATGTGGTGATCGCGAGCCAGAGCGCCTTTGGCGGCACGTCGGCCTGCTCCGGATCCGATAAGCAAACCCTTCACACCGCCAACAGTGCAGGACGAGGCGACGACTTCCGCGCCCTGGCCGACGCGCTCGCCGCTGGCGGCGCCATGGACGAGGACACGGCCTATGTTGAGGCGGTCGGCTCGTTAAGGGCGCTCGCCTCCCTTCAGTTTATGGGTCTGCCTCTGCCGCAGGATCGGCTCGGTGGCGTTTTGCGCTACCAGACGGATCACGACGAAGTCGGGCGCGCCACGAGCTGCGGGCCGCGAACCTCCCGTCTCATGGTCCAAGTCTTGACGCGAGAGGCGATCCATCTCGGAATCCCGATTTTCAATCACACAACAGGTGTCCGACTTCTCATTGTCTCCGGTGAGAAGCGCCGCGTGATCGGCGCGTTGGCAATGGCGCCGAAGCGGCGCACGGGTGAGAACCCTTATGGGCTCATCGCGTTTTTCAGCGACTCCGTTGTTATCGCGACCGGCGGGCCAGGCGAACTCTATCGCGACAGCGTCTATCCCCGTCATTGTTTTGGCTCTCTCGGTCTTGCCCTGGAAGCCGGAATCGAGGCGGTCAATCTTACCGAGAGTCAGTTCGGCATAGGTACGCCAAGGGACAATTTCCCTTGGAACCTCTCAGGCACTTACGTGCAGTGCATGCCCTATATTTTCTCGCGCGACGCGCGGGGGAATGAGCACAACTTCCTCACCGATTATTATCGGACCACGCAGGAGCTCGCTTCCAACATTTTTCGCAAAGGGTACCAATGGCCCTTTCATGCATCACGCATGCTGTTCGGGTCGAGTTTGCTCGATCTGGCGGTGTTCCGGCAGAGCCAGGCGAACCGAAAAGTCTTCATGGACTTCAACCGCAACCCACTTCCAGTGCCTAGCGACGCAGAGTTCAGCCTCGACCAACTCGATGACGACGTTCGGGCCTATCTAGCGAACAGCGGAGCGCTGCTCGCTCAGCCCATCGACCGCCTGCGCAAAATGAACCCGCTGTCGATCGAGCTCTACAAACGGTACAAATACGACATCACCCGAGATCCGCTCGAATTTGCAATCAATAACCAACACATGAACGGCGGTCTTGCGGTCGACACCTGGGGTACAACCAACCTTGAGGGCTGCTATGCCGTCGGCGAGTCGGCGGGGACGCATGGCGTGACCCGGCCCGGCGGCGCCGCACTCAATGCTGGCCAGGTGTTCGGTACGCGCTGTGCGGAGCATATCGCCGCGAAACGAAAGCCTCATGCGAAGTTCGGCGCCGAGAAGGCTTTGATTGAAGAGGCCGGCGCCAATACACTTCGCTCGCTTCAGGCGCGTAGCAGGTTGAAGGCTGTCGCAATCCAAAAGGACGTGCAGAACCGAATGAGCGATCATGCTGCCATCCTTTGCAATGTCGCAGATGTGAGTGCCGCCGCCAATGCAGCGCGCGGCCTGAACGAAGCGATCCGCCAGGAGGGCATCGCCTTTGACGGCGCGAACGAAGCTCTGAGGGCTCTCCAGTGGCGCCAAACCGCGATCGCGTCGGAAGCGGTTTTGACAGCGTTGGCCTTCTATCTGGAGCGAGGCGGCGGCAGCCGGGGCGCCCGCATAGTCTGTTCGCCGGGCGGGCGGCGCGTTCCACAGGCCCAGAGCGGTCCGCTTGAGAACCTTCGCTTCATCCCGGAAAGGGACGAAGATCGGGGCGAACAGATCCATGTTCGACTGGAGGGCACGACTTTCGTCTGCGAGACCCGGCCCGTCCGGCGTTGTGATCGCGACTGCCGCCCGTTCTTCGAGCGCAACTGGCCCGATTATTTGACAGGCGCCATACACGATCCATAGGCTTGGCGCAGAGCTTGGGAGCGGACCGGGACCAGGTGCCGCCCGTGACCATCTGCTATTTGCGTAATTGAGACGTCGAGCGGTGTCGCGAGTCGACGACGTGAAGCCGACATAGCAGGTCGCCGTGGACGTCGAGGGGTCCTGCTTTCCAATGGTCGCCGCGTAACAGCAGAAGTTCCGTCCGAACCGAAGTTACGATTTCCCGGCCGATCAGGTCTGGCCATCAGACGCTGGCCTTCGGCCGTAGTGCGCGACGAGGTGCTGAGAGATTCCATGATGGCCGATGGTTCGCTCTGGCGATGGCTGCAGAAACACGCAGCCTCGCGGCGCGGACGCGTCACGGCTTTATTTCTAATGGCGATCCCGGTGGCCAGCATTTTCAGAGGCCGGTTGTCGGGCTGGGTCCTGGGTGTGTTTTCAGGAGCTTACGGACTTAGCGGCCGGCAATGGCTGTTCCTGATCGAGGCCATTCCATCCCTCGTGTTTGGCGTTGCAATCCTTTTCTATCTCGACGACAGTCTGAAAGACGCCAAATGGCTCGATGCCGACGAGAAGCAGAAGGTGGCCGCGGTCATGGCTCAGGAACAGGAGGAAAAGGAAGGATTATCGGAGCTGCGTCATGAGTTCGTGACCGGCCGAGTGTGGCTCTTGGGCGCCGCCTATTTCTGCATCGCGAGCGGCATCTATATCGTCAGCTTCTGGATCCCAACTATCATCAAACAAACGGGCGTTACCGATCCTTTCAATATTTGTCTGCTCACAGCCATTCCCTGCCTAGTCGCTCTGGCGTCGATGATAACGGTCTGCGCTCACGGCGACCGCGCTAAGGAGCGCAGATGGCACACGGCTATGCCGGCTGTCGTCCGCGCGCTCGGGCTCATCGTAACCGCGGCGGCGACCGGCAACACCGTCCTCGCTTTGATCGGGCTGACTCTCGCGGCCGCCTCGACGGCACAGGCGTCCTTCTGGATTCTCCCCGCCGCTTTTCTCGGGGGGGCGGCCGCGGCAGCGGGGATCGCGCTCGGGAACTCGCTTGGCAACATCGCTGGCTTTGCGAGCACCTATGTCGTTGGCTGGATGGCTGATCTCACCCACAGCAACGCGGCCAGCCTCTATTTGTTTGGCGGGATTGTATCGCTGGGCGCCGTCCTCGTTCTGATGATCCCACCCTCGCTCGTGAACAAATAAGGGTCATTGCCGTGCACGCCGGCTGGTGGACTTGTTAGGGGTCCGGGCATGAAGACCGTACTTAACCTTGGTCAGGTGCTTACAGCCCACGCCCGCCTCTCACCGGATCGGATCGGCGCCCGCGACCTCGAACGCAGCATGACATTCCACCAGTGGAACGCACGAGCTTGTCGGCTCGCTAATGCTCTTCTCGGGCTTGGGCTGTCAAAGGGCGATCGGGTGGCGATCCTGGCTTACAATACGGTCGAGTGGGTCGAGATTTACGCCGCTGCAGCGAAAGCAGGTCTGGTCGCGGTGCCGCTCAACTTTCGCCTGGTGGGCGAGGAGATCCGCTACATTGTGGATGACGCTGAGGCGGCCGCGATCATTGTTCAGGACCAGCTTGTCGGAGCCCTAGAGGAGGTTGGGCCTGGGCTTTCTGTGCCGTCATCGCGCCGAATTTGGTTTGGGGCGGGGCGAATGCCCGGCCGGATTTGTCGCGTACGAGGCATTGATGAGCTATGGGCGCGACAGCGAGCCGGAGGTTGTCGCATCGCCGGAAGACCCGTGGACGCTGATGTACACGTCCGGCACAACGGGTAGCCCGAAGGGCGCGATACGCAACCATCGCGGCGGCGTCATGCTGTCTCTCGTCACGGAGATCGAGCTTAGCCTGCACCGCGAGGATGGCGCTCTGCTCGTCATGCCGATGTGCCACGCGAACTCGCTCTACTTCTTTGGCGCCTTCGCTTATTGCGGCGCGACGACGACGGTTTACAGCCGGAAGAGCTTCGATCCGGAGCATTGCGTTCGCGTCCTTGGCGAAGGCGTTGCAACGTTCACGTCGTTGGTGCCCACGCACTATGCGATGATGTTGGCGCTCCCTCAGGCGACGCGAGCACAACTCAACCTCGGGAGAGTGGCTAAGCTCATGATTTCTTCGGCGCCCGCGAGACCCGACGCCAAGCGCGCTATCATGGAGATGTTCCCAAACGCGGGTCTCTTCGAGCTTTATGGTTCAACCGAAACTGGCTGGGTGACCATGCTTCATCCGCACGAGCAGTTCGACAAGCTTGGCTCGGTCGGGCGCGAGTGCGTGGGCTCGGCGCCCATCAAGCTTATCGATCCGGAGGGCGAGGAAGTGCCCGACGGCGAGATCGGCGAGCTTTACGCCAGCAATCCTTACATTTTCGACGGCTATTGGAAGCTGCCGAAAAAACACGCGAGGCGTTCCACGGCGATTATTGCACGGTCGGAGACATGGCCCGCCGCGACCCTGAGGGGTACATTCATCTCATCGACCGCAAGAGCAACATGATCATTACCGGCGGCGAGAACGTTTATCCGTCCGATGTCGAGGCCGTGATCAGCGGTCATCCATCGGTTCATGACGTAGCCGTCGTCGGACTACCCGACGACAAATGGGGAGAACGGGTTCACGCCGTTATTGTCCTGCGCGAGGGCGCTTCACAGGATGAACCCAGTCTGCACCAATGGTGCAAGACGCGCATAGCGGGCTACAAGCGTCCGCGCACGTTCTCATTCATGCGCGACGAGGAGATGCCTCGCACCGCGACGGGGAAGAACTTGCATCGCAAGCTGAAAGCGATGCTCGTGGGTTAAGTCACCCATCGACATGGAAGCCAAAAACGTTCTTGGGAGAACGAGATGGCGACGACCGCCCAAGACCTCAATGCCGACCACCATTCCTGCGCGGCGTGGATCGCCCGGTTCCTTAAGGAGCGCGGCGTCGATCGCATCTTTGGTCTGCAAGGCGGCCACATCCAGCCGATCTGGGATCATGCCGCGCAGCTCGGCATCCGCATCGTCGACGTTCGCCACGAGGCGGCGGCGGTGCACATGGCGCATGCCCATGCCGAGCTCACCGGCGAACTCGGCGTCGCCATGGTGACGGCAGGACCAGGCGTCACCAACACGGTGACGGCGGTCGCCAACGCTTCGCTCGCTCGGGCGCCAGTTCTGGTGATCGGCGGCTGCACATCGCGCGCGCAAGCCAATCTCGGCCCGCTGCAAGACATTCCGCACGTCGATATCTTAAGGCCGGTGACCCGACAGTCGCGCACCCTTCGGATCCCCGACCAAGTCATCCGAGAGTTCGACGAGGGGGTCTCGCGCGCCTTCGGGGATCTTGGCGAACCGGGTCCGGTCTATCTCGAGATCCCGACCGACGTGTTGCGCACGCATGTTCCGGGGAACCTAGTTCTTGAGGAGTGGATGCAGCGGAAGAAGCCGCGCGTCATCCCACCTGACGCCCGGACGGTCGCGCAGGCGGTCGAAGCGCTCTGGTTGGCAAAGCGGCCACTCCTTGTGACGGGTCGCGGCGCTCGCGAAGCTGGACCGGAAATCGTCCGGCTCCTCGACGCGCTCGGCGCTGTCTATCTGGACACGCAGGAGAGCCGTGGCCTCGTGCCGGCCGATCATCCGGCGACCGTCGGCGCCGTGCGGGCCGCGGCGATGACAGAAGCGGATATGGTGCTCGTGATCGGACGCAAGCTCGACTATCAACTCGGCTACGGTTCGCCCGCCGTGTTCCCAAACGCCAAGTTTATCCGCCTCGCCGACACGCCGGGCGAACTCATCGACAATCGCCGAGGCGAGCCGGAAATTCTTGCAACGCCTGCCCTTGCGCTCGACGCCATCGTGGCTGCAGCCGGAAACCGCAAATCCGCCGTGGACAAGACTTGGACGGAAGGGCTGCGGAAGCGGCATCGCGACCGCAGCGCCAAGACAGGACCACGCTACACGACAGGATCGGACGGCGCCGTCGATCCGCGCGCCATTTTTGAGGCCCTGCGCCACAAGGTCGATCCAGACTACATCGCCATCGCCGACGGCGGCGACCTCCTCAGCTTCGCGCGTGTCGGCCTCGACGCCCGCACCTATATGGACGCCGGCGCTTTCGGATGCCTCGGCGTCGGAACGCCTTACGCTGTCGCTGCGTCGCTCGCCTATCCCGGCCGACAAGTGGTGTGCGTCACTGGCGACGGCGCCTTTGGGATCAACGCCATGGAGATCGATACGG
Organism: uncultured Alphaproteobacteria bacterium; assembly: GCA_963775405.1. Classification (GTDB taxonomy): domain Bacteria; phylum Pseudomonadota; class Alphaproteobacteria; order Rhizobiales; family Beijerinckiaceae; genus Roseiarcus. The sequence goes on from CAVZJI010000009.1 coordinate 93,509, forward strand.
CGGTGCGCCACGGGGCGAAGATCGTCGTCATCGTGTCTAACAACGCCGCATGGAACATCGAGCGTCTCGACCAGGAGACGAACTATGGCGGGCGGGTGGTCGGCACGCTGCTTGCCCATTCGGACTATGCGGCGATGGCGCGCGCTTTCGGCGCTCACGGTGAGCGTGTGGAGAAGCCGGAGGACCTTCCTGGCGCTATCAAGCGGGCGCTCGCCAACGCCCCGGCTCTGGTCGATGTGGTGACGTCGCAGACAGTCGTGTCCTCGGACGCGACTAAGGGGCTGGGCTTCGTCCCGGAGTTCCAGGCCCTGACCGCCTGGGACGATCTCGAGCGCAAGCGCCGAGGTCTGGCGTAACCGCACGGCCGACGTGCCCGAATCGAGATCGCGGTCGTCGCGAATGGCGAGCCCCGCACGCGGCGCGGGTGAGCTCCACGGCGACAGTCGTTGAGCGATGGGCAATCAAGCGCTCGACGAAGGGAGACTGACGCAGGCTATTTCGCCTCCAGGGACCGAAGGCTCACTACGACTAAACTTTCGCTGACAAAATCTTTGGGGCTGCCGCCGCTCTTGTGGAAGAAGCGGTTGGTCACTTCAATGGCGCGGTTGTCCTCCGTCTTTGAGCATGTGTCATTGATGTACGTCGGACCGATCGCTTCCTCGTTGGCGCCTGGCTGCGCCTGTTTGCAGGTCCAGCCCTCGTCGCCGTAGTGTTCCTTCGCCTGGAGGCCGAGCCGGTAGGCTTTTTTCCGCATGTAGAGACTCGTCTGATCCTTGGTCTTGATCTCGATCCTGACCAAGCGAGCGGAGCCATCAAAGAACAGGGACAGGTCGACAGGATGGCCGGCGACCAACGTCTCGTCGTGGCCGGGCTGATCGTATTCGACGTGCAAGCCGCGCAGACCCTCTGCGTTGGCCGGGCAGGACATCCATTCCTGCCAGCTTGCAACCGGTTGATTCGTCGTCCCGATGCACGACAGATTGTGATAGCCGGAGGCCGGAAGGTCTTGCACCGACATGCCGATGTTGACATCGTGCAAGTCCGAAGGCGATTCCGCCGCAACGCTGGCCGATACGTTCAGCAACCCGCACAGACCCAAAGCCGCGGATAGCGTCGCCCTCAGCTGCGACGTGCTGTCACTGCGTTGTCGTGGGCGTCGGCAACGCATGATTACCTCCACCTTTGTACACGTCACAGGCCTTCGACTCCTCGCCAAAAAAGGCAGTGCAATCGGCCAGATTCGGGTCACCCTTACCCTTGATAGAGCCGAGCACATATTCAGCGACGGCCGCGATCTCCTCCGGTCGAAGGAAAATATTGGCTTGCGCAACATGCATGCTCTCAAGGTCTTTGCCCGTCAGATTATAACATCGCGGGGCATCGTTCGCGGGATAAGAGTTGCGAGAAAAGTAAGGCATCCCGGTTCCCGGACGACCGCATCTCACGATCTCCATAATCTGCTCCTTGTCGAGTTCCGTCTTGCGTAACGACAGCGCTGCGCCGCCATAGCCGCCTCCGCCGTCACCGTGCCACTTGTGACAGCCGACGCAGTTCGCGCGTTTGTAGATGGCTTGGCCTGTCTCCAGGCTCTTCTCCGCCGCGTTCGACGTCCCCGCGACCAAGACGAAAATAAGCGCAGCGGCGGCGCCGGCGACACTCAATTTCATATTCATCATCGCATGAGACTGCGGGGCCGCGGGTTCCGCGGCCCCGCTACGTCTTCAGAGCGCGAATACGTATAGCGTGGACCCTGGCTGCATTTTTTTCAGCTCAGGCGTACTGTCGATAAACCACTTGTCCCAGGCGCCGCCCATGCCGACAAGAACCGCGACATACTGCTTTCCGTCGACGGAGAAGGTCATCGGAGGCGCGTTCACGCCGCCGCCGGTGTCGAATTGCCACAGGCGCTGCAGCGTCTTTGCATCAAGCGCGTAGACTTGGCCTGACGGTTCGCCCGAGAATACGAGATCCGGAGTCGCGAGGATCCCGGCAAGGTTCGGATAAGCCGTCTCATGCTTGCCCACAACCTTGCCCGTCGTGACGTCAATCGCAGTGACGCTGCCCGTGATCCGGAAGGGCTGCGACGGCCCGCCGCCGGTGAAGAAGTCGCGCGGCTTGGGCGCCTTCGTCTCGGGCTTGATCGTGATGCGATTGCAGCTCTCGATCACCGGCACGTACCATGTCTTGAGCAACGGATTGTAAGCGGTCGGCGGCCAGTTCTTACCACCCATGTTGCCGGGGCAAATGTCGGTGATTTCTCTGCTTCGGATGGGCGTGGCCTCCGGATTGTAGACCTGCACCTGTTTCTTCGCGTCGTATTCTTCAGGCTTTCCAGATTTCGGGATCGATGCCCTTCGTCCAGGTCACCTTCTTCACAAATGGGGTAGCCCAGAGGAACTTTCCGTCTGTTCGGTCGACTGCGTATCCGAAACCGTTGCGGTCGGCCTCCAGCGCAAGCTTTTTGCCGTCTACGTCGACCAGAACGTTCTCAGCGACGCTGTCGTAGTCATAGGGGTCGTTTGGAGTATGCTGGAAATGCCATTTGATCTTGCCTGTGTCGGCGTCCAGGGCAAGCGAGGAGTCCGTATAGAGGTTGTCGCCGGGACGATAGGCGTTGTCCCAGTCCGGGCCCGGGTTACCAACGCCCCACAGGATGGTGTTTGTGGTCGGATCATAAGAACCGGTCACCCAGGTCGATCCACCGCCCGTTGTTTCTGTGCTGTTCGTTCCGCTCCAGGTCTCTGATCCGGGCTCGCCCTTCTTGGGAAGCGTGTAGGTGCGCCACACTTCCTTCTGAGTGTCGAGATCAGTGGCGGCGATCCACCCGCGGATTCCATATTCCGCGCCGGCCACGCCCGTTATCGCCATGTTCTTGACGATGAGCGGCGCCCCGGTGACGACTTCGCCCTTGTCGGGATCGGCCACTTGGCGCTGCCACTTGACCTGGCCGGTTTCCTTGTCCGTCGCGATGAGGCGTCCGTCCAACGTATGCGAAATCACCAAGTCATTGTATAAGCCAACGCCGCGATTATCGACGCCGCAGCACGCGACTGCGCCAGCCCAATCATGATCGGTCTTGGGGTCCATCTTCCAAAGCAGCAGCCCCTTTCCGCCATGCGTATCGATCTTATAGACCGAACCCCAACCGTCGGTGACGTACATGAAGCCGTCCTCAACAATGGGCGTGCCCTCAAGTCCGCCGTGCGACCAGATACCACCCCCCTCAACGCCGCCGAGTTGCATCGTCCAGGCGACTTTCAGGTCCTTGACGTTGCCTGCATTGATCTGGTCGAGGGTCGAGAAGCGCTGAGCGCTGTAATCTTTATGATGAGTGATCCAGTTTTGCTGCTCCTTGTCGGCGTCCAGAAGGCGCTGACTCGTGGTCTCCGGACTCTTGGCTACGACAGGCGTCTCAGCTTTTGGACCGACCGGTGGGGCGTCGGCAGCAAAGGCTGCCGTGGCGTATAAAAGAGCCAGGGCTGTGCCGCCGATATAAAATCGGTGCGCCAATTGAGACGACAGCCCATACGCGATCTTCCGTTCCATTTGCGCTTTCCTCCCGGTTTCGCCCACTACAATGGGGTGAAATCAATGCTTGGCCCGCCGCGATCTCGAACCAGAAAGCCCACCGGTAAAGGTCGGACTCAGGCGGCGGCGGGCTTGGTGTCCAATCCGACGGTGAATAGGCGAGCGCATTCCATCGCGGCGCTCCAAACACCGTTGCTCATCGATAGTGCGGAGCCAAGACGTCAGCAATAGACAATCGCGACAATCGGTTCACACTGTGACCATGGACATCGCGGGGGCATCGATTCCATCTGCCGGAATGATCTTCCGCAAGCGCGCTTCACAGGGCGAATGCGCTTGATGCGGAGGCGCAGATTGCGAGTAGTTCCGAAGGTTCTCGACTTAGATTTGCGTCTCCGAGCCCGACGGCTCAAGATCGACATATGGCGCCGGTGGTGCGGGCGCTCTGCGACCACGCGGATAGGGACCCCACAAAAAAGGGGAGGGGGATGAAGGACGGGCTTCTCATTTCACAACTCACAACAGCGATCGTGCGATCGACGCTGAAACTGACGCCAGTGGCATGGCTCTTGGCCGCCGGGACAGCTAACGCCACCGATATCGCCGTAACGGATGCTTGGACGCCTCCTAACGCCGAGATCGGGAGCGACGCTGTGCTTGGGATGGTCGTGACGAATGACGGCGCAGATCCAGATGCACTCCTACGTGTTTCGTGTCCCGTTGCGAACTTTTCCGAGAAGCGCCAAATCGATATTGGCGAGGGGGGCAAATCTGCGCGAGCGGTCCGCGACATTCTAATCGCCGCGAAATCAAAAGTAACCTTGAACGGCGCGGGGCGCCACATCGCGCTGTTGCAAACCCGCCAAAAGCTGGAGGAGGGCGACGAATTCCAGTGCTCCATTTCGTTCCGCCGAGCGGGAGGTATTCAGGTCCCGGTGCGAGTGCTGCAAAGGGCCCCCGGCTTATAGAGCGGGCTGGCTGGCCGCTAGAGCCCGCGTGCCGCCTGAAATCCGCCGCTACCATGTCCACGGTCATCATCTCCAATGTCCGGTTAGCGCACAAATAGCGGTCATTGGGCGACCGTCTACCGAGCGCATCGAACCGATCCCAAGCCTCCCCTTCGACTATTGGCTCGGGGCGGAATCCTTTGGCTCGCTCAACATATAACCGGCGCTTCAACGGCTTTTGTGCTGAGCCGCATGATGCCCGGAGGGTGCGCCACGAGCGAAACCCCGAAGATTGCGGCGATTTCGGCGACCGCTCGACCAACCCGGATGCGAACGATCTCGTCATGCGCGGCCTGGCGCTCTTCAACGAGCAGTCTTTTCAGCCCAGCAAGGAGAAGAACGATGCGTCGCGGGCTTTGTATAAACAGGCGCAAGCAATCGACCCCAACAACGCGGCGGCAATCGCCGGCTTGGCTTCCAATTATTTTTATGAATGCCTCTCTGGATACGGAAATCCCGGGACCGACTACGACGCCAAAATACTTGGTCAGGCAGACCGAGCGATCGCGCTCGTCGGATTACGACCGACCGTTCGATGCCAAAGCCGGCTACTTGTCGCTCTCGGGCCGTTATGACGAGGCCATCCGCGCTGCCAACGCCGCCTCGCCATCAATCCGAACAATCCGAGTACCACGTTTCACGAACGGGTGCGGAAATATCTCTCGGCCATTTCGACGAGGCGAAATCCGACGTGCAACGGGCGATGAGGTTGAGCCCGCGCGATCCGCTCATGACGGTGCTTCGAATACCGAAAGTCGCTCGACGCGGGCGATCATCATTACTGGATCTACGCAACCTCGCCGCTTCTTACGCGCTTTTGGGCAAAATGGACGAGGCAGGCTTCGGCATTCCTGCTGGCCTCCGCCCAGCCAACAGGTTAAATCAGAGCGCCACTGATTCGGGAGATCTCCGCCTCGCTTCTAGCCAAACGCAGCCCGCTCTAGCAGGAACTCGCGGAACGTTTGCGCTCCGCGCGGGGTAGCACAACCTGTTGATGCAGGCATAGATGCGTGGCATGTCCTCAAGCGCGCCGCGCTCGCCGCAACCAGGCGGTGGCCGAGTGCGACGGCAACGGGGGGTCTATGAACGTATTGGTCATCGACGTCGGCGGCACCCACGTCAAAATCCTTGCGACTGGCCAGAGCGACAAACGGGAGTTTGCTTCGGGCCCAAAAATGACTGCTGGACAGATGGTCTCGGGCGTCCGGCAGCTTGCCGACGGGTGGAGCTATGACGCGGTGTCAATCGGCTATCCCGGCCCGGTCCTGCACAATCGGCCGGTGGCCGACCCGAAGAATCTGGGGCCCGGCTGGATGGGCTTCGATTTCAAAACGGGGTTTGGGCGGCCAGCCAAGGTCCTCAACGACGCCGCAATGCAGGCGCTGGGCAGCTACAAGAAAGGCAAGATGCTGTTCCTCGGGCTCGGAACAGGGCTCGGCTCGACGCTGATCGTGGACGGAGTCGTGGAGCCCATGGAGCTTGGTCATCTGCCGTACAAGAAAGCCACTTATGAGGACTATGTTGGCGCGCGCGGGCTGGAGCGGCTGGGCAAGAAGAAATGGCGGAAGCACGTTTTCGATGTCGTTGACAGACTGGTCGCCGCGCTCGAACCCGACGATATCGTGCTCGGCGGCGGAAACGCTAAGATCCTCCACGAGCTGCCGCCGGGGTGCCGGCTCGGGGACAACGCGAATGCATTCAGAGGCGGATTTCTGATGTGGGAGGAAGCCCCAAAATCCGCGTTGCCGTCAGTCCGATTGGGTCCTCCGGTTGCTACGAAGTTGCGCACGAAGGTAAACTCAAAACGATCCTAGCTCGATTGGACCACTCATTCGTCTGAAGGAAACGCACATGCAGCTTGGAATGGTCGGACTCGGACGGATGGGCGCCAACATGGTCCGGAGGCTCCTCACCAACGGCCATGAATGCGTGGTCTTCGATATGTCCCCCAAGGCCGTCGAGGAATTGGTGGACGAAAAGGCGCTCGGCAGCTCCTCGCTCGCCGACCTAGCCAAGAAGCTGACGAAGCCGCGTGCTGTCTGGCTCATGGTCCCCGCCGCGGTCGTCGACCAGACGATCGCCGATCTATTGCCTGTGCTCGAGGCTGGGGACACGATCATTGACGGAGGCAACTCCTACTATGTCGATGATATCCGCCGGGCCCATGAACTCATGTCGAAAGGCGTCAACTACGTCGACGTCGGCACCAGCGGCGGTGTCTGGGGTCTTGAGCGCGGCTATTGCATGATGATCGGCGGTCCCGATCACGAAGTGCAGCGTCTCGATCCGATCTTCAAGACGCTCGCGCCGGGAGCGGGCTCCATTTCGCGCACCCCGGGCCGCAAGGGCGAGGCGACGCAGGCCGAGCTCGGCTATCTCCATTGCGGTCCGAACGGAGCCGGACATTTCGTCAAGATGGTCCACAACGGGATCGAATACGGCATCATGGCCGCCTATGCGGAAGGGCTCGACATTTTGCGCGCGGCGAATGTCGGCGAGAAGTCGCACGCCATCGACGCCGAGACGACGCCGCTCCGCAATCCCGACCATTACAAATACAACATCAATCTGCCGGACGTCGCCGAGGTCTGGCGACGCGGCAGCGTGATCGCCTCGTGGCTCCTCGACCTGACAGCGACGGCGCTGTCCGAAGATTCCGCGCTGGCCAAGTTCTCCGGGCCGAGTGTCCGATTCCGGCGAAGGCCGCTGGACGATCAAGGCGGCTATCGACGAGGGCGTGCCGGTGCCTGTCCTGACGACGGCGCTTTACGAGCGGTTTTTTTCGCGCGGCGAAGCCGACTACCAGAACAAGCTCCTCTCGGCGATGCGCTTCCAGTTCGGCGGCCACCTCGAAAAGCCGACCGGCAAATAGCCGGAACGACCGTCGCGAGCCCGGCGAACAACGCCTGCGCCCTTGAATCCAAAATGAAAACCGATGCTAAGATGCGCCGACCATGAGTGGGGGCGAACAACAAAAGGGGGCCCTCTCTGCTGAGCACGCGCGGCTCGCGGAGGGATCAGCCGCTGCTGCTGGGGGCGACTGGAAGCTCATCGGCCCGTACGTCGCCGACCGGGCCTGGGGCACGGTGCGCGAGGACTATAGCGCCGACGGCGACGCCTGGCGGTACTTTCCGTTCGATCACGCCCACTCGCGCGCCTACCGCTGGAGCGAGGATGGCCTCGCGGGCCTTTGCGATCGTGAGCAGCGCCTCTGTTTCGCTCTCTCGTTCTGGAACGGGCGCGACCCCATCCTGAAGGAGCGAATCTTCGGCCTCAGCGGCCCTGAGGGCAATCACGGCGAGGACGCAAAGGAATATTGGTGGTCTCTCGACGCGACGCCGACCGCCTCCTGGCTGCGATGGCGCTATCACTATCCGCAAGCCGAGTTTCCCTACGAGCGCCTCCGGCAGGAGAACGCGAAACGCACACGGGATGAGTCGGAATTCGAGCTTCTCGACACCGGTGTGTTTGATAGCGATCGATACTGGCAAATCACAGCAGATTACGCGAAGGCCGCGCCGGACGATGTCCTAATTCGCATCACTGCGCGCAATGCCGGGCCAGAGGCCGCTGAGCTCCATATCCTGCCGACGCTCTGGTTCCGCAACCGCTGGTCTTGGGAAGACGGCGTTCCCAAACCTGTCATCCGCGACATTTCCGACGAAACAGGCTCGGTGGTCATCGCCGAGGACGAGAAGTTCGGCGCATGGAGGTTAGCCGCCGGCCCTGATCCTGCGGGCCGTCCGCCCGCGCTTTTGTTTTGCGACAACGAGACCAACGTGCCGAAAGTCTTTGGTGGGGCCGCTTCAACGCCCTATCCCAAAGACGGCGTCAACGACCACGTGATCAATGGCGCGGCAACGGTCAATCCCGACCGACGCGGTACGAAAATGGCCTTCTGGCGCCGCGTCCTGGTCGGAGCCGGAGAGACGGCCGAGATTAGGCTTCGCTTGGCGCGCGACGCTCCGGGCCGAGCAATGGATCTCGGCGACGGCTTCGCTCAGACCCAGGCCGATCGAAGCCGCGAGGCCAACGAATATTACGCCGCGCTACGCCCGGAAGGAACGACCGACGAAGAAACGATGGTGATGCGGCAAGCGTTCTCCGGGATGGTCTGGAGCATGCAATTCTATAACTATGATGTGCCGCGCTGGCTCGAGGGCGACAAGGTGCCGCCCCCAGAGGCGCGCAAATCCGGCCGCAACTCGGGATGGCGCCACCTCAGCAATCACCATATCGTCGCGATGCCGGATAAATGGGAATATCCTTGGTACGCTTCGTGGGATCTCGCTTTTCACACCGTGATTCTCGCCCACACCGACCCGGCGATGGCGAAGAATCAGCTGCTGCTGCTAGCGCGCGAATGGTACATGCATCCGAATGGCCAGCTGCCGGCGTACGAATGGAACTTCAGCGATGTGAATCCTCCGGTCCAGGCATGGGCCGCGCTTGCGGTGTTTCGTATCGACGGGGCTAAGGATTTCGATTTCCTTGCGCGCGTCTTCAATAAGCTGTTGATCAACTTCACCTGGTGGGTCAACCGCGAGGACGCGCGAGGAGATAATATTTTCGAAGGCGGTTTTTTAGGGCTCGACAATATCGGCCCGTTCGATCGCTCGGTGATGCTCCCGGGCGAAGTCCTTGAACAGTCGGACGGCACCGCCTGGATGGCGAAATTCTGCCTGAACATGCTTGAGATGGCGCTGCAGCTCGCTAATCGTAATCCGGTCTACGAGGATGTCGCGATCAAATTCTTCGAGCACTTCGCGCTGATCGCCGGCGCCATGGAGAACTTGTGGGACGAGCAGGATGGGTTTTTCTACGATCGGTTGCGCACGCGGGACGGCTCGGCGATCACGGTCCGGGCGCGCTCCATGGTGGGGCTTCTGCCAGTCTTCGCAGCGGTGAAGCTTGACGCCTCGCTGTGGCAACGATTGCCGATGTTTCGCGAGCGGGCGCGTTGGTACCTCGAGCATAGGCTGCGGACGAAGAATCATCTCTACTACCTCCCGTCGAGCAACCGGCCCGGTCTGATCTCTCTAGTCGACAAGGCGCGCTTTCAGCGCATCCTGGCCCGTATGCTCGACGAGAGCGAATTTTTATCGCCCTACGGATTGAGATCGCTCTCGCGCTATCACGAAGCAACAGCCTTTGGTTCTCGATTTCGACGGTCGCACCTACCGGCTCGACTACGAACCGGGAGAATCGCGCTCCGGACTATTTGGCGGCAACTCCAACTGGCGGGGACCGGTCTGGTTTCCCCTGAACTTCCTCGCGGTTGAGTTGCTAAGGCACCTCAACGACTTTTTCGGCGACGACCTGACGGTCGAGCTGCCTACTGGATCGGGCAGGATGGCCAATCTGGGAGAGGTCGCTGATGAACTCAGGCGCCGTCTTCTCAGTCTCTTTCTCCTCGACGCGAATGGACGGCGGCCCGCGCACGGAGCCAACCCCCGTTTCCAGCGCGATCCGACGTGGCGCGACCAGATTCTCTTCTACGAGTACTTTCACGGCGACACTGGCGAGGGTCTTGGCGCGTCGCACCAGAGCGGATGGACGGCCTTCGCTGGAGCGCTGGTGGCACACCGGCGGTATGAGTCCGCCGTTTCGAAGCAAACCTGAGTCGGCGTGCCCGTGCCGCAACGCGATGAGCCCGGAACGCTTGCTCGTCTGAAGACGGTGCGGCTCGAGGTGTGGCGACCCGGAGCAGGCGTTTTTCGTCGACGGGCTCAGCTAGGTTATCATCACCAGAACTGTCGCGTTCCGCGAACTGCTATGATCTCCCGTCGGCATGTTGAACTATTGCGCCCCCGCTGACGAAGAGCACGTGGCGCGGAGGGCTGCTGAAACGCGGGGCCCGTGATTAAAATCGGGTTATATTCAAGCCATCGACGCGACGGATCGCTACCAACGTCCCAGCGCCTCGGTGATCATGGTGGGAATTGCGTCGGTCGCCGCGGAACGATTCGACCGGTCCCGACTTTTAAGGCCAGCCGCACGGGCGCTCCACCTCGCGCCCATGTCGGCCAGGGTTCCTGCTTCGGCTGTGATTGTGACTGGCCGCCGAAGCGTGGATTCCCGATTAACATCGCTAAGAAGGAGCCTTCAATGAATGCGCACGAACGTCCAGTCGTAACCGAAGAGAACAAAACAGCCGTGCGAGCGGGCGCGACGGGAAATAACGTCCGCTACGTGCTTATCGGCAGCATCGCCTTGGCCATCATCGCCAGGATCCTCGTCGAGTATTTCGTCAGGCCGTGAGCAGCAAGGAGCAACTCGACAGTTTGCGTCGCGAAGCCGCTTCATGCCGGGCCTGCCCGCTATGGAAAGACGCGACCCAAACCGTATTCGGCGAAGGGCCGCAGGACGCCAAGATCATGTTCGTCGGCGAGCAACCGGGGGATCGAGAAGACCGCGAAGGCCGTCCGTTCGTCGGGCCAGCGGGGCTGCTATTGGACCGAGCGTTGACGGAAGCGGGCGTCGACCGCCGACGCATTTATGTGACCAACGCGGTCAAGCATTTCAAATTCGAGCCGCGCGGCAAGCGACGGCTGCACAAGCGCCCCAACGCCAGCGAAATCAAGATATGCCGGCGGTGGCTGTTGGACGAAATCGAAGTCCTAAGTCCACGACTCATCGTCGCTCTTGGAGCCACGGCGGCGCAGAGTCTCACAGGACGAGCGATCCCTGTTCAGAGCAATCGCGGCGCGGTCCTCGATGTCGCCAACGGACTGCGGGTCTTCGTCACCATCCATCCGTCCGCGTTGTTGCGCTTGCAGGATGAGGACGAGAAGCGTTCCGCCTACGCAAATTTCGTCAGCGACTTGCGCTCGGTCGAGCAATTCGGCGACGTATCCGCAGGGCAAACGAAGCCTGCCGTCCGCGCCGGCGGATAACGCTTTGCCGTGCGGGTCTCAAACGGGATTCGGTTGATGAGATCGCTGGGCGTTCCCGAGGGGCGTCGAAAGCGGCCCGTCGAGTGCCGGGACGCTCGATAAGAAAAATCGACAATTTCTTGCCAAGCCGGCTGGGATCTGGTATTGTTTTTCAGAACGACCGACCAGCCCGCTCGTAATTTTAATGAGCGACGCGCGACAGGGGCTTCGGCGTCAAGGGCAGGAAGCGATCGCAAATGGCGCCGCAAGCCGTTGAAATCGCTCAAAACCAACTCCAAAATGGCGTCGGCTCGCGATCACTGGGAAGGAGAGACCGAAAGGCGATTTCCCATCAGTCCTTGATGTCGGTGTCCGGCCGATCGTCGCCGCGTTCTTCTTCCTCGTGCCACTTGCCGGAGCTGTCCTCGTATTCGATCGGGCCGCCCTGGCCTGGCGTGCGCTGCTCCTGCGCCGCTCGCGCCGCCGCGGCGTGAGCCGCTTCGTGCGTGGGGAAGGTCTCCGAAAAGACGTCGCCGACCTTATAGGCCCATCCGCCGTCGTGCTCGACAACCGTGTAGGTGACATGACTCATGGGAGCGGACCTTTCTCGTTGCACTTCCCGTTATCACGGGCGTCGGTCAGCTAAGCCGAGCGCTTCATCTGGCGGCTTCGTCGCCATCTTGCAATGGCCTCATCATGGCTGGGACGCTTCGCGCGGCAAGTACAAGCATCGTCACGCCGATGACAGCGGACAGGACCGAGGCGATGAATACCGCGATCTTGGCGGCTTCGAAATCCTCCGAGCGGAACGCCTCACCGGCGATGAAGAGCGACATCGTGAACCCAATTCCACCCAGCGCCGCAGCCCCCGCCAATTGCGCCCACGAGTATTCCTTGGGCTTCAGCGCGAGCCGCGTGGCGACCGCGAGCGCCGAAGCCAGCAGGATGCCGAGCGGCTTGCCAACTACGAGCCCGGCGATGATCGCCGCCATCAACCGCTCACGGCCGCTGAACGTGTCCGTTCTCAAGGCGACGCCTGCGTTGGCCAAGGCGAACAGCGGCAGCACCAGATAACTGGATCGCGCCCCTGCGTGGCGCAATAGTCGGTCGGCTGGAGACTCGAGTCGGTCGTGGATGGCGTCGAGCGCGCGCAAAGCCGGGGTGGACGGCCCATGCCGCAACACCTCGCCGCCATGCGCCGCCTCGGCGGAGATGATGGCGCTGGCCTGGGTCGTGAGTGCGGTCAGGTTTGGCGGCGGCCGGGTGGGGATGAACAGCGCGAGGATGACTCCGGCCAAGGTCGGATGCAGGCCGCTCGCCAGCACGCACGCCCAGAGGGCGGCGCCAACGGCCACATAAGGCGCAAGCGTGTAGACGCGCGACCGGTTGAGCATCGCCAGCGCGCCAACAAGGACGGCCGCCGGCATGAGATAAACGAGGTCGAGCGCGCCCGAATAGAATATCGCCACCGCCACGATCGCGCCGAGATCGTCGACGATCGCCGCGGCGGTAAGGAAGATGCGCAGTTCGACTGGGACCCGCGACCCCAGCATCACGATTAGCGCTACTGCAAAGGCGGTGTCGGTTGACATCGGAACCCCCCAGCCGTGCGACCATGGTCCGGACGGGACGATCAGGAGATAGAGCACAGCCGGCGCGACCATGCCGCCGATGGCGCCCGCGACCGGCAGGGCGGCGGCGCGCCACCCGGAGAGATGGCCGACGGTGAACTCACGCTTGATCTCGAGCCCGACGACAAGAAAGAAGAGGGTCAGGAGCCCGTCATTGATCCAATGCAGGAGCGACAGCGAAAAGCTGACGCCATTGAACGTCAGCCCGAATTCTTGCTCCCAGAACGCAGCGAAGGCCAGCCCGAGGCTGCTGTTGGTCAAGGCGACGGCGACGATTGTCGCCAGGAGCAAGAGGACGCCCGCCGACGGTCCCCAGCCGGCGAAATCGAGGGCCGCCGAGCGCACCCGGTGACCGAGCGTGCCCAGCATCGCATCGGCAAGCGCGCTCTCGTCCCAGGGCCCGTCGTAGCGGCGGCCATTGATGAAAAAGGTTGGAGTGATCAGCGCTCCGCTCGCCGCGGCGCTGGCCTCGTCCGCGTCGACCCGCATCTTCGCGCGGATGACCGCCGGATCGTCCGGCGGGCCGCAATCGGCAGGCACGCCGAGGTCGCGCGCGACCGTTTTGAGATCGTCCTCGGTCAAGATCTCAGAACGCGTCATCAGCTTGATATGCTCCTCCCAGAAACGCTTCGGATCGGGGGCGCGCTCGACCAGCTCGGCGGCGCGGCGCGCCATCTCGACGCCGGTCAGCGGCCGGTGGCGAAAGACGTAGCGCATGCGATCGCCGAACTGGTCGCGGACCTCGGCGATGCGCTCGTTGGCCGCGCGGCAATAGGGGCATGCGTAGCTGCCATATTCGACCAGCGTGATGGGGGCGTCCGGCGGCCCCAGGACATGGTCGGACGTGTCATCCACAGGCCGATCAAGCCGATTGCCCGGCGTCAGGTCAGACATGCAAAAAACTCACCATCTGGCTCCGCCTAAGATAACGAATGAGGCGAAGAGTTTTTTCAGAGGCGGGCGCTGCAATCAACCTTGCTGGAAAGCACTGCTCAAGCTCGCTCTTGCAGGCGCTCGCGCGCATAATTCAGGCCGATGCTTCGACACCTGAGGACCCACTGGAGGCAAGCGCGCGCGGCGGAGCTCAAACGGCAATTCGAGAACGCGTCCCTCTACATCCGCGACCTCGCGGACGAGCAAGCCGAGCGCTTTGGCCGGGGGCTGAACTACCTATTCAACGATTGGGTCGAACGATTTGGCCCGGTCAAGGACTGTGAGGTTCGCGTCCGCAAGCACACGGTCAAGGAAATGAGAAGGGACGCCCGGCGCCGCTACGAGCATGATATTGGCGCGGCCTACGCGCTCGAATTTCTATCTTATCATGTCGAGGCGTCCTATTTGCCGGGCGAGGACGCCGCATTTGTGTACGATCTGACGTCCGATTATATCTCAGAAGCTGCCGACGCGGCTCGCAGGATGGCAGGCGAACCGCATCGGGATGAAGGCGAGCCCAGGTCGAGAGGCTTTTGATCAGCTGAGCCGGCTTCGGGAGGCGCCACAAGGCGGGGGTGCGCCGGATGCGGTTGGCGATGCTTGCGGCCCTGGCGGCGTGGGTCGGCTTGGCTGAGCCGGCTTCTGCGCTCGACAAGGTGAGGTTCGGCACGAACTGGCTCGCTGACCCTGAGGCCGGCGGCTTCTATCAGGCGCTTGCCGACGGCACTTACGAGAAATTCGGACTCGACGTGACGATCATCCCTGGCGGCCCGCAGGCGAACGGCGGCCTCATGCTTCTGTTCGGCAAGCTCGAGTTCTTCATGGGCGGCGACATGATCGGCAATCTCCTGTCGGCCGAGGCCAAGCTTCCCCTCGTCGCGGTCGCCGCGAGCTTCCAGAAGAGCCCGCAGATCCTCATGTCGCATCCGGACGTCGGCTTGGACAAATGGGAGGATCTGCCCAAGGCGAAACCCGTCTATGTCGGCGCCGGCGCAATCCAGACTTTCTACGCCTGGCTCCGACTCGCCCATGGCTTCAAGGACGAGAACATACGGCCCTACAGTTACAATTCCGCGCCTTTCATCCAAAACAAGATGTCGATCCAACAAGGCTACGTCACCGACGAGCCCTTCGAGATCGAAAGGCAGGGCCATTTCAAGCCGAACGTTTTCCTGCTCTCCGACTACGGCTATGACACCTATTCAACTCTGATCGTGACCCGCCGGGAGATCGTCGAAAACAATCCGAACTTGGTGCAGCGCTTCGTCGATGCTTCCGCGATCGGCTGGTATCACTATCTCTACGGCGACAATTCCAAGGCAAACGCGCTCATCAAGAAGGACAATCCGGACATCAAAGACGATCAGATCGCGTTTTCAATCGAGGAGCTGAAAAAACACGGCGTCGTCGATTCTGGCGACGCTCTCAAACTCGGAATCGGCGCAATGACCGACGCGCGCTGGAAGGACTTTTTCGACAAGATGGTGGCGATTGGCATGGTCGGCGCGAAGGTCGAGTACAAGCAGGCCTATACATTGCAGTTCGTCAACAACGGAGTCGGGCTCGATCTCCGTCCGCAGTGATCGCCGGCGATGTCTCGCGCCCTGAGTATCCTAGGTCTCGCTATTGCGGCGGTTTGCTTTGGCCGTTTATCGGACGGCTCGGGTTCGGCCGACTCCCGGGCGACATTTTCGTTCAGCGGGAAGGCTTCACCTTCTACGCGCCGATCACGACCGGAATTCTCATAAGCGTCGTCCCATCGCTCATCCTGTGGCTGTATTCGCGATGAGGAAGAATCGCTCTCGAGGCGGTTACATCTACGACGTAAAGACTGGGCGCCTCAACGAAGTGGAGGCAGCGACCGAAGCGGGCAAGGCCGCGGCAGCTTAAGCCAGGCGAGGCGGACTATTCGTGCTCGTCGTTTCCAACGAGCGTCCGCAAGGTGATTGAATAACGAAGACGATCGAGGGCCGGAATGCTGTGCTCCCACTCCCTGCGGGCGGGCCCCGATAGGAGATGAGTTGAGCGCGGCTTGACCGAAGGCGAGGCTCGGTTCCAAGTGTCGCCCGCCTTCCGGCGAAATCGTACGTTGCAGGGCGCAAGCAGAGACACCCGACGACCTCGTCGAACTGCGCCTTGTCCCGATGCCAGCCAATCCCTGCCCCGGGCCGATATTCGTTGATGAGGACCTGACTGAAAGCGTCCGCCGGGCGGTCGAACGTCTCGGCGACCTTCCGTCTCAAGGTAAGGAGAAACGACGGAAAGGGCGCGGCCTCAACGACGGCGCGTCGTTCGTAGTCGTAGTTATAGTCGAAGCACACGACTCGGCGGTTCGCCAGATAGCCGTGAAAATCGAAGGGCTTGGACGGGAAGTTGGCCAGTTCCCGCGCGAGCGCCTCTTCGTCTTCGGGCGAGAGGATACTCGGACAATAGCGGAACCCCTCCGGCAGCCCCGAAAGCGAGGCGAACAGATCGGTCTGAGCGGGGGATGAGGAAGGTCGGACGCGACGGCAGCTGGGAGCGTTCATCCGCCGCTACATAGGAGGCCTCAGAGGCTATCCAAGGCCACCGCCGAAAGAACTCAATCTCCCCTGGTCGGACAGCACGAAGCCCGTCAGGCCACGCTCGTCTTCCGTCTTGGCTGCGGCGCCTGCCTTATCCGTTCCGGCGCAGGTTCGGCGTTCTCGTCGAACAACTCGGCGAGCTTCTCGGTCATCGCTCCGCCCAGCTCTTCGGCGTCGACGATCGTCACGGCGCGCTTATAGTAACGTGTCACGTCGTGGCCGATGCCAATGGCTATGAGCTCGACCGGCGAGCGGCTTTCGATCTCCTCGATCACGTAGCGCAAGTGGCGCTCGAGATAGTTGCCGGGATTGACCGATAGGGTCGAATCGTCAACCGGCGCGCCGTCGGAAATCATCATCAGGATCTTGCGCTGCTCGGGACGGGCGAGAAGACGCTGGTGCGCCCAATCCAGCGCTTCGCCGTCAATGTTCTCCTTGAGCAACCCCTCCCGCATCATGAGGCCGAGGTTTTTTCGCGCGCGACGCCACGGAGCGTCCGCGGACTTATAGATGAGATGGCGCAGATCGTTGAGGCGTCCTGGATTTGCGGGCTTGCCGGCCTGAAGCCAGGACTCGCGCGACTGCCCACCTTTCCACGCGCGCGTGGTGAAACCAAGAATCTCCACTTTGACGCCGCAGCGCTCGAGCGTGCGAGCGAGAATGTCCGCGCAAGTCGCCGCGACCGTGATTGGACGACCGCGCATCGAGCCGGAATTGTCGATCAGCAGCGTCACCGAAGTGTCGCGGAACGCCATGTCCTTCTCCTGCTTGAAGGACAGAGGCTGCTGCGAATCGATGATTACGCGGGCGAGCCGCGCGGTGTCGAGCACGCCCTCTTCGAGATCGAACTCCCATGAGCGGCTCTGTTGCGCCATCAACCGCCGCTGCAGACGGTTGGCGAGGCGAGCCACCACCGAATGAAGGTTCTGCAATTGCTTGTCGAGATAGTCGCGCAAGCGCTGCAGTTCATCGGGGTCGCACAATTCGGCGGCGTCGATAATCTCGTCGAAGCGACTGGTATAAGCCTTGTATTCGGGTCCGCGCCTCTCCGGGGCTGAGGGTTGCGGGGGATGACTCTCTGTCGCTTCTTCCGCTTCTCCCGTGTCGCCTTCGTCTTCGAGTTCCGATGAGGGCGCCTCAACGGTTTCGATTGCGCCCTCCTCAGCGTCGTCGGCGGTGTCATCGGCCGCTTCGCGCTGCATCGAATCCTGCGTCGACTGATCTTCGCCTTCGCCTTCAGCCTCGTCGGCATCGTCGGGCGGCGTCTTGTCTTCCGTCTCCTCGTCCAATTCCTCAGCGTCGGCATCGGAATCGTTTGAGAGCCCCAAGGACGACAGAACCTTTCGCACCAGCTTTGCGTAGGCGCGCTGGTCGAGGAGAGCGTCGCTCAGCCGATTGAGCTCGGCGCCCGCCTTTTCCTCGATAAATGGACGCCAGAGCTCGACGAGACGCGCAGCGCCCCGCGGCGGCTCGAGTTCCGTCATGCGCTCGCGCGCGAGCATTGCCACTGCGTCCTCCAACGGCGCCTCCTCGCGCGTGCGCGCCTCGGCGAACGGGCTGCGGTGGTAGCGGTCGTCGAGCATGGCGGTGATGTTCGACGCCACACCCTGCATGCGGCGCGAGCCGATGGCCTCGACCCGCGCCTGCTCAACCGCGTCAAACAGGGCGCGGGCTGGCGGGCTCGGCGGCGCGAGGCGCCGATGGAGCGCGTCGTTGTGGCAGGCAAGGCGCAAGGCGAACGAATCGGCGAGGCCGCGGACGATCGCCGCTTCGCGCGGATTAGGCTTGCGCGGCGGCTCGGCCAGCCGTGCTTTGGCGCCTTCCGGCGAGGTGACCAGCGAGGGTTTGTCCGGCGAGAAGGTGATTTCGAGATCGGGTTGACGCGCCAGCGCCCGAGTGCACGAGGCGAGCGCCTGTTTGAACGGCTCATTCGGCGCGTCAGCCTTGCTGGCTGGCTTGCGGTTAGTCGGCTTGACGTCGACGGTCGACATTCGGGGCCTACAGGGGTGAACGCTACGAAAGGCGGGAGAGACGCTCTCTATAGGCCGCGCCCTGAGGCCGCCGCAAGACGCTGCCTCTCGTAGCCGGTCAGGATTGGCGAAGTCAGCCCGCGCGTGCGCCTCAACAAACTAAATCGTCGCGGCGGGGCCGAAATCAATCGGTCAGCCTGACACGAGGTCTAGCGGCGTTCCGACTACCCTGTCGCCCCTAGACGGCGCGTCCCCGCCAGCCGTCCAGCGACCATGCGCCGGCCCCTAAAATCGCTAGCGTCAGGAAACCGCCGGCGATGGCGACGTTCTTTTGCAATTCTATCGCCTGATCAGAGCCGGTGTGGAAGAACAGCGCGGTCAGCAGACAGAAGCCGCATAGCCATATCGCCACCCAGCGCGTCTTCAACCCAAAGAGGATCAGCAACCCGCCGCCGAGTTCGGTCAGAATGACCAGCGGCAGCAGCCGCCCGTCAACGCCGTGCGCCTGCATATACTCGGCGACGCCGGCGTAACCGGCGATCTTCCCCAAGCCCTCTACGATGAAAATGTAAGCCAGCATTGCACGCGCAAGCAGGCCAAGCGGGCCAGCCCAGCGCGAAAGGAAATTGAGATCGGGGTCAAAAGCTCGTCCGTGTGCCGGAGGCCTGGCGTCTCCGCGCGTGTCATGTGCCTGGGACATGTGGCTCCCCTTCCGCCAGGGCAACGCGCGCCGAAATCAACCAGTGCGCGTCGACAAACCCTAAACTAAAGCGCGTGCGCCGCCGTTAGCGCGTCGGCCAGATCCTCGTAATACTCGCAGTCCTTACCGCAAAGCGTCTCGATCGTCGACAGTTGCTGCTTGGCGAGGTCGTACTTTCCCTCGATGACATAGGCCTCACCCAGGTACTCGCGCACCTGCGGGTAACGGGGATCTAGCGCCACAGACTTCAGATAGTACCCAATGCCTTCGTCAGTGCGGCCCAGCTTGCGGGTCGCGTAGCCGCGATAGTTGAGCGCGCGCGGGGTGTTCGGGTTATCCAGCAGGTCGAGCACGTCGATCGCTTCCTGGTAGCGGTCGGCCTTGGCGAGCGCATAGGCGTATTCGGTGAGATCGGGGTCTGGCAGGACGCCGCTATGCCTTGTGAGACACTTATGATGCTTCGTGTCCCAAATCGTGCCCGGTGCGCAGGTTATAAGATTTGTTTTGTTCATCCTGTGAGCCGGCTCTCCGCTTGCGCCGCTGCCAGCGCCGGCAGCTCCACCTCCACCTCCACCTCCACCTCCGCCACCGCCGCCACCCCCGGCCGCGAAGGTGGGTGAGGCGAGCACGAGCCCAGCGACCAGCAATCCCGAGCAGAGCGCCGAAGCGAAGGCGCGGCTGCTTTGATGATCGATTTGAAGAAAAGCGCGCATCGCGAGGTCCTTCGAATTAAGATACGGTGTCGATAAAACACACCAGCCATTCAATTATTCGCGCTGCCACCGTTCGGCGGGCGCCGGTCGGATCAAAAAACGCCGGCCGGGCTCTTCGCACCTTGAGCGGGCATGCTCTAATAGAGCGGCGTGCGAACTCTAGCGGGGCCATGAGCGAAGCGAGCCGACGGGAAGTGCGAGCTGGGCTGGAGCCGTCGCTCGCGCGCCTTTGGCGATACGCGCTCGTGCTCTCGAGGGCGCGGGACGCGGCTGACGACCTAGTGCAGGCCACATGCTTGCGGGCGATCGAGCGCGCCGATCAATTTGTCCCGGGAACGCGAGTCGACCGCTGGCTGTTTGCAATTCTTCGCTCGATCTGGCTGAACGAAATACGATCGCAACGGATTCGCCTAGGCGGCGGTTTCGTCGACGCCGAGGATGCGTTGACGACCGACGGCGCGCATGAAATCGAAATGAATATTACGGCTTCCGCGGTGTTAAGAGCGATCGGCCGCCTCCCGGAAGCGCAGCGCGAGACGATATTGCTGGTCTATAGCGAAGGGTACAGTTACGCCGAAGCGGCGGCGGCGCTCAGCGTCCCGATCGGCACCATTATGAGCAGGCTGGCCGCCGGGCGCGCGGCGCTGGCGAAGCTGAAATAGAAGGATTTGTCAGCATATCGATGACCGACGATGACGCCGAACTTGTCGCTCTGATCGACAACGAGCTCGACGAAGGCAGCAGAGCCGCTCTCCTGGCGCGTCTCGCGGCGGACGAGCGGTTGCGCCAGCGCTACGAAGAGTTGCGGCAAACGACCACGCCGCTCGCCGCCTCCTTTGACGCCCTGCTTGCGCAAGCGCCTATGGCCCGGCTTCGCGCCGCGCTTCCCGCTGACGAACCCCTTCGCCAGCCATCAAGGCGCTTCGCCGGGATCGCCCTCCGCGAGCTGGCGGCGGGCGTTGTCATCGGGCTTCTCGTTGCGGGCGCCGTCGCATGGGCTGCGTCGATCTTTGGGCTCTTTGGCGGAAAAGAGGATTGGCGCTCGGCGATCGCGGAATACACGCATCTCTACACGAACGAGACGTTCAGTCCTTTCAATCCGGACGCCGCGATGCAGGCGGCGGAGCTGAGCGCCGTCGGCCCCAAGGTGGGCGCCATCCTGACGCCCGAAAACGTGGCGCTCCCCGGCCTGCGGTTCACAACCGCATTCATGCTTTCCTACGGAGACGCTCCGCTGGGCGTGATCGCCTATGTCGACCCCTCAGGCGCGCCAGTTTTGCTTTGCATCCTCGCCGATCGCGCGCCCGATGCGCCAATGCGCTCGGAGCGCCGCGGCGATCTGTCGCTCGCTTGGTGGTCGGGCAGCGGGCGGACCCATTTGGTCATCGGCCGAATCCCCGAGGACAAGGCTGTCGCCCTGGCGCAGATGCTCCAGAAGCGAGTCTGACAACCTTGAACGCGGTGACCGAACAATTCCCACCATGACGTTAGTGGCTCCTGCATTCCCGTGGAGTCGATGGCGTTAGCGCATCCGCCCCCCATAGCCCGTCGAGAGACGGGCGTTCTTCCGAACGCCCTATGGGTGGGGGGTTGCGCGGAGTGAGGAGATTAACGAATGCGCCGCGCTCGCTTGTCGCGTAGGACGGCGCAACCCCTCCTCGGTCCTCCCCAACATAGGGCGTCCGAAGGACGCCGGTCTCTCGACGGGCTAGGGGAGGCGGACGCGTCGATGCGGACCGACGGCCAGCAACTAACACTCTAAGAGCGTTTTTTGGGTCAGGGTCGCGCGGGCCGGGGCGCGGCTCGCCGGAAGGCGAGGGCGCCGAGGCCGCAGAAGCCCGCCAGCATCATGACCCAGGTCGAGGCCTCCGGCACGGGCGCTGCGCCTCCGGCTGGAGACAGAATGGCGTCGGCTGGAATGTAATCGAAACCTAGCGCCGAGCCGAGCTGGATGTCCGGAAGCGGGATCGTCTCGGCGTCGTCAGCGTAGAACGACGCGCCGAGAAACTGGGCGGTGTCCGACAGATTGGCGGTGTAGGAGCCGGGAGCGTCGGTGGACGTCGAGGAGGCGCCGCCACTGGCGTCAATGTTCGCCTTAAGGAGAACCGGGCTATCGGGGCTGATTTCGAATTGGATGGTGAATGTGCGGCCGAACAGGGTGTCTGTAGGCTTCACATTGAACTCCATGCTGGCCTCTCCACCCACGGAATTGTCCAGGTGACCCTGCGCATCGGTGTAACTGATCTGAATGGCGACGCCATCGCCAAAATTGGCAGTCATAGAGCAGGAATAGGCGAAGATCATTCCCTCCGGTACACCTGGGCAACTCTCATCCGCCGCCCATGCGGCTGGCGAGGAGGCGCCCAGCAGGCCCGCGGCGAAAGCGCCGCCCCCAATGCAACAGGTTTTGCAGCTTCACGGGCGCAACCTCCACAATCGCAAACACCTTCGAGACAATCTCGAGGCTTCCGAAAGCGCCGGCGCCCCTGAGTGATTTCGGAGGAAGCAAGGAGCTCGCAGGGGTAGTTTACCGTCTCGCTGACGGAAATCAATCCCATGTAGCCAGCGTGATATCGAAGGCGCGGAGGCTCGCTGAACGCGTCCCTCATCGACGTCCTTCACCATGCAGCGATGCCGTTTTCCGGCCGATGGCGAGTGGAGGCTCTTATAGCGCTGGCTGTTGGTAACGCCGTCATCGGTGTTGAGGTAACAGCCGACGCAATAAGAGCTGAATTTCCTTGACAAAAAACAGAAGGATATGCTATATTTTCCCAGTCGCCGGATCGAGCCCGCGCTTTGGCGGGGCGTCAGGAGAAAGGGATCAAACGGGGATCTGAGCCTTTGACGGAGAGGCAGAGGCAGAGAGAAAAATTTTATTTGAATCGCTCGTAACCCATTGAAAAGTCACGTTTCGAAAAAATAAACGCTAGTAAACGCTAGCATTTTTACTAACGTTTACTAGCGTTTATTGACGTTTACTGGCGTTTATTTAAATCGCTTGGCCGCGAAGGCGAGCGCTTGCCTTGAGTTGCGCCCTCGAACGATCGCGCTCTCGAGTCTATTCGACGTCCTCGACCGCCACGGTTCGCCCCGACAGGCGCTGGGCCAGCGAAGCCTCCATGAACGGGTCGAGATCCCCGTCGAGCACGTCGGCGGGCGAACCGGACACGTGGCCGGTGCGGAGGTCCTTCACCATCTGATAGGGCTGCAGCACATACGAGCGGATCTGGTGGCCCCAGCCAATGTCGGTCTTGGACGCCGCATCGGCGTTGGCTTTGTCCTCACGCTTTTGCAGCTCGAGTTCATAAAGGCGGGCGCGCAACATGTTCCAGGCGGTCGCCCGGTTCTTGTGCTGCGAACGCTCGGACTGGCAGGCGACGACGATGCCGGTCGGCAAGTGGGTGATGCGCACCGCCGATTCGGTCTTATTGACATGCTGCCCGCCGGCCCCGGAGGCGCGATACGTGTCGATCCGGCAATCGCCCTCGTTGACTTCGATCTTTATCCGGTCGTCGACCACCGGATAGACCCAAACGGAGGCGAAGCTCGTATGCCGGCGCGCATTGGAATCGAACGGGGAAATGCGCACCAGACGGTGCACGCCCAACTCGGTCTTCAGCCAGCCATGCGCGTTGTGGCCCTTGACGATAATCGTCGCCGACTTGATGCCGGCTTCATCCCCATCCGTCTCCTCAATCAGCTCGACTCCAAACTTCCGCCGCTCCCCCCAGCGCATGTACATGCGCAAGAGCATGCGCGCCCAATCACAGCTTTCGGTGCCGCCCGCCCCGGAATGCACTTCGACATAGGTGTCGTTGCCGTCAGCCTCACCGGAAAGCAGCGCTTCGAGCTGGCGCCGTTCGCCCTCGGCTTTGAGCGCCCTTAGAGCGCCGATTCCCTCGGTTTCAGTCGCTTCGTCGCCTTCGGCTTCCCCGAGTTCGACCAGCGTGGCTGCATCGTCGAGGTCTCGTTGGATCTTTGCCAGAGACCCAAGCCGGTCTTCCAGCATCGTACGCTCCCGCATCACCTTTTCGGCGCTTTCAGGATCGTTCCAGAGACTCGGATCTTCGGATTTCGCGTTGAGTTCGCCTAGGCGGCGCTGGGCGGCATCGACGTCAAAGATGCCTCCTCAGCAATCCCACGGACTGCTTGATCAATTCGACCAATTGTTCGGCTTCGGCGCGCATGGATCCACAATCAACGAATTAGGAGGGTTCAGTCTGGGATACGGTTACCGGCCGCGCGACCGCAGGAGCGCAGTCGAGCGCACGGTTACTATAGCGAGAACGCTCGAGCCTCTCAATAGAGTCCGCCTGTCCCCGACCCGACCGACCGTTCGCTTCGCGACGAGGTCTGCGCCGATTCGCCCCACCCGCCGCCGCCATAGCTGTCGGGCGGCCCGGTGCCGGGCTTGAACGCTTCCATGATCGAACCGGAACCGGTCGCACGCATGCCGGAATGAACGTCGACAGAAATGAGCTTGATTCCAGGCGGGATGCGGAACGGCGTATCGGGGGTGTCCTTGAGCGCCATTTTCATAAAGTCGCGGAAGATCGGGGCGGTGTAGAGTGCGGCCTGCGCGCTGCCGCCAAGAGAACGCGGTTTGTCGTAACCCATAAACACGCCGAATGCGATGTTTGGCGAATAGCCGACGAACCAAAGGTCCTTCGCGTCATTAGTGGTTCCGGTCTTGCCGGCAAGATGTTTGCCGACCTCCTTGATTGCGATACCGGTGCCGCGCTGGATAACGCCCTCAAGGATGGAGGTGACTTGGTAGGCGGTCAGCGGATCGATTACTTGTTCGCGCTTGTCGACTAAGTGCGGCTCAGGCTGATTGTTCCATGCCTGGGCGTCGCACTCCTCGCAGATGCGTTCGTCGTGCTTGTAGATGGTATTGCCCCAACGATCTTGAATTCGATCGATCAGTGTCGCTTTCACTCTCTTGCCGCCGTTGGCGAACATCGAATAGCCAGTGATCATGCGCAGCACCGTCGTCTCGCCTGCGCCGATCGACATCGAGAGAAACGGCGGCAAATTGTCGTAGATGCCGAACCGCTTGGCGTATTCGACGACCAGCGGCATGCCAATGTCGCGCGCAAGCCTGATCGTCATGAGGTTGATCGAATGCTCGACGCCGAAACGCAACGTGTGTTGGCCGCCGGACGTGCCTTCGAAGTTCGCCGGAGTCCAAAGTTGACCGCTGCCGTCGTCAATCGTGACCGGCGCGTCCAAAAGGGTCGAAGACGGCGTATAGCCGTTGTCAAGCGCGGCAGCATACACAAAAGGCTTAAATGATGACCCAGGTTGCCGCTGGGCCTGCGTCGCTCGATTGAATTCGGACTCGTCGAACGAAAACCCGCCGACCATTGCGAGCACGCGGCCTGTAAAGGGATCCATCGCGATGGCGGCGCCGGACACTTCCGGGATCTGACGCAGGCGATATTGGTCATCATGACCAGCGATCGGTTCGACGTAAAAGACGTCGCCCGGCTTAACCAAACCCCTTGGCCTGCGACCCGTCCAGCGGGCCCCCTCCAGCGTAACGGCGCCCGTGCGACGATCGGCGACGATTGCGCCCGACTTGTCTCGTTCGGGTTGAAGACCAACCCGAATGCCTGTATCGCTGACGTCAAGCGCCACCGCCAGTACCCACGGCTTGATGTCGCCATAAGCTGGAATATCGGCCAGGGGGACGCCCCAATCCTGACCGATGTCGATCGTCTTGAGAGTACCATGCCAGCCATACGCCTCGTCATAGCGCACGAGGCCGTCGACCAGGGCTTTACGCGCCATCAGCTGAACTTTCGGGTCGAGTGTTGTGCGAACCGAAAGCCCCCCCTCGTAAAGCTTCTGCTCGCCGTAGCGTTCCTGCAATTCGCGCCGGACCTCTTCGGCGAAGAACCCCGCGGCGATGGAGTTCGGCGTCAGCACGCGCGGATTGACCACCAACGGCTCGGCGCGAGCCTCGTTGGCTTGTTTGGCGGTGATGTATCCGTCCTCCTCCATCCGCCCGATGACATAGTTGCGCCTTTCCACGGCGCGGTCGTGATCGCGGAACGGGTTCAGAGAACTCGGCTCCTTCGGCAACGCCGCGAGATAGGCGACTTCAGCGACGGTTAGCTCGTGCACGGACTTGTTGAAGTAATTGAGCGCCGCGGCGGCGACGCCGTAGTTGGAAAGGCCGAGGTAAATCTCGTTGAGATAGAGCTCGAGGATTTTTTCCTTCGAATAGGCGGACTCTATGCGCAAGCTGAGCAAAATCTCACGGATCTTGCGATCGAAAGTTCGGTCAGAATTCAACAGAAAATTCTTGGCTACCTGCTGAGTAATGGTTGACGCGCCCTGAATGTGGCGCGAACCCTGCACGTAAACCAGGCCGGCACGCAAAATCCCTTCGGGATCGACACCCCAATGGCTATAGAAGTTCTTATCCTCAGCCGAGATGAAGGCGTGTTTGACCAGATCGGGAATTTCGTCCGACGGGAGATAGAGCCGTCGCTCGCGGGAATATTCGGCAAGCAGGCTGCCGTCCGCTGCGTGGACGCGCGTCATAACCGGCGGCTCATAATTCTTGAGCAGGGAGTAATCCGGCAGCTCTTGCTCGTACTTCCATAAGACTCCGGCAAAAACCGCCGCCGCGACGACGAAGAGCAGCGCGAAGGTCGCAAATATGAAGCCGATAATACGAGCGATCCCGCGCATCTCTCGATCGAAGCCTTCCATTGCGCCCGTCGCTGAGCCCTCGGGCGTCGAGACGAACTGAACTGCAGCGCCTCGGAGGCGCGGACCTTTACGAGACCGATCTGCCGACGCTCTTCACTTCGGCAGATCCAGCCCGAAATCGATCCGCCGAATTCACCGTGTCGGACCCGAGTAAGGCGAATTTATGATCCATACATGTCGCGCCAGAACACCGACGCCATTAGCCCGACGCGCTGACAGCGCGCAAGCCTTAATGCGCCGACGCCTCTGCGGCCTGCCCGGCTGACGAGACAACGCCGCTCTCGGCCGACGGGACACTATCCGACTTTCGGTATCTGGCAAAGAACGCGTCGATCTCCTTGACTATTGCGGCCGCCGCTTTGGCTCGCCACTCCGAAGAGGTAAGAGATTGGACGTCCTGGGGGTTCGAAAGGTAGCCGAGTTCCACAAGGACGGAAGGAAACTCCGGCGCTTTCAGGACGACGAAGCCTGCGGAGCGTTCTGGATTGTGATTGAGCTTCGTGGCGACCCGCAAATTGTCAACAAGGCCCCGTGAGAAGATATGGGCGTAGATCCGAGTTTCTCGACGCTTGAGATCGAACAGAATGTCGGCCACGTCCTGGTTATCTGGCCGACCGCCGCCGCCCGGGCTCCTGTCGGCGGCGTTCTCGCGGGCCGCGATGCGGGCGGCTTCCGCGTCAGAAGCCCGATCGGCCGCAGTATAAACCGTAGAGCCGCTGACGGTCGCGTCTTCGCTTAGCGTGTCCGCGTGGACGGAGATGAACAGAGACGCGTTCGCCTTGCGAGCGATCGCGACCCGATCGTCGAGATCGACATATTGATCGCCATCACGCGTCATCACGATGGTGTAGCGCTCGGTCGCGTCGAGCTCTCGCTTTAGCTCAGCGCAGAAGCCAAAAACCAGGGTCTTCTCCTGCACGCCGCCAAGGCCGCGCGCGCCGCCGTCGACGCCGCCGTGACCGGGATCAAGTACAATGACCGGCTGCGCGCGAGCAGCCGCCGGAGACTGGCTTACGGTCGAAACCGCGGTCGACCGGACGAGGGCGGCGAACGCGGAGGGATCACAGGACTTCAGTTCGATCGTGAGCCGCGCCGCAGGTTCGCCTTCGACGATTGGTCTCGCGGAAACCTGGACGGGACAGGTTGCGCGCGCGAGGTCCACAACGATTCGGGATCTGCCGGGGGCAAGCAAGCCGAAGCGAAAGCCCTTCACAAGCGAAATATTGGACCGTGCGCTGCCGATCCGGCCGACCGACGGATCGAGTTGAAAATTCACCTCCGGCATGTCGACAACAATGCGATCGGGTGATGCCAGAGCGGAAGCGCTCGCGTCGACCTGTCGGGAGAGGTCAAACACCAGTTTGGCGGTATTCTCATCCTCTAAAAGCCGCGCGCCGACGGCGACGGGCGGGCCAGCCTCCCCCGCGAACCCAGACTGTAGCGGTGCGGCCATCAGCGTGAGGACGGCAAGAGCCGCCAGCCGTTCCATTCGCGCCATCCCGCTTCCCCTCGGCACCGCGTCATCGCGCTATAGCGCCAATGCCGCGGCAGCGCAATCACTCGCGTTTCGAGTGGGTCGAACGGCGTTCGACAAGCCGGGCGGGACCAGGCAAGCAAAAAGGAGCCGGCGAAACTCTTTACGACGAGTTAACGGGGTCGACCCAGAAATTACAGAAGGGAAAAGAGCTTGCCAATGCGCACGAAGGTACCTATTTATAGGGTGTTACGAATTCGGACCGAGTTCACGTAGCCGCTCGCTCGCTCTTTGGTTGAGCGAGGCGTTTCGCCCGGACCATCATGAGATGGCCTGCAGGTTGCACGAATAGGCCCGTGCGGGTTGTTGACCCGTCGGATCGATTGCCGCTTTCGACGCCGCGCGAGCGTTCGCGCGTGGAAACTGCGAGCGGGTGCTAGGAATCGACCTGCCGGGTAGAGGTGGGCGGGGCGGCTTGGATCGAATTTTTGACATTGCGCCATGCGGCGCTGCTTGAGTGGCGGCGGATTAAGCGGCGCCTTGTTTTCAGGTTGACAATGTCCCAATGGCAAGTCCACTGCTCGCCGGACGCCTCAGAGGCGGCGCGGAGGCTTTGCCTCGACGCGGTGGCGTTTGAACAGTTCCCTGATGCGGTGCCTGGCGCCTCATTTCCTTATTTCCCCATCTCCAACATAGACGCCCCGCGCGGCGCGATCGGGCGGCCCCGGCCCCCGCAACGCATTCTCGCGCGCGGCGAGAGAGTTTCTCATGGCCAACAAAATGATCATCGACGCCTCACACCCGGAAGAGACCCGGGTAGTGGTCCTGCGAGGCAATCGAGTCGAGGAATTTGATTTCGAAGTCAGCGAGCAAGAGACCGCTGCGCGGGAATATCTATCTCGCCAAGGTCACTCGGGTAGAGCCGTCGCTCCAAGCCGCCTTCATTGATTATGGCGGCAATCGCCACGGCTTTCTGGCGTTCTCGGAAATTCATCCGGACTACTACCAAATTCCGGTTGCTGACCGACAGGCGCTTCTCGAGGAGGAAGCCTTGTCACACCGGGAGGAGGATGAAGAGGCCAATATCGAAAAGCGCAGCCGGCGCCATCGCCAACCGCGACGCCCGGAGGTCGAAGCCCGCGTCGAAAACGGCGAGACCGTTTCGGAACGAGTGTCAAGAGATGAGTTTCGCGCGGAGGAGAGAGTTCTGACGCGTCCCGAGAACCTCGACGCAGGCTTTGTCGATACCGAGGCTGAGGGCACCGAGTTCTCGCCGGCGGAGATGAACCCGGCTGTGAACGTTACTCCCCGGGATGGCGAAGTAGCGGGGCGCTTGGATGTCGATCCGCCGCCTGAAGCCGCAAAGCCTCCGGCTTTCGACCTGGCGGACTTCGAGTTGATATCCGCGGAAGCCCCGGCCGTTGTGACGACCGACGAACGCATCGACACTGCCGGTCCAAAGGACGGCGGTGAGCTCGAGGAGCGGCCCGCTGAGGAAGACGTTCACGAAGTAACGACGCTCGAGGGCGGCTCTGAAGAGCGAGTAGGGAGTAGCAAGCAGCGGACTGAGGACGAAGGTGAGCCGGTCGAGCAGATCGGCGGCGATGCATTGGAGGAGGTTCCCCGCCGGGCTCAGCGCCTGCGCCGTCAGTACAAGATTCAGGAGGTCATCAAGCGCCGGCAGGTTCTGCTGGTGCAGGTTGTCAAAGAAGAGCGCGGCAACAAAGGGGCGGCGCTCACGACATACCTCTCGCTGGCGGGGCGCTACTCGGTTTTGATGCCCAATACCGCGCGTGGCGGCGGCATTTCGCGCAAAATCACCAATGCCCAGGATCGCAGCCGACTGAAGGCAATAGCCGACGAACTCGACGTTCCGGAGGGCATGGGCGTTATTCTCCGCACTGCTGGTGCCTCGCGCACCAAGGCGGAGGTCAAGCGCGACTTCGAGTATTTGCTACGGATGTGGGAAACCGTGCGAGAGACAACGCTCGCATCCAGCGCGCCGACTCTCGTCTATGAAGAAGGCTCGCTCATCAAACGGGCGATCCGCGATCTTTTCAGCAAAGAGGTCGAAGAGATCATTGTCGCCGGCGAGGCCGGCTATCGCGAGGCCAGGCAGTTTATGCGTCTCCTGATGCCGAGCCACGTCAACAGCGTGCAACTTTATCGCGAAACTGCCCCGGTCTTCGCTAAGGCAGGCGTCGAATCGCAGCTCGACGCGATGTTCTCCAACCAGGTGACGCTTAAGTCGGGCGGCTACATCGTTATCAATCAGACCGAAGCGCTGGTCGCGATCGACGTCAATTCGGGTCGGTCCACGCGAGAGCACAATATCGAAGACACTGCGCTGCGTACCAACCTCGAGGCAGCCGAAGAGATCGCCCGTCAGGTGCGTCTGCGCGACCTCGCCGGGCTCGTCGTGGTCGACTTCATCGATATGGAGGAATCGCGCAACAATCGTGCAGTCGAGAGGCGAATCAAGGACGCGTTGAAAAATGACCGGGCGCGCATCCAAGTCGGCCGCATTTCGCACTTTGGCCTGCTTGAAATGTCGCGTCAGCGTATCCGCGCGGGTGTTGTCGAAGGCTCGACTGTGGTCTGCCCCCACTGTCAGGGCGCTGGCGTCGTGCGGTCGACCGCTTCGATCGCCCTGCATGTCCTGCGTGTGCTCGAGGACGCCCTGATCAAGAGCTCGCCTCACGATCTCACGGTGCGAGCGCGCGCACCGGTTGCATTCTATATACTCAACCAAAAGCGCGTCAATCTCCGCGACCTCGAGCGCCGATTCGGCGTCGCGATCGTCGTCGAGGCGGACGACACGCTGACCGGCGCCAACTACCACGCAATCGAGCGGGGCGAGCCGGCGACCGGCGTCAAGAGTGAAGGGGAGCCAGCGAAATCGTTGGCGGACGACATCGTGCCAACCGTCGAGGAGCCACGGCCGGTCGAGGCAGAGGACGAAGAAATCCTCGAAGCGTCCGGCCAGGAGAATGAAGAGGTTGGGCGCCTGAGCGACCGCGGAAGCAGTCCGTCCCTGGAAGACGGCGAGTTCGGCCGCCGCCGCCGCCGCCGCCGCCGGCGGCGCGGAGAGCGCTCATTCGGAGACAATCTTCCACAGGACGCACCGCAGCCCACGGACGACGGCTTGGCCGTCGTCGCCGAAATTGGCGGCGACCTTGTTGCGCCGAGTGGCGAGGTTGACGCCTTCGCCCGCAGAGGTCCACGCGGCGGAGAGGAGCGTCACCGTCGATCGCGAGGCTCGCGCGGCGAGCAAAGCCGGCTTCGGCGAGCTGACGCAGAACGCATGCCCGAGGCGGGCGTACCAGGCTTCGATTCGCCTCCCTCGCTGGCGCTCGAGGAAGAATTCACCGCCTCCGAAGCGGACTATTCCCCCGCGCCGCCGCCCAGCGACACGGTCTCTCAGATAGAGGCGACGATCGCCGAGCCGGCGCGGGTAGCCCAGGCGCGGGAGGTTGATGTCGAAGGCCGGGCCCCCGGCGCCACCCGCGCTGAGCCTACCCTTGAGGCTGCTTCTGAACCTGCGCGAGCTGATGCCGCCGCGGAGGGAGCGCCCATGTCCGCTTCGGCAGCGGCCGAAGTGCCGCGACCGCGACGTAACGGCTGGTGGCAGCGCGCGCGGGCTACCGTCATTGGAAAATAGACCTGCCCGAGGTCCAAGCATGCGTCTCGAAAGCGTCATCCGGCTTAAGCCAGAATCTAGCGCGAAGCCGGGTTCAGCCAGGCTGCAGATAGTTCTAAATAGAACCAAGCAAGTCCAAGCAAAAAGGGGTGAATTCGCCCGGTTTTATCCGTCCGAATCACGACCTTTTAATGGGCACGGCGAATCCAAATTGAAAATCCTGTCTTGCTGTTGGCTGATCGCGTAGGGAGGCTTACCGGGAGCTCGGTGGGCACCGTG
Source organism: uncultured Alphaproteobacteria bacterium (assembly GCA_963775405.1). GTDB lineage: Bacteria > Pseudomonadota > Alphaproteobacteria > Rhizobiales > Beijerinckiaceae > Roseiarcus. The sequence continues at coordinate 125,546 of CAVZJI010000009.1, forward strand.
GTTTGTGCGCCTTGAGTTGATTTCTCACCGCCCCCGTTGATCGCCAGATGCGGCTCGACGGCACACATGTTCAAGCCTTCGACAGGGCTGCCGCGTTGTAGGTCTGTCGCGCCGGGCGTCGCGCCATCGGACAATCGGTCGCTCGCCGCAGCGAAACAGCAGGTCGAAACTGAATCCGTTCCACCAGCAGGATTGCCCGGCCGTCTACGGGCCGCAGACCACCTACAATCGGTTTCGCCGCTGGACGGGTGCGCGGTCTGTGGCGGCGGCTGTTAGAGCAAGGTGTACCTAGTTTGAATCGGTTGGATTCCCGAATCGGCATTGTTCTGGTTCAACCTGCTGGCTGGGCGGAGGCCAGCAGGGATGGCCAGTGCAGATTCGCAAGACTTGCGGGATCGGGTGATTGGCGCGGTGGCTCGGGGCGAGATGAGCCGGCGGGCGGCTGCGGCGCGCTTTGGGGTAGCGAGTCCTCGGCCATCAAGTGGGTGCAGCGCTTCGAACGGAGCGGTTTCGCGGGCGGCGAGCAAGATGGGCGGATACCTGCGTCCGAGACTTGAGCCGCATCGTGAGTTTCTCGAAGCGCTGAGAGCGGAGAAATCCGACATCACCCTGCAGGCGCTTTGCGACCGGTTGCTGGCGGAGCGTGGTGTCCGAGCCGACACGGCGATGATGAGCCGCTTCTTCCGCCGCATCGGCGTCACGCTCAAAAAAAGACACTTATCGCGCGCGAGCAGGATCGTGCCGACATAAAGCGCCATCGCAGGCGCTGGCGAAGCCATCAGAAGCGCGTCGATCCTTCGCGACTGGTGTTCATCGACGAGACCTGGACCAAGACCAACATGACCCGGCTCTACGGTTGGGCGCCGCGCGGTCGTAGGCTCGTCGTCAAGATCCCGCACGGCCATTGGAAGACGGCGACATTCCTGGCTGCGCTGCGCAACGACCGCATCGACGCGCCCTGCGTGTTCGACGGTCCCATCAACGGCGAGCGGTTTCTCGCCTACGTCGAACAGTTCCTGGTCCCGACCCTCAAGCGCAACGACATCGTCGTGCTTGACAATCTGGGATCGCACAAAGGCAAAGCCGGGCGAAACGCGATCAAGGCCGCCGGCGCGCGTCTCCTGTTCCTTCCAAAATGCTCACCCGACCTCAACCCGATCGAGCAACTCTTCGCCAAGATCAAAGGCTTCGTCCGAAAGCCGCGCCCCGCACGCTCGACGCCGTCTCCGACGCCATCGCCCAAGCCCTCACCTCTATCCCGCCAGACGAATGCGCAAACTATCTCACCGGCGCACCTTATGCGTCAGCCTAAATGCTGAAGGCTCTAGCAGCGCTGGCGCGCGTCAACCTCGGCGATAATCGAGCCATCGACAGCACCACCGCCAAGGCGAACCATTCGGCGGCGGGCGGAAAAGGGGCGCCGAGGCAAAGGCGATTGGCCGCTCGCGGGGCGGCCGCACCACGAAAATTCACGCCATCGTCGACGCGCGCGGACGCCCCATCGCCATCGAAGTGGCGCTTGGCCATCTCAGCGACGTTCGAGTCGCGACAGCGTTGATCAGCGGAGTTCCGGGGGGCGGTTGCTGGGCCGCCGACGCGGCTTATGACAGCGATGGTCTGCGTCGCTTTCTTCTCGAACGCGGCATGGTTCCGGTCATCCCGAACAATCCAGCCCGCAAGAGACATCATCCTTTCGACGAGACAGCCTATCGACAACGCAATCTCATCGAGCGCATATTCTGCAGCCTCAAGAATTGGCGATAAATCGGCACCCGCTATGACAAGGTCCGCAGCCAACTTCGCCGCCGCTATGCTTGCGGCCGTCATCATCTGGCGGACCTGATTAGAGTCCGGAGGCCTAGGTGTTTGATCCCGGGTTTTGATGGTGCATTATTTTCCTTGGAATGGAAGGATGCGCTATGGGCCAGATTCTCCACGGGAGCGCCACCACGACAGCGGCGGTGCGTCGAGCGATACAGCATAGTCAAGAGAGCCTGAGGGCTCTGGCCAATCGCTACGGGATCAACCAGAAGACCGTCGCCAAGTGGAAGAAGCGGACCTCGGCGGCCGATCTGCCGACCGGTCCGAAAGAACCAAAGTCGACGGTCCTCTCGATCGAGGAGGAGGCGGTCATCATCGCCTTCAGGCGGCATACGCTGTTGCCGCTCGACGACTGCCTTTACGCGCTTCAGCCGACAATCCCCCGCCTGACCCGCTCGTCATTGCACCGCTGTCTGCAGCGGCATGGGATCGGGCGGTTGCCGGATATCGAGGGCGACAAGGAGCCAAAGATGAGGTTCAAGTCCTATCCGATCGGCTTCTTCCACATTGATTTCGCCGAGGTCCAGACGGCCGAGGGGACAATCTATTTGTTCGTCGCCATTGACCGGACGAGCAAATTCGCCCTCGCGCAACTGGTGGAGAGCGCGAACCGGGTCACAGCTTCAGCCTTTCTGACCGCCCTGATCGCAGCCGTGCCGTACAAGATCCACACGATCCTGACCGACAACGGCATCCAATTCCGTTATGCGCCGCGCTACGCTGCCGGCCCGACTGCTCGCTATATGATGCACATGTTCGTCATGCGCCGCCGCGAGAACGACATCGAGCACCGCTTCACCAAGATCAACCATCCCTGGACCAACGGTCAGGTCGAACGGATGAACCGAACCATCAAGGACTCGACCGTCAAACGCTACCACTCCGACAGCCATGATCAGCTCAGCAGGCATCTCGCCGACTTCGTCAGCGCCTAAACTGAACAGTGGACGACCGGCGGATTGTGAGCGCCATCGTGTTCGTGATCAGGAACGGGCTTCGCTGGCGTGACGCCCCGGGGGAGTATGGCCCGCATAAAGACGATCTATAATCGGTTTATCCGCTGGAGCCGGCTTGGGGGTGTTCAACAAGATCTTCGCCGAGCTGGCGCGCAAGGGCGGCAAGGCTAAGCGGATCATGATCGACGCCACGCATCTGAAGGCGCATCGCACCGCCGCCAGCCTTTTAAAAAAGGGCCTGTTCCCCGACCTGTCGGACGTACGAAAGGGGGCTTGAACTCCAAACTTCACGCGGTTTGCGACGGCAAAGGTCGACCGCTCGTGATGTTGCTCAGCGAAGGCCAGATGAGCGACTTCAAGGGCGCGGCGTTGATGCGGCCCGCCATGCCTGGAGCCAAGGAGCTTCTCGCCGACAAGGGCTATGACGCCGATTGGTTCCGTGAGGCGCTCGCGAACCGCAAAATCGCCGCCTGCATCCCCTCAAAATCCAACCGCACAGCCCCGATCCCCACGACGCCGTCCTCCACAAACAGCGCCGCAGAATCGAGACCATGTTCGGCAGGCTCAAGGACTGGAGACGCCTCCACACCCGATACGACCGTTGCGCCCACGCCTACTTCTCCGCAATCTGCATCGCCGCAACCGTCATCTTCCAGCCGTGATCAATAAGTCCTCAGCCTAGTTCACATGTTTGCGAATTGAGGCGGTGGGTTCTCAAGCTTCCGCTATCCGCTCCAAGCAAATTCGAACCATTTTGCTTGGTCTTGCTTACTTCTATTTGGACCGGCTTAGGATGCTTTTTGGTGCGCGTGGGCGAGGTCGCGGTCTCGCGTCGACCCGCCCAAGGCTGTGCCGGGCGGGCGATGGGTTCCTTCAGATGGAGCGAGGCCCTAGGTCAACGGCTCCTTCTCGCGTCAATTCCGCGGCCGCTTCCTCAAGCAGGCGCGCCAACGTCTCCGGCTCCTTCGGGAATCCGGCCCGAATCCACAGCGCCTGGAAGGCGCGCAGCCCGCGTCCGACCGGCCGTCCCGCCGCGACGCCCCGCGCGATCAGGTCCGAGCCGCTGATCGGGAGCTTGGGTTCGGGCGCATCGGCGAGAAACCGGTCGGCCGCGGCGAAGGCGGCGTCCGAGGGGGGCGCTCCGGACTCGGTTTGCGCGAGCGCGACCGCATCGCGCGCCGCCTCGCGTCCGGCGTTGAATAGCAGGGCGCGCAAGCCGTGGAACGGCGGGGGCGCCATGATCCCGTGCATGCCGATCAGCGCCGCGGCGGAGGATTTCAGCCGGTCGGCTTCGGCGTTGGCGAGACGCAGCCGGTCGCGCAGCCGCTCCGCGTCCTCCGGGATCGCGACACCAAGCGCGGCGAGACGCAGGAGGACGTCCGGCCCGTGGCCGCGCTCGGCCTCGATCGCGAAGAGGCGGCTGAGACGTCTCGTATAAGCGACGCCCCCGAGGATCGGCTCGAGGAACCCGGTTTCGCCCATTGTCTGCACGACCTCGCTCGCGCGCGGCGCCGCGAGCAGCTTCATGAGCTCGGCGCGCACGCGCTCGCGCGAGAGCCGCGCCAGGCCATCGCGCAACCGGATCGCGGCCAAAAGGCCCTCGCGGTCGAGGCGGCTCGCAGAGAAGCGGGCGGAGAAGCGGAAGAACCGCAGGATGCGCAGATAATCCTCGCGAATCCGCGCTTCCGCCTCGCCGATGAAACGCACTCGCCCCGCGTGGAGATCCTCGAGCCCGCCGACGGTGTCGTGGACCGTTCCATCGGCGCTGAGCGACAGCGCGTTGATGGTGAAATCGCGCCGGCGCGCGTCGGCTGCGAAGTCGCGACCGAACGCCACTTTGGCCCACCGTCCGTCGGTCTCAACATCCTCACGCAGCGTCGTCGTTTCGAACGGGCGCCCGTCGACGATGATCGTCACCGTGCCGTGCGTGACGCCGGTCAGAGCGACCTTGAACCCAGCCTCTCGCGCGCGGCGGGTGACTTCGTCGGTCGTCGCCGTGGTCGTGAGGTCGAAATCGGCCGCCGGCTCGCCCAGCGCCAGGTCGCGCACGGCGCCGCCCACGAGTCGGGTCTCCTCGCCTTCTCCGTTGAGCGCTTCGAGCGCCCGCGCCAGCGGGTGTTGCCGGAGAGGCGTGAGATCCTTGAGCTTTCCGTTGGTGAGACCCGGAAGGGCGGTCATTCGAAGCGCCCCGGGACCAGCACGCCATTTTCGACATGCGCCGGGATGTAAACGCCGCGGCCTCGGGGCGCGAAGGCGTTGACCGCGATGAGCCCGAGCACCGCCGCCGCAAGGCCAACGAGGGTCATGACCGACACCCGCCCCCGGGTCCAGTGTTCGACCTCGAGCGGATAGCGCGCCCGCAGCGCGAGGTAGAGCGCGTAGACCGCGAATGGGCTCAAGAACAGCGCCAGCAATTCGAGGACGGTCCTGCCCATCAGGAGAACAGCTTTTCATACAAATTCCGGAGAATCCCGGCGGTCGCACCCCAAATATACCGCCCTTCATGCGGCATGGCGTAGTATTTTCGCCGCCGTCCCTGCCATTCGCGCTCTTCAAGCCGATGATTGGCGGCGTCCATGAGGAAGGCGAACGGCGTTTCGAAAACCTCGTCGACCTCGAGCTTGTTGAGCTTGAGCGCAAAGGACGGCGCGACCAGCGCGACCAGGGGCGCGACGCGAAATCCGGTGCCGATGAAATAGGGGTCGAGCCAACCAAGCGGCTCGACGAACCGCTCCTCGAGCCCGATTTCTTCGTGCGCCTCGCGCAGCGCCGCCTCGCGCGGGGTCTCGCCCGCGTCGATCTTGCCGCCCGGAAAGGCCACTTGGCCCGAGTGGGCGCGCAAATCCGCAGTCCGCAGGGTCAGGAGAACGCTGAGCCCGCCGGGCCGGTCGACGATCGGCAAAAGCACGGCGGCGGGGCGCAATGTCGCGAGGCTGGCCGGCTCGGGCAGTCGCGTTTCCGGGGCGTCGTCGCTTACGCCGGCCGGCGCGGCCTGTTCGAGCTCCGCCGAGCTTAGCGAGGGCCTGAGCTTCCGTTGCGCGAGCGCCCGCAGCGCTGCCGGAACTCGGAACGGAGATGAGGTGGGCGCTCAAAGCCCCTCGATTTCGCTCGCAGGAGAGATGGGAAAGAAAAGTCCGCGCGAGCGCACGCCGAACCAGTCCTCGTTCGCGACTCGCTCCGTTTGGCCTAAGTCGACGAGATCATAGAACAGCGCCCGCTTGACCAGCGCCCAAAGGTCGCCCCGCACCCTCACATAGGGCTTCAGGCCCTCCGCGGCGCCGGGCTCGAAACGAAGCGGGTGCTCGGAATCGACCGTCACCAGATCTTCGACATTGGTGCGGAACGTCAGTTCCGGTCCGCCCGTCTCACTCTCGATGCGCATTTCGACCGCCAGAAACGGCGCATCGTCGACCTTGATCCCCACTTTTTCGACCGGCGTCACCAGGACATAGCGATCGCCTTCCCTGCGCATGATCGAGGCGAACAGCTGCACGAGCGGCGCGCGGCCGATCGGCGAGCCACAATAAAACCATGTTCCGTCGGCAGCGATGCGCATGTCGATATCGCCGCAATCGGGCGGATTCCAAGAAGGCGCCGGTCGTTCGCCGCGCAGACGCCCCATCGCCGCCTGGCCGAGTCCTCGCAGAGCCCCTTCTGGCGCGCTCGCCAGTTCTGCGTCCTTCTCGCGCTTGCTTGTGGGCGAATCTGGCATCTTGCGTGCTTGGGGCTTGCGTCGAGGCGGCGCTCGCTCAATCTAGTGCGCCCGAAGACAAAACAAAACACTAAGCCATTCGGATGGCGCAAGGGACGAGCCGATGAACGTGACGAATATCACCGATCCAGGGCAGTTGACCCGTGACGCCGACGTAACGCTGGAGCGTATCGCCGCGGTGCGCGCCGAGATCGGCGGCGTCATCTTCGGCCAGGAGCGTGTCATCGACCTGACCCTTGCGACCTTGCTCGCGGGCGGACACGGATTATTGATCGGGGTGCCGGGACTGGCCAAGACCAAGCTTGTCGAGACGTTAGGAATCGTCGTCGGCCTCGACGCCCTGCGGGTGCAGTTTACGCCGGATTTGATGCCGACCGACATTCTCGGCTCCGAGGTCATGGAGGAAGGTCACGACGGCAAGCGAGGCTTCCGCTTCATCAAGGGTCCGATCTTCGCCCAACTGCTGATGGCTGACGAGATCAACCGAGCTAGCCCGCGCACCCAGTCAGCGCTGCTCCAGGCAATGCAGGAGCATCATGTCACCGTGGCGGGGGCGCGGTATGATCTGCCGCGACCGTTCCATGTCCTCGCGACGCAGAACCCGCTGGAACAGGAAGGCGCCTATCCGCTTCCCGAGGCGCAGCTCGACCGCTTCCTTTTGCAGATTGACGTCGGCTACCCAGATCGTGCTGCCGAACGCCAAATCCTGATCGAGACGACAGGTGAGCGTGAGGCTCGCCCGAAGCCGGTCATGACGGCGGAGGATCTGATGGCGGCGCAAAGGCTCGTGCGGCGGGCCCCGATCGGCGATCGCGTGGTTGAGGCGATACTGGACCTAGTGCGCGCCGCGCGCCCAGGTGAAGGCGACCCCGAGCTGACCAAGGGGATTGGCTGGGGCCCAGGGCCACGCGCTGCGCAGGCCCTGATGCTGGCCGCTCGCGCCCGCGCGTTAGTCGACGGGCGACTGTCGCCGTCGCTTGACGACATCACTATTTTGGCCGAGCCGGCGCTCAAGCATCGCATGGCGCTCAGCTTCGCCGCCCGCGCCGAGGGCGAGACGATTTCGGCGGTGATCGGACGGCTTGTGGCCAAGACGATCCAATGATGCGGCGGCTTTTGGCTTAATGACGCTTCCCGCCTCGATACGTCGCGACGCTGCGACCCTCTCGGCCCGTCTCCCGAGCCTCATTATCGCGGCTCGTCGCGTGGCGCAGACGGTTAGGCACGGCGTTCATGGCCGGCGGCGGGCGGGCTCTGGGGAAACTTTCTGGCAGTTCCGCCCCTTTCTCTCCGGCGAGCCGTCGTCGCGAGTCGACTGGCGTCGTTCGGCGCGTGAAGAGCGCGCCTTCGTGCGCGAGCGGGAGTGGGAGGCCGCTCACACGGTCTGGATCTGGTTCGATCGCTCGGCCTCGATGCAATTCGCATCGAGTTCTGGCCCCGGTCTCGAAGATCGACCGGGCGGCTTTGCTGGCGCTGGCTTTCGCGGATCTTTGCGTGCGTGGCGGCGAGCGCGCAGGCCTGCTAGGCCTCACGAGACCCTTGGCGACGCAAGGCGTCGTTGAGCGCTTCGCCGAAGCCATTGCGACCGAGGAGGGCGTCCGAGGGCCGTCGCAAGCTGCGTTGCCGCCCGCGATGCCCGCAGCGCCACGTTCTATGGTTGTCATGATTGGCGATTTTCTCTCGGATCCCGCAGACGTCGCGCGAGCGATCCGAGCCGTAAGCGCAGAGGGCGCGATCGGCGAACTAGTGATGATCGTTGATCCGATCGAGGAGACCTACCCGTTCTCCGGCAACACTGAGTTTCTCCATCCCGCCGGTTCCTTGAGCATACTCACGCCGAGAGCGCAAAACTTGCGCGAGGCCTATCTCACGCGCCTCGCCGCCCATCGCGAAACAATCCGGGGGATCTGCGCTCGCTCAGGCTGGGGGATGAGCATCCATCGGACCGACGGATCGCCAGCGGAGATGCTGCTCGCGCTGCGCATGCGCCTTTCCGCGCCCGAGCCCGGCGTCGGCCTGAGGAGCGCCTGAACAATGTTCGGATTGCCGCTTGCCTTCGCCGCGCCCGCTGTTCTGGCGGCATTGGTCGGCCTCGTTGGGCTCTATTTCCTGTTGCGCCTTACGCCGCCGAGTCCCCGTCAGGCGATATTCCCGCCGCTGCGGCTTCTCATCGGGCTCAACCCGAGCGAGACAACGCCAGCACGCACGCCTTGGCCGATCCTGGCTCTGCGGCTCGCGATCGGGGCGCTCATCATTCTCGCGATGGCTGAGCCGTTGTGGAACAGCTTCACCGCTCTCTCCGGATCCGGGCCACTTCTCGTCCTGATCGACGATGGATTTGCCGCCGCCCGGGATTGGGGCAAGCGAATCGACTTCGCACGGGAACGCGCCGCCGCGGTGGAACGTTCTGGTCGAATTGTGGCGGTCGTCGCCCTCTCGCAGGGCGGCAAGGACATCGCGCCGTCGGACAGATCCGGAGTAGACGGTCAATTGCGTTCGCTGGCGCCGGTTCCCTACGCGCCGGACCGCGCGGGCGCGATAGCGGCAATCGAACGCTTTCTCGCTCGCGAACCGAAGACCGACATCGTGTGGATCGCGGATGGGGTCGAACTCGGCGGGGCAAGCGCTTTTTCGACGAGACTCGCATCGATTGCGCACTCAGTAGAGGTCGTTACCGACGGCAGAGGGGCGCTCGCGCTCGCGGGCGTCGACAATGAGGCGGGAGCGCTGACCTCGCTGCTCACGCGGTCAGATGCGCGCGCCCCGTCGACGGGGGCGGTGCGCGCCCTCGACGCTCAAGGACGAGAAGTTGGCCGGGCGGTTTTCGACTTCGGCGCCAAATCGGCTGTCGACGCTCATTTTGATCTGCCGGTCGAGTTACGTAACGATGTCACGCAAGTCGTGATCGACGACGAACGCTCGGCAGCTGCCGCTTGGCTCATTGACGAACGCTCACGACGACGTCGGGTCGCCATCGCTTCGGGCGCCAGCGCAGATGTCGCACAGCCCCTGCTTGCTCCCAATTATTATCTCAAGCGCGCGCTGCAGCCGTTCGCGGAGATCAGCGAGTGGCATGATTCCTCGACCGATCCGATCATCTCGCTGCTTGAGCAAAAGCCTTCGGTGCTTGTCCTCGCCGACATGAGTGTCGCCCCTGGCCCGGAGCTCGACGCAATCACACAATTCCTCGACAATGGCGGCGTGCTGCTACGCTTCGCTGGCACTCGTCTGGCCGCCGGCGACGACACTTTAACTCCCACAACTCTTCGCCGGGGCGGACGTCTGCTGGGCGGCGCATTGTCCTGGGAGAGCCCGAAACATATCGCGCCGTTCGAGGCAGGCAGTCCATTCTTTGGCCTCGCCGCTCCGGACGAGGTAACGGTGACGCGTCAAGTACTCGCTGAGCCGGAGAC
>CAVZJI010000010.1:0-42825 GCA_963775405.1 uncultured Alphaproteobacteria bacterium
GCCGCGGGAAACGATGGACACAAGGACGATCAGACCAGGGAGCGCGCCTATCTTATCTGGGTCGATGAAGGTCGGCCGCAGGGACGCGAGCTTGACCATAGGCCGTGCGCCAAGTGGGAGCTTGAGCGCGACCCCAATCGATAGGCTGACGCCAGCCTCTGAGAGTTTAAGCGCGCGTTTGCCCATCCCGGTTGTCACGCAGCTGGTAACGGGCCTCGGTAAGCCTCTCAGACTTGGGGAGAACGAAACAACAGGTTGAGGGAACGGGTCAGCGAACGGCACTCCGTCATTCGCCAAATAACAACTGGAGGACATGACGATGGCGACCACTCTGTCGAAAAAGGAAAGCGCGTCGAAATCCGGAAGCACACTGTCGAAAGCCGAAAGCGCGCTCATCGACGCCTACTGGCGGGCCGCCAACTATCTGTCTGTGGGTCAGATCTACTTGTTCGACAATCCGCTGCTGCGTGAGCCTTTGAAAGAGGAGCACGTCAAGCCGCGTCTCCTCGGGCACTGGGGGACGACGCCGGGCCTCAACTTCATCTACGTCCATCTCAACCGGCTCATCAAGAAGCACGATCTCGACATGATCTACGTCACCGGTCCCGGACACGGCGGACCGGGGCTGGTCGCCAATACGTATCTCGAGGGGACTTACAGCGAAGTCTATCCAGGAATTTCGCAGGATGTGGAGGGGATGAAGCGGCTTTTCACCCAGTTCTCGTTTCCCGGCGGAATTCCGAGCCATGTGGCGCCCGAGACGCCCGGCTCCATCCACGAGGGCGGCGAGCTTGGTTACGCGCTTTCGCATGCCTTCGGCGCCGCCTTCGACAACCCCGACCTCATCGTCACCGCGGTCGTTGGTGACGGCGAAGCAGAGACAGGCGCGCTTGCCACGAGTTGGCACTCGAACAAGTTTCTCAATCCCGTGAGCGACGGCGCCGTGCTGCCGATCCTGCATCTCAACGGCTATAAAATCGCCAATCCGACAGTGCTGGCGCGCATCCCGCACGAGGAGCTTGAATTGCTTTTGCGTGGATACGGATATGCGCCTCATTTTGTCGAGGGCGATGATCCGGCGGTCATGCACGAGCTCATGGCCACCACACTCGAAACCGTGATCGGCGAGATCCGGGGCATCCAGGCTGAGGCACGGAAGAAGGGATTTTCCAAGCGCCCGGTCTGGCCGATGATCGTCATGCGGACGCCGAAGGGCTGGACCTGTCCCAAGGAGATCGATGGCAAGCGGGAAGAGGGCTACTGGCGCTCGCACCAGGTGCCGATGAGCCAGATACGGGGTAACCCCGGTCATGTCCGCATCCTCGAATTGTGGATGAAGAGCTATCGTCCAGAGGAATTGTTCGACAAGACAGGCCGCCTCAAGGGCGAGCTTGCCGCGCTTGCGCCGCAAGGGGCCCGCCGGATGAGCGCCAATCCGCATGCCAACGGCGGTCTCCTCTTGCACGACCTGAAGCTTCCAAACTTCCGCGACTATGCGGTCGACGTGCAATCGCCGGGCGCCGCAACCGCAGAGGCGACACGGGTCATGGGCCAATTTCTGCGCGATGTGATGAAACTCAATCTGGAGCAGCGGAACTTCCGCCTGTTCAGTCCGGATGAGAGCAACTCCAACCGCTGGCAGGACGTGCTCGACGTCACGAACCGCGCATGGACCGCCGAGACCCTGTCATACGACGACCATCTCGCGCCCGATGGACGGGTGATGGAGATGCTAAGCGAGCATCAGTGCCAGGGATGGCTCGAGGGCTATCTGCTGACCGGCCGCCACGGCTTCTTCTCCTGCTACGAGGCGTTCATCCACATCATTGATTCCATGTTCAACCAGCACGCGAAGTGGCTCAAGGTCTGCAACGAAATCAAGTGGCGCCGGCCGGTCGCCTCGCTCAACTACCTCTTGTCGAGCCACGTCTGGCGCCAGGACCACAACGGCTTTTCCCACCAGGACCCCGGTTTTATCGACCATGTGCTCAACAAGAAGGCGGAGGTGGTGCGGGTCTATCTGCCACCGGACGCGAACTGCCTCCTTTCTGTTACGGATCACTGCCTGAAGAGCCGCAATTACGTGAATGTGGTGGTCGCCGGCAAACAACCCGCGCCGCAATGGCTGACCATGGAACAGGCGGTCAGACACTGCGAAGCAGGCTTAGGCATCTGGCCGTGGGCGAGCAACGACCGAGGCGGCGAGCCAGACGTCGTGATGGCCTGCTGCGGTGACGTGCCGACCCTGGAGACGCTCGCTGCAGTCAAGCTCCTGCGCCATCACGCTCCCGAGCTTAAGATACGGGTCGTCAACATCGTCGATCTCATGACGTTGCAGCCGCCAAGCGAGCATCCGCACGGCATTTCCGACCGAGACTTCGACGCTCTCTTCACGGTCGACAAGCCGATTATCTTCGCCTTCCATGGCTATCCATGGCTCATCCATCGGCTGACCTATCGGCGGACCGGCCACGACAACATTCATGTGCGCGGCTACAAGGAAGAGGGAACGACGACCACGCCCTTCGATATGTGCGTGATCAATGACCTCGACCGCTTCCATCTGGTCGGCGATGTCATCGATCGCGTGCCGAAGCTTGGCGAGCGCGCCGCCTACGCCAAGCAGGAAATCCGCGACAAGCTCATCGACCATCGCGAATACATCGGCCGCTACGGCGACGACATGCCGGAAATCAAGAACTGGACATGGGCAGGTCAGGTCGGCGCCCGAGGCGCAACCTCGACCGAGGGCGATAACGTGTGAACGGTTCTTATCGTCGCTAGAGCGTCACAAGCGCTGGGTATCAAACGCTTTTTTGGGAGGGTCAGGCCAATGAACGACGTGCAAGAGCTTAGTCGCGCAGCCCAAGCTTCTCCGGACTCCGCCGCGCTCCTTAAGCACTACGCCATCACCGCGGCGCTGTTTTCGGGCGCGCCTGACGCGCTCTACGAGCGGCATCTCAAGTTCGACAATATCGTCGAGCCCGATACCGCTAACACGCGGGAGCGCTACAAGGCCGCCTCACGCGCGGTGAGAGACATTCTTTCGGACCGCTGGCTGCGCACCAATAAGACCTATGCGCGCGAGAATCCGAAGCGGATCTACTACATCTCGATCGAGTTTCTCATCGGCCGGTCGCTTGGCAACAACGTCATGAACCTGCTGCTCGATCCGATCGTCGGACCGAGTTTCAAAGGCGATGGCCGCGGGTGGTGGGAGATCCTCCACGAGGAGCCCGATGCGGGACTGGGCAACGGCGGTCTTGGCCGTCTGGCGGCCTGCTTCCTCGAACTCGATGGCGACGATGCAGTTGCCCGCGATGGGCTACGGCCTGCGCTATGAGCACGGGATCTTTCAGCAGAAAATTCGCAATGGCTGGCAGGAGGAGCGCCCGGACAATTGGCTTGCCCATCCGGATCCCTGGGAGATCGTGCGTCCGGCGGAAAGCGTCGCGGTGACGTTCGGTTGCTCGTTTGAATTGCGCGAAGGCAAGCTGCGCATGATTCCGAACAGGCCCTCGACGCTTATCGGGGTCCCCTATGATCGGCCGGTGGTCGGCTACGGCGGCAAGACGGTCAACACGCTGCGTTTGTGGAGCGCGACCGCTGCTGACTCGTTCGATTTTCAGCGGTTCAGCGGCGGCGATTTCGTCGCCGCAATCGCCGAGGCGCTCAACGCCGAATCGCTCACCCGCGTTCTCTACCCGGACGACCACACGCAGCAGGGGCAAGCCCTGCGGCTCATGCAGGAATATTTTCTCGTCGCGTGTTCGCTGGCGGACGCGATCCGCAGGTTTCGGGAATCGAATTCCGATTGGCGGCTTCTTCCGGAAAAGGCCGCCATTCAGCTCAATGACACCCACCCGACCCTCGCCGTTCCGGAACTCATGCGCATCTTGCTCGACGAAGCGCATCTCGGTTGGGACGAAGCGTGGGACATCACGCGCGCAACGCTCGCCTACACCAACCACACTCTGCTTCCCGAGGCGCTCGAGCGGTGGCCGGTCGACTGGATGCGTCTCCTCATTCCGCGCCAACTCGAGATCATCTTCGAGATCAACCGCCGGTTTCTTGACGACATTCGCGCGCACTATCCGGGGGATGAAGGACGCGTCGCTCGCGTGAGCCTCGTTGAGGAGGGTGACACGCACCACGTCCGCATGGCGCACGTGGCGATCGTAGGTTCACACAGCACGAACGGCGTCGCCGCGATCCACTCGGACCTCTTGCGCAAGACGACGGTCAAGGATCTTGCCGAGGTGTTTCCCGAGCGCTTCAACAACAAGACCAACGGGGTCACGCCGAGACGCTGGCTCAAGCTGGCCAATCCCTGGCTCTCGACGGCGATTTCGGGCGCAATCGGCGAGGGCTGGATCACCGACCTCGCGGAGCTGCAGAAGCTTCGCCCGCTGGCGAAGGACGCCGCGTTCCTTGGGGGCGTTCAAAAGGCCCAACACGAGTGCAAGGCTCGCTTCGCCGACTGGGTCAAGAGGCACACGGACGTCACTGTCGATCCGCACACGATTTTCGATTGCCAGATCAAACGCATTCACGAGTACAAGCGCCAGCTCCTCAATGCTCTCCGGATTGTCATTCTCTATCAGCGTCTGCGCGAGAATCCGGGTCTCGATATCCCGCCGCGGACGTTCTTCTTCGCGGGCAAGGCGGCGCCGGCCTATTATCTCGCGAAAGTCATCATCAAGTTCATCAACAACCTGGCGCAGACGATCGACAACGATCCTGTGGCGCGGGGCAAGCTCAAGGTCGTGTTCCTGCCGGAATACAATGTGACGCTAGCTGAGCGCTGCATTCCAGCCGCCGATGTCTCAAACCAGATTTCGACCGCCGGATACGAGGCAAGCGGCACCAGCAACATGAAGTTCATGATGAATGGCGCGCTGACCATCGGAACGCGCGACGGCGCCACGATCGAAATGGCTGAGGAGGCGGGTGAAGAGAACTTCTTCCTGTTCGGCCTCACCGCGCACGAAGTCGCCAACAGCCAAGCCTGGTATAGCCCCCATTGGCACTATGAAAATGAGCCGGAAACCCGCAAGGCGCTCGATCTGATCTTTTCGGATCACTTCAGTCCCCATGAGCCTGGGATCTTCGAGCCCTTGCGCGGGGCTCTCCTGACCTACGGCGACCGTTTCATGCACCTGGCCGATCTGACCTCCTACCTTCATGCCGACAAGAGGCTCTGCGACCTCCGCAGCAAGCCGAACGAATGGACGGAGAAGGTCGTTCTCAACCTTGCCGGTTCGGGCAAGTTCTCGAGTGACCGCACGATTGGGCAATACGCGCAGGAGATCTGGGGCGCAAAACCCTGTCCGGTGAAATAGCCCGGGCGTAGGCAAAAGGGGCCGGATTCCTCCGGCCCCCCACTGATCAGCTTTTGTGAGCGGCCGGCGCGTGGCGCATCGTGCGCATATGTTCGGCCCCCGCGCGCGCCCTCTCCTTGTGCGCGTTGCGGCTGTGGCGCACATGGCTGCTGTGCGAGCCGCCCCCGCCCGCATGGGCGGACTGCGCCATGGCGGCCAGCGGCGAACAGACGATGACGGCGCCAAGGCCGATCACGACGAACGTTTTGATCATTGAAGTCCTCCCACTTTGCGTTGCGAACGTCCGCAGTTTGGGGCGCGGGCAATGAATTGCCGATGAACGTAAGCCCTTAGCCCATATACATGCCGCCGTTCACGTGCAGCTCCTGCCCGGTCATGAATTGGCTCAGCGGCGAAAGCAGATAGAGCACCGTGTCGGCGACATCGCGGATGTCGGAACGGAACGGCAAGGATTGGCGATCGATCACCCACTGATCGAAAGCCGCGCGGCCCTCGCGATAGTGCTTGCGCTCGAGCTCTGTTGGAATGGCGCCCGGGCTCACCGCATTGACGCGGATATTGGACGGACCAAGCTCCCGGGCCAAGGACCGGGTGAGGCCGAGCAGCGCGCCCTTCGACATGGCGTAAGGGACCTTTTCGGCCCAGCCTCCGGACAGAACGATGCTCATCACGTTGACGATGGCGCCGGCGCCCTTGCGCTTCATGTGGGGCGCGAGCGTCTGGCACAGGACGAAAGCGGCGTGGGCGTTGACCGTCTGAACCGCGAGAAATTCGTCGAGCGAGTAGGCCTCGATCGGCGCCACCGGATCGATCGCGGCGTTGTTGACGAGGAAGTCGAAGCCATCGACCTCAGCGGCTAGCGTTGCGCTCTCGCGCTTGAGCGCAGCGAGATCGTTCAGGTCGCCGGCGATGAAGATTGCGCGGCCATCGCCAAACCTTTGGCAAAGCAATCGCGCCTTCGAGGCGCCGTCGGTCGTCGGCAGATCGTGCAGGAAGACCCGGCCGCCGCTTTCCAGGAGCGCTTCGCCTATTGTCGAGCCAATCCCGCCGGCGCCGCCGGTGACCAGCGCGGTCTTGCCCTCAAGCCCCTCCAGGACGCGCTCCTCCCTGATCGGTCCGCAACGGGATCAGCGCGCGGGCGCGCGATCCGAAGGCCGAAATCGGTGAAAATACGCGACAATAACGCAACTAAACGCCAGTAAACGCGCATAAACGCTAGTAATTTGCTTGCATTTACTAGCGTTTATTTTTTCGAATTGGGACTTTTCAATGGGTTAGAGCTGATTCAAATCAAAAAATTCTTCTCTCTCTTAAGCTCCACGCCAGACGCCTCAAAGCGAACCCCATCGCTCGCTTCCCACCCTTCGAGTTGGCCCCAGCGGCGAGGCCTTGAGTCCGACAAGTAGAAACATATAACACAGCTTTAGGAATCCCGCAACATCAGGCGCAAAAAAATTTGAAGGCTGTCTCGCGCTGTCTTAGCGCCGATGGGCTCTCCTCGCGCTGAGGTTACTCCGGCGCGACGTCGCCGCCGGTCGCCGCGGCCGGAACGGTCCGCTGGGCGCACTGGCCGACCCCGATCAAAACGCCATTGTGCAGCAGCGTCGCGTATCCGCCCGCGATGCTCGTCCCGGTGCGCGCGAGATTCGAAACGATGATCGACCAGCCGGGGAACGCCGCCGACTAGGTTCGCGGTCATCAGCCAGAGCGGGGCGCGAGCCGGCCTGACTTACAACGGACTTGCCGTGTCCATCGGCGCTACTGCTGGGCGCCGGTGTTAATCCATGGCTGGATATTCTGCCAGTTGTTGAAACGAATGGGACGCATCGAGGTTCAGGTTCGCCGGAGGATTGGCGCCAATGTGGCAGGTCGCACAGTTGGGGTTGAAGATAGGCTGAATCGTGGATTGGAAAAATGTCACAGGCGTATTTTTCCGCCGCCGGTGAATGCGCCACAAACGTTGCTCTGCCATCCATTCACATTGGTCTTGAATGTATCGCCGAACAACTGCAGGGCGGCCACTTTGCTGTTTTCCGGCGACGGAGGCGGCGTCAGGGGCGCACCCCAGAATATATTATAGGTCACCTTGGAATGCGGCATGACGTGCTGATTGCAGACCAGCTGCTCGACTTGGCCTAGCCGGCCGTTGTCGATCATTTGGTGCACCTGATCGAAACGCAGCGAAGGTGTGGAGTTGGCGACATGGCAGGTGCGGCAGGTGCGCGCGACCACGTCCCGGTACACCCGTTCCTTCAGCGGTTGGCTTGGCGCATTTTGCCACCCCGCAGCGACGAAGTTCTCATCCTGTTTGTTGGGGTCAGCGCCCGCATACATCTTGGCGATGACTTCGCCGATCGTCGCGTCTACAGGCGCATTTTGGACGATGTCCTGGTTGAGATGCTTGAACGCCGGCTGTTGCGCGAGCTTGTCGGCCGCCCCGCCCCGCCCCGCCCGCTTCGCTTTGCGGCCGAGCACGGCGGTAAGGTTCTTTTTTGCGGGAGATCGACCCAAGCGGGACGGCCCTGAAGGCCGTTATCGTCGCGCTTCATCACAGGGGGTAGGCCGGCGTTGGTCGCGGTTCTCACATGCCGCCCTTACTTCGGTACTCCAGGATTGTTGTTTGTTAATTCTGTTTTTACTTATAATAATTCGCTCTCGACGGCGATATTTTTCCCGCCAAGTGGAGTCGCTTTCCGGACATTAAAGGCGCATCCTTCGGGGGCATTACGTTTCCAAGTGTCTCGTGAGGAGGTTCGGAGCATGCGCAGAGCATTCTGGATTTTTGCTGTAGTATTCATTCTGCCCATCGGAGTTTCCTCGGCCCGGGCTGGTACTTTCACCCCCACATTCAGCCCGGCTTCTGCGAGTGCGGTGGATGTGTCATTCCCATCGCCCAACATTTTCGAGGATTGGGACATCGTTTCGGATCTCGTTATCATGGGTTCAGGTGATCTTCCCAACGACACGTACACTTGGAATAACTCCATATTGCCGGATGGGGTTATTCCCCAGCTCGCCGACTACTCACTTTCAATAACCGATGTGACCACCGGAGACATCGGGGTTGCAAATGGTATGGTCGGTATAGGCGACCCTCTCTTCATGGGTTTTTCGGAAAGCGGGACCCTGACTTTCTCGCCTTCTGGCGGTGCTACTCCTGCCGTCCCCGAGCCCTCCACTTGGGCGATGTTGATCCTTGGGTTTGCTGGCATCGGCTTCATGGCGTATCGACGCAAATCAAAGCCCGCATTGATGGCTGCGTGATCGACGATCATCAGGTTTGAATTCAGAAGCCGCCTTTGGGCGGCTTTTTGTTTCGGTCGCACGTCGCATAGAGCTGGCGCCGGTTCCTGAGACAGGGAGCTAAAGTGGGTCCATCGACGAGAAGGACCATCGCTCATGAAGACCCGGAGGCGTTTTACGGCCGAGTTCAAGGCCAAGGTCGCGCTTGAAGCCATACAGGGCCATCGAACGGTGGCGGAACTGGGGAAGCGACATGAGTTGCATCCCAATTTGATCGCGCAATGGAAGCGTCAGGCGATCGAGAAGCTGGCCAAGGTGTTCGACGACAAGGCTCTCGAACCCGCCGCCCTCCGGGACGCGGAAGTGACGAAGCTGCACGCCAAGATCGGACAACTTGTCGTCGAGCGGGATTTTTTGGCGAAAGCCTTCGATCGCTGAGCCTTGATCGGAGGAGGAACATGATCGATCCAGGTCATCCACGGCTCTCGATTGTCCGCCAGTGCGAACTGGCAGCGATCTCGCGCGCCACGTTCTATCGGAGGCCGGCCGGCGAAAGCGCGGAAACGCTCGCCCTCATGCGGCTTATCGACGAGACGTTTTTGGAATGCCCGTTCTACGGCGCGCGCCAGATGGCTCGCCATCTTCGCCGCCTTGGATGGGCGGTCGGACGCAAGCGCGTCCGCCGGCTGATGCGCAAGATCGGCCTTTCGCCGATCTATCAGGCGCCGAGGACGAGCGAGCCGCATCCCGCGCACAAGACGTATCCCTATCTGTTGGGGAAGCTCGTCATTGAACGGCCCAACCACGTCTGGTGCGCCGACGTGACCTATATCCCGATGCGGCGGGGCTTTCTCTATCTCGTCGCCGTCATCGACTGGGCGACGCGCAAGGTCCTGGCCTGGCGTTTGTCGAACACCATGGAAGCCGACTTCTGCGTCGCCGCGCTGAATGACGCGATGGACGCCCATGGCAGGCCCGAAATCTTCAACACCGATCAGGGCAGCCAGTTCACCAGCCACGCCTTCACCGGCGCGCTGGCGGACGCGGGCATACGCATCTCGATGGACGGTCGCGGACGCTGGATGGACAACGTGTTCATCGAACGGCTGTGGCGCTCGCTCAAATACGAATGCGTGTTCCTGAACGCCTTCGAGACCGGCGGCGAGGCCCGAACCGGCATCGGTCGCTGGATCGACTTCTACAACCAGCGGCGGCCGCACTCGGCGCTGGGCGACAGGACGCCCGACGAGGCCTATGCTATCGAAATCCAGCAGACGAATTTGGCGGCCTGAACCAGCAGGACCCACCTTAGCAAAGCCGCTAACCTGTCTCAGGGACCGGCGCCAGCTCTCGGCGCATGACGGCGCCGAAGTTACCCGCCCGGCTCAGCGACGGGAAGCCCAATCCTTGTAGCGCTTAAGGTTGTCTTCGTTCGGCGGATAAAGACCCGGCAGCTTCGCGCCCTTCGTGACCTCATCCATGATCCATGTCTCCATGCGCTCCTGCTCCGGAGCGACGCGAGCCACGTCCTCGATGAGCGCGGCCGGGATCAGCACGGCGCCGTCGTCGTCCACGACGACAAGATCATCGGGATAGACGGCGACGCCGCCGCAGCCGATCGGCTCCTGCCAATTGACGAAGGTGAGGCTGGTCACGGAGGGAGGGGCGGCTGCGCCCGCGCACCAGACGGAGAGGCCGGTCTTGAGAACGCCCGCCATGTCGCGCACTGCCCCGTCGGTCACAAGGCCAGCCACGCCGCGCTGCTTTATCCGTGCGCATAAGATGTCGCCGAAAATGCCCGCATCCGTGACGCCCATCGCGTCGGCGACCGCGATGCAGCCAGGGGGCATTTCCTCAATCGCCGCTCGCGTCGAGCGCGGCGAGGACCACGAAGCAGGCGTAGCGAGATCCTCGCGCGCGGGAATGAAGCGCAAGGTGAATGCGCGCCCCACCGTGCGCGGCTGTCCGGATCGAATTGGGCGCGTTCCTCTCATCCACACCCGGCGCAATCCGTGCTTGAGCAGGATTGTCGTGATGGTCGCCGTAGACACGGGTCTCAGCGCATCCAAGATGTCGCTTAGCTCGCTCATGCTTCCTCCGGTCGGAAGGGTTCAGGCGAAGACGAGTTCTGGTCCTCGGAGAATAGGATAAGGAGGGCGTCCGAATCTCGCGTGGGACTTACTCCAATGTGCAACGATTATCGATTGCTGACCAATGCGGCCGCGCTCTTCGAGGGCTTCTCCGAGACTCGAATCAAAATCCGCTTTGCAGAGGGCGCGCCCAACCTCGAGGCGCGCGAGGACATCAAGATCACGGATAGCGCGCCGATCGTCCGTGCGAGTCGATGACGGGGCGGAGACCGGCGACCTCGTGCAACGGCGCTGGAGCTGGCCCGGACAGAATGGCAAGCCGGTCTACAATTTCCGCTCGGACGGGCGCGAATTCGCTTCAGGCCGCTGTCTCATTCCCGCCGACGGCTTCTACGAGTTCACCGATCCGACCGACAAAAAGAAGAAGCGGAAGGACAAGTGGCTGTTCACCAAGACCGGCGAGCCATGGTTCTGCATCGCCGGAATCTGGCGGATCGACGCCCAAGTCGGCGAGGCCTTCACGATGTTGACGATGCCGCCGGGCGCCGACATCGCGCCTTACCATGACCGCCAGATCGCCATTCTCGATCGCGCGGATTGGGCTGCATGGCTTGATATTTCGGTTTCGGCGAAGGCAATCCTGAAGCCGCTCCCTGCGGGCGGCCTCGTCGTCGCACAGGTGGGCTAGCTCCGTCGTTCGCGCCCTTTTGCGTAGGCGCATATGAGCAAAAGAATGAGCCAGCCAGCGGCTCCCGCGAATACGATCGTCACGACAGTTTCCTCTTCAACTCGGTTTGCGTGGCCAGCGGCGCTGATCTGTCTTCACATCCGCTCGGCGATTTTGAAGACGAGCCAGCCCAGGGCGGCAAAGCTCATGCCCCAGAGAACCATCACAGAGACCATCGCCTGGCCGGCCTTCCATTTTTCACAGGATGATTACGACTCTTAGCGTGCGGATTGCAAGTAACAAATTGTTAAAGGCAAACCCGCGTTTGAGGGTCGTCGTCATCTCATACGAAGGGTTTTAGATCCGCCTCGAGGAGAGCGCCGTGACGCCGCTCACAGTGCGTTAACCATAACGGAAGCCGCGCAGTCTGGCCGAGTTGTTCGCAGCGCACGTCCGGGACGGGCCGCGTTGCTCGCGCGAATGTCTGGGCGAGCGACCAAATAATCCGCAGAAACTGTCCGTCCTAACGGAAGATTAACCTTGAGCCCCTAATGCGTTGATACCCATGGGGTCCCATGCTATCCCACGCTGTCCCGTCCGATCGACCGCGCTCCCGCGCAGTCGCCTAAAGCCGCAAAACGGCTGGGGCGGGCTGGCTTGCGCGCCGAAGGGCTGTCTGGTGGATCGATTTCTCTCGAATTTCACCCACCGCTTCGACGCCAAGGGGCGGATCTCGATCCCGGCCTCGTTCCGTCAGGTGCTGACCAAGGACGGGTTCGCCGGCGTCTACGCCTATCCTTCGCTCGACGCGCCGGCGCTCGATTGCGGCGGCAATGCGCTGATTGCCGAGATCGATTCGCTGCTTCAGACGATGCCGCCTTATTCGCAGTCCCGCGACGCTTTCGCGACCGCGCTTCTGGGCATGAGCGAGGTCTTGCGCCTCGACGCGGAGGGCCGGGTCTTTTTCGAGCAACGGCTGAAGACGGCGTTGGGGCTCGGCGACGAGGCGGTGTTCGTCGGGCAGGGGCACAAGTTCCAGATCTGGGAGCCGACGCGCTTCCAGGCCCATCTCGAACAGGCGCGGGAGCGGGTCCGGCGCTTGCGCGCGGAGCGCGACGCGCTTGCGCCGCCGGGCGCCTCGTGATGAGCCCCGCCGCGCCCGCTGGGCTCGGCCATGTTCCTGTTCTGCTCAAGGAGGCCATGGAGGCGCTCGATCCTCGCGCCGGCGGCCTTTATGTCGATGGCACGTTCGGCGGCGGGGGCTATTCGCGCGCGCTGCTTGACCACGGCGCGCGCGTGATCGCGCTTGATCGCGACCCTTCGGCCATTCGGGCCGGCGAAGCGCTGAAGGCTTCGTCCGGCGGCCGGCTTGAGCTTGTGGAGGCGCGCTTTGGCGAGCTCGAAGAGGTCGCGAAGCGCCTCGGCGTCGACGCGGTGGACGGAGTCGTGCTCGACATCGGCGTTTCGTCGATGCAGCTCGACGAAGCCGCGCGCGGTTTCTCGCTGCGCTTCGATGCGCCTCTCGATATGCGCATGGGGGCGAGCGGCCGTTCTGCCGCCGACATCCTGCGCGACGACGACGAGGCGACGATCGCCGACATTCTGTTTCATTTCGGCGAGGAGCGCGCCGCGCGCCGGATCGCGCGCGCCATCGTCGCCGACCGCGAGACAAAGCCGTTCACCTCGACGCTGGAGCTTGCGGGCATGATTGCGCGAGTCGCGCCGGCGCGGCGCGGCGAGCTCACCCATCCCGCGACGCGCGCCTTTCAGGCTTTGCGCATCGCCGTCAACGACGAGCTCGGCGAGCTCGTGCGCGGACTGTGCGCCGCCGAGCTTTTGCTCAAACCCGGCGGTCGCCTCGCGGTTGTGACGTTCCACTCGCTCGAGGATCGGATCGTCAAGCAGTTCTTCGCCGGCCGCTCGGGCCGCGGACGAGCCGCCTCGCGCCGCTTGCCGGGCGAACCGGCCGAGGCCGAGCCGACATTCGAGGTTCCGCGCGGCCAGCCGATCGAAGCGAGCGAGGCGGAGACAAGCGCAAATCCGCGCTCGCGCTCGGCGAAATTGCGGTTTGGCGTTCGCTTGAGCGCGCCGCCGCGGGGACGGGACGAGGGCATTGAGGCGCTGGCTCGACTGCCGGCGCGGAGGGGGAGATAGGACCGATGTGGCGTATCCTGCACGCTTTCGCCATTGCCGCGCTGATCGGGTCGGCGGCTTACGTCTATGGCGTCAAGTACCGCACGATCTACGCCTCCGAGCAGCTCGTGAAGACGCGCCATCTCATCAACAAGGAGAAGGACGCGATCAATCTCCTGCGCGCCGAATATGCGCATCTCGCCCGGCCCGACCGCGTGCAGAGCGCTCGCCAACTCGAAGCTCGGCCTGCAGCCGCTGGCTTTAAGCCAGATCGCGACCGTCAACGAGTTGCCTGACGCCCAGCCCAAGACCGACTCGATCGGCCGTACGCTCGAATCGCTCGGATTCACGGCCGACAATTCGACCCCGGCCGTCACCGCCTCCGTCTCAACTCCGCCGGTGAGGTGAGAAATGGCCGAGACCCCGACCGACTCGAAAGCGAAATCCGCGAGCCGCGCGCGGCCGCGCCTCAAGCTCCTGGACGCCCTGGCCGACGCCGCGATCGCCTGGCTCAGGCGCTATCTGCCGAAGAATTTCGGCGTCGATTTGGAGCCCCTGGCGCGCGCCCTCCGCTGCCGGCGGGTGCGAACGAAAGCGAAGTTGAAGGCCTTCGCGCGCGCGCTTCTTTCGACCCGGCTCGACCGTTCGAGCGCGCGCGTGCGCACCATCGCGCTTGGGCTGTTCGTCGCCTATGCCGGGCTCGGCGTGAAGCTGCTCGCGCTCGGCCTCTCGCATGATCCGCCGCAGACGCTGAAGACGGCGGCCGATGACGCGGTCTCCGGCGCAAGGCCGGATTTGCTCGACCGAAACGGCGCGATCCTCGCCACCGACGTCAAGACCATGTCGGTGTTCGCCGAGCCGAACCGCATCATCGACATGGACGAGGCGGTCGAGCTCATCACCGCCGTGCTTCCCGACGTCGACGCGAAGCAGCTGCGCGAGCGGCTGGCTTCGAAAAAGGGCTTCATCTGGGTCAAGCGGCAGATCACGCCGAAGGAGCAGGCGGAAATCTTTCACCTCGGCCTGCCCGGCGTCGGCTTCCTGCCGGAGAACAAGCGCGTCTATCCCAACGGCCCGATCGGCGCCCACGTGATCGGGTTCGTCGACAAGGACAATGTCGGCATCGCCGGCATGGAGAAATATCTCGACCAGCAGAGCCTGACCGATCCGCATGTCGCGGGCTTCACGGTCGATCCCGACAGCCTGAAGCCGGTCCGCCTGTCGCTCGATCTCAAGGCGACGCATGCGCTGCGCGACGAACTGGTCGACGGAATGGATCGCTTCCACGCCAAGGCCGCGGCGGGCATGATCATCGACGTCAACACCGGCGAAGTGATCGCGCTCGAATCGCTGCCCGACTTCGATCCCAACGACCCGGGCGACGTGCGCGATCCGACCAAGATCAACCGCATCAATGTCGGCGTCTACGAAATGGGCTCGACCTTCAAGGCGCTTTCGCTCGCCATGGCGCTCGAATCCGGCAAGGTCAATCTCGGCTCGCACGTGGACGCGCGCGACAGCTTGCGCTACGGGCGGTTCACGATTCACGATTTTCACGCCACCCATCGCGTGCTGACGGTGCCCGAAGTGTTCACCCATTCCTCGAACATCGGCGCCGCGCGGCTGGCGCTGATGGTCGGCGTCGAGGGCCATAAGGCCTTCTTGAGAAAGATGGGCCAGCTCGACCGCTTGCGCACCGAATTGCCGGAGAGCGCCGAGCCGCTGGTGCCCAAGCACTGGTCGCTTCTGAACACCATGACCATCGCCTTCGGCCAGGGCCTCAATGTCGCGCCCATCCAGGCGGTGATGGCGGTGTGCGCGCTGGCCAACGGCGGCGAGATGATGACGCCGACCTTTCTGCCGCGCACCGAAGAGGAGGCGGCGAAGGTCAGCCATCGCGTGATCAGCGAGCAGACCTCCGAGTCCATGCGCTATCTGATGCGCTCCAACGCGACCCACGGGTCCGCAAGTTTCGCCAACATTCCCGGCTACTACGTCGGCGGCAAGACGGGAACCGCCGACAAGATCATCCACGGGCACTATTCGCAGAACAAGGTCTTCACCACCTTCATGGCGATCACGCCGGCCGACAAGCCGAAGTATCTTTATCTGACAATCTACGACGATCCGCAGGCCGCGCCCGAGGATCATGGATTCCATACCGCCGCCTATAACGCCGGACGGGTCGCCGGCGCGCTGATCCGCCGCGTCGAGCCGCTCGAGGGCGTGCCGCCGATGAAGGAGGCGCCAACTCAGCCGTTCCCCATCATCGCCCGACTGGGGTATGGAGCCGACGCCGACAAGACCGGCAAGGAGTGAGCTCAAGGGCGATGAGACGGCTTGGCGACATCCTCGAGCTCAAGGACGCCGATCGCGCGCTCGCGTCGCGCGCCATTGCGGGGTTGGCGTTCGACAGCCGAAAGACGGCGCCGGGCGATATTTTCTTCGCGCTGGCCGGGGCGAAGGACGACGGCCTCAAGCACGTGGACGAGGCGGTGGCGAAGGGCGCGGCCGCAATTGTCGCCGAGCGTTGGGCGGAGACCCCCAACGCGGCCTTCGTCAAGGTCGCCGACGCCCGCGCCGCGCTCGCTCACGCCGCCGCGCGCTTCTATCCGCGCCAGCCCGAGACGATCGTCGCGGTGACCGGCACCAGCGGAAAAACCTCGGTCGCCGCCTTCGTGCGCCAGATCTGGCAGGCGCTCGGGCGCGAGGCCGCTTCGATCGGGACAATCGGCGTCGTGTCGCGCCCGCTGACCGTTTACGGATCGCTGACGACGCCGGATCCGATCGCGCTGCATGAGCTTCTCGACCGGCTCGCCTCGAATGGCGTCACGAACCTCGCGATCGAAGCCTCCTCGCATGGTCTCGACCAGAAGCGGCTTGACGGCGTGCGCCTCGCCGCCGGCGCGTTCACCAATCTGACGCGCGACCACATGGACTATCATGCGACGGTCGAGGACTATCTGCAGGCCAAGCTCCGGCTGTTCCAGGACCTTCTGCCGGATGGCGCGCCGGCGGTCATCGACGCCGACAGCGCCATTGCTCCGCGCGTGATCGCGGCGGCGCGGGCGCGCGGGCTCAAGGTTGTCACTGTCGGCGCGAAGGGCGAGACGATCCGCCTGAACTCCGCCGCGCGCGACGGACTGTCTTCGGTGCTCGATCTTCAGTTCGGCGGCCGAAGCTTTCGCGTGAACTTTCCGCTGGCCGGCGACTTTCAGATCTCCAACGCGCTGGTCGCCGCCGGGCTTTGCATCGCCACCGGCAGCGAGGCCGATGCGGTGTTCGAGGCGCTGCAGACGCTGGAAGGCGCGCCGGGGCGTCTTCGAGCGCATCGGCGACATCCACGGCGCGAGCGTCTTCGTCGACTACGCGCATAAGCCCGACGCGCTCGAGAAGGCGATTGCCGCGCTGCGGCCGTTCGTGCGCGGGCGTCTCGTCCTGGTGTTCGGTTGCGGCGGCGACCGCGATCCGGGCAAGCGGCCGATCATGGGCGAGATCGCCGCGCGCTCAGCCGACGTGACGATCGTGACCGACGACAATCCTCGCTCCGAGAATCCCGCGGCGATCCGCAAACAGATCCTCGCTGCTGCGCCTTTGGCGATCGAGATCGGCGACCGGGCGGCGGCCATTCGCGCAGGGGTCGCGATGCTTCTCGGCGGCGATGCGCTTCTGATCGCCGGCAAGGGTCACGAGACCGGGCAGATCGTCGGCGATAAGACGCTGCCGTTCTCCGACGCCGATGAGGCGCGCGCGGCGCTTAAGGAGGCGCGATGATTGCGCTGTGGACCCAAGCCGAACTGAGCGCGGCGCTCGGCGCTGCCCCGAGCGCTCCGCTTAGCGCGACTGTCAGCGGCGTCTCGATCGACAGCCGGACGCTCGAGCCGGGCGACCTCTTCTTCGCCATCCGGGGCGACGCGCATGACGGTCACGATCATGTCGCGCGCGCCTTCGAAGCCGGCGCGGCGGCGGCTGTCGTGTCGCGCGAGCGAGCGCCGCAGCTCGCCGCTCTCGGTCCTGTGTTCGCGGTTGAGGACACGCTGAAGGCGATGGAGCGGCTGGGCGTCGCCGCTCGCGCGCGTTCGAAGGCGAAGATCGTCGCGGTGACCGGTTCGGTCGGCAAGACGACGGCCAAGGAGATGCTGCGCGCGATGCTGACGGCCTGCGGCGCAACGCACGCCTCGGCCGCTTCCTACAACAATCATTGGGGCGTGCCGCTGACGCTCGCGCGCATGCCGGCTGACGCGCGCTTCGGCGTGTTCGAGATGGGCATGAATCACGCCGGCGAAATCGCGCCGCTCACGCGCATGGCGCGGCCGCATGTCGCTCTCGTGACGACGATCGCCCCCGTCCACATCGAGCATCTCGGCTCGATCGAAGCCATCGCCGACGCGAAGGCCGAGATCTTTCTCGGCCTCGAGCCTCACGGAACTGCGGTCTTGAAATCGCGACGCTCCGCAATTCGAGCGGCTGAAGAAAGCCGCCGCGGCGCGCGGCGCGCGGGTCTCGAGCTTTGGCCGCGGCGCCGATTGCGACGCGCAGCTTCTCGAGGTCGAGGCGATCGACAGCGGCTCGCGTGTAAGGGCGCGCGTTCTCGGCCGCGAATTGGCGTTCGAACTCGGCGCGCCTGGAGTTCATATGGCGCAGAACGCGCTCGGCGCGCTGCTGGCGGCGGAAGCGCTTGGCGCTGACGTGCACGCCTGCGCCAAGGCGCTCCGTGGCTTCTCGCCGCAGAAGGGCAGGGGCGAGCGCTTCTTGCTGCCGACGCCCGACGGTCCGGCGACCATCATCGACGAGAGCTACAACGCCAATCCCGCCTCGATGCGCGCGGCGCTCGCGCTGCTTGCCGCGGCCAAGCCCGGGCCAAAGGGACGCCGCATCGCGGTCATCGGCGACATGCTCGAACTCGGGCCGAAGGCGGCGGCGATGCACGCCGAACTCGCCGCCGACCTCAGCGCCAACAACGTGGATCTCCTGTTCGGCGCGGGCCCGCTCACGCGCGCGCTTTACGAGGCGGCGCCGGCGTCGATGCGGGCCGCTTGGACCGAACGATCAAGCGACTTGACGGACGAAGTCGCCCGGACCTTACGTGGCGGCGACATTGCGATGATCAAGGGCTCCAACGGCAGCCGGATGGGCCCGCTCGTCGCGGCTTTGCGCGATCGCTTCGCTCATGGGCCAGGAGGCTAGGACATGCTGACCTGGCTCGCCGAGCTTCCAGGCGCTTTCCACCTGTTCCGATACCTCACTTTCCGCACGCTCGGCGCCGCGGGAACCGGGCTTTTTCTCGTCTTCTTCTTCGGTCCGACGATCATCTCCGCGTTGCGTCTGAAACAGGGCAAGGGGCAGCCGATCCGAGCCGATGGACCGGCGTCGCATCTTCTCAGCAAGAAGGGCACGCCGACCATGGGCGGCCTGATGATCCTGTTCGGACTCTTCGTCTCGGCTTTGCTGTGGGCCAACCTCGAAAGCCCCTATGTGTGGATCGTGCTGTTCGTCACCGCGGGCTTCGCCGTGATCGGCTTCTACGACGACTATCTGAAAGTGACGAAGCAGTCGGATCGCGGCTTCTCGGGCCGCGCGCGCCTGTTCGGCGAATATGTCATCGCCGCGCTCGCCTGCTATGCGCTGATGCGGGTCGGCGCCGAATGGCGCGACTGAGCTTGCGGTGCCGTTCGTGAGCGGCTTCGTGTTCGATTTCGGCTGGGCGTTCCTGCTGTTCGGGCCGTTCGTCATTGTCGCTTTCGGCAACGCGGTCAATCTGACCGACGGGCTCGACGGACTCGCGATCGTGCCGGTGATGATCGCCGCCGCGACGCTCGGGCTCATCGCCTACATCGCCGGCAACGTGCTCTACTCGCATTACCTTCTGATCAATCACGTTCCCTTCGCCGGCGACCTCATGGTCGTCTGCGGCGCGTTGATTGGCGCAGGCGTTGGGTTCCTCTGGTTCAACGCGCCCCCGGCTCAGATTTTCATGGGCGACACGGGATCGCTGGCGCTCGGCGGCCTGCTCGGGGCGACGGCGGTGGCGGTCAAGCACGAGGTTGTGCTCGCCGTAATCGGCGGGCTGTTCGTGATGGAGGCGGCGTCGGTGGTCGTGCAGGTGGTGTCGTTCAAGCTCACCGGCAAGCGGGTATTCCGCATGGCGCCCATTCATCACCATTTCGAGCAGCTCGGCTGGTCGGAGCCGCAGATCGTCATGCGCTTCTGGATCATCGCCTTCGTGCTCGCGATGGTCGGCCTCGCCTCGCTGAAACTGAGGTGACGATGACGCCGGTCGAGACCCTGCGCGGACAGAGCGTCGCCCTCTTCGGCCTCGGCGGCTCGGGACTGTCGACCGCGCGGGCGCTGGTCGCCGGCGGCGCCGAAGTGGCCGCCTGGGACGACAGCGCGACGGCTCGGGAGCGCGCGGCCGCCGCCGGCATAAAGCTTGTCGATCTCGCCGAAGCCGACTGGCGCAGCTTTCGGGTGTTCGTGCTCGCGCCTGGCGTGCCGCTGACCCATCCGAAGCCGCATTGGACCGTCAATCTTGCGGACGAGGCCGGCGTTCCGATCATCGGCGATATCGAGCTCTTTGTGCGCGAGCGTGGCGTCAGAGCGCCGGACGCGCCGTTTGTCGCCATCACCGGCACCAACGGCAAATCGACAACCACGGCGCTGATCGCCCATGTGCTCAAGGAGGCCGGGCGCGAAGTGGCGATGGGCGGCAACATCGGCGTGCCGGTCCTCGATCTGCCGCCACCCGCCGCCGGGCGCATCCACGTTGTCGAGTGTTCGTCCTATCAGATCGATCTCGCGCCCTCGCTTAGCCCCAGCGTGGGACTGCTGATCAACATCACGCCCGACCATCTCGACCGGCATGGCGATCTCGCCCGCTACGCCGCGATCAAGGAGCGGCTTGTCGCGCAGGCCGAGATCGCGCTGGTCGGCGTCGACGATGAACCTTGCCGGGATATCTATGCGCGATTGAAGGCGCGCGCCGGCGCGCCGCGCGTCCTTGCTGTCTCGGGGATGGAATCTCCGCTCGCCGACGTCTGGGTCAGCGAGCATCGCGTGATGGCGCGAGGAGAAGCCGCGCCCGCGGCCGATCTTGCGGGCGCACGGGCGCTTCGCGGCGCCCATAATGGGCAGAACGCGGCGTTCGCCTACGCCGCCGCGAGGGCGCTCGGCGTCGAGCGCGATCGCATCGCGCGCGCGTTCGAGACGTTTCCCGGCCTTGCGCATCGCATGGAAGAGGTCGGCCGGTTTGGCCGGGTGCTGTTCATCAACGACTCGAAGGCGACCAACGCCGACGCCGCCGAGAAGGCGCTCATGTCGTTCCACGACATTCACTGGATTCTCGGCGGCAGGCCGAAAGCAGGGGGCGTGGAGCCGCTGCGGCCGCTTTTTCCGCGCGTCGCCAAGGCCTATTTGATCGGCGAGGCGAGCGATGAATTCGCGCGCACGCTCGACGGCGCGGTCCCCTTCGAACGCTACGGGAGTTTGGGCGCGGCCATTGAGGCGGCGGCCGAGGACGCGGCGCAGTCGCCAGCGCGCGAGCCCGCGGTGCTGCTTTCGCCGGCCTGCGCATCGTTCGATCAGTTCACGAATTTCGAGGCGCGAGGCGACGCCTTCAGATCTTACGTCGCCAAATGGCTTGAGCGGCGCGCGGCGAGCGAACCTCGCGTGCAAAGGGGGAGATAAAGCGCATGGTTTCGAGAGTGGAGCGCGGCCCCGTCGCCGATTGGATGCGCACCGCCGACCGGTGGCTGATCGGCTCGTTCATCGCGCTGATGGTGATCGGCCTGGTGATGGCGCTGGCGGCAAGTCCGGCGGTCGCGGAGCGGCTCAATCTCTCGACCTTCCACTTCGTCAACCGCCAGGCGCTGATGCTGCTTCCGACGGCGGCGTTGATGATCGCCACCTCGTTTCTCTCGCCGCGGCATGTGCGGCGCGCGGCGCTGCTGACGTTCGCCGTATCGTTCGCGCTGATCATTCTCGCGCTCATGTTCGGCGCCGAGGTCAAAGGGGCGAGGCGCTGGATCTTCGGCCTGCAACCCTCGGAGTTCATCAAGCCGGCGTTCGTCGTTCTTGCCGCCTGGGCTTTCACCGAAGGCGGGCGGACCGGGCCGACCGCGATCTCGGGCGAAGCTTCTGTCCTTCCTGCTGCTGCCGATCGCCATCGTGCCGCTCATTCTCGAGCCCGACTTCGGTCAGACGATGCTGGTCGCGGTCGTGTGGACGGCGCTCTTCTTCCTGGCCGGCCTGCATTGGTTCTGGGTGGTCGCCGTCGGCGGCATGGGCATGGCCGGCGGCTTCGCCGTTTTCAAACTTTCGCCGCACGTGCACGAGCGCGTTCTGCGCTTTCTCGATCCGGACTCGACGGGCGGCTTGGTCGACACGTTCCAGGTCGACACCGCGTTGCAGAGCATTCTCTCGGGCGGCTGGCTTGGACGGGGCCCTGGCGAGGGCGTCTACAAGCGGATCCTGCCCGACGCGCACACCGACTTCGTTTTCGCCGTGACCGGCGAAGAATTCGGCATGATCGCTTGCATGGCGCTGATCGCCTTCTTCGCCTTCATCGTCCTGCGCGCGCTGACCCTCGCTGCGCGCAACCCGGATCCGTTCTGTCGGCTCGCGGCCGCCGGACTGACGGTCATGTTCGGCGTGCAGAGCTGGATCAACATGGCGGTCAACTTGCGGGCGATGCCGGCCAAGGGAATGACCTTGCCGTTCATCTCCTACGGCGGCTCCTCTCTGCTGGCGCTCGGCCTTGGCATGGGCTTCCTCGATCGCGACGACGCGCAAGCGCCCCGCTGCGGATCTCGACCATCCCGCGGCGATGGAGGGATGAGTTCGGCGCGCGCGATTCTGCTCGCGGCGGGCGGCACGGGCGGACATCTCTTTCCAGCGGCGGCGCTGGCTGCCGCCCTTGCCAAGCGGGGCGCCGAAGTCGAGCTGGCGACCGACAGCCGGGCGCTTAAATTCGGCGGGGATTTTCCGGCGCGCGCGATTCACGCCTTTCCCGCCGCCACGACTACGGAAGCCGGCGCGCTCGCCAAGGCGCGCGCTTCGCTGACATTGGGCGCGGGCCTCGCGGCCGCCGCCCTGAAGCTCAGCCGGATCAAGCCGCGCGCGGTGGTTGGGTTTGGCGGATATCCGACCGTGCCGCCGCTTCTCGCCGCCTGGCTCCTCAGAATTCCGACCGTCCTGCATGAGCAGAATGCGGTGATGGGACGCGCCAATCGTTTCTTAAGCCCGCGCGTCAACGCTGATCGCTTGCGGCTTTCCGGGCTTGAAGGGCGTCGATCAGGCCAAGGCCCGCGTGACCGGCAATCCGGTTCGGCCATCGGTCATCGCCGCGGCTGCGGTCCGTTATCCGGAATATGTCGGACAGCGGCTGAACCTCCTCGTGACGGGCGGCTCGCAGGGAGCCCGCGTCATGGCGGATGTCGTTCCCGCGGCGCTCGCGCTGATGAATCCGGACGAGCGGCAATGGGTCCGTCTCACCCAACAGGCGCGCGGCGAGGACAGCGCGCGCGTGGCGGCGGCTTGCGCGCGGATGAGCTTTCCGGTCGAGATCGCGGAATTCTTCTCTGATTTGCCGGCGCGGATCGCCGCGGCTCATCTCGTCATCGGCCGCGCCGGCGCTTCGACCGTCTCCGAGCTCGCGGTTATTGGGAGGGCTTCTGTCCTCGTGCCATTTCCGCATGCGCTCGATCAGGATCAGGCCGCCAATGCGGCGGCGCTCGCGGAGTCCGGCGGCGCGATCGTCGTGCCGCAGAACGAGTTCACGCCCGAACGTTTGGCTGCGATCCTGCGAGACGCGCTCGCGGCGCCAGCCAAGCTCGAGGCTGCTGCGGCGGCGGCGAAATCGGTCGGCGTGCCCGATGCCGCCGAGCGGCTCGCCGACCTGGTGCTCGCGGTCGCGCGTCCGGCTTAGTCAGTGCGTCAAGCGCGGCGATTTCAAAGCGCGCGCCAACTCGGTCCGGGATTGGGGCTGACGGGTCCGCCGCCGATCACTGTCGCTTCCGTTCATTTCCCAGATCGAGACCTGACCGCTGGCGTTCTGCCATAGGATGTCGGAATGGTGGTCGTCATTGAAGTCGCCAGTTCCGACTTCACTCCAACTCAGTCCCGGGTTGGATGCGATCGATCCGCCGCCGATCACGTTGGTCCCATTCATTTCCCAGATTGCCGTCTGGCCGTTCGCGTTCCGCCACAAGATGTCGGAATGCCCGTCGTCGTTGAAGTCGCCGGTTCCGAGCGCTTGCCAGCTCGGCCCGGGATTGGGGTTCACGGGTCCGCCGCCGATGATATTGGTCCCGTTCATTTCCCAGATCGAGACTTGGCCGCGTGCTCGTGTTCTGCCACAGAATGTCGGAATGGGGGTCGTCATTGAAGTCGCCCGTTCCGATCGCTTTCCAACTCGGCCCGGGATTGGGGCCGACCAGGCCGCCACCGATCACCTTGGTCCCGTTCATTTCCGAGATCGCGGCCTGACCGTTGGCGTTCTGCCATAGGATGTCGGAATTGCCGTCGTCATTGAAATCGCCCGTTCCGATCGCGCGTCCAGCTCGGCCCGAGAGGGCGCTCACCGGTCCGCCGCCGATTAACGTGTTCCCGTTCATTTCCCAGATCGAGGCCTGGCCGTTGGCGTTCTGCCACAGGATGTCGGGATGGCCGTCGTGATTGAAATCGCCGGTTCCGACCTCAGTCCAGCTCGGCCCGGGATTAGGGCTCACGGGCCCGCCGCCGACCAGGGTGTTGCCGTTCATGTCCCAGATCGAGGCTTGGCCGCTGGTGTTCTGCCATAGGATGTCGGAAGAATTTCCCCCGGCGTTGAAGCGGTGCGGTCGCGGCGGGGAAATGGCAGCCACTCCAAACCCAATAACGCTCAAGGCTTCAATATCAAAGGCTCGTCAAGGTTGTTGCGGCGCTGGTGAACGGCAGTCTTAAGGGATCGTCAGCAGGCAGATCAGAAAAGAGGGTTTGATCGAAGGGGGTGGAGGTGGCGAAATCAGCCAGGTCCGTGTTGCCGCCGTCGACTGAAAAATAGGCGGACTGCCCGGACGCCCACCCGTATTGTCCGGGCGACGAATAGCGAAACAGATCTGAGACTTCAGGAAAGGATCCGCCTTGGGCGATGCTATTCCAGCCCAGGGCATGGGCGATCTCGGTTAGAGCCGCTGGCTCCCAGTCATTCCCTAGAGCTTCCGTCGCCGATATTGAATCCGATTGAGCCGTCAATCCCGCCGCTGTCTCCGCTAAAGACCCCGAGCGCTTTTTCCTCCGCGCGGCTGACAAAGAAAGTATCAGCGTCGCCGGGGAGAGAAGTGGCGCTCGCGGGTAATGATGCAACTGCGGTAATCTGGGCGCTCGAGGCTGCATTGGCGGTCAGCCAGCCCCTAAGCTGAGAATAATTTACTTGAATAGAGAAGTCCCGCCCCCAACCGAGAAGATGCTGCTCGCCCAGAGTAGTTAGATCCGTCGAAGGGGCATTATCAAAGGTTCCCCAGCCGTAACTGATATTGATATTATAATTACCTGGAAAATCCTGCTCGAAAACGGCTGCAGCAGCCTCAACCGCCGCGGTAAGCCCGGCCGGCGCGGAAGCAATACTGCTGTCCGGAACGAGAGTGATCTGCATCGCAGCCCCGATGTGCAGCCGTCTGACATCTGTGGCCAGTGAGTAGCCACTGATAGTATTGCATAAATGTTTTGGGCGCTGGCGGCCAGCCAAGCCTGATCGCCGCCGGGCAAAACGAGCGAGAGGGAGAGGGATCTCGCGGGGCGATTCCGTTGCGCTGCGCGCTCACATCCGAGCGCTTCGCCGCCGGACAGATCGAGACGATCAAATGCCGGCGGCCGGCGTCAGTCCATGACCGCGTGGGCAGCCGCTTCGCGCGAAGCGGCTGTCGCGACAGATTTCGGCGAGCGGATGAGCGCAAGCAGCGGGAAGGCGCAGAGCGAAATGAAGGTCATGAACAGGAAGCTGTTGGAATAGGCCATGATCGCCGCCTGTTGGGTAATCATCCCCTCAAGCATCGCCATGCTCGGAAGCCCATGTCCCCAAACCATCGAAGCGTTCGGCATTCTCAGCGCGTCATTGAACGGCGTCGCGTGCTCGACCAGCTGGCTGTGGAACATCGTGGTCATGCTGGTTAGACGCGCGATGACGACCGAGATGCCGACCGCGGAGCCAATGTTGCGAATGAGCGTCCAGAGCGCTGCGCCCTCGGTGCGCAATTCACCCGGCAGGCTTGCGAAGGCGATCGTGTTGAGGGGGACGAAGATGAAGCCGAGACCCAACCCTTGTGCGATCGAGTTGATCACGATCGTATTGGCCGGGACGTCGAGCGACCAACCGACCATGAGCCAGAGCGATCCGGTCGCTAGCACGAGGCCGATGAAGATCATGAGCCGAGGATCGACCCTGCCGCTCAGCCTGCCGACCAGGAACATGCCCACAAATGTGCCGATGCCGCGCGTGCCGAGCAGAAAGCCGCTGGACAACACCGGGTAGCCGAGCAAGTTCTGGATGAACGGCGTCACCAGCGCCAAGCTCGCAAGCAGCATGATGCCAACCAGGAACATGAAGACGAGCGCAATCGAGAAGTTCCAGTCCTTGAAGATGCGCACGCTGATGAACGGCCGCGCGGACGTCAGGCAGTCGGTGAGGAAGAAGTAGAAGCCGATGACCGCCAGGGCCGCCTCAATGATGATTTCAGGCGACTCGAACCAACCGAGCTGCTCGCCGCGGTCGAGCATCATCTGCAAGGCGCCGATGCCGAGCGAAAGACTCAAGAAACCGAACCAGGAGAAGGGCACGTCGCGTCGCGTCGGCGTTTCGCTCATGAAGACCCAAAGGCCGGCGGTGGTCAGGATGCCGAACGGCAGATTGACGAAGAACACCCAGCGCCACGAATAGGAGTCGGTGAGCCAGCCGCCGAGCGTCGGGCCCATGATCGGCCCGAGCATGACGCCCATGCCCCAGATCGCCATCGCCGAGCCGCGCTTGGCAGGTGGGAAGATGTCGAGCATCACCGCCTGGCTCAAGGGCACGAGCGCCGCGCCGAACACGCCCTGCAACAGCCGATAGGCCGACCATCTGCTCGATCGACAGCGCGATGCCGCACAGCATCGAGGCGACGGTGAAACCCGCGGTGCAAACAATGAAAAGCTTCTTGCGGCCGAAGCGCGTCGCCATCCAGCCAAGCGGCGAGGTCATGATCGCCGCGGCGACGATGTAGGACGTCAACACCCAGTTGATCTGATCCTGGGTCGTCGCCAGCGAGCCCTGCATATAGGGCAGGGCGACGTTGGCGATCGTCGTGTCGAGCGCCTGCATGATGGTCGCCATCATGATGCAGACGGTCGAGCAGCCACTTGAGCGTCGGCGAGATCGTCTCGTAGAGCGGCGGGGCGGGCGCTTGCGCGTTCATCGGATGACGGCGGTCCTCGCCCCCAAGAGAGTGTCGACGTAACCGCCCACCCACTGCTTGAGCCCTTCAAGCGTGCCCGCGAGCGTGCGCGTCCGTCCCGTGTCGATGGTGAGATAAGTGCTCATCCCGGCCCGCAGACCCGTCGTGTCCTCCTTCGGGTCGAAGCAGAAGCGAAGCGGCACGCGCTGGACGACCTTGACCCAGTTGCCGCTTGCGTTCTGCGGCGGCAGGATGGCGAATTGCGCGCCGGTGCCAGGCGCGATCGAGCAGATCGTGCCTTTCCATTCCCGGTCGGGAAACGTGTCGACGCTCACCTTGGCGGGCAGGCCGACATGGACGTAGGTCAGGTCCAATTCCTTCGGATTGGCGTCGACCCACAGGCCTGTATTGGCGACGACCGCGAACACCGGCTGGCCAGCCGCCGCAACGCGCCCGAGCTCGATCTCCGGCACCTGCGTCGCGACGCCGTCGATCGGCGCGAGCACCTTGGTGTTGCGCAGGTTGCGCTCCGCGTCATCGACCGCGGCTTTCGCCTGCATATAGTCGGGGAACTGGTCGATCGTCGTGTTAGGGCCGCCGCCGAGCTTCACCTTCACCGTGTCTTGCTGCCATTTGACGAATTCGAGGATCTGCTTGGCTTGAATCAAGTTGGCCATCGAGGTGTCGCGATCGGCGGCTGTGCCTGAGCGCGAGATGGCGAGATCGTTCTTGCGGTCGAAGTCGGCTTGGCGCACGCGCACCGCGTCCTCGCCCATTTTGATTTGGTCGATGTTGCTGACAAATGAGGATTGCAGATTGGCGAATTCGACCTTGGCCGCTTCGAGCTTGCCTTTCGCGAGCGCCAGCGCGATCTCATAAGGCTTGGGATCAATGTCGAAGAGCGGGTCGCCGACCTTGACCTTCTGCCCCTCGACAACGTGCACGGCGACGATCGCGCCGGTGACTTGCGGCGTGATGAGCGACTTGTCGGCGCCGACATAGGCGTTGTCGGTCGAGATATAGCGACCGCTGCTCAGCCACCAGCCGAAGCCGAGCGCGAGCGCGATGAGGGGAATGACAACAAGCATGATGAACCGGCTTACGCCGCGCTTGCGCTTGACGACGATCGGCGTCTCCGCCGCTGGCGCGAGGCGCTGGCGGCGCGGACGGCGGAGCCTGCGGGTTCGGCGCGGGCGTTCGCGCCGGCGTGAACTGGATTGGCTGCGAGGGCTGCGGGGCGGACGGCGTTTGCAGCGCGGATTCGCGCCCGGCCGACGGCGGGGCCTTCGGTGGCGTGAAAGGCAGCGGCGGCGCCGGTTGGAGCGCGCCTGGTGGATCATCCTCCTGCGCGGGATCGCGCCCGGAAGCGGGTTTCGGCATGGTCACTTTGGGTAGGCTCCCGGGCTCAATTCGGTCTTGAGATTGGCTTTCATGGTCGCGAGGCTGTCCTGCATCGCGCGGATGTCGCCTTCGTCGAGGCCCGCCAGCGCGCGGCCCATCAGATCTTCGGCGAGCGCTCCCAGGTCCTTCAACGCCGGCGCAGCTTTTTCAGTGAGATAAAGACGGTTGGCGCGCCGGTCGGTTGCATCGTCGCGCCGCTCGACGAGGCCGGCGGCGGTCAGTTTGTCGATCAGCCGCCCAAGTGTGATCGGCGCGAGGTCGAGCGCCTCGGCCAGTTCGTTCTGCTTGGCGCCCTCGCAGCGCTGGAGGCGAGACAGCACCGCCCATTGCGCGCGGGTCGTGCCGAGTTCGCGGGCGCGCTGGTCGGAATAGGTCCGGAGCAGGCGGGCGACGTCATGGAGCGCGAAGCCCAGTTCGCGGGCGGGAGACACGGTCCATTTCTGAGCAAGTGATAACATAAGCATACTTATAATATAGTGAGCAGGCTTATTCAAGAGTGCAGTGCAAAAAACACTGACGCCGTCCAGCGCCGCGGATCGGTTCGCCTCAGATAAGAGCACAGAAGTCCTGTGTAATTGTTGACGACGTGAGCAAAGCTTGCGGATTAAGGACACGTGGATCGAGCGTTCGCTGCGCAGTGGGCACGGCAAGAAAGCGAATGTTGAACAATACAATTGCATAATATCAGAAATCACGTTAAGCTCGCCCCATGAACAATTCTGCGCTTCGTCCTGCCAAAACCGCATCGGTCCGGTTGCTGCGCTTCTCATGCCGAGGGAAAAACAGCGAAGAAAAATTTTTCGCGATTTATCCCGCATAACCCATTGATAAGTCTCGATTCTGACGAGAGAATCCAAGGAAATCCAAGGAAATCCAACACGTCTTTGCTGGGGTTTCAAGCCGAAACGGCGAGGGCCCAAGAAAATCCAAACCGGTCGATCGGACCGAGGTCGCGGCCGATGCCGAGGAGGACTGTACGGCCTCAGCTTCCCCGGTAGGTCGAATAGCTCCACGGCGAGACGAGGAGGGGCACGTGATAGTGCGCCTGCGGATCGGCGACGCCAAACCGGATCGGGATCACGTCGAGGAATGGCGGGTCGGCGAGTTCTGCGCGCCGACGGCGGAAATAGTCGCCCGCGTGGAAGATGAGCTCGAACTGGCCGGCGCGCGCCTGGTCGGCGCTCAAGAGCGGCTTGTCGGTGCGGCCGTCCGCGTTGGTCACCACTTCCACGACAAGCTTGCGCTCTGATCCAGCCGCCAGTTCGTAAAGCTCCACCCGGACGCCCTCCGCCGGCCGGCCGCTGGTTACGTCAAGCACATGGGTGGTGACGCCGGCCAAATCCTGCTCCCTCAGCGCTTCAAACCCCCGCTAGCGCAGCGCGCCATCACACATCCTATCGCGACCGGCCGAGGGTCGGCGCAATGCGCTTTCTCCTCATGCATGATTGGCATGGCAGCAGCGCCATCCGTCGCAATTGCCAATTGGTCGGACGCGTGAGAAGACTGCGCCAGCTCGCTTACGACTTTTGTATAAGTGATAGGGAGGTTGGCCCGATGGACGACAGGGTCAAGGCCAATCCGACGAAACCGACGAATGGCTCGACGCACTCGATTCCGTCGAGGCCTTCGAGGGAATCGGCAAGGTCGACGACATTCTGGACGCCGTTGTCGCGGCAGCTCGACGCAAGGGCGCGAAGCTGCCGTTCGCGGCCAACACGGCCTACGTCAACACCATTCCGCCCGAAGGGCAGCCGGCCCATCCCGGCAACCGAAAGCTCGAGCAGCGCATCCGCCGCTATGTCCGTTGGAACGCCGCCGCGATCGTCGTCAAGGCGAACAAGGAATCGTCCGAACTCGGCGGCCACATTGCGAGCTTCCAGTCGGCGGCGACCCTTTACGACACCGGCTTCATGCATTTCTGGCATGCCTGCAACGAAGCGCACGGCGGCGACCTCATCTATTTCCAGGGCCATAGCTCGCCCGGCATTTACGCCCGCGCGTATCTCGAGGGCCGTCTCAGCGATGATCAGCTGGTGAACTTCCGCCAGGAGGTCGGCGGCAAGGGTCTGGCCTCCTATCCCCATCCATGGCTGATGCCGGACTTCTGGCAGTTCCCAACCGTCTCGATGGGCCTCGGTCCCCTGATGGCGATCTATCAGGCCCGGTTTCTACTCTATCTGCACGGGCGAGGGCCTCGCCGACACAGCGCCTCGGAAGGTCTGGGTGTTCTGCGGCGACGGCGAGATGGACGAGCCGGAATCGCTCGGGGCGATCTCCCTCGCCGGGCGCGAGAAGCTCGACAACCTCATCTTCGTCATCAATTGCAATCTCCAGCGCCTCGACGGACCGGTGCGCGGCAACGGCAAGATCGTGCAGGAGCTTGAGGCCGATTTCCGCGGCGCGGGCTGGAACGTCATCAAGTGCCTATGGGGTTCGGGGTGGGACGCGCTGCTTGCAAAGGATACTGAGGGCAAGCTCCGCCAGCTCATGGACGAATGCGTCGACGGCGAATACCAGGACTTCAAGTCGAAGGACGGCGCTTACATTCGCAAGAACTTCTTCGGTCGTTACCCTGAGACGGCGGCGATGGTCGAGGATTGGACCGACGCCGAGATTTGGGCGCTGACCCGGGGCGGGCACGATCCGGTCAAGGTCTACGCCGCCTATAAGGCCGCGGTCGATCACAAGGGCCAGCCGACCGTCATTCTCGCCAAAACCGTCAAAGGCTATGGAATGGGCGCGGCCGGTGAAGGGCAGATGATCGCCCATCAAGCCAAGAAACTTGGCCACGACGCGCTCAAGGCCTTCCGCGACCGGTTCCAAGTCCCCGTTTCGGACGCGGATCTCGACACAGGTGCCGTTTCTGCGCTTCGCCGAGGACAGCGAGGAAATGATTTATCTGCGCGAGCGCCGCGCGGCGCTTGGCGGCTATCTGCCGGCCCGCCGGCGCAAGAGCGAGCCGCTGGTCGTTCCTCCGCTTTCCACTTTCGATGCGCTCCTGAAAGCAACGGCGGAAGGGCGCGAAATCTCGACCACCATGGCCTTTGTCCGGATTCTGACCGCGCTCTTGCGTGACAAGAATCTTGGTTCCCATGTGGTGCCGATCGTCCCCGACGAGAGCCGCACCTTCGGCATGGAGGGTCTGTTCCGGCAGGTCGGGATTTTCAGCCAGGTCGGCCAGCTTTATCGGCCGCAGGACGCCGATCAGCTCATGTATTATCGCGAGGATCCGAAAGGCCAGATTCTTCAGGAAGGGATCAACGAGCCTGGCGCGATGGCCTCATTCATCGCCGCGGGCACATCGTATTCGACCTCCAACGTGCCGATGATCCCCTTCTACATCTACTATTCGATGTTCGGGTTCCAGCGCGTCGGCGATCTCGCCTGGGCCGCGGGCGACATGCGGACCCGCGGCTTCCTGATCGGGGGCACCTCCGGCCGCACGACCCTCAACGGCGAAGGTCTGCAGCACGAGGATGGCCATAGCCACATTCTGGCGTCGACCATCCCAAATTGCGTAACCTATGATCCCACTTATGCCTACGAACTGGCGGTGATCGTCCACGCCGGCCTGAACCGGATGCTCGTCGATCAGGACGATGTCTTTTACTACATCACGACCCTGAACGAGAATTACCCCCATCCGGCGATGCCGGAAGGGGCGGAGGAAGGTATCCTCAAGGGCGCTTACAAGCTGCGCGAGGTCAAGGCCGATCAGCCGGGCCTCCACGTGCGTCTTTTGGGCGCGGGCGCGATTCTGCGCGAGGTCGAAGCGGCGGCCGAGATGCTGGCAAGCGAGCACGGCGTCAGCAGCGAGATCTGGAGCGTCACCAGCTTCACCGAACTGCGCCGCGAGGGCCTCGATGTCGAGCGCTGGAATCTGCTGCATCCTGAAGCCGACGCGAAGGTCCCGTTCATCACCCGCGCTTTGTCGAGCGGGAAGGGGCCCGTCATTGCGTCAACGGACTACATAAAGGCGCTCCCGGACGGAATTCGGCCATACGTGCCGGCGCGGTACAAGGCGCTCGGGACGGACGGCTTCGGACGTTCCGACTATCGCCGTCGTTTGCGCTCGTTCTTTGAAGTTGACCGCTATCATGTCACGGTCGCCAGTTTGAAGGCGCTCGCGGAAGAACAATTGCTGCCTACCCGGCGCGTGGCCGAGGCGATCGCCAAATACGGCATCGATCCGGAGGGGCCGAATCCGGCGCGAAGCTGAAATCTCGGCATCCTAGACAACCTGCTCGCTGAGGAGAGCGCCGGTGGCGAAAATCGACGTGAAGGTTCCCGATATCGGCGACTTCAAGGACGTGCCGGTCATTGAGGTGCTGGTGAAGCCCGGCGACGTCGTCAAGGCGGAGCAGTCGCTGATCACCCTCGAATCCGACAAGGCGCGATGGACGTGCCTTCGCCCGTCGCGGGCACCGTCGCCGAGGTTCTGGCGAAGATCGGCGACAAAGTGTCGATGGGAACCCTCATCGCGCGCATCGAATCCTGCGGAGGGCGAAGACGGCCGAGGAAACTGCTCCCGCCAAGGCGGCCGCCCCGGAGAAAGCCCCTGCTGCGCCCGCAAAGGCCACCTCGCTCGGAGAAGACCTCCGCCACGCCCGCTCCCAAGGCTGCCGCGCTGGCGGCCCCCGCAAAGGCGGCGACGATCGACATCACAATTCCCGACATCGGCGACTTTAAAGACGTGCCGGTGATCGAGGTTCTCGTGAAGGCCGGCGACACGGTCGAGGCGGAGCAGCCGATCGTGACGCTGGAATCCGACAAGGCGAGCATGGACGTGCCGTCGCCGGCGGCCGGCAAGATCACGGAGATTGTTGTCAAGGTCGGCGACAAAGTGTCGATGGGCTCGCTGGTCGGGAAGCTCGATGCCGGCGGAGAGGCGGGGCAGATCGCCTCTGACCAGGAGGACGAGGCGGACGCGAAGGAAGAAGAGGACGCCGCCGAAGCGCCTGACACTTCGCCCGTTACGCCACGGGATCTGCCGCCCAGGCCACCCAACGGCTGCCGGACCCGCGATCGCCGATTTCTCCGGGGTCCACGCCGGTCCCGCGGTTCGGCGGCTCGCCCGCGAGCTCGGCCTGGATCTTAATCCGATCAAGGGGACGGGCGAGAAGGGCCGCATCACCCGCGAGGACTTGAAAGCGGCGCTCTCCAAGGGCGCGGCCGCGCCAACGCGGTAGGCGGCGGCGCGCTGCCTGCGGTGCCCCAGGTCGACTTCGCCAAATTCGGCCCGATCGAGACGGTCCCGCTCTCGCGCATCAAGAAGATTTCGGGCCCGCGGCTGCATGCCTCCTGGGTCAACATCCCGCATGTCACGCATAGGGACGAAGCGGACATCACCGATCTCGACGCCTTCCGAAAGGCTCTCGACGAAGACGGGAAGAAAGACAAGTCAAAGCCTTACCGCGTCTCGTTGCTGCCGCTTCTCATGCGGTCTGTGGTCGCCGCGCTGAAGGCATTTCCGAATTTCAACGCCGCTCTCAGTCCCGGCGGCGACTGTTTGATTTTGCGCCGCTATTGGCACATCGGCGTCGCGGTCGACACTCCCGATGGCCTCGTGGTCGCGGTCATAAAGGATGTCGATCAGAAGGGCGTGATCGATCTTTCCCGCGAGCTTGGCGCTCTCTCGGAAAAGGCGCGCGCTGGCAAGCTCGCGCCGGCCGAAATGCAGGGCGCGACCTTCACCATCTCTTCGCTGGGCGGCATCGGGGGTACCGCCTTCACGCCGATCGTCAACGCGCCGGAAGTCGCGATTCTCGGCGTCGTGCGTTCGAAAATGGCCCCGGTTTGGGATGGAACGGCGTTTCAGCCTCGTCTCATGCTGCCGCTATGCCTATCTTACGATCACAGAGTGATCGACGGCGCTGCGGCCGCTCGCTTCATGCGCCATCTCGCGGGCCTCCTGGAGGACATGCGGCGCATTATTTTATGACCGCGGTCCGATAGAGAGTTGAGGCATGGCGAACGAAATCCGGCTCCCCGACATCGGCGACTTCAAGGATGTGCCGATCATCGAAATCCACGTCGCGCCCGGGCAGAGCGTCCGCAAGGACGAGCCGATCCTGACGCTCGAAAGCGACAAGGCGAGCATGGACGTGCCGGCGCCGGAGGATGGCTTGATCGGCGAGATTCGCGTCAAGGTCGGTGACACGGTCACCCAGGGCGATCTGCTGGCGACCTATTCGGGCGACGGGGAGACGAAAGAGGGCGCGGCGCCGTCGACGCCAAAAACGGCCGCTCCGCCGGCCGGCGCCCAAGGCGGCGGCGTCGAAATCCAGGAGCCCGCCCCCAAAGCGGCCGCGCCCGCAGCTCCCCCGCCGAAAGCCGGCCACCGACCCAGGCGGACAGGCCGATTTCGAGGCGGATATTCTTGTCTTGGGCGCCGGCCCCGGCGGCT
Source organism: uncultured Alphaproteobacteria bacterium (assembly GCA_963775405.1). Taxonomy (GTDB): domain Bacteria; phylum Pseudomonadota; class Alphaproteobacteria; order Rhizobiales; family Beijerinckiaceae; genus Roseiarcus. The sequence continues at coordinate 34,686 of CAVZJI010000010.1, forward strand.
ACACCGCCGCGTTCCGCGCCGCGGATCTCGGGCAGAACGTCGTTCTGGTCGACTTGCGACCAACGCTTGGCGGCGTTTGCCTCAACGTCGGCTGTATCCCGTCAAAGGCTTTGCTGCATGTCGCCAAGGTCATCGACGACGCCAAGGCGATGGGGCCGCATGGCGTGAGCTTTGGCGCGCCGACCTTCGACTCCGCGGCCATTCGCGGCTGGAAGGACGGCGTGGTCAAGCGGCTGACGGGCGGCCTCACCGGCCTCGCCAAGCAGCGCAAGGTCAAGACGCTGACCGGGGAGGGCAAGTTCACTTCGGCCAATACGTTGCGGGTTGAGACGGGGGAAGGGGCCCGCGTGGTGCGCTTCAACAAGGCGATCATCGCCGCCGGCTCCGAACCAGCCGCGCCGGGATTTATTCCAGCCGACCCACGCATCTGGGATTCGACCGGGGCTCTCGAGCTCAATTTCATCCCCAAGCGCATGCTGGTGCTCGGCGGAGGGATCATCGGGCTTGAGATGGCGACGGTCTACCATTCGCTGGGCGCCGGCATCACCGTGATCGAGATGATGGACCAGCTGATGCCAGGCGCCGATCCGGACATCGTCGCCCCGCTCGCGAAGCGCATCGGCAAGCTCTACGAGAAGATCCTGCTCAAGACCAAGGTGACCGCCGTCAAGGCGGAGCCGGACGGACTCAAGGTGACTTACGAAGGTCCCGATGGTTCGAGCACCCAGACGTTCGACGCGATCCTCGTCTCCGTCGGACGGCGACCGAACGGCGCGCGCATCGGCGCGGCCGCCGCGGGCGTCGCCGTCGACGAGCGGGGCTACATCGCCGTCGACCGGCAGATGCGGACCAACGTGCCGCATATCTTCGCCGTCGGCGACATCGTCGGTCAGCCGATGCTGGCGCATAAGGCAACGCATGAGGCCAAGGTCGCGGCGGAGGTCGCCAGCGGGCACAAATCCTCGTTTGACGCCAAGGCGATACCCTCGGTCGCTTACACGGATCCGGAAGTCGCCTGGGCGGGCGTGACAGAGACCGAAGCCAAGGCGAAGGGGATCAAATACGGCAAGGCCGTCTTCCCCTGGGCCGCGAGCGGGCGCTCTCTCTCGCTCGGCCGCGACGAGGGCCTGACCAAGACCCTGTGGGATGAAGAGACCCAGCGCCTCATCGGCTGCGGCATCGTTGGACCGAACGCGGGAGACCTCATCTCCGAGGCGGCGCTGGCGATCGAGATGGGCGCCGAAGCCGAAGACATCGGCCTGACCGTCCACCCGCACCCGACGCTGTCGGAGACGTTCGCCATGTCGGCCGAGGCCTTCGCAGGCACGCTGACTGACCTGTACATCCCGAAGAAGAAATAGCGCCTGAGCGGGCGGGGCGCGGCCGGTGAGAGTTTTCTTCTTCGGGCTTGGCTATTGCGCCCGGCGCCTCATTCTGCGCGAGCCATGGATCGAGGCGAGCGGAACCGCGCGGTCAGCCGAAGCCATCAGCGCTCTGCGTCGCGAGGGCGTCGAGGCGTATCGGTTCGACGGCGCAGAGCCAGAGCCGGGGCTCGAGCAGGCGCTTGGCAAGGCCGAGGCGATCGTCGTCTCCATCCCGCCGCGCGATGGACGGGGCGCGACGCTTGAGCGCTTCGCAGCCGCCATCGCCGCGGCGCCTGCGCTGCGGCGCATCGTCTACTACTCGACCATCGGGGTTTACGGCGACCACGGCGGCGCGTGGGTCGACGAGACGAGCGCGACGCGGACGCGCACGACGCGCGGACTGGCCCGGATCGAGGACGAGGCCCGCTGGACGGAGGCTGCCCGGGCGCGCGGCGCCGAAGCAGACATCCTGCGCCTTGCCGGCATCTATGGGCCTGGTCGCAACGCGCTCGTCAATCTGGCCCAGGGCGAGGCGCGGCGGATCGTCAAGTTGGACCAAGTGTTCAACCGGGCCCATGTCGATGATATTGCTCAAATATCGAGCCTCGCGCTCATGCGCGGCCTTAAGGGCCAGATCTGGAACGTCGCCGACGACGAGCCGGCCCCGCCCCAGGACGTGATCGCCTATGCGGCCGCCCTGCTCGGGATCGAGCCGCCGCCCGAGGAGCCGTTCGACGAGGCAAGGCTGTCGCCGATGGGGCGGGAGTTCTACGCCGACAACAAGCGCGTTTCGATCGCTAAGGCCAAAGCTGAACTGGGATTTGCGCCTGACTATCCGACCTACCGCGAGGGGCTCAAGGCGCTGGCGGAAGCCGGAGAGGGGCAGGCGTAGCAGCGCCCGTGCGCTCCGTCGCGCCAAATAAATCCAAGCCAATCCAAGCCCAACCAAATTAAACCAAGCAAAATTGCTTGGTTTAATTTGGTTTTATTCGTCCGAATCGGGACTTTTCAATGGGTTACAGCGAATCCAAATAAGAAAATCTTTCCCTTCCCTGAGAACCGCGTGTCCCAGCCGGATCCCAATCCATCCTCCTCGCGCCCCGCGGCCCTCTAATCCGGCGAGCATGAAGAGGATAACATCCGCTTCTGTTTTTGCCAAGAAATTGTTCGCTCTTATAGCAAGAGCTGTTGGGGACGTGAGGGATCGAAATCGTGGGGAAGGGGCTTTAAGGCGTCGTCGTGGCCGGGCTTGGCCTGGCTTGGCCCGGCCATCCACGTGTTCGGCGCGTCGAATGCCTGCGCGTCAGTGCGGGGACGGAAGGCTTTTGCTACAAGCCTCACCTGAGCACTCTCAAGCCGTTCGAGGATCATGCTCATGAAGAAAATCGCCGTAGGCGCTGCTCGCTATGCTTTTAGCCGCCATGGCAAGCGCGCAAGCCCAAGCGCCGCAAGTCGGCCGCTATCAGATGGTCGCCGTCCCGGCGTCCCAATCTCAAACTTTTCCCGAAACCCTTCTCCTGGATACGGCAACCGGGCAGACCTGGATTCTGTACCACGAAACAGGGCAGGCGATTGAATGGCATCCCCTTCGGTTTTCAGCCGGAAAGGATCGGCCCGCCACGCCCTTGCCGCCCTCGCCTGACGATGTTGGCGCCTCGCACTGATTTAGACGCCGGACCCTCGCATTTCGCGCGCGTCACCTCAGGGAGGCGAGAGGCCGGAATACCAATCGGTCGCGCGCGCCGCCTCGGCTCCTCAATTTTCGCAGTGCTGTCGGTTGTTACAAAGGAAGATTTTGAACAAAGCATAGGTAGTTCTACCTATTGTCAAGTTCTCCGGTGGCTTAATCATGCCGGCGCCACGTAAGGCTCTCGCGTAGTTCAGGGTGCGAAGCACGTAATTCTATCCGCTCGCGTGGTCGAGACGGTAGGACGCCTTTGTAAGGGTCCGCGCTAGCATTCCGATATCCACAAGGGAGGAATTCCATGGCGCTTTCCTATTTCGTTAAGGATGTTGGCGGCGTCAACAAACTGTGGGTCAGCAACGGAACGGTTGCCGGCACACATGTCGTCGGCTCGCTTGGCAGCGGCGCGATTGCTTCCGACGTCACGATCGGCAGCCAGGTCTTTTTCTCCGTCACCGATAGCGCGAATGGGTCCGAGCTATGGAAGTCGGACGGGACCGCCGCCGGGACGGTTTTGGTCAAGGGCGTTTCTCCGGAGCTGAACAGCTCACTCACCGACCTGACGAATGTCGGGGGCGCGCTCTTCTTCGTGGCCAACGATCAGCTCAATGGCCAACAGCTATGGAAGTCGGACGGGACCGCCGCCGGGACGGGTTTGGTCAAAGCGATCAATCCATCGGGTAGCTCCGACCCCGCGCACCTGACGAACGTTGACGGCACGCTCTACCTCGCGGCCAACGACGGCGTTCATGGCGAAGAGCTGTGGAAGTCGAACGGCGACCGCCGCCGGCACGGTCCTGGTCAAAGACTTTGGTGGGAGCATGGCCGGTTCCAGACCCACGGACCTGACGAACGTTGACGGCACACTCTACTTCGACGCCGACCCCGGCATCATCGGCCGACAATTGTTCAAGTCGGACGGCACCGCCGACGGAACGGTCTTGGTCGTGGATGTCGATCCTGGCGGATTTGCCTCCAATCCGACTGGCCTGACGAACGTCGGCGGCACGCTCTACCTCGAAGACAACAATGGACTTGATGGCGATGAATTATGGAAATCGAATGGAACCGCTGCCGGAACCTTGATGGTCAAAGACATCAACCCCGGCTCAAGCAGCTCCAGCCCCGCCGACCTGACGAATGTCAGCGGCATGCTCTATTTTGTCGCCAACGACGGCGCGGATGGCGAAGAGCTGTGGAAGTCGGACGGGACCGCCGCCGGAACAATGATGGTCAAGGACATCGATCCGGGTCTAAACGGCTCCCTCCCCAGCGATCTGACGAATGTCAACGGCACGCTCTACTTTCAGGCCGAGGACGGCGTGCATGGCTTTGAACTATGGAAGTCGGACGGGACCGCCGTGGGAACGGTGGCGGTTCCCGGCTTGGCAGGTCCACCTATCGATCTTGCGGCGGTGAACGGGGCCGCCGAATTCTACGCCTTCGATGGCAATAGCTTCGGGCTGTTCCGCTCAGACGGGACCGCCGCCGGCACGATCGAACTCGCCACCGATGTACAAGATACGATACCGCTCGGTGTGAGCGAGACCCCGGACGGCGACTTCAACGGCGACGGCCGTTCCGACATCCTGTGGCAGAACGCGAGCGGTCAGGCCTCGATCTGGGACATGAACAAGAACGCCCTGACCGGCGGCGGGCCCGTCAGCCCCAATCCCGGGCCCACGTGGAAAGCGATCGGAACGGGCGACTTCGACGGCGACAGCCATTCCGACATCCTGTGGCAAAACGCCAATGGTCAGGCCTCGATCTGGGAGATGAATGGAAACAGCCTAATCGGGGGCGGGCCCGTGACACCCAATCCTGGGCCGAGTTGGAAGGCGATCGGAACCGGCGACTTCAACGGCGACGGCCTTTCCGATATCCTGTTTCAAAACACGAGCAGCGGCCAGGTCTCGATCTGGGAGATGAACGGGAATCATTTGATCGGCGGCGGACCGGTCAGCCCCAATCCCGGACCGGCTTGGAAAGCGATCGGAGCGGGCGATTTCAATGACGACGGCCGGTCCGACATTCTGTTTCAAAACGCGAGCAGCGGCCAAGTCTCGATCTGGGAAATGAAAGGGAACACGCTAACCGGCGGCGGACCGGTCGGCCCCAATCCAGGGCCTTCCTGGCACGCGATCGGAACGGGCGATTTCAACGACGACGGGTTCTCCGACATCCTGTTTCAAAACGCGAGCACGGGCCAAGTCTCGATCTGGGAGATGAACGGGAGCAAACTCACCGGCGGCGGGCCAGTCAGCCCCAATCCGGGGCCGAGTTGGCACGCGATCGGAACAGGCGGCGGAGGTCTCTCCGACATCCTGTTTCAAAACGCGAGCGGCGAAGCTTCGGTTTGGGAAATGAACGGGAACAGACTGATCGGCGGCGGACCCGTCAGCCCCAACCCCGGGTCGAGCTGGCATACGATCAGAGCTTAACGAGCGGGAACTCGGGCGCGAACGGCCTTGCCCGAGGCGACCCGCTCAGTGCGCCGCGGGCGCCGGCCCTCCGCCGAGCTTGACCTTGCGCAGGCTCATCGCCAGCGGCACGGCGGCGAGCGAGAGCAGCATCAGCACCCAAAAGACATCCATGTAGGCGAGAAAGGCCGATTGCGCCTGCACCTGCTGTCCGATCCAGTTGATCGCCTGCTGGTGCGCCTCGGGAGGCAAACTGCCGTGCGCCAGAAAATACTGCGTCGCCTGGTGCAGGGTGTTTTGATACTGCATGGCCTGACGGAATGACGTGCTCGACGAGCCGGCTCTGATGGAACTGCTCGCGGTGGTTGAGCACATTGGAGGCGAGCGAGACGCCGATCGAGCCGCCCGTGTTGCGCGCCGCATTGACTAGCGCCGACGCCATGTCCACGCGGTTTGCCGGGATCCCATCATAAGACGCTGTAATGATTGGGATGAAGATAAGCGGCAATCCGACGCCAAGCGCCATGCGCGTACGGGCGAAGAACCAGAAGTCGAGATCGCCGTACACGTTGGTCAGCTGATACATCGAGATCGCGGCGAAGATCGCGCCGGTCATGATCAGGTATTTCGGCTGGATCCGGTTTGAGATCTGTCCGACGACGAACATCATCACCAGGGTCACGAGACCGCCCGGCGATAGCGACGAGGCCCGCCCAGGTGGCGGTATAGCCGAAATTCGACTGAACAAGCAGCGGCAGGAATTGGGTGGTCGCGTACAGGATCGCGCCCGTCGCGCCCATCACCAGAAAGCAGGCGCCAAACTGACGCGACCCGACCATGCGCATGTCGATCATCGGATCGCTTCCTGCTCAGCTCCCACGGGATCATGAGCACGAACGCAAGGGCGCAAATCACTGTGAACGTTACGATAAAGTTGGAGCCAAACCAGTCATCCTCAAGGCCGCGATCGAGCACGATCTCAAGCGCGCCGAGGAACGTCGCCACCAACAGAAAGCCGATGAGATCGAATCGGGCCGCCCGCCCCGGATTGGGTTTGTCCGCGGGCAGGAGGATCGCGATCAGCGCGATCGTGGCGACGCCGACCGGACCATTGATCAGGAAACACCAGCGCCAAGTGAGATTGTCGGCGAGCCAGCCGCCGAGCGTCGGGCCGACCACCGGCGCGACAACCACCGCGACGCCGAACAGCGCGAACGCCTGACCGCGCTTCTGCGGCGGGAAGGCGTCCGCCAAAATCGATTGCGACACCGGCACCATGCCGCCGCCCGCCAGGCCTTGCATAATGCGGAACAAAAGGAGCGAATTAAGATTCCAGGCCTGCGCGCACAGGATCGAGCTGACACTGAAGAGTCCAAGGCAGATAAGGAAGAAGCGCTTGCGGCCGAGGACGCCGGGCAAGGAACGGGCTCGCGGTCAGGCTGATGGCGTTGGCGACCAGATAGGTCGTCACCACCCACGAGGCTTCGTCGTCGCTGACCCCCATGCCGCCGGCGATGTAAGGCAGGACCACGTTGGCGATCGTGGTGTCGAGCACCTCCATGAAGGCCGCAAGCGCGACCAGGACGGCGATCAGCCAGGAGCCGCCCTCCGCTGCGCTGCTGGCCGGCGGAGCGCCGGCCTGCGCGGCCGCGTCGCTCACACCCGCCTCCGCCATTGCTTTATGCCGGCCTTCAGCCGCTCATAGAGTGACGGCGTCGGGTCAACGCGCACGGTCGGGACGACCGACATGCCCGGGCCGAGGGAGACGTCGGCCGGCGGATTGTCCAAGATGATCTTGACCGGGACACGCTGGACGATCTTGACGAAGTTGCCGGTGGCGTTTTCCGGCGGCAACAGCGAGAAGGCCGGCCCGGAGCCGGGCTGGACGCTGGCGACATGACCCTTGAAGTCGCGTTCCGGGTAGGCGTCGATCTCCATGTCGACCGGTTGCCCCGGCCGCATGCGGTCGAGCTGGGTCTCCTTATAGTTTCCCGTGACCCAGATCTCGTCCGGCACGAACATGGTCAGGTTTGTGCCTGCCTGGGCATATTGCCCGACGGCGCCGGTGAGGTTGACGACGCGGCCCGGCTGGTCGGCGATGACGGTCGTATAGCCGAGGTTGAGCTTGGCTTGATCGAGTTGCGCTTGCGCCTGCGCGAGGCTCGCTTCCGCCGAGGCGCGCTGAGCCCTCAGCGTGTCGATTTGCCGCTGCGCCACCTTGAGCGTCGCTTGGGCGCTGTCGACACCGGCTTGCTGGGCCTTCAGATTCTGGACGTCGGTCGTGCCCTGCTGCTCCGTCGCCCAACCCTTATTGACCAGCGGTTGGTCGCGTCCCCAGGTGACCCGCGCGAGCTCGGTGTTCGCCTGCGCCTGGCCCACCTGCGCCTTCGCCGCGGCGATCTGCGCATCTTGCGTGGAGATCTGCGCATCGATGTTGCGGATCCCGGCTTCCGCGCCGGCCACTTGAGCTTGGGCCTGCGCGAGCGAAGCGAGGAAATCGCGCTGGTCGATCTGGGCGATCGTGTCGCCCTTGTTGACATGCTGGTTGTCGGTAACCGGGACCGCCGTGACGTAGCCCGCGACCTTGGGCGCGATCGCGAACTGGCGCGCAGCGATGAAGGCGTCGTCGGTCGATTCGAAATGCGACGTATGATCCCAGTAGAGGTATCCGG
>CAVZJI010000011.1:0-43719 GCA_963775405.1 uncultured Alphaproteobacteria bacterium
CTACGGATGCTCGCGTCGCACCAAGCCGAGGGCCATCAACGCGCTGATTGACAACCCGCCAGGATCGATTTCCCACCAGCGACGGCTGAAGTTCCAGCGGCCCGGCGCCGCATGGTGATTGTTGTGCCATCCCTCGCCCCAGCCGAGCAGCGCCACCAAGGGGTTGTTTGCGCTGTGGTCCTGGGTTTCGAAGGTCCGGTAGCCTCGGCTATGCGTCAGCAGGCTTGTCAGGTTCGAGACGGTGATCTGGACGAAAGCAGGCACGAGAAACACGAATACGCACAAGCGCAAGTCGATAGCGGCCAGGATGGCCGCCCATGCCAACAACAGCACCGAGTAATAGCGGTGAATGAACAGATGAAACTTATCGCGGAGCAAATCCTTCGCATGGCGCGGATTGAAATCGTAGTCGTAGACCGAGAAGATCAACCACCACCCAAGTTTCTCCGGAGCATGCGGATCACGCGCAGTATCAACATGGGCGTGGTGAGCGCGGTGCATGGCCGCCCATGCAATGGAGCTTCCGGAGCCGCCGGCCGCGCCAAACAAGGTGAACAGGATTTCGAGCGGTCGCGGCAGCACGATCGCCCGGTGGGTGAGCGCGCGGTGCATCGCCACGGTCAAACCGAGGCATCCCGTCAGGAAATACGTGAACAACGCGACCAGCCACCAAGACATCGTCGCGGCGGACCAGAACAATGCGTAGACAAAGGCAACTCCGGAGACCGCCTGCAGTACCTGCATTTGGCGAAAACTTGGGGCCATCAGGCGCGTAATGCTGGATCTTACTATGCGAACCGGACGCCGCGTCGCCGGAGGCGCGGCAACTGCCGAACTTTCCAAAGCACCATAGAGACTCATGCCCCAGCCCCTTGTGATCAAATCGTTCGATTAGCTAATACTTAGCGTTGTTAAATCGTGGCAATTTCGCTGACAACCCCGCCTGCTGAAACAAGCTCGGCCGATAAGGCCGATTTCTGGGGATTGTGGCCAGCGTGCAACATCATATTTCAGCGGCCCTATTGGCTTCTGTCATATCGTCGATGGGCCCACATCCATTGTTCCGGCCACCGCCGGATCCATCCCTCGAACACTTCTTGGGTGCGGGCCGTCGCCGCCCGTATGTCCGCGTCGCGATCTCCGGTTTGCTGCACCGCGATCTCGGTCGCCTCCATGCGGAAGCGGGCGACGCCGGTGCGGACAACGCCGACCGCGAACAAGGGTCGGTGGAACCGTCGTGCGAGCATCGCCGGAAATGAGGTCGAAGGGGCGGAGCGTCCGAACAGTGGCACCTCAAGGCCGGAATTGTCGCGCAGATCCGCCATAATGCCGCATGATTTGCCCTCCCGCGCCCGTCGCAGAAGCGCCCGCGCGGCGGCGTCGCCCTTGGCGAACAGCCCGTCTCGGTAATATCGACTACGCGAGCCCAGGAGGTAACTATCCACCAGCGGGTTGGTTGCGTGGCGATACACCGCGGCGTGGCGGGCGCCGGCGGCGAAGAGTGGGACCACCGACGCCTCCCAATTACCCAGATGCAGGCTGACGACGATCGCGCCCTCGTCCATGGTGCGGCGAAGCAGGGTTTGACACGTCGCGTCCATTGCAACGCGATCAGGCTCGGCGACCAACCGGTCGAGCAGAAGCAACTCGACAAATGTCTGCCCCAGGTTGCGCCACATCTCACGAAGGATGCGCGCGCGTTCCGCCGCCGAGTATGCCGGGATCATCGCAGCCAGATGCCTGTCGGCGCGGCGATGCCGCGACAGGTGCGGCGCGAAGGCGAACCACAGCCAGCCGCCAATCCGCACGGCCGCTTCGAAGGGCAGCGCCCGCGCGATTACGATTCCCGCCCGCAACGCGGCATATTCCAGCCTGAAGCGCAGCGGGACGGTCAAGGAAGGCGAGAACGCATTGAGTCATCCGGAGGACGACCCATTTGGCCGGTCTTGGCGGTTTTCTCAAGCGGTTCGCCGCTCCAAGACCGACGCGCATGGCGCAAGTCTTGGCGAAGGCGGCGTCTTGAGAGGGCGGGGAAGCTGTTGACGGGAAGTCGCCTAGGTTTGCTCAATTCTTAGTTCGAAACGGCCGACCTTAAAATAGCCGCCGAAAAACCTTATGCTCAGAACTTATAGCCGATCCGAGCGCCGACCTGGGTCAGGCCAGGGTTGATATGGGTGCACAGGCTCGCGTGCGAGATGTGCTCGACGTTGGCGATAAAATCCCAGTGCTCGTTGAACTGGTAGCCGAACCCGCCCGATTCGCGAAAGTCCCAGCGGCAACCCGTGTTGACGTGGTCCGGCTCGTCACGCAACGGCGAAGTGTTGACCGCGGCGCCAAACTCGCCCTCGAAGAAGAACCCCCTGTAGATCGGAATGCGCCAGGTGAGGCCGGTGAAGCCGTAGCTCGTCTTGCCGCCGGTGTTGATCATCGCGCCGATGTTGATGCGCGGATTGAAGAACCATGAAAACCAGGAGCCGCCGATGTTGTTGGCGTAGCCGATCGGCGTGGACAGGAGTTCGCCCGACACGTCGACCGGGACGCCCTCGTCATGGATCCAGTTGTGGGCGTAAACGCCGAAGCGCGCCTCATCGAGGAAGTTGATGTAGGTGGTCGGTCCCGGCGCGATGAGGGGAGCCGGCGGCGGCATCGTGTCGATGCCCAGACTAGACATGTCGGCCGCTGACGCCGGGGCAATCCCCAGCGCAGCGCACACGAGCCCCAAAAAAACGGCCGGCCGCCCTGCCCCCAAGTCCAACCTCGTGTCCGCCGTCCCGCACAACCTGAATAGAGGCGCCGGTGGTCCGACGCAAGCATGCGCGCCGGCTTCGCGCTTTAGGCCGAGACTCAGGGCAATCCGGCCGTGGGGGCGGCTCCGATCTCGAAACGGCTCCCGCCGAGCCGCGCGGCGCCTCCGGCGTGCGCGCCGGCAAAGCCGACCCGCCCCTCGGCGCGGGCGAGCGCGCGCTCAAATGCGATCGCCGCCCCGACGGTAGCGAGCGAAAGCAATATCGTCAGCGGCGCCGTGATCGGCGTTTCGGAATGGATCGCAGTGATCCATACGGACAGCATGGCGAATCCAATCAAAACAGCGCGTAAGCGATCGGGATCGCGCCATGAGAGGCGCGCCGCCGTCAAGCCGCGAACCATGAGCACCAGCGACATTCCGACAATGAGGTCGGCGAGATAATGCTCGCCGAGCCCAATGGTCGCGCAGAAGGTGAAGAACACGAACAAAGCGGCGTAAACCCGCCCGACGACGGGAAAGCCGCGGGTGAACAGGAACGTCATGACCGCCCACGAGAAATGCATCGAGGGCATGTCGTTGCGGGGATGATGCGGGTTGAAGTCGGTGAGCGGCAGCTGATTGAGAGTGGCGGCGTCAGCGTGCAGGAGCGGGAACTGACCGGCGAAATAGACCTTCGGCCCGATCGCCGGCGCGAGCCAGTAGCAGGTAAAGCCGATGATCGAGCCGATCATGAAGGCCGGCAATACGGAGAATTCATCCGCAGTTTTTCGCTTCCACTGATAGGCTGCGACAACGGTGATCGGAAGCTGCACAAGGGAGTAGACGATCAGCGAAGCCGTCCCCAGGACGGGGGCCTTGCTGAAGGCGATGGCCATCAGCGCCGAAGGTTGCGCGCCGAAGGCCTCGTCGAGCCGAGCGATGTCTGCGTCGAGGATTCGCGGCAGCCAGATCGCGGTGTTGTCGCGGAAGTACGGGATGCAAAGCGATGTGACGTGCACGAGCGAAGCCACGGCCAAGAGGTCCACCCAGCGGCTTCGGTGCGAGCCCGAACTGAGAGCAATGCGCTGAAGCGTGAAGGCGTAAGGCGCTAGCCCCGCCGTCACTGCTGCGTCCCGCGCGGCGTGGATCGTAACGCCTTCGACGGCAAGGCCGACGCTGGCGCCAATCCCGACGCAGACGGCGATCAAGCCGGCCAGATCGCGACGATCGTCCGCCGGCAAAACGATCATCAGGAAGATGGTCATTGTCCAGCCGGGCGGATAACAGAAAAAGGGGATGAAAAGGTCGCTCGGTCGAACTTCGCTCCCAGCCGGCGCCGCCAATTGCGCGTAGACGACCAGCGTCACGGCCAAGACGGCCGCGGCTCGCACGTAAAGGGAATTTGTCAGACGCAATTGACCGGACCGAAGCTCAGGATCTACTGTCTGAGCAAGTGTGACCCTCCACCATTTAAGGTTCGGTTTCGCACATCAGCCAATCGCGAGATTTGCGCCCGCTCGGGCCGTTGCGAAACAGTCGAGCGCGTCCCGCAGAGCGCCGAAGGCGTCGACAGGGACGGCGACCTCGGCCTCTCACAGATCGTTTCCGTGGAGAGAGGCCGTAGCGCCGCCGCCGACAGACTGGGCGCAAGTGGGTCCCACCGAAAGAGTTGCCGACGGGCTTTTTTTTGCTTTCTGCAACATATTGATTTATCACAACTATCCGGCATATGCTCGGCTCCGAGCGAACTCCCTCTGCAAACATTTTCTTCACGAATTTCAGAAGCTGTGATAATCTGTGTCGTTTTCCCTTGAGGCGCCAATGAGCGCTGGTGGAAGGAGAGTTGAGCATGGTTCAGGAATTGGCGCCGCCTCCGCGCCGCCGGCGATTGAGTGGTCATGGCATGATGCTTCGGAGGAAGCGGATCTTTGCGGGCCTGCGGGAAGGATTGCGTTATGACGAGATCGCAGCCCAAGAAGGCGTGACCACCGAGCGTATCCGCCAGATCGTCACTGAGGTCTTGAAGAACCGCTCGGTCGATAGCGCGACCGATCACGCCAAGCTGCAATTGGACCGCCTCGTTCCAGCTTTGCAGATCGCCTCGGAAGCGCTCGCATCGGGCGACTTCAGGGCCATCCCGTCCTATTTGAAGGTGCTTGACCGGCTCGACCGCTACCAGACGGTCGCCGACGCCAACCAGGTCTATGACGACGAAGCGCGCAAGAAGCTTCTCGACAAGGTCAACCGCCTCGCCGAGAACCTCGGCATCGACAAGGACTTCGAAGCCGCGGTGAAGGCGCACTTGGAAAAGACCCGCGGGCTCCCCCCGGAAGGCTGGGGCGAGGCCGGAGGGTTGGAAGCCCTAAACGCGAGCCCTGCGGAGGAGCAGCAAGAGGGCCAGAGCGAAGCGGTCAACTGGATGTCCGTCTGAGGCTTGGCCTGCAACCTGGGAGGCGGTTTCAGGCGGCGCTGGATTTTTTATTTGGATCCGCCGTAACCCTTTGAAAAGTCCCGATTCGGACGAATAAAACCAAATAAAACCAAGCAATTTTATTTGGTTTGGCTTGGACTGACTTGGTTTGGCTTGGATTTATTTGGTCGGCGCTTAAGCCCACTTGAGCCGAAACGCGCGCGCTTGCGCGCTTTCGGCCGGGCCGCGACAATCGGGGAAAGGCCGGGCCGATCGCCCGGAGCATGGCGCAGTGCGGTCGAACCACCAGCGTCTTTGCGATCCCCGGGTCCGAGCCCGGGGGAAGCAATCCAGCGACGCCCCGTGGCTCACCCTCGGGTCCGAGCGATGACGATTCGAAAGCTTCCCACTCTCAGCGCCGTGATCGCCGCCACAGCCTTGGCGCTGATCTGCGCCTTGAGCGCCGCCGAGGCGGGCGAAGCGACGCTTGGCGCGGCCGCGGCCGCGAGCGGCCGCTATTTCGGCGCCGCGCTCGATCCCGACGCCTTCGACGAGAAGCCGTATCGCGACCTCGCGGCGTCCCAACTCACCAGCGTCACCCCCGAGAACGCGATGAAATGGGAGTCGGTCGAGCCGGCGCGCGGGCAGTTCCGGTGGCGCGGCGCCGACGCGCTCGTCGCCTTCGCCAAGGCCCATGGCCAGAAGGTCCGGGGCCATACCCTCGTCTGGCATTCGCAATTGCCGTCCTGGCTGATCCAAGGCCAATTCTCTCCGCAGGAGCTCCGCGACCTCATGACGGCGCATATCGCGACCGAGGCCGGCCGCTACCGGGGCTCGATCACCGCCTGGGACGTGGTCAACGAGCCGTTCGCCGACGACGGGGAATGGCGCAAGTCGATCTGGTACGAGGCGATGGGTCCCGACTATGTCGCCCTCGCACTGAAGGCCGCGCGCGCGGCCGACCCAGAGGCCAAGCTCTACATCAACGACTACGGCGTCGAGACGGCCGGGCCCAAAATGCGGGCGCTCCACGCCCTCGTCGCTTCGCTCAAGCGCGACGGCGTCCCGATCGACGGCGTCGGCCTGCAGTCGCATTTCGTGGCCGGGTCGGCGCCGGCGGACGTGCGGGATGTCATGGAGCAGTTCGCCTCACTCGGCGTCGACGTGGCGGTGACCGAGCTCGACCTGCGCATCCGCCTGCCGGCCGACGCCAAGTCGCTCGCGGCGCAGGCCGGCGATTACGCGTCCGTGGTCCGCGCCTGCCGCTCAACCGAGCGCTGCGTCGGCGTCACGACCTGGGGAATCACCGACGACCGCTCCTGGATCCCGTCGTTCTTTTCCGGCTACGGCGCGGCGCTACCGTTCGACGAGGCCTATCGGCCAAAGCCGGCGGTCGCCGCTATGACCGAAACGTGGACGGCGCCCGCGCCATGAGAGCTGGCCTAAAGATCACGACTTGACCGCGCCGGCGGTCAAGCCGGCGACGATCCATCGCTGCGCCATCAAAAACATGAGGATCGCCGGCAGGATCATGAGCGTGATGAAGGCCAGAACCAATTGCCACGAAGTGATGTATTCCCCTTGGTAGGCCATGAGCCCGAGGGTCCAAGTGTAGCGCGACTCGCTGTTCAGCACGATCAGTGGAAGGAGGTAGCCGTTCCAGCTGCCCACGAAGGCTATGACCGCGACGGTCGAAAGGATGGGGCCCGACAGGGGCAGGGTGATGTAGAAGAAATATTTGAAGTAGCCGCAACCGTCCATCATCGCCGCGTCGAGCAACTCGATCGGAAGCTGCTTGAATCCGTTGCGCAATAGTAGCACCGCCATGGCGAGCGAGAAGGCGACTTGCGGCAGAATGACGCCCCAATAGGAATTGAGCAGGCCAAGGTCCCGCACCTTGATGAAGATCGGCACGATCGCGGTCGCGACCGGGAACAGGAGCCCAAGCTGGATGTAGTTGAGGAGGAAACGGTCGCCGAAGAATTTGAGATGGGCGAAGGTGAAGGCGGCCATCGAAGCCAGCGTCAGCGTGAGCGCGACCGTCAGCATGGCGATGAGCAGCGAATTGCCAAGCACCTGCCAATATCGGAGGCTGGTCAGGATGCTCCAGTAATTGCTCCACACCCAGACGTGGGGCAGCCCGATCGGATTGGAGTGCAGTTCGCCCAATTCCTTGAATTCCGCCGAGCGCGGTCGCGACGATCGGCAACAGCACGACGCCCGCGAGCACGATGAGCGCGGCAAACATCACGATCACCGTAAGCCCGCGAGGGGCTCGGCCCGAAGGCTCGTCGGAAGCGGCGGCGGGGCCGTGAGCGCCAGTGGCGACAGCGTCAGTCATCGCGCATCACAAGCCTGCGGTAGCCGATCGTGAAGATGACGCAGATGAGGAACAGCACCACGCCGACAGCAGACCCGAAGCCAATTCTCATACGGGTCAAGCCGAAATAGTAGAGAAACGACACCATCGTATGCGTGGTGTTGAACGGGCCGCCGCCGGTCAGGGGCACGACAATGTCGAAGAGTTGCAGCGCGCCGACAACCGAGAAAAAGATCGACAGACGGATCATCGGCCCGAGCAGCGGCAAGGTGATATGGCGGAAGCGCTGGAAGGGGGTGGCGCCGTCCATTTCGGCCGCCTCGAGCAGCGTCTTATCGATGCCCTGGAGTCCGGCGATGTAGAGCATCATGTAGAAGCCGAAAAACTTCCATAGGATCACAATCAATATCGCGGAGAACGCCCAGTCCTTGCTGGCAAGCAGGAAGTACGGCTGTAACCCAAGCGCTCCCGTGATCGTCGACGCCAAGCCGTAGTCGCCGTCGAACATGAAATGCCAGATGAGCGCCGCCGCGACGTCGGCGAGAATGTAGGGCAGGAAGAAAATCATCCGGAACCAGACAGCGCCGGGCATCCGCCCGGCGACCATCATCGCGACGCCGAGCGCGAGCGGCAGCTGCACGAGCAGCGAGGCGATGATGACCAGGCCGTTATTGATCAGGGCACGGGCGAAGACCTCGTTGCCAACGAGATAGCCGTAATTCTTGAGCCCGATGAACTTCTGAGGCGGCCCGTAGCCGTCCCAGTTGAAGAAGCTGTACCAGCCCGCCTCGATTATCGGCAACGCAACGAAAACGGTGAACAGCAGCAGAGCGGGCGGGAGAAAAATGACGATCACCGCCCAGCCGTTGAGCGTCATCCGGCGCGCGGGCTCGACGTAGGTTGCGGCGGTCGGCTGACCTTCGGCGTAGGTCGTGGCGGCCAAGAAAATGAGCCTCCGATCGTGTCACGAGATTCGACCTCGCCGCGAAAACAAGGCAAGGTCGAGGCCGAATGCTCCGACCAGCGATGCTACTGCTGGTCGGCCGCCTCCTGAATCGCCGCCGCGGCGGCTTCGGGCTTCATTTCGCCGGCCGCGACCGCGACCGAGATATCGTTGATGACCCGACCGACCGAGGGCCCGAGATCCTGATCGAAAAAGTTCTGGTGGTAGGTCGTCACGGCCAGATCGTCAGCGAGATGTTTGACGAGCGGATCTTTGATCGACGATTCGGCGCCTTTGTACACCGGGATGTACGCGCCGTCGGCCGCCGCCTCCTTGGCGTATTTTTCCTGGCTGAAGAAATTCAGGAAGTCGACCGTCTCCTTCGGCGCCGTTTTGGTGACGAGGAAGCCATTGATGCCGCCGAGTATGTCGGTCGCCTTGCCTTTGCCGCCTGAAACGATCGGAAACGAGAAGATGCCGATGTCCTCGGGCGCGAGGCCCTTGCCGTTGGTCGAACTCGGCCCCTGCATGCCGAGCACCCATTGCCCCATCAGATCCATGGCGGCCTTGCCGTCGCCAAAGATGCCCGCCGACTGTGCATGCGACGTCTGCAGGTACCCGGGCTGGAAAGGCTCTAGCGCGGCGAGTTCACGCAGGCGTTCGCCAGCTTCGACGAAGGTCGCATTCTTGAAGCCGCCGTCCTTGCCGGCCTTGGCGTCGGCGAGGGCGTGTTCCCCGCCGATGCGCATCACGAGATACGAATAGTAGAAATGCATCGGCCACTTTTCGCCGGCGCCGACGACGATCGGTGTGATGCCCGCGGCCTTCAGCTTTTTCACCGCGGCCAGGAAATCGTCCCAGCTCTTGATGTCCTCCGCCTTGACGCCCGCCTTCTCGAACAATTTTTTGTTATAGAAGAAAGCAACCTCCCCAACCTCATAAGGCACGCCGACCGCCTTGCCATCGACTTTGAAGGCTTCGTCGGCCGTGCTCGCCAGGTTTTTCTCGGTGGCGGCGACCTCTGCAGAGATGTCCTTGAGAAAGCCAGCCTTATCCTGCGCCTGCATCACGCCGCCGCCCCAGCTATAGAAGGCGCTCGGACGGGAATCGTCGGATTGCAACATGGTTGGCAGCTTCGCCTTGAACGCCTCGTTTTCGAGATACTTGAATTGGACTTTGACCCCCGGGTGCTCCTTTTCGTAGTCCGCAGCGATCCTATCCCAGAGTGCGGTCGCGGCGTTGTTGTTGTTGACGTGAAGGATGGTGATGTCGGTTTCGGCGTAAGCCGGAGCGCTCAGAGCGGTGACGCAGGCCGCAAGAAACGCGAATTGGCGAAATGTCATAGGCTTCCTCCGGAAGGACCTGGCTAGCGGCGTTGTTTTTATCCGCGATGCGAAATAAATCTGTCTCGGCTTCAGACTCCTGTCAAGACAGATGACGAGAAATAGCGGGAAAGGCAGAGCTGCGCGGTTGACACGCCGACGTAGACTTGAAAATAATTCCGCTTCCCGTAGAAAACCAGCGGCCAATCGGAAGCGCCCGAGCCATGAAGACCGCCGATCCCGAATTAATGCGCGCGATCAATCGTTTCCATGTCATGGACGCGATCCGCCGATTCGGTCCGGTGTCGCGGGTCGAGATCTCCCAACTGACCGAATTGAGCTCCACTACCGTCTCCGCCATCACCGCGGCGCTCCTCGACGATCGGCTTATTGTCCCACTGCAGTTCGGCGCTGTACGCGATGCGGGACGAGGTAGGCCCCGTGTCATGCTCAAGCTGAACCCCGACGCGGCGCATGTGGTTGGCGTCAAACTCGCCCACAACCAGATCACGGTCGCGGTAACCGATTTCTGCGCCGACATCCTGTGCTCGCTTGCGCTGCCGATCCGCATCGACCGCCAGAGCGCATCGGTTATCGCCGACTTGGTGGAAGACGGCGTTCGTCGCTGCGTCAGCGACGCGGGTCTCGACATCGCCGAAATCTCGGGCGTCTGCGTCGGCCTTCCAGGCGTCGTCGAGAGGGCGGCGGGTATTTGTCGACAAAGCCCAATTCTTCAGGGGCGCGACGTGCCGTTCGGCGCTGATCTCAGCCGTCGCCTTGGCGTGCCTTCTTCGATCGACAGCGATGTCAACCTCGTTACCTTGGCAGAGCACTGGTTTGGACAGGCGCGCGATCTCAATGACTTCCTCGTTGTCAACGTCGAGCGTAGCCTCGGCCTTGGCATTCTTCACAATGGCGAACTGTTTCGCGGCGCGAACGGCCTCAGTCCGGACCTCGGCGATCTCATGGTCTGTTCTCTGAACGGCCGCGGGGGACGGCTCGCTGACGTGGCCTCGGAGGCGTCCGTGCTGATAGAAGCCGAGGCGCTGTTGAGCGAGGGGGAGTTTGACACGACCGTTCATCAGGGACGCGCGATTGCGCTTCTATTGAAGCGGGCGGGCACCGGGGATAAGCGCTGCGCGCGCGTGCTCGCCGCCGCGGGCGAGGCCCTAGGCTTCGCCGTGGTCAGCCTCATCACGCTGTTCGCGCCGCCGAAGGTGATCATTTCCGGGCGAGCCATGGCGACGAGCGACCTTTTCGTCGAACCGCTGCGCAGGACCGTGGCCGCTCTTCTTCCGGCGAGCCTGGCGGACGTTTCCGACATCGTCGTTCGCGAATGGAGCGATGAAAACTGGGTGCGAGGCGCCGCGGCAATGACGCTCCGTGATCTCTACGGCGCGCCGTGGGGAACGACGGGGCCGGCGTCGATACGCGAAGCTCCTACCCCCCAGCTTGTGGTATCGTGATGCAACCGGTCGGAATCGGCGTCATCGGTTGCGGAAATATCAGCTCCGCCTATCTGACCGCGGCGAGAAGGTTCCCGATCCTCAACCTTATCGCGCTCGCCGACGCTAATGCCGCGACGGCCGAGGCCCGCGCGGCGGAATTTGGCGTTCCGGCGCGTTCCGTGGAGGCGCTGCTTGCCGATCCGGCGGTTGAGATTATCCTGAATCTCACTGTTCCGAACGCGCATGTCGACGTCGGCCTCAAGGCGATCGCCGCCGGCAAGCATGTCCACTCGGAAAAGCCGCTCGGCGTCGCCGTCGCCGAGGCGCGCAGACTGATCGAAGCCGCGGCGGCAAAGGGCCTGCGGCTTGGCTCTGCGCCCGACACTTTTCTCGGCGGCGCCCACCAGACTGCGCGCCGCGCCGTCGATGAGGGGCTCATCGGCCGGCCGATTGGCGGCACGGCGTTCTTCATGTGCCCGGGCCACGAGCGCTGGCACCCCAATCCGGGCTTCTATTACCTCGCCGGCGGCGGCCCCATGCTCGATATGGGCCCCTATTATATCACCGACCTGGTCAATCTTCTCGGGCCGGTGGCAAGCGTCAGCGGCGTCGCCACCCGAACCAGGTCCGAACGCCTCGTTACGAGCCAACCGCTCGCCGGCGCGCGCGTTCCCGTCGAGGTCGCCACCCATGTCACCGGCACGCTCATGTTCGTAAGCGGCGCGGCCGTGACGATGATGATGAGCTTTGACGTCGCCCGGCACAGGCATGGTCCGATCGAAATTTACGGCGAGGCCGGTTCGCTCATCGTTCCCGACCCCAACCGTTTCGACGGCAAGGTCGAAGTCGCGACCGCAACCGAGGACTGGCGCGAGATCCCTACTGAGGGCCCCTATGCCGACGGCAATTACCGGATCCTCGGGCTTGCGGACATGGCGCAAGCGATCCGCTCCGGTAGGCCGCATCGCACGAGCGGGGAGCTGGCGTTCCACGTGCTTGAAGTGATGGAGGCGTTCCAGACCTCATCCGACGCCAGGAAAGCGGTGGCGATATCGACCCGGCCCGACCGGCCTGCGCCTTTGCCGCCCAGGCTTCGCGTCGGCGAACTCGACTAAATCAGAATTTGAACGGAGGAAAGGATGCGCGAAGCCCTCATTGTCTGGGGAGGATGGAGCGGCCATGAGCCAGAGGCCGGCGCTCACATCGTCGGCAAGATGCTCGAGGAGCACGACTTCAAGGTCTATATCGAAAATACCACTGAAGCCTTCGCCGATCCGGCGATCGCGGACATGAGTCTCATCGTGCCGATCGTCACGATGTCCAAGATCGAAAAGGAAGAGGTCGAGAACCTGACCGCGGCGGTGAGAGGTGGCGTCGGCCTCGCAGGCTATCATGGCTGCATGTGCGACGCATTCCGCGACAGCGTCGACTATCAATTCATGTGCGGCGGCCAATGGGTCGCCCATCCCGGCAACATCGTCGATTACCGGGTGGAGGTCGCGAAACCCAATGACCCGATCATGCATGGAATCTCAAGCTTCGCCTATCGGTCAGAGCAATATTACATGCACGTCGATCCTGCGAACGAGGTGCTGGCGACAACCACATTCTCCGGCAAGCACGCGGCCTGGACCAAGGGCGTCGTGATGCCGGTCGTGTGGAAGCGCAGGCATGGGCAAGGGCGCGTTTTCTATAGTTCGCTCGGCCATGTCACGGCAGAGTTCGGCGTGCCCGAGATGAAGACAATTCTCGAACGCGGCATGTTGTGGGCGGCGCGCTGAAGCGCCGCGGCTATGACCATCCGCAACCCGATCCTGCCGGGCTTCAATCCCGATCCATCGATCTGCCGTGTGGGCGACGATTATTACATCGCCACCTCGACTTTCGAGTGGTTTCCGGGCGTGCAGATCCACCGCTCGCGCGATCTCGCCAATTGGCGGCTGATCCGGCGCCCGCTCGAGCGCGCTTCGCAGCTCGATTTGCGCGGCGAGCCGAACTCCTGCGGCGTCTGGGCGCCGTGTCTGTCGTACGCGGACGGCAAGTTCTGGCTCGTCTACACCGACGTTAAACGTTTCGACGGCGACTTCAAGGACGCGCACAATTACATCGTCACCGCGCCAACGATCGAGGCGCCGTGGTCGGACCCGATCTACATCAACTCGAGCGGCTTCGACCCGTCGCTGTTTCACGACGACGACGGTCGCAAGTGGTTTCTCAACATGGTCTGGAACCACCGTCGCCGAGCCGGCGCTCATCTTAAGCATCCAGCCTTTTTCGGCATCCTGCTCCAAGAATGGGACCCGATGTCAGGCCGACTGATCGGATCGGCGAAGAACATTTTCGCCGGCAGTTCGCTTGGCCTGGTTGAAGGCCCGCATCTCTTCAGGCGTGGCGGCTGGTATTATTTAACCACGGCCGAGGGCGGCACGGGCTACGATCACGCCGTCACGATGGCGCGGTCGCGCGCGATTGATGGTCCCTATGAGCTGCATCCGGGCGTCCATCTTCTGACTTCGAAGGATGCGCCTGACGCCGCCTTGCAGCGCGCCGGACACGGACAGATCGTCGAGACGCCGGACGGACAGGTCTATCACACCCATCTTTGCTCGAGGCCGCTGAAGGGCCTGAATCGCTCGCCGCTCGGCCGCGAGACGGCGATCCAGAAATGCGTGTGGGGCGAGGACGGCTGGCTGCGCCTCGCCCACGGAGGCCAGGTCCCCGCAGTCGACGTCCCGGCCCCGTTCGCCGCGCCGATCACGCCGGGGCCGGTGCGCCAGACCTATTCCTTCTCGCCGGACGGCGGTCTGCCGCTCGATTTCCAGTGGCTGAGGACGCCGCATCCGGAGCGCATTTTCTCGCTCACCGCCCGGCCCGGCTGGCTGCGCCTTTATGCGCGCGAATCGATTGGCTCGTGGTTCGAGCAGGCGCTGGTCGCGCGCCGGCAAGAGCATTTCGTCTATCGCGCCGAGACCGAGCTCGACTTCCACCCTCATGCTTTCCAGCAGGCGGCTGGCCTGACCGCCTACTACAACCGCACCAAGTTCTACTGCCTTGCGCTAGGCTGGGACGAAAAGGTGGGGCGCTCGCTGACCATCCTGAGCTGCGAAGGCGACTATCCCGAGGGGCGACTCAGCTTCCCGCTCGAGGCTCTGATCCCGCTTCCGTCCGAGGGGAGGATCCGCCTCGCGGTTTCCGTCGACCAGGCGAGCCTTCAGTTCACCTACGCGCTGAACGGGGAATGGCGCCGCGTCGGGCCGGTCCTCGACGCCTCGATCCTGTCGGACGAGGCGGGCGGCGGCGAACACCGCTCGTTCACCGGCGCGTTTGTCGGCGTCGTCGCGTTCGGCGCTTCGGGAGGAGAAATCGCGGCGGACTTCCGTTATTTCGACTATGAGGGACGCGACGTTTAGCGTCCCGGGCGCGGACGACGCGATCTCGCGGAGAGGGGCCCTCAAACCTTACCCACAGCAGCCATAGGTAGTACTACCCATTGCCAAGTGGGCCTTCGCGCCTAGTCTAGCGCGCTGTGCATTTGGGTAAGGTCGGTTGGCTTCCGTCTTGGCGGCGGATCGGGAGGTTGGTCAGGCGGCTCATGTTTGGGTTTTCTTGGCGCCCTACTGTTTCGGTTTGAAGACCTCGTTTTTGAGCCTTGGATTTCCTTGGATTTCCTTGGATTCTCTCGTCCGAAATCGAGACTTTTCAATGGGTTACGCGAAATTTTCGCGGGAAAAATTTTCGCGCCCCTTTCCCATGGCGTCGCGACGGGAGCGGCGGTCGAGGCCATACGGAAGCGCGGAATTGTTCATGGGGCGAGCTTAGCTAGGCTTCTGATTTTCCGCAAGCAATTGTTGTCCGAGCCGTCTCAGGCCGCGGTCTGGGAAATGAACGGGACCAACGTCGTTGGCGGAGCTGATCTGACGCATCGCCGTCAGAACTCCGTTACCCGCCTCGCCTGACGCTGTGAGCGTCCCGCGCTGAACCTGACCGGCCATCCATAGGTAGTTCTACCTAAGTAAAACTATCGCGCCATGTGACGCGCGTCACAGTCAACCACTAAAACTCGGTCTACTGACAATATTAACTCCCGCGCTCTTAATATTGAGGCCCCGTTGGGGAAGCTACCTATTTAAAACGTTAGCGGTTGTGTCGCCACGATCCTGGAGCATGGGAGAGAATTCAATCATGGCGCTTTCCTATTTCGATAAAGTTTCTGGCGGTGTCCACCAATTGTGGGTGAGCGACGGTACGGTTCCGGGCACACATGTTGTCGCTTCGTTCGGCAGCGCTTCGTCCGGCAGCAATGCGATCTTTAATCTCACGACGATTGGCAGTCGCGTCTTCTTCGGCGTCGACGATGGCGTCCATGGGCGAGAGCTATGGACGTCGAACGGGACCGCTGCCGGAACATTGATGGTCAAGGACATCGCTCCTGGCCCAAACAGCGGCCAGCCCATCAGTCTGTTGAACGTCGACGGTACGCTGTACTTCGACGCGAGCGACGGCACACACGGCTTCGAATTGTGGAAGTCGGACGGGTCCCCCGCCGGGACATTGATGGTCAAGGACATAGATACTGGCTCGGTTGAACTCTCTTCCTGCCGCGCTGACTAACGTCAACGGCACGCTCTACTTCCAGGCCAACGACGGTACGCATGGCGTCGAATTGTGGAAGTCGGACGGAACCGCTGCCGGAACGGTAATGGTCAAGGACATCGGGCTTGGCTCAAACGAGTCCGATCCGAACAATCTGACCAACGTCGACGGCACGCTCTACTTCGCGGCCAACGACGCCACGCACGGCGTCGAATTGTGGAAGTCGGACGGGACCGCCCCCGGAACATTGATGGTCAAGGACATCATTCCTGGCCCGGGCAACTCCTTCCCTGATGGTATCACCGACATCAACGGTGAGCTTTACTTCCTGGCCCGCGACGGCGCTCGCGGCGCGGAATTATGGAAGTCAGATGGGACCGCCGCCGGAACATTGATGGTCAAGGACATCAATCCTGGCCCGGGCGACTCCTTCGCCTTCGATCTGACCAACGTCAACGGCACGGTTTACTTCGAAGCTGATGACGGCACGCGTGGCTCCGAATTGTGGAAGTCTGATGGGACAGCCGCCGGAACATTGATGGTCAAGGACATCAATCCTGGCTCAGGCAGCTCCCTCCTGTTCAACTCGTCAATGACGAACATCGACGGCACGCTTTACTTCTCCGCCGACGACGGCACGAATGGCGCCGAATTGTGGAAGTCGGATGGGACGGCGGCCGGGACCGTGATGGTCAAGGACATTCTCCCCGGTTCCGACGGGTCCTCGCCCCAGGACTTAGTGGCCGTCAACGGGGCCGTCGAATTCTACGCCTTCGACGGCACGAGCGAGGGGCTCTTCCGGTCAGGCGGCCCCATCGCCGGCACGATCGAACTGGCCACGAACATACAAATTACGACAGCACTCGGAGTGACAGAGGCCCCGGCCGGTGGCTTCAATGGCGAGATCCTGTGGCAGAACACGAGCAGCGGCCAGGCCTCGATCTGGGACATGAACGCGAACAACGCGGTCGGCGGCGGGGCAGTGAGCCCGAATCCCGGTCCGAGTTGGACTGAGATTGGAGCCGGCGATTTCAATGACGACGGTCATTCCGACATCTTGTGGCAGAACGCGATCACCGGCCAAGCCTCGATTTGGGAAATGAGCGGGAACAGCTTGATCAGCGGCGGGGCCCTGAGCCCCAATCCCGGGCCGAGCTGGAAAGCGATCGGAACCGGCGATTTCACCGGCGACGGCTTTTCCGACGACATCTTGTGGCAGAACGCCAACACCGGCCAGGCCTCGATCTGGGAAATGAGCGGCAACAGCCTGACCGGCGGCGGACGCGTGAGCCCCAGTCCTGGGCCGAGCTGGAAAGCGATCGGAACCAGCGATTTCAATAAGGACGGCGATTCCGACATCTTGTGGCAGAACGCCAACACCGGCCAGATCTCGATCTGGGAGATGGACGGGAATAAGTTGATCGGCGGCGGGGCCTTGACCACCAATCCCGGGACGGCCTGGCAAGCGATCGGAACCGGCGATTTCAACCAGGACGGTTTCTCCGACATCCTGTTTCAAAACAAGAACAGCGGCCAAGCCTCGATCTGGGAGATGGACGGCACCAGCTTAAAGGGCGGCGGTCCCGTGAGCCCCAATCCCGGGCTAAGCTGGCACGCCATCGGAACCAACGGCGGTTCCGACATCCTTTTTCAAAACACGAGCGGCCAAACCTCGATCTGGGACATGAACGGGACCAATCTGGTCGGGGGCGGGGCCGTAAACCCCAATCTCGGGCCGACTTGGCGAGCTGTCGGGCTGGCCTGACGCGCGAGCCGGACCCTTCCTCATAGGCGCGACGCCTGCGCGCCTGTCCGACCCGCTGCGGCAGCCTCGCCCCCGATAATCATGCCAGAATTTGATCGCGGCGCTTAACGTTCATCGTCAAAGATCAAAATTTATCCATGCCGTAGAGGTGTGCTTCACTACCGCTGCGTAAACCTCGGGTTTCAGGCATCGGATTAACCCCTCGCGGGCCGAAATGGCGCTAGGCTTCACCCCGCCAGATGAGCTTCCACCGGGAGCGGCGTCGGTGGCGGGGACTAAGCGAATGGCTCAATGCCGTATGCCGTTGAACGCGGTCGCAGGTTGTGGCGCTGAGCCGAGCTTCGAAGCTTTCGAGGCGGCCTTCAATGCGGCGCTCCT
Organism: uncultured Alphaproteobacteria bacterium; assembly: GCA_963775405.1. Lineage (GTDB taxonomy): Bacteria > Pseudomonadota > Alphaproteobacteria > Rhizobiales > Beijerinckiaceae > Roseiarcus. The sequence continues at coordinate 17,905 of CAVZJI010000011.1, forward strand.
GCGCGAGCAGTACCGCTCGCTGGCGCGGCTTGGCCCCTACGTTCACGGGGTTGTCATTCTTGCGGCTCTGGCGCTTTTCTGCGCCACTGGGCCAACCGGCTCGCTCCTCGACGGGATCCTCCTGCCTGCGGCGCTTATCGCCGTGTCCCTCTTTCGAACTCATTTCGTGGTTCCAGGCGCGCGCGGTCGTGGAGCTAGAGGCGCTCGACCTTGTGCGGCGTAAAGTGCATGTGGCCACCCTTCTCGGGCCGATGCTGACATTTGCGTTCGCCCTGACGGCGGCGATCGCGACATGGCGCGACGGCGTGGCCGAATTCGCGCTCGCGCTCCTCGCCGTCTGGGTCGTCGCCGCGGTTTGCGCGATTTGTCTCAATGCGCTGGCGAGTGAGGCGATCGTTATCGTCGTCGCCGCGACCGCGCCGCTCATCGTCGCATTCCTGGCCCGCGGCGCAGAGCTGACGCTCGGACTTGCGGCGCTGGTCGTCATCGCCGCCTGCTTCGTCATCCGCATGCTGGACGAGCACTTCCGCATGTTCGCCGAAATCGTGCGCTCGCGCCTCGTGATCGCCGAAACGCAACGCGCCGCCGAGGAGGCGCGGCAGGCCGCGATGACCATCGCGCTGACCGACGATCTGACCGGGCTGCCTAACCGGCGCTGCTTTCAGACCCTGCTCGCGAACCGGATCAGGACCGCAACGGAGACCGGCGAGCCCTTCGCGCTGGGTCTGATCGATCTGGACGGCTTCAAGCCCATCAATGACGCTCACGGGCATCCGGTCGGAGACCAGATTCTGAGCCAAGTCGCCGACCGGCTCGCCAAGGCGATGGAGGGGCGCGGCTCAGCCGCGAGGATCGGCGGCGACGAATTCGCTGTCCTCTGCGATGGGATCGGCGCGCGCGACGAGGCGATTGCGCTCGGACAGGACATCCAGGCGATGTTCGCGACCCCGTTCGCCGTGTCCCAGCTCGGCGTTCGTTTGACCTCGGCCTGCGGCTTTGCGCTCTTTCCCACGTCGGGCGCGGAGCCGGACGACCTGGTGCGTCTGGCCGACGCTGCGCTCTACCGCGCCAAGGCCAACGGGCCTGGAGGCGCGGCCGTGTTCGACGCAAGAGCCGAACGAATGGCCGCCTGCGGGCCCGTCTTCGAGGGCACCTTTCGTCGCGCGGTCGCCGAATTGGACGGCACCGTCCCCTTCCCGCCGATCGTCGACTTCGCGACCGGAACAGCGGCTTTGAATCGCTTGCGCGCTTAGGCCGCCCCCCTCAGCCTAAGTTGGCCCTCGGCAGGGAGCGGCGTACAATCACTGCGCTAAAGGGAGGAGCGCATGCCGAGCGGCATCCATCATGTGACGAGCATCGCCAGCTCGGCGCGCCGGAACCTCGATTTCTACACGCGCACGCTTGGCCTGCGCCTGGTGAAGAAAACGGTCAACTTCGACGACCCGTCCTCCTATCACCTCTACTACGGCGATGCGGCCGGCCATCCTGGCACGATCCTCACCTTTTTCCCCTGGGAGGCCGTTCCGCCCGGCCGGCTCGGCATCGGTGAGGCGCAAGAGACCGTCTTCAGCATTCCGGAGGGCTCGATCGGCTACTGGACGCAGCGTCTGGTCGAGAAGGGGGCCGCACACGATCCGCCCGCCAAGCGCTTCGGCGCGACGACGATCGCATTCAAAGATCCGGACGGGACGCGCCTCGCGCTGACCGGAGTCAAGGACGTCGAGGCCAAGCCCGGGCGGGGCGCGGGCGGCATACCCGAGGAACATTCCATTCGCGGCTTCCACAGCGTGAGCCTGCTGCTGGCTGAAGCAGGCCCGACCGCCGCTATTCTGACCGATGTCTTCGGCTTTGTCGCCGATGGCCGCGAGGGCGCGACGCAACGCTATCAGGCGCCGGGCGTCGATCTCGGCGGCGTCGTCGATCTGAGGACGGCGGGAGAATTTCTGCCGGCGCGCCAGGGCGCCGGCTCGGTGCATCACATCGCCTTTCGGGCGGCCGACGACGCAGCGCAGGCGGCGATGGTCCGCAAGCTCATGCAAGATCATCATCTGCGCACGACCGAGCAGAAGGACCGCAACTATTTTCGCTCGGTCTATTTCCGCGAGCCCGGCCGAGTGCTGTTCGAAATCGCCACCGATCCGCCGGGCTTCGCTGTCGACGAACCGCTCGGCACGCTTGGGGAAGCGCTCAAACTGCCGCCATTCCTCGAAGGCCGCCGCGCCGCGATCGAAGCCGCGCTGCCGAAGCTCGCGTAGCGGAGGCGCATGATGGCGCATACGCTTTCCTATGTTCATCGCTTCGAGCCCGGCGCCGACCCGAGTCTCCCGCCGCTTCTCCTGCTCCACGGAACAGGCGGCGACGAGGCCGACCTCGTGCCGCTCGGTCACGAGATCGCGTCGGGGGCGGCGCTCCTCTCGCCTCGCGGCAACGTGCTCGAAGGCGACATGCCACGCTTCTTCCGACGCTTTCGCGAGGGTTTGTTCGACGAGGATGATGTGCGCCGCCGGGCGGGTCAGCTCGCCAATTTCGTCACGGAAGCGCGCCAAGCCTATGGTCTCGCTCAGCCCCTAGCGTTGGGCTACTCGAATGGCGCGAACATCGTAGCGGCCGTTCTCCTGCTGCATCCGAAGACGCTTGCCGGCGCAATCCTGTTGCGCGCCATGGCGCCGCTGGCCGAGCCGCCAAGACCCGACCTTTCCGGCGTCCCCGTGCTGATCCTGTCCGGGTCGAGCGACCCCATCGCTCCACGGGCAACCGCCGAGAGATTGGCCGCGGCGCTCGTCGCGGCCGGCGCGCGCGTCGAACGCGACGACTTGCCGGCGGGGCATGGATTGACCCCGGCCGACGTGACAAGGGCCAAGGCGTTTTATACGCGGGAAGCGGCGCGTCCATCCGGCTCCAAGGCTTGAGAGCTTTCGCCCGAAAGCGGACCGGCGGCGCTACAGCTTCCTGGCTACGAACGCGACGATGTCGGTCATCACGGACGACGCCGCCTGATCCATCGCCGCCGCAACGTTTGCAGCGTCAGTTGAAGTGACCGGCGTCCGCAGAGTGAAAATCTGGTTCGCCGTGATCTGCCCGCTGCCCAGCGATACGATCCAGGCGGCGATATCGACGTGGACTTCCTTGGTCTGGGCGTCGAACTCGAAGGCCCGGATGTCGAGATCGACTTCGTAGTTGGCGGTCGCAGCGGTGCCGTCGATCCAACGGGCGAGCCCCGCGTTCTGGAAACTCTCGGTCAGCCGCGCGCGAAAAAGCGCGGGCAACGGCTCGGGCCACACAGCGCCGGCGAGAGTAGCGAGCGTCTGCGATTCGCGGACCAGGAGGTGATCGCTGTCGAGGTCAGCGGTTGCGGTCGCCTGGCCGACACGGAACTGCGCCCTTACCGCGTGCGCGTGCGGAGGACTTGCGGCGGTAAGATCGAAGAGGGTCGGGGCAGGTCCGCTCGCGCATGCCGAGAGCGCAAGCACAAGCGCGCTCGCAACGATGAAACTTGATCGACCCAGGAATCGACCCCCCGTTGGCCCCATCATTGCCCGCCGTGATACTCAGGCAACGCGGGTCTGGACCCAAAGAGGACCTGACTTGGATTCTGTCCGAGTGATCGGACCACGCGGTCAATGTCCGCGACAACTCGCCTGCCCTCGACGGCAAGCGCTTCGTATTCGCGGAGGCCCGAATTGGTGAATCGGCTGAGGCCGGTCGCGATGTCCTTTACCCGCACGTCGACGTCGTCGGCGAGTTTCCTGACCGAGATCGCCGCCTCGCTGATGTGGTCGACCGCTCCCTTCGTGCTGGGCGAGCCAAGGAAACTTTGGGCGCTCGTCAACACACCGTCGACCTTGTCCGCGGAATCATTGAGCTTAGCGGACATCTGGGAAAAGTTCTTGAGCGTGGAATCGATGTTGTCGCGGTTCTGATGCACGGTCTGAACGACGTCGTTGGTGGAGTCGACGATGCTGGCGATCTTCTTCGAATCGATCGCTTTCGCCAAATCGTTGACGTCATCGAGCGCCGTGTCCAGCCGCTTCGCCGTATCCTCGTCGAGGTGCGTTGCCAGTTGAGCCCCGCTCCGGGCCAGCGTCTCGAAATTCTGCGAGCTTTCGGAAAGCGCCTGGCTGAAGGTCTGCACGTTGCCGATGACGGCTTGAACCTTGTCCGGATCGACCGCCTTGATCACGCGATCGGCGTCCTGCGACAGGCTCTGGATTTGCGCCACGACCGGCTGGACCGTCTTGCTGATTTCAGCCAGGTTCTTCAGCGTCGTGTCCACATTGGGGGCGTTGTCGGCCAAGGCCTTGGTGAACACATCGGCGTTACGAAGCGTCGACTGGATCGTATCGGAGTTATCGGCAAGAAGCTTGTCGGCGCGATCCAGAACCGAGACGCCTTTCGCCGACATGCTCTGGACGTTATCGACGATCGTGCGGACCTCGTTCGTGTCGATCGACTGGACCAGCCGATCGGCGTCATCCGACAGGGTCTGCAGGCGCGCCGCGAGCGGGCCGATCTGCTTGCCGAGTTCGCCGACGCTCTTCAGAGCCGCGTCGACTCCGGCCGAGTTATCAGCCAGCGCCTTCGAGAATTGATCGACGTTGGTGAGCGCTGAATGGATCGTCGGGGCATTGTCGGCGATGATCTTGTCCGCGTCATCCAAAACTGAGGTGGCTTTGGTTGAGAGGGCGGCGACGCTGTCCAGAATATCTTGCAGCTGCACCGACTGTCCGGCGTAGATAACCGGCGGCCTGCCGTTTGCGCCAACGAGCGCCGATCCAGCGGTCGTCCCACCCAAGAGGGCGACCACCGCGCCTCCAGTCAACCCTTGTGTCTCAAGACGCGCCCTGGTGTTCCTGTCGATTGGCGCGTCCGAGTTCACGTCAATGTCGGCGACGACCTGGTGCGGGTCGCTCCTCGAGAAAGTGAGATGGGTGACCTCTCCGACCTTAATGCCATTGAACGAGACGTTGGCGCCGGCGGAGAGTCCCGACACTGAACCGCTGAAGACGACCTGAAAGCTGCGGTGACTCCCCGACGATCCGTAGCCCGCAATCCACATGACGAACAGAAACGCCCCAACCACCGCCGCCAAGGTAAAGGCGCCGATCAGGGCGTAGTTGGCGCGCGTCTCCATTTTACTCAGCGCCTCGCACTCTGGGCCGGTCCTCCGCAGCCCGCGCTTCAGGCCGGTCGGCCGCCCCCGCGAGGCGGATCACACCCCTCTTACCGTGGAAATAGGACTTGAGCCAAGGATCGTCCGAAAGCAAGAGCTCGCTGATCGGACCGGCGGCTATAACCTTCTTATGTCCGAGCACCGCAACCCGATCGCAGATCGCAAACAAGCTGTCGAGATCATGCGTGACCATGAAGACGGTGAGCCCCAAGGTCTTTTGCAGCGTGCCGATGAGATCGTCGAAATCGCCGGCCGAGATTGGATCGAGCCCCGAGGTCGGTTCATCGAGGAACACGATCTCGGGGTCGAGGGCGAGCGCCCTCGCCAGCGACACGCGCTTGGTCATGCCGCCGGACAGCTCGGAGGGCAACTTGTCGGCTGTTTCCGGGGGAAGGCCGACCAGCGCAAGCTTCTGCAAAGCAAGACCGTCGAGCGTTTCCTGAGAAAGGCCAAGATGTTCGCGCATCGGCGCCTGAATGTTCTGCCGCACCGTCAAGCTGGAGAAGAGCGCGCCTTCCTGAAAGAGAACGCCCCATCGCTCGCCCACCTCGAGATGCTCGCGCGGCGTCAACTTGTCGATGTCGTAACCGAAGACTTCGATCGTTCCCGCCTGTTTGTGTATCAGTCCCAGGATTGTCCGGGTCAGCACCGACTTTCCGGCGCCGGAAGCGCCGACGAAGCCCAGCACTTCGCCGCGATAAAGATCGAGATCGAGCCCATCCATCACCAGGTGATCGCCGAAGCCCACTTTAAGGCCGCGCACGCGAATGACGGCCTCGGGCTCGGAAGCGCCGGGCGATGGGGCGTTGTCGTTCAATAGTTCACCGTAGCGAAAAACATCGCAAATAGACCGTCCATGACGATGACCATGAAGATCGACTTGACCACCGATGACGTCACACACTTGCCAAGCGACTCGGCCGACCCGCCCACCTCCATGCCCTCGGTGGCGGCGATCAGGCCGATCACTATAGCCATGAACGGCGCCTTGATGATGCCGACCAGGAACGTCTCGGGCAGCACTGCGTTCTGGAGGCGAGTGAGAAACGCTGACGGCGTCAAACCCGCGTAGAGCCAACTGACGAGAAGGCCGCCAGCGATTTGCGCCAGGTCGGCAAGGAATGTCAGGACCGGCAGAGCGATGACCAGCGCTACCAGCCGGGGGATGATCAGCACTTCGAGAGGATCGAGCGCCATCACCTTCAGAGCGTCAATCTCCTCGCGCATCTTCATCGAGCCGATCTCAGCGGTGATCGATGATCCGGTGCGTCCGGCAATCATGATCGAGGTCATGAGCACGCCAAGTTCGCGCAAACCAAGGACGCCCACCAGATTGACGGCGTAGTCGGAAGCGCCGAAGCTATTAAGCTGGAAAATGCCCTGCTGAGTGACGATCGCGCCGACTAGAAAATTGATCAGCATAATGATCGGAACGCTGCGGAGCCCGTACATCTCCAGGTGATGCACCATCGGGGTCCAACGCCAGCGCCATGGCTGCGGCGCGAGGCGTAAGAACATCACGACGACTTCGCCGAGATAGTCGACAATGTCGAAGAAATCGACGCCCGAATCGTAGACTGTCTCGCCGACGGCCGTGAGCAGCGCGACGGTATGCGGTGGAGGAACGCGCGTGGACTTTTCCGGCGGATGGTAGCCGGCCTCCTTGAGCAGGAGGGACTGCTTGGGTCCCGCGTTGCGATAGGAGACCTTAGCTCCTGCGCCCGCAAGTTCGTCCTCGGCGCGATCGATGAACCAAGCCCCGGCCGTATCCATCCGCTGAAGGGCGGCGAGATCAAGGATCACGCTTTTCGCGTCTTTAGCCAGTGAAAGGAGCGATGCTCCAGCCGCCTCCAGCTGGGGGCCGGCGCCGACGATCCACTCCCCCGCCAACGACAGCACGACCCCGTCCTGGCTATCTTGACGAGCTACGGAAGGCGCAGTGGTCACCAAACGCTCCGGCCGGGCACAAGCGGCTGTCATATCGCGGCGGCGACTATCGAGCAAACACGGGGGGCGTAGCCGACCCGCAACGGATCAAGGGCAAAACAAATCAAGTACGAATCGGAGACTGTGGCGCACGGACTCAGATTCTCGAAGAAGGCGAGTTGAATCTTTCGCATCGGCCCGGCGGCCGGAAACATCATCACCAAATCGTCGGACTGTCGCGCCTCCCGCATGCCTCAAACGGGGACTTGCGGACCATCCGTCGGACAAACCGTGAAGGAATTGGCGGTGGCCAAATCGTCGCGCGCCGCCCTTCAAAGGCAAGCCGCAATCGCCGCCGTCGGACGGGCCCATCAAGTCTTGGTTAACGAGCCGCTGCAGTCCCGCGCGCCCTGCCCCTTTGGCCAAGCGTGACGGTACCGACAGAAACGTCAGCTATAGAAGCGGCGACGGCGTCGTTCAAACCCGCCTGTTGGGGCATGATCGAAATCCCTCAACTTTGGGAACCCAGATCAAAGCCCTCCAGGACAAAAGTCGGGCGCTCGCAAATCTTGCCGCTTAGAAGAGGTTTACTGAAGAAGTCACCGCGCCGCTGCATCCGGCGGCCCTGGAAATTTACAGAAAGCTGGACCTCTTAAAGTAGATCTTCCGGACCGCGCCGAAGCCAGTCCGCAAAGCCTTGCCGTCAGTCCATCATCGCCGCCTTAAGAATGCAGACCATCGTGGCGTGCGCCGGCTTCTCGCTCAGGTTGCGGATTCGATGAGGCATATCGCAACGGTAGCGCAGCGTCTCGCCGGCGTTAGCCGCCGCCGTCGCCTCGCCGACTTCAACCTCGAGTTCGCCGTCCAGAACCGACAGGCACTCGACTGAGCCGCGCAGATGGGCCGCCGACTCGAGAACTCCACCGGGATCGGCCTGAAAATCGTACCATTGCAGCCAGTCAACGGTTTTAAGCCAGCCGATTACGGCAACGCGGCATAGTCCGTCGTCGGAGACGAAAATCGGCGTGGTTCCCCGGCCGAGATGCTCGATAAACGGCCCCTCTTCGGCGCCTCGCAGCATCGATTCGATCGACACGTCGAGCGCGTGGGCCAGCCGCCAGATCGTCGTCAGCGTCGGATTGGTCTCATTTCGCTCGATCTGCGAGATGATCGACTTGGCGACGCCCGAATGTTGCGACAGGTCGGCGAGCGACAGCCCGTACCCCTTGCGCAACTTGAGCACCGCCTGCCCGAGCTGGTTGGACAGCGACGCCGCCCCAGCTTCGAGAACTTTCGCCCTATCCTTGCCTTCAACGCCCATCGCGCGCTTCGCCTTTCGCGCGCATTATAGACGCTTTCGTTCGGAATATCGAACAATATCGTCCGCGCCCACTGGCATATTTGGGGAACTTTGCGCTCGTCACGCAGTCCTTGCGGACCTCAACGGAGATGAGCAGCGCCGACATCCCGCCGCACTGTCGCGGTCAGACGGCCGCGATTGACAGTGTTCGACGCCCCAACGTAACTTGCCGCCGCGATCGTCGATCTGCATGGGCGTATACATCGCCGCTGGGGCTAGGCCCTTGGGGCGAGAGTCATTCTTGCGCCGACCCATACAAAACAGAGCCAGCTTTCGCTGAGGAAACAGGAGGGAAACATGAAACTTTGGGTTGCTTCCGCCGCCGCAATCGCCGCGGCGCTTATAGGATCCGGCGTCGCCCGGGCTGATGACGCTCTCCAGACTCTGGAGGGCATGCACATGACGGCGCCGATGGATTGGCCGACCATACCGCAGGATGGCCCGAAGGCTGACTCCGTCAGGCAGATTCTGAAGGACAAGATCAAGCTGCCGCCGGGATTCCACATTGAGCTCTATGCGCTCGTCCCCGACGCGCGCCACATGGCTGTGGGCCCGCAGGGCGTCGTGACCTTCGTCGGCACTCGCAAGAGCAAGATCTGGGCGGTGACCGACCGCTCGCGCACGGGCGCCGAGGGCGGCGTCGAGGTCAAGGAATTCGCACCGAGTCTGCCCAAGAGACTGCCGAATGGCCCCTGCTTCTCAAAAGATGGTTTCCTGTATGTGGTCGAGCAGAACCGGGTTCTGCAATATGCGGCCGCCGAGTTCTTCTATGAGGGCCAGGACGTCGCGGTTGGCGTCGTCGTTCCTGAGGGCGAGTTGATCCCCAAGTCGGAAGAGAGCTTCAACCACACCGCGCGCGAATGCCGCGTCGGGCCTGACAACAAGCTCTACATCCAGATCGGCCAGCCCTACAATGTGCCGACAAAGGAGAAAGCAGAGCTCTTCAAGAAAGTCGGCATGGGCGCCATCATCCGTATGGATCAGGACGGCAAGAACCGCGAGATCTATTCGACAGGTCTGCGCAATCCAGAGGGCATGGACTTCAACCCGAAGGACAAGGTGCTGTGGAGCAACGACAACCAGGTTGACGGCATGGGCGACGATATCCCGCCCGGCGAGATGAACCGCGTCGACAAAGCCGGCGAGCAGTTCGGATTCCCATGGTACGGCGGCGGACACACCCGCACCAACGAGTTCAAGGCCGATACGCCTCCGGCCGACCTGGTCTTCCCCGAAGTCGACCAGGTCGCGCACGCGGCCGACCTCGGCCTCTCCTTCTACACCGGCGACCAGTTTCCGGCGAAGTACAAGGGGGCGATCTTCTCGACCCAGCATGGCTCTTGGAACCGAACCGTACCGGTTGGCGCGCGCCTCATGGTGACCTTCCTCAAGGAAGATGGCCATGTCGCCGGGCCTTCGATCCCGTTCGCGGACGGCTGGAACGACAATGGCCATTATCTCGGCCGCCCGGTCGACGTGCAGCAATATTGGGATGGATCGCTGCTCGTGTCCGACGATCTTGTCGGCGCCGTCTACCGCATCTATTACGACGGCAAGTAGGAACAGGCTTTAAGAGGAGGACAGCTCTCGCGCTCGCGGGAGCTGTCCTTTTTCGTTTCGATTTCGCGAGGAGGACATATGCGGTTCGATCTGCGGCCGTCGGCGCGAGCCATTGCTATTGGCGCCTGCCTCGTCATTGTCTCCGCAGCGCAAGCCGAGGCTGGCGACGCAAAGGCGGGGCGCGCGAAGGCCGAATCCGTATGCGCCGTCTGTCACGGCGTCGACGGGCTGGCGAAGATACCGGAGGCGCCGAACCTCGCGGGGCAGAGCGAGAACTATCTCAACGAGCAGATCAATGCGTTCAAGTCGGGAGAGCGTAAGAACGAAATGATGTCGGTCGTGGTCCAGGACCTAACGCCGACCGATATCGAAAATCTGGCGGCGTATTACTCCGGGATTGAGATTTCGGTGGAATCGGCTCCAGCAACGCGCGGCGAATGAGCGGGCCGGCTGCAATACGTTGAGTTCGTGGACCAGAGGCGCGGCGGACGCCTGAGATCCGCCAAGGAGAGCTAGCGCCGACGCGCCGCCCAGTAGCCCCATAATGGTTTTGTCCACAAGGTTCAGGCGCAAAGAGTTCCAACTTGAAGCGCAGAAAGTTGCAACCGCCTAAACCTGCGTGGCGAAGCTGGAAACGGCAAGCTGCTAGAGGCGCGCCAACCGAACTACTCGCGCGCCACTCGCGCCGACACGGTCGGCGCGGCCAGCTTCTCGTCGGCGAAGCGCTGGCGATAGACGCCCAAGTTCTCGCTGACCCTTTGGACATAGTCGCGCGTCTCATCGAAGGGAATGCGCTCGATCCAGTCGACGAGATCGACCGCTTCGTCACGCGGATCGCCGTGCGCAGCGATCCATTGCGCCACCCGGCCCGGACCCGCATTGTAGGCGGCGAAGGCAAGTTCGCGTGAGCCGCGTTCGTCTTCGATCAATTGACCCAGCAGCGCTGCACCGAGCTGGGTGTTGAAAGCGGGATCGACGATAAGGCGGGCGTAGTCGAACTCGACGCCGGCGCGGCGCGCGGTGACGGCCGCGGTCGACGGCAACATCTGCATCAGACCCTTTGCGCCAGCCCCCGAATTCGCATGCCAGATGAATTCGCTCTCTTGTCGCGCGACCGCATAGACGGTGGGCAGGTCGGCGGAATGCGGCAGCGGCACAAAGGCCGGCATGCCGACGGCCGGAAACGCCATCGCTTCGAGCGGATGGCCTTGCATGACGGCGATCTTGGCGAATTGAACTTGAGTGCCCGTGTCGTCCCGCTGCTTCACCACCTCGGCCATGGCGGCAAGTTGCGACTCATCACGCCATTGCCGAGCGGCGTCGAACGCGAGCGCCGCCGCAAGATCGTCAAGCCCGTCGCCATAGAGCGCCTGGACCGCGCGGACCGCCTCGTCGCGCCGATCGCCCTCCGCCACCGCCATCGGCGGGCGCAAAGCGAGACGGGTCTCCCCAAGGCGTTGGGCGGCGAGCTGGCCGTAATAGGCGATCGGCACGCCGGCGGCGCGCGCGTAGAAACTCTTCGCCGCATCGGAATCGCCCATAGCCTCGGCGGCTCGTCCCTGCCAATAGGCGGCTCGGGCGACGGACAAGGGATTTTGCGGCGGCCTCGGCCGCGAGCGCAAAGCGCTTAGCGGCCGAAGGAGCGTCATTAAGGAAGCGCAAGGCGATCCAGCCGGCGTGGAAAGCCGCGTCGACTTGAGCCTCGGACGTATCGGGCCGGACGGTCTGGTCGCAGACCTCAAACGCAAGTCGCGGCTCGTCGAGGTCGAGCAGCGCCTGGGCGACCATCTTCCGCTCGCTCCACCATCGATCCGGATTGACGACCGCGGCGCGATCGTGCGGCGCGAGGCTCAGCATGACCGCCGCCTCGTAAACGCGGCCCGCGCGGCGGGCGTACTGGATCCTGGAGAACAGGAGACCGGGATCGTTGCGCAACGCCGGTGGAACCGCCTTGATGAGCCCGGGGCTGATCGGCGCGCGAGCCGCCCCGATGCGGGCCAATGCGAGCGCCGAGACGTCGGGACCGGCTAGAGCCGCGGCGCGTGCGCCAGCGCTGAGGTAACCGGTGTAGAACAGGCGGTCGGCCCGATACGTGTGGTCGGCCTTGGTGAGCGCGGCGCCGAATTCGCGCAAGACAACGCTCTCGGTCAGGGCGTCGAAACTGCCCTCGCGCCACAAGGCGCGGATAATCTGCGACGCCTCCTTGGCATGGCCGGTCGCCTGCGCGGCGCGCGCCGCGGCGATCTTGCCCGCGCTCGATTGCGGGGGCCCGCCGGCGAAGAATGCGGTGACCTGAGCCGGCGTGAGCGGATGCGCGGCCAGTTCGGCTTCCTGCCGTTCGCGAATCCAGCCGCGGCTTGGCCAGCTAGGATGAGCCTCAAGGAAAGCGCCGAGCGATGCGAAGGACGGGTGTGCGTCAGCGCGCAAAGACGCCCATTCGAGCGCCGATCGCTCGGCCGGGTCCGTGGCCGCCGCGGCGAGCGCCATGAGGCCCGCGACGTCGCTCTTCCTGTACAAGATAGCGGCTTGGGAAACGAGCGCAGGCGGCGGCAAGGCTGCGTCAGCCGCCAGCGCCGATAGCTCTCGGCCCGGCGTCGGCGCAGACGGCTCTGGAATCGCCGCGGCCGTAGGCGGCGCGGCCGCGGAGGGGGCGGCAAGCATGGGCGCCGCGCCTTCAAGGTTGGCGTAAGCGAATTGGGTCTTAAAGTCCTTGTTGGACCACGCAGTCTCGGGCGGAAGCGGGGGGGCGCGGCTCAGGCCCGGTTCCTGTGTCGCCGCGCCAGCGGCGGAAGCGTGCGCTGGGATGCGTTGATCCCCAAGTGTCTCCGGCGCAGCGGTAGCTGGGGGCGCCGTCCTCGTGACGCTCGCGGTCTCTGTCGGCGCCGCGTCGAAGCGCGAACCGGGGGCGCGATCGAGCGTCGCGACTTCGGGCGGCGGGGGACGCCCTTCAGGCGTCCAGGCAACGAGGCATGCAGCGCCGGCAAGGGCCAGAAGCGGGCCGAATCGAAACATCGTCATGAGTCCAGTCCTCTTAAGCGAGGATGGACCGATCTTGGTGACCAAGATCTAAACCGTGGCGATCGTCGTTGAACCCCTTTCGCTGGCGGCGCGTCGGGGCTATGTGTCCGCGTCAATCGATTGGGCGCGAGACGAGCCGAGCAGGAGCCATGGAAAAGCGGGCGAAGTTTCACGGATCTTTGGCGGCGCTGGTCACCCCGTTCAAGGACGGCAAGATCGACGAGTCGGCCTATCGCGCGCTCATCGACTGGCAGATCGCCTCCGGCTCGCATGGCCTGGTGCCGGTCGGAACGACCGGAGAGAGTCCGACGCTTACGCACGAGGAGCACCGCCGCGCCGTCGACATCTGCATCGACGAAGCGCGCGGCCGGGTTCCGGTGATCGCCGGCGCGGGCTCCAACAACACCGGCGAGGCGATCGAGCTTGCCCGCCACGCCGAGCGAAGCGGCGCGGACGCCGCTCTGGTCGTCACGCCCTATTACAACAAGCCGACGCAGGAAGGCCTCTACCAGCACTTCAAGGCCGTCAACGACGCAATCGGAATTCCGATCCTCATCTACAACATCCCCCCGCGAAGCGTCGTCGACATGTCGGTCGAGACAATGACGCGGTTGTCCGAGCTACCCAACATCGTCGGCGTCAAGGACGCGACCGGCGACGTCGGGCGGGTGTCGCGGCAGCGACACGCGATGGGATCGGACTTTATCCAACTTTCTGGCGAAGACATGACGGCGCTGGCGGCGATGGCCGCCGGCGGGCACGGCTGCATTTCGGTTAGCGCGAACATCGCCCCCGGGCCGTGCGCGGAATTGATGGAGGCGGTCTTCAAGGGCGACTGGGGCCACGCGCTCAAGATCCAGGACCGGCTGACGCCGCTCCACGCGGCGATCTTCGCCGAGCCGGGGGTCAATGGGGCCAAATACGCGCTAAGCGTGCTCGGCCGGATTCAGGCCGAGACCCGCTTGCCGCTCGTTCCGGTCGGCCAGGCGACCGAGGCGCTGATCCGCCGCGCCATGGTCCATGCGGGCCTGCTCAACGCTTGAGGAACTGAGAGCGTGGCGGCCGAAAAGGAAAAACCGAACTACAAGGTCGTGGCCGACAACCGCCGCGCGCGCTACGACTATGAGATCGGCGAGACGTTCGAAGCCGGCTTGATGCTGACCGGAACGGAGGTCAAATCGCTCAGAACCGGCAAGGCGACCGTCGCCGAGAGCTACGCCGCTGTCGATCGCGGCGGCGAAATTATCCTCTACAACGCCAACATCCCGGAATACCTGCAGGCCAACCAATTCAATCACGAGCCCAAGCGTCCGCGCAAACTGCTGTTGCACGCCAAGGAGATCGCCAAGCTCGCAAAGGGCGTCGAGCGTGAAGGCATGACCATCGTGCCGCTGCGCATCTATTTCAACGCCAAGGGTCGGGCGAAGATCGCCATCGCGCTCGCGCGCGGCAAGAAACTGCACGACAAGCGCGAAACCGAGAAAGTGCGCGACTGGAATCGCGACAAGTCGAGGTTGATGCGCGAGCGGGGTTAGCCAATGTCCGCCGAGGAGCTTCTCGCCGAGGAGTTTGGCGCGTTCCCAGACCTGATCCGGGCGCACGCACGCGAGCGCCCGGATCACGCGGCGCTCATCGAGGGCGACGCGATCCTGACCTATCGCGAGCTTGCGGCTTTCATGGATCGCATCGCTTTCGCCCTGCAGCGCGACGGCGTCAACGCGGGCGAAGCGGTGGCGATCTGCGCGCGGGCCTCAATTCCCTACTCCGCCGCCTTCTGCGGCGTTCTGGCGGCCGGGGCCGCGGTCGCGCCGCTTGCGCCGTCCTCAACGGCCGCCGGCCTTGCTATGATGATCGAGGACTGCTCCGCCAAAATCCTTTTTCTCGATCGGGAAACGGGGCAAGCGCTGGAAGGCGTCAGCGGCGCAAGACGGGCGACGCGAGTCGCCCTCGATGACAGCGCCGCCGGTAAGTCGCTTTCCCGCTGGCTCGGGCCTGAGGGCGCGAAGCCCGTCACGGTCGGGTTTCGCCCCGACTGGCCGTTCAACATCATCTACTCATCGGGCACGACAGGCTCGCCCAAGGGCATCGTTCAGCCCCATGTGATGCGTTGGCGGCAACTCAGCCGGACGTCGTACAGGGACGCGGTGACACTCGTCTCAACCCCGCTCTATTCGAACACTACCCTGGTCGTCTTCATTCCGACTTTGGCCCATGGGGGAACGGCGGTTTTGTTGCCGAAATTTGAGGCTGGGGAGTTCCTTCGCCTGTCCGAGAAACGCCGCGTGACCCACGCCATGCTGGTCCCGGTACAATATCGCCGGATCATGGAGCGTCCGGACTTCGGGGACCACGACCTGTCGAGCTACCTCCTGAAATTCTCGACGAGCGCCCCTTTTTCCGCCGCGCTGAAAGCGGACGTCCTCAGCCGCTGGCCTGGCGGCCTTGTCGAATACTACGGCATGACCGAAGGCGGCGGCTCGACAATGCTTGTCGCCCATGAGTTTCCGCACAAGTTGCACACCGTCGGCCAACCGGTGCCCGGCCACGACATTCGCCTTATCGACGAGGAGGGCCACGAAGTCGCCCAGGGAGATGTCGGCGAGGTGGTCGGCAGTTCTGGCACGATCATGACCGGATATCACAATCAGCCGGAGAAGACGCGCAACGCCGAGTGGCGCGACGCGGAAGGACGGCGCTTCATCCGGACCGGCGACATCGGGCGCTTCGACGAGGACGGCTTCCTGATCCTGCTGGATCGGAGCAAGGACATCATCATCTCGGGCGGCTTCAACATATATCCGTCGGACATCGAGGCCGAGCTCGCGCGCCACGACGACGTTGTCGAGGCCGCGGTCGTCGGGGCGCCCTCGGAGCGGTGGGGTGAAACGCCGATCGGCTTCGTTACGCTTCGCAGCGGCGCGAGTGTCGATGGGCCGGCGCTGCTCGCGTGGGTCAACCCCAGAACTCGGCAAGACCCAGCGTCTTTCCGAACTGGCTATCGTGGACAGCCTGCCGCGCAGCGCTATCGGCAAGATTCTCAAGCGCGAATTGCGCGATCTCCACCGTCAGCCGGCGAGGTCCGGCTAACGGCGACGCCAGGCGGCGAGGCGGGTTGCTGTCCCCTTCCCGACTGCGGCGCGCGCTTGCTTCACGCCGCCGCTTTCGGCGCCTGGTCGAGGTCGGCGAGAATGTCATCGATATGCTCGATCCCGATCGACAGCCGGACGTAGTCGTCCGTCACGCCGGTGGCTTGCTGCTCTTGCGGCGTGAGCTGCGAGCGGGTGGTGGTCGAGCCAGGCCGCGCCCGCGGAGGCATTGGCGGAGTGGCGCTCGGTGCGAAGCGTCACGGTTTCAACTCCCTGCACGTGAGGAAGGCGTTGAACGGCGAGATACGGGAGCCCAGGTCGCGCAGCAGTGTGACGCGGGCCTTGAGGATATAGGCGATCGGTCCGAGCGGTTTGGCCGCTTCGCTCCACACTGCGCCCTGGTAGCTCCGATCCAGCGTCGGTCGATTTTCAGTCTCTGCGCGGTTGACAGTGTGATCTCTATCACAGCGCGTCGCGCGAATACGTGCTTTGCCCAGAGTAGGTAGAATTTCCGTCTTGGCCGGCTGGTCTATCCCGGCCTAGAGTTGCCAATTGATTTTGACCGGAAACAAAGACAAGCGGTCAGTTGGCTTAATTGGGGCTGGAAGACGATGCTTTCCAGGGAGAGAGGATAGCTTCGATGAGCGACGAAATCGGGATCTTTGTGTCCTACGCTCACGATGACGACCTACAGCTTTCGGCTGCTAAGGACGAAAAGGGTTTTGTCACTTTTTTCTGTGAAATGCTGAAGGCAAAGCTTAGGGATCTTGGCGCCAGTCGCGCCAGAATCTGGCTCGACCGCCAGCGCATCAGCGACGGCGATCAGTTCGACGGCAAGATCGATGACGGCCTCAAGAACGCGCGTCTTCTGGTCGTCGTCATGTCGAACAATTGGCTGTCCCGACCCTATTGCCGAAAGGAACTCGACGCGTTCGTCGAGTTCAGGCGGGCGGCGGGGGTCGAAAATGTGGCGGAGCGTATTGTCGTAGTCGGAAAGGGCCATGTCGACCGGCTTAAGCGTCCGCCGCTTTTGCAAACCCAGGAAGGATTCCTGTTTTACGCGCGCGACGACGAGAACGACGTCGCCGAGGTCAAACCCTACTTCAACCGCGGAGACGCCTGCGACGACCGCTTCTACGACCGGCGGGATGATCTGGCCGCCTTTCTCCAACGGCGCGTCGATCGCGTCGCCGAGGGCGCCGGGACTGGCGCCATCACGATCGAACGCGAACAGCTGATCGCTTCGCCGAATGGCAGAGCGATCTATCTCGCCAAGCCTGCGGCTGACATGGAGGCGGCCTACAGCCGGCTCGCGTTCGAGCTTCAGGGAAAGGGCTACACTGTCGTTCCCGAGGTCAATTCCGATATCCCCAGAAACGCGGCCGTTCGCGACTACTTCAAGACCGCGCTCGAGAAGGCTGAGGTTTCCGTACATCTCGTTGGCGAGAAGCGCGGATTCGTTCCTGATGACGATGAACTCGACCCGATCGTCAAGCTGCAGCTCGGGTTCGCGCGCGAGCGGGCGGCCCAAAGCGCACACCCATCGGCGCCTACCTTTCGCCGGATCGTTTGGGCTCCCAAAATTCTGGACGCCGCGGATCAGCTCGTCGGCCCCGCAGTCGAGCGCGATCCACTCAGGGTTCTGGAGCGCTTCGATGACCAAATTCCGACAGACAAGATCGACGGCGACATCTTGAGCAAATTCATCGAATTCCTGTTCCAGTATCTAGCCGAAACCGCGCCGCGGCGGGCGCCGAAGACGTCGGCCAACGAGAAGCTCGAGGTCTATCTCGCCTATCACGGCGCCGACGAAGACTACGCGGGCGCCGTCGTCGAGGCGCTGCGCGGGAGCCCGGTGAAAATCCAAATTCCAGCGGCCGGTTCGGACGCCGAAACGCGCCGTTACAACGACGATCTGCTTGTGAACTGCGACGCCGTCACTTTGTGCTGGGCGAACGCCTCGGAAGTCTGGGTGAGGTCGGAGGCGGACAGGCTGAAAGACTGGGAGACGCTCGGACGCAAGCAAGAGTTCGCTTTCCGAAGCCTGATCGCCGGCCCGCCGCCGGCCGCGCACAAACGCGCTCAGTTCATGAAGATTCTTTTCCAGGACGGCCAGTTCGACACGGTCCTCGACCTGGTGGAGAAGGGGTCGCCGACGCCCGAATTGCTCGCCGACCTCGCTCCTGCATACGGCGGTCCAGGCCCATGAACGTCGTCGTCAAGCAGGCCCCGCCGGCGTTCTTCGCCTCTTCGTCCGAGCCGGGCGTGGTCGACGAGTCCGCATTGTGCGCGGAGCGGCCGTTTCCCGGACTACGGCCCTTTGCTTTCGCCGATCGGGACTATTTCTTCGGTCGCGAGAGTCAGATCTACGCGCTCTATCGGCTGGTCGAGCACGGACGTCTCATCGCGGTCATCGGCAGTTCGGGCAGCGGAAAATCCTCGCTGGTCCTCGCGGGCCTGTGCCGGTTGCTCGCCGAGGAAAGCGAGGACCCGGGCGGACCGCATTGGGTCTATCTCGACATGCGTCCAGGGGCCTCTCCGCTCTGTCGGCTGGCGAAAGCGCTGGCGCGCCTATCCCACGGCGACAGCGCCGATGAATCGGCCAGGCGCTGCGACCGGATCGAGTATCGACTGCGCCAATCGGGGTTCAGCCTGAAGGACGCGCTCGAAGAAGCAGGGGGCCTCGGCGGCCGATCGCTTGTCCTGGTCGTCGATCAGTTCGAGGAGCTGTTCCGATTCGGCCTCGCGGGCCTCGGTCACCGCCGCGCGGGCGTCGAGGAAGCGCGGCGACGAGACGAAGCGACCCAGTTCGTGCAGATCTTGCTCGACGCCGATCGCCGCCGCATCGAGAACGTGCGCGTGCTCATCACTATGCGCTCGGACTTCATCGGCGACTGCGCCTATTTCCATGGCCTGTCGGAGGCGGTGAGCGCGACGCAATATCTGGTGCCGAATCTGACCCGCGGCCAGCTCGAGGAGGCGATCCGAAAACCGATCGACAAGGCTGGAGGGGCCATCGAGCCGGAACTGGTCGAACGACTGCTCAACGATTGCGGTGATGAACTCGATCAGCTTCCGGTGCTGCAGCATTGCCTGATGAGGCTGTGGGACCGCGCGGGCGCGGAGACCAATGCCGGAGCCGCGCGGCGTCTCACGCGGCGGACATACGAAGACATCGGGCGCATGGCGGACGCGCTGTCACGCCACGCCGACGAGATCCTCGCCCAATGCGCCGGAAAGGAATTGGCGGTCGAACAGGCGTTCCGGGCGTTGTCGGAACTCGACCGAGAAGGCCGAGCCATTCGCCGCGCGCTTCGGTTCGACAAACTCTTGGCCGAAACCGGGGTGCGCGAGTCCGACTTGCGCGCCGTGCTCGACCGCTTCCGCGCCCCGAGTTGTTCATTCCTGTTGCCCTCGCTCTCCGCTTCGCCGACGCTCACAGCCAGACGAGCGGATGGACATCGGGCATGAGGCCCTCCTTCGCCGCTGGAAGAGGATCTCGGGCAGAACCGAACCGGTCGATCCGAAAACGGGCCGCCCACCCGTAGGCTGGCTGGCCGACGAGCAGAGCGACGGCCAACGCTATCATACGCTGGTGTCGCTGCTCGACGGGGACGCCGGCGGCGAGCGGGCGACCCTGGACGATCCTGAGCGCACGAAGAACTGGTGGAAACATCTGCCTCGGACCGCGGCATGGGCGGATCGCTACGGGGGCAAATTCGAGCAGGTCAAGACGCTGATCAACGACGCCATCGAGGCCAAGCGGCGATCAAGGCGCAATCGGCTGCTGGCCGGCGGCGCTCGGCGTCGTGGGGCTCCTGGCCGCCGGAGCGATGGTTCACCACGCTGGAAAAGGGGCGGCAGGAGGACATCGATAGGAGAGCGATGACATCGGCGAAGACGCTGCTTGAGGATGTCCGGAAAGCATACAAGGATAAGAGCCTCGATTTCGCTGGCGCTGACAGCCTTGCCGACCATCTCGGGGCAGTTCCTCGACAATGTTCGCGCGTCGACCAAGACCTCGGCCGCCGATCTCCTGTGGGGGGAAGCGCTCAACGACGAGGCCGACCTCAAGACGACGCTGGCCGCAATGCCGAGGCGCTCGCGCTCGCCCGAATGGCGAAAGACGATGCTCTGTCGCTGACCCAAACAAATCCGCGCGCGCAAGAACCGCTGCAGCTGCGATACGACGCCGCCATCCGTGTCGGCAACGCGCTCTCGGGCATGGGAAAAGCGCAGAACGACAACGCGCTCAAGCAAGACGCGCTCAAGGAATACAACGCGCTGCCGGGATCGCCGCAAAAGATCGTTTCCATGAGCGACGACGAAAAGAGCGAAAGCGACGTGATCGACGCGCACATGAAGATCGGCGACATTTATAAGGACGGCGACGTCGAGCAACATCGGCAGGCTCTGGCGGAATATCAATCCGGCCTCACGATCTGCGAGGCGGCGCTCGCCAAGCACCCGGACAACATCGATCTTCTGCGCAACAAGGGGAAGGCGTTCTACCGCATCGCCGAGCTCAAACGGACGGAAGACGCGTTCGATGATTCCAGAGCCTTCTATCGCAAGGCGTCCGAGGTTCAGGAGGCTCTTGTCGCGCGCAACGCGACAGGAGGCGCTTGCCTCGCCGCAAATGCTCGATCCGAGCTTGAAATCAAACTTGGCCTTGACTTACACACACTGGGGACTTCTGGAAAAAAAGGCGAAAGCCTCGAACCTTGCACTGACGAAGGTTCAGCGAGGAGTCGCTCTGGATGAGCAGCTGGTCGAGAGCGAGCCCGGCAATCTGCAATGGCAAGACTATGTCACGCCGAGTTATCTTTCTATCGCCGAAATCCTTGAACAGTTGAACCGGCCGCAGGACGCGCTGGTCTACTATCAGAAGCTTTTTGACGCGAGGAGGATGCTCTCCTTCCGCGTGCAAGGGCCAGGACGCCCGAACGCTCAGAAGGAATTCGCCGAGGCGGCGAAGTTGCTCGGCGATCATTCGACCGGATTGGCTCAGATCGACGCCTATCGCCCGGCCATGCGGGTCTACGGCCGGATGATCGACGATCCGAAGGCGGCAAACTTGGCCGCCGATCAATTCGATCTCGTTTCAGCTCTTGCCCGCCAGTTCGACGACAAGAAGGATTGGCCAGACGCGCAAGCCGCCCACCGCGTGGCGATGAAGATCGCGGTTTTCAACTACGTCAAGAATCCCGAAGATACGTCCTGGCGTGACAAAGCCGAGGCTGCCGAGAGGGCTTTAGTCAACGCGCAGGTGGCGGCCGAGACCATGCCGGCTGACAGGACCCATTCGGGTCGACCGTCAAAGTCAGACCAGTAACCCTACGGCGCGCCCTTAGACGTCCCCGGCAACTGGGGCGGCGAAGGCGCGTCTCGAATGGTCTTCGTCATCCGGTCGATCCAGGCGGCGTGCTCGCTCTCTATCAGGTCCTCGGCTGTCGCGACCAGGGATTGCAGGGTCGCGCCGCCGACGAGATAGCGTTCCTTCAGCCGCTCGAGATTGGCCTTCATCGCCGCATAGCTCGCGGCGAGATACTTCTGGCGCTCCGCCAAGCCATAGGCGCTGACCGCGGCGCCGACCGTCGTCAGCGCGCCGATCCACGCAGCGAACCGGGCGCCGTAGACCGCGGCGATCGCCGAGACCACCGCGACCACTGCGCCGGCGGCGAAGCTCCACAGCTGAAGCCGCTGATAGGCGGCCTCGTTCCTCTCCTGGCCTTTCCGATAGAATTCGATCTGCCCATCGACGCGGTTCGTGAGGTACCATGTGTCGGTCATCGGGCGCGACGGGCGGCGGTCGTCGCCAGCCGCGCCAACGGAATCGTCCTCGGGCGTCAAGGAATCTCCCGCGGCCCGCGCCGCGAGCGCCTTGCGGCGTTCGATGAACGCGCTCGCCGCATCGCCGTCAGACGCTTTCTCCGGCGCATAGTCGCCGACCCCGCCGGCGAAGCGGAAGCATTCCGACTTGATCGCTTCCGCGGTCGCCCGCGCGCGCAGCCAGCCCGATTCCGCGCCGACCGCAAGCGCCTGGCGCCCCACATAAAGCGACAATGCGGACGCCACCGCCGCCGCGCAGGCGAGCGCGCGAGCGAACTCTTTGTCAGCCAGCCAATCCGGAAGTCCGTCTGGCGGATTGGCTCCGAAATAGCCCGAGGCTGCGCCCAAAACGCCGGTCGCTACGAGCGCGACCATCGCCCAGAAATTCCAGCGGTCCGTATTGGTCTGCAGCGACCGCGCCCGCTTGGCCCAGCCGCGATATTCGTTCCACGCCTGCTCGATCATCGGATCGTCCGGACTTCGGTCGGCGTCCGGCGCCGACCGGCCGCGGGCGCAACTCTATCGCACTCCTTTAGTCGCGCCGGCCGCTCCCGTCACGCCGCAGCCTTCAGCGCCTGGTCGAGGTCGGCGAGAATGTCATCGATATGCTCGATGCCGATCGACAGGCGGACGTAATCGTCCGTGACGCCGGTCGCTTGCTGCTCCTCCGGGGACAGCTGCGAATGGGTGGTGGTCGCTGGATGGATGGCGAGTGAGCGCGCGTCGCCGATGTTGGCCACGTGATAGAGGAGCTTGAGCGCGTCGATGAATTTGCGCCCCGCGTCCTTACCGCCCTTGATCTCGAATCCGACCAGGCCGCCCAAGCCGCCTTTGAGATATTTTTCGGCCCGCCGCTTGGCTTCGCCCTTCTGAACCGAGGGATGGATCACGCTCGTGACCTCGCGCCGCTTGGCGAGCCAGGCGGCGACTGCGGAGGCGTTGGCCGAGTGGCGCTCCATGCGAAGCGCCAGGGTCTCGACTTCCTGCAACGTGAGGAACGCGTTGAACGGCGAGATGCAGGAGCCGAGGTCGCGCAGCAATGTGACCCGGGCCTTGAGGATGTAGGCGATCGGCCCCAGCGGCTTGGCAGCTTCGCTCCATACTGCTCCGTGGTAGCTGGGATCAGGCGAGTTGAGCGTAGGCTGGCGCTCCTTATGCTCCTCCCATGGAAAATTGCCGCCGTCGACGATGAGGCCGCCGATCGAGTTGCCGTGGCCGCCCAGATATTTCGTCGACGAGTAGACAATGATCGCCGCGCCATGCTCGAACGGCCGGGTCAGAATTGGCGCGGCGGTGTTGTCCATGATCAGTGGAACGCCGAGCGGACGGCCGATGGCCGCCACTTCCGCGATCGGGAAGGCGATCAGCTTCGGATTGGGCAACGTCTCGGCGTAATAGGCGCGGGTGCGCACGTCGGTCGCCTTGCGGAAATTCTCCGGGTCAATCGGATCGACGAAGCGCACCTCGATTCCCTGGTCCTTCATCGTGTTGGCGAACAGGTTCCAGGTGCCCCCGTAAAGGTCGGTCGAGGAGACGATGTTGTCGCCCGCGCGCGCCACGTTCTGGATCGAAAAGGCCGATGCCGCCTGGCCGCTGGCGAGCGCCAGCGCCGCGACGCCGCCCTCGAGGGCGGCGATCCGCTTCTCAAGCACGTCATTGGTCGGGTTCATGACGCGGGTGTAGAGGTTGCCGAGTTCCTTGAGCGCGAACAGATTGGCGGCGTGCTCGGCGCTCTGGAACTGGTAGGAGGTCGTCTGGTAGATCGGCACGGCGACGGCGCCCGTCGCCGGGTCGGCGCGCCAACCAGCGTGAAGCGCCAGAGTTTCGACTTTATGAGACATGGTTTCTTCCCTGCTGTTGCTACCTGCGTCCCTAGTTTTCGGAAGCCCCGATGCGACGGACGAGGGCGCTTCTATACTACGACTACATCAAGCCGATAATACTTTAGCCTACATGAATTAGGTGGAATACCTCCATAGAGGCTCGCTAGCATCTCCACAAGACGACGCCTGCCGGTCAAGCAGGGTTCGTAGCCTATCGTGTTTCCATTGTTTCGGCGGCGGCTCGGGCTATGGCGTCGAAATTCACCCCGACTTCTGTATTGTCTTTAGCACGAATCGCGGGCCGCCGCATCGGCGCGGCCCGTGGCGAATGGAGCGCCCCATGAGCGTCGGCCAGCAACCGGAGGAGCGTCTGCGCAGATTTCACCTGCCGCATGCTCATCTCGAATCAGCCTTCGGAAACGACTGGTTCGGGAGAAAAGCCGAGGATTTCGCCCGCTTCTTCGGGACGCCACAATTCCTGATCGCGCAGACGCTCATCGTCGCGTTGTGGATCTGGGTCAACGCCGCCGGCTGGACCCAGTTCGACGTCTACCCGTTCATTCTCCTCAATCTCGCCTTCTCGACCCAGGCGGCCTACGCCGCGCCGTTGATCCTGCTGGCGCAGACCCGCCAGGCCGACCGCGACAAGGTCACTGGCCTCGCCGACGCCCAGCATCGCGAGGAGCTTCACCAGATCAGCGAGCAGCGCCAGGGGCAGATGCGCGAGCAGTCTGGCATGCTGATCGAAATGCTACAGCAGAACACCGCGCTTACCGAGCGCGTGGAAGCCCTGCTCAAGCAGAATACCGACCTCACGGAGACGGTCCGGACCCTCGTCGAAAAATCGACGCGGTGACCAGCGAAGTTCATGCGTGCGTGAAGCCAGCCGCGCGCGGCTGAACGCGCCCGCAGGGCCATCGAAACCGTCTACTTGTCGATGAACTCGATCGTTTGTTCAAGCGCGGCGGGTGAAACCCTAAACAGGCCGGTGTAGGGCATGCCGAGTTCGAGGATGAGAAGGATCGCAAACGCGATCGACAGCGCTCCGAAAGTGAGGGCGGCGGTAACCAGGGCGTTGCTCGGGGCGTACAAGCCCATGCCGAAAAAGAGCGCCGCTGTCCAAAAGACCAGGATCGCGATCAGAACCCAGGACACCGGCCCGCTCGCGATCTGCAGGGAGATCAAGAGCCGGGATTGTTCGACCATGCCGGCGTATAAATTGGCGGTCGCCAGCGCCGCCTTCTGCGTCTCGGTTTTCGGCTGAAGCGTCGCAAGATACTCGGTGATTGCCTGGGCGCTGGCGAGAGGCGGCCCAACCGTCAGCAAGGCGGGGTCGACCTGCCCGCCGCCCCAGATCGCCCCATAGGCTTTCTCCATTCCCGCTTTGAGCTGGTCACGCATCGGCTTGGTCTCGGGCCCAAATTGCCCGAGCGCCTGATCGAGCCTCAGGATCTGGGCGGAGAAATTCTCCAGGTTCGTCCGCTGAGCCGAGAAATACCCCCAGCTCACGCCAATGAGGGTTCCGAGGACCAGCGCAAGAAGAAGGCTGACCAACCCCGAGACTTGGCCGACCACGGCTTTCGTGTCGCCAGTCTTGTGCTCATCGACGAGCCTCGTTTGCAGAGCCAGGCCGGCATAGCCGGCGACCATGAACAAGACAAAAATCAGTACGCAGATAAGGAGAATGCTCATAATAATGACCCGCCAGCCCTAGCCCCGCGGGCGCCCTAACCGACCCGTTGCGGAATATCAAGCCGAGATCAGAGGAGGGAACGGGAGAACGCAAACTCGAATCTTTGCATCGACTGAGCGTTGTTACTTATGTCACTAGTAATATGCAACTATTTGAAATATAAAGCAAAACATCAATACGCCTTCCTTCACCTTTGCTTCACCATGCGCTGCTTTCTTCCTCGCTCGCCCCGACGCGTCCACGCGGTCGGTTCCGAGCAACAAGGCAGGAACCAAGGCCGGCACGATCGGCGGATGGGGTGAAGCCAGAATTGTGCGGAGTTGCAGAAAAATGAGCCTAAGCGATTG
>CAVZJI010000012.1:0-78444 GCA_963775405.1 uncultured Alphaproteobacteria bacterium
CAACACGTTCAAGGACTGCGCGAAAGTCTTGCGAATGACGAGAACGGGCGTCGCGTGGTTTGCGGTGGGTTGCGCGATGGGCGCGTACGAGCATGCGCTTCGCTACGCGGTCGAGCGCAAGCAATTTGGCAAGCCGATCGGCGGCTTCCAGCTTGTACAGGACCTGCTCGTGCGCATGCTGGGAAACGTCACGGCCTGCCAGGCAATGATGCTGCGGCTCGCGCAATTGCAAGACCAAGGGCTCATGGAAGACGAGCACGCGTCACTTGCCAAGGCTTATACGACGGTCAAGTGCCGCGAAACGGTCGGCTATGCGCGTGAACTCCTGGGAGGCAATGGCATCCTACTCGAGAACCACATCGGCCGCTTCGTCCGGACACCCAGGCCATCTATTCCTATGAAGGCACGCGCGAGATGAACACGCTCATCGTCGGCAAGGCCATCACTGGCCTTAGCGCCTTCGTCTAGCGTTTTGGTGCGGATGAGGGACCCAAACACCCGTCCTAATAGCTTATAATGGCGTAACTTTCTGCTACCTAACATCCATCATACCAACAAAAATACCAACTCATTCTTTGCCCTAGCTGAGGGGAGCGAACCAAATTCTGACCGGCGCTGGTGGTTCAGAGGGTCTAGTACTTCCAACGGTCACCTTCCTGCCTTCGCAACGCAGCAGCACATGAATGCGACGGCAGCCACAGCGAACAACCGCAACGCAGCTCACCCGGTAAACGCAATTGTGAATGATGCCTGCGCAACGCTCGAAAGCGAGATTCGGATCAAGGCCATTTCATAGGGCTAGCCGCCATGGATGAAATCGAATCCTCTGCCGGAAGCCCCATTGTTTCTCGCTTTACACAGTGCTGGGTGCGGGCGAATATCCCAGTTGTCTAAGTGGAGGCGACCGTGACGTCGGGGTTTGGCTCGGGAACCTCGGTCTGGGCCAGTATGAAGCCGCCTTTCGCGAGAACGCGATTGACGGGATGTTCTGCTTCGCGTGACCGCCGATGATCTCAAAGACGCTACGCGTTCGTGAGCACCGAACTCAGCCGTTCTCTCTGACAAAAATACAATGTCGACTGCCTCATCGAAGCGTGAGGCTCGAAACGCGGGTCCGACAGCCGCTTCGTTTGGCTCCCACCGCGGTCGAAACCGACCTGGCACATAGATCGTAATTAACCCAGCGGCTTTAGCGGGCGAAATATTTCGCTGCAATTGGTCTCCAATCATGAAGGCAGGCTTGGTAACCCCGCTAAGTTTCTGAACGCGCTCAAATAGGCGCGTTGATTTCGGGGACTTCAATTATCCGATCAAACAAATCTGTCAGACAATGCTCATTTGCTGTCTTCTGAACGCGAGCTTTTGCGGCTTCTGTCACGATGAAAATTAAAGCGCCATGTTCATGCAATCGGGCGAGGCCAGCCCGTACCCCAGGCAGCAGTTCGGGCGAGTGACGAAGTTCAGCGATGAAAGTATCTTCGATCGAGAGGATGGTCGACGCTGGGACGAGTTGAGTAATCGAAGCCAATCGTCTCTACGTGCTCAAATCGATCTAGGGCCCAGGCTAAGCACGTGGTTAAGTCCGTCCCCCGGAAAATAGGACGAGAGCCGTCTCTTCTTTGGCGGTAGCGGGCATTAGACCTCTCCTTGGTACTCGGCCCAGCAATTTGGTGTCTCGTAAACCGTCACCGTATGCGTTTCCGAAAGAAGGGGCTTCATCTGCATCCAGATCCACGTCGCGATGTTCTCGGCAGTCGGATTTTCGAGGCCGTCCACTCCGTTCAAGCAATGATGACGGCCCCCGACGCCGATCTTGAGGCCGCTCCAGTCGAGCTTCGAAATCGGCACGGCGCGCGGGTCGTCGGGGACCTGTGCGATCGCCGTCAGCCGAGGTACTTCAGCGTCGGAAACGGCTCGCGCACGGAAACATTCCGCGGCCCCTGAGCTTCGGGCTCGAGCAGCCAACCTAGTCTAGAAGATCTATCGCGCAGTTTGGCGGCGAAGGAGGCTGCGTGCATGGCCAGATCTATCCGTTGACTTCGCAGGCGTGTCGTGGGCGCGAAGGGGATTGTCGGCGGCGGCCAGCGGTTTGGCTCCGCCTCAACCCCGTGCGGACCACACTCCGCCCCCCACGCAGCCATCCGGCTCCGCCTCCCGACCCTCCGCGGCGGTCGCCTCGCCATCGGCAAACTCTGGCGGTTCTTCAAGCGTTCATCCACGCGTAAATCTAAGTATCGATACAGGCGAAACGCTGGACGCCTCGGTCCGCGCGCGGCGGGCCGTTCGAAGGACAACTCGACTCGATCGGATCGTCTTCATCGACAGACTCGCCGCCCAAAGCCGCCCCCCGCGCCGCCGATGCCCCGGCCATTGAAAAACCACCACCTTCGCCGCTTCTCTGCTTCGGATCGCGATGTGTAAGGTGCGTGCGGCCGTTGTAACGCGGGAGCGCTTCCGCGCGGACGAGTTCGGGTCGCGGGTGTCGGCCCAGACGAATACTTGATCGAGGTTCCAGAAGGGGGCGAGAAACTCGTCCACTAACCCGCCTGAATGCGAAGAGCCGACACTAGTGCTTCTACCGCATCTATGGCCGCGATCACTTCGGCCTCGTTGAGCGAAGTCGTGGGGTCGTGCGAGAGCGGGTTAAGGATGCGGGCCTGGTGCGGTGTAACCGCCGCCAGCGCGTCGAGTTTTGGCTGATCACCAGCGAGTTTGCCTTCAGGCCCACTTTTGAGCTGCTCAAAAGTGATCTTCTTGGGATCAGGCTTGTACGGGAACGCGACCTTCTTGTCCTCGCATTGCTTGCGTAGCAGCAACTCGCAGGCGGAACGCGCGTAATTGGCGGCGGCAGGCAGGTGCTTCTGGGCCATAAAATCGCGGGCTTCGTTGAGCGTGGCTTTCACGATGTCCGACGGCACGGGACGCAGATAGGGCGTCGCCTGGCCCGTCAAGGCGACCATCTCGTGCATCTCATGGCAAGTCGAGCGGTCCGTGGGAATGGCGGCGCGGACGACTTCGAACCAATGGCGGCCGTGGGTGAGCAAAACGATCTGCCAGTCGGAGAAATGCTTCTCCAGCACCGCCAACAGCGGCCGGCGATTGGCATAATCGAGGCCGACCAGCACATCATCCAGCACCAACAGCTTGAGCGTCGGCGAGGGTGCCGAGGGCACGCAGGCGAGGCGGCCGGCCAGATAGAAGGCCAGCGCCAGCGCTGAAAGTCGCGCCTCATTCAGGAAATGCTGCGGTTGTTGGGGCCGAGCCGGCAAATGTGATTGCTCGACCAGCCGGATAATCTCCGTCTTGTCGGATGCGTAATATCTCATGCCTCGTCTCCCCCATCCCCGATCATGCTTTTTTTGAGCAATCGGTTTTCGAGTGTGAGATCGGCCACGACCTCCTTCAACGCTTGCGCCTCGCGGCGGAGATCCTTCACCTCGTCGGAGGTCGCGGCGCGGGCTGTGTCGCCGGCGAGTCGCCTCTTGCCGGCCTCCAGGAACTCTTTCGACCAGCCATACATGACGAGGCGATGCCCTCGCGGCGACAAAGTTCGGCGATGCTCTCCTCCCCGCGCAGCCCTTCCAGGACGATGCGGACCTTCTCTTCAGCCGAAAAGTATCGACGGGTCGCGCGCCGAATGTCCCTGATCGCGTCTTCCGCCGGCTGCTTTTCCGGCCCGAATTTCTGTCTCATCTTCGCTCCTTGCGGCTACGATGATCCAGAAATCCTCCCTAGGTGAAAACCGCGCGCTGTCTCAAAGGCGCTGATGACAGACAGTTTCCCCGCACCACCAACCGCCCCGGCGTGAGCGTTACTTCACGACGGATTTGGGTCAAAAGATCCCATCCACTTACTGGATGGCGGGAGAAATGAAAAGATCGCAAATGTCGCTCTCGCTGAGGGTGCTCTTGTCCATCCCGCCCGGAATCACTCTCGCCCGATCAGTACTGATGGCATGGAAATATACCGGTTGCACCTGACAGATTGGCGGGAAGCGGGATGGGTTACTCAGGCTCGCAGCGGCACTACCACTCCGCCCCGCCGCAACTCATCACACTTGTCGGCCCACCAAGACATCATCCGCACTCGCTCATCCCAAAAATCAGCGCGTGCATAGGCGCGGCGAACGCTGTCGTTGTCTACATGGGCCAACTGCCGTTCAATCGCGTCCGAATTCCAAAGGCCGCTTTCGTTGAGAATTGAGGAAGCCGCAGAACGAAAGCCATTAGCCGTCATTTCGTCCTGCCGGAAGCCGAGTCGCCGCAACGCCGCATTGATCGTGTTTTCGCTCATACAGCGAGTGGCTGAGCGGACAGAGGGGAAAAGGAATCTCCCCCTGCCAGTGATCGCGTTCAAATCGAGAAGTATGG
This sequence comes from uncultured Alphaproteobacteria bacterium, assembly GCA_963775405.1. GTDB lineage: Bacteria > Pseudomonadota > Alphaproteobacteria > Rhizobiales > Beijerinckiaceae > Roseiarcus. Next base: position 4,371 of record CAVZJI010000012.1, read on the forward strand.
CCAGGGCGCGCGGCGCCAGCGGCACGCGATGCGGTCGACGCATCTTCATCTTCTCCTCCGGAATCGACCAAAGCGCGGCGTCGAGATCGAATTCCGACCATTCCGCTGAACGAAGCTCTCGGGGGCGCACGAAGGTAAGGGCGAGGAGTTCGAGCGCGGCAAGCGTCTCGAGAGAACCCTCGTATGAGACTATGGAGCGAAGGAGCGCTCCGTAGGCTTTCGGTCCGACGATGGCCGCGCGATGCCTAACCACGGGTGATGCGATCGCGCCCGCCAATGCGCCTGTTGGGTCGGCGTCAGCCCGGCCTGTCGCGACCGCATATCGAAACACCTGGCCGATCGTCGCGCGGAGCCGCTTCGCCGTTTCGAGCTTCCCTCGCGATTCGACTTTCCTTAGCACGGCGAGAATGTCTGGCGCGCCGATTTCCTTGATCGGCCGAGCACCGATCGCAGGCAGTGCGAGGCTTAGCAACCATTCCGACTTGCCGACGGTGTTTGTGGCTTTCCCCTCCCGCCGTTTCTTGTCCACCAGTTCGGCTCCGATGGCCTGAAAGGTATTCGCCGCGGAGCTGGCTTGTGCCGCCTTGGCTTGCTTTTTCGCACTGGAAGGGTCGATTCCCTCCGACAATAAGCGCTTGGCGTCTTGGCCGGCCGTGCGTGCCTCCTTGAGGCCGATGGCCGGATAGACTCCGATGGCTAGGACTTTCTGGCCACCTGCATAACGATAGGCAAGACGCCAGCGCTTTGCTCCATCGCCAGTCACCCAAAGCTGAAGCCCACCGCCATCCGACAATTTGGTGATCTTACCCTCGGCCTTAGCCGAGCGGACGCGAGTTCGGTAAGTGCCATGTTGGTATATGCTCTGTTGGTAGATGCCCGATACGGATTTCAACGGACACCTCGGATACTTGTGGATGCGAGAGTCCCAAAAGCACCGTTCTTTCTGTTGAGAATTGGACGGTCGCGAACGATTGGGGAAGGAGATTTGGTGCCGGATGAGGGGATTGAACCCCCGACCTTCGGTTTACAAAACCGCTGCTCTACCGCTGAGCTAATCCGGCGCTCGGGCGCCGAAACCTGGCACCGATTGGAAATCTTGTCGTCCTGGAACTCTGAAAAAACTCGCAAGTCGCTTCGGTAACAGGGGCGCAGGGCGCGGGCAAGTCGGTTTTAAATCAGATCAAATTCTGGGAACTTTGGGTAACGAAACCAGTTTATGCGGGCCCCGGGGCATAAGGGAGTAGAGATGCCGGGTTTCGTCCACTGCTCGCTGAGCGACGCGCCTGACGCGGGTAATCCTGACTTTGTTAGAGTTAAGGTTCAAGCATTCCTCGTAGATTTCTAGCCGACGTGCGCCGGCGTCGGCCTTAAGGCGCGCCGCCAAAGTTATTGTGAGGCGGGCGACCAGGGGCCATCAACGGCCACGGCTTCGTCCATGCCAGGCCATGGCGGCATGGTGATGGCTACAAACGCGAGCGGCGCGCCGCCATCCGCGCGAAATTGAAACGCCGCGCCGAGCGGGATGGTCAGCGCAGTCCCAGGTGCGAGCGGGTCGATGCTTTCCTGAGCGCCCTGCCGGCGCCAGATGCTGCCAATTCCGCTGACGACAAACCAGATCTCCTCGACCTTTCGATGCGTCACGGCATGCGACACCCCGCCCGCGGGCAATTCGAAATGCGCCATGCTTCCCCCCGCAAGGTTCAAGAGCAGGCGCACCGCCGTTCCGTCCGGGGCGGTGGCGTCGATCGCCGCGCCCAGCGTCTTGGTTTCGTAAGGCTTGGCTGCGGTCGCCGGCATCGGATAAGCGCCTCGCGGTTCGGCGCGGCCAAGAGCCGCGTTGTCTTGGCGCGGCGATCGGCGGCCTGCTAAGAGAAGGCATGACGAGCCCAAGTCTAACCGCGGAAGAGGCGCTTGACGAGTTTCGCGCCGCCGGCGCCCTGCTCACCGGCCATTTCATCTTATCGTCAGGGCTGCACTCGCCGGTGTTTTTGCAAAAGATGTTCGTGTTCCAGGATCCGGCGCGCACCCAGCGCCTTTGCCGGGCGCTCGCGGAGAAAGCCCGCGAAGCGTTTGGCGCAATCGACGTCGTCGCTTCGCCCGCCATGGGCGGCATCGTGCCCGGCTACGAGACCGCGCGCTGGCTTGGCGCCAAGGCGATCTTCGTCGAGCGGGAGGCCGGCGTCTTCAAATTGCGCCGCGGTTTCTCCATTGCGCCGGGCGCACGCGTGCTGATGGTCGAAGACATCATCACCACCGGCCTTTCCTCGCGTGAGACGCTGGCTGCGCTGGCCGAGCATCCGGGCGAGATCGTCGGCGCGGCCTGCCTGATCGACCGTTCCAACGGCGAAGCGGACATCGGCGTTAAGCGCGTGGCGCTGGCGACGCTCGACATTCCAGCCTACGCGCCCGACGCTCTGCCACCCGAGCTGGCGGCGCTCCCTGCCGTCAAACCGGGGAGCCGCGCGCTCGCCGGCGTGGCCTAATCGGCCAGGGGAAGGAGGGGCGGCCCGATGACAGCGCTCAGGCTTGGCGTCAACGTGGATCATGTCGCGACCGTCCGCAACGCCCGTGGCGGCACGGTCCCCGATCCCGTACGCGCGGCGCTGCTCGCAATCGAAGCAGGCGCCGACGGCATCACGGCCCATCTGCGGGAGGACCGTCGGCACATTCTCGACGACGACATGACCCGCCTCAAAGCGTCGATCTCGAAGCCGCTCAATTTCGAGATGGCCGCGACCGAGCCCATGCTCGACATTGCGCTCAAGCTTCGTCCGCACGCCTGTTGCATCGTGCCGGAAAAGCGGACCGAACGCACCACCGAAGGCGGTCTGGACGTGGTGGGCGGGTTCAAGGCCCTAAAACCGTTCGTCGACGAGCTCACGCGCGCGGGGATCCGGGTCTCGATGTTCATCGAACCCTCGCCAGAGGCGTTGAAGGCCAGCGCCGAACTTGGAGCGCCGGTCGTCGAGCTCCACACCGGAGCCTGGTGCGACGCCCGCGCGCGGGGCGAGGCCGCCAAGGCCGATCACGAATTTGGCCGCCTCAGGGTCGCAGCCGCGGAGACCCCGGCGCTTGGGCTAGAGTGTCATGCTGGTCACGGCCTCGACTACGACACGTCGCGCCTCATCGCCGCCTTGCCGCAGATCATTGAACTCAACATCGGCCATTTCCTCATCGGCGAGGCGATCTTCGTCGGGCTCGCCGAAACCGTGAAGGCGATGCGCGTCGCGATGACCGAGGGGCGCGCGTCGGTGGAGCGCCATCGGTGATCGTGGGGATTGGCAGCGATCTTTGCGACATCGAGCGCATTGAGAAGACGCTCGCCCGGTACGGAGAGCGTTTCATTGACCGTTGCTTCACCGAGACTGAGCAACGCCGCTCGGATCGGCGCGCCGGGCGCGCAGCTTCCTACGCCAAACGCTTCGCCGCCAAGGAGGCTTGCGCAAAGGCGCTCGGGACCGGGTTGAGGCGAGGCGTGTTCTGGCGCGACATGGGGGTGGTCAATCTTCCGTCGGGGCAGCCGACCATGAAGCTGACCGGCGGCGCCGCCGAACGGCTGAAAGCGATCCTGCCGCCCGGGACGGACCCGGTCATCCACCTGACGATTACCGACGAGGGAGCCTTCGCCCAGGCGTTTGTCGTCATCGAGGCTCGCCCTTCCCTTCTGCCGCGCGACAGCGACGCTCGCCCCGCGTAAGGGGCTCAAACCTCGATCAACTGGAACCTGTTTCAACCCGAAGACGAGGTCCGCCGGCCGCAAATCGAGCGGTTAGAGCATTTTCCTGTCTGATTGAATCGCAGGGGATTCCCGAATCGGCTTGGTTCTGATTCATGCTTCTGGCCGGCGAAGGAGGCTGGCGTGCATGGCCAGATCCTTATCGGTTGACCTTCGCAGGCGTGTCGTTGGCGCGATTGAGGGGGGATTGTCGTGTCGGGCGGCGGCCGAGCGGTTTGGCGTCAGCGCCTCAAGCGCGATCCGGTGGCGGGCCATGGAACGGCGCGAGGGCGATCTGGCGCCCAAGCGCCAGGGCGGCGACCGCCATTCGCAACGGATCGAGGCGCATGCCGGGCTGATCCTATCGGCCGTGGCCGCCAGGAGCGACATTACGCTTTCGGAACTGCGAGAACAGCTGAGGGAGCGCGGCGTCGCCGTCGCCATCGGCACACTCTGGCGGTTCTTCAAGCGTCGCAAGATCACGCGCAAAAAAAGTCGGCCCATGCCGCCGAACAGCGCCGCAGCGCGGTGAACGCGGGCCACGCGAGGCGTGGTTCGAAGGACAACTCGACCTCGATCCGACGCGGATCGTCTTCATCGACGAGACCGCCGCCAACACCAAGATGGCGCGCCTTTACGGTCGTGCGCCCAGAGGCGAGCGATGCCGCGCCGCCGTGCCCCATGGCCATTGGAAAACCACCACCTTCACCGCCTCTCTGCGTCACGACCGGATCGCTGCGCCCATGGTCCTCGACGGACCGATGAACGGGCAGGCCTTTCTCGCCTATGTCGAACAGGCGCTCGTTCCCGAGTTGCGGCCACGCGACATCGTGATCATGGACAATCTGCCCGCTCACAAGGTCCATGGCGTCAAACAGGCGATCGAGGCCGCCGGCGCGAGCCTGCGATACCTGCCGCCTTACAGCCCCGACTTCAATCCCATCGAAAGGGCCTTCGCCAAGCTCAAGGCCCTGCTGCGCGCCGCCGCCGCGCGAACCATCCCCGACCTCTGGCAAGCCATCGCCGACGCCCCTTCGCCGCTTCTCCCCACAAGAATGCGCAAACTATCTCGCCGCCGCAGGTTATGATGCAACGTGAGCGGAAAATGCTCTAGGATCGACGTCAAGCGTCATTCAGAAACGCCCAATGGACGTCGCGTTGGAGGACGGGTTCTCCAGTAGGTCACGCTGGCACGCTCGTCTGGATGCGGCGCTTTTGGGTGCAAGCGGTTCGCCGTAGCCGGGGCTACCCTCAGGGCAGTTTCCCGTAGCGCCCACTGTGCCAAACGTTCATTTCGTAGGTCATGCCCTCGACGTCGCCCTTGGCGTCAAACGTCACCGGACCGAACACCGTATCCACGGGATCGCCTGTGCGCAGCGCATGCGCAACAGCCGCGCCATCCGCCTTACCCGCGCGCCGGACGCCCTCCGCCAGCGCCTGCACCGTCGCGTAGCTGAACAACGTAAAACCCGTCGGCTCGTAACCCGTCGCCCGAAACTCGCCGACGACATGTTTGGCGGTCTCTAGACCCATCGGATTGCGTGGAGCCGGGAACACTGTTCCCTCACCAGCGGGACCTGCGATCAACCAGAATTCTGGCGTAACGAAACTGGACGTCGTCACCATTTGGAATTTGGCGCCTTGGTCGGCGGCCTGACGCACAATGAGGCCTCCCTCGGTCGGATAGCCGCCGTAATAGAGGACTTCGGCCCCAACCGCTTTCAGCTTACCGATGATGGCGCTGTAGTCCTTTTCGCCAGGATTGATCCCCTCGTAGAGAATCTCCTGTACGCCCGCGGCGTTCAAGTTCGCCTTCACCTGATCGGCGAGGCTCTTGCCGTAAGAGCTTTTGTCATGCACGAACGCAATCTTCTTGTTCTTGTACCTATTCGCCATCCAGGCGCCGAGCATTTTGCCCTGATTGTCGTCGCGCACGTAGAACCGCATGATTGTCGGCCAACCTTTGGCGAAGGCGTTATCCGTAAGTTTTGAAATGACCGAGGAGGGGGTCATCATAAGCACGCTATACTCGGCGTAGACTGGGGAAGCGGGAACAGAAGCGTTCGAGCAGGAGTGGCCGTCCACAAGAGTGATCTGCTCACCGACGACATGATTGGCGACTGAAACGGCTTGTTTGGGATCGCAGGCGTCGTCCTCAATGCTGAGGACAATCTTTCTGCCGTTCACGCCGCCCGCCTCGTTGATGTCCTTCGCGGCCAGCTCCGCGCCGCGCTTGTTCTCATCCCCGGACTCGGCAAGCGGACCAGTCATTGAGCCGACAACAGCGATCCGAATGTCTTCGGCACGCGCCGAACCGAGGCAAAGAAGCAAGATGGAAGGGAATAGGGTTCTTCCGACAATGCGCATAGCCGTCATCGCACAGCATCCCCCCAATTTGCAGAAGCGCTCGATGTTCGAGCCGCGATTTGTGACCCCAAGTCGAAATTCGCTAGATGGCAGCCTTGTTGCGGTCCAGACTGCTCGCGCAGCAAGACTTTGACAAGACTGAAATGTCGTTGAGACCCCCGTGGCTCGTAGAGATATAAATTTCGGGGCGAGCCGACTTCCTGATACGCGCGGCGGCGCGCCGCCGCGCGTATCAGGTCGCGTCCGGCGCTGTTCCAACACGGAATGTCCGCCTGCCCGTTCAAGCTATCGCCAGCGTACGCGGCGATCGGGTTTGACCGTAGAGCCACGGCGATGCAATCGGGTCGCCGATGGCTCCGCGAGATCTGGCGCGGCTCAGGCTCCGCAAGCCGGCTTAGCCCGCCGTCCTTTTCTTCCTGGTCTTATGGCCCGTCGGCGACGGATTGCCGGTCCCGCCTTCAAAGCCGACGGTGATCGAATAAAGATCCGCGAGCTGAAGGGTCGGCATTGGCAGATTGATCGAATCGGTCACAATGCGGAACTCGCCGGCCTTGAGTCCGTCCGTCGTCGCCTCCGCCCGGTAGGTCTGGGAGAAGACCGTACTATTGTCGGTGAGGCGCGTGACCGTGATCTTCAGCGGGGCGCTGAAGGTCCCGGCCGCCCCCGCTGGTCCAATCACCACCTGGCCCGCGACGCCAATCTTGACGCCGGCTTGGCCCGGGCCGGCCGGATCGCATTGGCGCGCCGTGTCACCGATACTGAACTGGTAGCGCACCGAAGAATTCTCCGGGCCGCCGACACGCAACGCCGCGCCGCCGTCGGCGACACTCAGGTCCGGGCAATTGATGTCTTGGGAAGCTACCGGCAGAACCTTCATCCTGTCGGTTGGATGGGCAGTGGGCTGGAGCACCACCTGCCTCGGGTTCGGACTCGCCCCCAGATTGAGGCCTTCAGCATTCGGGTCGCGGTGGGAGAAAAACCCGCCGACTGAGCTGCCGGCCGAGCTGACTGCGCTGCCGACTGTGTCACAGCCAGTCAGAGCGCCGAGCGCGGTCGAAAGAAGCGCGATGCGAACCATCGTAGCGCGAACGATCATTGCGGCTGACTTCGGCAATTGAGCAGCTGGGACTCGTTTGAAGATGAGCGCGGTGCTTTACCCCTCCGGGGACGTCAAGGCAATTGTTCGTAGGCTTCCTTGAAGCCAGCGAGCGGCGCCTGCACGCCGACGCCCTCCTCCGGCGTCTGGAAGACGCCAAGCGTCGCCGTCTTTCCGTTCTTCAGCTTGTTGATCAGGCCTTCGTCTATGGCGAGCTGGGCGACGCAGCCGTTGGGAAGACACTGCAGGAAACTCAAGCGCCCCGCCTCCGCGTTGTCGATCCGCAAGCTTACGCCAGGAGGAAGCAGCACCCCAAGCGGCGCAATGATCCGCATGAGGCGAGTCTTGCGGTCGGCGGTGTTGAGCACGATCACGACCAGAATCAGGTTCGGTCGGTCCTGGTCGACAACGCTGAGCACGATCGCGCACTGCTCGTGCGCCGCGCCGGGGGGAGTTTCGCAACGGGTCACCCAATCGCCGTGCTTGTCTCTCACGGCGCCCTGCGGCGTTGATTCGGCTGCGGAGACGTGGGACGTGGCCAACAGCAGACCGACGAAAGTCAGCACGGCCCATCCGGCCTTCGATCGTTTCGCGTTGGTGAACGCCGTCGTCCGCAATGACAATCCTCTATATCCGTCGGTGAGCGGCGCAGGGGTCTGGGGAGGAGGCCGTCTCGCGGCTGTGGCCGAAAACCGGCGCAAAAATGAGGCGAAGCAGGAGCTAGGAGATGGTGGGCGCTAGAGGGATTGAACCTCTGACCCCTACCATGTCAAGGTAGTGCTCTACCGCTGAGCTAAGCGCCCATCTCCCATCATCTCGAGCGACGTTTAGCCTGCTCGAGGGACGGCGGGATATAGACGCTCGCGCCGCGAGGCGCAATGGCCAAGGCGACCTGGATCCATCGGCAAAGCGCCCGCCTATCATGAACCCAATCCGGCTTACGTTGCGCCCGGCCGCCCTCGCTGACATCGGCGCCGTGATGGCGATCGAACGCTCGCCGGACTTTGAGCGCTTCGTCGCCCGTTCGGAGGAGGAGGAGCATCGCGCGATGCTGTCCTCGCCCTCCCACGCCTACCGGCTTGGCGTCGGGGAATCCGGCGCGGTCGAGGCCTTCGCCATCCTGCGCGGTCTCGGCGATCCGCACTTGAACCTCTACCTCAAGCGCATCGCCGTCGCCCTCCCCGGCCAGGGCGTCGGTACGGCGTTTCTGGGCCTCGTTCTTGACGAGGCTTTCGGGCCGATGGGCGCCGAGCGCTTCCATCTCGACTGCTTTGCCGACAACCTCCGGGCTCAGCGGTCCTACGAGAAACTCGGCCTCACCCGTGACGGCGTGCTGCGCCAGGCCTACCGGCTGGCCGACGGCAGGCGAAGCGACCTTGTCATGATGGCCATCCTCAAGACCGAGTGGGAGGAGCGCCGGCGATGACGGGCGGGCGCCATTTTCGATTTCGAATCGAACCTTTTCAACGGCTTGCGGCGCCATTTCCGATCCACTCCCAAAGCGCTGGCGCCTTCCGAGGCCTGCGGCCGCGCTGGACCGCAGTTTTGGCGCCGGTCCAGCCTTTTCAAACGGTTAGGCGCCAAAACCTGTCACAAATCACAAAACGACTCCCACACCTCTCGCAGCGAAGCGGCCTCGAAGCGACTGCCTCTGTCTGTCGTTTCTCTGGATGATCCTTTGGGACTCAGGATGCGGCCAATGGGTGGAAACGTCCAAACTTGAAGGCCAAGCGACAAGCGGTATCATAGGCCAAGCGCGAGATTCTGTAAAGCAGAAATATCGTCTGTACGCAAATCATTTAGGTATTTCAACAGGTTACCTCAAAAATTAACGACCGTGACGCAGGGAGTATGGCGCTCCGGCTAAGCCCGCCTGGCGGCGGAATCTGGACAAGGTTCGCGGGCGACTCATCCTCCCAAAATGACGGCGGCAGAGTAGACTGGACCGCTATTTTCGGGGCGGGGCTATGGCGAGCCAAGGGAAAAACGGTCGGGACGACGGCCCTGCACAGGGCTGGGACCTCTTCAAATGGAGATGGGTGACCGAGCCACCGGTAGGGCTCACCGCCGCGGTCTATGGAATTCTTTCCGTCCTATTCTTTTTGATCGCCATCAGCGGGATCGTCGCCCTTTGGCAATTGCTAGCGCCCATCTGGATAGGCGCTTCGCCCGCCTCAAGCTCCAGGGGAACCGATCCGGGCGCCGAGCTGCGCGGCCGGCTCCTCGTCATTGGCGCCCTGCTTACGACCCCATTCCTAATCTGGCGGCTCATAGTCGGCCATTGGTCCGCGCGGGCGGCTCAAGAACAGGCGAGGATCGCGCAGGAGACTGTGCGCAACACGTTGTTCACGAAAGCGATTGAGCAGCTTGGAGCCACGCGCGAAGAGCGAAAAACACGCCTAACGGAAGAGATCAGTGGGGTGATCCAAGGTTTTCGCGACGAGACGAATACAATTCCAAACACTGAAATTCGACTCGGAGCCATTTACGCGCTGGAAAAGTTAGCCCGCGACGACCTCGAGATGCACTGGCCAATCATGGAAACGCTGTGTGCATACGTTCGTGAGAACGCCGAACCGCCGAAGCCACCCGATGACGTAATCATTGCTTTGTTGCAAAAGGGAATTCATGCCGAAGCGGCCCGGAATGAACTTGCTGCCCATATACGAGAATTGGCCCCGCCTGCCGTGGACATTCAAGCCGCTCTCACCGTGATCGGACGTCGCTCGGTGGCGCAGCGAGATTTCGAGCGCATTCAGCGCGCGCTCGCGCAAGCAACAGCACTTTCCGAGAATGCCTGGCGCCTCAACCTTGCCCGATGCGATCTCGCACGTGCTGATCTTTCGGGGCTTAACTTGGACGCCGTAATTCTAGAAGGAAGCTCGCTGGCTTTTGCTAACTGCGCGAACGCAAACCTTATCGGCGCTCGGTTCGATGACGCCCACCTTGAGGGCGTTCGAATTCATGGGCACGCACCTTGAAAAGGCTTGGCTGTCTGGCGCCCATCTTCAGGGTGCCTGGCTCAATCAGGCACATTTTGAAAGCGCAACGCTAAGACGAGCCCATCTTGAAGGCGCTTTCCTAGAGCATTTTCCGCTCACGTTGCATCATAACCTGCGGCGGCGAGATAGTTTGCGCATTCTTGTGGGGAGAAGCGGCGAAGGGCGTCGGCGATGGCTTGCCAGAGGTCGGGGATGGTTCGCGCGGCGGCGGCGCGCAGCAGGGCCTTGAGCTTGGCGAAGGCCCTTTCGATGGGATTGAAGTCGGGGCTGTAAGGCGGCAGGTATCGCAGGCTCGCGCCGGCGGCCTCGATCGCCTGTTTGACGCCATGGACCTTGTGAGCGGGCAGATTGTCCATGATCACGATGTCGCGTGGCCGCAACTCGGGAACGAGCGCCTGTTCGACATAGGCGAGAAAGGCCTGCCCGTTCATCGGTCCGTCGAGGACCATGGGCGCAGCGATCCGGTCGTGACGCAGAGAGGCGGTGAAGGTGGTGGTTTTCCAATGGCCATGGGGCACGGCGGCGCGGCATCGCTCGCCTCTGGGCGCACGACCGTAAAGGCGCGCCATCTTGGTGTTGGCGGCGGTCTCGTCGATGAAGACGATCCGCGTCGGATCGAGGTCGAGTTGTCCTTCGAACCACGCCTCGCGTGGCCCGCGTTCACCGCGCTGCGGCGCTGTTCGGCGGCATGGGCCGACTTTTTTTGCGCGTGATCTTGCGACGCTTGAAGAACCGCCAGAGTGTGCCGATGGCGACGGCGACGCCGCGCTCCCTCAGCTGTTCTCGCAGTTCCGAAAGCGTAATGTCGCTCCTGGCGGCCACGGCCGATAGGATCAGCTCGGCATGCGCCTCGATCCGTTGCGAATGGCGGTCGCCGCCCTGGCGCTTGGGCGCCAGATCGCCCTCGCGCCGTTCCATGGCCCGCCACCGGATCGCGCTTGAGGCGTTGACGCCAAACCGCTCGGCCGCCGCCCGACACGACAATCCCCCCTCAATCGCGCCAACGACACGCCTGCGAAGGTCAACCGATAAGGATCTGGCCATGCACGCCAGCCTCCTTCGCCGGCCAGAAGCATGAATCAGAACCAAGCCGATTTCGGGATCCCTGCGATTCAATCAGACAGGAAAATGCTCTAGCACAAGCAAATCTCCAAGCCGCTGACCTAACTGATGCACATCTAGGAAGCGCTGACCTTTCGCTCGCGCGCTTGGAATCTGCCAGATTTGAAAGAGCTTGTTTTGATGGAGCTTCGTTCGATCGCGCATTGACGTCGGATGCCTTTATGGACGGCGCAGATCTCTCCTCGGCGCGCGAGATGACGCAGGAGCAGGTTGAGATCATGTGGGGGGATTCCGAGACCAAGCTTCCGAAGGCGCTTCGCCGTCCCACGAATGATTTTTGGTCGGACTCGGAAGTTAGCGGGGAAGCGGACCGGAGCCGCGAGGAGCGTTGGTTCGCATTGTGGCGCCAACGACTTGATGAGATCGCGGAATCGCGAGGAGGAAGGCCCAGCTCCAAATCAAACATTTCGGTCGCAGTGAGGATCGGAGATTCCGTTCGGGTGTCATCGCGACTTGAAGCTCAAGCTATCGAGCCCCGCAAATCGTAGCATTGACAACCCGCGCGCGTCATGGTTCTCCAAACCCCTTCGGCGCTCACGCGCCGCGTCCGGATCAGGCCCGATGCCGCGCAGCTGGTTGAAAACGACGGCCAAAACGCGACCCCCGCTGAAAAGCGGGGCGAACGCCTAACTGGCTCTCCCGCGTGTCCCCGGCGGGCGCCGGGTTCATGAGGCCCGCTCGATGGCCTCGACGGGAGACAGGGCGAACAAGGATCTCATCATGTCAGGCTTCAAGGTCGCGGTCGCCGGCGCCACCGGCAATGTTGGCCACGAGATGCTCTCGATCCTCGCGGAGCGCCAATTCCCAGTGTCCGAAGTGGTCGCTCTTGCCTCTCCAGCTTCGATTGGCCGCGAAGTTTCGTTTGGCGACAAGATCCTTAAGTGCAAGGCGCTCGAGCACTACGACTTTTCCGACACCGACATCTGTCTCATGTCGGCGGGTGGGGCGGTGTCGAAGGAATATTCGCCCAAGATTGGCGCGCGGGGATGTGTGGTCATCGACAATTCGTCGGCTTGGCGCCTGGACCCGGACGTGCCGCTGATCGTTCCCGAGGTGAACGCCGCTGCGGCGAAGGGGTTCGGTAAGAAGAACATCATCGCCAACCCGAACTGCTCGACCGCGCAACTGGTGGTGGCGCTGAAGCCGCTGCACGACCGCGCGACAATCAGGCGGGTGGTGGTGGCGACCTATCAGTCGGTCTCCGGCGCCGGCAAGGAGGCGATGGACGAACTGTTCGCCCAGACGCGCGCCGTGTTCGTGTCTGATCCGGTTGAACCGAAGAAATTCACCAAGCAAATCGCCTTCAACGTCATCCCGCAGATCGACGATTTCATGGACGACGGCTCGACCAAGGAAGAGTGGAAGATGGTCGCCGAGACCAAGAAAATCATCGACCCCAAGATCAAGCTGACGGCGACCTGCGTTCGGGTGCCCGTGTTCATCGGCCACTCGGAGGCCGTCAACATCGAATTCGTCGATCCGATCAGCGCTGACGAAGCGCGGGAGATCCTGAGCCGTGCGCCCGGATGCCTGGTTATCGACCGGCGCGAGCCCGGCGGTTACATCACCCCCCACGAGGCGGCAGGGGAAGACGCGACCTACATTTCGCGAATCCGCGACGACCCGACAATCGACAACGGCATCAATCTCTGGGTGGTGTCCGATAATCTGCGCAAAGGGGCGGCCCTCAATGCGGTGCAGATCGCGGAGGTGCTGGTCAATCGCGGTTGGCTGAAGCCCAAGATGAAGGCGGCCTGATCGCTCGTTCCGGCTGCGAGGCAAGGCCGCGGCCAAAACCTTTCGCTATAACCGCTTTGCCTCCTTATTTGTTATGCTATTGGGACGCGAACATCCGCGTTGTGTTTTAGAGTTCGATTCGGCGATCCATGGCGCAAGATCCGGATATCCGCCTGCTTACCTCGCCACGGATCTTTCTCGTGGGGATGGCGGCGTTCCTGGCCTTGGTCGGCTTTGTCGTTCTCATCCTCTATCAGCAGATCGCCATCGCCTTCAGCGCCAATCCCGGCCTGAACGGCCTCATCCTTGGGGTGCTGGCGATTGGCGCCCTGTTCACCTTCCGCCAGGTTATTCGGCTGTTCCGCGAAATACACTGGGTCAACTCGTTGACCGGGGCGGTGACCGACGGAGCCCCTCCGGCCCCCATATTGCTCGCGCCAATGGCTGTGATGCTCAATGCCGGAGCGGGCGCGCGAGGCTTATCGACCATCACCACGCGCGCGATCCTGGATTCGATCGCCACGAGGCTCGACGAGGGCCGCGAGCTCAGCCGTTATCTCGTTGGGCTCCTCGTCTTCCTCGGGCTGCTCGGCACATTTTGGGGTCTGTTGGAGACCGTCCACTCGATCGCCGGCGTCATCGACAGCATGAAGACCGGGGTCGACACGGGAAGTATGTTCGACGACCTCAAGCAAGGATTGTCCGCGCCGATCGCCGGCATGAGCGTTTCGTTCACCTCCTCGCTGTTCGGCCTCGCGAGTTCCTTGATCCTTGGCTTTCTCGATCTCCAGGCGGGCCAAGCGCAGAATCGGTTCTATTCCGAGTTCGAGGAGTTTCTCGCGAGCCACGTCCAGACGACGCCAATTGCCGAGGCGGTTCCGGACGCCCCAATCATCGCTCAAGGCGCACAACCCGCGATTGAGTATCAGCGCGACTCGAAGGCGATCGCGACGCTCGCCGAAGGCATTCAGGCCCTGGTCGGCCACATGCGCACGGAACAGCAGCAAATTCGCGATTGGGTCGACGCGCAGGCGACGCAGCAGGAAGATATCGGCAAGCTCTTGCGCCGCCTGTTGGACGAGCTGGGCGCCCGATGACGCGCGGATCTGAGGGCGGCGAGAGGTTCCGGAGTTAAGTCATGGCGCTGTCGCGCGGACGCCGATATGAGCCGGTGAACTATTGGCCCGGATTCGTCGACGCCTTGTCGACGATGCTGCTGGTGATAATTTTCCTGCTGTCGGTTTTCATGCTGGCGCAGTTCTTCCTGTCGCGCGCGGTTTCGGGCAAGGACGAAGCGCTCGCCAGGCTCAATCGACAGATCGAGGAGCTGACCAATCTGCTGGCGCTCGAGCGGACCCAGAAGGGCGTCGACGAAAGCAAGATATCGGCCCTCACCGCTACGCTCGAACTCGGCCCAGCGGGAGCAGAAGCAGCTCAAGGACACGGCGTCGCGGACAGTCGACGCCGACGCCGCCAGCGGCCAGGCCTCGGCGGCAGCCGTCGCGCTCGATCAGCAGAAGCAGATATCGGCGCAGGCTCTGGCCCAGGTCGACGTGCTCAACCAGCAGATCGCGGCGCTGCGTAAGCAGCTCGCGGCGATCGAGGATGCGCTCTCCGCATCAGAGTCGGCGAACAAGGAATCGCAGTCGAAGATCGCCGACCTCGGCCAACGGCTCAACGTCGCGCTGGCGCAGAAGGTTCAGGAGCTCAATCGTTATCGCTCGGACTTTTTCGGCCGCCTGCGGCAGATCCTGGGCGCCCGGCCCGACATCCATGTGGTGGGCGATCGGTTCGTGTTCCAGTCCTCGGTGCTGTTCGACGTTGGCAAGGCCGACATCAGTCCGGCCGGTCACCAGTCGCTCGACTCGCTCGCCGCCGCCGTGGTCGATCTCGAGCGTGAGATTCCACCCGACATTCCTTGGATCCTCAGGGTCGACGGACACACCGACAACAGCCCGATCACCGGCGCCGGCCCCTACAAGTCGAACTGGGAACTGTCGGCCGCACGGGCCGTCGCGGTGGTGCAATATCTGATCAGCAAGGGGGTCGAGTCCGACCGCCTGGCGGCGGCCGGTTTCGGCGAATTCCAGCCGATCGACCAGGGAACCGACGAAGAATCGCGCGCCCGGAACCGGCGCATCGAACTCAAGCTGACGGAGCGGTGAGGGCGTAACCTGGCGCTGCCGCAGCCCCTCATAGTCCACGTTTTTTCGATCTGCAGGTCGGCGGGCCGGCCGACCCTCAGCAGTTGCCATTGCCGTCCTTCCCGGCTATCGCCATAGGCAAAAACTTAGACTGAGAAAGGCGCGAACCTGCCTGAACAATTGGGCGGATCGCGGAGGAAATGCGGGACACAGGAGCGATCGCGCATGCACAAATCATGGACTCTACCGCTAGCTGGCCTCGGGCTCGCGGCGCTGACTGCTCCGGTTAACGCCCGGGACATCACCATCGCTGTCGCCGGGCCGATGACTGGTCCTGTCGCCAGCATCGGCGAACAGATGAAGCGTGGCGCGGAGACAGCGGCCGCCGCAATCAATGACGCCGGCGGAGTGAATGGCCGCAAGATCAAAATCGTGATCGAGGACGACGCCTGCGATCCGAAGCAGGCGGTCGCGGTCGCCAACCTCATCGTCGGGCAGCAGATCAAATATGTCGACGGTCATGCCTGCTCGGGTTCGTCAATTCCCGCATCCGACGTCTACGCCGACAACGGCGTTCTGATGATGTCGCCCGCATCGTCAAACCCGGCTCTGACCGAAAAGGGGCATTCCACAATCATGCGGCTCTACCCGCGCGACGACAAACAGGGCGAGTTCATCGCGCCCTGGATCGCCGAGAAATACAAGGGCAAAAAGATCGCCATCCTGCATGACAAGTCGGCTTATGGAAAAGGCTTGGCGCAGGTGGTGAAGGACAAGCTGAACGCCGCTGGCGTCACCGAGGTCCTGTTCGAAGGCATCAATCCGGGCGAAAAAGACTATACGGCGATGATCACCAAGCTGAAGAGCGCCGGCGCCGAATTCGTCTACTTCGGCGGCTACCACACCGAGGCCG
Organism: uncultured Alphaproteobacteria bacterium; assembly: GCA_963775405.1. GTDB lineage: Bacteria > Pseudomonadota > Alphaproteobacteria > Rhizobiales > Beijerinckiaceae > Roseiarcus. The sequence continues at coordinate 20,467 of CAVZJI010000012.1, forward strand.
GTCTCATGCTGCGACAAGCGGCGGACCAAAGCTATAAATTGAACCTGATGACCGGCGACAGCATCGCCACCTCTGAGTTCTGGCAGATCTCGGGTCCTGCAGGCGAGGGCACGCTATTCACCTTCCCGACCGATCCGCGTCGCTCCCCTAATGCAGTTAAAGCGCTCGAACAGTTTAAGGCGCAAGGGTTCGACCCTGAAGGCTTCACCCTGTTCAGCTACGGCGTTATCCAGGCGATCGCTGAGGGCATCAAGCGCGCGGGTTCGGACGACCCCAAAGCGATCGCCAAGGTGCTTGAAGACGGCAAGCCGGTCCAGACCGTCATGGGGCCCGTCCGGTTCGACAGCAAGGGCGACGTGCTCGATCCGAGCTACGACATCAACGTTTGGAGCGCCGGAAAATACGCGCCCATTGTCAAGTGAGCGACGGCCTGACGCTTCAGTCCAACTCCGCCCACCGGGAGTCTCCTTTAGGCCGTCTCCTTAACGAACGCTTCGATGAGCGCATCAAAGGCCTCCGCCGTCTCCCATTGCGGCGTGTGCCCTGCATATGGAATCGTCTGCACCGCGCCTCGCCATAAGGTCGGCATAGCGAGCGAAGCGAAATAGCGCCCATTGACCAGTTGCTCTTCGTCGCCGTGCAGGACGGCGAGCGGGACTTTGAGATCGCGCACCACCGCGCCCTCGTCGCGGGCCCCGCCGGGGACGAGACTGGCCCCGAGGTTGCTGCGCGCCCGTCCGTCCGTGCGCAAGACATCTTCGAGGAAGAACGGCGGAATATCGGCGAAGCCGGGTCTGAAGAACGCGGCGACATAGGCGGACGCCTCGCTGCTGTCGACGCTCTTCTGGAAAGTGACTTTCATCGCCGGATTGGGCAGGAACGCGTTGCTCATCGCCCCGCCGGATGTGAGCGGCGGCGTGCCGAAAATGACGAAGCCGCGCGGCTCTCCAAGATCCGGCGCCATTTCGAGCGCGATATGACCGCCGAGGCTCCAGCCGATGAACCGCGCATTATGAAGGCCCAGCGCGTCGACGACAGCCCGAACCGCGCGGGCGTGGCCGGGAAGCGAATAGGCGCGCGGATCCTTCGCGTCAGCCGATTCGCCGTGACCAGGCAAATCGACCGCGACCAGGCGAAGCCGCCTCCCTAGCGGCCCCTCGAGCTGGCGCGAAAAGACTCGCGAGGACGACGAATTGCCGTGAATGAGCACCACCGCCGGACCCTGGCCAGCCGAACTCGTGGACGGCGAGTGCGCCATTGGGCGCGTCGATCTTCTGCGTTTTCATCACCCCCCCAGAGCGCCAAAAACTCTATCCTAAACGGCCCCGCATCGGGGCCTTGGCCCGCGGGCCAGCCTTACGAATGCGCACCGCCGCTGCGAATTGCAATATGCATAAATGTCTATGACGCAGCGGCGAGTCGGCCAACCGCCGGCCCTCCCCCTAACGCCCCCCGATTGCCCTTCCCTTCCGCCGACCTTTCGTGTATTGCGCTGCACAAATCACTCGGCTGAGCGCGGTTATGTACGGCGCGCCGTCGCATTCCCGTCATCTCCGCGTTCAAGAGGACAGCGCCCGCGCGCTTCGCCCCCGTCCGAACGTCAGCCGCCAATAAAGCTCCCTCATGAAGCTTCGCAACATCGCCATCATCGCCCACGTCGACCACGGCAAGACCACCCTCGTCGACCGGCTGCTGCAGCAGTCGGGCGCCTTTCGCGACAACCAGCGTGTCGCCGAACGGGTCATGGATTCGAACGACCTCGAACGCGAGCGTGGCATCACCATCCTCGCCAAAGCGACCTCGGTGGTGTGGAAGGATGTTCGGGTCAATATCGTCGACACTCCGGGTCACGCCGATTTCGGCGGCGAGGTCGAGCGAATCTTATCGATGGTGGATGGGGCGATCGTGCTGGTTGACGCCGCCGAAGGGCCGATGCCGCAGACCAAGTTCGTGGTCGGCAAGGCGCTGAAGATCGGGCTCAAGCCGATCGTCTGCGTCAACAAGGTCGACAAGGGTGACGCCCGTCCAAGCGAGGTCGTCAACGAGGTCTTCGATCTGTTCGCCGCGCTCGACGCCACCGATGAGCAACTCGACTTTCCGATCCTCTACGGCTCCGCCAAGCAGGGCTGGATGGCGCTTTCCGCCGATGGGCCGAAAGAGAACATGGCGCCGCTGTTCGACCTGGTGCTGAAGCATGTCGAGTCGCCCAGAGTTCGGCGCCGGCGGCTTCCGCATGCTCGGCACACTGCTCGAGGCCAATCCCTACCTTGGCCGCATCGTCACCGGCCGGGTGTTCTCCGGCTCGATCAGGACCAACACGCCGGTGAAAGTGCTCGACCGCCAAGGCGATCTTGTGGAGACGGGCCGGGTCTCGAGGATTCTCGCCTTCCGTGGCATCGAGCGAGCCCCAATCGACGAAGCAATCGCGGGCGACATCGTCGCGATCGCGGGGCTGGAGAAATTCAACGTCGCCGATACCCTGTGCAGCCCGGAAGAGGTCGAGCCGCTGACCGCTCAACCGATCGACCCGCCGACCCTTTCGATGACCTTTTCCGTCAACGACAGTCCACTCGCCGGAACTGAGGGGGACAAGGTGACGAGCCGCGTTATCCGCGACCGCCTGTTCAAGGAGGCTGAAGGCAACGTTGCTCTCAAAGTCGAGCAGCCCTCCAATTCCGACGCCTATGTGGTCTCCGGCCGTGGCGAATTGCAGCTCGCGATCCTGATCGAAACCATGCGCCGCGAGGGCTTCGAACTTAGCGTCTCCCGGCCGAAGGTGCTGTTCCGCCGCAACGAGGATGGCGATGCGCTCGAGCCGATCGAAGAGGTCGTGATCGACGTCGATGAGGAGCACGCGGGCGTCGTCGTGCAGAAGATGAGCGAGCGCAAGGGCGAGATGGTCGAAATGCGCCCCTCGGGCGGCGGCCGTCTGCGCCTCGTGTTTCTCGCGCCCACGCGCGGCCTGATCGGCTATCTCGGCGAACTGATGACCGACACGCGCGGCACGGCGGTGATGAACCGTCTCTTCCACAACTGGGGCGAATGGAAGGGCGAGATCGCCGGGCGCCGCAACGGGGTGCTCATTTCGAACGATGCGGGCGAGGCAGTGGCTTATGCGATGTGGAACCTCGAGGACCGCGGCCCCATGATGATCGAGCCCGGGGCCAAAGTCTACCAGGGCATGATCGTCGGTCAGCACACGCGCGACAATGACCTCGAAGTCAACGTGCTCAAGGGCAAGAAACTCACCAACATCCGCACCCACTCCAAGGACGAGGCGGTGCGCCTGACTCCGCCGATCCAGATGACGCTTGAGAAGGCGCTGGCCTATATCGAGGATCATGAATTGGTCGAGGTGACTCCAAAATCGATCCGCCTGCGCAAGGCCATGCTCGACCCCAACGACCGCAAGCGCGCCGAGCGCGCCAAGGCGGCGGAGGGCGCGGCTTAATGGACATCGCCGAAAGCCGGCGTTCGCCGACGCGTCGATGTCTCCGGCTTAAGGAGCGGCGCTGACGTTCGCCCATGACCCGCGCCACACGGGCCGCATTGGCGCCGTGCTGAGCCGCATGAGCCCGACGGGGACGGAGGTCACGGCTTGGACAATCGGCGGCAAGCGGCTAATTGTCTTGGGCTTGCGACCATACCGCGTCGCGCGCCGATCGCAGCGCCGAGGTGAAGGCGAGCGGCGAAAGCGACGATTGGGGAACCGGAGAGCGCGATGCCGGCGGCCAAGATCATGCTCATTCGCCATGCGGAGAAGCCAAACGGCGATGGCGGCCCCGGACTCATGCCGAGCGGCGTCGAGAACCCCAGGGCCCTGACGCTGACCGGATGGAAGCGCGCCAACGCTCTGGTCGGCCTGTTCAATCCCCCCGATGGCGCCTTGCCGAGACCGCCGCTCGCAAAGCCCGGGAGCCTGTTCGCCTCCGGATCGGAAAGTCTGCGGCCGAAGCAGACAATTGCGCCGCTTGCGGCGGCGCTCAATCTCTCCATCAGGACTTTCCTGAAGGGTCAGGAGCCTGAGCTGGTGGCGGCGGTCAAGGCGGCCGAGGACCCGGTTCTTATTTCCTGGCAGCACGAAGCGATGCCCGTGATCGCCGCCTTGATCCGAGGGGGCGCAGACGGCGTCCCGCCGCACTGGCCCGGCAGCCGCTTTGATCTCGTCTGGGTGTTCGACCTTCAAGCGTCCGGGGCCTGGAGCTTCGCGCAGATTCCTGAGCTTGTCGTGCCCGGCGACTCCACGAACCCGATCGGCCCCGGCGACTAGAGGGCTGCTCTTTTCGATCCAAGATGAAACTCAAGCGCGGCCGGCGCGGCCGAGCGTCGTCTGGGCGTCGACGATTGGGTTGGGATCCGGCGTGATGTGGATCGACGGCGCCCAATAGGCGGCGAGTTCGAGCAGCACGCCCGCGACGACATCGAACGGCGCGCTCGGCGGAAAAAGCACCGCGACAACGTCGAGCGCGACCTCGGCGTCGTCCGCGAGATTGCCGAAATTGGCGCTGATCGCTGTTCGGAAGCTTGTCGATCCAAGCTCGCTGACCAGAGTTGTAAGCATACGCAATTCACCGGCTGTCATAAGGTTCGCTTCCAATCCGTTGCAGTTGAACCAGGCTCTCTTGGCTCGCGCACAAGTTTACGCGGACCAATTGTTTCAATGACTTAAGTGCGCTTTTGCGCAACTTTTCCGCGTCTTGGCTTTTATCTGAAGACCTCGTTTTGAGGCGCCGCAAAGCGGCTTCGAAGAAGTCCCCCTCCAGATTTGCAGGGCAATCGCGATCGACGAAGTCGCGGCGCGGTCTGAGGCCCCCCGAGGCGAACCGCACGACCGCGCCGTTTCGTTTCGGGCGTCGACGGGGCCGAAACAGGGAAAACGACAAGGATTCATTTCGCGAAGCGAAACGAAGCCTTTCGCATTGCTGGTCGTAAGTCATTGAAATCATTATCAGCGGCGAATCATATGATTTCGCGTGATCGTTTGTTTTCAATGGGTTAAGCGCCATTTCGTTTCGCGCTTTTCTCGTATGGGGTTTCTTCCAATAGAAAAGCTTTAGTTCGGCACGGGCGGACCCCCTTCGACAAGCCCGTTTTTCCGGGCCAGTGGCCCGGCTTGATCGGGGGAATGCAGAAGGGTTCCACTCCCCGATCGAAGTCGCCAATTGCGCGCGCTCCTCTAGGATTTCCATCTCCAGAAAGACTGACATGATTTCTGAATTTTTGCAAGAATTTGTTCAGCCGGGGCCGCGGCGCCCAACGCGCAGGCTGAGAACACGACACCTGTCGACCAGGCCCCATCGCACGGCCCACCCACGTGGTGGGCGCCGGTTAGCGGCCGATACTTCCCAGCTATAATTTGTGCATTTGTATCGCGGTCAGCTTTGTAAGAATCCCTTAAGGATCGATACGTGATAGACGGTTGCGGCCTAGCTTCCGAGCAGGAGGGGAAGGTCGATAAGTAAGCGTGAGTGAGTCAGTTTTTCAGTGTACAATCCTGCGGTTGCCGCAGGTGGACGCTGACGACAGATCTGTGACAAAAGGTCGGTCGGAGGATCAGCCCGTGCGCATCCATCACCTCAACTGCGGGTCTCTCAGTCCACGCGGTGGGGGGTTGTTCGGCGGCGCCGGCGGACCGCTATCGCCCGCCCCCATGTGCTGCCACTGCCTGCTGGTCGAGGGCGATAATCACTTGATCCTGGTCGACGCCGGCCTCGGCGTCGAGGATGTCAACGAGCCGCAGCGACTCGGATTCCTGTTCAACGCGATGATGCGGCCGCGGCTCGACGTCGCCGAGACGGCGCTCCGGCAAGTCGCAGATCTGGGCTTCCGCCCGAGCGATGTGCGCCACATCGTGCCGACGCATCTCGACCGCGACCACGCGGGAGGGATCTGCGATTTCCCCGACGCCGCCGTTCACGTTTTCGCCGCTGAGCTTCGCGCGGCCTCGCATCGATCGACCCTCGGCGAGCGAAGCCGCTATCGCGTGGTGCAGATCGCCGCGGTGAAGAAATGGGCGCCGGTCGAGGAAGAGGGCGAATCCTGGTTCGGCTTTTCGGCCGTGCGCGCAATTCCCGGAACGCACGATGAGGTGCTGCTGGTGCCGCTTTCCGGCCATACGCGCGGGCATTGCGGCGTCGCGGTCCGGCGAGCGGACGATTGGCTCCTCCATTGCGGCGACGCCTATTTCCATCGCTCCGAAGTCGCGCCGGACGGCGGCGCGGCGCCGAAGGGCTTGCGCTGGTTGGAGTCGCGGGTGGACGTCGACGGCGCGCAGCGACGCGTCAATCAGGGGCGCTTGCGCGAACTCGCGCGTCTAGCCGCAGGCAAGGTCAAGCTCATCTGCTCACACGATCCCGCCGAGTTCGCCGCGATGAGGAACGCAGCGCGGGAGGAACAGGTGGCCCGCCAACTCGTCAGCAGCCGACGCCGGCCAAGCCAAGGCGACGTTCGCGCGGCGGAGTGAACGCAAATCAGTCCGCCCCGGTTGTCTTGCCCCGCAGCGCCTTCACCGCGCCGCGGCGCGTCTTCTCATCGACACGGCGCACTCTGGAGGCCTGTGTCGGCCGCGTGGCGAGGCGCCGCTTTGGCCGGACCTGCGCCTTAACGAGCAGGTCGGTTAGCCGCGCTCGCGCGTCTTCGCGATTGCGGGGCTGGCTGGCGAAACTCTGGGCGAAAATCACGATGACGCCATCCTGCGTGGCGCGCGCGCCGGCGAGCTTGATCAGCCGGATCGCGACGTCGTTCGGCAGGCTCGGCGATTGGCGCGCGTCGAACCGAAGCTCGACCGCGCTCGCCACCTTGTTGACGTTCTGTCCGCCCGGACCCGAGGCGCGAACGAAGGTCTCGGCGATCTCGCTCTCATCGATGACAAGATCGCCGACTTTCATGTCTCTATCGCCAGTCGCGCACGTCGACGAACCGCCCGGCGATCGCAGCCGCGGCAGCCATCGCGGGCGAGACGAGGTGGGTGCGGCCGCGGTAGCCCTGCCGGCCCTCGAAATTGCGGTTCGAGGTCGAGGCGCATCGCTCCCCCGGCTCAAGCTTGTCCGGATTCATGGCGAGGCACATCGAGCAACCGGGCTCGCGCCACTCGAAACCGGCCGCGAGGAAGATCTTGTCGAGGCCCTCGGCCTCGGCCTGCGCCTTGACCAGGCCCGACCCAGGCACGACCATGGCGTTGACGCGCTCGCTGACCTTGTGGCCGTTGGCGATCGCCGCCGCGGCGCGCAGATCCTCGATGCGGCCATTGGTGCAGGAGCCGATGAAGACGCGATCGATGGCGATGTCCGTCATCTTCTCCCCGCCGTTCAGCCCCATATATTCGAGCGATCGCTTGATCGACGCGCGCTTCTGTTCGGTCTGGCCATCCTCGACCCGCGGCACAACGCCAAGGATCGGCGCCACATCTTGCGGGCTCGTGCCCCAGGTGACGATCGGCGGCAGGTTGGCCGCGTCGAGCCTCACTTGGCCATCGAAATGCGCGCCCTCGTCGCTATGGAGCGTCTCCCAATGACGCACCGCCTGGTCCCAATGGGCGCCCTTCGGCGATTTCGGCCGGTCCTTGAGATAGGCGTAGGTTTTCTCGTCGGGCGCGATCATGCCGGCGCGCGCGCCGCCCTCGATCGACATGTTGCAGATTGTCATCCGCCCTTCCATCGAGAGCGCCTCGATCGCCGAGCCGCAATATTCGATGACATGGCCGGTGCCCCCCGCAGTCCCGATCTCGCCGATGATCGTGAGGATGATATCCTTGGCGGTGACGCCCGGCGGAAGCGCGCCGTCGACCTTGACGCGCATGTTCTTGGCCTTGGACTGGATCAGCGTCTGCGTGGCGAGCACATGCTCGACCTCGGAGGTGCCGATGCCATGCGCCAGCGCGCCAAAGGCGCCGTGGGTCGAGGTGTGGCTGTCGCCGCAGACGATCGTCGTGCCGGGCAAAGTGAAGCCCTGCTCCGGCCCGATGATGTGCACGACGCCCTGGCGCCTGTCGAACTCGTCGTAATATTCGATCCCGAACTCGCGCGCGTTCTTGGCCAGCTCCTCAACCTGCTGGCGGCTTTCCGGATCCTCGATGCCGCCGCTGCGGTCGGTGGTCTGGATGTTGTGATCGACGACCGCCAGCGTCTTCTCCGGCGCGCGCACCTTGCGCCCGGTCATGCGCAGGCCCTCGAACGCCTGCGGGCTCGTGACCTCATGGACGAGGTGCCGGTCGATATAGATGAGGCTAAGGCCGCCGCTCGTCTCCAAGACATGCTCGTCCCAGATCTTGTCGTATACCGTACGCGGCGTGGACATCATCATCTCCGGCGCCAATAGGCGCGAAAGGAAGGGAGTTCGCGCTATCTATGCCTGATGGGGCGGCGAGGAAAGGGGAATCGCGCCGCCCCTCCTTCCCCCGCTTGGCGCCGCCGCCAGCCATTCTTTTGGCTCGCGCCAGAAGTCGATGACTGCAACCTGTGCGCGAGTCCCCTGCAAGAAAATCAAGGCAAACCAAAGGAAAAGGCTTGCATTTCCTTGGATTCCTTTGGTCGAATCCGGACTTTTCAATGCCTTACGCGGAATCCAAATAAAAAAATCCGCCTCCGTCTCACTTCCCGCCTCAGGTTGTGCAGCAGCACGCCTCTAGCGCCATCTCGTGTCCTTCTTCAGCTCGCGCCGCAGCGCGGCGTCATTCTATCCGTGGAGGGGAGAATGTATATCACAAATTCTGGATTTATGAAAGCAAATGCATTGCAGAAATTGCTTGGCGCTATGAAGGGCCCAATTGTGAAAAACGTGCCGGTGCCCAGCGGCGACATCGAGCCTCGATACGCGACTGATTAACGTAAGACGCAGTTACCGATGGCTGCCTCCCGTCGCCGCCGCCGCCTCGACCGCCTTCAGCACTTCGATGAGCGGCGCAGGGCTGAGCACGAAGGCGCCCTGAAAAGGGGTTGATCAAATCCGCAATGATGTAGATCGCCGAGGCAATGCCCATCGCGCCGACAACGAGCACCACATACGACATCGGATGGCCTTTGGACAAAAGGCCGTAGCCGCAGAAGAGGAACGTCGCCCAGCCAACGACGATGCTGAGGAGGGGATACGAGATGGGATCGACCAAGGCGAGCGTCATCTGCGACAGCGATTGGTCTATCGCGACCGCGGCTTGCATCGCCTCGGTTTTTGCCGCTGTCTGTTGGGCCGACGCAGGCTGAAGCGCATCGAGGAAAGCGATTTTGGCTTTCAGATTGGCTCGCGCATAGCCGAATTTATGGATCACAGCCTCCTCGCCATCCCGGTCTCCCCAGATTTCGGCGATCGTGTTCTTGATCCCTTCCCTGACAATTCTGTGGCCCTCGGCGGCCTCTGGCCCGTAGTCTTGAAACGCTTCGTCGAGTTTCAGATCGGTGATCGCAAGCGCCTGGACGGAAGCCTTCTGGGTTGAGTACACGCCGTATGCTGTCCAGATCAGCAAGCCAAGCACGAGCGCGAGAAGAAGGGTCATCAGTCCGACGACAGCGCCGGTCATGTCCCTAGGGCCGCCTGTCGTATAGCTTTCCGGCAACCTGCGCTGCAGTTCCAGGCCGATCGCGCCGCCAACAAGAACGATCGCAAACGCGACAGCCGCTAAACCCAAAGACTCCATTGCCCCTCTCATCCGGTAGCCACGACACAGCGCCCCGACAGGACCAGTCCGACATCGCCTCCGTCGGCGCCAAAGGCTTACTGGAACAAAGCTTTCCGTTCCTCGCTACTCGGATGTGATCATTCGATGTGCTGAAAGCGAGCGATGGCCCGGATAGGCTAATCGCGACCAACAACGAATGCCATAGGAGCCAGATTGCGCGATTCCGTCCTGCCGCCGCCGATCCGACGAGCGCGGCCTTAAGGCTACGCCCTCGCCAACGTCTCCGCGGTGATGGCGACCGGCATGACCTCGACCGTCGCCCGTTGAGTCTCTTCGGTATAGGCTTTTACGCCGATCCGTCGTTCAGTCGGGCGAAGCGCGCCAGCAGCCCGTTCACATAGTCCGGCGAGGGCTCGCCGTTCGCGAACAGGATGCGGTAGCAGATCGGGGCGATCAGGATGTCGATCGCTTCGTCGACCGAAAACCCGACCTCGCCTCGCGCGAGGGCGCGGCTCTTGAGGGTTTGCAGATGATGGGTCGTGTAGGCGCAACAGCGCGCGGCGGCGAGTTCGGAATCTGTCTCGGCCAGCACGTCCCGCATCAACGCCCGGCCGACTGAGGAGCCCATTTCCTCCGCATATTGCGTACGAAGGCGCGCAAGTCTCCTGCAAGGGAGCCCGTGTCGTCCGAATCGGCTATGGGGCGCAGCCGTTCGGCGGCGGTGTCGGCCAGCAATTGCGTAAGGTCACCCCAGCGCCGATAGACTGTTGAGGGCGTCACGCCCGCCCGTTCGGCGATCATCGGCACGTTGATCTCGCTTCGGCCGACTTCGTTGAGCAGGGCCTGCGTCGCCAGATGAACCGCCTCTTGAATGCGGGCGCTTCGGCCGCCCTGTCGAACCATTTCGCGCGCCATTCGCGTTCCTTGAAAAGATCGATCCCACCCTCATCCTGAGAAGCGCCGACGGCGCGTCTCGAAGGATGGTCCAGTTCGCCCCCTCGTTTGCGCCTCCTGAAACGCCCTTCGACACGGCGGCTGCGCCGCCGGCTCAGGACGAGGGGTTGGTGCTTACCCGCTTAAAGCAAAGATATTGCATTAAGAGCCGCCGTGCTACGTACCCTTTAACGCAATGATTTAGCTTTAGGCGCATGAAAATGTCCACCATCGCCGCCGCAGTCCCGGTTCGGACCGTTTCGAACTCAATCACCGCCGTCTATGCGACGGTGACGGCGATCACCTTCACGACTGTCTCAGCCGCGCCGACGCCGATCTATCGATTCTATCGTGAGACGCTGGGCCTGACCCCGTTCGCGATCACCCTCATCTTCGCCATCTATTCCTTCACGATGATCGCAGCTTTTCTGACAATCGCGCGGCTCTCGGACTATGTCGGCCGCAAGCCGATGATCGTATCGGCCCTCGGGCTCAACGCGGTCGCGCTTCTCCTGTTCTTCGTTGCTGAATCCGCCGGGGCGCTGATCCTTGCACGCGCCGTCCAAGGGATCGCGACAGGCGTCGCGCTGGCGACGCTTGGCGCGGTCCTCACGGATACGGCGCCGCAATGGGCGGCCACACTCAACAGCGTGACGGCGTTCATGGGTCTCGCGCTCGGCGCGCTCATCTCGGGCGTATTCGTCGGCTTTGCGCCCTGGCCTACGCATCTCATCTATGCCGTGCTGCTCGGGGTGACGCTCGCCGAGATGCTTATCCTCCCTTGGATCGCCGAAACAACGTCGCGAAAGGCCGGCGCCTGGAGCGGAATGAAGCCCAAACTGACCGTGCCAAGAGCCGCGGCGGCCCCGATGGCGCGCCTTTTCCCGCTGACCCTCTCCGCCTGGGCGCTCGGGGGATTCTACCTCTCGTTGATGCCCTCGCTCATGATCGAGGCGACCGGGGTCCGCTTGCCCCTGGTCGGCGCCGCCGTCGTCTCGGCTCTCATGGTCTCCGGCGGCCTTTCTTCGCTAGCGACGCGCACCCTCGACGCGGGCAAGACGGTGCGCGCCTCGGCGGCGCTGCTCGCCATTGGCATCGTCCTCACCCTGTTCGCCATTGCAGCCGGTTCGCCCGTGGCCATGTTCATCGGGACGATCGTCGCGGGCCTAGGCTTCGGCGCGTCCTACGCGGCGTCGCTGCGCGTGCTACTGCCGCTCGCGTCCGCCCATGAGCGGGCCGGTTTGCTTTCCGCCTATTTCGTCGAGAGCTATCTCGCCTTCGCGCTGCCGGCCATCGCAGCCGGCCTTGCCGCGCCTCGTTTCGGGCTGATTGCTACGGCGCTGTTTTACGGTTCGGCGCTCGCGCTGAGCGCCCTTGTGACGCTCGCAGTCGAGACGACCGCCGCGCGTCGATCAGCGCGCTGAGCCGCCTGCGTCGAGGGCGAAGCTCTCGCCGCCGTTAAGCCCGCGCCGAGGTCTCGGCGATGATCGCGAGCGGCAGGACCTCGACCGTTCCGCCTGACACCCGTTTGGTCTCATTGGTATAGGCCTTGAAGAAGTCGCGGCTCTGCAGCGCCTTGGACGCTTCGTCGTCGGACGAAGCCGCGAGGTGATAATATTCGTTCGAACCGTTCTCCGCCTTCATGCAGCGATAGGATATCCGGCCGTTCAAGGTCCCGTCGGCCTCGATGGCTGCGATGAACCGCTCGATCTCTGCGCGCCACTTATCCGGCGATCCGTCCTGGAACCGATATTTGATGAGGAAGTGCTTCACCGCTCTCTCCTTGGGTTCGCGCGCCATTCGGCTTCGGCGCTTTGCCGCGGCGTTTGCCCGCGCCCTCAAACTTGCGGTCGCACGTACGAACCCGCAAGTATGGACAAAAATGATAGCGTGGCGATTTTGCTAAGACGGGGAACCTTGGATGACGGTTCATACGCTTCCGGAGACGGCGCCATCGCGCGCGGCGGCCCATCGCAGCGCCTGCCCGGTCACGGCGTTTCAGGCAATGATCAGCGGCAAATACAAAATTCGGATCCTGTGGGACCTCAAGGAGGGACCGCGCCGCTACAGCGAAATCCGGGCCGGCCTGCTGCGCGGCGCGGCCGGGACTGCGGAAATCGCGCCGCGCGTGCTCAGCCGCGAACTCAAGGCGCTGGTCGCCGCCGGACTGATCGCGCGGAAGGATTATGGCCTCGCGCCGCCCAAGGTCGACTATCGCCTGACCGAGGCGGGCGAGAGCTTCACGCCGATCATCGCCTCGATCCGCCAATGGGGCGAGCGCCATCTCGGCGGCTCGACGGCCGGCGGCGGCTAGGCTCAGCCATCACGTTGTTGGGAGTGCTTGCCCGATGCAGGCAAGGAAGTCGGCGCTCCGTCGCATCTCGCCGCGACGACCGACGCGTGGTCCAATTGCGGCGGAGACCCGAGCATCGCGGGCGATGACTCCGCATTATCAACGACAAATAATTACGGGGTCGCTGGTCGGAGGAAACCGGAATGACAATCGCCAAATGGCTCGCAACGACCTCGGCGGCGTTGCTGATCTCGCTTGCGCCCATGCCGGCGCAGGCGGCGGACAAGGTCGTGATCGGCTTCATCGACGATTTGTCCGGCGTTTACGCGGACGTAAACGGCCCGAGGGCGGTCGAGGGAATCAAAATGGCCATCGCCGACTTCGGCGGCGCCGCGCTCGGGCAGCCGATCGAGCTCCTCACCGCGGACCATCAGAACAAGCCCGACATCGGCGCCAGCAAGTTCCGCGAATGGGCCGACACTAAGGGGCTCACGATGCTGCTCGGCGGCGGCAACACCGGCGTGAGCCTCGCTATGGCGCCCCTCGCCAAGGAAAGGAAGATTCCGTTTTTCGCCGTCGGCGCCGCGGGCGCTTCGCTGACCGGCAAAGACTGCAACGCCTATACGATCCATTACGCCTACGATACGACGTCGCTCGCCAACGGCACGGCCAAGACGATCGTCGATCAGGGAGGCAAGACCTGGTTCTTCATCACCGCCGATTATGCTTTCGGCACGCAACTCCAGCAGGCGGCGGCCAAGGTGGTCGAGGCCGGCGGCGGCAAGGTCGTTGGAGCGGTGAGAGTTCCGCTCTCGACCTCGGACTTCTCGTCCTATTTGTTGCAGGCGCAGGGATCCCGAGCGCAGGTCGTGGGCCTCGCCAACGCAGGCGCCGATTTCAGCAATTCGCTCAAAGCCGCCCATGAATTTGGCCTCACCGCGACGATGAAGCCCGCGGCGCTCCTCGCCTACATCACCGACATCCGCGCGCTCGGCCTCGAGACGGCGCAGGGGCTCTATTTGACCGCCGCCTGGTACTGGGACCTCAACGACAAAAGCCGCGCCTTCGCCAAGCGCTTCTTCGACAAGACCGGCGCCATGCCGACCTACAATCAGGCCGGCTACTATTCGGCGACTCTGACCTACCTCAACGCGGTCAAGGCGGTCGGGTCGACCGACGCCGACAAGGTGATGGACGAGCTGCGCAAGACCAAAGTCGACGACATGTTCACGAGCGACGGAATCATCCGTCCCGACGGACTGATGCAGCATTCGATGTATGTGATGCAGGTCAAGACGCCGACAGAATCGAAAGGGCCGTGGGACTATTACAAGCTCGTCAAAACCATGCCGGGCGAAGAGGCCTTCGGATCGCTTGCCGGCTCGGCCTGTCCGCTGGTCAAGAAATAGCCGCGCGACGGCGCGCCCGGCGGGGCCGGAGGCCATGCGCGGCAGCAATAAACGCCTGTAAACGCCAATAAACGCTAGTAAACGTTAGTAAAAAAGCTAGCGTTTACTAGCGTTTATTTTTTCGAATCGAGACTTTTCAATAGGTTACGGCCGTTTGGAGTAAAAAAATCTGCCGCTCCGATTTCCCGTCAGGACGCACCCCCAAGCTTTGAATTCCACACCATGTTAGCGGCCATGCGCTCCGCCGCTGAAATCTCACCGAAGAAAGATTCATAGCACGGCTTCTCTTTTTCCGCAATCAATCATTCATATTTATTTTTTGCTGAACCCCCACAACGCGGTCTTGGCCGCCCGCGCGATCTCCGTTTCAGAACGCGAACTTCGACGGCAGCCGCGCCGGGATACCGCAAGCGTTCCAATCGCTCCGCCGCGATTTGGCCTTTGCCGGGCGGCTGAGGCGGGATATACGTCACAACATATCGGTTCGCTGAGGATTTGCGTCGCGAGTCATTCTTCGGTGGGGCCGCGACCGGTGCGCTTGGGGTTGGCGCGTTTGTCGACAGTTTGTGGAAGTGAGTTTCGAGAAGCCGCGCTTGGGGCGACGACGGAAGGGTTCATGGCCTCTCGGGGCGATTGAACCATTGGCGGGGAAGTCAATGAAGAGACTTGGGATTGCCTTAATCGCGGCTGGAATCGCGAGCTTTGCCCACGCGGCTGATTTGCCGACGACGAAGGCGCCCGAGAAGGCCAAGCCGAATTGTTGGGCGAGCTTCTGGGACTGGCTCAATGCGTCCGCAGCCGACTGCCCGATTGGCGCCTATGGCGTCACTCTCTATGGAACCCTCGACCTCAACGCCACTTATCTCCACGAGGGCGTCGACAAGAACCCGGCCGCCGACAAGGTCAACTACTCCATTCAGAGGAACGCCATCGGGAGCCGATGGCTCGCCGGCTATAACGGCCTCAGCGCCTCGGTGATCGGCCTCAAGATGAAGGAAGACCTTGCCCGCGTCGGTCTGCCGGGCTGGTCGCTGATCGGCGTCCTCGAAGCGGGCGTTAATCCGTATTCCGGCATGTTCGCCAACGGACCTCGCTCGCTTGCTGACAACAATGCGCGGCCAGCAGGCACATTTCCGTTTCAGAACGCGAACTTCGCTGGCAGTCGCGCCGGCCAGTGGGACAACTCGCAAGGCTATTTGGGAATCAGCAATCCGGTTTACGGCACGCTGACCTTCGGCCGCACCAATTCGCTCTCGCTCGACGTGACGTCGGCTTACGATCCGGTCGCCTCGACCGCCTTCTCGACGCTCGGCTTTTCAGCCGCATTCTCCGGCTTCGGCTCCAGCGCCGCGGTCCGCCCCAACACCGCCTTCACCTATCGCCTGACCTACCAGAATTTCCGCGCCGCCGTTCAGGCGCAGGTTGGGAGCTACGGAATTGGCAACACCACAAACGGCATGTACCAGGGGCAGCTCGGATTCGACTTCGGGTCCCTTTCCGTCGACGGCGTTTTGAGTTGGGCGAACGACGCGGTTTCCTTGTCGAGCTTCTCCGGGTCGAACATCGCCTGCCTCACGCCAGCCAACTGCTTCATCAATGTGAACAACCAGTTTTTCGACCCGAATACGGTCCTGAAAGCGACGCTGTCCAACGACCTCGGGGGAGAATTGGTCGCCCGATACAAGCTGGATCCGGCGCCGGTGACCCTCTATGGCGGCTGGATCTATGCGCGGCAGATGAACCCGTCCGATGCCTTCTTGGGCGGCTTCCCATCGATCGCCCAAGGCATCTTTGTCCCGCCCGGCGCCTTCAACAAGAGCGGCGTCTACACCAACAGCGCAATCACCGCGAACAACTTCGACATCCAGAAGGTCCTGAACACGTTCTGGTTCGGCGCGCGGTGGAAGATCCGCAGCGATCTCGAGGCGATGGCAGGCTTCTATTATCAGAATCAGAACAACTTCAACCCCGCCGCCTGCACGGGCTCGGGCGCCTTCATCAGCAGCGCCAAATGCGGGGGCAGCCAGGATGGAATATCGTTCCTGCTCGATTGGAAGCCGGTCAAGCGCGTCGACATCTATGCCGGCGTTTTGGTGAGCAACGTCTACGGCGGCCTTGCCAACGGCTTCTTCTCGACCTCGACCGTCCTGATCCCAGGAACGACCACAGCCGTTAGCGTCAATACGGCCCGAACCCAGAACTACGACCCGACAGTCGGCATCCGCATCCGCTTCTGAGCGGGCGACAGGCGCTCAGGGCGGGCGGCGCAGCCGAGCACCCGTCAATCCGGCGTGTTGCCGTCGACGCAGCCCTTGTTGCAATCGTCCTGGTCTTCGCTCGTCCCGTCTTCGTCGCCCTTGCCGTCGGGATAAGGCGCGATGTGCGGAAGAGCCAAGCCAAACGGCGCCGCCTGGGGGGCAGCGGTCGTAGCCGTTGCGGGCTCAGGCGCCGGGGCCGGGTTGTGCGCCACGAAATGGTGATGAACGGTGTGATGGGGCCCCTGCATACGATGCACGTGATAATGGTGGTACGGCGTCGGCTGCTCGGTCTGCGCGTAAGCGGCAAGCGAACCCGATAGCAATGTGGCGCACGCGAGCGCGATGGATGTCGATGTCTTCACTTCACCCTCCCGTGCAAGCCGCACGTAGCCTGAGTCTATGCGATGACATAGCCTTTTCCTATGCCAATCTAACGAAGCGAGGACTGACTAGGCTAGCCTTTCTGGCCGCTGAAATGGGGCAACCGCGCGGCCTTTTCCCATTCGCGATTTGACTTTCACACTCCGATGGCGTCCGATGACCGCAGCTTTGGGGGGGATCCTCATGAAAAAGATGAACGCGTTAGGCTTCGTTCTGTCGATCCTCGTCATTCTGGTCGGAGGTTCCGCGGCCCGAGCCAGTTCGCTTCAGGTCGGGGCCGGCTTCGTGTCATGCAACACCTCGCCTGGAGTCACCGATCCGGTTAGCTGTACCGGCGCCACTAACAGTGGCCTGGTCACCTATTCCCCCTTCGCGGGGGTAAGCGGCAGCGCCCTTGGGCAGGGCCTGGTGGATCAGGCCGGAGTTTTTGGCGTTCTGAATTACAGCTTCCAAGTGACGGGCGGCGCTGTGGGTGACGTCGTGCCGGTGGATATCAGCACGGCGCTCACCGCGATTCCAATCTCGGGCGGGTCCGTCTTTTCCGAGATCATCGTAACCGCCGATACCGATGCGGGCGTCACGATATGCAATACGGGGTGCAGCGACGAAGCAACCGGATTCAACGGCACACTTCAGGTCAATGCATTGTCCGGCACGATTTATACGAACGCCATCCATCTCGAGATCGAGGTGATCGGGGCCCTTGGCGGCACATCCGATGTTGATGGCGGCACGGCGAGCGCCGACCCGTTTCTTTTTATCGCTCCCACCTTTCCCGATGCGGGCGCCTACAGCATAGAAGTCAGTCCCAATATTGGGAATGTTTCTGAGGCCGTGCCCGAGTCTGGAACGTGGGCGATGTTGCTTGTCGGTTTCGCCACGCTGGCGGGGCTGCGCTATCACCGGGTCTACAGTCGGCACAGCCAGCGGCTTCAATATCCGCTCGAAATCGCATAGGCTGCGCCGCGAGGCGGACGGCGTGGCGACGCGTCACGGGGGCTTGATCGCGACCCCTTCGCCATCAGCCGCCTCGTCCTGGAGGCAAGCGAGGGGCGCCTCCAGGACGAATTTGCGCCGGCTTCGCGACCTCCCCCGTCAGTCGAGGCCGACCATCACGTCGGTCGCCTTGATGACCGCATAGGCTTTCTCGCCCTTCTTGAGCTTCAGTTCGTCGACGGCTTCGTTGGTGATCGATGCGGTGACCACCGCGCCTCCGCCGAGGTCGATACGGACATGCGCGGTCGTCGCGCCCTTGGTGACGTCGACGATCGTTCCGTGAAGCTTGTTGCGTGCGCTGATTTTCATCGGTTGCCCTCCATTCGGGATTTGCTGCGTCCCCGAAGGCGGGATATGTACCACAGCATATAGCGTGGGCGAAGCCTTCCGGAGACACGGGGCCAAGGCCGCCTGCGCCTGTACGCCGAGCAATGGGGATTGTCCATGAAACTGACCACGCTCGCAGCCGCATTGGCCGCGTTTCTGACTTCGCTCGCGGCGCAGGCGCAAGCGGATGTGACCCATGTCGCCGTCGCCGCTAATTTCACCGAGCCGGCAAAGGAGATTGCGGCTCTGTTCAAGCAGAAAACCGGCCACGAGGCGGTGCTGATCTTCGGCGCGTCGGGCGCTTTCTTCACGCAAATTACCCATGGCGCGCCATTCGAGGTGTTCCTGTCGGCCGATTTCGGAGCGTCCAAAGGCGGCGGTCGACGGCGGATTCGCCGTTCCTGACAGCGTGTTCACTTACGCGATCGGCAAGCTGGTGCTGTGGAGCCGGGTCGTCGATGTGACGAATGGCGAAGCGGCGCTGAAGGCAGGTAACTTTCAGAAGCTGTCGATCGCCAATCCGGTCGCCGCGCCTTACGGGACCGCCGCCGTCGAGACGATGAAGGCGCTCGGAGTCTATGACGCGCTGCAGCCGAAGATCGTCCAGGGCAACAGCATCGCGCAAGCGTTCCAGTTCGTCGACACGAGAAATGCGGAACTGGGCTTCGTGGCGCTGTCGCAGCTTCACGGGGTGACGGCGGGGACCCGCTGGGAGGTTCCCGCGAATCTCTTTTCACCGATCCGTCAGGACGCGGTGCTGTTGAAGACAGGAGCGAACAGCGAGGCGTCGAAGGCCTTCCTCGCCTTTCTCAAGGGCCCGGAAGCCCAGGCAATCATCGAGCAGTTCGGCTACGCTCTCAAGTAAGCGACGTGCCCGGTTTTTCGGCCGATATCTGGACTCCGATCAAGCTCACGATCGAACTCGCGACCATCTCGACGCTCGCGCTGCTCGTCGTCGCGACGCCGCTCGCCTGGTGGCTTGCGCGGTCGAAGGCCTGGTTCAAAGAAGCAGCCGCAGCGATTGTCTCGCTGCCGATGGTGCTGCCACCGACCGTGCTCGGCTTCTATCTGCTGATCGCGCTCGGTCCCGACGGACCCGGCGGCGCAATCGCCTCTCTGTGGGGCGCGCGGACGCTAGCCTTCACGTTCACCGGCCTGGTCATCGGCTCGATCATCTCGTCGATGCCGTTCGTCGTGCAGCCGATCCGCAACGCATTCGCCGCTGTTGGCGACCGCCCGCTCGAAGTCGCGTCAACGCTACGCGCCTCGCCGCGCCGCGCCTTCTGGACCGTCGCTCTGCCGCTCGCGAGCCCTGGCTTGCTGACCGGCGCTGTGCTCGGCTTCGCCCATACGGTCGGCGAGTTCGGCGTCATCCTGATGATCGGCGGCAACATCCCCGGCCGCACGCGGGTCATGTCGACGGCCATTTTTGACTTTGTCGAGACGATGCGATGGCGCGAGGCCAACCTGCTCGCCGGCGGCATGGTGGCGTTCGCCTTCGTGGTCATCCTGGCGATGACGCTCCTCGAAAAGCGCTTCACGAGAGCGGGCGCGTGACGGCAAGTCACGCGATCCGGGCGCAGTTTCGCGGCACGATCGGCAAGTTCGCGCTCGACGCGGGCTTCACCGCGCCGGCCAAGGGCGTGACCGCCCTGTTCGGCCCATCCGGCTGCGGGAAGACTACCGTCCTGCGCTGCATCGCCGGTCTCTTACGTGTAAACGGCGTTTGCGAGATCGACGGCGAAGTGTGGCAGGATGAAAACGGCGCGTTCCTGCCGACCCACAGGCGGCCGCTCGGATATGTGTTTCAAGAGGCTAGCCTGTTTCAGCATCTCTCGGTGCGCCGCAACCTTCTGTTCGGCGCGCTGCGCAAGGGCGGCGGGGGCGCAAAAGAAGCGATCGCATTCGACGAGGTGGTCGAACTCCTCGGCATAACGCGGCTGCTCGACCGCTCCCCGCGCAATCTCTCGGGCGGCGAGCGCCAGCGGGTCGCAATCGGCCGCGCGCTTTTGTCGCAGCCGAAGCTTCTGTTGATGGACGAACCGCTTTCGGCGCTCGACCGCGCGACCAAGAACGAGATCCTGCCGTTTCTCGAGCGGCTGCGCGATCATCTCAATCTGCCGGTCGTCTACATCACGCACGATATCGCCGAAGTCGAGCGCCTCGCCGACCAGATAGTGCTGATGGAAAAGGGCCGGGTGATCGGAGCCGGGCCGCTCGAGGACTTGCAGAGCGACCCGTCTTTGCCGCTGGCGGCCGCGCGCGACGCGGCGGTGAGCTTCAACGGAATCGTCCGGGCGAGCGACGAAGCTTACGGCCTCGTCACCCTCACAGTTCGCGGCGGCGTGCTGACAGCGCCCGCGGCCCCCGCCCCGGTCGGCGAGCGCCGGCGTATTCGCGTCATCGCCGGCGACGTGAGCCTTACGCGCGAAGCGCCCGGTCCAAGCTCGATCCTGAACATCCTGCCGGCGCGCGTCGTCTCGATGAAGGCAATCGACTCGAACGAGGTCGTTGCCGTCGTCGGGCTCGGGGGAGATGGCAGCGGCGCCCGCCTGCTCTCGCGCCTCACACGAAAGTCTTGGGAGACGCTTGGCCTTAGCGAAGGGGTCAGCGTCTACGCCCAGGTCAAGGCGGTTGCGCTGGCGCCGGGGCGGGGCGAGGTGGCGTAAGAAGCGCTCCTTACACCTTCCTGCGCCTTGACTTCGCGAACGTGTCAAAGGCGACCGCAAGCACGATGATGACGCCAATGATAATCTGCTGGATGTAAGAGGACACGTTCATCAGCACGAGGCCGTTCAGGAGAACACCGATCAGGATCGAGCCGATGACCGTGCCGAAGATGGTGCCGGAGCCGCCGAACAGGCTCGTGCCGCCGATCACCACCGAGGCGATGACGGTCAGCTCATAGCCGGTGCCGGCGACGGCCTCGGCGGAGTTGAGCCGCGCCGCCAGCACGAACGAGCCGAGGCCGGCAAAGAAGCCCATGATCACGTAGACGCTCATGATGATGCGATTGACGTTGAGTCCCGAAAGACGCGCCGCCTCAGGATTGCCGCCCACCGCATAGACCTGCCGGCCGTAGCGCATGTAGCGCAGGACGATGTGGGCGATGAGAGCCGCGAGCAGGAAGATGATGACTGGAACGGGAACCGGCCCGATCTTCCCCTGCCCCCACCAGGTGAACGACGGTTGGAAGCCTGAAATCGGGCCGCCGGCGGCGAACAGAAGCGCCGCGCCGCGGAAGGCCGACATGCCGCCAAGCGTCACCACGAAAGGCGGAACCTTGAGCCGGGTGATGGCGAGCCCCTGCAGCCAGCCGCAGGCGAGTCCAACTGCGATCGCCGCGAGCGCGGCGGCGAACCAGCCATAACCGACGCCGCCCTCCCCGACGGTGAAGCGGTTCTCCAAGCCGCCCTTGGCGACGGCGGCGGCCACGAGGCCAGCGAAGGCGAGCAACGAGCCGACCGAGAGATCGATGCCCGCGGTCAGAATGACGAAGGTCATGCCGACCGCGAGCAAGCCGGTGATCGACACCTGCCGCATCACGTTGAAGAGGTTGATCTCAGATAGAAACCTCGGCTGAATAGCCGCGAACAGAATCATCAGAACGATAAGGAAGAGCAACGGCGCGAAGCGCGCGATGAAGCCGAAGACGTCGACCCCGCTGTCCTCGGCCGCTTCCAGCCTCGCCTCACTCATGAAAATGTCCCCGTTCAAGCCGCCGCGGAAGCCGCGCCGTTCTCATGCGCCGTCATCATCGCCATCAGGATTTCCTGCGTCGCCTTAGTGCGCGCGATTTCTCCGGTGACGCGGCCCTCCCGCATCGTCACGATGCGGTCCGAGATTGCCAGAATTTCCGGCAGCTCCGACGAGATGACGATGACCGCGATCCCCTGCTTCGCCATGTCGATGAGGAGATTGTGGACCTCGACCTTGGAGCCGATGTCGATGCCGCGAGTCGGCTCGTCGACGATGAGGATCTTGGGCCTGAGCGCCAGCCAGCGCGCCAGCACGATCTTCTGCTGGTTGCCGCCCGAGAGCTGGCCCGCCGCCTGTTCCGGGCTCGCCATGCGGATCGACAGGAGCTTGCGGAACTCGTCGATCAGCACATCCTCCTTCCGCTCGTCGATGAACCAGCCGCGGCTGACCTCGTCCTGCGCGGCGATGGTGATATTGGTGCGAATGGCGAGGCTCAGGAACAAAGCCTGCTTCTTGCGGTCCTCCGGAACGAGACCGATGCCGTAGGACATCGCGTCGCGTGGGCTTGAGAAGCGCACTTCCACGCCGTCAACGCGGATCGTCCCATGATCGAAAGGGTCGGCGCCGAAAATCGCCCGCGCGGTTTCCGTCCGCCCGGCGCCAACAAGGCCCGCGAGGCCAAGGATCTCGCCGTGGTGCGCCTTTAGCGAAATGCCGATGAGTTCAATGG
The DNA here is from genome assembly GCA_963775405.1 of uncultured Alphaproteobacteria bacterium. Lineage (GTDB taxonomy): Bacteria > Pseudomonadota > Alphaproteobacteria > Rhizobiales > Beijerinckiaceae > Roseiarcus. The sequence goes on from CAVZJI010000012.1 coordinate 43,103, forward strand.
CGTTCGGATCGCGCGCATTGCGGCGACGGGTCAAGCCCTCGACCTCGAGCGCGACCCCTCCATGCTCCGGGATCGGGCGCTCGCCATAAAGCGCGCCGACGTCGCGGCCGACCATCATGCGGATGATCGCCTCGACATTGGTTTCGGCGACCTGGCCGGAGGCGACGTAATGGCCGTCGCGCAAGACTGTGTAGCGATCGCAGAGGCGAAAGACCTCCTGGAGCCTGTGGGTCACAAAAATGATCGACAGGCCTTCGGCTTTCAGAGCGCGCACAATGCGGACCAGGTTTGCGACTTCGGCCTCGCTCAGCGCCGCGGTCGGCTCATCCATGACGATGAGACGGGATTGCATCGAGAGCGCGCGGGCGATCTCGACGAGCTGCTGCTCGGCGACGGAAAGGTCACGCACCTGCGTCATGGGATCGCGCTTGAGACCGATCCGCTCGGCGATCGCCTTTGTCTCCTGGGCCAGGCGCCGCCAATTCACGAACAAAGTCGAGCCAGGTTCGCGGCCGATGAACACGTTCTCGGCGATCGTCATGTCGGGTGCGAGCGCGAACTCCTGGTAGATCGTGACGATGCCAGCCCGCTGCGCGTCGTGCGGCGTCGCAAAGGCGACCGGCTTGCCGAACAATTCAATTTCGCCCGTATCGGCGCTGTGCGCGCCGGACAAGATCTTGAGCAGCGTCGATTTGCCAGCCCCGTTCTCGCCTAAGAGCGCGTGGATCTCCGACGGCCCCACTTCGAGATGGACGTTCTCAAGCGCGAGCACGCCGGGAAAGCGTTTGCTGATGCCTGTCATCTTGAGGATGGGCCCGCCCGTCTTTGCTGGAGCGGGCGAAGGCGCCACAGGCGCAAGGGCCATTTCGGAAGCGCTCGCTTTTGAAAATGCGACGGAGGGGAAGGCGCGCCGGCGAACGGCGCGTCTTCCGACTCTGCGCGGTTCTACTTAACTTCGTTGAGGCGCTCGGCGTCCTTCAGATTGTCTTTGGTGATCGCAACGGGAGTCAGCAGGTTGATCTGCTGCGCCGGCTTCTTCCCCGACTTGAGGAAGTCCGCCATGATCTGCACGCCCATGGCGCTCTGCTTGGCCGGGAATTGCTCGATCGTCGCGGTGAGTTCGCCGTCGCGCACCTTCCCCAGCGCTTCGGGCAGCGCGTCAAAGCCGATGATGACGACGCCTTTGAGGTTACGCGCCTTGACCGCTTCGATCGCGCCGAGCGCCATGTCGTCGTTGGCGGCATTGATGACCTGCGGCGGCGCGCTCATCCCTGCGAGCAGGGATTCAGTGACTTTCAGGCCCTCGTCCCGGTGGAAGTTGGCGGTCTGCTCCGCCACGATCTTGTAGTTGGGACCGGCCTTGTCGAGCACATTGTGCAGCCCCTTGTTGCGGTCGATCGCCGGGCTCGCGCCGGGCTGACCCTGCAGGTTGATGATCGTCGCCCCATTCGGGAACATCTTGACGATGAGGTTGCCCTGAGCCTCGCCGCCCTTGACATTGTCGGCGCCAACATGGCCGACGATACCGGTGACGGAGGGTACGCGCCGGTCGATGGTGACCACCGCCACCTTGGCATCGATTGCTTCCTGTAGCGCTGGCGCTAGAGCGTCCTGATCCTTCGGGCTGAGCACGATGCCCTTGACCCCTTTGGTGAGCGCTGCCTCGATGTCGGCGGTTTGCTTGGGCGAGGAATCCTGGCCATCGGACTCGATCGTGCTGAGGCCTTGCTTGGCCGCCTCGGGTTCGAATCCGTCTTTCATCATATGGACGAAAAAGGGGAAGTTCATGCCCGGGACCGAGAGCAAGATGAGCGGCTTGTCGTCGGCGAAAGCGGGCGCGGAGAGCGCCATGGCCAAGATGCCGGCAGTCGCAATTCGGCGGGTTATGCGCATCGATAGAATCCTCCCTGAAGCCGGCCTGACATGTCAGCTGGCGGCTAGGGGAACCTATGTCGGAAATCGGGCGCGGCGACAAGGGCGGCACGATTCCAGGCGCTTCGATCGCCGCGCGGCGGTGGGCGCCTTTAGAAAAGCGCTTGACCTCGGTAGACTGAGGGGCGGCTCCGGACTTGCTCTCTCGCGGATTAAGTGAACATCGATTGCGGCAAGTTGGGCAAAGCTCTGGAAATGATGGAGGTTTCGCATGGCGCGATTTCAAAACATACTGGAGACAGTCGGACATACACCGGTCGTACGGATCAACCGCCTCGCCCCTGACGGCGTCAATCTCTATGTGAAGATCGAGGCGTTCAATCCGCTCGGCTCGGTCAAGGACCGGTTGGCGCTCGGCGTGATCGAGGCCGCGGAGCAATCCGGCGAACTCAAGCCCGGCCAAACGGTCGTCGAGGCGACGAGCGGCAACACCGGCATCGGACTTGCGATGGTCTGCGCCGCTAAAGGGTATCCGCTCGTGCTCACGATGGCCGAGAGCTTCAGCATCGAAAGGCGGCGACTGATGCGCTTTCTGGGCGCCAAAGTCATCGTTACGCCGGCCGCCGAGCGCGCGGTCGGAATGGTCAAGAAGACAATCGATCTGGCTAAGGCCAATGGCTGGTTCATGACGCGGCAGTTCGAGAACGAAGCCAACCCGGATTTCCACTCCCGCACCACCGCGCGCGAAATCATCGACGATTTCGCGGGCGACAGAACTCGATTTCTGGGTGACTGGCTACGGCACGGGCGGCACGCTGAAGGGCGTCGGCCGCGTCTTGAGAAAGGAACGGCCCGAAACAAAGATCATTGTCTGCGAGCCGGCTGACGCGCCGCTGCTCGAGTCCGGGATCGAGCAGAAGCGCCTTGCCGATGGGTCGCCAGCCGCGCCGCATCCGAGTTTCAAGCCCCACCCGATGCAGGGCTGGACGCCTGACTTCATTCCAAAGCTGACCGAAGACGCGGTGGATATGAAACTGATCGACCGCGTCCTGCCGATCTCAGGGGCCGACGCCATTCGTTTTAGCAAGGAGCTGGCGGCGAAAGAAGGCATTTTCGTCGGCATAACTTCGGGTGGAACCTTTGCCGGCGCGCTGAAGATCGCGGCCGAGGCGCCAAAGGGCGCGAACATCCTTTGCATGCTTCCCGATACCGGTGAGCGCTATCTCAGCACGCCGCTGTTCGCCGACGTTCCGGTCGACATGACGGAGGACGAACTTGCGATCTTGCGATCCATCCCCGGCGCCTAACCCGACGCCTACTCTCGGCCCTTCGCTACGCCATCTCAATCGCCATCGCCGTCGCCTCGCCGCCGCCGATGCACAGGGAAGCGACGCCGCGCTTTAGCCCATGCGCGCGCAGCGCCGCGATGAGCGTCACCAGAATTCGCGCGCCCGAGGCGCCGATCGGATGGCCAAGCGCGCAAGCGCCGCCATTGACGTTGACCTTTTCATGAGCGAGGCCGAGGTCGCGCATCGCCGCCATGGCGACGACGGCGAAGGCTTCGTTGATCTCGAAGAGGTCGACGGAATCCCTGCTCCAGCCGGTCTTCTCGAACAGCGTCTTGAGCGCGCCGATCGGGGCGGTCGGGAAATCTTTCGGCGCGGCCGCATGCGTCGCATGCGCTACGACCCGTGCCAGAGGCGCTGCGCCGCGCTTCTCGGCCTCGCTTTCGCGCATCATGATAAGCGCTGCAGCGCCGTCGGAGATCGAGCTCGAATTGGCCGCGGTCACCGTGCCGCCATCACGGAATGCGGGTTTGAGCGTCGGGATCTTGTCGGGCCGTGCCTTTGGCGGCTGCTCGTCCGTCGCGACCAGCGTCTCGGACTTGCCCGCCTTCACGCTGATCGGCGCGATCTCCCAGGCGAAATCGCCGTTCTTGATCGCGCGGTTCGCGCGCTCGAGCGAGCTTAGCGCATAGGCGTCCTGCTCGGTTCGCGTGAACTGATAAGCTTCCGCGCAATCCTCGGCGAACGTTCCCATCAGACGCCCTTTGTCGTAAGCGTCCTCGAGGCCGTCCAGAAACATGTGATCGAGGGTGCGGCCATGACCCATGCGGTAGCCCGAACGCGCTCGGTCGAGGAGATAGGGCGCGTTGCTCATGCTCTCCATCCCGCCGGCGACCACGACGTCCGCGGAGCCAGCGCGCAAAAGGTCGTGAGCGACCATGGCGGCTTTCATGCCCGAGCCGCACATCTTGTTGACGGTGGTCGCGCCCGCCGCGAGCGGCAACCCGGCGCCGATGGCGGCCTGACGCGCCGGCGCCTGCCCCTGCCCCGCCGGCAGCACGCAGCCCATCAGAATTTCGTCGACGCTATCGGCTCCGATCTTGGCCCGCTCGACCGCGGCCGAAATGGCGCGCGCGCCAAGCGCCGGCGCGCTGACATCCTTCAAGTCGCCTAGAAAGCCGCCCATTGGCGTGCGCGCCGCGCCGACGATAACAATGGGGTCTGCGGTGGTCATGGATCATCTCTCGGCCGGCGTCAGAACGGTCCGCGTGCGGTTACTGGGAGATAGACTGGCGCGCGACGCCGCAGGCTCTCATATAGGGGACGAGCGCGCGATTGGGAACGCTCGGCGCGGCCGCTCGATGAACGAAGACGCCCGAAGCGACGCCGGACATCCGGGTAAAGAGGATATACGATCCGCCCGACCGGAAGGATGGGGTGCGGGTGCTCGTGGACCGTCTGTGGCCACGCGGCGCGCGCAAGGAGGCAGCCAACCTGACGGTGTGGCTGAAGGGCATTGCGCCAAGCGCCGAACTGCGGCGATGGTTCGGCCACGACCCGGGCCCGGTTCGTCGAGTTCTCCCCGCGCTGCCGGGCTGAGCTGAGCGCCAACAAGGACGCGGTCGGCCGGATGGAGGACTTGGTGAAGGCTGGCCCGGTGACCTTGCTCCACGCTGCCCACGACACGGAGCACAATAAGCCCGAAGTCTCGGCTGAGTACCTTAAGGCTCGCGCGACGGGCGCATGAGAATGCCACCGTTGTCGCGCTCACGCCAAAGGAGGCTGGCAGCGAAAATCATTTGTCGGAAAACAGTGTGAGCAGGACTTTCCCTTTGTCCCCAATCACACACACCAGCGTCTGCGGCTTGGTTGTTTTCGTCCGTTCCACATAGGCGTCGCCGATGACAACGGTCTTGATCGGGACGTTCTCGATCGTTGTGTCGGCCTTCATGACCTTGGCGCTATCGAGATCGATCAGCACGTCTTTCACCTGCGCATACTTCTGCTTAAGCGCGAGCAAGCCGCTCGCCTTACAAGCGTCCGCCTCGGGGGAGAGCGTTTCCGCGATGGCCGTGGTCATGGTCAATGAGGCTAGCGCCGCCACAACAAATCCAAGTCGCGACATTGAATGATCTCCCTCCGCCCTCGTTCTCATGTAAACTTTGGCGGCTGCGACTTGTTCCACGTCCGTCTTTCACCACTTCAGCCGAAGACGCATCTCGCTCGCATGCGTCGCGCAGGCGTGTTAGTTGTAAGCGATCATGAACCTCTCAAGCGAAGAGATTGAGCGCTACGCGCGCCAAATCGTGCTGCGTGGGCTGGGCGGCCCGGGCCAGAACAAGCTCAAAGCGGCGCGCGCGCTCGTCGTCGGCGCGGGAGGGCTCGGCTCGCCGGCGCTCCAATATTTGGCCGGCGCAGGGGTCGGGATGCTCGGCATTATCGACGACGACACCGTCTCTCTTGCCAATCTGCATCGGCAAGTCATCCATGCGACAGACAGTGTCGGCCGGCCGAAGACCGCGAGCGCCAAAGCCGCAATTCAACGCATCAATCCGCATGTCGCGGTCGAGCCGATCGCCTTGAGGCTGGACTTCTGAGAACGCTCGGCCGATTGTTCGCCGCTTCGACGTCGTGCTCGACGGCTCGGACAATTTCGCCACGCGCTACGCTTTGTCCGACGCTTGTTTCCATGAGCGCCGCCCGCTCATTTCGGCCGCGCTCGGCGAGTTCGACGGCACACTCACCACGCTGAAGCCGTACGAAACCGGCAGCGATGGCCAGCCCAACCCGACCTATCGTTGCCTCTTCCCCGACGCGCCGGAGCCCGGAACCATCCCAACCTGCGCCGAGGCCGGCGTATTGGGCGCGCTTGCTGGCGTGCTCGGCTCGCTGATGGCGCTCGAGGCGATCCGAATCCTGGTCGGTGGCTTCGGCGACGCCGATAAGGGGCTGGTCGGACGGCTGTTGATGATCGACGCGCGCTCGATGCGGTTCGAGACGCTGCGGTATGCCTGGGACCCGGACAATCCACTTAGCGGCAGAAGCGCGCGAAGCGAGGCGCTTGCGTCGCGCGAAGCTTAGATTTGTCAGGCGATGGGAAGTTCACTGGGTTGGTCGGTTCACTTCGCGGGAGTGACGAAGTCCACGCAATTGCTGCGACCTGAGTCGAGGCAGCGCTGAAATCGGCGGCTGTGACCCAACGCGTTGAAGACCCAATAGCCGACGAGGATGAGGGCCACCACCGCGAGAAGCGCTACCACATTGACGACCTCGCGGCGCTCAAAGTCATCGCTCGCCTGCCCGCGGATCGGCGGGTTCAAGCGATGAAGTTTGAATTCCTCCGGTCGAAGCTGCGCCAATTGCGTATGCCCTCAGTTCTGTTGGGGCGACGCTAAGTTCTCGCCTTCCTAGCAGATTTATACTCCTCAGACCAGATTTGCTTGAGCTAGCATGGCCACGCCGTGATCGCGGTGCGGGCGCATGCGCAGCGGACATTTTAACATTTATTGTCAGGCGAACATAACGGTCGCCCGGCATGGTTAGGGCCGGGCAGAGATCCCCGCCCGTTCGACCGGAGACAGGCATGCGTCGGCTCGCTACCCTCTGCTTTCCCGCGCTTCTCTGCGCTATATCCGCACCGGCCTTGGCCGCCAACGGTGGCGTCACCACCTTCGCGGCGCCGGAGGCTCAAGCGGCCGAAAGCGCTTCCCTCGGTGCAGCGAACCTTCCTGCTCCCGCTCCAGCGCCTGCGCGCGGACGATACGGTGGCGGCTTCATCGAAGCGCTGCTGACTGGCGGCGAATCTCAACCGCAAACGGCCGCGCCGATTGCGAGCGAGGCCGCGACGGAAGCGGACGGCGAGCCCGAGCCGCAATTTCAGCGACAGGAAGTCGACTACTCAGGACCGGAGGCTTCGGGAACGCTTGTCGTCGACACGCTCGACAAGTTCCTGTTCCTCGTCGAACCGCACGGAAGGGCGCTGCGTTACGGCATCGGCGTTGGCCGTCCCGGCTTCACCTGGTCGGGCGTCAAGCGGATAAGCCGCAAGGCGGAATGGCCGGAATGGACGCCGCCGGCCCAGATGCTGCTGCGCCGCCCCGACCTGCCTCGCCATATGGCCGGCGGCCCCGATAATCCACTCGGCGCGAGGGCGCTCTATCTCGGATCCTCGCTCTACCGCATTCATGGCACCAACGAGCCTTCGACGATCGGCCACAACGTCTCGTCAGGCTGCATCCGGATGATGAACGAGGACGTGATCGACCTTTACAATCGCGTGCCGGTCGGCGCGAAGGTGATCGTGCTCTGAAATTAAAGCGGCGAGGCGCAGCCGAATGCGCCCCGCCAACTGTCCAATCGGAGGAGATCTTCAGACGTCGTCGTAGCCGCCGCCGTCGTCAGAGGAAGAGTTGTCGAAGGTCGAATTGTCGAGGTTGTCGAAGTTCGCGTCCTGGACGCCCGGCGCGCCCGGATCAAACTGCTGGAAGTCGGCGTCGGAGCCACGGTCGGGCTTGTCGTCGTAATAGTTGTTGATTACCTCTGTCGGATTGCCGCCGGTCAGGCCCGAGCCGCCCAAGCTGGCGCCGCCAAAGCCTCCGCCCCCTCCGCCAAAGAGGCCGCCGCCGCCATGACCGCCAAACAGGCCGCCTAGCAGATTGCCGAGGACTACGCCGCCGGCCACGCCCGTCGCGGTTGATGCTGCGTTTTGCAGGAAGCCTCCACCGCCGGTCGAGGGCTGGGGCTGGCCCCATGGGCCAGGTTGCGGCGGATAGCCCTGTGGGGGCGGCGGGGGGTAGCCCCCTTGAGGCGGAGCGTAGCCCCGCTGGGGCGGCGGCGCGCCGCGCTGATATGCCTGCGGGTCAGAATCAGGCCGAGGCGGGGGAGAGGACGGACCGCTGCCGAAAATGGACTTGCCGAGATTGCCGAGGAAACTGCCGTGTTCCTCGCTTTGCTCGGCGCCCTGCTGCGCGGCTGCCTCAAGTTGGGAGATCCGGTTCGCGGCAGCCTCTAAAGCCTGCTGCTGGACAAGCACGGTTTGCGCTAACACATAGGGCGCGTGGGGCGCGGCGCGAACCGCGTCCGTGATGAATGATTCCGCTTCGGGGTCACGCTGGGTCGCGGCAGCAGAGTTGACGCGCTGGAAAAGGCCACCAAGCATTTGGCGTTCTTCGGGGGTCATGTCGCTCTCCCTGCGGCCGGATCGCCGCGCCCGGGATATAGCGACGCGTGCGGCCAATCCAAGTCCGCAGAGAGGGTTTTTCGCTTAAGGCAGCCCGCTTTTCACGAGCGGCGCGCTTTTCGGGCCAAGCCCGCCCGCGCCGCGCCTTTACTCAGGCCGGCCGATCGTTTAGGCGATGGGCGATAGGGGCCCCGGCTCGGCTTTCGCCGCTGCGCCGGGGCTTTGCTCGTTTAAACAATCGGAAGAGCGATCTACGTTGGCCAATGTTGTCGTTGTCGGCGCCCAGTGGGGCGACGAAGGAAAGGGAAAGATCGTCGATTGGCTGTCGGTCGGCGCCGACGTCGTAGTGCGGTTCCAAGGCGGGCATAACGCCGGCCATACGCTCGTCATCGACGGCAAGACTTACAAACTTGCCCTGCTTCCCTCCGGCATTGTTCGACCTGGGAAGTTATCGATCATTGGCAACGGCGTCGTCCTCGATCCCTATCATCTGGTCGAGGAGATCGAGAAGCTGCGCGCGCAGGGGGTCGAGGTGACGCCCGCCAACCTCAAGATCGCCGAGAACGTCCCGCTGATTCTGTCGTTGCATCGCGCGCTCGACGCGCATCGCGAGTCCGGGAGCGTCGCCGGAACCAAGATCGGCACCACCAAACGCGGCATCGGCCCGGCTTATGAGGACAAGATCGCCAGGCGCGCGATCCGCCTGATGGATCTTGCCGATTCCGATGCGTTGGACGACATGATTGGCCGCCTTCTCGCCCACCATGTTCCCCTGTGTCGGGGCTTAGGGTTGCCGCCGCCAAGCGCGGCCGCCGTCCGCGACGAACTGCTCGCGGTCGCGCCGAAGGTTCTGCCGTTCATGGCGCCGACATTCGAGATCCTCGATAGCGAGCGGCGCGCCGGCAAACGCATTCTGTTCGAAGGCGCGCAAGGCGCCATGCTTGACGTCGATCACGGGACGTATCCGTACGTGACGTCCTCCAACACGGTCGCGGCGAATGCCGCGACCGGCTCCGGCCTCGGACCCAGGGCGATCGGCTATGTGCTCGGAATCGCCAAAGCGTACACGACGCGCGTCGGCGGCGGCCCGTTCCCGACCGAGCTCAATGACGAGGTCGGCCGGCTGATCGGCGAGCGCGGCCGCGAATTCGGCACCAATACTGGGCGCCCACGCCGGTGTGGATGGTTCGACGCCGTGCTCGCGCGGCAAGCCGTGCGCACGAGCGGCATCGACGGCCTGGCGCTGACCAAGCTTGACATTCTCGACGGCTTTGAGACCATCAAGGTCGCGACCCGTTACCGCCTGAACGGCCAGGAAATCGATTATCTTCCGGCCTCGCAATCTGCACAGGCGCGGATCGAGCCGCTTTATGAAACAATTGAAGGCTGGAACGGAGCGACGAGCAAGGCGCGGTCATGGGCCAACCTGCCAGCGCAGGCGATAAAATATGTGCGCCGAATTGAAGAACTGGTCGGCGCGCCGGTCGCCTTATTATCGACGAGTCCTGAGCGCGACGATACGATTCTTGTGCATGATCCATTTCAGGACTAAGGGACCCCTCCGCGGCATAACGCGGAGCGGTTAGCGGACGCTTCATGGCTGATTATCATTCGCTGCTCATGCGAGCCGTCGCCAATTTGCCGAACGCCGGTACGCCGGCGACGCGCGGGGCGATCTATGGCCGCGCTCGCAAGGCGCTGCTCGAACAGCTCCGGAGCCTGCGTCCACCGCTGCCGGAGAGCGACATCGCGCGCGAAGAGAAGGCGCTCGACGCGGCGATCGCCGAGATCGAGGAGACATACGGGTCACAGGACCCGGCTCCGCCCCCCGCTTCGGCGCCCCCGACGCCGACCTCGCCTGCAGCCGGAAAGCCCGGCGCGGCGCCGGCGCCCCCGCAATTCGCGACGGTGCGGCGTCCCAGTGCGCCTTCGGCGCCCGACCTGGCCGCCCCTTCGGCGCGATCGTCTTCCCAAACGGGCGCGGCGAACCAACCCGGACCGGCAAACGCGCCCGTTCAGGCAGCCCCTGCGCAGCGATCGCCGCCGTCCGCGCAGGGGAGGAGCCAGCCAGCCGGGAGCCCCCCGCGAGCGCCAACGCCGGCTGCTGGGAAGCCAGCCGCGGCAGCGCCGGTCGCCGCGACTTCCCCGGCGCGGTCTCAACTGGCCGCCGCGATGGGTAGTTCGCCTTCCTTCGGATCGAGGACCGGCCGGGCCGCTCCGCCTGTGGGGGCGAAGGGCGGCGGCAAGGACGAGGGTTTGCCGGGGGTGGCGGCGCTCGACCCAGGGAGGGCGGTCCGACCCAACAAAGGTGAGGACGGACAAGCGTCCGGCGCGCCGCTGGTCGTTGCGACCCGTCATGACGAACCGGTGCAATCGGACGAGGCGCCGGAAGTAGCGGCCGAGTTCGACCGCCCCGGCTTGCCGTCCAGACCGGATGCGGAGATTCAGCGCCCGGTCGCGCCGGGCGCCCATGTCGCCAAGCCGAAACCCTTGCTCTGGATCGCGGCGGCGGTCGTTGTGGGCGTTGTCCTTGCAGTGGCGGGAGCTGCGATCCTGATGCGTCAGAAGCCGCAGGATCTAGCCATCAAGCCCCCTGTCGAGACGCAGCAACCCGCGCCGCCGGAGCCTTCGGCCAAGATCGCTGAGCGGGTCCAAGCGAACCCACCCGCCCCTGCTGCGGCTCCAGCTGCTCCAAGCGGGCCACAAGCGGGCCAATCGAGCGGCCAGGGCGCGGCGCCAGCGGCCCCGGCGCCCGAAGCGCCGGGCGCGCCCGCGGCGTCAGCGCCGTCGGCCGGCCGGGCGGCGATGCTGGTCGCTTCGGCGGACAACCCGCAGAAGCCGGTCGTGAGCTTGGGCTCGACGGTGTGGTCCCTGATTCCGCCGGCGTCGAATCAGCCGGCAACGGTTGCGGTGAAGGCTGAAGCGGATATCCCCGACCTCAAGATGCACGCCACCATGACCTTGAGAAAGAACACCGATCCGACGCTGCAGGCGACGCACACGATCGACCTCAAATTCTCCTTCGCCGAGGGCGCACCGATCACCGGCTTCAAGGACGTCGGCCTGCCGCAGATGCGCAAGGAGGATTTCGACCGCCGCTGAAGCCCTGACCAGCGTGAAGGTCAAGATCAGCGACACCTATTTCCTCATCGCCCTGGCCAAGGGCGAATCAGACACCGCCCGCAACCTCGACCTGATGCAGACGCGTTCCTGGTTCGACTTCCCGCTGCTGCTCAACGACAATCGAATCGCCAAGGTCGTGTTCCAGAAATCGCCCGAGGGCCAAGCAATGCTGGAAAAGGCGTTCGACGCATGGAAGTGAGTTGAAGGCCTATCCGCGCAGATTGAACACCCGAGTCGAGACAAAATAGCCGTTCTCGACGACGCCGAAAGCGATTGGCGTCCCGAACAACTCGACGTAAACTCGCCCCTGGGTCGGAGCGGGACCGCGAAGCAGCAGTTTCTGGCCGCGCCGCAGAATCGCGGCCCCCGAGCGATCGACCCGCAGAATTTGGATTTCCGCAAGCCCCGCCTGCAAAGGCAGAACCGCGCGCGCCATCAGATCCGCGTCGTCCGGCAGACGATTGAGCGCGACCGCCGAGTCAACCGAAAACGGGCCGACGCGCGTCCGGCGCAATTCGATCACATGTCCGTAGCAGCCGAGCGCGCGGCCGAGATCCCGCGCGATCGCGCGCACGTAGGCGCCCTTACCGCATTCGGCCTCGAGCAGCGCGTCATTGGACTCAGCCGCAATCAGTTCGAGCCGGTAGACATGAATGGGGCGCGGTTCAATTTCGAAGGTTTCGCCTTCGCGCGCGAGGTCGTAGGCGCGCGAGCCAGCGACGCGGATGGCGGAGAAGGTGGGCGGCGTCTGCAGGATGGCGCCGACGAAGCGCGGCAGGAGACTTTCGATTTCGGCTGCGGCCGGCCGTCGAGCCGAACGTGCGACGATCTCCCCTTCGGCGTCGTCGGTCGCGCTCTCCTCGCCCCAGCGTACACGAAAGCGGTATGATTTGGCGCCGTCCTGAACGACCGGCACGGTCTTGGTCGCCTCGCCGAAAGCGACCGGCAACACGCCCGACGCTAGCGGATCGAGCGTGCCCGCATGGCCCGCCTTCTTGGCGTTGAACAGGAACTTGAGCCGCCCGACGGCTTGCGTCGAGGAGACGCCAATCGGCTTATCAAGATTGATCCAGCCGTTAATCTCGATCCGGGACGAGCGTTTCTGCCGCAGCTGGCCGAGACGCCGCCCTTCGCGCGTCTTCAGGCCGGACAGTCTGTCTTCGTGGGGGTCGCCCGTCATTCTTTGTCCTGGCCGCTAAGATCCTTCAGATCCCGAGCCACCGCCGGCGATCTCAAGATTTCGTCCATACGCGCCTGGGCGTCGAAACTCGTATCCAGAGCGAAACGCAGATCTGGAGCGAACTTGAGATTGACACGACGAGCGACAAGCGTGCGCAATTCCTTCTTGTGGCGATCGAGCGCCTCAACCACCGCTCCAGCGCCTTTGCCGCCCAGCGGCATCACCAGAATCGTCGCCAGTTTGAGGTCCGGCGACATCCGTACGTCGGGAATGGTCAACGGATGGCGGTCGAATGCTTCATCGCGCACCTCGCCGCGCGCGAGAACATCGGCGAGCGCATGACGGATCAGCTCGCCGACGCGCTCCAGCCTGTGGCTTGCGGAGCGAGGCTTGGAGAAGGAACGGGACATTGCGCTCTCCTCTGAGGCACCGCGTGAATGCAGCATCCGGACGGCGGGAGAGCCGACTCACAGCGATTCGGGCTGAACCCGAAGGGTACGCGAGCCGGTCGAGATTGGGTCGCGCGCCATCCTTCCCGCCGCGCCGATTACAGCGTCCGGCGGATCTCCTCGACGCTGTAGCACTCGATGACGTCGCCGACCCGCATGTCGTGGTAGTTCTCGAACGCCATGCCGCATTCCTGTCCGGCCTGCACCTGGGCGACTTCATCCTTGAAGCGCTTGAGCGTCGACAGCTTGCCCTCGTGCACGACGACGCTGTCGCGGATGAGGCGCACGTGCGCGCCGCGCTGCACGACGCCATCGGTCACGCGGCAACCCGCCACCAGGCCAACCTTGGAAATGTCGAACAATTCAAGAATTTGCGCGTTGCCCAGCATCGTCTCGCGCAAGGTCGGCGCAAGCATCCCCGAGAGGGCCGCCTTCACGTCGTCGACCAGATTGTAGATGATGTTGTAGTACCGGATTTCCACGCCGTCCTGCTCGGCGAGGTCCCGCGCCTCCTTGTTCGCGCGAACGTTGAAGCCAAGGATGACCGCCTTCGAGGCCGCGGCCAACGTCACGTCGGATTCGGTTATGCCGCCGGCGCCGCCGTGGATGACCCGCGCCATGACTTCGTCGTTGCCCAGCTTTTCGAGCGCTGACGTTATCGCCTCGACCGATCCCTGCACGTCGCCCTTGAGGACGATCGGCATCTCTTTGTGACCCGCCGCTTTGAGATTGCTCATCATGTCAGCAAGCGAGGTCCTGATGGCAGGTCCGCGGGCGACGAGCTTCTCACGCCTCTGGCGTTCACGATATTCGGTAATTTCGCGCGCGCGCGCCTCGGACTCGACGACGGCGACACGATCGCCAGCTTCCGGCGCGCCGGAGAACCCGAGCACCTCGACCGGCGTCGATGGTTTCGCCGCCTCAAGGGTTGCGCCCTTATCGTCAAGCAACGCCCTGACGCGGCCCCAATGCGATCCGGCGACCACTAGCGCGCCAACCTTGAGGGTGCCTCGTTGCACCAGCACGGTCGCCACGGGTCCGCGGCCACGATCGAGTTCTGGCCTCAATAACGGTGCCTTCTGCGCCGCGGTCCGGGTCGGCAACGAGATCGAGCAGCTCCGCCTGCAACGCAATCGCCTCGAGAAGCTTGTCGAGATTGGTCCCCTTCGTCGCCGACACTTCAACCGCGAGCGTATCGCCGCCAAACGACTCAACCTGCACGTCGTGCTGCAAAAGCTCCTGCATTACCCGTTGAGGATCCGCCTCCGGCTTGTCAATTTTGTTAACGGCAACGATGATCGGGGCCTTGGCCGCCTTGGCGTGGCGAATGGCTTCGATCGTCTGCGGCATGACGCCATCATCCGCCGCCACGACCAATATGACGATGTCGGTGACCTTTGCGCCACGCGCGCGCATCGCGGTGAAGGCGGCGTGACCGGGGGTATCGATGAACGTAATCGTCTCGCCGCCCGGCGCGACGACCTGGTAGGCGCCGATGTGTTGAGTGATGCCGCCCGCTTCACCCGCCACCACATTGGCGTGTCGGATCGCGTCGAGCAGCGAGGTCTTACCGTGATCGACGTGACCCATGATCGTGACGATTGGCGGTCGCGGCACGGGCGCGCCTTCCTCGTCGGGCCGATCGAAAAGACCCTCCTCGACGTCGGATTCAGCGACGCGCCTGACCGAATGTCCCATTTCCTCCGCGATGAGCTGGGCGTCGTCCGCCTCCAGCACATCGGTCAGGGTCACCATCCGGCCTTGGCGCATCAGAAGCTTGATCACGTCGACCGCGCGTTCGGACATGCGGCTCGCGAGCTCCTGGATGGTGATCGCCTCCGGCAGGACGATCTCGCGCGCAATCTTCTCTTTCTGTTCCTGCGCGCCGTGGCCTCTCAGCCGCTGCGTCCGGCGACGGAACGCGGCAACCGAACGAGTGCGCTCCTCTTCGCCCGAAGTTGCGCTCGTGACGGTGAGGCGACCACGATTGCGCTGCTCGCCGCTCCTCGATGGTCGAGGCGTTGGCACAATGACCTTTTGCCCCGGGGGCAGCGCGAGCGCTGGACGCCTAACAACGACTCGTCGCGCCTCTTCGTCCTCTCCGCCAGGAGCCGGGGCCCGCGCGAGCGCCCCAGGTGGGACGGGGCTGGGAGTGGCCGGGCCAACGCGCGGGATTGACGGAGACGGCGCCGGTTCGCCACCAGAAAGGCGTCGTCGGGCTTCGTCCTCCGACTGCCGCTTGAAACTGGCCTCCTGCGCACGGCGAAGCTCTTCGTCGCGCTTGCGCGTTTCCGCGGCCTCGCGTTCGACGCGATCGCGCGCCTCGCGCTCGCGCCGAGCCCCCGCTTCCGTCTCCTGGCGGCGGCGATCCTCCTCCTCGTGCACGCGCGCGTCGATCAGCGCCCGCGCGCGCGCTTCGCGCTGCTCGACCGTCAGGGTGGGCAGAACGACGCCGGTCTTGGGGGGTGGCGGAGGGGTTGGCTTAGCAGGCGCGGCGGGAGCGGGCCGCGCCGCGGCGGCGAGCATGGGCTTGGCGGGGCCTGGCGCGACCTGCGTCGGAGCAGCGGCGGGCGTGGCTGTGGCAGGCCGTACTCCTGCCGCCGCCTCTCCAGGCGTCAAAATGCGCCGTTTCACTTTCTCGACGACGACCGCCTTGCTGCGTCCATGCGAAAAGCTCTGCCTCACCGTGCCCTGCTCAACCGGACGCTTCAGGTGCAACGTTGCCTTCGGCGCAACGCCGACCGTCTTATCGCTATTACCCGTTTCACTCATGCTAATTCCTAACCGCTTGGCTTCTCAGCCAATTTGATGGGCCTGCCAAGCGCTTCGACCTCGTCGGCCGTTGCGTCGCCGCGCTCCGTCCCGCCCGCCGCGTGCGCTTCGCCGCCGCGATAGCGGCGCAAACGATCCGCCCTTGCGAGAAAGGCCGAACCCGCCGCCCCATGTTTGAGGGCAGCATGTATCACATTTGCCCGCCCCAATGCCAAATCCAATTGGCCCGATCTGAAGAGATCGACGCGCACAATGGCGTTCCCTTCCGGGCCAAGTTTCGTACGCACGGCGCGGACTCGCTTCGCCGCTCCATCCGCCGCCCCGTCGCTCGCCTGAATCAGCGCTGCGACGCCGCCCGCCTCGATCGCCGAGTCGACTTTGAACGCGCCGGCGACGACGAGGCCCGCCTTATTGGCGATCGACAGGGATTGCAACGCGTCCTGCTCGAGGAGCGCACCGACCGTCTCGGCCAGCGAGGCGGACGCCTCCGCCTTGGCGCGAAACGCACGTGCAAACGTCCGCTTCGCGGCCGCCCGGCTTACCGTCTCAAAGCTCAGCCGCGTCCATACCCCGCGTCCGGGCAGCTTGCGCCGGATATCGGGGACTACCGATCCGTCGGGACCGATCGCGAAGCGCAGCATCGCCTCGGGAACGTCCTTCGTCCCCGTAACGATGCAGGTCCGCTCCGACCCCGCAGTATCGCTCCTCGTACGCAATCGATCGATCCCGCCACCTACGCGCCTTCGCCGTCTTGTGCTTGCGGCTCGTCCTCGGGCGCGGGCGCTTCGATCCAGCCGGCGCGCACGCGAGCATCCAGGATCATGGCGTCAGCCTGCGTCCGCGACACGTCGAAGCCGCTCAGAAACCCCGGCTTCGTCGCATCGCCTTCAGTCCAGCCGACGAGATCGTCGCTCGCGCAATCGGCGAGATCCTCCATCGTCTTGACGCCGTTCTCGCCAAGCTTGACCAGCATCGGAGTGGTCAGGCTGGCGATCTCCTTGAGATCGTCGGACACGCCCAGCACCCTCCGCTGCTCGTCAAATTCAGCTTCGATCCGGGCGAGATGCCCTTGCGCGCGCGCCTGGATTTCGTTCGCCGTGTCGGCGTCGAAGCCTTCGATCGACGCTAGCTCGCGCGGCTCCACGTAGGCGATTTCCTCGACCGAGCGGAAGCCTTCCGAAGCGAGGAGCTGGGCGACCGTCTCGTCGACGTCGAGCGCATCCATGAAGGTCTGCGTCCGCTCGGCGAATTCCTTTTGCCGCCGCTCGGACTCCTCGGCTTCTGTCAAGATGTCGATGTCCCAGCCGGTGAGCTGCGAGGCGAGGCGTACGTTCTGCCCGCGCCGGCCGATCGCCAGCGAGAGCTGATCGTCGGGAACCACGACCTCGATGCGGGTCGAGTCTTCGTCGAGCACCACCTTCATTACCTCGGCCGGCTGCAGCGCGTTGACGATGAACGTCGCGGCGTCCGGAGACCAGGGAATGATGTCGATTTTCTCGCCCTGCAATTCGTTGACCACCGCTTGCACTCGCGAGCCGCGCATGCCCACGCAAGCGCCGACCGGATCGATCGAAGAATCGTTCGACACCACCGCAATCTTAGCGCGCGAGCCCGGATCGCGCGCGACCGACTTAATCTCGACGATGCCGTCGTAGATTTCCGGCACTTCCTGGGCGAACAGCCGGGCGGTGAATTGCGGATGGGTGCGGGACAGGAAAATCTGCGGGCCGCGGGCCTCGCGCCGGACGTCATAGACGTAGGCGCGAACACGATCGCCAGGTCGGAACATCTCGCGGGGAATCAATTCGTCGCGGCGCACGACCGCCTCGCCCGCGCCGGCGCCGCCGAGGTCGACCACGACGTTGCCGTATTCGACCCGCTTGACTTGGCCGTTGATGATGTCGCCGATGCGATCCTTGTAGACGTCATATTGCTTGTCCCGCTCCGCCTCGCGGATCTTTTGCACCAACACCTGCTTCGACGCCTGGGCGGGGATGCGTCCGTAGTCGAATGGCGGCAGCGATTCGGCGATCCAGTCGCCGATCTGGGCCGAAGGATTCTTCTTCTGCGCTTCAGTAAGCGTCATTTGCGTCGCGTCGTTCTCGACCTCATCGACGACGAGCAAGAGCCGCGAAAACCGGATCTCGCCGGTTTTTGCATTGATCTCCGCACGGACTTCGGTCTCCTGGCCATAGCGCGACCGCGCGGCCTTCTGCATCGCGTCTTCCATCGACGCCAGCACGATCGATCGATCGATCGATTTCTCCCGCGCGACCGCATCGACGATCTGCAACAATTCAAGTCGGTTGGCGCTAACGGCCATATTCATCTCCTTCGTCCAGCCCGAGCGGCTTTGAAGCCGCGCCGCGGGCCGCGGCTTTAGGTTCGTTTGTCTTACGCTTGGCGCGCGGAATGGTCTCTCGGCCGTTCCCCGGCTTGCGATCTGGTCCTCGCTTCGCGTCTCTGAGCGCCGTCTTCTCGCGGCGAAGCGCGGCGCGGATGAGGTCGTCGGTCAATACAAGGCGCGCCTCGGCCATCGCCCCGATCGGCAGTTCGACCTCACTCTCGCTCGTATCGTCGGCCATCAGCGCCATTCGCGCCGCCGGCCCGTCGGGGCCGGGCGCGACGGCCTTGAGAAGCCCTCGAAAACGTTTGCGTCCATTGACAAGGACGGCCATCTCGATACGCGCCTCGTGGCCGACGGCGCGGGCAAAATCCAATTCGCGCACGAGCGGCCGATCGATGCCCGGCGACGAAATTTCCAGCCGATAGGCCTGCGCCATCGGCTCCTCGACGTCGAAGACCGGCGACAACGCCACACTGACGTTTTCGCAATCCTCGATCGACATCGTCCCGTCGGGACGCTCCGCCATGATCTAAATCGTTGGCCCCTCGCCTGAGGAAATCTTGACCCGGACAATCCGGTAACCCAGATCCCGCAGAACCGGCGCCGCGATGCGGCCGACGCGATCGCCCGAGCCCGAATCTTGGATCAGGCGGACTTCATCGAGCCCTTCGACGGGCTCAGCGGCAGTTGGAAGCGACGCTTCGACCATGCAACCTTGGCAAGCAATAAAAAAGAGCGGGTCCCGGTCGGGGCCCACTCTCAACTTGTCTCTCCTTGCGAAGAGCTATGAGATATCGTTGGTGGCCATATAGGGGAACCAAGCCGCTAATGCAAGGCCAAATCAGCCGCCTAACGGGCTCGTTGCGATCTTTGAAGAGGCAGCCCTGCTGCTAGCTGGCGGAAGGCTCACCCAAGGTCCGTCCTTCCCCAGGCGATCCCACCGTCCACAACCAGAGTATCCCCGACCACGTAGTCTCCCGCGCGCGAGGCAAGGAAGACGGCGGCGCCCGCCATGTCCTCGGGAGAACCGATGCGGCGGGCCGGGATTTTTTTGCTCAACGCTTCGCTCTGGTCCCGCGCGACCTTATTCATGTTCGAAGCAAAGGCTCCCGGCGCAATCGCGGATACGACGATGTGCTGCGGTGCTAGTTCGAGCGCAAGCCGCTTGGTCAAATGGATCAGCCCGGCTTTGGACGCCGCGTAGGAATAGGTCGGCAGCATGTTGACGGAAAGGCCATCGATCGAGGCAATGTTGATGATCTTTGCGGGCCGCTCCCGACTTGCCGCGCCGCGCAGAGCGGCAAGCAGCGCCTGGATCAGGAAGAACGGAGCCTTGACGTTCAGATCCATGACCTTATCCCAGCCGCTCTCGGGAAAGCGTTCGATCGGCTCACCCCAAGCCGCGCCCGCGTTGTTGACGAGAACGTCGAGCCGGGATTCCCTCGCCAGATAGAGGTCGGCCAGCGCCCTGGCGCCAGCCGCCCCCGACGCGTCGGAGGCTATCGACGTACATTCGCCGAGAGCTGAGAGGCGCTTGGCTGTTTCCTCGCAGGCTGAGCCTTTCCGCGCAGAGATGTAGACTTTTGCGCCGGCTCGGACGAAACCTTCGGCGATCATCTCGCCAATGCCGCGCGACCCCCCTGTAACAAGGGCCGTGCGCCCTTTGAGAGAAAAGAGATCTTGCATGGGCCGTCTCGCGTGCATCGGTGGAAGGGTTCGGGCGGCCGTCGAGAACGATCGGCCGCTAAGCAGTCGGCAGCTTGTAGCCCTTGAACGTCTCGCGCAGCTTGAGCTTGTTGATCTTGCCAGTAGCCGTGTGAGGAATTTCCTTCACCACCTGCATATCGTCAGGCATCCACCATTTGGCGATGCGGGGCTTCAGGAACTCGAGGACTTCGGCGCTCTTGGGGGAATGCCCTTCCTTCGCCACAACGACCAGCAGCGGGCGTTCGTCCCATTTCGGGTGGGCGATGCCGATCACCGCCGCCTCGGCGACGTCTGGGTGACCGACGGCGAGGTTCTCGATGTCGATGGTCGAGATCCACTCGCCGCCCGACTTGATCACATCCTTGGCGCGATCGGTGATCTGCATGACGCCGTCAGGATCAATGGTGGCGACATCGCCGGTGTCGAAGAAACCTTGGTCGTCGAGGATCTTGCCGCCTTCGTCCTTGAAATAGCTTTCGACCACAGCGAAGCCCTTGACCTTGAGCCGGCCGAAACGCTTGCCATCCCACGGCAGGTCGTTGTTCTCGTCGTCGACAATCTTCATTTCGACCCCGAACGGCGACCAGCCCTGCTTGCACTTGATGGCAAGTTTCTCCTTGTGCGAGAGCGCCATCTGGCTCGGCTTGAACGAGCCGACGGTCCCGAGAGGGCTCATTTCGGTCATGCCCCAGGCGTGGCGCACTTCGACGCCATAGTCCTCCTCGAATGCGCGGATCATCTCGGGGGGGCAGGCCGAGCCGCCGATGACGACAAGCTTGAGCGTCGATAATTTCTTATCCTCCTTGCGCATGTAATGGAGCAACCCGAGCCAGACGGTCGGGACCGCGGCGGACATCGTCACCTTTTCGGTTTCGAGAAGGTCGTGGACCGACGCGCCATCAAGCCTCGCCCCCGGCATCACCATGCGCGCGCCGCGCATGAGGCAGGCGAGCGCAAGGCCCCAGGAATTGGCGTGAAACATTGGCACGATCGGCAAAACCGTATCGTAAGCGTCCAGTGTCAAAGTCTCGGGGCCAGTCGCCATCATCGAATGCAAGACATTCGAGCGATGCGAATAAAGGACGCCCTTCGGGTTTCCGGTCGTGCCCGAAGTGTAGCAGAGGCCGGCGGCGGTCCGCTCGTCAAACTCCTTCCAGGCGTAATCGGTGTCGACCTCGGCGATCCAATCCTCGTAGGCCACGGCGTTCTTGAGTTTGGTCGCCGGCATGTGGGCCGCGTCGGTTAGGACGACGTAGCGCTCGACCGTCGGCAGACGATCGGCGATCGCCTCAAGCAGCGGCACGAAGGTGAGATCGACAAGGGCGATCCTGTCTTCGGCGTCGTTCATGATCCAAGCGATTTGCTCGGGGAACAGGCGCGGATTAACGGTGTGATAGACTGCGCCGGCGCCGACGATGCCGTACCAGCATTCGAGATGGCGATAGCCGTTCCAGGCGAGGGTCGCGACCCGGTCGCCGAGCTTGATTCCCTCGCGCTCCAGTCTCTTGGCGACCTTCAGCGCGCGCTCACGAACGGCGCGGTAGTTGGTGGTATGCATCGGCCCTTCGACCGTCCGCGATAAGACATCCTGCTCTGGAAACTGGATCGCGGCGAAGTCGATGACCTTGTGCATCAGCAGGGGCCACTCCTGCATCCGTCCCAACATGGGTTTTCTCCCAACTCGCTTGATCCGCGCTTGATCGCGGCGCGCGGATTGTTCATGGGGTAAGACATTGGCGCCCTGTGCGCGGCTTGGCAATGCGCCGAAGGTGGAGCTTCCCACGCCGCTCCGCCCTCAATGTCGGGGAAGGAGCCCAATGCCTGATCGGCAGAACGCCGACCGCTCGTCAAGGGTCTGGTTTCGCCTGATCCGCCTCGAGGCCCGCATGCAGGCCGCGGTCGGCGAGCGCTTGCGCGAGATCGGCGTTTCGATTCCGCAATGCGACGTCTTGACCACGCTCACCGAGCGCGAGGGCGTGAGCCAGCAGGAACTGGCTACAAGGCTCTACGTCACCAAGGGCAACATTTCCGGCCTGATCGACCGGCTGGCGGAGGCGGGTCTGGTCGAGCGCCGCTCGATCGCCTCCGACCGGCGCCAGCACGCCATTTATCTTACTGAGGCCGGCCGCCGGATGGCGGAAAAGGCGATCGCCGTTCAGCGCCGCTGGATCGCCTCGACCCTCGGCCGCATGGCGGAACCGGACCTCGAGGCGCTGGAAGCGAAGCTCGTTGCGCTAAGGGACATCGTCCGCGAGGCGGAGGCCCCAGAGCCTACGGGGGCGGCGAAGGGGTGAGAAGAGCGCTGCCATTTCCGGTCCTGTTTTGAGGGAATTCAACGGGTTGCGGCGCTATTTCCTTCCGACCCTGGCCGGACCCCGGAACAGCAACGGACCAATTGTACATTTACATTTTGATATTAACTCTATCGATCGAGCCCGCCCATCAGCATGTATTTGAGCTCGACGAATTCCTCGACGCCATGGCGCGAGCCCTCGCGGCCGATGCCCAATTCCTTCACGCCCCCGAACGGCGCCAGTTCGCTCGAGATCGCGCCGGTGTTGATCCCGACCATGCCATATTCGAGCGCCTCGGCGACGCGCCACACACGGCCGAGGTCGCGGGCGTAGAAGTAGGACGCAAGGCCGAACTGCGTGTCGTTGGCGAGGCGGATGACGTCGGCTTCGTCCTTGAAGCGAAAGACCGGCGCGACCGGACCGAAGGTCTCCTCGCGCGCGACCAGCATCGAGGCGTCGACGCCAGAGATGACCGTCGGCTCATAGAAGGTGCGGCCGAGCTTGTGCCGCTTGCCGCCGGTCACGACCTTCGCGCCCTTCTTCACGGCGTCGGCGACGTGCTCCTCGACCTTCGTGACCGCCGCTTCGTTGATGAGCGGCCCCTGCATGATTCCGGCCTCCGTCCCGTCCCCGACTTTCAGCCGCGAGACCGCGGTCGTGAGCTTGGCGACGAAGGCGTCGTAAATTCCTTCTTGCGCGTAGATGCGGTTGGCGCAGACGCAGGTCTGACCCATGTTGCGGAATTTCGAGATGATCGCGCCCTCAACCGCCGCGTCGAGATGGGCGTCGTCGAAGACGATGAATGGCGCGTTGCCGCCGAGCTCGAGTCCGACCTTCTTCACCGTGCCAGCGGCTTGCGCCATCAAGAGTTTGCCGACCTCGGTCGAGCCGGTGAAACCGACCACTCGCACTGCCGGATGCTCGGTCATCGCCTTGCCGATCGCGCGCGCTTCGCCAGTCACAAAATTGAGAACGCCCGGCGGCAGGCCGGCGCGCAGCGCAAGCTCGCCGAGCGCCAGCGCGGTGAGCGGCGTCTCGCCCGCGGGCTTCGCCACCACGGTGCAGCCGACCGCGATCGCCGGCGCCACCTTGCGGGTGATCATGGCGGCAGGAAAGTTCCACGGCGTGATCGCCGCGACCACGCCGATCGGCTGCTTGACGACGACGATGCGGGAATCAGCGCGGAAGGTCGGATTGATCTCGCCGTAGATGCGCTTCGCCTCCTCGCCAAAAAACTCGATATAGGCGGCGGCGTAGTCGACCTCGCCGCGCGCCTCCGCGAGCGGCTTCCCCTGTTCGCTGGTCATGATCAGCGCGATGTCATCGCGATTGGCGATGATGAGGTCGAACCAGCGGCGCAAGATCTGCGCGCGCTCCTTCGGCAATGTCTTCGCCCAAGGGCCGAAGGCGCGCTGCGCCGCTTCGATGGCGCCGATCGTCTCGGCCTCGCCGAAGCGCGGCGTCTTGGCGAGGACGACGCCGGTCGCGGGGTTCGCTATGGCGCGAGTCCCCTCCCCTACCCATTTGCCGTCGACGAGGCATTGGCTTTTTAGGAGCGAGGGATCAGCGAGTTTCACGGGGCGAGCCTCCAAGGTTCGAGGGCTTATAGCAAAGAGAGCGGGCGACGGTGAGGCCGGTTTCGCGGCTTAAGACGCGTGCTTCCGGATCATCGAAAGGACCCCGGTAATTGCGGCGAAGACCGCAAGCATAATCAATCCTGCCCCCACGGCCTCGACGAAATGATGGGGCGAGAAAGCCGCGAGCCTGCGCTCCGTCGAGCCGCGCGCGACCTGTAGCCGCCACGACAGCACGGCGGACGCGCTGGCGACGCCAGCGACAGTGCCGAGGATGCGCGTCAGATTGAGTAGGCTACCCGCCACGCCGGAGAGATCGGCCGGCGCCGAATTGATCGTCGCGTGGTTGTTTGGCGCAATGAACAACCCAAGTCCCGCTCCGAAAGCGGCGAGGCCGACGGCGCCGATCCAGAGATTGGCGACAGGCTGCCTCACTATCGCCGTCAGCGCCAGCAGGGCGACAAAGCATATCGCCATCCCCGCAACGCTGAGGAGACGCGTTCCCATCCGGTCCGCGAGCCCGCCGGCGAATGGCGCGACAAGTCCGAGGCTGATCGGAATGATCGCGAGCTTGAGCCCCGCGGCGATGGCGCTCTCCTCGTAGCCGCGCACAAGCGCGAATGAAGCAAGGAAGAACATGCCGTACAGCATCGCGTAGGAAAGAGCGCAGGCGAGCGCTCCAGCCAGAAACGCCGGCTCATCAAGCAGCGCAAGATCGATCATCGGGGAAGGCGACGCGTGTTCCTGCCTCAGGAACAGAAAGATGAGCAAGATCGCAGCGCCAACCGAACCGAGAAGCGCTGGCGAGGTTGGCCCCCAGGCTGAAACCTGATTGAGCGCGAGCACGGCAAACGCCAATGCTGGCGCGAGCAGGAGACCGCCGCGCCAGTCGAACGTTAGGCTTCGATTCTGCTGTGCCGTTATTGGCAGCACCAACCAGCCGAAGACCACCGCCATCAGCCCAAAGGGAACATTGATCCAGAACACCCAAGGCCAACCCAATGTCCCCAACAGCAAGCCGCCGAGTACCGGGCCGGCGCTGATCCCGACCGCTTGCGCTCCAGCGTACACGCCGAGCGCCTGCGCGCGCAGGCTTTTGTCTGTCGACGTGACGACAAGCGCCATGCTGTTGGCTCCAAGCATTGCCCCGCCAAAGCCTTGCAAGAACCGAAACGCGATCAGCGTGGCGAGATCCGACGCAAAGCCGCAGAGTGCGCTCGCCCCGGTGAACACGACAAAGCCGATGATGTAGAGCAGTTTCCTGCCGAACATCCGGCAAAGCTGGGCGAATATCGGCAGGAATGCTGCGACGCCGAGCAGATAGGCGAGCGCGACCCAGCTCACGCTCTCCAACGTGCAGTCGAATACGCGTCCCAAAGTCGGCAACGCGAGCTGCACGATGCTCGCGTCGACCTGGCCCATGAACGCGCCGATGCAGGTCACGCCGACGATCAGCCACGGGTAGGAGCGCCATCGCGTGAAGAGCGCGACGGGAGGGGGCTCCGCGCCATGGCGGATAAGATCGCTCAGGCGAAAAGGAGGCACAGAGCCCAAATCCTCGGCGCTCATCCGCTCAACCCCCGCCCCATTCCCCAATGGGCGCCGGCCATATGGATGGCGGACTCGCGCAAAAATCAAGCGCTGAGCCGAGGAGATCGACGCCAGGACACCCGCCTGGGCCCCAAATGTCGAAATCGCCGGTCCTCGCACGTCTATTTGCTGACGGCTCTCTTGGGAGATCGCTCCCACCCGCCGTCGAAGGGGAGGCAAACCTCATGACGACCGATCTCTGGTATCTTGCACTCACGGCGATGCTGACGGCGGCGCTCTGGATTCCGTATATTGTCTGCCAGGTGACGACGAACGGGCCCCTGTCGGGGAGAACTACGTCGACCCCGCGCCCCGTCCCGTGCCGCTTTGGGGTCAGCGTGCTCATCGCGCCTATCTCAACGCGGTCGAATGTTTCGCTCCATTCGCTGCGCTCGTGATTGTCGCTCAAATCGCTGGAAAGGCGAACGGGATGACGGCCTTCTGGGCGATGAGCTTTTTCTGGCTCAGGCTCGCGCACGCCATCGTCTATTGGGCGGCTATCCCCTACCTGAGAACGGTGCTGTTTACGGTGGGCTTCATTTGCGTCGCTGGGATTTTCTGGGAGGTGAT
Source organism: uncultured Alphaproteobacteria bacterium (assembly GCA_963775405.1). Lineage (GTDB taxonomy): Bacteria > Pseudomonadota > Alphaproteobacteria > Rhizobiales > Beijerinckiaceae > Roseiarcus. The sequence continues at coordinate 69,046 of CAVZJI010000012.1, forward strand.
CAAGTAATCTCCCTCACCCCCAACCCCTCTCCCCGAGGGAGAGGGGAGATCACCGCTCCCGCATCGCCTTTGAGGCCACTTCGACCAGCGGCGCGAACAGATATTCGAGCATGCGTCGTGCGCCGGTCTTGAGCTCGACCGTCACCGCCATGCCTGATGTGAGCCGCTGGGTCAGGCCATCGACCGTGATCGTCTCGACGTCCGGCTTCAGCACCATTGGGAACACGAGATTCTGCGTGCGCTCTCCTCCGGCAAAGCCGGCCGCGTTGGAGACGCGCGTAGGATCGCCCTCAATCGCGTTGGCGTCGGGCTCAGGGATCGCGTCCTTGGCGATGCGCGTGACATGCGCTTTGATCGAGCCGTAGCGGGTGAAGGGGAAGGACTCGATCTTGACCACCGCCTCCTGGCCGACGCTGACAAAGCCGATGTCGCGGTTGCGCACATAGGCCTGGATCTCGAGCCCCAAATCCTCCGGCACGATGCGCATGATCTCCTGTCCGCTGGCGACCACCTGTCCGACATTGGTGATGATTGAGGATTGCACGCGGCCGGTGATCGGCGCTCTCAGGGTCAGGTGATCGAGCACGGCCTCAGCCTTGGCGAGGCGCTGCGCGACGTCTTCGACGCGCCGCTCGGCGTCTTCAAGTTTCCCCGCGTCCTCGGAGATGAAATCCTGAACCGCCTTGTCGGCGTTACGGGCTATGACCTCGAGCCCGGCTGTCGAGGAGACCAGATCCTGCTCCTGCTTCGCCTCCTGCGTGATCTGATACTGCAGGGTCTCGGTGGCGTCGATAACCGCGGCTTTCGCGCCCGCTTTCTCTTCGACCAGCTTGGCGCGCATGTTGACGCGCTCCTGCAAGGTCGCGACGAGGTTTTTCTGGGTCGCGATGGTCTCGCGCAGTTTGTCGGCTTCGGCGGATTTTTGTCGCCGTTCGGCGTCGAACGCGGCCATGGTCGCGGCCAATTGTCCAAGATCGGCGGAGAGAACACGGGTTTCGCGCTCGCGAAAGCGCGGCGCCGCGTCGTCCGGCCAGGCGATCGCCGGGGCAGGATCGAAATATACGAGCCCGCGCGCTCATGAGCGCGGTCTTGCGGCGCAGGATCTCCGCTTTGGCGGAAGCGAGTTCCGCGCGTGCCCCTTCGGCATCGGCCAGTGCGGCCGAGCGGTCGAACTCGACCAGCACCTCGCCCGCCCGCACCAGCGCGCCATTGCCGACGCGGATGTCCTCGACCCTGCCGGTCTCCAGCGGCTCGACGACCTTGACCTGTCCCATCGGCTGAAACTTGCCTTGCGCGGCGGCGATGATGTCAACGCGGCCGAAATAGGCCCAGGCGAGGGCTGCAACGACGAAGGCGCAGATGATCCATAAAAAGGCGACATGGACCGGAGAGGGGGGTGTCTCCAGGATCTCGAGCGCCGGGGCGAGGAATTCGCGATCGCCGAGGTTCATCCCTGAAATCTTGGCCGGAGCCTTGAGCAGCGCGAACTTAGGCCAGGCGAGGACCTTGGCGCCGGAGAGCGCCGGACCGGCGGGCGGGACCGCGCTCATGCCGCGACCTCCGTCGGCCGGCTCTGAAGGCTCCAGAGATAGGCATAGAGGCCGCCTGGCCGGCGCAGGAGTTCGGCGTGCGAGCCGATCTCGACAATGCGGCCATCCGCCATGCCGATGATCCGGTCGCAGCCGCGCACCGCAGCCAGACGATGGGCGATGATGATGACCGTGCGGTCCTTGACGATGCGGCGCATGTTGCGCTGAACGATCCGCTCACTCTCGTAGTCGAGCGACGAAGTGGCTTCGTCGAAAATGAGAATGCGCGGATTGGTCGCCAGCGCCCGGGCGATGGCGATGCGCTGCCTTTGGCCGCCGGAAAGGTTAGCGCCGCGCTCCTCGATCACGGTGTCATAACCTTCAGCGAGCTTGTCGATGAACTCGTCCGCGCCGGCGAGACGGGCGATCTCAATGACCCGCACGCGGGGCATCGCCGGATTGGCGAAGGCGATGTTCTCGTGAACGGTGCGATTGAAAAGCAGGTTCTCCTGCAGCACCACGCCGATGTGGCTCCTGAGCCATGCTGGATCGACATGGCTCAAGTCCGCGCCGTCAAGCAGCACCTGTCCCTCATTTGGCAAGTAAAGGCGCTGGACGAGCTTGGTCAGCGTCGATTTGCCGGAGCCCGACGGCCCGACAATGCCGATTGTCTCGCCCGGTCGGATGGAGAGCGAAATGTCTTTCAAGACCTCAGGCGAGCCCGGACGATAGCGGAAGCCGACGCGGCGAAATTCGATCGCGCCGCGCGGCGTCGGCGGCAGAAGACGCGTAGCCGACGAGGATTCGGGGGGAGTGTTGAGGATATCGCCCAGGCGATCGATCGAGATCTGCACCTGCTGAAAATCCTGCCAGATCTGCGACAGGCGCAGAATCGGCTGCACCGCCTGAGCGGCGATCATGTTGAAGGCCACAAGGCCGCCGACGGTCAGCTCTCCGTCGATCACCGCCTTTGCGCCAAACAGAAGCAGCGCCGCGGTGGTGAGCTTGCTGATGTACTGAATGGCGAGCTGCCCGCCGGAGCCCAGCATCGCGGCGGCGAAGCTCGTCTTCACATAGGCCGCGAGCTTCTCCTCCCACTGCGCCCGCATGATCGGCTCGACCGCTGCGCTCTTCACCGTGTTCACGCCGACAATCGTCTCGACGAGGAACTGCTGGCTGGCCGCGCCGCGATTGAATTTCTCTTTGACCAGGTCGCGCAGCGGCGGCCTGACGGAAAAGCCAATCACGACGTAAAACGGAACCCCGGCGAGCACGATCAGGGTCAGCGACCACGAATAGGCGAAGAGAACGCCGACGAACACGAAGGCGAACAGGAGGTCGAGCGCCGAGAACAAGGCCTGTCCGGTGAGAAAGCTGCGGATCGTCTCCAGTTCCCGGACCCGAGCGACCGTTTGCCCGGTCGATCGGGTCTCGAAATAGGCGATCGGCAGGCGAAGAAGATGCGCGAACAGGCGCTGGCCAAGCTCGACATCGATCCGATTGGTGGTGTGGGAGAGCGCATAGGTGCGCAGATATTGCAGCGCGACGTCGAACAGGCCGATGGCGACCAGGCCGCCGACGAGGACGAACAAGGTCTCGTAACCGCGATGGGTCAGCACCTTGTCGACGACGACCTGGAAGAACAGCGGCGTCGTGAGGGCAAAAACCTGCACGAACAGCGACGCGGCCAGCACGTGGCCGAGCGGACGGCGATAGCGCCATATGGTCGGCAGGAACCAGCGCATGCCAAACTGGCGAGGATCGACGCCGGCGCCGCCGATCCGACGAGCGACGAGCAGGGCCTGTCCGCTGATCGAGCGCGCGACCTCCTCGAGCGGCGCTTCCTGGGCCGCGTGGCTGATTGGATCAACGAGCCGGCAGAGCCCGGACGGATTCCGTCCCCCGAACACCATCAGCGCGCCGTTCACGCGGACAATCGCCGGAGTGGGCAGCGTCGCCAGCCGTTCGGCGGTGACCTTCTCGACCAGGCGCGCTTTCAGTCCGATGAGTTTGGCGGCGCGGACGAGATCGCCCTCTTCGGCCTGGCGGCGCGCCCAGCGCCAACTCGCGCGCGAGCTGCACCGGGTCGGCGCCGATGCGGTAATAAGCCGCGATCCCGCACAGAGCGCGCAAGCCCGGATCGAGCGGCGTCCCCTCGCTGCGCGGCGGCGCGGTCTCCATCATCGACGCTCAAGCCTTTCTCGCGCCAGCGTTGCCGGGCGAAGAACGATTCCGTATGCGGGCGCCGATGCGCGCGCGCCGCCACAAGCAGCAATCGTAGCGAATGACTGTCGGTCAGCAGCAAGCCGAACCACAGGACAGACTTAGCAAACCCTTGACCACTGCCTCTTTCTGGGATTGCCTGCTGGGTCGGATCCCCAATTCGACGGGAGACCGTCCTCATTTGAAGGTCGTCGGACCGCGATGCGCCGTTGAGGCGTCTCGGCCTTGGACAAGAATTTGAACGCCATGCGAAGGTCGGCGGCGCTAAATCCTGCCTTGCGCGCCGTCTTGCGCTTAACCGGCCCTCGACCCGCCGTTAGGGAGACGACAATGGAAACGATCACGTTGCCTTCGATGAAGGCGCTCGGGCTGCCGTTTTGCTCAGCGGCGCGCGCCGGCGACTTCCTTTATCTTTCGGGCGCGATCGGCAACCGGGCCGGCACGATGACGCTGGTCGAGGGCGGGCTCTCGGCCCAGGCCAGCCAGGCGATGGAAAATATCGGCGAGGTCTTGCACGCCTGCGGCCTTGGATTCGGCGATACCATCAAATTCACGATCATGCTCGCCGACATGGGCCGGTGGGCGGAGTTCAATGCCGTTTACTTGACTTACTTCGATCCCGCCCGCCTGCCGGCGCGTTCGGCGTTCGGGGCGAACGGACTCGCGCTCGGCGGCGAGGTCGAGATCGAATGCGTCGCTTACTGGCCGCGCTAGCGATAGGCGCGCGGCCGCGCTTCACGCCCCGTGGGTGACGAGCTTGACGTCGACGTTGCCGCGGGTCGCGTGGCTATAGGGGCAGATCTTCTCGTGCGCCTCCTCCGCCAGCGACTGAAGCTCCGCCTGCGGCAGGCTCGCGTCGGTCACATCGAGCACGACCGTGAGACCAAAGCCGCCCTTCTCCCGCGGGCCGATGCTGACGGCGCATTTCACCGTCGCTTTCGAGGCGTCCTTCTTGTGCTGCTTGGCGATAAAGTCGAGCGCGCCGCCGAAGCAGGCGGCGTAGCCGGCGGAGAACAGGTGCTCGGGCGTCCCGGTGTTCGGCTTGCCGGGCCCGCCCATCTCCTTCGGCACCGACAGATCGAGGTTCACGATTCCGTCGTCGGAGCGGGTATGGCCGTTGCGGCCGCCGATTGCGGTCCCATGGGCGGTGTAAAGCGGCTTGATCGCGTCGACCATGTGCATTCCTCCTCCGGACAGTTTCGGCAGATGGCGCGAATAGGATCACGCCTTCATGCTGCGAGGCAACCGCGCGGGCCGGCTCAGTCGCGGCTGGTCTCCCGCACGATTTCCGCCATGGCGCGGGAGTCTTCGTCGCCTATCTCCTCAAGTCCGGAAACGACGCCAGCGCGGTCAGCGGCGTTGCGGTTCTGGCTCGTCTTCCATTTTCCCCGGATGTCGAGGATCTCGATCTCAATGCCGACAATCGCCCGGCGCTGCATGGCGATGAAATCAGCGGGCGCGTCGCCGACCGCCCAGGGCTTTTCGCGCCGATTTTCGAGCGCGCGGGTCAGCTCCTCGATCTGCTGGCCAAGCCACACGTCGTCCATCACCGTCGCGCGGCCCTTCGCCTGGACCATCGTATAATTCCAGGTCGGCACGACTTTCCCGGTCTCCCGCTTGGTCTCGTACCAGGACGGGGTGATGTAATGGTCGTGGCCCTGAAACACGATGAGCCCATCCGGCGAAGCTTCAAGATCGCGCCATTGCGGATTGGCGCGGGCGATATGCACTTTTAGCGTGCCCAGCTTCGATGCCGCGGCATCGAGCACGAACGGAACCGAATTGGCGATCAGCCCCTCGGCGCCATTGCTGATCAGCAGTCCGAAGACGCGCTCCTTGATCAGCGCGTGCAGCTCCGGCAGATTGTCGTTTCGGTGAAGAGGGGGTTCGTACATAGGCGGCCTCGTCGACCTCATGTGGGCGGTGTCAAAGCGAATGTGAAGAGCGGACGCTTTCGCCTCAGAGCCCGAGGTCGCTCAAGCCGGATGATCGTCCGGACGACGGCCGAGCGGCCAGTGATAAAGGCGGTCCTGCTCGCGGATCGGCAGATCGTTGATGCTCGCGAGGCGGACCCGCATCAGCCCGTCCTCGTCGAACTCCCAGTTCTCGTTGCCATAAGCGCGGAACCAGCTTCCGGAATCGTCGCGCCATTCGTAGGCGAAGCGAACCGCGATGCGGTTCTCATGAAAGGCCCAGAGTTCCTTGATCAGCCGATAGTCGAGCTCGCGGTTCCATTTGCGGGTCAGAAACGCCTCGATCGCAGGCCGGCCTTGAAGGAACTCGGCCCGGTTTCGCCATCGGCTGTTTTCGGAATAGGCGAGCGCGACGCGCGCCGGGTCGCGGGTGTTCCAGGCGTCCTCCGCCATGCGCGCCTTCTGCGCCGCGGTCTCCTGAGTGAAGGGTGGCAGAGGCGGTCGGCTCATGGCTCGCGCCCCTATTCCGCCGCCTGCCTGTTCGCGCCGTAGCGCTTCTCGATATAGTCGTTGACCAGCGCCTTGAAGTCCTCGGCGATGCGCGGCCCGCGAAGGGTGACGGTCTTGACCCCGTCGACGAACACCGGCGCGGCCGGCGCTTCGCCGGTTCCGGGCAGCGAGATGCCGATATTGGCGTGCTTGCTCTCGCCCGGCCCGTTGACGATGCAGCCCATCACCGCGACGTTCAGCCGCTCGACGCCCGGATAGACCGCGCGCCATTCCGGCATGGACTTTCGCGAGATAGGTCTCGATGTCGCGCGCCAGCTCCTGGAACACGGTCGAGGTCGTGCGCCCACAGCCGGGACAGGCGGCGACCTGCGGCGCGAAACTGCGGAACCCCATGGTCTGCAGCAGTTCCTGCGCGACCTTCACTTCCTGCGTCCGGTCGCCGCCCGGCTCGGGGGTGAGCGAAATGCGGATCGTGTCGCCAAGCCCTTCCTGCAGCAGGATGCCGAGCGCCGCGGAGGAGGCGACGATGCCCTTCGAGCCCATGCCCGCTTCTGTGAGGCCGAGATGCAGCGCGTAATCCGAGCGCTCGCCAAGCATGCGATAGACGGTGATGAGGTCCTGAACCGACGAGACCTTCGCCGACAGGATGATGCGCTCGCGCTTGAGCCCGATCTCCTCCGCCCGCGCCGCCGACAAAAGCGCCGACCGGACCATCGCCTCGCGCGTGACCGCGCGCGCCTCGAGCGGCTGCAGCGCTCGCTGCGTTCTCGTCCATGAGCGTGGTCAAAAGATCCTGATCGAGCGAACCCCAATTGGCGCCGATACGCACCGTCTTGCTGTTGCGGATGGCGATCTCGATGATCTTGCCGAACTGCAGGTCGCGCTTGTTCTTGAAGCCGACATTGCCGGGATTGATGCGATATTTGTCGAGCGCTTCGGCGCAGGCCGGATGATCGGCGAGCAGCTTGTGGCCGATATAGTGGAAGTCGCCGATCAGCGGCGCCTTGATCCCTCTGGCGCGCAGGCGGTCGCGGATGTGGGGCACGGCCGCGGCGGCCTCGTCGCGATCGACGGTGAGGCGCACCAGTTCGGAGCCTGCCCGCGCCAAAGCCGCGATCTGGCGGGTGGTCGCTTCGATGTCGGCGGTGTCGGTGTTGGTCATCGACTGGACGACGATCGGCGCGCCCCCGCCGACGATGACCGCCCCGTCGCCCTCGCCGACCCGAACCCCGACGGTCGCGTGGCGGGAGCGCGGCCCGCAAGGCGTTTCCGACATCGCAAGGCTCATCGCGTCATATCCTTTCCAGCCGCGCTCCGACCGAAGTAATCCCGCAGGGTTCTAAGCGCTCAGCGCGAATTTGTCATCCGAGACGTTTGCGGCGCAATGAATCCCTCGAAAGCTTCACTGCAATGCAATATGACCGCTCGCGCGCGGATGGTTTCGCCGCGCGGTCCGAGGAGGAGAAACGCCGATGTCGCTCGCCAAACGCCACGCCCTTGTCACCGGTTCGACGAGCGGCATTGGGCTTGCGATCGCTCGCGCTCTCGCCAAGGAAGGCGCGGATATCGTCATCAACGGGTTCGGCGACAAGGCGGCGATCGAGGCCGAGCGCGCTGGCATCGAGAAGGAATTCGGGGTCAAGGCTTTCTACAACGGGGCCGACATGGCGAAGGGGCCGGAGATCGCGGCCATGATCGCCGACGCTAAAGCCAAGATGGGTTCGCTCGACATTCTGGTCAATAACGCCGGCATCCAGCATGTCTCGCCGATCGAGGACTTTCCGCCCGAGAAGTGGGACTTGATCATCGCCATCAATCTCACCGCGGCGTTCCACGCGATCCGCGCCGCGGTTCCGGGGATGAAGGCGCAAAAATGGGGCCGCATCATCTCGACCGCCTCGGCCCACTCGCTGGTCGCCTCGCCGTTCAAGTCGGCCTATGTGGCGGCCAAGCACGGCCTCGCCGGGCTTGACCAAGACGGTGGCGCTCGAGCTCGCGACCTTCGGCGTCACGGCGAATTGCATTTCGCCCGGCTATGTCTCGACGCCGCTGGTCGAGCGGCAGATCCCCGACACGATGAAGGCGCGCAACATGACGCGCGAGCAGGTGATCAACGACGTGATGCTCGCGGCGCAACCGACCAAGCAATTCGTCAGCGTCGATCAGGTCGCGGCGCTTGCGGTTTTCCTCTGCTCGGACGCAGCGTCCCAGATCACCGGCGCGAACCTCTCGATCGACGGCGGATGGACCGCCGGGTGAGCCGCCCTCGGGCGAATGCGGCAAGGCGAGCGCGCCGCGAGGCCTGCGTTATTTGCTGACCGGCGCAGGTGTGCGGTTCTGGACGCGACGGCGAATTTTCAACGACTTAAGTGTCTTTTTCTGTCACGGCCGCGCGATTGAACCGGCGGGTGGTCTGCACTCATCGCATGGGCTATATATACATATATCATATGTGTATTAACCGACCTACCGGTGCTTGAAAGCCGCCGCGCGCTTCTCGGCGAAGGCGCGCATGCCTTCCTTCTGGTCCTCGGTCGCGAACAGCGAGTGGAAGATGCGGCGCTCGAACCGGATCCCTTCGGCGAGCGTCGTCTCCTGGGCGCGATTGACGGCCTCCTTGGCGGCGAAGACCGCCGGCCTCGACAAGGCGGCGATCGAGGCCGCGACCTTGAGCGCCTCCTCGATCAGCGACGCGGCAGGCACCACGCGCGAGACGAGGCCTGAGCGCTCGGCTTCGGCCGCGTCCATCATGCGCCCGGTCAGGATCATCTCCATCGCCTTCGATTTGCCGACCGCGCGGGTCAGGCGCTGGGTGCCGCCGGCGCCCGGGATCACGCCAAGCTTGATCTCGGGCTGGCCGAATTTGGCGGTGTCGGCGGCGAGAATGAAATCGCACATCATCGCGACCTCGCATCCCCCGCCGAGCGCGAAGCCGGCGACGGCGGCGATGATGGGCTTGCGCGCCTTCGCCACATTCTCCCAGCGGGAGATGAAGTCGCCGATGAAAGCCTCGGCGAAAGTCTTGTCCTGCATTTCCTTGATGTCGGCGCCGGCGGCGAACGCCTTCTCCGAGCCGGTCAGCACGATCGCGCCGATTGCGGGGTCGGACTCGAACGCCTCGAGCGCCGCGTTGAGGTCCTCCATCAAGGCCGCCGACAGCGCGTTCAAGGCTTGCGGCCGGTTAAGCCTGATGAGGCCGACCGCCCCATGCGTTTCGACAAGGA
>CAVZJI010000013.1:0-22105 GCA_963775405.1 uncultured Alphaproteobacteria bacterium
CAAGACCGGAACGCCGCCCCGGCTCGACGGGACCACCATCGATTGGGACCAACTCGAGATCCAGCTCGGCGATCCCGAGCCGGAGTTCTTCTCGTCCATGACGACCGCGGTCACGCGCCGCAGCTCCCGTGCCACATCACCCGCACGACCGCCGAGACCCATCGAATCATCCAGGCCGACGCCCATCTGTCCGCCGTCTATTCCGGCGCGATTTCCGGGCGCGGCCCCCGCTATTGTCCCTCGATCGAGGACAAGGTCATCCGCTTCGCGGATCGCGACAGCCACCAGATTTTTCTCGAGCCGGAGGGAGCCGACGACCCAACCGTCTATCCGAACGGCATTTCGACCTCGCTGCCCGAGGCGACGCAGCGCGCGCTTGTGGCGACGATTCCTGGCCTGGAACGTGCGCATATCCTGCGCCCCGGTTACGCGATTGAATATGACTACATCGACCCGCGCGGGCTCGATCCGACGCTGGAAGCGCGCCGGCTCAGCGGTCTGTTCCTGGCCGGACAGATCAACGGCACGACCGGCTATGAAGAAGCGGCGGCCCAAGGGCTGGTTGCGGGGATCAACGCCGCCCGCAAGGCCGGCGGCCAAGGGCTAATGACGTTCGACCGCGCCGAATCGTACCTGGGAGTCATGATCGACGATCTGACAACCCGCGGCGTCACTGAGCCCTACCGCATGTTCACGTCGCGAGCCGAATTCCGGCTGTCACTGCGAGCCGACAACGCCGACGAGCGCTTGACGGGGAAGGGCATCGCGCTTGGCTGCGTTCGGCCTGAGCGGGCGCGGGTCTACGCGCAAGTCCGCGACCAGCTGGAGCAGGCGCGGGCGATGCTCAGGGCCGCGACCGCCACGCCGCGGGAACTCGAGGCGAGCGGCGTTCTCGTCAATCGCGACGGAGCCCGGCGCTCGGCCTTCGAGCTGGCCGCCCAGGCCCAGTACTCGATCGCTGTTCTTACACGCGTCTGGCCTGCACTTAACGAGATCCCCGCTAATCTTGTGCGCCGGCTCGAGGCTGACGCCAAATACTCTGTTTATCTTGATCGCCAATCCGAGGATGTCGCTCGCTATCGCCGCGACGATTCGGCGGTCCTGCCGGCCGACCTCGACTATGGGCGCCTTTCGGGGCTGTCCAACGAGATCAAGCAGAAGTTCATCGCCGTTCGGCCCGTAAGCCTGGGCCAGGCCCGCCGCATCGAGGGCGTGACCCCGGCGGCGCTGGCGCTCATCGCCGCGCACGCCCGCCGCGCAGAGCGATCCTCCGCGCGCACCCGGCTTCCGGCTGGAACGTGAGCCGGCAGCCGTCAAAGGACGCTTTGCCGGACCAACTCGCTGACGACCGCCGGGTGGCTTTGCGCCTCGTGCCTGTTTCACGTGAAACAGAGGAGCGCCTGGCGATCTTCGTCGCCCTGCTCGACCGCTGGCGGCATAAGATCAATCTGATCTCCAACCCGACCTTCGCGTCGGTCTGGACCCGCCATATCGCCGATTCCGCCCAGATCCAAGCTCTCGCGCCTGAGGCCCGACGCTGGGTCGATATGGGCTCAGGCGCCGGCTTTCCTGGCCTGGTGATCGCCATCCAGCTGGCGGACGTCCCCGGCGCCGTCGTTCATTGCATCGAGAGCGACGGCCGGAAATGCGCGTTCCTCCGCGAAGCGGCTCGCGCCACCAGCGCGGCGGCGGTGATTTACGCCGCTCGTGTCGAAGCCATCGAGCCCGAACGCCTCGGAGCTGTGGACGCCGTGACCGCGCGCGCCTTCGCCCCCTTGCCGCTGACGCTCGAATTGGCGAGACCGTGGATGGAGCGCGGCGCGATTGCCGTGTTTCCGCGCGGCGAATCAGCTAGAGACCAAATTGCGGCGCTGTCTGAGGCGACGGCTTATGCGATCGAGACGCTTCAGAGCGTCGTCAACCCGAAGGCCGCGATCCTGCGGATTCGCCAAGGCTGAGGCCTGATGACTGAGACCGAGACCGAGCCCCTCGTTCGCGAGCCTGACGGCGCCACACGACCCCGCGTTCTCGCCATGGCGAACCAGAAGGGCGGCGTAGGCAAAACAACCACCGCCATCAACCTTGGAACCGCGCTGGCCGCGATCGGCGAGCGGGTGCTCATCGTCGATCTCGATCCACAGGGCAACGCCTCGACCGGCCTTGGAATTGACCGCAAGGCGCGAGTGACGTCGAGCTACGACATGCTGGTCGGCGAAAAAACGCTACGCGATGTCGCGATTCCGACCTCGGTGCCGCGTCTCACCATCGCGCCCTCGACCATGGATCTTCTTGGCGTGGAGCTCGAGATCGCCGGACACGCCGATCGCTCCTATAAGCTCCGCAACGCGCTTCGCGCTTATGGCGCCGCAAGCGCGGCCGACCCGGAATGCGTCACGTATGTCTTGGTGGATTGTCCGCCGTCGCTCAACCTTCTCACCATCAACGCGCTCGCCGCCGCCGACGCGGTCGTCGTCCCGCTGCAATGCGAATTCTTCGCCCTTGAGGGCCTGTCGCAGCTCCTGACCACGGTCGAGCAGGTTCGCAGCACGCTTAACGCTGCGCTGACCATCCATGGCGTGGTGTTGACGATGTACGACCCCCGCAACAGCCTGGCCGGCCAGGTGGTCGCGGACGTGCGCGCCTATATGGGCGACAAGGTCTATGAGACCGTCATTCCCCGCAATGTCCGCCTGTCGGAAGCGCCTTCGCACGGCAAGCCGGCGCTGCTTTACGATCTCAAATGCGCCGGCAGCCAAGCCTATCTCAAGCTCGCGTCCGAGGTCATTCGCCGCGAAGGGCGCTGGCGCGCCGCCTGATCAACCGGGTTTCATAAATCCAAGGAACGGACCCATGGCCGAAGACGCAGCAACCCGCACCGAAAACCGGCCTCGCCTGGGCCGTGGACTCGCGGCGTTACTGGGCGGGGCCAACGCACAGCATTCCGAGGTCTCACGCGGCGCGCGCCAGACGCCGATTGAGTTCTTGCGCCCCAATCCGCGCAATCCGCGCAAGCGGTTCGACAACGACGAGCTCGATGAACTCGCCGCCTCCATCAAGGAGCGCGGAATCATCCAGCCTGTTGTCGTTCGCGCGATACCTGGCGTCGCGGATGCGTACGAAATCATCGCTGGCGAGCGCCGCTGGCGGGCCGCGCAGCGGGCAGGGCTGCACGACATCCCGGTCTCAATAGTCGAGGCGGGCGACCGTGAGGCGCTCGAGATCGCCATCGTCGAAAACGTGCAGCGGGCTGATCTCAACCCCCTCGAAGAGGCCGCGGGCTATGCCCAGCTCGGCGCGGATTACGGATATTCACACGGCGACATCGCCCGCGTCGTCAGCAAAAGCCGAAGCCACGTCGCAAACACCCTTCGCCTCACAACTTTGCCAGAACACACGCGTAGTTTGCTTGCGGGCCGCCAGATCTCGGCCGGGCACGCGCGGGCTCTGCTCGCCGTCGCCAATCCAGACGCGCTCGCCGACCGCATCGTCGCCGAGGGGCTGACGGTCCGGGACATAGAACGCCTCAATGAGAATTCCGGCAAGATTTCGCGGCCGCGACGTGGGGCCGCGCCCGTCGACGCCGACACGCGCGCCCTTCAGGACAAGCTTAACCTTGAGCTTGGAACGAAAGTGAGGATCCGGCACAGCGGCGAGAGCGGCGAGATTCGCATCGCCTTCAGCAATCTCGACCAGTTTGACGACTTCTGCCGGAGGCTTTTGCAGCCCGCGGCGCGCTAGCGCGGAATGGATCCGATTCTCGGCTCAGGCGCGTGCGCGCACAGGGCGTGCGCGCCGAGAACCTCGGCAAAGCTGCGATTCGGAAATGAAGATGGTGTGATCTAGCGCACAGCGCCGCCTCGTTTTTCTTGCTAGGAGCCTCCATGAGGGTGGGCTGAATCGCCGAGCGCCGCGCCACGGCCTCCGGCATTCGGGAGAATCCAATGGGCGAGGTTTGCGAGGGTCTGAGTTCAGCGGCGCAGCGCTCCAGTGCTATCGCGGGCATAGGCTGCCGATTGCCGCTAACCCTCGCGCTGATGATCCTGGGAGGCTGTCAATCGGCGACAGTCTTCCAATCGAACTTCAACGCGACCGCGGTCGGTCAGCCGCCCGCCTCAGCCCAGGCGACCGGAACCGCAACCACCTTCGGAGCCCCAAGCAGCGTAGCGGTCATCGTATCGCCGGTTCCGCCGGGGGACCGTTGGCTCCAGGTCAGTCGCGCCAGCCGCGCCAACAATTCAGCGCCCATAAGCGGCATGTTGGGCACGCTGGCGGCGCAGCCCGGCGGGCAGTACAACTTCCAGTCGGCGATGTTTATGCCCTCGGGCAGCGGCCTTGCGACGCTTTCCTTCGAGCCGGTCCCTCAGCCGAACCCGAACGCGCCGCTAGACTTCCTGCATCTCGACTTCACGCAGGACAACAAGGTCCGCATCAACGACAGTGACGCAACGAAATTCGGCTCCTTCGTGCGCGATCAGCCGTTTGTCGTGGCGGTCACCTTGAACACCTCGGCGTCGCCGCCCACTGCGCATATCGCGCTCGGTGGGGCGGGAGCGTCGGGATCGACCGATTTCACGATCACGGCTCCCGCGTCGTTCGTGCACCAATTCGGCGCGGTCCGGGTCTGGATGGGCTATCCGTGGACCGGGCATTTCGACAGCACGGATCTCTTGGTCACGCATCCTACGCCCTGACGCTTGAGCTTGGGCCGAGTTGCAAGGATCATGGCGGCGAAGCCTTGAGACATGCTAGGCGCAGGGCTCTCCGGCGCGTGGACCGAGCCTGCAGATCCATTGTGTGGGGGTCCTCCGGATGCGCTCTGGACATCAAGCCCCGACCAGCGAACGAGGCTGCTACAGATTGCTCGGCGCATTCACCGCCTCCCGCCGCGCCGCCCGGATGCGAGCGCCCATAGCGCCCGCGTCGCCAGAACCTCGGCAAGCTGCGTTTCAGTGCGAACGCGGGCGCTCGCCAGCCGGACTGCGGGCAGCCGCTTGGCAAGCGATTCCGTGGTCCAGCGCTCGGCCTGCTTGGCCAGAGCGCGACGCGCTGACATCGGCAGTTTCACGAACAACGCCTGGCACGCGGCGTCGAACGGCCGGCCCTGATCCATCTCAAGCCTGAGCCGGTGCAGAAGCGTCAATCGCGCAACGAGCCGGATCATCAGAAAGTCCGCGTCGCCCCCGTCGCGGAAGAACCGGGCAGCCGATGTCTCGACTGCGGGCAGGTCGCTGAGCAGCGCGTGGTCGATGACTTCATCGAGATTGGAGGGGGCGGCGTCTGCGACAATCGCTTCCACGTCTTCGGCTGTGATCTGCGATTGTCCTTGCGCGTAGAGCATCAGTTTGGCGATTTCTCCCCGGGTCGTTTGGCGGTCGGCGCCGACCATATGGACGAGCGCCGCGCGCGCATCCGGCGCGATGGCGAGACCCGCGGCGCGGGCTTCCGCTTCGATGAGCGATTCGAGGGTGCTCGAATCGTCCGAGTAGCACTCGATCGACGCGCGCGCCGCTGAACCTTCGAACGCGCCCCGTAAGCCCGTTCCCTTCTTGAGTTGTCCCGCCTTGATGACAATCGTGCAGTCCGTTGGCGGCCGAGCAAACAGGGGTTCGAGCGCGGGCAAGAGATCGCGTCCCTGCGCGTCGATCCAGATGGCGCGATCGCCCCCGAACATCGAGATCGCATAGGCTTCATCCGCAAGCGCGCCCGGATCGCGCGCGACGGCGTCGCCCTCGAGGCGCACGAGCCGCATCGGGTCCGTATCGTCGCCGATGCGGCTGCGAACGATGGCCTTCACACGTTCGTGCGTGAGCCCCTCGTCAAGCCCATGAACCAGGTAGAAGCCAATCTCCTTCGGCAACCGCTGAATGAAGCCGTCAGCGGCGGCGCTGCTCACTATGGTCATGGCGTCGCCTCAGCCGCACCCCATGTCATGCCCGCGAAAGCGGGCATTGAGCCAAGCGCCGCCGAGAGTTCGAGATTCCCGCGTGCGCGGGGATGACAAGACGCGCGGCGAATTGCGCTCAAGTCAGGCTTTCGCGCGAGTCTGAAATCGTCTAGCACACGGCCTCGCATTCCCCTGACATAACGTGACGGACCATGGCGACTTTCAAGCTCCTGCTTTTTCCTGGCGACGGCATCGGCCCCGAAGTTATGGCCGAACTCGAGAAGATTATCGATCACTTCAATAGCGAGGGCGTCGCCAGATTCGAGATCGAGAAAGGCTTGGTTGGCGGCGGCGCCTACGACAAGCATGGGAAGGCCATCGCCGATTCGGACATGGCGCTCGCCGATTCGGCAGACGCCATCTTCCTGGCGGCCGTCGGCGGTCCGAAATGGGATGGCGTCGCCTATGACGTTCGCCCTGAGGCCGGACTTCTTCGTCTGCGCAAGGAGCTTGCTCTCTACGCCAATTTGCGGCCGGCGATCTGCTATCCGGCGCTCGCTTCGTCCTCCTCGCTCAAACCCGAAATTGTCGAGGGGCTTGATATCATGATCGTGCGCGAGCTCACCGGCGGGGTCTATTTTGGCGAGCCGAAGCAAATCACCGATCTCGGCAACGGTCAGAAGCGTGCAATCGACACCCAGGTCTACGACACCTACGAAATCGAGCGGATCGGGCGCACCGCCTTCGAACTCGCCCGCAACCGCGGCAACAAGGTCACTTCGGCCGAGAAGCGCAACGTGATGAAGTCCGGCGTCTTGTGGAACGAGGTGATGACCGCTCTGCACAAGCGCGAGTTTTCCGACGTCAAGCTCGAGCATCAGCTTGCCGACGCGCTTGGCATGCAGCTTGTCCGCGCGCCCAAGCAGTTCGACGTTATCGTCACCGACAATTTATTCGGCGACATGCTGTCCGATGTCGCGGCGATGTTGACCGGCTCGCTCGGCATGCTGCCGTCCGCCTCGCTCGGCGACGCCGATCCGAAGAGCGGCCGGCGCAAGGCCCTCTATGAGCCGGTCCACGGATCGGCGCCTGACATAGCCGGCAAGGGAATCGCCAATCCGATCGCCATGATCGGATCGTTCGGCATGGCCTTGCGCTATTCGTTTGGACTGCAGGGGGTCGCCGACCGGCTGGACGCGGCCATCGCAGGCGTCCTTGCGGCCGGGCTGCGAACCGCCGACATTCGCGGCGAGGACGGGCCGACCGTGTCGACGAGCGAGATGGGCGACGCGATCGTCAAGGAACTGGCGCAACAGGCCTCCGAAAGTCTCACCGACGAAGAAAACTAGCCGACGTCCAGCTGCGAGGTATCCCTGGGGAGGGGAGGCGTCCGCCTGAGGCGGCGGTTCGTCTCGGGAATCGACGTTCGAAGGGACACAATTTATTTACAAGAATCAGAAATCGTGCTATACATGGTTTACGCCGGATCGACCCGCATTATCGCTGGACGGCCCGGAAAGGGAAAAAACGAAGCTGGAAACCTATGTGGGACGCCCTCGACAGAAGCTTCGGAGGGGCGAAAATTTTTTGTTTGAATCGGCCGTAACGCATTGAAAAGACCCGATTCCAAAAAATAAACGCTACTAACCGCTAGCTGTTTTACTAGCGTTTGTTTGCGTTTGCTGCCGCTTATTGGCCTTTATTGCAACGACCCGACACGCCCGCGGCCCCGCGCCGGGGCGGGTCCGGCGCCGCAGACACGACGACGCTTGCATTGTCTCCCTTTTCCTCTATAACAAACGATCTGTTCGACAAAGCGAACATATTGTCTGCTATCGAATGTGGAAAGGGGCATCGTGGGGGACGCAGGAACGCTTCTGAGCGGCGCGGTCGCGCAATCCGTTTCGCCGGATAGCTTTACGCTGCGCTTAAGTCCGGGCGCGCCGCTGCAGATGGATTCGGGCGCAGCCTTGGCGCCGCTGACCATTGCCTACCAGACCTATGGCGCTCTCAACGCGGCGAAGTCCAACGCTATTCTCCTCTTCCATGCTCTAACTGGCGACCAGCATGTCGCCAATCGGCACCCCGTCACCGGCGGACGAGGCTGGTGGGAGACCATGGTCGGTCCCGGTCGGCCGTTCGACACCGATCGGTTTTTCGTTATTTGTTCGAATGTTATCGGTGGGTGCATGGGCTCGACCGGGCCCGCGTCGATCAATCCGGAGACGCGCGAGCCCTATGGGCTCGACTTCCCGATCGTGACGATCGCCGACATGGTGCGCGCGCAGGCGCTATTGATCGATGACCTCGGCATCGAGACGCTGCTTTGCGTGGCCGGCGGTTCGATGGGGGGCATGCAAGTTCTTCAATGGGCCGCGACCTACCCCGATCGCGTCTTCGCTGCTCTCCCGATCGCGACGTCCGCGCGCCATTCCTCGCAGAACATCGCCTTCCACGAGGTTGGCCGACAGGCCATCATGGCCGACCCCGACTGGCGTGGCGGACGCTATCTCGTCCAGGGCGCGAGACCGGCTAAGGGCCTCGCCGTCGCGCGCATGGCGGCCCATATCACCTATCTGTCGGAGAGCGCCCTGCATCGCAAGTTCGGGCGCAATTTGCAGGATCGCGCCGCGCGCACCTTCTCCTTTGACGCGGACTTTCAGGTCGAATCCTACCTGCGCCACCAGGGGACGATCTTTGTCGAACGCTTCGATCCCAACTCCTATCTCTACATGACGCGGGCCATGGACTATTTCGACCTCGCCGCGGATTACGGCGGCTCGCTTGCAAACGCCTTCAAGGGCTCGCGAACACGCTTCTGCGTGGTCTCATTCACCTCTGACTGGCTGTTTCCCACGAGCGACTCGCGCGCCACCGTGCGCGCGCTCAACGCCGGCGGCGCTTCGGTCTCGTTCGTCGAGATCGAGACCGATCGCGGGCATGACGCCTTCCTGCTCGACGTCCCCGAACTCATCGACACCACGAAAGGCTTCATCGACGCAGCCGCGCGCGCCAGGGGGGTCGATTGAACTTTGCTCGACATCCCGCTCCGCCGCGCGTCGACCTCTTGCGCGTGGCGGAACTTGTCGCGCCCAAGTCCCGCGTGCTCGACGTCGGCTGTGGCGATGGGGCGTTGCTGCGCCTCCTGACCGAAGAGCGAAGCGTCGACGGGCGGGGCATCGAACTCTCCCAGCACGGCGTGAACGATTGCGTCGCCAAGGGACTGTCCGTGATTCAGGGCGACGCCGACGCCGATCTCGTCGATTACCCGGACGACGCCTTCGACTATGTGATCCTGTCGCAGACGTTGCAGGCGACGCGCCAGCCACGCGTCGTGCTCGAACATATGTTGCGCATTGGCCGTCGGGCCATCGTTTCGGTGCCGAATTTCGGCCACTGGCGCATCCGCGCCCAGGTCGCCTTCGGCGGCCGCATGCCGGTGACCGAAAGCCTATCCCATTCCTGGTACGACACGCCGAACATCCATTTCTGCACGATCGCCGATTTCGTCGCGCTGGCGCGCGAGGTCGGCGCGACGATCGACAAGAGCGTCGCGCTTGATCTCAGCGGCCACCCGCTGCATCGGATTTTCTCCCCATGGGCGTGGAATTCTGTTGGGCGATCAGGCGATCTTTCTCCTGCATCGCAAGCGCTGAGCAACCGCGCTGGTTGACAGCGCCTCCGGCGCGCCGTCAACTTGTTGGCCCTTTGCCAGGAGCCTCCTCCGATGCCGATCCGCGCCGCCATCAAGGATCTCGTTCCCGACGTTCAGACCTGGCGCCGCGAAATCCATCAAAACCCCGGGCTCATGTACGACGTCGAGGCGACCGCCGAGTTTGTCGCCGACCGGCTTCGCGCCTTCGGCTGCGATGAGGTCAAAACTTCCATCGGCCGCACCGGCGTGGTCGGCGTCATTCACGGGGCCAAAGGATCGAGCACGCGGGCGATCGGGCTCCGCGCCGACATGGATGCGCTGCCGATCGACGAGGAGACCAATCTCCCCTATCGCTCGAAAATCCCAGGCAAAATGCACGCTTGCGGCCACGACGGGCACACCGCGATGCTGCTCGGCGCGGCCCAGCGCCTGACGCAAACGCGCGATTTCGCCGGCAAGGCCGTGGTCATATTTCAACCGGCCGAGGAGGGCGGCGCAGGCGCGATGGCGATGATCGACGATGGGCTGATGGATAAGTTCGGCATCGAGGAAGTCTACGGCATGCACAACATGCCGGCCCTGCCGATCGGCTCGTTTAAGCTGCGGAAGGGGCCGACGATGGCGTCGGCCGACGAGATCACGATCCTTGTCGAAGGTCGCGGCGGCCATGGCGCAATGCCGCATCAATGCATCGATCCGGTGGTTATCGGCGCGCAGATCGTGACCGCCTTGCAGACGATCGCCTCGCGCAACGTCGATCCGCTGGATTCCGTCGTCGTCTCGGTTACGCGCTTCGAGGCCGGCACGGCCAACAACATCATCCCCCAATCGGCCTGGCTCAACGGCACGGTCCGCACCCTCAACGCCGCAACCCGCGACGCCGTCGAGAAACGGATCCACGAGATCGTCGCCGGGGTCGCGGCTGCGGGCGGCGCAACAGCGCGGGTCGAATACCGACGCGGCTACCCGCCGACCGTCAACCATGGGCCCCAGACCGACTTTGCCGCGGAGGTCGCCCGCAAGGTCGCCGGACACTCGCATGTCGATCCGAACGCGCCTCCGGTCATGGGCGCCGAGGACTTTTCCTTCATGCTCGAGGCGCGCCCGGGCGCGTTCATCTTCATCGGCAACGGCGACAGCGCGATGCTGCACCACCCGGCTTATGACTTCAACGACGCCGCCCTGCCCTATGGCATGAGTTACTGGGTCGAACTGGTCGAGACGGCGCTCGCGCCCTAGCGACTCGAAATCCGCCCGCCCCGGCCTTTGGGCTAAATACAACCTATAGGCGAAATTGGTCCAAATAAATCCAAGCCAGGCCAAGCAGGACCAAGCCAATCCAAGTAAAATTGCTTGGTTTTATTTGGTTTTATTCGTCCGAATCGGGGCCTTTCAATGGGTTACGGCGATTCCAAATAAGAATTTTCCTGTCCCGACCCGGTTGCGCCTTTAGGTTGTGCCAGATGTCTCTCACGCGCATTCGCCCGCTCGATGTCTCCTCGCCGCAGGACGCGTAAGGCGCCGGCTTAATTCGGTGACTGGGAAGATGATAGCACAGATTTCTGTTTCAGAAAAGATTTTGCTGCTTTTTTTGTCCCGACCTCTTTGAACAGTCACGCGCGACTCAAGCCTCTCTTGTGGTAGTGCCTGATGCGTGAGGGCGCGCCATGTCCGAGGCTCGGAAAATTGCGGCGATCCTGGTCTCCGATGTGGTCGGCTATAGCCGGCTCGCCGGCGCGGACGAAGATCGAACTCTGGCGCGACTGCGCGCGCTGCGCAGCGATTTGATCGACCCGACGATCTCCGTTCATCATGGCCGCATCGTCAAGCGGACCGGAGACGGCAGCGTCATCGAGTTCCGCAGCGTCGTCGACGCGGTGCGCTGCGCCCTCGAAGTGCAGCACGCCATGGTCGAGCGCAATGCGGGCGTCGCGCCCGACAAGCGCATCGAATTTCGCATCGGCATTCATTTGGGCGACGTCGTCGAGGAGAGCGACGGCGACCTCATGGGCGACGGCGTCAACATCGCCGCGCGGCTGGAGGGCGTTTGCGAGCCGGGTGCGATCTGCCTTTCCGAGGACGCATATCGGCAGGTCAAGGGGCGGCTCGATCTCGCGGTCACCGATCTCGGCCAGACTCAACTCAAGAACATCGCCGAGCCGATCCGGGTCTATTCGCTTCGAGTGGGCATCCCCGCCCAGGCGAAACCGGCGGAGCCGGTGACGCCTGTGCCGTCGAAAAAGCGTTCGGCGCTCGTACCACTCGCCGTCGCGCTTGCCGCATTGCTGGTCCTGATCGGGGTCGGCGCGTGGTGGTTCAATGCGAACCGGCCTGCGGCTGTGGCTTCGAAGGCGCCGGCCGAAGCCGCGCGACTCTCCGTCGTCGTGTTGCCCTTCACCAACCTCTCCAACGATCCTGCCCAAGATTATTTCGCCGATGGCGTCACCGAGAATCTCACCACTGAACTGTCGCGTCTCCACAACAGCTTCGTCATCGCTCGCAACACCGCTTTCACCTTCAAGGGCAAGAACCTCGACGCCAAGGCGATAGGCAAGGAACTTGGCGTGCGCTACGTCCTCGAAGGCTCGGTGCAGCGCGACGGAACCCGCGTGCGCGTCAACGCCCAACTCATTGACGCGGAATCCGGCGCGCATGTCTGGGCGGACCGATTCGAGGACGACGTTGTAGACCTGTTCAAGCTCCAGGACGAAGTGGTCGCGCGCCTCGCCCGCACGCTTCAGGTCGAACTGGTCAACGCCGAAGCGCAGCGCAGCCTGCACGATCGGCCACAAAATCCAGACGCCATCGACCTCACGATGCGCGGTTTGGCGCTCCTCAACCAAACCATGACGAAAGCCTCGTATCACGAAGCCCGAGACCTATTCGAGCAAGCGTTGACTCTCGATCCCGCCAACGCCGACGCGCTCGCGGGGGCCGCTAGGGTCGACCTGTCAGACTATATTTATGGTTGGTCAGATCAGCAGGACCTGTATGCACGGGCGATGCAGCAGGGAGAGCAAGCTCTTCTGCTCAATCCGGACCAAGCCGCCGCGCATTATGTCAAAGCTGTGCTGCTCATGATAAAATTGAAACCGTACGATGCGGCGTCGGCAAACGAGGTCATTGCCGAGGCTGAAGCCACGCTTCGCGCCGATCCCAGTTTTGCCAGGGCCTACCATCCTATGGCCGTCGGGGAAATGGTGCTGGGCCGCTATGAGCGGTCGTTGGGGGATCTCGAACAGGCCATGAGGATCAGTCCGCGCGATCCACTTCTCGGAGCCTGGCACATGGAAATGGGCCGACAGCTGTTGGCGCTGCATCGAACCGATGCGGCGGTCCAGGAAGGGCTCGAAGCCATCGACTTGGGATATCGAACGGTGTTGGGTTACGCGGCCCTTGCGGCGTTCTATGCGGCGGTGGACAAGGCGCCGGAGGCAAAGGCCGCGCTGGCCGAGGCGATGAAATTGAATCCCAAACTCTCCGCGGCGTGGCTTACTGCGCGCCAACCAGCCTTTATCGACTCGCCGCCGGGTTTCCGTGAAGCGCTGATCAAGGCCGGGCTGCCGGAGGCGTGAGCGCCGCCGTATCGCCGCTCAGACATGCTCGAATGCCGACGCGCCATCATGCAGGGGTGGTCGAATTTCATTGTTGGGCCGCAGCTATTCGGCACTCAAAGCGCGCGTTCCAGGTCGGTCCCTCATCGGCAGATTGGCGCAAACACCTGCCATTCGCCGAGGGCTCGGCTAACGGGCCAAACCACCCGTTCCAGTCATCCGGCGATCCAACAGATACGTTTTAGCGACATACGCAAAACTAGCGGTTAGAGGCGGCGCGGACTAACCGCGCCGCCAGTTGCAATTATTCCTTCGCGAGTGAATAGGCTGCGTCGATCTGCTTTTTAAATTCGGCCATGTCATATTGATTGCCATTCAACTCAGTGCTCATTTTTCGCACCAGCCCCGACGCGGCGATAGCCTCTTTGATCTGCTCGTCCGTCGCCCCAGCATGCTTCGCCCCCACCGTGTGGGCGTAGACGCAATATTGGCAGGGAATTTGCGCGGCGACGGCGAGGCCGATCAGCTCCTTGGTCTTCCCGTCGAGCGCTCCTTTCGGATTGAAGACCGCCATCCATTCCTGCCAAGCGGAACTGACGGCCGCTTGAGGCTCGATCGTTTTCAGAAACGGCGGCGCGTCTTGAGCGAAGGCCGAAACCGGCAAAGCGACGCCGAATGCGAGTGCGGCAATAAAAGCTTTCATAATCCTTTCCTCCTTCTTCAGTTGAACGGCGCGCCTGTCCGACTAGCCGTGCGGGGACCCTTCCACACGCCTGATGCGAGCGTTTGATAATCCAGTAACGGCGGCGTAATAGTCGTGTAACAGTCGCCAGCACGGGCTTTCGATGGCGACATGTCCGAGGCCGCGCTCATGGAAGACGCCGGCAGCTCTCCGGCCAAAAGTTTATTGCCGCCGCGAGGCGCGCCCGTCCGGTTCGGGACTTTTACGCTTGATCTCGACGGATGCTCGCTCTCCAACACGGATGGCGGCGACATTCCCCTCACCCGCAGCGAATTTGCGCTGCTGCGCGAGTTCATTCATCATCCCGGGCGGGTATTGAGCCGCGACTATCTGCTCGACGCTCTGGGTGGGAAGCGGCCCGATCCTTTCGATCGCAGCATCGACATGCTGGTCGGCAGGCTGCGGAAAAAGATCGAGGTGGATCCCAAGCAGCCTCGCCTGATCGTGACCGTGGCCGGCGAGGGTTACCGCTTCGACGGGTTGACGCGGTCTTTGTCGCCCGAGCAAACGCCTTCCATCGCTGTCCGGACCTCGCAGGACGACGATGGACGCCCAGACATGGGCCCGGAGAGTGACCGTCGGTTAGCGGCGCGGCCCGCGACTTTCGGGGCGACGGGTGAAGCGAAGGCGCCTATGACGGAGCCCCGCGAGGCGCCGCCAATGGCCGTAGGCGCGTCCGAGGGGGCGCGGCCTTCGGTGGAAGCCGCACTAGGCGGAGCGGAGCAGCGCCACGTCACTGTGATCGCAGCCGAAGCTGTTCGGGTCGAGGGAGCGCAGTTCGCCGCGCCGAAAAAGCGTTCGTCGCTCTTGCCGCTAATCGTCGGGATCGCCGCACTGGTGATCCTCCTCGGCGGCGCAGCGTGGTGGTTCGTCAATGCGAACCGACCCGCTTCCGTCGCTTCGAAGCCGCCGGCCGAGGCCGCGCAACTCTCCATCGTCGTGCTGCCTTTCACCAACCTCTCCAACGATCCTGCCCAAGACTATTTCGCCGACGGCGTCACCGAGAATCTCACCACCGAACTGTCGCGTCTCCACAACAGTTTCGTCATTGCGCGCAACACCGCCTTCACCTTCAAGGGCAAGAACCTCGACGCCAAGGCGATCGGCAAGGAACTCGGCGTGCGCTACGTTCTCGAGGGTTCGGTTCAACGCGATCAGAACAGGGTGCGCGTCAACGCCCAACTGATCGACGCGGAATCCGGCGCGCATCTCTGGGCGGATCAATTCGACGAAGACGTCGTGGACCTGTTCAAGCTCCAGGACGAAGTGGTCGCGCGCCTCGCCCGCACGCTTCAGCTCGAGCTGATAAACGCCGAAGCCCAGCGTAGCCTCCATGATCGCCCACGCAATCCCGATGCCGTCGATTTGACGATGCGCGGTTGGGCGCTTTTCAACCAATCGTTCACGAAAGCCAATCAACACGAGGCCCTGGCCTTATTCGACCAAGCGTTAGACTCTCGATCCAACCAGCGCCGACGCGCTTGCGGCCGCCGCTTTCACCGAGGCGACGAGCTATGCCAACGGTTGGTACGACCCGAGTGCGGACCCGTACGCGCGCGCGATGCAGCGGGCCAACCAAGCCATTCTGCTCAATCCGGACCAAGCCGTCGCGCATCTCACCAAAGCCCTCCTGATCATGTTCAAAACGAAACCGGACGACGCGGGGTCGGCAAACGAGATTATTTCCAGAGTCGGAGGCATCGCTTCGGGCCGATCCCAGTTTGGCCGATGCCTATCTGACGATGGCCATCGGAAATGAATTCCTCGGCCATTTTGAGCAGGCGAGATCGGAGCTCCAACAGGCCATCAGGATCAGTCCGCGGGACTCGTATATCGGCATTTGGCACATGCAAATGGGTACAGAACTCCTGGTGCTGGGACGGTCCGATGAGGCGATCGAGGAAGGTCTCAAGGCCGTCGAACTCGGGGTATCGCACGGTTCTGTCTTACACGGCGCTTGCGGCGTTCTATGCCGCGGCGGACAAGTTGCCGGAGGCGAAAGCTACGATGGCGGAGGCGCTGAAATTGAATCCCAAACTCTCCTTGGCGTGGTTTCGTGCGCACAACTCTGCCTGGGTCGACGGGCAGCCAAGATTCCGTGAAGCCCTGATCAAGGCCGGGATGCCGGAGGAGTGAGCGCCGCCCGCCCGGGGGCCGACCCGCTCTGGATGGCAAGGTTCGGTCTGGTCGGAAGCCAGATGGAGCAAAAAGGCTTTTGCGCTGTTGGCCGGCGCCTCAGCCCGCCAATCAGAGGACGCCGAAGGTTTTCGAACGCTTCCCGCGCGCTGAATCCCCTCGAATGGCGGTCGTGACCCGCTCTCCGTCGAAGCCTCGCGGAAAGCGGGACTGCTTCCCGCCCTGCTCCCGCCTCGAATCCCAAATATGGCCTTGCGGCATGGATCAAAAAATGACCGCCTTGGAACGTGCGTTTCAGCTGGCGAGGTCCGGCCGCGTCGCCGGGTTGACGGAAATTGTCACCTCGCTTAATCGCGAGGGCTATTCGGCTAGCCAGATTGAAGGTCCGGTTCTCAAGCGACAACTGGCTGATTTAATCAAGGCTGCCCGCACAGGGAGCGTCAACTCCGAGACAGCTTGAGCAGGGAAGCTCAGTTAGGTTCCACAGACCAGCGCCGATCTCGGCCTAGATCGGCAATCCGAGGGGAACCTCCTGGCGCCAGCTATCGGCGACGATCCGCAGCGCAACATGAATTCGCGGGCTTTTTTATTCTTTTGAGCCCGGCCAAATCGCATCGAGCTTTCGCACGAACTTATCGGCGTCGTTCTGAGCCTCGCGCCTCGTCGCAAACGAATAGAACGATTTGTCCCGCACCCTCTTGTTTTCGTAAATATTCCAGCGAAAGCGATTGGGGTTTCCAATATCTTTTACGACGTCGGTCGAAAATACGGCGCTGTCTGTCATGGTCGCATTATGCGCCGATGGCGACCGCTTAGCCAGACAATATTGTCTTGTGACAATCAAACCGGCCCTGGAGGCTATTCCCCGCTCTAAGCACAACAAATGCGCTCGCTGCGAACACTATCCGAGGCCCCTAGCTATCGGCCGGGGAATTCTCCGGCCAACCGGAGACCAAGACGCCGCCCGGCCCCTATCCCCTTGCTGTCGCTCAGGGTTCGCCGTCGTTGAACGGCGGCTCTTTGTCGGCAGGCACGCCTTGTTCGGCCATCGCCAGCATCATGGCGACACTGACATAAGTTCCGGCGACCGCCGTCAGGTCGACCACTTGCTGTTCCCCGAGAAGCGTCTTGGCGCGATCGAACAGTTCGTCCGAGACCGCATGTTTCGTCGTCAAGTCGGTCACGAAGTCGTAGACGACCTCTTCCTCGGGACCCATGCCGCCGGGACGCTTGTTGGCCTTGAGGTCCGCGATGATCGAAATCGGCGAGGCCCGCTTTCTTCGCCAGGGGCGCATGGGCGAACCATTCCACTTGCGAGCGCCATTGCCGGCCGACGATCAGGATGGCCATCTCGTTGAGCTTGGTCGGCACCGACGTATGCCAACGCAGATAGTCGAGCAGGTCGTACATGCGCTGCGCGTAGACGGGACTGCGCAACATCGGATTGTAGGGACCGCCGAGCCCGACGCTCGAGATCTTCACGATCTTCTCGCCGACCGGGCGCTGCTGGTCGTTGAGTTGGTCCAGGGTCAATTGGGGAAACCGGGGTTCCTTGCCTCTGGCCGGCGAACTTGCCGTATTGGCGGCGATCCAACCGAGGGGCATGGCGGCCAGCAGGCATCCCGCGGCGATCAACACTTGGCGCATGGGTCTCCTCCTTCTGCTCGATCATTCCATCGGGCCTTATCAGAGGACGCCGAAGGTCTCGAACGCTTCACGCGCCCCCATGCCCCCGCGAATCGCGGTTGCGACCCGGTTCTCTGTCGACGCCTTCTCGAGGGCCGCTTCGATCGCCTCGGCCGCCACTTCGGAGGGAATGACAAGGACGCCCTCGCGGTCGCCGAAGATGATATCGCCAGGCGCAATCCGGACGCCTTCGATTTCAATGGCCACGCGAAAGTCGATCACTTTGCCGCGCGGTCCCTGGTCTTGCGCGTAGAGCCCACGGCAGAATGTCGGAAAACCAAGCGCCTCAATCCCCGCAGCGTCCCGGACGAAGCCATTGAGCACCGCCCCCGCGGCGCGCAGGTAGCGCGCGCGAGTGGACATGAGTTCGCCCCACAGCGCATAGCGAAACGACCCGCCAGTCGCGACATAAACCTCGTTCGGGCGGAGATCGTCGAGCGCCTCCAGCATCAGCCCGAACGGCTTTGCGCCGACAGCGCCGGGCGAGCCGGCGTTGTCACCGAAGATGTCGGCCTCGAGGACCGGCATCGCGCGGCCGACAAACTTCATGTCAGGCTTGAGCGGTCCAATGGCCTGCGGCAGGAATTGGCGCCGCCATCCCATCTTGTCCAGCACATCGCCCACGACCGCCGTGAATAGCTTGTCGCGTAGGTTCGAGAAGACGACGTCTTCCTCCATCTTGGCCATTTTTTGCTCCTGACAGAGAGCGGCCGCCAACGGCTGCCCCGGTCACACCAGCGACAACAAGGGTCGAAAAGGGCCATGATCGCCAGCGACCCTAGCAGATTAACGATCTTTTAAGCCTGTCTCATTTCGCATGGAACCATTTCCCGTCGTGCTGGTTGCTGGGCACGTCTCCTTGGAGGGCGAACTATGGCCAAGGCTGGTTCAGGGATGTCTAATGCAGGCTCTCATTGGTTGCCCGCCGAGGATCAGCAACCCCTAACCCTGCTTCGACGCCTGATCATCGAGATCGAGGATTCCATCCACCAGTCGCGCGCCGTCATTCTGTCGACCCGTGACGCGATCGAACTCCACGAGCGGCTAGAGAGCCGGCATTTCTCGAACTGAAAATCACGCCTATTGCTGCTCAAGCTCCTCGCGCAGGATCTCCAGCGCGAGCCACTCGTCCTCAGCAACGGCCAATGCCTCGCGCAAGTCCGCGTAAGTCTTGGTGGTGCTTGTAAACGCCGCCGGCTCGCGGGCGGGAAAATCGGCGTCGGCGAGTTTGCGCTCGAGCGCAGCGAAATCGGCGCGGAGTTTCTCGATTCGCCCCGGCAGCGTTTCCAGCGCGCGCGTCTCGTTGAAACCGAGCTTGCGCTTCGGCGCGGTTCGCGCGACGGGCGACCGTTTGTCCGGCCTTTCTGCGGTCTCGACGAGCGCGGCGAGCGGACCGGCCAACCCTCGCCCACGCTGGGCGACCATGTCGGAATAGCCACCGGCATATTCGACCCACCGCCCGTCCCCCTCGCCGACAACGATCGACGTCGCAACGCGATCGAGAAAATCGCGGTCGTGGCTGACGAGCAGGATCGTTCCGGCATAGTCGCCGAGCAGCTCCTGCAGGAGATCGAGCGTCTCGATGTCCAGGTCGTTGGTCGGCTCGTCGAGAACCATCAGGTTGGACGGCCTCGCCAAGGCTCTCGCCAGCATGAGGCGCCCGCGCTCGCCGCCGGACAATTTGCCGATCGGCGTGCGGGCCTGCTCCGGAGGAAACAGGAAGTCGCGCATGTAACCGACAACGTGGCGCCGTTCGCCATTGATGATCAGTTGATCACCGCCGCCGCCGGTCAATGCGTCGATAAGAGTCGTTGTCGGCTCGAGCGAGGCGCGCCCTTGATCGAGAGACGCCATCGTGACGTTTGCGCCCAGACGCACAGAGCCTGAGTCAGGCGCGAGTTCGCCGGTCAAAAGATTGATGAGCGTGGTCTTGCCGGCGCCATTCGCGCCGACAATGCCAATTCTGTCGCGGCGCATGACGCGGAGCGAAAAATCGCGCACGATTTCGCGATCGCCATAAGATTTGCTGATATGCTCTGCGTCGATCACCAACGCGCCCGACGCTTTGGTGTCTTGCGCGACCATGGCGGCGACGCCGACCGATCGTAAAGCCTCGCGTCGCTCGCGTCTGAGATCAGCGAGCTCCCCGACACGCCGCATATTGCGCTTGCGGCGCGCGGTGACGCCGTAGCGCATCCAATGCTCTTCGTTGACGATCTTCCGATCGAGCTTGTGGCGCTCGATCTCCTCCTCCTCGAGCTTCATGTCGCGCCAGGCCTCGAACGCCCCGAAGCCCTCCTCAAGGCGGCGCGTGCGGCCGCGATCGAGCCAGATCGTGGCGCGGGTCAGGTCCGCGAGAAGCCGCTTGTCATGGCTGATCAGCGCGAGCGCCGAGCGGCTTCCGGCGAGGTGCGCCTCCAGCCATTCGATCGCCACCAGATCGAGGTGATTGGTCGGCTCGTCGAGCAGCAGGATGTCGGGTTCCGGGCTCAAGATCCTGACCAGCGCCGCGCGACGCCCTTCGCCGCCGGAGAGACGGGCAGGATCGGCGGCCGGGTCGAGCCCGAGTTCAGTTATCATGGCCCTCGCCGCGTACGGGTCGTCAAATTCACCGAGCCCGGCGAGGACATAGTCGAGCGTGGTGGTGAAGCCGGACATGTCCGGCTCCTGCGGCAGGTAGGCGAGGCGCGCCGAAGGCTGGACGAAGCGGCTTCCCCGGTCAGCCGTTATTTGCCCCGCGGCAATGCGAAACAGGGTCGATTTGCCCGATCCGTTGCGCCCGACGACGGCGATGCGGTCGCCAGCGGAGATCGACAGCTCTGCGCCGTCCAAAAGCGGCGCGCCGCCGAGCGTCAAGACGGTGTCTCGCAATTGTAGGAGGGGCGGCATAGAATTGAGTCCGGACGCGGCGGCGTCACGCTTAACGGCAAGCGGGGGAAAGGAAAAGGCCCATGGCGACCCAGGCGACTCTAGCGGCGTTGGCGAAACTGACGGGCATGCACGAGGGCGTGCTGGCGCGGACGGCGAGAGCCGATTTCGCCGCCGATCCGGCGCAATTCAAGCAGTTCAGCGTCACCCTCGACGATCTCCTGTTTGATTTCTCCAAGCAGCGCATCGACGCCGCCGTTCTGGCCGGACTCGTCGAACTCGCCAAGGCTTGCAAGGTCGAGGCCCGGCGCGACGCGATGTTCGCAGGCGTGAAGATCAATGTCACCGAGAAGCGCGCCGTCCTGCACACCGCGTTGCGCAATTTCGACGGCAAGCCGGTCCTGGTCGACGGCACGGACGTGATGCCCGAAGTCATCGGCACGCGGGAAAAGATGCTGAGCTTCGCCGCCGACGTGCGCGAAGGACGGGTGCGAGGCGCTCTCGGCCAGCCGATGACGGACGTCATCAATATCGGCATCGGCGGCTCCGACCTGGGCCCCGCAATGGCTGCGCGCGCGCTCGCGCCCTTCGCGCCGCCCCAATTGCGCAGCCATTTCGTCTCCAACGTCGACGGGGCGGACATCGGCGACACGTTGCGCGGGCTCGATCCGTCGCGCACCCTCTTCATCGTCTCGTCGAAGACCTTCACGACCGTCGAGACAATGACCAACGCCGCGACCGCTCGCGCCTGGATCGCGCAGGGGGTTGGCGAAGCGGCGGTCGGCGACCATTTCGCCGCCGTCTCGACCCAGCTCGACAAGGTGGCGCAGTTCGGGATCCAACCGACGCGAGTGTTCGGCTTCTGGGATTGGGTCGGCGGCCGCTATTCGGTCTGGTCAAGCTCGGACTGCCGCTCGCGATCGCCATCGGACCGGACCGCTTCAACGAATTCCTGCGCGGCGGCTATGAGATCGACGAGCACTTCCGTACGGCGCCGATCGAGAAAAACATCCCGATCCTGATGGGGCTCCTCAGCGTCTGGACCGCAACGTCCTCGGCCATGCCACGCACGGCGTGATCCCATACGACCAACGGCTCGGGCGCTTCCCTGCCTATCTCCAGCAGTTGCAGATGGAGAGCAACGGCAAGCATGTCCAGTTGGACGGGTCTCCAACCAATACCGCGACGGGCCCGGTCGTGTGGGGCGAGCCCGGCACCAATGGCCAGCACGCCTTCTTCCAGCTCATCCATCAGGGAACGGAGATCATTCCCCTCGATCTTCTTGTCGCGGCCACGCCGACCGACGCTGAAGCGCATCATCATGATCTTCTGGTCGCCAACTGCCTTGCGCAAGGCCAAGCTCTATGCATGGCCGCACCCCCGAGGAAGCCGAAGCGATCACCCACAAGCAGGGGGCGAGCGAGGCCGAGGCAAAGAGGCTCGCGCCGCACAAGAGCTTTTCCGGCAGCCGTCCGACGACCACGTTCCTCTACCGCCATCTCGATCCGCGCACGCTCGGGCGCCCATCGCCCTCTACGAGCACAAGGTGTTCACCGAGGGAGCCGTCTGGGACATCAACT
>CAVZJI010000014.1:0-272504 GCA_963775405.1 uncultured Alphaproteobacteria bacterium
AGCCCTTGATTAGCCGGGTTGCAGCCGCGTCAGGCGCAGCAAGGAGCGCGCCGCGGCGAACCTGTCGGGAATTGTAGCGGAGCCGGTCGCCCGAGGCGTCGATCAGGCGTGCGCCCGCTTCCTCTAGCAGAAGATCGGCGGCGGCGATGTCCCAGTCATGCGAGTTCTCGGCCGCGATCGCGAAATCGACCGCGCCGCGCGCTGCCAGGCACATCCGGTAGGCCAGCGCGGGCACACGCGGAACGATCTCGATGGCGACGCCGAGCTCCGCCGCCATCGCCTCGATGATGGGCTTGGGGCCAGCGGCGACGCGCGGCGGCCAGCTGGCGGTGAGCGTGAGAGCCGCGCCGTTGAATGCACGCGTGCGCCACGCGCCGCCGCATAGGTCTCGTTGAGGGCCCGCGTAGACGACGCCGGCGACCGGGCGCTGGTCGACGACCAGCGCCACCGAGACGGCCCAGCGCGGATCGCCGATCACGAACGCGCGCGTGCCGTCGATCGGGTCGACGATGATGAGGCTGCGACGTGAAAGGCGCTCGAAATCGTCGACCGTCTCTTCTGAGAGCCAGCCTGCATCGGGCAACGCCTCCTGCAAGCGGCGCTTCAACAGCGAGTCAGCGGCGAGGTCGGCGTCGGTGACCGGCGATCCGCCGGCTTTTGCCACGACTTTGGCGGAAGTTCGGCCCCCGAGATTGAAATATTCGAGCGCCAGCGCTCCGGCCTCGCGCGCGGCGGAGAGTAAGAGATCGCGCGCGGCCAGCGCGTCACTATCCGCATCGACGCTCAAGGGAAGAATGTCCAATCAAGGTTTGCGGCTTGGCTTTAACCGCGGGAGCTGCGGCGCGCAATTGCAAAGGCGGCCGCCTGCCGCTTACGTCGTCGCGTCGAGCGCCTCACGCGCGGCTTTCGCCACCGACCGCCCGAGCAATGCGTGTTGGTCAGCCTCGTAGTGGATACCATCGAGGTCCGAGCATCGTATGACGGCGCCGGCGTCCAGGAACGCGACGCCCTCGCGCTCCGCGACACCGCGATAACGCTGGCCCATCAAGCGCGACTTCTCCGTTCCTCCTTCGAACATCTCCGCGTAGTCGGTGAGCTTGGCGAACGGGGGCGGCGCAATCAGCAGGATTTTCGGCGGCCGGGCGCTCGCGTCTTGCCCATAGGCGCGAGCGAGAAAGATGAGGCGGCCTGCGCCTTCGGCGATGTCGAAGGCGGAGACGGAAAACCGCTTCTTCAAATCGTTGCAGCCGAGCGCCAGGATAACGAGATCCACCGGCGCATGGCTCATGAGACAGGGCGGCAGCGCATCCGCGCCGCAGCGAAAAGGTTCGATCGGATCGTCGTGGACCGTCGTCCGGCCGTTGAGCCCCTCGGCAATCACCTCAAAATCCGGACCAAGGTCGCGCTGCAAGACGCTCGGCCATCGTTGCGCGCGGGGAAATCGGGACGCGGTCGCGGGATCGTAACCCCAGGTGTTGGAGTCGCCGAAGACGAGAATGACAGGCATAGCTCAAACTCCCTTCGCACGGCAGGTGGAAACGCCCCGGTCTAGTCCTCGTCCTTGAGGAGCGCTTCGGCGATCGCCACCCATTCCTCGTCGAGCGAAGTTTTGCAAACCGGCTTTCGCGCGCGGCGGTACCAATAGGCGGCGTTGCCGGCGTCGCCCTCCTTGCGATGAAGATAGGCGTGCACCCAGTCTCCCGCTCCGCCCTCGTCGGCCTGCGCGGAATCATGCGCGCCATCCCAATTGCCCCGTGCGTCGAGCCAAAGCGCGCGCAGGGCCGGGCTCAAGGTTGGCGGGGGCTCAGCCGCAGTGAACAAGGCGCGAAAAGCCGAAAGGTCCATGACGCTCCTATCTCGTTTCGCTCCAGATTAGGCGGCCCGCGAAGGCGCTCATGAGCGCGGCGAAGCCATAGTCGAAGATCCGTAGCGCGCGTGGGTTCCGCCTCGCCGCCGCGACAGAGCGGCCGGCGACAAGCACGACGATCGCGTTCGCCAGCGTCGTGATCGCGATGAAGCCGAAGCCCCAACACGAACAGCTTCATACTCGCATGCGGATCGCTCGCACCGATGAATTGCGGCAGGAAGGTCACGAACAAGAGCACGATCTTCGGATTGGTGAGGTTGATGAGCAGTCCGTTCGCGAACGCGCCGCACAAGCCTCCTCGCGCCGGGGCGCCGGTCGTCAGCTTGAGCACGGAGCCGTGGCGGATCGCTCGCCAGGCAAGCCATAGCAAATAGAGCGCGCCGCCGATCTTCACCGCCTCGTAGGCGTCGGCGGAGGCCGCAAGCAGCGCCGACAAGCCCAGCGCAGGGGCGAAGGTGTGGACGACCAACCCGACATTAGCGCCCGCATGCGCGGCGAAACCTTGGGTCCTGCCGCCGGCAAGCGTGCGCGATAGAAAGAGCGCCATGTCCGCGCCAGGTGTCGCGGCGAGCAAGAACAGGCGACGATATGGGCGGCCGCCAACGAGGAACTGGGAAAGAACGGCGTCACTGTGTTCGGCGCCATCACCGCTTCAACCTCCTCGCGTCTCGGCAACGGCGTAACCGCGCCGTAGCCCAAGGTGGAGAGCGCCGCCGCCACATTGGCGAAGCGAGCGGCGGCGAACGGGTCGCCGTGCCGCACATATTCCGCGAGAAAAGCGCCGTCGAAGCAGTCGCCCGCTCCGGTCGCATCGACCGCCTTGACGGCGTGGGAATAAATGCGCTCGCGCTCGTTGGGCGTCGCCGCCAGCGCGCCGCCCCGGCCCATTTTCACTACGACCACGCGTGCGCCCAGCTCCAGGTAGAAACTCGCAATGGCGTCGGGATCTCTCAAGCCCGTCAGCGCTTCCGCGTCGTCGAGGCCCGGCAGAGCAATGTCGCAAGCCCGCATCGCCTCGTGGATGATCGCGCGCGCGCGGCGCAGCGGCCACAGCTTCAGCCTCAGGTTCGGGTCATAGGAGACGAGCCGCTCGGCGTCGTGGGCGATGTCGATCGCTACGAAGCCCGCATCGGCGGCAGAAGACGAGATTGCTTGGCTGATGCCGGAGATGTGGAGGATCTTGGTCGCGCGAATGCGGTCGACCGGCAGGTCGGTTTCGCTGATTCGGCTCGCCGCCGAGCCGGCGCGCATATAGGAGAACTCATGGCCTTTCGCGCCGTGGGTGACGAAATAAAGCCCGGTATGAGCGCCGCCGTTGACCACGATCCGGCTCGCGTCGACGCCTTCCTTAAGCCAAAGCTCAGTCAGCGCCTGACCGAAGCGGTCAGCGCCAATAGCGGTGAAATAAGCAGCATCGGCGCCAAGGCGGGCCGCGGCGATCATGGCGTTCGAGGTGTCGCCGCCGAACCCCTGGACGAAAGGGGCGCCGTCCTTCGGCTGGTTGAGTTCAACCAGCGCTTCGCCGATCGCCAGAAGGTTCGACACCGCCTACCTCGTGGCGATCGCCACCGCGACACCGGCCATCAGGCCGCCCGCGACGCGATGGATAAACCGCATCGCCCGGGTCGAGCGGAGAAGAGTTCTCGCCCGGTTGGCGGCGAGCGCGTAGATCGCCAATGTCGGAAAGATCACGATCCCGCAAATAGCAGCCAGTTCAACGACCGCAACCGCCGTCATTGTCCTGACGTCGACGACGAGCGGCATGATCGAGAGGAAGAACACCATCACCTTCGGATTGCCTAGCGTCAGCGACAGCGAGCTCAGGAACGCGCGCCAGCCGCGCGTAGCCGCCGTCGGCGCCTCTCCCACGACGGCCGGCGCGGTCGCCATGCGCCATGCGAGATAGAGGAGATAGGCCGCGCCGGCGAATTTGATCACGACAAATACTCCCGCGAAGGTCTTGGCTACGACGGCGAGACCCGTCGCCGCCAGCGTCAACCAGATCATGTCGCCGACGAAATAGCCGGCGATGAACGGCGCGACGCCCCGAAGCCCATGCCCCAGCACGCGCGCGATCAGCGCCGCGACGCCCGGCCCGGGGGTCGCCACGGCGGCGAAATAGACGGCGGCGAAGAGGACCAGAGAGCTGAGAGTCATGTCGGTCGCCTGCGGCTTGCGCCTTGCCAAGACGTTGAGCGTCTCGACCACAGAGGAAAAAAACATCGCCGCGTAAATATAGCCTCTTTCGATATGAAAGCCGAAACCGTCGGCGATCAGCGTCATGCCGATCATCAACAAGAAGCTCAGCGCCAGCATCAAAACTGTCGGATTGCGGTGTATGAAGGCCGCGAGCGGCCCGACCGCGACCATCATCACCCCGACCGCCACGACGACGGCTACGACCATGATCGGAAAATACTCGGTCATGCCGACGGCCGTGATGATGCTGTCGACCGAGAAGACGATGTCGATCAGGATGATCTGGATAAGGCCGGAGATGAGGCCGAGCGGCGCAACCGGCTTTTTGTCATCACCCTCGTCATCCGGGTCGACCCGGTGGTGGATCTCACTCGTCGCTTTCCAGACCAGGAAAAGTCCGCCCGCCAGCAAAAGCAGATCGCGCACGGAAAAGGCATGCCCGAACACCGTGGCCAGCGGCTCGGTCCACTGCACCAACCACGACGCCGATGCGAGCAGCGCCAGGCGGAACACCAGCGCCAGCGACAAGCCGAGCTTGCGCGCGAGGCCCCGCCGGCGTTCGTCGATCCGGTTCGTCAGCAGCGCGATGAACACCAGATTGTCGAGGCCGAGGACGACCTCCATGGCGATCAGGGTCGCGAGCGCCGCCCACGCGTCCGGGTCTTCCGCGAGGCGGAGAAGATCGTCCATGCGCCGCTGAGCCCTCAGTCCTTAAGCTTCGACCCCCACGCCAGCCGCGGGCGCCCCAATCTAAGGCGCCGCAGCGCGTTTCCAAGCTCGGGCCTGAGATCGCTGGCTCCGTATGAATACCTAGGCGGACGGCCTGCCTATTGCGGGGTAAGAGCGGTAACGCGTCAAATACGATCGTCTTACACGTCTGAAACCGGCCCAATTGGCATAAACCCGTCCGGGCGCCGGCCTTCAACCGCATATGCGAGCGCGCGCCTCTTCAAGCCCTCAGGCCGTCGAAGCCTTTGAAGACCCCTTTCCGAAGGCCGACGCGGGGTCCCCCAGGTCGAGCGAAGCTCGCAGGCGGAATTTAGCCAGTTGCTGTCGAAGAAGCCGCGTGGCGGCGATACTGATAAATGCGACTGCCGCTCCCGCTGGCAGGTCCACGAGGTAGTGCCCCCCGACGCTAAGGGTGGCCACTATCAAAAGCATATTGAGCGGGACCGAAACCGCCAGCAGCCAGCGGTGATGGCGCGCCGCGTACACGAGCAGGATCGCGAGCGTCGTATGGAAGGACGGAAAACTGATGATGCCCTCGACGTGCGAAAAGTCAAAATCAGCCCACTCGCCGTCACGGATCATCATCAACGTTTTCATCCAGTCTGTACCGATGTGCGCAACATGGCCGAGCGCCGGAGTGAAAACAAAAATCGCGCAGGTCAGAACGAGACTAATGCAGAACTGCCAGATTAACTCACCGTTGCGGTCGCCCGGACGGCTGACGCTGCCAACTAAGAATACCAACGCGCCTTGATAATATAAGCTATAGTACGCCCTGTGAAGGAGCCAATCGACCGCCGGATGATTGGCGACCCAATCGGCCTCAACATTCCATTCAAAGCCAAACAATATCGTATCGAGCTTTGTCAACGCACTGTCTACCAGTGGATATCCAGAAGCGGCGGCAATGTAAGTGAGCGGTGTAAGGGCTTTCAACGCCACTATAAATTGCACAATCGATAACAATAAGTCGGATACGACTGCCATGGACCACCCCATGCGGGGCGTTTGTGCGCCAACAATGCTGTAGATGGCAGCAAATATAACAATTAATATATCAAACTCAATCGCTAACCAAAGAGATTTCCATACTATTGTGACGTTTAGCTCCCACAGTCCGACCACAGAGACAAGACCAAGGATTGCTATAACCACCCATCGGGTAACATAGTCGCTAAGCAAAGGCCGAGAAGTTAGAACTTGGGGGCATTTTGAAAACATCAACCCACCTGCCGGCCGACGAGAGCAATTTCGTCCGCAGTACTATCGTCCGGGATATGTTGCTAATTGCGCCAGATCGGCCGGATTGCTGCTTAGCGCCAGGATCAACGGTAGCGCGTTCGGGGATTGGATCATGGCAAGGACCCCTGGAGGATGGGCGCCTCGCCATTGTTCGCACGTGATGTCTAAACCTTGGGTCCGAATTGATCGCGCGCCAGCCGAACCTCCCGGCCGGCGCGCGTTCCTAGTTCACTTGAGCGTGGTGGCGATTTCGTTGAACACTGTGCTGACCTGGGTGCCGACGGCCTGGACCGCGACGATGATGAACACTGCAATCAGGCTGGCGATCAGCGCATATTCGATCGCCGTCACGCCGGATTTATCGTTAAGGAAGTTTCGAACTTGATGCATGGGATTCTCCTGACACTCTATGGGCCCTGCGTTCGCAAGCCGCGGCTGTTCCTAAGCCAAGGCTTCCGAAGTGGCCGCAGGATCCCGACCACAATGCAAAATCCCACCCGGCGATTGCCAACGCCTCGATTGGACGCCTAAAATTTTATCGAACCCCAATCGATGGGCGTAATTGCTCGCCGATCCTTAATTTAGTAGCGATCCGCAGCCAGAAATGCGGCGCCAATATTTCGCTCGCGCTTATGGCGCTTGTGTGGGCGCCGCCTCGGCCGCCTCTTCAACCTGCGCCAGCCGGTCCTTGCCGAAGAACATGTTGTCGCCGACGAAGAAGGTTGGAACCCCGAACACGCCGCGCGCGACCGCGGCGGCGGTGTTGTCGGCGAGCTTCAGCTTGACCCGATCGGTCCCAGCCGCAGCGAGCAAGCTTGCCCCATTGAGGCCCGCGGAATTGATCCGGCGCGCCAGAATCTCCGGATCGTCGAGCTTGAGGCCCTCTTCCCACAGGCCCGCAAGGCCCATCTCAATATAGCCGGCCTCGACGCCGGCCTCGCGGGCGGCGATGAACCCACGCATCAGCATCAGGGTGTTGACAGGAAAGTGCGGGTTGAGGTGGAACTTGTCCAGCCGATGCTTGGCGACGAAGCGGCGTAATTCCAGCATCTCGTATTCGAGCTTGCCCTTGATCGGCGCAAAGGCGACGGTCGGCGCCACATTGCCTGTCGCCTTGAAGATGCCCCCAAGCAGACAAGGGTTGATCACGAGCTGCGCGCCGGTGCGAGCGAGGATCGGCGGCAGCGCGCGATAGGCGAGGTAGGCGTTGGGGCTGGCGAAGTCGAAAATGAATTCGATGGTCGCGCTCATCACCACGTCTCCGACCACGGACGCAAGTCCAGCTCGAACGTCCACGCGCTCCGTTTCTGGCGATGGAGCCAGACATAGTTCCTGGCGATCTCGTCGGGCACGAGAATCTGCTCTCGCGCCAGCTTTTCGGCTGCGTCCGGCATCAACCCCCGAATGAAGGCGCCGTCAATTGCGCCGTCGATAACGAGATGGGCCACGTGGACCCCCTTCGGTCCCAGTTCGCGCGCGAGACTCTGCGCCAGCGCCCTTAGCGCGTGCTTCGCGCCGGCGAAGGCGGAAAAGCCCGCGCCCCCACGGACGCTGGCGGTTGCGCCGGTGAAGAGAATGGTGCCCCGGCCGCGTTCAATCATTCCTCGCGCCGCCTCGCGGCTGGTCAGGAACCCGGCGAGCGCCGCCATCTCCCAAACTTTGGAATAAACCTGTGTCGTAGTCTCGACGACCGGGAAACGCACATTCGCCCCGATATTGAAGACGAGGACCTCGATCGCGCCGATCTCGCGCTCGATGCGCTCGACGAGCGCCACAACGTCGGCTTCGACGCGCGCGTCGAGCCCGAACGCATGAGCCTCGCCGCCCTCCACGCGGATCGCCTCCGCCAGTTTGTCGATCGCCTCGGTATGCCGCGGCCGCCGGGTGACGCAGACGCCAAGGCCCTCCCGCGCGAAGGCGCGCGCAATCGAAGCGCCGAGCCCTTCGCCTGCCCCGATCACGAGGCAGACCCCGCGTTTACCGTCCGCCCCGCTCATAGGCGCGACTTTAAGAAATTCTGGATCCCGCCGTAAAGCGGATACTCGGACCGAGCTTGCCGCGAACTCTGGCGCAATGACCAGTCGATCCTCTTTCGGCGCATCGAAATCGACCGCGCCGACCAGGGTGAAACTGTCGAAGACGAAAGGCAGGCTCCGCCCGGCAATCGGATCGGGCTTGTCGAGAAGGCCCAAATGGAGGGGGGGTCCGATGGAGGCTCCCGTGTTGCCCAATTTGGCGATGGGCGCCCAGGCCTTTACGGCGTCGCCAACTTTCACCGCAAGGCTGCCCTGCCGCAAATGCGCATACCAGGCGAAGACATTCGGGGCAATTTCCAGCATCAAATTGTTGCCGCCATCGTCCGACTTCGACTGAGGCGTCATCGCGACGAACGGCGTTTGATCGGACATGCCGTCATGAATTGATGCCACGGATCCATCGGCGACCGCGAGGACGTCTTCGCCGAAGCCATAGAACTGCTCGACTGTCTCGCCGTCACCGTCGAAGAGCCTATCGCCTTTGACCTTGCCCCAATCGACGGCGAAGGTTTCGGCGGTTTCGATACGGGCGCCGTCGATCGCGATACGCTCGTCTCGATGGACGTTCGGCTTGCAGCAGCCGCTGGTGGCGAGCCAGCTATCCCCCGCGAGCGGTGGCCGGAGCGCGATGGCGGGCTGGCGGTCGATCGCAACCTCCGGACCGTCGACCTGAGGCCGGCCGATCATCATGGCATTCTGTGTGTTCGCCGCAAGGGTGTAGGCGATCCGCTGCGTGACCCGCTCCGGCGCCGCGCTCGCCGGCAGGATCAGATCGACGTCGACCGAGACGGCCCCTGACGCGGGAATGACGGGTGACGCTGTCTTCGCGAAGAGGGTCTGGGTCGCAGCCGCGAGAGCGTTCCCATCCATCCGCAGAAGTTCTTCGCCGGAGGCATCGAGCACAGTCACGCTCGATAGCGTCACCGGCTCGGAGAACACGCTGACGACGAGAAGCTCGTATTCGACATGGTCCATGCCGTCGTCGCCGCGGACGACCTGAGCTGCGTGAATTGGACTGACGATGATTGCGGTCGGCTGGCCGTATTCTTCGGCGGAAGCAGCCGACCCGAGAATGAAGACAGTCGCAGCCGTCAAGCAAATGCGCATCTTGCACCAATGTCTGATGCGGGAACTTAATATCATAGAATTGACTTATGCAGCTCGCCTAGAGCGTGCGGTTTTCTGACGGAATTGGGATTTCCGGAATTGTTTGAGCTCTGATTTAAGGTGCGCGTCAGGAGGCTTGGCGATGACGCGACCTTATTGGGAGGATTTGCGGGAACGCGCTGTGGCGCGGTTTGAGGCGGGCGAGACGATCCGGTCGATCGGCAAGGCGTTTGGCATTGATCCGTCTTGCGTGCCGAAATGGGTGAAGCGGCGGCGTGAGACAGGTTCGGTTGCGCCGGCTGCGATCGGAGGGCGCAAGCCGCGCACGCTCTCGGGAGACGTCGCCGTCTGGCTGCGTGAGCGTATTCACTCCGGTCGGTTCACGACGCGGGGCCTGGCGGCCGAACTGACGGAGTGCGGGATCAAGACCGATCGGCGTGCGGTTTGGACTTTCGTTCGCGAGGAAGGGTTGAGTTTCAAAAAAAAGCCTGTTCGCCAGCGAGCAGGATCGGACAGACGTCGCGCGCAAACGTGAACGCTGGAAGGCGCGTCAGGCCAGCATCGATCCAGCCCGTCTCGTCTTCATCGACGAGACCCCCGCCTTCGCGGGGGCAGGCTTTGGGTCAAGACGAATATGGCGCCGCTGCGCGGCTGGGGTCCGAAAGGCCGCAGGCTTGTGGCCAAGGCCCCGCATGGCCACTGGAAAACGATGACCTTTATCGCAGCCCTCCGCTGCGATCGGATCGACGCGCCGCGCGTGATCGACGGCCCCATCAACGGCGAGAGTTTCGCCGCCTATGTCGAGCAGGTTCTCGTCCCAACCCTAAAAGAAGGCGACATCGTCGTCCTCGACAATCTCGGCTCCCACAGGGGAGCAGGCGTCCGTTCCATGATCCGCGCTGCTGGCGCGCGGATGTTCTTCCTGCCGCCCTATAGCCCCGATCTCAATCCAATCGAGCAGGTCTTCGCGAAGCTCAAACACAAAATCCGCGACGCTGCAGAGCGCACCGTCGAAAACACCTGGCGGCGCCTCGGCGCACTCCTCCAAACGTTCCCGCCAAACGAATGCGCAAACTATCTCGCAAACTCAGGCTATGCTGCCGTATGAACACAGCACGCTCTAAAAACGTGCGCGGAGGACATTCCCGTCCCTCCCAGATCGCCCTCGAAAAGGGGACTGCAATATGGGAAGGATCACTAGACCCCTATTGGTTGGCGCCTTCGCTCTGGGTGCGGTAATCGAGGGTCGCGCCCAGGCCGCCTTCACCTTCACTTTCAACGAGCGAGGTCCTGACGTTGTTGCTATCGGAATCGGGTCCCTCGATCTCGCGGATCTTTTTCAGATCGCCGAAGATAATCTGCCCGCGTCGGGCGTAAGCGCGCAGGATGGGCTCGCCGGCGTCGCGGGCACGGTCAAGGTGTTTGCCGGAATCGCGGGTCCTCTCAGCTTCGGCGCGGGTGGCCATGTCGTCGCTTCCAGTAGCGGCGGCGACGCGGTCGCCATCAACGGCTTGAAAGGCTTTTTAGGAGTTCCGTTGGATTACGTCTCGGGGTCCCCCCTGTGGAACAGCATGGGATTCGATGGCCTGACCTTCGCCTCTCTCGGCTTAACGCCAGGGACATACACCTGGAGCTGGGGCTCAGGCGTCACCGCCGACAGCCTGACGGTTCAGATCCGCGCTGCCGCTATCCCGGAAACCTCCACCGGGGCTGGCGCTCGCAGTCGGGCTGCTCGGTCTCACCGCTTTGCGCTGCCGCCAGGGCAAATCAGGACCTCAGGCCGACCACAGTTGAGGCGCCACAAGCCAAGGGGCGCATAACCGCTTGTGCTCGAGAATTCACATCAGCGTCAGCACGCCGTCGAAAAGGCCAGTTGCGAAGACGATCGGGAAAACAAGGACGCTCGCTGCGAGATAGAGCCCCCGCAGTTGATAGGGCTTGGGTCGCGGCCGGCGTTAGTCGAAGCCGGGCGATATCTGTCGAGGGGTACGGTATTGGAAAGGGATAGGGAAACTCAATTGGCGCGAAGCGCGCCCATGCGCCGCTTCGATGCGATCAGGCGCGTAAGGCCATGCCGTCTAGAAGCCCCACCTGAGTCCGCCTGTGGTATGGCCGCCCTGGTCCTGACCCATAGTAATCGACAGGCCGCCCTGTGGGTCTGTCGGAATGCGGTACGAATAACCAGGAAGGCCGGCGCTTTTCCTTACGAGCGTCGTCCCCTCTGGTGGCGCATAGGGATCCGAAAATCGAACCTCATTGTCGAGGCTCGCCGACTTCTGGGCGGTCGGGTGCTTCGCCTTCACCGCGTGCGGTCGAGGGGAAGACAGATCTTCAGCCGACGCCTGCGTCCAGGCGACTGCGCTGAGACATGCGATCGTCAAGCAAAGGCGTTTCATCGCAGCGCCCTCTGTATTCGCGCCTGCCGGAAGCCCTTCTTTACGGATTATTAATCACACGTGAATGGTGACGCAACCCAGATTCGTTCACGTCCGATCACATTTTTCATTGGCGCCCAACCCGCGAATTCTGAATTGCCAAACCCAAGCGCGTCGAACTCTAGCGCTCCGGGGAAAACACCCCACATGATAGGTGAGACGCGGCCAAGGCGCCTACCACCCGCGCCGCGGGCCGCGATCGAGGTCGTTTCCCATGCGAAACCCGAGTCCATTACCGGGACTGATCTTCATCATCGTCCTCGTCGCTGGCCTGGGGCTTGCGTACGCGACCATGAGCCCGGAGAGCTACGGCGCAAGCGTCTCGATCGCGGTCTTGAGCTTCATTGTCGCCTCGATCGTCGCCAATGCGGTCAAGGTCGCCGACCAGTGGGAGCGCGTGGTGGTGCTGAGACTCGGCAAGTTCCGCAGCCTCGAAGGACCAGGCTTGTTCTTCATCGTGCCGGTCCTCGAGACCGTTCCCTTCCGGATCGACACCCGCGTCATCACCAGCACCTTCAGAGCGGAACAGACGATGACGCGCGACACGGTGCCGGTCGACGTCGACGCGGTGCTGTTCTGGAAGGTGGTTGATCCGAAAACGGCGGCGCTCGACGTCGCCGACTACGGCTCGGCGATCAACTGGGCGGCGCAGACGGCGTTGCGCGACGTGATCGGCAAGACCCAGCTGGCCGACATGCTGGAGGGGCGCGACAAGCTGAGCGTCGAATTACAGCGCATTATCGACGCCCGCGCCAAGCCTTGGGGGATCGACGTCATCTCGGTTGAGCTCAAGGACGTCCAGATCCCCGCCGCCCTGCAGGACGCCATGTCGATGCAGGCGCAGGCCGAGCGCGAGCGGCAGGCCCGTGTGATATTGGGCGATTC
Source organism: uncultured Alphaproteobacteria bacterium (assembly GCA_963775405.1). Taxonomy (GTDB): domain Bacteria; phylum Pseudomonadota; class Alphaproteobacteria; order Rhizobiales; family Beijerinckiaceae; genus Roseiarcus. Next base: position 12,501 of record CAVZJI010000014.1, read on the forward strand.
AGAGCGGCAGGTGGCCGAACTCGTTCAACGCCGCGGCCAAGATGTACGCCGACAACCCGACCGCTTTTCACTTGCGCGCGATGAACATGCTCTACGAGGGCCTCAAGCGCAGCAATGCGACCATCGTCATCGTGCCCTCGACCGCGGTCGAATTGATGCAGCTCGGCGGCATGCCGACAATGGCGACCGTCGCCAGCGCCATCGCGGGCGCGCGCGGAAAGACGGCGGCTCCCGCGTCAGCGCCGGCCGATTGAAGGCGCGCCTTCCCGCCCCCGGCTCACCGCGTGTCCTTGACCACCCGCCCGTCCTTCATGATGACAACGAAATTCTTGTCCGGATCGGCGATGAGCTTGAGATTGGCGAGTGGATCGCCGTCGACGACAATGAGATCGGCGAGCGCGCCCGTTTGGATCACGCCAAGCTTGCCCGGATAGGGGTTGCGCGGACCGGACATGGCGAGCAATTCGCCGTTGACTGCGGTCGCCATCTTGAGGATTTCGGCCGGGCGATACCAGCGCTCGAGCGTCGTCAGGATCGCCCCCTGATGCGCGGTCATCTTGGAATCGAACAGGATGTCGGTGCCCCACGCCGTCTTGAGGTTGAACGCCTTGGCGAATTTGTACGCCGCGTCTGTTCCTGCATAGACTTGCCTCGCCTTTGCCTGTCCCTCCGGCGTCGGCATCTGGGCCGAGAATTCGTTGTCGAGAAAGGGCTGAGTGCTGAGCCATATTCCGTTCTGAGCGATGAGCTCGGCGGTCGCCTCGTCCATCAGGTGCCCGTGCTCAATGCATTTCACACCGCCGCGGATGGCGGTCTTGATCGCGCGCGGCGTATAGGCGTGAACGGCGACATAGGTGCCCCAGTTCTCCGCGGCGTCGACCGCGGCGCGGAACTCGCCTTCGGTATATTGGCTGACGTCGATCGGATCGTAGTGCGATGACACCCCGCCGCCCGCGGCGAGCTTGAGCTGGCTCGCGCCGAGCATCAACTGCTCACGAGCCCGTGTCAGCACCCGATCGACGCCGTCGGCGACTGCGCCCGCGCCGATCGCCTCGACACGGCTCAGCGGCGCGTTGGGTGAAGCGGGGACTTCATAGGGGAAGCGGAAGTCGCCGTGGCCGCCGGTTTGCGAAATCATCGCGCCCGACGGCCAGATGCGGGGGCCGGGCACGAGCCCATGGTCGATCGCGCGCTTCAGGCTGAAGGTTGGCCCTGCCATGTCGCGAACGCTGGTGAAGCCGCGCATCAGGGTTTTTCTGGCTTCGTCGGCGGCGACCAGGGTGATGTAGCCGGCATCCGCCGTCATGAGGACGGTCAGCGGCAAGGACGCCAGCATCGCATGCCAATGAGCGTCGATCAGGCCCGGCATCAGGATCCGGCCGCCGCAATCGATAACCTGAATGTCGGCGTCGAGTGCGGCTTCGGCCGGCTCGAGCGCCTTGATTGTCCGGCCCTCGATGACGACCTTTAAACCTTCCAAGAGCGCGTCCGACTTGCCGTCGAACAGCCGCGCGTTGGTGAACGCGACGGGCGCCATCGGCGCCGCTGAAGCGCGCGCAGGCGTGCTCTCCGAGCCGGCGGCGAATGCGCCGAGCGTCGCGCCTGTGGCGGCGGCTGAAGAATGACGGGAGAATTTTTGCGCGAGATGCTTATTCAGTCGCGCAAACGCCGGTGTGTGGCAAAGGCATCCGAGCGGGCGTGGCGCCTCCCCATCATCAGCGCATACGAACATTCGCGTTCTCTAGGAGTTGAGCGTCGCCTTCGGCGATCGACAGAAGCTATGTCGGTGGAAGCTATGTCGGATCGCCAGCCCGTCGCAATCGGGCGAAGGCGCAGCGAAGGCGGCTCAAGCGGGCACGGGCGCGTCGGCGGGATCAATTTGTCGTGTTTGGGCTTGATCCCAAGAGCCGGGGGATGAAGCGGCGGAAAGCGGCCGGGTTCTGTTCGACCCGAGCGCCGCGAAATCCCATCGGGAATGATCGAGGCGACGACTGAAGTCCTTGATCCGGCTGGGTTCAGTGGACGTCCGTCAGCCTGAGCGTGCGCGTTTCTGGGGGCGGGAGAAACCGGGGATCGTTGGCGCGATTAGCTGCCAGCCCGCAGCACCGTCCAGATCCAGCCGGCGAAAGTGAGGACGAGGAACGGATATCAGAGAGGGAAGCGGCGCGGTGGTCGGCAGGAGCTTTCCCCCGATAAACAATTCGATCGCAGTGATCGCGAACAGGACAGAGGCGACAGCCCCGGCTAGACGAACCCAAATGGCAAACGTGCTCGGCGCGCTGGTCAGCGTCAGCACCGCCGACCACAAGGCGACGCCGCCGGCGAAAGACGAAACGCTGTTCTCAAGTGCTGCCGCCGTCCCCGATAGCAATAGGCTCTCGCCGGCCAGGAACACGAGGAAGCCGGCGGCGACGCAGTCGTCGTTCCTCCGGAAATACCTCAAGGCGAGAAGAGCGGTCGCGACCACAATGGCGACCCCATCAATCGCCCAAAAGATCTGTCGGATCGCCGGCTACCCAACGAATGTACCGGCAAGGCCAAACACCCCGCTGACCGCAAGGCCGGCCGAGGCGACAATGTCCAGGCGGTTGCACACTGCGCTTTTCACATGCCCCCTGGGCCTCTCCGGTTTCGGGCGCGCGTTATTCCTCAGGCTCGGTGCCGAAGCGCAACGGATACCCCTTGGCCGCGCCCGCTTCAGTGGCGCGCGCGGCCTTGGTTTCGGCGATGTCCTGCGCGAACAGCGCCACCACACAGACCCCCTTGCGATGCGCGGTCATCATCACGTTTAGCGCCTGGGTTTCATTGAGACGGAACACCGCCTTCAGCACCCCGACCACGAAGTCACGCGGCGTATAGTCATCGTTGAACAAAATGACCTTGTGCAGGCGTGGGCGCTCGACGCGCGGCTCCGTCTTGACCTGCCGTTTCGTGGCGATCTTGCTCATCGTGTTCTCTTGCCAGCGCGTGTTTCGAACCGGCAAATATTTTGCACCCTGGCTCTGCCGGTTTCAAGCCGGTTTGCGCGGCGATCGCTCGGCGCGAGAGTCCTACGCGACGGTGGGCCAAAGTGCGGGTGCCGGGTTGTCAGAGATGTTCTTCGGCGCTTGTCGCCATGGTAGAAAGTTCGCGCCGGGGCGGCGCCGCAAGCGACGATTTCACGGACTATTGTCATCCTATTCGATCGTCTGAATTGAACGATGACGGCGTTGATAGCGTTGTGAAGCGACGGCGACGCCTTCGGGGCCGGGGCACGGCGCGTGCTATCCAAAGGAGGGAGACAATGATCGTTCGACAGGCGACCGCAGTTGCGGGAATGGCCGTCATTCTTGGCGTCGCGCCGGCTCATGCGGGGCCATGCACGGATCGGATCTATCAGACCGACCTCGACGTCGCCAAGCTCCTGGACTCGGCCGCCGCTCAAGGACAGCCGGCGGCCGAATCGACATTCGCGACCATGCATCGCCAGCCCACACCGGGGTCGATCGCCAGCGCCGAACAAGATGCGGGCGATCTCACCAGCGAGGAGGCCCAGGCGATCACCGAGGCCATGGATGAGGCGCGCCACGCCGATGACGCGGGCGACCGTGAGGGTTGCGAGAAAGCGCTGAGCGACGTCGACCGCATGCTCAACCGTTAGGGCCACGCGCGCTTGGGCGTCCTCGCTTCGCGATCGAGGCCATGGATTTCTGCCAAAAGGAGCCGGCCGTGACGCTCGCCCCGCTGCTCGACGCCCCGGCAATCATACGGTTTCACGCCGCTTTCGCCTTCGCGGCGATCGGTCTTGGCGTCATGCAACTGCTGGCCTCCAAGGGAACACTTCCGCACCGAACGATCGGCTGGGCTTGGGCGCTGCTCATGATTCTGGTCGCGGGAACGTCGCTATTCATCCACACGATCCGAACCTGGGGACCGTGGAGCCCCATCCACCTTCTCTCGTTGTTTACGCTGGGAGTTGTTCCCCTCGCCGTCCTTCGAGCGCGCCAGCACGACGTGCGCCGCCATCGGCAGGCCATGATCTGGATCTTCACCCTCGCGCTTGTCGTGACCGGCTTGTTCACGCTGGCGCCCGGGCGAATCATGAACAAGGTGGTGTTCGGCGGCTAAGGCCGCACGCATGTCGCCGAGGCGTCTGCCGACGTTAACCCGGCAAGATCCTCCGATGTCTGGGCGACGATCAGCCCGTCAAGCGGGAAGTGTCGTCCGTTTCTTCGCCTTCTTGTAGCTGGCATAGCTCAGGCCGACGAAACCAAGCAGCAACATCGCCCACGTTGAGAGCTCGGGGGCGGCGAGGGCGGGGGGAGGGTCGGGCATGAGTTCTGACACCGTCACCGTGTCCTTTATGCCACCAAACTTGTTAGCTAGCCCTGTGTAGACCTTGGGAACAACAAACGTTGGGTTGTTTTCCAGGCCGGCGTAAAATTGTGGGCCGGAAAAAAAGAAACCGTCCGTTACGAATCCGCCGCCATTTCCTAGGTTCCAAAAAGTCACGCTGGCGGGAGTTGGCAGCAACTTTCCGACGGTGACCGGAACAGATGGAAAAGAGACAAAAACCCCCTGAAGTTCGAAGAGCGGCGCCGAGTTCAGAGGCAGCTCGAAAGTGGCGAGCGTCTTACCGCTGTGGGTGTTGGTGATGGTGAACAGAACCTCGGGCGGCGTCGCAGGCGCAGCCGCGCGCGCGCCACCGATCGTCGCCCACGCGAGCGCCAGTCCGATGGCAAGAGCCCGAATCCGCATGTTCCCCCTACCGTGAAATTCCAGTTACGTCATGGTAGTGAATTGAATCCGGTTTCGCAACCATATTTATGCATAAAGCTTGGATATGGAAAGGACTCGCAGCGAGAATTCGCCACGCCCGCGAACGAGAGGGGCGATCCACGCGGCCAAACCCGCGTATTCAACGCATTGTGACCGCGCCTTCCCCAACGCGCCTTGCGGCGGCGGCGCTACGGCGCCAGAAGTGCGCGCCCGAAAGATCGTGAATGCGCTCCGCCGTTCTCACCGCCTTCATCATCGCGACCGCCCTGTTCATGGAGAACATGGACGGGACCGTCATTGCAACCTCGCTGCCGGCGATCGCGCTCGACCTGCATCAGGATCCGATCGTCCTCAAGCTAGCGCTCACCTCCTACATGTTGACGCTCGCGGTCTTCATTCCCGCCTCGGGCTGGGTCGCCGACCGCTTCGGCGCGCGCACAGTGTTCTGCAGCGCGATCGTCGTCTTCACGCTCGGCTCGATCCTTTGCGGCGCCTCCTCTTCGCTTTCAACCCTGATTGGCGCGCGCGTGTTCCAGGGGCTGGGCGGAGCGATGATGGTGCCGGTTGGGCGGCTGGTGCTGCTGCGTTCCACAGCGAAGAGCGATCTGGTCAGCGCAATGGCCTATCTCACCGTGCCGGCGCTGATCGGCCCGGTCGCAGGTCCGCCGCTCGGCGGCTTCATCACCACCTATTTTCATTGGCGCTGGATCTTCTGGATCAACGTGCCGATAGGCATTCTCGGCGTGCTGCTGTCGCTCAGGTTCATCCAGAATTTGCGCGAGGAGGCCGTGCCCCGCTTTGATTTCAAGGGATTCGTATTGTCTGGCGTCGGCCTCTTGAGCCTCATATCGGGGTTGAGCATGATCGGGCGGGGCATCGCGCCATATTGGCTGGTCGCGGCGATGATCGCGATCGGCGTGCTTTCGCTGGCCGCCTACGTCCGGCACGCCAACGAAGAAGACGACGCGATCCTGGATCTCAAGCTGCTCACAATCCCGACGTTTTTCGCCGGCGTGGTTGGCGGCTTCATATTTCGAGTCGGGATTGGCGCCCTGCCATTCCTGCTGCCCCTTTTGTTGCAGGTCGGATTCGGCCTCACCCCATTCGCATCCGGCTCGCTCACCTTCGCCGCCGCCGCCGGGGCGCTCGTGATGAAATTCACCGCGTCGACGGCGCTGCGCTTGTTCGGCTTCCGCCAGACCTTGATCGTCAACGGTCTCGTTTCGGGGGCGTTTCTCGCCGCCTGCGCGCTATTCACGCCGTCGACCCCACATTGGCTCCTGCTGCTGATCCTGCTCGCGGGCGGCTTCCTCCGGTCGCTGGTCTTCACCGCCCTCAACGCCATCAGCTATGCGGACATCGAGCAGAAGAAGATGAGCCGCGCCACCAGTTTCGCCAGTGTCTCGCAGCAGATGTCTGGAGCCGTCGGCATCGCGGTGGCGGCGATCTGCGTGGAAGCGATCCAGTTCGGCTTCGGCGACTCCGAGCTTATGTCGCGCGACCTCTCGCTCGCCTTCGTCCTGGTGGCGATCGTCTCCAGCCTGTCCGTATTCATCTTCGCCCGACTGAAGCCCGACGCGGGCGCCGCGGTGTCGGGCCGGATGATCTCGACCAGCGAAGAGCGCGCGACCGCGGCGGCGGAGTGAGCGCGAGGACGCCCCTCGTTGGGCGGCGGGCTTGCCGGACGGTCGCGTCGCTGTAAGCTAGGGCTGGTCGTTGACGATCGTCAGGAGTTGCTGCCGCGTCATAAGAGCGCCGGCGAGCACGGAATTGGTCGAAGGAAAGATCTCTTTTCCATTTCGAGCGCGAAACGAGCTCCACCGCGCGTTTTGGCACTCCGATGGGCGCGGGGCGCTGGACTTGACCAAGGCCACCGCCATGCGGAAGAAGACGTTTGGCAACTTCCCCCTTGCGCTATGTTGGCGAACGTCTCTCGGCAATAGTTGAGCGTCATCATCCAGCTCGGCGGTCCGTCGCCGCCCTTCGCGAGCGCTGGTTCAGCGCCTGCTGCGGCGAACGCTAAGGCGAGCATAAACGCGCCGAGCGCCGCCCAGGTTAGGCGAGCCGGGGGGGTCAAAGAAAGGCCTGCGCCTCACTCCAAGAGGTCCGGCTGCTCCTTAAGGATGCGCGCATAGAGCGGCTGGAACTGGAACCAGCCTGAGAATGTGCTGCCTACAATTTTATAGGACTGCGCGGCGGCTTGCGACGAGATCTGTTTCAAGCTCTCGCCAGGCTTCAGAGCCGCTTCCGCCAGCAATTGCACCTGACACGAGCGCTCCATGGTAATGAACCACCACACCGCCTCGTCGACCGTTCCGCCGACCGTAATCAGGCCATGGTTCTGCAGGATCGCCGCCTTGCGGTTGCCGATCGCGTCCGCGATGCGCTGGCCCTCGTCAAGTTCGACCGCCACACCGCCAAAGTCATCATAGACCGCGTGGTCGTCATAGAAGGCGCAGACGTCCTGGGTGATCGGCGCGAGCGGGCGCCCGAGCGTCGAAAAGGCGCGCCCGTAGGTCGAATGAGAATGGGCCGCGGCGTTCGCGTCAGGCCGCGCGGAATGGACCCGCGAATGAATGACGAAGGCCGCCGTGTTGACCGGATAGTCGCCCTCGACGACATTACCCTTGTGATCGCAGCGGATGAGGTTCGAGACCTTGACCTGGCCGAAATGGACCCCGAACGGATTGACCCAGAACGTGTCCAAGAACTCCGGATCGCGCGCTGTGATGTGACCCGCGACCCCCTCGTCGAAGCCGAATTTCGAAAACAGCCGGAATCCCGCCGCCAACCTCTGCTTCCGATGCAGCCGCTCGTCCGCTGGATTGTCGAATTTCGGCGGCGTCGGCAATTTCCCCATCAGCGCCGCCGGATTGGCCGGCGCTTTCGTCTTCGTGGCCTGAACGTTCATGATGTTCCTCCGGTGGTCCCTCGGACCGCCGAGCATAAGGCGGAACACGGCGCCCGTCAGCAGGCGATTTTCCGGCGCGAGCCACGGACGACTGGAGGGCGCGAGCGTGTAACGGTAAAACCGGCTGGAGCGTGTAAGAAATTCTGATTCAGGCCCGCATTTAGCCAGATTGATCGGCTCTATCGCCGCCTTGATGATTTGCCCTGAACGATTGGGCAATGCCAATCGCGCACCCTAAACTCTATTCTCTCGGAGCTGAATTGGCCGGACACTGCGGCGCTGTTGCGCCGGGCTTTCGCTATCGCTGCGCTTTCCGTTCAAGTAGCACGGCGCGGTCCTCGCGGGAGACGCGACGGTGACGAACGCTTCGGACATGGAAGGCTTCCGCTACGCCGAGAATTTCACCGGCCAGGGCGAACTGCACGACTTCCCGTTCAGGGGCACGGTGCCGTCGGCGGTTCCCGAGCCTTCGAGCTGGGCGATGATGGCGGCTGGCTTCGCGGGCCTCGGCTTCCTGGGCCTCCGGCGCCGAAAGCGGCGACGGCGTAAGTTCGCGATTCCTGTAGATAACCTCGCTCGCGTCGGGCGAGGCCGACCCGAGCGAGCCGACCGCGTCTACGGGCCTCGGAATCCCGTCGCCAGCAGATAAAGCTCGGCGCTGTCGGCGCGGCTAGCCTTGGGCTTCACATGGCGCACGCTAGCGAACTCACGCTTGAGGCGGGCGAGCAGCTCGCCTTCGGCGCCGCCCTGCAGCACCTTGGCCAGAAAGAATCCGCCTGGCGCCAGGACTTCGCTCGCGAAATCGACTGCGAGCTCGACCAGGCCGACGATGCGCAACTGGTCGGTCTTGCGATGGCCGGTGGCGTTGGCCGCCATGTCGGAAAGCACGCCATCCGCAAGGCCGCCCAGCCATTCGCGAAGCAGACGAGGCGCCTCGGGGTCGTGGAAATCCTTTTGCCTGAATTCCACACCTTCGACGGTGTCCATCGCCAAGAGATCGATGGCGATCACCCGGCCCCTGCCCTGGCTCGCTCCCGTGCGCGCAGCGGCAACCTGGCTCCACCCGCCGGGCGCGGCGCCGAGATCGATGATACGTTGGCCAAGTTTAAGGAGCTTGTGCTTGTCGTCGATCTCGATGAGCTTGTAAGCCGCACGCGACCGGTATCCTTCGCGGCGCGCCTGGGCGACATAAGGGTCGTTGAGCTGGCGCTGAAGCCAGCGGGCCGAGGCGGGCGTCCGCTTGCGGGTCATCTTGACCCGGGTTTTTAGCGCCCGGCCGCCCTCGCGGCCCGAGCCGGCCGTCGTCACCAGCGCTCGCGCGGGCGGCGGTGCGGACCGACCCCGTCTGCGCGCATCATGTGATTGAGTATTCCCTCGCGCAGGCCCCGGTCCGCGATGCGCAGCCGCTCGGCGGGGAAATGCTCTCGGATCGCTTCCAGGATGGCGCAGCCGGCAAGCACCAGATCGGCGCGCTCGTGACCAATGCAGGCGTTGGCGGCGCGCTCGGCATAGCTCATGGCCCGCAGGCGTGCGATCGCCGCGTCGACCTCAGCCCTGCCGAGCCATAGTCCGTCCACCGCGCGCCGGTCGTAGCGCGGCAAATTGAGATGTACGCCCGCGATGGTCGTGACGGTGCCGGAGGTGCCGAGCAAATGGAATTGGTCGCAACGCGCCTCGTCCGCCACCTTGGCGACGAATGGAGCAAGCGCGTCCGTCACATGGTCGGTCATGGCGGCGAAAGCTTCGTCGCTCACATCCACGCCGCCGAACGTCTCGGCCAGCGACACCACGCCGAGCCTCATCGACTCCCAGGCCTTTACCCGGTTCGCCGCGTGCGGCGCGCGAGGATCGAACCCGAGCCATATGATCTCCGAGGACCCGCCGCCGATATCGAACATCACTGCCGACCGGGCGTCCTTGTCGGCGAGATCGCCAACACCCGCGGCAGCGAGATGCGCCTCGGTCTCGCGGTCGACAATCTCGAGCTCGATGCCAAGCCGTTCGCGAACCGCGGCGACGAAGTCAGCCCCATTGGCGGCCGAGCGGCAGGCTTCGGTGGCGATGGTGCGGGCGCGGGTGACCCCACGGGCCGCCATCTTATCGCGACATATCTTGAGGGCCTCAAGCGTGCGCGCGATCGCCGCCTCGCTCAAGCGCCCGCTCAACGACAGCCCCTCGCCTAGGCGAACGATGCGGGAGAACGCGTCGATGACACGGAATCCCTGGGCGGTCGGCCGCGCGACCAGCAGCCGACAGTTGTTGGTCCCCAGATCCAGCGCCGCATAAGTCCCGCCCCAGCCATTGCGCGCGCCAGCCGGGCTTTCAGTTGAAAACGGCGTGTGAAACCCAGGATCTGGACTCCACGTCGAGACTTGACTTCAAACCACTCCTGCCCCGCCTCGCGCCGCCTTAGGTGGCCGCGCGCTTTGCCAAACGAGTGTAGCAATCCTGTAGACGGATGCAACGCGCCTGGGCGCAGGTCACGGCTTGAAGAACGGATGACGAACCTTGTCACCCACCTTGAGCCCAATCGAAGCCGCTGTCCCGCCGTCCAATTCGAGCACCGCGACGCTTGGTCCGCCGGAAGGAATGACACGCTCGGACAGCGGCTCGACGTTGGCGGCGATATGCGTCACGACGCCTGAAGGCGCAATGAAGATCATGTCGAGCGGAATGTAAGTGTCCTTCATCCAGAACGCCACCGGCTCGTCGCGGTCGAACTCAAACAGCATGCCGTGGTCGGCCGCCATATAGCGCCGGTCCATGAGTCCATGTTCGCGGGTTGCGTCGTTATCCGCGATCTCGACCTGAAACGCATGCCGTCCCGTGGAGGTGACGATCTCAAGCGAATCAAGCTCTCCACCCGTGGCCGAAACGCCACCGGAAGCGGCGAGGAAGACGACGAAGGCTAGCGCCGCCCATAGCCGAACTCCGATCGCTCTCATCGCTGCTCCCCGGTCCTCTCGTGGTCATCGCGCGAGGCGCTTAGGCGGGTTCAAGAGCAAGCAGAAGAGCGCGTCAAGCGCCCAAGCAGTGAAGCGAGAGGAGTCGAACTTCAAAAGTGTCGTAGCGAAGCGGTGTTCAGTGCGGTGCAAAGGCCTTCGAACCGTCCAACGGCCTCACCTCAGCCGCCATCAAGCCTTTCGGCCCCGGACCGAACCGCGCCAGCATGCTGTCGCCCGGCTTCGGGTCCACGAAGCCATAGCGGCGTAGCGTCTCCATATGAACGAAAATGTCCTCGGTGCCGTCGCCGCGCGTCAGGAAGCCGAAGCCCCTGGCCCGATTGAACCATTTGACGATGACGATCTCGAATGCGCCGACCGAGCTTGCCTGCGCGCGGGTACGTGCGAGTGGAAGCTCCGGAACCGAGGCTGGGTCGGGCTCGGTGATCGCAAGCACTCTGAACACCTGCAAGCCGCGTTCGCGCCGCTGAGCCTCGGCGACGACACGCGCGTTTTCGCGAAGCATCGTGAATCCGTCGCGCCTGAGGACCGTCACATGGATGAGGACGTCAGCCTCGCCGCTATCCGGCACAATGAAGCCGTATCCCTTAGCGGCGTCGAACCATTTGACCCGCCCAGCAATCTCGACCAGCCCGACCGGGCGCTCGTCGCTTTCCGCTACACGCGCCGTCGCTTCCGACGGCTTTACGAATTCATCGCTCAATTCGGCCCCCACTCAACGCGTCGGCTGCACATTTTCGCCGCCCATGAACCTCTTGCGCGTCGCGATTGGGACCATCCGCTCGGCCCCGCCAAAATGGCGGAGATCCGCAACGCAAGTGATTCTGTCCCTAAGATAGCAAATCGCTCGGCGCTGAACATAGGAAACACGCGAAACTTGAGCGTGGCTGTGGATAGGGAGCGAAAAAAACCCGCCGCGCCGCGATGGCCGACGGGATCATACAACTGGACGCGGCGGCGCCGCTGCGTAATGGCGACTGCGTGGTTGCGCTATTCGCCATCATCCTCCGGCTCCGGTGGCGGCGTCAGGCCCTCAAGCCCGCGCAGCAAATCCTCTTCGGTCATGCGATCGAACTGAACGTCAACACCGGCTTCGATTTGAGTCTGTACATCCGGATTGACCATAGGCGGCGCGGCCTCCGCCTCCGGCTCGTCAATCTCGACGTGCTTCTGCAACGCATGGATCACATCCTCACGCAGGTCGCCGGGCGCGAGCTTGCCATCCCCAATCTCGCGCAGTGCGACGACCGGATTCTTGTCATTGTCCCGCTGGACGGAAATCTGCGCGCCGGACGAGATCGCTCGCGCGCGGTGGCTGGCCATCAGGACCAAATCAAATCGGTTGTCGACCTTGTCGATGCAATCCTCGACGGTGACGCGAGCCATGGAGACTCCTCGGCTGTTGAAACGAGTAGCAAAATGGAAGCGCGCCTCCTACACCGCGCGCCGAACAGATGCAAGTCATTGCCGTGCGCGGGCCGCTTCGACGATGAGCGCCGGGGCGCCTCGGCGCGCCACTCGCATCCGAGCCATGACGCTTGCGAACGCGATCGTGAATCGCTCGACATCCGCGTCCCCCGACGCCCAGCCGAGGCTCAGGCGGATGGCGCCGCGGGCCAGCTCGGGGGGCGCGCCCATCGCCGCCAGCACATGCGACGCCCCTACCTTGCCGGACGAGCAGGCCGAGCCTGAACTCACCGCAATTCCTGCGAGATCAAACGCGATCATCAGCGTCGCGGCCTCGATGCCTGGCACGCCGAAGCAGACAGTGTTGGGCAGCCTAGGGGCCGTCTCGCCAAAGACCACCGCATCGGCGGCCACCGAACGGACGGCGATTGTCAGGCGATCGCGCAGCCCGAGCAGCCGCGCCGGCTCCGTCGCCGCCTCGGCAAGGCAGGCACGCGCGGCAGCGCCAAAAGCCGCGATCACGGCGACGGATTCGGTGCCCGCGCGCGCGCCGCGCTCCTGACCGCCGCCCCGCATGAGCGGCGCGCCCAGACTGACCCCAGCGCGCGCCGCGACCAACGCGCCCCCGCCCTTGAGACCACCCATCTTATGGGCCGACAACATGAGCGCGTCGGCGCTGAGCGCGGCAGTATCGCAAGCCATCCGCCCAGGCAGCTGCACCGCATCGCAGAACAGGAGGCCGCCCGCAGCGTGGATCAGCGCCGCCGCCTCGGCGACCGGCTGGACCACGCCGGTCTCGTTGTTGGCGCCCTGCAGGACCACAAGCGCGCGTCCGGGACGGCGGCAGGCGGCCTCGAGCCAGTCGACATCGACGCGTCCGTCCGACCGCAACGGCGCTACTTCCGCGATCGGAAACCGATGCCCCGACAAGACGCAGGTGTGCTCGCCGGCGGAGACGATAAGCCGTTCGAGCGGCGCTGCGTTTTGGCCGCCGCCAAACAGGGGATTGAGCGCGGCGTTCGCCGCCTCGGTGCCACCGGACACGAATGTGACGCAACGGGAGCTCACTCCCGCCAGGCGCGCAACCTCGCTCCTTGCATCCTCGACTATACGCCGCGCGGCCCGGCCCTCGGCGTGGACTGACGAAGGATTGCCAATCGTTTCCATCGCGGTGATCGCGGCCTCCCTCGCCTCCGCGCGCAACGGCGCGGTCGCGTTAAAGTCGAGATACACCCGGGTCGCGGGGGTCGTCGCGGCGGCGATCACGGCTCCAATTCTCGCGTTAGCGGCGTAAACCGCGGCGAGACTTGCGGTTTTTCCTTGCAATTGCCGGCGGCGTGCGTGCTATGAGGCGGCCTCCGAGGCGAGCCCCCGTCGACCGACCGAGACAGATTCGCGCTCAATTTCGCGCCGCGAGGCGCCGACGAGCGCAGTCGACGCCCGACCGGGGATGCTTCAAGGCGTTGTGGAGTATTCATGCCCGAGGTTTTCTTTACCGGTCCCGCCGGTCGGCTGGAGGGTCGCTTTCATCCCGCCAAGCAGCGCGGAGCGCCGATCGCGGTGGTGCTTCATTCTCACCCGCAATTTGGCGGGACGATGAACAATCAGATTGTCTACAACACTTATTATAGTTTCGCCGAACGCGGATTTTCCGTGCTGCGTTTCAACTTCAGAGGCGTGGGACGGTCGCAAGGCGCTTTCGATCACGGTCAGGGCGAATTGTCGGACGCCGCCTCCGCCCTCGACTGGGCGCAGACAATCAGCCCGGAGGCGCGCGCCTGCTGGATCGCCGGCGTCTCATTTGGCTCTTGGATCGGCATGCAGCTCCTGATGCGCAGGCCAGAGATTGAGGGGTTCATCTCGATCGCGCCCCCTGCCAACCGTTTTGATTACAGCTTTCTTGCGCCCTGCCCCTCGTCCGGCCTGTTCGTGCACGGCGACAAGGACCGCGTCGCGCCGCTGAAAGAGGTTATGGCGCTGATCGAGAAACTGAAGACCCAGAAGGGCATCGCCATCGAGCACGCAATCATCCCTGAAGCGAACCACTTCTTCGAGGATTGTATGGACGAACTGCAAACCGTCGTGGGCGCCTATCTCGACAAGCGTCTCGGCATGCCCCGTCATGCCCCCCCGCCCGTGCGCAAGGATCGGCCAAAGCCAGTCGCCCCGTCCCGCGACGCCCAATAGAGCCACGAATCCAGTGTCCCTGATCACGACGACGGACGACCTTGCTCATGCCTGTCAGCGCCTTGCGCGTTCGCCATTCGTAACCGTGGACACGGAATTCCTGCGCGAGACGACGTTCTGGCCAATCCTCTGTGTCGTCCAGCTCGCTTCGGACGACGAGGCGCTGGCGATCGACGCCATGGCCTCAGGGCTGGACCTCGAACCGCTGTTGCAGCTGATGGCCGACGACGACGTGGTCAAGGTGTTCCATGCCGCTCGGCAAGACCTCGAGATTTTCTGGAAGCTCTCCGGAGTCCTGCCCACGCCCCTGTTCGACACCCAGGTCGCGGCGATGGTTTGCGGCTACGGCGAGCAGGTTTCCTATAGTGAGCTGGCAAATTCGATCTGCCATGTCACAATCGACAAGTCGTCACGGTTCACCGATTGGGCGCGCCGCCCGCTGGCCGCGGCGCAGATCGCCTATGCGATCGGCGACGTTACCCATCTGCGTGACATCTATAAAGCCCTATCGAAGCGGGTGGCGGCTGCGGGGCGTCAATCTTGGCTCGACGACGAGATGAAGACGCTGATCTCACCTTCGACTTACGAGCAGCATCCCGAGCGCGCCTGGGAGCGCTATAGGAGCAAGGCGCGCAAGCCCCGCGATCTCGCGATGCTGATGGAGCTCGCCGCCTGGCGCGAGAGCGAGGCGCAGGCGCGCGACGTTCCCCGGTCGCGCGTCCTGAAGGATGAAGTGCTGATCGAGCTTGCGCTCGCCGCCCCACGCAGCGCGGAAGCGCTCGCCAACCTGCGCGCCTTCCCGCGCGGCATGGAGCGCTCGCGCGCTGGCGCTGAGATTTTAGCGGCGATCGAACGCGGGTTCGAGCGCGACCCCAAGACACTGCCGAAGATCGAGCGCGAGCGGCGCAACGGCGCCAATGTCGGCGCGACGGTCGAATTGCTCAAAGTGCTGCTGCGGCAGGTGAGCGAGGACAGCGGCGTCGCGGGCAAGCTGATCGCCACCGTCGACGATCTCGAGGCGATCGCCCACAATGACAAGGCCGACGCGCCTGCGCTCAGCGGCTGGCGGCGGAAATTGTTCGGCGAAAGGGCGCTCGAACTCAAGCACGGGCGCCTGGCGCTGACGGTCGAGAACGGCAAGGTCGTCACCCTCGAATGGAAGGACGCCGAGGCGCCGCATCCCGCGGCTTGAGACCGACGCTCTTCGTCTATGCCCTCGCCGACGCGGGCGCCACGGCGCGTCCGCTCGGCGGAGCGGCAAGTCGGCGCACGAGGCGAGCGACTCCGCGCTCGCCAAAGCGGCCAAGCAAATCCAAATAAATCCAAGTCAGACCAAATTAAACCAAGCAAAATTGCTTGGTTTTATTTGGTTTTATTCGTCCGAATCGGGACTTTTCAATGGGTTACGGCGAATCCAAATAAGAATCTCTTTCCCCGTGTCACACTGTGTCCGCAATGCCACACGCACCCTTCTCCTTTGCCACTCTCACAGCGCGCCCGAGTTCGATCAGGCCGACAGAAACAGATATAGCACATATTCTGGATTTTGAAAAGCATTTGCACGTGGAAAATTATCGTCGGTCCAACAAAACGGACGACGTCCGTTCCCCTATCCCAGCTTTGCGGAAAGACGCGGCCTAGGCCCCCTTGCCGAGGGCGGCCAGAAGGCGCGACGAGGTTCTTGCGCACAGTCACGGTGTTCGGATGGTCCGGCCCGAGACTTGTCTCGAAGATCGCCAGCGCTCGGCGAACAGAGCGGCTCGGCCTCGGCGGGCCGGTTCGTGCGCTCGGAGCAGGAGCGCGAGATTGTTGAGGTCTGTCGCCACATTGGGATGATCGGGCCCGTAGCTCGCCTCGTCGATCTTGAGCGCGCGCCGATAGAGCGGCTCGGCCTCGGCGACGCGGTTCGTTGTTTGGAGCAAGTCCGCGAGATTGTTGAGGCGGATCGCCACTGCGGATGGTCCGGCCCGCGGCTCGCCTCGTCGATCGCAAGTGCCCGACGCATCAGCGGCTCGGCCTCGGCGGGACGGTTTGTGGCTTGGAGCAACGCCGCGAGATTATTCAGGCTTATCGCCACATTGGGATGATCTTGCCCGAAACTCGCCTCGTCGATCTGGAGCGCGCGCCGAATGAGCGGCTCGGCTTCGGCGGGCCGGTTCGTCTGTTGGAGCAAAGCCGCGAGATTGTTGAGGCGGTCGCCACCTCAGGATGGTCCGAGCCCATAGCTCGCCTCGTCGATCCGCAGCGCGCGACGATAGAGCGGCTCGGCCTCGGCAAGCCGGTTCGTGCCTTGGAGTAGGGCCGCGAGATTGTTGAGGTCAGTCGCAACCTCAGGATGATCAGGCCCATAGCGCGCCTCGTCGATCCTCAGCGCGCGACGAATGAGCGGCTCGGCTTCGCCAGGCGGATTCGTCTCTCGGAGCAAGTCCGCGAGATTGTTGAGGCGGGTCGCTACTTCGGGATCGTCCGGCTCCAAACTCGCCTCGCAGATATGCCAGCGCGCGGCGAAAGAGCGGCTCGGCCTCTACTGTAGCGCGCCTTCGCCTTGAACAAAAGTCCGAGCTGATTGAACAGCCGCGCAGTCGGGTCCTCGATCTCCGCCTCGTCTGCGCTACGCGCTACCGCGAGCGCATGCGGCGCGAGTGGATCCAGAAGTGGCCACGTCCGAACATCCCAGGGCTCGCCGACAAACGCCGCGTTGACCCATTCGAGCGCCTCTCGCAGCGCTTGCGTCGCGGCGCTCGTCCGTCATCGCGCGGCGGGCGAAATCCTGCACCAGACGATGCACGATAAAGCCCTTCGCCGCACCGTCCTCGCCCTTCGCCTGCGTGGCGAGCGAATAGGCGTAAAGGCCCGCCCGCGCCTCGTAGGGGTCGTAGTCCGCGGCCTCGCCGGGAACCGCCACATCCAGCAGAGAATTGGGGATCGGGTCCGGCGCCAGAAACGCGAGGCGGTCGAGCAGCCGGCGGCTATCGGGAGTTAGCTTTTCGACCGAAGCCGCCCAGGTCGCTGCGAGACCGACGTCGTGGTCATAGCTCATCGTTGTCTTGTTGAACCAGTTCAAGACGCTTTCGCGCTTCTCGCGCCACAGCATGAGATAGCGAGCGAAGCCGATGCGCTGGCGGGCGATATAGGCGCCGGCCTGTTCAAGCCCGAGCGCAAGGCCACCGAGCTCGTGCGCGAGTTCCCGCGCTTGCGCCTCGTCGTCGGCCGCCGGCCGCGCGTTTGCCGCGCGTGCGCTGCAAAAGGAACTCGGACGGCCGCGTCCGTCGTCAAGCACGTCAAGTGACGAGCTTCGGTATCGACGCTTGAAAATTCGAGACGCGGGCGGTGACGATCACATGCCCGCCCTTGAGCCGCGCCATGAGCTCGGAGACGGCCTCGACCGCCTCATCGTCGTCGGCGTTGTCGAGGATCATGAGCCAAGTTGGATTGTCGTCAAGCTGCTTCAGCACGGCTTCAATCTTGACCGCGTCCTGCGGCGCTTCTTTCTCCGGCAAATTCAGCACCTCGGGGTCCGGCGAGAGCGGCGAGGCTCGCTTGAAGCGTCGCTCGATCCTTCGCGCGCACGAACAGCAGCATCGAATAGTCGGTCTCGCGCCAATGCGCATATTCGATCGCCAGGCGCGTCTTGCCGATCCCGCCGAGCCCATGCAGCGCCCGTCCCGTCACCGCTGCGCCCTTCCCGCTCGTGAGCGCGGCGCGCAGGTCATCGAGCGCCGTGTCGCGGCCCATAAACAGGGACCCGAGCGAGGCGAAGGGCAGGTTTCGCGGCTGATGGGTGAGCATCGCCGCGGCCTTGACCAGCGCGTCGATCACTGCGGAGCCAAAAATTTGCGCGACAAGATTGTCGGCGTTGGCGAACTTGACCTCCGGGTAGCGGCCGAGCGCCCTCAGTCTCTCCAGATGCGCCGCCTGTGCAGCCCTGCATTGCTCGGTCGGCGCGAAGTTCGGCGTAAGGCTTAGGTCTCGCGCGTAGTTGGACCCGGGCGCGGCGATGATCAAATTCTTGCCGTAGTAGAGCGCGAGCCAAGCCTCCCATTGGGTGTATGAGACCGCGGCGCCCCCATCGATCGCCGCGCCGAGCGGCGGCAGCTTGGTCTTGATGTCGGGATGACGCGAGAGGAAGGCCTGCAGGCCGAAATCCTTCGGCGGCGAGCCTGTCATGTCGCCGACGATGTGGACGACCGCTTCGCAGCGCTTGATGTAGGCTTCGAGCTTCATCAGCGTGTCGCCGCCGAGCGCCTTGAAATCCTCTTGGATTTTCACCTCGACGTTCGGCCGCGTCAGCGCTCCGCGCAATGTGTCGCGATAGGCGCCGAACTCGTCGGATACGCAGGACAGGAACAGCTGGACCGCCATCGCCTCGCTCCCGCCGCCTGGGCCGCGCAATGATCGTTGGCCAAGTGTGGCATGAGCGCGCGCTCCGGCAAAGGGCGGCGGCGGCGCGCACTGGAAAATTCACCCGGCTCTAGCGGCCGAGAGCACGCCTCCTTTGGCGCGCGGCTATCCTGAGCGGCGACTTTAGCCCATCTCGCTCACCCTGCCGTCGCGGATGGTGACGCGGCGGTCCATGCGGGCGGCGAGGTCCATGTTGTGGGTGGCGACGAGGGCCGCGAGGCCGCTCGCCTTGACCAACGCGGCAAGCGTGCCGAACACGTGGTCGGCGGTCTTCGGGTCGAGGTTGCCGGTCGGCTCGTCGGCCAATAGCACTCGCGGGCCGTTGGCGACCGCTCGGGCAATGGCGACGCGCTGCTGTTCGCCGCCGGACAATTCGGCCGGGCGATGGCTCTCGCGCTCAGCGAGGCCGAGATAAGAGAGCAACTCCCGCGCGCGGGCGGCGGCCTGAGCGCGGGGAAGCCCCGCAATCATCTGCGGCAGGACGAGGTTCTCGAGCGCCGAGAACTCCGGCAGCAAATGATGGAACTGGTAGACGAAGCCAATTTCCGTGCGCCTCAGCGCCGTCCGCTTGTCGTCGCTCATGGTCGAGGTCGAGGCGCCGCCGATCCTTACCTCGCCGGCGTCGGGCCGCTCCAATAAGCCCGCCAGATGTAGAAGCGTCGACTTTCCGGCGCCGGACGGCGCGATGAGCGCCACCGATTGGCTGGACAGGAGTTCGAGCGACGCTCCGTTCAAGACCTCGACCGTCGTATCGCCACGGCCGTATCGACGCTCCACCGCGTCGAGCGCCAGCGCGGCGACGCGTGGCTGATCATTCATATCGCAGCGCCTCGACCGGATCGAGCTTGGCTGCGCGCCAGGACGGATAGATCGTCGCCGCGAGCGACAGGATCAGCGCAAGCCCCACCACTGCAAGCACGTCGTGCGCCTCGACCCGCGAGGGCAGTTGCGACAGGAAATAGAACTCAGAAGGAAAGAGGTTGGCGCCAGTAAGCCAGCTCAAACCCTTGCGAATTGGTTCGACGTTGTAGGCGACAAGGAGCCCGAGTGCGAGGCCAACTGCGGTGCCGACGAATCCGATGGTCGCGCCCGTGATGAGAAAAATGCGCATGACGGCGCCGCGCGTCGCGCCCATCGTGCGCAGGACGGCGATGGCGCGCGCTTTGTCCTGCACAAGCATGATGAGGCCAGAGATGATGTTGAGCGCGGCCACCAGCATGATCAACGTCAGGATGGCGAACATCACGTTGCTCTCGACCGCGAGCACGTCAAAAAAACTGCGATTGAGCTGGCGCCAGTCGGTGTCGATCATGGGCCGCCCCTGCGCCGGCTCAATTTTTGCCCGCATCGCGTCCATATTGTCGGGATCGGAGACGTAGACCTCGATCACATTCGCCTGGCCGTCCTGATTGAAGAAGGTCTGAGCCTCGGGAAGCGGCATGAAGATGAAGGTGTTGTCGAAGGTCGTCATGCCGATCTGGAAAATAGCCGCGACCGTATAGCTCTTCATGCGCGGCGTGACGCCAAACGGCGTCTCCGCGCCATGGGGCGCGATGATGGTGATCTTGTCGCCGGTCCTGAGGCTCAAATGTTCGGCGAGCTTGGAGCCGACCGCCACGCCCTGGCCGGTGTCAAAGCCGTTGAGCGAACCCTGGATGATATGCCCGTCGACTCCGGGCAGCCGCGCCAGATCGCTGCCGCGAATGCCGCGCACCAGCGCGCCGGACGAACCATAGGGGGAGCTTGCGAACGCCTGGCCCTCAACCAGCGGCAGCGCCAAGGTAACGCCGGGAACCTTGCTCACCCTCGCCGTCACCGCGTCGTAATCGGTGAGCGGCGTCTCGACCCCTTGCAGGAACATGTGGCCGTTGAGGCCGATCATCTTGTCCATGAGATCGTAGCGAAAGCCGTTCATCACCGACATGACGACAATCAGCGCCGCGACGCCCAGCACGATACCGAGAAACGAAAAGCCGGCGATGACCGAGATAGAGCGCTGGGCATTGCGCGCGCGCAGATAGCGAAAGGCGACCATCCACTCAAAAGCGGAGAACGCCCTGGTCGCCGGCGCCGTCTCGGGAGCGGGCGCGTCGAGCGCGAGGGCAGTCACGGCGCGCCCTGCCCGCCGAGCCGAGCGATCGCCGCATCGACGCTGATCAGCTCGCGTTCGCCGCCGCGGCGGGTCTTGAGCTCGACTTTGCCCTCGGCGATGCTCTTGGGACCGATGATCGCCTGGTGCGGCGCGCCGACCAGATCCATGGTCGCGAACTTCGCGCCGGGCCGGTCGTCGCGGTCGTCATAGAGCACGTCGACGCCAGCTTTGGCGAGCGATGCATAGATGCGCTCGCAAGCCCCGTCGCAAGCGGCGTCGCCGACTTTCAGATTGATGAGCCCGACCCGGAACGGCGCGACCACGTCCGGCCAGATCGGGCCGTTGTCGTCGTGGTTGGCTTCGATCAGCGCAGCGGCGAGCCTGGTCGGCCCGATGCCATACGAGCCCATATGCACGGCATGCTCCTTGCCGTCCGGTCCATTGACCACCGCCTTCATGGGAGCCGAGTACTTGGTTCCGAAGTAGAAAATATGGCCAACCTCAATTCCGCGCGCGGAAATCTGGTCCTTCGGATCGAGTCGCTCGAATGCCGCCGCATCGTGTTTGTCGGACGTGGCGGCGTAGAGCGAGGTCCACTTGTCGACGACACCCTGCATAGTCTCGGCGCTATCGAAGTCGATGTCCTCGGGCGGCGTTTTGAACGAAAGATAGTCGCGGTGGCAAAAGACTTCGCTCTCGCCGGTCGACGCCAGAATGACGAACTCGTGGCTGAGGTCGCCGCCGATTGGACCGGATTCCGCCCGCATCGGGATGGCCGTGAGGCCCAGCCGCGCGAACGTGCGCAAGTAAGCGGTGAATTCCTTGTTGTAGGAATGGCGCGCGCCCGCCTGATCAAGGTCGAAGGTGTAGGCGTCTTTCATCAGGAATTCACGCGAGCGCATGACGCCGAAGCGCGGCCTCACCTCGTCGCGGAACTTCCACTGAATGTGATAAAGGTTGAGCGGCAGATCCTTGTAGGAGCGCACGGAGGCGCGGAAGATTTCGGTGATCATCTCCTCGTTGGTCGGCCCGTACAACATGTCGCGATCATGCCGGTCGCGGATGCGCAACATCTCCTTGCCGTAGTCGTCGTAGCGTCCGGATTCGCGCCACAAATCGGCCGACTGGATGGTCGGCATCAGGACCTCGATCGCGCCGGCGCGGTTCTGCTCGTCGCGGATAATGGTGCAAATCTTGTGCAGGACTCTGACGCCGAGCGGCAACCACGCGTAGCTGCCCGCCGCTTCCTGCCGGATCATGCCGGCGCGCAGCATCAGCCGATGCGAGACGATCTCCGCCTCTTTCGGCGTCTCCTTCAGAATGGGCAGAAAATAGCGGGAAAGACGCATGCGGGTTCCAACGCGATTCGAACCTGAGCGGGCACAGGGCGCTCCTATTGACCGCTATGAGACCGGTTGACAAGCTGAGTTTCGGAAGTCGCCGAAGGGGGGTTGGAGCGCCATGTTCCTCAGTTTCGGTCCACAGGCACAACAATACCGCGCCTATGTCGGCGTGGACCCGGCCGAAAAGCCTGGAACGGCCCGGCCGACCACAGACGTCGTGACCTTTTATACCGAGACGCGCGCCAAAGCCTGTCCCGCTGCCTTCTCCGCGATCTCCGGTGTGGGGCCGCGCGGCGTTTTTGGCGGCACGGTCGTGTTCCTCGCCGGGCTCCTAGCCGACGGCAGCCAGCCGGCCGGACTCAAAGACAATTGGGAGGCGCTGCAATTGCCGATCAGCGCCTTCTGCCATTCTAATGAGGCGCATGGACCGCTGCTCAACGCCATCTTCGCCGCAACGGTCCACTTCGCCGCGACCCACGCGGCGCCAGCCATCGGCGACGGCCGCAAACACTCTTGCGAGCCAGAAGCCTGACGCCACAGCGCCGGTAGAAGCCAAAACGCCGGCCGATCCGGAGGCGAACGTCCGAGCCGCGGCGTTCGCGTCGGTCAGATTGCTCACGTCTTCGATCTCCACTTTCGCCGGCATCCTGGGCTCGTTGGTATTGATCGTGCTCTTCGTGCCCGCGCTTTACGGGGTCACGGCCGACATTGAGTTGGCCGGTAAATGCCATGCCTTTTGCGACATGCGATCCAGCGGGGACCCGCTCCAAAGCCTAAGCCTCACGCTTAGCGAATTTCCAAGCGAGCGCGCCAGGATCGAAGGGGTGATCACTTCAGAGTCAACGCCGCCCGACGACCCCGACCGCATCGTCGTCGCCGGGTGGAAGACCGTGCAGGACTGGAAGGAAAAGCATGGGCTTAAGCTCTCCTTCACCGACCCGACCGGCAGCTTCATCGCAGTGCTGGCGCCGATCCTCTCAATAAGCCTTATCGACCTGACCAAGATCGCGGTCGGCTCGGGCTGACCGCTGCTTAGCGGCTCGCAAGACCGCGCAAGAAATTGATGTCCACGAGACCCGCGTGCTGCTTGGCGACCTTGCCCTTTTCGAACGCGATCAAAGTCGGAATGCCGCGAATCCCGAAGCGCGCCGCAATCGCCGGCTCCTCGTCGACATTGACCTTGGCGAAGCGGGCGCGCGGTTCGAGCTCCTTGGCTGCGCGGTCGAAGATCGGCGCCATCGTGCGGCACGGTCCGCACCACGGCGCCCAGAAGTCCACAATCAGCGGCATGTCGTTGCGCTCGATGTGCTTGTCGAAGGTCTTCGCAGTGAGCACGATCGGCTCGCCGGTGAAAAGGATCGCCTTGCAGGCGCCGCACTTGGCCTCCGAGGCGGGTCGGTCGGCGGGGATGCGGTTAACCGCCGAGCAATGAGGACAGACAACGTGAGTGGATTCGGTCATTGGGGGCGCCCTCTCGACGGTGCTCGCCAATATTTGGCCTCAATCAGCGCCGTTTCAAGTCGCCTGAGGCCACTCCCCGCGCGTATGATCACGGATTCGTGATCTCAGCCTATCGTAACCCCGGCTCCGTGAGGACGTACTGGTTGCAGGAGCCGGCAAAGCTCCGACGGTCAGGCTGCCGCGCCGCTTGGCCGACACTTATCTCACTGCTTCTCTGGAGATTTTCGGATGAACGTTAGAACCGCCATCACCGCCGCGACCCTCGCCTGCTCGCTCGCCGCTGCGCTCGCCACCGCCGCTAAAGCAGGTCCCGCTCCGGTCCAGCCGGGCGCAGACAAGTGCTATGGCGTCGCCATGGCCGGCAAGAATGACTGCGCCGCCGGCGCCGGCACCAGCTGCGCCGGGACGTCGACCGTCGACTACGATCCGGGCCATTGGAAATATGTCGCCAAGGGCAGCTGCGAAGGCATGACGACGCCGAAGGGCCACGGGTCGCTCACCGCAATGTGATTTTCGGACGACCTCTTGTTTCGGATTTGCGGCCTCGCTTCCCTCCAGGCGGGGCCGTTCTCGAAATCGATCACCCCTCCGGAAAATCCTCGATCCGAAACTCCGCCTCCGCGCGTTGGCCGCGCTCGGCGAGCGCGCTTTCCCGCTGACGAAGTTCGACCCGCCGGATCTTGCCCGACACGGTCTTCGGCAACTCGAAGAACTCGAGCCGGCGCACAAGCTTGTAAGACGAGAGGCGGCTGCGCATGTGCTTGAAGATCGCCGCCGCCGTCTCGCGGTCGGGGGCGCAGCCTTGGGCGAGCGCGACATAGCCTTTGGCAATCGTGTAGCGCACCGGGTCCGGCGCCGGCACGACGGCGGCTTCGGCGACCGAGGCGTGTTCGATCAGCACGCTTTCAAGCTCGAACGGGCTTAACCGATAGTCGCTCGATTTGAACACGTCGTCGGCCCGGCCGATGAACGTGATGTACCCGTCGGCGTCGCGCGAGGCGACGTCGCCAGTGCGGTAATATTCGCCCTCGATCGGCATGAGCCGCCCATGCTCATTCTGATAGCCGGACATGAGACCCGCGGAGCGCGGGCGCAAAGGAAGCGCGACCTCGCCGCTGTCGCTCTCGAGCCCGTCAGCGTCGATCAGCACGACGCGGTAGCCCGGCAAGGGCCGCCCCATCGAGCCGGGGACGACGCGCTGCCCGGGCGAATTGCCGATCATCATGGTGGTCTCGGTCTGCCCGTAGGAATCGCGCAACGGCAGCCCCCATGCCCGTCCCACCTGCTCGATGATCTCCGGATTGACCGGCTCGCCCGCGGCGTTGACCTCGCGTAAAACGACCTTCCATTGTCTGAGGTCGTGCTGGATCAGCATGCGCCACACGGTCGGCGGCGCGCAGAACACGGTGACCTGATGCTCGACCAGCGCGTCGAGCGCCGCGCGCGGCTCGAACCGCAAGGCGAGCGCGACGATGGTCGCGCCGGCGTTCCAGGGCGCGAAAAAGCTCGACCAGGCGTGCTTCGCCCAGCCGGGCGAAGAAATGTTGAGATGCGCATCGCCGGACTTGAGACCGAGCCCGTACATCGTCGAGAGATGGCCGATCGGATAGCTCACGTGGGTGTGCACCACGAGCTTCGAGCGCGCCGTCGTGCCCGAAGTGAAATAGAGGAGCATCGGGTCGTCGGCCTTGGTCGGGGCATCGGGGGTGAAGACCTCGCTGCCACCGAGAAGCGCGCTATAGGAGAGCCAGCCTGTCGGCGTCTCGCCGACTGCAACGCGCGCAACGCCATCGACTAGCCCATCGAATTTCTCCGCGTCTGCGCCATGCGCGACCAGATATTTGGCCTGTCCGCGCTCGATCCGGTCCGCGATATCGGCCTGTCCAAGGGTCGGCATCGCCGGGATCAGCACAAGGCCGAGCTTCATCGACGCCAGCATCGTCGCCCACAGTTCGGGCACGACGCCCAGCATCATGAGCAGACGATCGCCGCGCTTGGCGCCGAGCGAGCGCAGGCCGTTGGCGAGCCGCGACAATTCGCGGGCGAGCTCGGCGAAGGTCCGCGTCTCGACGCGCTCGCCGATGACTTTCAGCGCGACTTTACGCCCATGCTCTCCCGCCGCGAGTTCGGCGTCGAACCATTCGAGCGCCCAGTTGAACTCATGCGGGCGGGGCCAGGAGAAGGCGGCACGCGCGCCGTGATAGTCGTGCTCAAGCTCGAGCAGGCGGTCGCGCGCTTCGCGGAAGGTCAGCGGCTCAGGAGCAGCCGGGGCTGAGGAGAACGGGGCGAGAGGCATGAGGCCATTGTGACTCCGCTTGACGGAGGGGACAATGCGCCGAGGCATGCGGAGCCTTCGCCGAAGGCTGTTTACACAACCAGCGCGCGAACTCGCGGTTCAATAAAGGTCAATAAACGCCAGTAAATGCTAGTAAACGCTAGTAAAAATGCTAGCGTTTACTAGCGTTTATTTTTTCGAATCGAGACTTTTCAACGGGTTACGGCCGTTTGGAATAAAAAAAATCCCCTCCTTCTGAACTCGCGTCAAAGGTTGTGCGCCAAAGCCTTCGGGATCCCATTTTCCCTCTGCCGCGCGGCGTTTCGCAAGAATGCGGAGGTCAGACTCCGCGAGTGAGAAAGATATAGCACGACTTCGGTTTTTCGTAAAGCATTTGCACAAACTTCTTTCCGGCTCCGACAACTCCGCCCTGCCCCAGGTTCACTTAAGCGCCCCATCGATCCACTAGCCGCGACCAAGAGAACGCGGCTGCCCTCCACCGGTGCTCGTCGTCGTGGGCTCCGCCGACTGATAGACGCTCAGGCTTCGAGCGGCGCCTCGCGTACGAGGTTTTTGACGAATCTGGCCTTAGAAGACCATTCTTCCCGAATACAAATCTACGGTCTTAGCCAATTCTTGCGCTATCGTTCGCGCGCATTGCCACAGAGCCACGTCGGCGACTTCATGCCCGTCCTGCGCTCGCGCTTAAGGTCACGAGAAGCTCGTCCAGTTGCGCGAACGACTTGGGCATCCCGCCCTCCATGCCGGCGATGGAGCGGTCGAGAGCTTCCTTCGAGGGATAGAGTTCGTGCATGACCAATAGCGTCTTGCCGCCTTTTTCCTCGAAGGTCACCGTGGTGACGGCGCCGGCGTCGCTTTCCTCATTCGTCCAGACGAGGCGCGAGTGCGGCGCGACCTCGATGTAGCGACCGAAGAACGCCATTGGCTTTGAGCCTGCGCGGCCGAACTCGAGACGGTAATCTGCCCCCGACACGAACATCCGCCTCGCAGGAAAGCAGGGACATGCCTGTCGACTTCGGCGCCCACCAAAGCTTGATGAGCTCGGGCTTGGTCCACGCCTCGAACACGATGCGCGCCGGGCCGTTGAAGGTTCGCGTAATGACGAGCTCACGCTCGGACTTCCGTTCCACAATCGTGCGGTTCTTCGTAGGGGCCGGCTCACGCTTCTTTTTGCGTCCATCGATCTTCTCCTTCCGTTTCAGGTCCACGACAACCTTGTCCAGCTCGTCGAAGCGTCGCTCTCGGGAATTAACGTCGACCGCATTGCCGAATCGGCGGGCGCGCCTTGGGCTGGGTCATGGAGCCCCTCACCCGGCCCGCCGTCCGGATCGGCGGCAGTTCGGGCGCGTTCAGCCCCGCGAACGGATCGCGCCAGGCGGGGATGTCCATCAGCCGCGCATGCCAGGCTTCGACACGCGGAAAATCCTTAAGCGGCAGGCCGGCGAGGTCCGCGAACGGCAGGACGCAGGCGACACGGAAATCGGCGTAAGTTGCGTGATCGCCAACAAGCCAGTCCGCCGCGCCAAGATGCTGTTCCAGAATGGCGGCCGAGGACGCAAACTCTTCCAGTCCCAATTCCACCGCATCCTGGCTCACCGGGCCGATGCCATAGCGCTGCTTGGTCACGCGCTCGAAATGGACCCGGTCGCAGGCCCTGACGAAATTCCAATAGCCCCAGCTTATCCAGCGGACGACGTCGGGCAGGGAATCGCCCATCGGCCAAAAGTCGGATTTGGCCAGTTGCGAAAGCCGGCATGCGATCGCGTCCGCCTCCCAGAGCGTCCTGTCCTCCTCAACCAGTATGGGAACGCTCTGGTTGGGATTGAGCTTGAGAAACTTTTCTCTCTGCTCAGGCGAGAACGGCGAAGCAAATTCAAATTCGACTGGCGACTTCAAATAACGCGCAGCGGCGACTGCGAGGCGCGGATTCAAGTTGCGGCTGAAGTAAAGCTTCCCTTTGCTCATGAACTTCCTCACCCCCGCCGTTTCTTGGGCGCGTAGGGATTCTCCCTCCCCGAGCGCATCGAGAGCCGGATCGGCACGCCGATGAGGCCGAAGGTTTCGCGCAGGCCGTTGACGAGGTAGCGTTTGTAGCTCTCGGGAATTTTCTCGACCGAATTGCCGAACAGCACGAAGAACGGCGGGCGCGCTTTGGGCTGGGTCATGTAGCGGATCTTGACGCGGCGCCCGGAGACGGCGGGCGGCGGCGTGCCGTCGACGACAGGCCCGAGCCAGCGATTGAGCCGGCCGGTCGAAATGCGGATGTTCCAGATCGCGTCGGTGGCGATGATCGCTTCCATCAGTCGGTCGACATGCGCGCCCGTCAAGCCGGAAAGGGGGATCACGCGCGTTCCGCGCAGCTGCGGCAGAAGCCGGTCCGCTTCCTCGCGCAGTTCCCGCGCCTTGTCGCTCTTGTTGTCGACGAGATCCCATTTGTTGAGGCCGATGACCAGCGCCCTGCCCTCCTGCTCGACAAGATCGGCCAGCGTCAGGTCCTGCCTTTCGAAGGGGATCGTGGCGTCGAGCAAAAGCACCACGACTTCGGCGAAGCGCACCGCGCGCAACGCATCGGCGACGGCGAGCTTCTCCACCTTCTCGACGATCCGTGACTTCCGGCGCAGGCCGGCGGTGTCGAAAATCTTGAGCTTGCGCCCGTTCCACTCGGCGTCGAGACCGATCGAGTCGCGCGTGATGCCGGGCTCCGGGCCAATCAGCAGACGATCCTGGCCAAGGATGTGGTTGATGAGCGTCGATTTGCCCGCGTTCGGGCGCCCCAGCACGGCGATCCGCAAGGGCTTCGCGAGATCGAGCTCGCTGCCGTCCTCCTCTTCCCCCAAGACAAGCGGCTCGGCCTCACTCTCCTCGTCTGGGTCGAGGCGCGAGGCGGCCGGCAGGACTTCGACCAGCGCGTCGTAGAGTTCACTAAGCCCCTCGCCGTGCTCGGCGGAGAACGCGATCGGCTCGCCGAGGCCGAGAGCGAACACCTCGTAAACGCCCGCCTTCCCTGCGGTGCTTTCCGCCTTGTTGGCGATGAGGATGATCGGCTTGTCGGCGCGGCGCACCGCTTGTGCGAAATGCTGGTCCGTGGCGGTGAGCCCGGCGCGCGCGTCGACCACGAACAGGATCGCATCGCAATCGATGAGGGCTGCTTCCGTCTGCGCGCGCATACGGCCCGCGAGCGTTTCCGGATCGCCCTCTTCGAGACCGGCTGTGTCGACGATGGTGAAGGAAAGGTCCGCGATCCTGCCCTCGCCCTCGCGGCGATCGCGGGTGACGCCCGGCTCGTCGTCGACCAGCGCAAGCCTCCGCCCGACCAGCCGATTGAACAGCGTCGACTTGCCGACGTTCGGGCGGCCGATGATCGCGACCTTGGCGCTCATGTCGTTCCAGCCCGCCGCCGCAGGCGCCGCCGTTACTTCGCCGCGGCCGACCGGTTCGAAGCGATAAGGCCGAGCCAACGGCTCGCCGCTTGTCGCTCCTCGGCCGAGACTTCGGGATCGCCCAACACGAGATCGAATTGCTTCGAGGCGTCGTCATAGTCCTTGCGCTCGAGCGCCAACGCGCCGAGCGCGAGCGCGGCAAGGCGCCGATAGGGTCCGCCGGCGGCCGAAAGCGCGGTCAGCGCTGCTTCGCCCTTCTGCTGCTCGCCGGACATGTCCACTCTCAAGAGCGCAGCGCGCAACCGGGCGGTGTCACGCAAGAGCGGATCGATCGCGGCGTCGCCGGCAATGGCGTCGAAGGCGCCGATCGCGCCTTGCGGGTCCTTGGCCGCCTCAGCGCCGGCCGACGGTCATTTGCGCGAGCGCCCGATAGCCGCTCGGCCCTTGGGCCGCGATCTTGTCGAGACCGGCCTTGGCCTCGTCGAGCTTGCCGCCCTCAAGCGCCGTCAGGGCCTGCTGGAACTGATCGCCGGCCGCTTGCGTGGCCCTTTCGCGCTCATATTGCCAATAGCGAAAGCCCGCCGAGGCGAGCACGATCAGCGCGGCGGCGGCCAGGATCTGATTCTGGTATTTCTTCCAGAATTCCGCCGCCTTGTCGCGTCGGACTTCGTCATCAACTTCCTGAAAGATGTCGCTCATTATGCGCGCGGCCTATCACAGCGGCACGGCGAAAGCGAGCATTGGCGAACAGCCGAGCGACAACTGGGGCGTTTAGAGGAAAGGATCGGGGTGCGCCGGGGCTTTCGCCTCCTCAGCCAATCGCAGGACCCCGTCGCTTATGTCTTCGTCGAAATCTCTTAAAGCGTTCAACTTGTCCGCCTTTATCCTTCGCAGACTATGCCGGCGCGGTTAGCTGCGCCGACGGTGGAACGGCTGCGAAGGTGTGTGTCCTGGTCGGACAAGTCTAAACATACTTAAGGCATCGCCGCCCCACAAATCCGTGGGACTGAGTAGCCTTGATTGAAGCGCGCTGGCGCGCACCGGTCGCAAGCGAATAAAAGGACGACCTGACGTCTTAAACCTGCCGCCTTCGCGTGGCCCCTGGGCCGGCGAGGGCGATGGCGAAAAATTTGCGGACCCGAATGCGGATGCCGATAAGTGGACAGCGCGGCGCTGGATTTCCATGCCGCCGGACTTTTATGCGCGCCCGCAGATCTCTGACAGCGTTGGTGCTTTTGGCTGTGCCGGTCGCGCTTCTCCCCTTCCGCCCGGCCGTCGCCGAGGACAATGCCACGGTCGTTTCGCCCGACCGCATCGAGGACGCGCCTTCCCTCAAGCCCGACCCCTACCCCGACTTCGACAATTTCGCCTGGCGCGCCTTCATCGCGCTCAATTGGCCCTCGCTGACCGACCCAGCCCATCGTGGCGAACCCGACCGAGCCAAGGCGCTCGGCGATCAGGGGCCCCGCGTCTGGGAGACCTTCAAGGCGCGCTATGAACTCTTCCAGGTCGGTCCGGACGGACGCCCGATCGCGCCCAAGCCCTGGGCGACCTACGAGGCGGCGAACCCGTGCGGAGCGCATGTCGACAATCGCGCGAAGACGCTCGCGACCTTCGAACCCTTCATGGATTTCAATCAGTCCGCGTTTTTGCCCGGAATCGGCTCCAATCCGCTCGTCGCGCAAAATCGCACCTATACGCGCTACGAAGGACGCATCAACGAGCCGGAATATTCGGCGCTGGCGCTCAGGCGGCTGGAGCTTGGGCCAGAACCTGCCCGATCCGACCCACCCCGCGGAATTGCCCATAGGCTCGATCGCGGTCAAAGCCGCATGGCGCCCTCTCACCGCGGCGGACACGCCGGCGGTAAGGGCGCGCTATTACGTGGTGGAGCAACGCCAACATCGTCGACGTCGCCAAGACGCTCGCTGCCCGACATGTCATCTGTTCGAAAAGCGACGTCGCGCTGGTCGGCCTGCATATCGTGATCCGGACGAAAGACCGGCCGCAAGGGCTGTGGAGCACGTTCGAGCATGTCGATAATGTGCCCCCGGCCGGCGAGGGCGAAGCGCGCGAGCCCGACGCTCAGCAAGCGGGCGCGCCCTATTCCTACTTTGACGCATCGAAGCCCAAGCTCGGCCTTTGGCCGACATTCGGCTTGCCCGACACCCTTCCGGTCAGCATGAATCATCCGCCCAAGGTCGACCCCACGCCGATGCAGGTTGTCCGCCGCCATCCGATCCATGGCCAAACCATGGCGATGAACCGGGCCTATTGGGCGCTGCCAGGAATCAAGGGGACGGTCTGGGAGCATTACATGCTGGCCGCCAGCCAATGGCCGACGATTCCCGAGCCAGCGGGCCCGCAAAACGACGGCGGCTATTTCCCCGGCCAGCCGCTCGCCGCCGACGCGCCGCGCGAGAATTACCAGTCGGCGGACGCGCCCAAGGAAAACCTGGTCAACACGACGATCGAGACCTATTTCCAGGACCCGCCGTCAAGCTGCATGTCCTGCCACCAGAGCCTATCCAACGCGCTCGGGCGCGACTTCGTCGGCATGTTGGGCAGTTTTCGCTAAGCCTCGTCACTAAGGGCGAAGGCTAGGCCAAACCGTTAGGGCTTGACTGGTCTCGGCGTGAAGCGGCCATGGCTGACCTGTGGCCGTCGCCAGCGCCCAACGAGGACACTGGCGACGGGGGTCGACGAGCGCGGAACGGGAGGAAACCTTTCGCCCACCCAGGGGCGCCGGATCGTCAAGCCCATCGAGTCATCGCGGGACCCCAAGGAAGGTCCGCGCCTTTCGGCGCTTGCTCGTCGATAAGCCAGCAGCGCCGGAGCAAGCTTCATGCCAATCGGGCGCCTCGGTTGATTTTCCGCACCTCACCCGCGATGAGACTTCTGCCCCGCGCATGACTGGCAGGACCACGCTCAATAGAGGCCCTCTGCCTCTCTCGGCGCGTCAAGGCGATTGACCGCGGTCCAATTTGAAATCATTCTAAACTGGCGGACTGGCGCTCGTCGGGGCTGGCGAGCCCGTTTCGCGAGATCCCGTCGGCCCAGGAGGCGTTCATGCGTGAGACTTGCAACAGATCCGGCGTCAGCCGCCGCACAGTCCTTTTCGCCGCCGCCGGCGCCGCGCCCCTTCTTGCGCTGACGGGCGGCCAGGCGCAGGCCAAGATCGCTCAGACTGCGGTCCATTATCAGGCCACGCCTAAGGACGACCACCAGTGCGACGGCTGCAACTTCTTCATGGCGCCGAACGGGTGCAAGATGGTCGACGGCGACATCGCGGCGACCGGCTGGTGCGCGCTCTGGGTCAAAAAGGCCCCTGCTTGAGGCGACGCGTGGGCTTTAGGCGCCATCTGCTTCCAGACGAGGAGGTCTCCGAGACGAGATTTCGCCCTGATCTTGTCGGTTCCTGTCATTCCCAGCAGACCGGAGGTCTGACCGGGAATCCAGCCATCCCAACGGGGTTGCAGCTGGCGATCGGCCGCTGCGGCCGTCGGGAATGACAGCACGAATAGTCTTTATCCAGCGGGAAGCGGGAGGGAGTCGTAATGTCAGCCGAAAGCGACGTCGATATACCCGCTCCAAGCGCGGGCAACTCTCTGCTGCTCAAAATCCCCTTCGGCGGGACTTGATCCCCAACGGAGAAGCCATGCTCGCCGAACAACTCCATACGGCTGCCGCAGCCGCGAGAAATACCGCCGCTGTTGACGAGATCGCCCGCCTGACGTGGAGGGCGCACGCCGAGGGTCAGATCCCCGATGCTGAAGCCGGAGCCATTTCCGAGGCCATAGAGGCCCGTCGAGCCGCCTTGGCCGGAAAACGGGCCGAGCCGTCTAGGCCAATCCGAGGCCTTCCTAAACCCTCCAGAAGGCCTGAGAGGATCAAGCGGGTTTCGTATGAACGAGTTTGGGAACCTTTTGTGTTCGCTTGCATCCAATCCTCGGACCGACTCAACGCCTAAGGATTGAAATGACCACGCCTGTTCTTGAGCTGACCACCGGCGATGACCGGCTCGTGGAGCGGGCGCGGCAAAAAGATCGCGAGGCGATCCGGCTCATCATCAAGCAGCACAACCGGCGGCTCTACCGCATCGCGCGGAGTATCGTGCGCAACGATGCCGACGCCGAGGACGTCCTGCAGGAGGCCTACGTCCGCGCCTTCGCGGCTCTCGACGGGTTCAGGGGCGAAGCGCGGCTCGGCACCTGGCTTGCGCGCATTGTGATCAACGAGGCGCTCGGCTGCGTCCGGCGCCGGCGCCCGGCGATCGACATCGGCCTCGTCTCGATCAGCCCAGCGCTTTACACTCAGATCATACCCTTCCTCGACTCAAATCGTGTTCGCGACCCCGAGACGACAATGGTTCAGAGCGAGATTCGCGTGTTGCTCGAGCGGGCGATCGACCAGCTGCCGTCAACGTTCCGCGAAGTGCTGATCGCCCGCCTGGTCGAGGGCATGAGCGTGGCGGAAACTGCGGAATTGTTTGGAATTCCATCTCAAACGGTCAAAACGAGGCTGTTTCGCGCCCGCGCGCTCATTAGAGCGGAAATGGAGCGACATATCGGGCCGGTTCTCGGCGATGTCTTCCCCTTCGCCGGCGAGCGCTGCGAACGCCTGACGGTCAGGGTGCTGACGCGCCTCGGCCTCTCCTGACATTTTCCGGGAACCTTTTGATTCAATCCTCATCCAATGACTTGCGGGCCGATGTGGGCCGGCAGAACAATGGAGGAGGAGATGCGTTTCATCGCAACTGCGGCCGGTTTTGCGTTGGCCTGGACGGCCTATCCGGCGCTCGCTGAGGACGCCAAACCCAACGATGCTGAGATCGCCCATATCGCCTACACGGCGGGAGTGATCGACATCAAGGCGGCTGAGCTCGCGCTTGAGAAGTCCAAGAACAAGGAGGTGCGGGACTTCGCCGAGAACATGATTCACGACCACACGGCGGTCAACGATCAGGCGCTGGCGCTGGTGAAAAAGCTCAACGTGAGCCCGCAAGACAACGACACCAGCAAGGCGCTCGTCAAGCAGGCCGGAGCCAAGCGCGCGGAACTTGAGAAACTGAGCGGGGCGAAGTTTGACAAGGCTTACGCCGACAACGAAGTCGCCTATCACAAGACGGTCGACAGCGCGCTCGAGACGGTCCTTATTCCGGATGCGACAAACGCGGAATTGAAGGACCTTCTCACCACCGGTCTCAAGATATTTCAGGGTCACGAGCAGCATGCCGAGCATGTCGCTCAATCCTTGAAATAGGAGCAGCCGGTGCAGTTAAGAATTGGCGGGCTCGCCCTTCTGGCCGCTCTCGCGCTAAGCTCGCCCGCAAAAGCGGGCGAGACCATCCGCGTCACGATCAACGAGCTCAAGTTCGATCCGCCCAAGATTTCGGCGCATGTCGGCGACACGATCGAATGGGCGAGCGGCGATTTTGTCGTCCACACGGCGACGGCCAAAAACAAGGATTGGGATGTGGCGATACCGGCGAAGGGGATGGCGCGCGTTACCTTGGAGCATCCAGGCGAGGTCGATTATTTCTGCCGTTTTCATCCGAATATGAGGGGGCAGATCGTGGTCGCTCCGTAGGACGGCGCGCCGCCCTCGGCGCGTCCCGATTCAATCGATCCGGCAGAGCCGAGGTAAGCGGCGAGCTTGCTTAACCGGCGTTTTACCGGCGCGGCCTAACGATTTCAGTGGTTTGCGACCCGCTTTAGTTCCGTCCCTCTTTTTTTCGCGTCCGCGCGGCGAGGGCGAGTTTATAACAGACACGCTATGTTATATGATGAAAGCAGCGCCGCGCACCCAACGTTAGACGCCTCCTGCTATCCACGGCGTTGGAGCCGCGCGTCGGCCTCGATTTCGACCTTCATCTCCGGCTCCAAGAGCGCCGAGACGACCACGATCGTCGCCGCCGGGCGGATCGCGCCGAAAACCTTGCCCTGCACCATGACCACCGCCTCGCAATAAGAAGCGTCGGTGACGAAGGTGCGCAACCGCACGATATCGGCAAGATCGCCGCCCGCCTCCTCCATCACCTTCGCGAAGGTCGAATAGATGTTGCGGGTCTGCTCGGCGACGTCATCGGGCATCGTCATTTTCGCATAATCGTATCCGGTCGTGCCGGCGATATGGACCTCATCGCCCGTGGCGACGGCTCGCGAATAGCCATGCGCCTTCTCGAACGGGGAGCCTGAGGAAATGAGCTTCCGATCGCTCATGCGAACTCCATGATCACCGCGTCGACTGCGAGCGAATCCCCTTCCTTGCACACGATCGCCTTCACCGACGCGTCGCGCTCGGCCAAGAGCACGTTCTCCATTTTCATCGCCTCAACGATGCAGAGTTGCTCTCCCGTCTTGACCTCCTGCCCGACCTTGACGGCGATCATCTTGACCAGTCCCGGCATCGGACAGAGCAGGAAACGCGAGCCGTCGGCGCCCTTGTGTTCGATCATCAGCGCGGCCAGTTGCGCCTCGCGACGGGTATACACACGGGCGTCGACGCCGACCCCCGCATGGGACAGCGCATAGCCGTTGAGGATCGGACGAACCTGCACGGCGATGTCAGCGCCGTCGATAGTTCCGCGCCATAGCGGATCGCCCGGCTTCCAGTCCGAATGAATCTCAACCTTGCGACCGTCGGCGAACACGATCGCGACGCCGGCTTTTCTGGGCTCGATCTCAAGCTCGATGCGCTTCGTGCCCAATGCGACCACTCGGTTGAGCTCAAAACGCATGTGCTCGGGGTCGCGCAACTGCCCGGAAATATGCCGCTTTCGCTCATTGAGCGTGTGGTCGATCAGCGCCGCCGCCACGACCAGACGGCGCTCGGTCTCACCCTCGGCGACGAGCGGATGAAATCCGTCAGGAAATTCCTCGGCGATAAAGCCGGTCGAAAGCCGTCCCTCGCGCCAGCGCGGATGCTGCATCAGCGCCGACAGAAAAGGGATGTTGTGGCGGATGCCGTCGATGACGAAGGCGTCAAGCGCCGTCGCCTGCGCGTCGATCGCGGAGAGCCGGTCAGGCGCGTGGGTGACGAGCTTGGCGATCATCGGATCGTAATGGATCGAAATCTCGCCGCCCTCGAACACGCCGGTGTCGTTGCGCACCGTGACGCCGCCATGCGTCCCTTCGGCCGGCGGGCGATAGCGTGTGAGCCGCCCCGTCGATGGCAGGAAGCCGCGCGTCGGATCCTCGGCATAGACCCGGCTCTCGACTGCCCAGCCGGTAAGCTTCACGTCGGCCTGCTTGAGCCGCAAAGGCTCGCCCGCGGCGCTGCGGATCATCTCCTCGACGAGATCGACGCCGGTGACGAGTTCCGTCACCGGATGCTCGACCTGCAGGCGGGTGTTCATCTCGAGGAAATAGAAGCTTCGGTCCTGGCCCGCGACGAACTCGACGGTGCCGGCGGAATCGTATTGCACCGCTTTCGCAAGCGCGACCGCCTGTTCGCCCATCTGCTTGCGCGTTGCCGCATCGAGCAGCGGCGAGGGGGCCTCTTCGATCACCTTCTGGTTGCGGCGCTGGATCGAACACTCGCGCTCGCCGAGATAAATGACGTTCCCATGCTTGTCGCCGAGCACCTGAATCTCGACATGGCGCGGGTTGACGATGAATTTCTCGACGAACACCCGATCGTCGCCGAAGGAGGATTTCGCCTCCGAGCGGGCGCGGGCGAAGCCTTCCGCGACCTCTTTACGCGAGTGTGCGATGCGCATGCCCTTGCCGCCGCCGCCAGCGGAAGCTTTGATCATCACCGGATAGCCGATCTCGTCGGCGATCTCAGCCGCGCGCTCCGGCGATTCGATCACCCCGAGATAGCCAGGAACGGTGGACACTTTGGCGGCGTTGGCGAATTTCTTCGAATTCAATCTTGTCGCCCATCGCCTCGATGGCTTTGGGATTGGGGCCGATGAAAACGATCTTCGCCTCCGCCAGCGCATGCGCGAACGCCGCGCGCTCCGAGAGAAAGCCGTAGCCCGGGTGGACGGCCTCGGCGCCAGTCTTGAGGCATGCGGCGACGATCTTGACGATCGCGAGATAGGACTGGGCTGCGGCGGCTGGGCCTATAGCGACCGCCTCATCGGCCATCTCGACATGCAGCGCATCCTTGTCGGCTTCGGAATAGACCGCGACGGTCCTGATGCCCATGCGGCGCGCCGTCTTGATGACGCGACAGGCGATCTCGCCGCGGTTAGCGATCAGAATTGTCTTGAACATCGCGCCCTTGCGAGAAAAGCGCCTCGCTTTCCTTCAACCGTCGTTTCTATTGAAACGATGGGAGCGCGTAAACCAGCCCGGCCGCCGACAGGGCCACGATGAAGCGAAGGAGCGCCCCGGCGGCTTCAGGAGCAGACTTCGACCTGCCGCCACGCGTTCTTCAGTCGCGCGCGGGTGAAGTAGCAGCCATAAGTCGGCCTATTATCCGGCCAAGCGAACGGCGGTCCGGGCCACGGAAAGCCGCTAAAGCCAAAGTAGCCGGGGCCGACCTTCCAATCGACCCGCTCAGGCGGGTAGACCCACCGCTGCGCCTGGGCCGCACTCGACAGAGAAATGACGCCGAGCGCCAGAAAGGCGGCTCCTATAAGGATGGCTGCAGCTTTGGTCATGCCGAGATCTCCATCGATCGCGGCTGCCATCTTAACCTTTGTCCGCATCCGTCGCTATCGGATAACGCGCAGGATGGGCGCCCGCAAGGCGCTAGGCCGGCGAGAGAGGAGAAGGCTATCCAGCTGTCGCGCGAAGCGAGGCTGCAGCGCCGGACCCGCCTGCAAGGGCCCGCTCTTTGACCGCGGCCACGAACCAGTCGGGCGCGCGATGCGCCTCGGCGCACACGTTGACCAGCGCGGCCAAGGCCTCGACCGACTTGCATTCGTCCACATGCGCCAGAAGCCAAACGGCTTGCGCATCGCTTACGACGCCCGGCTGCTCAGCCTGCCGTACGACATGTTCGGCGATCATATCGACGAAGAATTCTTTCCATTCCGGCGCATTGTCCATCTCGGCGCGGACGACGGCGAACAGTTCATCGGCCAATTCGCGCGTCACCTCGCGGCTCGCGAACACTTCCCGCTTCAGCCATGCGACATCTTGCGCCGTCACCCGGCGGCCGAGGATCATCGCGCTGATGATCGTCCGGCTCCTGTCGATTGCGAAAGCCATCATACGCACCTGCACTCTTCCAGGTCCGACGACTTTGTCGCCGGGTCTGGATGTGGAGAGACCCTGCACCCGAATGTTTTCCCGCAGGTGAATCCGGCCGTAACGTGATGAAGAGCGTGTTGTCACAGTTAAGCTTCAGCAAAGGGGGATGGTTTCACGAAGATGAAAGCCGCGTTAACGGTTGATCAAGAAAGTCCTCACGCCTTTGTCATTGGACCTCGACGCGGCGCTGATCTAGCGTTCGCGTCGCCCACAAAATGCACATGGAGGAGATTCGTTCCATGAAAACAGCGCTTTCCGCGATCGCAGTTGCAGCCGCGCTTACTTTGGCGCCGTTCGTCGGGAGCTTCGCCGTCGCCGACGATTCCGCGCAACGGCAACAGCACGATCGTTTCAGCCCGGAAGACCGCGCCGCTTTCCTTGACGCGCGCATCGCTGCGCTGAAGGCCGGCCTCGAACTGAACGCCGACCAGGAGAAGGATTGGCCGCCGCTCGAATTGGCGATGCGCGATCTGGCCAAGCAAAGAGCCGAGCGCTTCGCCGCTTGGCGGGATCGCCGCGACGACAATCAGGACGCCGAGGTCGAGGTCAACCCGGTCGACCGCCTCGCCCGCGCCTCCGAGAGGCTAAGCGCGCGCGCCGCGGACCTGCAAAAGTTGGCCGCCGCCGCCAAGCCGCTTTACGACAGCCTCGACGACAGCCAGAAGCGCCGGTTCGCCGTGCTTTTCCATGGATCCATGGGTCGCGATCATTGGCGCCACTGGCGCCGCGAAGGCTGACGGCCTGACAGAACCCCCGCCGGCTTCCTCTATTCGCCGCGCACGGAGCAGTCTCGTGCGGCTTTTGGCTGCAACGGCGCCGCCTTCTTAAGCGCGACCTGTGGCGGGGCGCGGCCGTCTGTGTC
The DNA here is from genome assembly GCA_963775405.1 of uncultured Alphaproteobacteria bacterium. Taxonomy (GTDB): domain Bacteria; phylum Pseudomonadota; class Alphaproteobacteria; order Rhizobiales; family Beijerinckiaceae; genus Roseiarcus. The sequence continues at coordinate 51,768 of CAVZJI010000014.1, forward strand.
ACAATCGGAGGCTCGGCCGCCGGACATTAGGAGGAATCGATGGCGAAAGGTCAGATGCGAAACAACAAGGAATCCAAAAAGCCGAAGTCGGACAAGCCAAAGAACTCGGTGTCCGACTATAAGAAGTCGCAAGGCCCTACCGGCCAGGCGTTGCACGCGCCGGGCAAGAAATCCTGAGCGGCCAATCCGTCTGCGGGCCACAAAGCTAGCTCGGACTGGTCCTCCACCGCTATCGGCGACGCTCCTTCGCCTAAAGCGGGATGTTGTCGTGCTTCTTCCAGGGGTTCTCGAGCTTCTTGTTGCGCAGCATCGCGAGCACCCGCGAGAGGCGCTTGCGGGTTGCGTGCGGCATGATCACTTCGTCGATGTAGCCACGCTCCGCGGCGACGAAGGGTGAGAGGAACGCGTCCTCGTATTCCGTCGTTCTTTCAGCGATCTTTGCCGGATTGTTGATATCGGACCTGAAGATGATCTCGACCGCGCCCTTGGCCCCCATGACCGCGATCTGCGCCGTCGGCCAGGCGAGATTGATGTCGCCGCGCAAGTGCTTGGACGCCATGACGTCATAGGCGCCGCCGAACGCCTTGCGGGTGATGACGGTGACTTTGGGAACCGTCGCCTCGGCGTATGCGAACAACAGCTTCGCGCCGTGCTTGATGAGCCCGCCATATTCCTGCGCCGTGCCGGGCAGAAAGCCTGGCACGTCGACAAAGGTTATGATCGGAATGTTGAAGCAGTCGCAGAACCGCACGAAGCGCGCCCCCTTGCGGGAGGCGTCGGAATCGAGGACGCCGGCGAGCGCCAATGGCTGGTTCGCGACCATTCCGACAGTCGTTCCGCCAACACGAGCGAAGCCGGTCACGATGTTCTTGGCGTGCGCCTCCTGGATCTCGAAGAAATCACCCTCGTCCGCAACTTTTAAGATCAGCTCCTTGATGTCGTAGGGCTTGTTGGGGTTGTCGGGGATCAGCGTATCGAGCGACATGTCGATCCGGTCGGGATCGTCGAAGCTCGGCAGCGTGGGCGCCGGCTCGAGGTTGGAGGCCGGCAGGAAATCGATCAGCCTCCGCATCTGCAACAAAGCCTCGACGTCGTTGTCGTAAGCCCGGTCGGCGATGGAAGAACGGGTGGTGTGAACCTGCGCTCCGCCCAGCTCTTCTGCGGTTACAGTTTCGTTGGTCACAGTCCTCACCACTTCCGGACCGGTGACGAACATGTAGCTTGTGTTGCGCACCATGAAGATGAAATCGGTCATCGCCGGCGAATAGACGTCGCCGCCGGCGCAGGGCCCCATGATCACCGAGATCTGCGGAATGACGCCGGACGCAAGCACGTTGCGTTGAAACACTTCGCCATAGCCGCCGAGGGCCGCGACGCCCTCCTGGATGCGCGCGCCGCCGGCGTCGAACAGGCCCACGATCGGGGCGCGGTTCTTGAGCGCCATGTCCTGGATCTTGGTGATTTTCCCCGCATGCGTTTCGCTAAGAGAGCCGCCGAACACGGTGAAATCCTTGCCGAAAACGTAAACAGTCCGGCCGTTTACGGTGCCCCAGCCGGTGACGACGCCGTCGCCCGGAATTCTGGTCTCCGCCATGCCGAAATCGTCGCAGCGATGCTCGACGAACATGTCGAACTCCTCGAACGAGTCATGATCGAGCAGGAGCTCGACACGCTCGCGTGCGGTGAGCTTCCCCTTGGCGTGCTGCGCCGCGATGCGCTCCTTGCCGCCGCCGAGACGGGCGCGCTCGCGGCGGGCGTCGAGGCGGGCGAGGATGTCTTTCATCGGCGTGTCCGGGGCCTAAAGGTTGCTTTCGGCTTAACTTAGCACGACCAGCGGGTCTCCCAACGTCGTTCGATGCACGGTTTGGGGCGCCCGAGTCCGAAACGCACAATCGCCGCCGCCGACCCGTTGCGTTTCAGCGGTGCGCACAAGTTTACGCAGCGCGAGTGATTTCATGGACTTAACCGCTTCTTCGCGCAACTTTTGCGTGGCGGCGACTTCCGAGCGGTGCGCGATCTGAGGCGGCTGATGCGCACGGACGGCCGGAGCCGACTGGCCCGTTGCGTTTCGGCGTCGACGAGGCCCAAAAACACGGAAAACGAAACGAATCTTTCGCTTGGCGAAACGAAACGTTTCGCATTGGCGCTCTTAAGTCATTGAAATCATTATCAGCGCCGAATCGATGATTTCGCGGGGTTGGTTGTTTTCAATGGTCAGCCGCCTTTTCGTTTCGCACTCTTCGCATGCGGCCTTCGACGGGACTGAATTCAGGCGCGCTGCTCTTGTTCCTCGGTCAGCGGTTCTGACGCCTGCGATTGAACCGAAGGACGCACGCCCGCCCCGGACGCCGGCGGCAGGAACGGATGGACCAGCTGGCCGAGCACGGTTTGCGGCAAGGGGTGGTCGATCCCGTAATCTTTGGGCAATTCGTTCGGAAGGTAGCTCGTCCCGAACAGCCAGTCCCAGCACGGCAGCATCGATGCGAAGTTGCGATCCCTCGGGCCTGAAAGCGTATGGTGCCAAAGATGGAACGCGGGCGTCGCGATGAGCCATTCGAACGGGCCAAAGCGCCAGCGAACATTGGCGTGGATGAAGAACCCCCAAAACGTCACGAGCAGCATCAGCAGGGTCGCGATCATCGTTCCCTGCACGCTTTGCGGCGCGCCGAATCCGAGAATGTAGATCGGGATCAGCCCGCACAGCCGGATGAAGGCGTTGTCGACGGGATGAGCGCGCGCGCTGATCAGAAAGTAGACGTGTCTCGGATCATGGTGGACCGAGTGGAAACGCCAGAGCAGAGGGATCTGGTGCGTCCAGCGATGGCCCCAGTAGAAGCCGAGATCGCCCACCACAAAAGCGGCGAGCGCGCGAAGCCAGATCGGCCAGGATGCGACCTCGGCACGCCAACCAGCGGGAACGACCTTAAACGCAAAATAGGCAGCGACCGTGAGAGGGATCAGCAACACGAACGGAGGGAGAAACGTGCTCAGGAAATAGAACCCGAGGTCGCTTGGCGTCGTCGCCCGAAACGTCCGCTCCTTGTGAAGGGGGAACAGCATCTCGAGCGGAATGAAGACGACCGACAAGATCAGCAGCCAGACGCACGCCCTTACGAGGTCGCGCAAATAGCTGAGAACGTGCGGGTCGGACAACAGCGAAGTCACTGCGGCTTCCTCGAAGAAGTCCAGCGCTAGAAATAGCAACGCCCGGGAGAATGCAAGGCTTCTCCCGGGCGTTGTTTAATTTACGCGCAGCTTAGGCTGTTGCGGCAGCCCGCTTCGCGATAAGGCGACGGCGACCCATGAAGCCGAGGCCCAAGAAGCCGAGGATCATCATCGCCCAGGTCGAGGGCTCTGGCGTAGGCACCGGCGTCGTGTTGACACCTTCGAGGAACACCGTCGGCGGTAGGTTGGTGGTGTTGCCGCCGTCACCCCAAGCCAGGAACGTCAGCACCGCGCTCCCACTGTTCAGCTCCGCGGCAGTCGGCGTAAAGCTCATGGTGACACTATTCCAATTGATGTTGCGCTGGGATGGGGTGTTCATCAGTGTCGAATCGTTCTCGATATTATCAGCCGTGCCGGTAACGGTGCAGGGATTCGACGAGCAGTCGACGCCGATACCTCCCACGCCAAGGAACACCTTCCACTGCTCGGTGGTGTCGCCGGTGAACCCTGTCTGTTGACCGGCTGCCTGCTGGAACTGGAGGGTGTATGTCGTGCCCGCCGTCAGCCCAGAAATGGTCTGAAAGATCGTGTTCTCGAAGTCCGGATTGCCGTCAGCCTGAAAGAAGTTGGTTCCGGCCGGAACCGTAACACTGAACCCGGGGTTGGTATAAACGGGGTAAACATTGCCAGAACCGCCCTGAAAGCCTTCGGAGCCCTGCTGACCGACGTAGGTCAGGGTACCGTCCGCACCAGCCGTGCCAACTGACCAGTCAAGCGGCTGCACGGAGTTAAAAAAGTCCTTTTGCGAGTTTGCCGGGTTGAATGGGTTGGTCAACTGATTGAACGTAAGGTTCTGGACTGGAAGCACATCCGCCTGCGCACCGACGGCGGCGAGCGAAAGGGCAAAAGCGGATATGCCAAGAACCGTGAGACTATTGGCGTGGCTTCGTTTCATCATGTAATCCCCCGTGAAACGTCTGACGACGTGTGAATTTGCCGCGACACAAGCTCGGAAAGTTTATACGCAACCGAACGGTACGGAACTCCAAAGCTATTCCGCAAATACGATACTCACTGATCTTAAAACCCCGGTCAAGGGCTTTCTTGACCAGGCTCGAACCAATTTGGCGCTCAGCTGATCAGTCTGCCCACGAAGCAGGCTCAAATTGGCGACGAGAGGCGACAGTATGATGACGAGATCGACAGTATGATCATACCGCGAGCACGAGCGCGACCACAATCGCCGCCGCCTCGAATTCGCGCCAGCGCGCCTCCCGCCGCGCCGTCGCCTCCGCATCTGCGCCCCAGCGCTCGGCCTGGAAATCCTCGTCGATATGCGCCGCCCGCCACGCGGCTTCGGCAGAGAGAAATCCGCGCGCGACCGCGAGCGCGAGCAGGGCGGAGCCGGTCAGCGTCGTCATCACGCTGAGCGCGGCGAGCGCAGCGGGATCATCATACGCCTCGAGCGCCGCGCCGATCGCCTTGAGCGCTGCGTGCGGCTGCGCGACATGCATCAATCCGGCCGTTACGTGGAAGCGCGCCCCTAGCGTTTCGGCTGCCCAGCGGAGAATCGGGTCGAAGGCGCGCGCCTGGCGTTCAACCAGGTCCTCCGGCTCCTCGGCGCGGTAACAGAGAAGATCGGAGCCGGCGTAGCGCAGAATATCGGCCCGCGTTTCGGCCATCGTATGCGCGACGCCGTCGATCGCGGAATTGAGGAGGCGCGTCAGCGGCATGTCGGCCGGGTCGATCGTCTCCTGCTGACGTTCCCACTCCGCCGCAACTTTGAGCATCAGCGCTCGGCTTGGCGCAACGAGCGGATTGCGGCCCGGCGTCCGCGCTCCGCGGCCGTCGAGCATGAGCGCGTGGCGCCCATCAGCCTCGCGCACTTCGACCGCTTTGAAGAAGCGCCTGACCGGCTGGGGCCGCATGTTGGCCTGCGCGGCGCGCATCGGGTCGCGTGGCGCTTCATTCGGCTCACGCATCGGGCGCGTCCTCGATCGGATCACGGTCAGTCTCGTCGAAGCCGAACATGGCGAAGCTCTTTTTCATGTGCTCCGGAAGCGGCGCGGTCACGTCGATGATTCCGCTGCGCGGATGGGGCAGGATCAGGCGGCGCGCCAGGAGATGCAGCTTGGGTTCGAGTCCCGGCGGAACGGCGCGCAGAGGATCGCTGCGGGCGGGATCGTTGGCAGGGCGGCGGTTATATTTCGGATCGCCGACGATCGGATGGCCGATCGCTTCGCAATGGGCGCGCAGCTGGTGGGTGCGGCCGGTGACCGGGCGCATCGACAGCCACGCCAGGCGCGGCGCGACCTTGTCGACGACCGCATAGAGGGTGAGCGAATGCTGGGCGTCGGGATCGCCATGCTTGGCGACGCGCATCCGTTCGAGGTCCGCCCTGCCCTGCCCGCGCGTTTCCCCCATGCCCTCGCCTTTGGCGAGAAACATCGATATGCGCCCCTGCCCCGGCTTCGGCACGCCCTCGACCAGCGCCCAATAGATCTTCTTCGCGCGGCGCGAGCGGAAGATCTCGCCAAGCTCCGCCGCCATCTTGCGCGTTTTAGCGATCAGCAGGACGCCCGAAGTGTCTCGATCGAGCCGATGAACGAGGACGGGCCGATTGCCGTCCTTGTCAGCGAACGCCTGAAGCATGCCGTCGATATGGCGCGTGGTTCCCGAGCCGCCCTGGACCGCGAGGCCGAAGGGCTTGTTGAGCACCATCACGTCGCGATCCTCGAACAGAGTCATCGCGCGGATCGCCTCGAGGTCGCCGGGAGTTGGCGCGCTTGACGGCCGACGCTTGCTGCGGGGCGATCTTGAGCGGCGGCACGCGCACGCTTTCGCCGGTCGCAAGCCGGGTCGAAACGTCCGCCCGCTTGCCCGAGACGCGCACCTCGCCCTTGCGCACGATCCGCATCAGATGCGAATTCGAGACGTCCGGAAACCGGCGATGGAGCCAGCGGTCGAGCCGCATGCCCGCTTCGTCCTCGCCGATCTCGTAAGAGGCCGCCTTGTTAGGCGCGGAATGTCGGGAGCGGGTCAGTCTGCGGCAGTTCTGCCTTTTTCCGCATGACGCGCGTCATAGCGCAGCCTGCTGCGGCGCGGTAGGGTCAAACGCTGATCCGCGCAAGGAGCCCGCAATGGCCGATCATTATCACGCCGTCGTCTGGATCGATCACCAACGGGCGCGCATTCTTCACTTCAATGTCGAAGAGGCGGACAGGACATTGGTCCGGGATCACGTCGTTCGCGACATTCACGCCCATGAGAAGCGGACCGGCCACAGGACCGAGGAGAACAAGCCGTTCTTCGAAGATGTCGCGAAGGCGATCGCCGACGCCGGCGCCATCCTCATCGTCGGCCCGGCGCAGGAGAAGGACTTCTTCGCCAAATTCCTTGCCGAGAAGCATCCCGCGATCCGCGCGCACGTCGAGGGCGTGGAGAAAGCGGACCATCCGACCGACGGCGAGCTCCTCGACTTCGCGCGCCGCTATGTCAAAGCCGCCGACCACATGCGGCCGCAGATCGATCCGCGTGAAGCCGGCAAGCCGTAGCGCGGCGCGGCGCCCCGGCCCTTCCGCCGCCTGAGCGTCGTCGCGCACGTTTTCAAACGAAAGATTCCACATGCCTTATGAGCTCTACTATTGGCCGGGCATTCAGGGGCGCGGCGAGTTTGTGCGCCTCGCGCTCGAGGCGGCCGGCGCGCCTTACGTCGACGTCGCGCGTGAGCGCGGAGCCGGGCGCGGCGTGAAGGGCATGACGGCGATGCTCGACGGCGGCGCGCCGCAGACCCCCTTCGCGCCCCCGTTCCTGCGCGACGGCGAGATCGTCGTCTCGCATGTCGCCAACATCCTCCAATATCTCGGCCCCAAGCTCGGCCTTGCGCCGAAGGATGAAGCGGGCCGCTTCTTCGCCCAGGCCCTGCAGCTCACGATCACGGATTTCGTCTCCGAGGTTCACGACACGCATCATCCGATCTCGACCAACCTCTATTTCGAGGACCAGAAGAAGGAGGCCAAGGCGCGCTCCGCCGCCTTCCTTCAGGATCGCGTCCCGAAATATCTCGGCTATTTCGAGCGCGTGCTCGCCGACAACCCGGCGGGACCAGAGCATAGCCGTCGGCGACGAACTCACCACCGTCGACCTGTCGCTGTTCCAGATCTGGGCCGGCATGGCCTACGCCTTCCCGCACGCCTTCGCCGACGCCGACAAGCTTTATCCGGCGCTCGCGGCGCTAACGAAGTCGGTGGCGGCGCTTCCGAACGTCAGCCGCCTATCTCGCGTCCGACCGGCGCATTCCATTCAACAAATCCGGCATCTTCCGCCATTATCCCGAGCTCGACGCTGCGCCTGCAAAGCGAGGCCGGAAGACGTCTTGAAGCGCCCAATTGGGCGCCCCGGAGACGGTCGAAGCGAGCGACGGATTTCGAGCCTAACCGCAATTTTACCGGCGCGCCCCAACATGTTTCAGGGCTTTACGACCCATTTTACCGGCGCGCTCCAGAATTCTGCCTTTATAGCTTTAGGTCCATACAATAACATATTGCGTACTTGTTATTGATATGAGCGACCGATCGCGGCGATTCCTCAAAGCGTCCAGCTATAGCGGCCGGATGCCCTCTCCCGACCTTGAGGCGGCGGCGTTTCGGCCAGCCCCTTCCCCTACGTTAACCAAGCGTCCGGTTCGGACGATGCGCCTCGTTGGTTGAGTTGACTCGAACAAGAAGAGAACATACCGTGAATTTATCATGATCTAGGAGGCTGAAATGGATCCTTTCGCCTCTTATGCGCTTCGCGACATCGCGGAGATCGCCGCCCTCGGGGCGTTCCTTGTCATGATCGCGTTCATCGCCCGCGCGCTGGGCTCGTGAGGCCGGCCAGCGTCATCCACAGGCCCTGCCCGTCCCGCCCTCGACGCGCGTGCGGCTGCTTGCGACAACCCGGTCATGAACTCGTCCGTCATTAAAGCCGTCGGCTTCGTGCATCTGCACGTGCACAGCGCCTATTCGCTGCGTGAAGGGTGCGCTGACGATCGAGACGCTGGCCAAGCTCGCCCAGGCCGACGCCATGCCGGCGCTGGCGATCACCGACACCAACAATTTGTTCGGCGCGCTCGAATTTTCGGAGAAGCTCGCCAAGAGCGGCGTGCAGCCGATCATCGGCGCGCAGACGACGGTCGATTTCGGCGACGCGGCCCCCTCGTTTTGGCGTGGCGTCGAGCGGGACAATGCGCGCGCGCCGATCGTTCTCCTGGCGCAGAGCGAGACCGGCTACGGCAATCTGATGCGCCTCGTCTCCGCGCTGTGGCTCGATCCCAAGGATGGCGACGATGCGCATCTTCCCTTCGCCGCGCTGGAAGACGCCCAGGGCCTCATCGCGCTGAGCGGCGGTCCCGCGGGGCCGATCGACCGGGCGCTGAGAGCGGGATTTGGCGATCTGGCCGAAAGCCGGCTCAAGCGCCTGGCCGAGGTTTTCGGCTCGCGCCTCTATGTCGAGATCCAGCGCCACGGGCTCGACCGCGAGCGGGCGATCGAGCCTGAACTCATCGCTCTCGCTGACCGACTGGGCTTGCCCCTGGTTGCGACCAATGAGCCCTATTTCGCTTACGTCTCCGACTATGAAGCGCATGACGCGCTGTTGTGCGTCGCCGAAGGCGCGGTGCTGTCGACGCCCGAGCGCCGGCGTCTTTCGCCCGAGCATCGGTTCAAGACGCGCGCGGAAATGACCGAATTGTTCGCCGATCTCCCCGAGGCGACCGAGGCCAGCGTCGAGATCGCAATGCGCTGCGCCTATCGGCCGCTGACGCGAAAGCCGATCCTGCCGCGCTTCGCGGTCGCTCGCGGGGCCGCTCTCGACGAGGAGGAGGAGCTCAGACGTCAGGCGAGCGAGGGCTTGAGCGTACGCCTCGCCACGCATGGGCTGACCCCCGGATACACCGAAGAGGACTATTCAAAGCGCCTCACGTTCGAACTCGACGTTATCGTCAACATGAAGTTCGCCGGCTATTTCCTCATCGTCGCGGACTTCATCAAATGGGCGAAGGCGCAAGGCATCCCGGTCGGACCGGGGCGCGGTTCGGGCGCAGGCTCGGTCGTCGCCTGGGCGCTCACCATCACCGATCTCGATCCGCTGCGGTTTGGCCTCCTGTTCGAGCAATTCCTCAATCCCGAACGCATCTCGATGCCCGATTTCGACATCGACTTCTGCCAGGAGCGGCGCGACGAAGTGATTGCTTACGTGCGCGATCGCTACGGCGCCGACCGCGTCGCGCAGATCATTACGTTCGGCTCGTTCCTGGCGCGCGGCGTGCTGCGCAACGTCGGCCGGGTGCTCGAAATGCCGCTCGGCCAGGTCGACAAGCTCGCCAAGCTCGTGCCCCAGAATCCGGCCCATCCGGTCACCCTCAAGCAGGCGGTGGCGGACGAAGCGCGGCTGCAGGAAGCGGCGAAGGCCGACGAGAAGGTCGCCCGGATGCTGGCGATCGCAGAACGGCTCGAGGGGCTCTATTCCAACGCCTCGACCCATGCCGCCGGCGTCGTCATCGCCGATCGGCCGCTCATTGAGCTCGCGCCGCTGTACCGCGATCCCAAGTCGGCGATGCCGGCGACCCAGTTCAATATGAAATGGGTCGAGCAGGCGGGCTTGGTGAAGTTCGACTTTCTGGGCTTGAAGACGCTGACCGTTCTCAAGCGTGCGGTCGATCTTGTCGCGCGGCGCGGGATCGCGATCGATCTCAATCAGATCCCGCTAGACGACGCCAAGACGTACGCGATGCTTGGGCGCGGCGAAGCGGTCGGCGTGTTCCAGGTGGAAAGCGGCGGCATGCGCAAGGCGCTGGTCGACATGCGCGCCGACCGGTTCGAGGACTTGATCGCGCTGGTCGCGCTCTATCGCCCGGGCCCGATGGCGAACATCCCGGTCTATTGCGCTCGCAAGCTCGGCGAGGAAAAGGTCGAATACGCCCATCCGCTGCTGGAGCCGATCCTCAAGGAGACCTTCGGCGTCATCACCTATCAGGAGCAGGTGCAGCAGATCGCCAAGGATCTGGCCGGCTATTCCCTTGCGCAGGCGGACATCTTACGTCGCGCGATGGGCAAGAAGATCAAGAAGGAGATGGATGCGCAACGCGAGCGTTTCGTCAGCGGCGCGGTTGAGCGCGGCATCGCCAAGGCGACCGCCGACGCCATTTTCGACGCCTGCGCCAAATTCGCCGAATACGGCTTCAACAAGTCGCATTCGGCGCCTTACGCCTTCATCACCTACCAAACCGCCTGGTTCAAGGCCAACCATCCGGCTGAATTCCTCGCCGCCTCGATGACGCTCGACAAAGGCAACACCGACAAGCTCGCCGAGTTCCGCACCGAGGCGCAGCGGCTCGGCATCAAGGTCGTGTCGCCGTCGGTCAACGAATCCCTGGTCGATTTCGACGTGCGGGCCGAGGCCGGAGCGCCGACCATCCATTACGCGCTGAGCGCGATCAAGGGCGTTGGCGAAGCGCAGGCGGAGGCGCTGGTCGACGCGCGCCGATCGCGCGCGTTCGCGTCGCTCGGCGATATGGCGGCGCGGCTCGATCCGCGCGCCGTCAACAAGAAGGCGCTGGAGAGCCTCGCGGCGGCCGGCGCCTTCGATAGCCTGGAGCCAAACCGGGCGGCGGCCTTTGCGGCGATCGAGCCGATGCTGGCGATCGCCAATCGCGAGGTGATGCAGAAAGCCGCCGGACAGAACGCGCTGTTCGGGGAAACGGAGGCGGCGCCCGTCAGGGCGCGCGCCGCGCCGTGGCCCGAATCGGAACGGCTGAGGCGCGAGTTCGACGCCGTCGGCTTCTTCCTCTCCGGCCATCCGCTCGAAGTCTATGATGCGGCGCTCAAGCGCTTGAGGGCCACCCGCTGGGCCGAGTTCGCGCGAGCGGTGCGCAACGGCGCCTCGACCGCGCGGCTCGGGGCGAGCGTGCTCGACCGCTATGAAAGGCGGACGAGGAACGGCGGCAAGATCGGCGTCGTCCAGCTCTCCGATCCCTCCGGCACTTATGAAGCGATCATGTTTCAGGAGGGCTTGAGCCAGTTCCGCGATCTTCTGGAGAAGGGCGCGGACGTCCTGGTGACGCTGCAGGCGGCGGTTGAAGGCGAGGATGTGCGCGCGCGCATCGTCAACGTCGAGCGCCTGACAGACGCCGCCGCCAAGGTGCAAAAGGGTCTGCGCGTGTTCGTCCGCGACGAGACGCCGCTCGAATCGATCGAGCGGCGCTTGACCGCGCCCGGCGAAGGCGAGGTGTCGCTGGTCGTGATCCTGGGGCCGCGGGACGGCGAGGTCGAAATCCGCCTGCCTGGCCGCTATTCGGTGAACGCGGCGATCGCCGGCGCGCTCAAAGCCGCGCCGGGGGTGGTGGCGGTGGAGCAGGTCTGAGCCGCTTCGTCCCGAGGTTCCTTCACGAACGGCTTGCGGCGGTCATCCATGCTTCGCCGGCGTCGAAGGACTTTGCCCTGGAAGCGGAGCGCATCAGTACATAACCTTAAGACGCGTGGTTGTACTGCTTTTCGTCGCTCCGGTACGCTACGCCCCGATCCGCGAGCGACCCCGGCCCACAACATTCAGTTCAACGGTTCGGCCGGGCTACAACTCGGATGATCAGCGGAGCTAGGTCTTCTTTTGTTTGATTGCAAAACGGAGCGGCAAGTTGCGTTGGATCGATTGCTGCCGGATCGAAGTCGCTAATCACCTCAAACTGCAGTATCTCCAAGTCCGCTTCCGTGAATGCGCGGCGCCAGTCCGACGCCAAAAGCCGGTTGCAATAGACCATCGACCTCCACTCGCCCTCAATGATCTTGTCAATTCCGTGGGTCGGATCGTATTTCTGTGTCATTCGATCGTACTCCTCCCGGCTCCAGCCCAAATGTCGAAGAGGAGGGCCTGAGTGGCTGCGTAAATCGATTTCATGTATCGTTAAGCCATCGGATGTGAGAACGCGACGAATTTGACGCACGACCTCTTGAGGTCTGTCAAAATGTTCCATGGCGGAGCAACTATAGACCAAGTCGAATTCGCCCTCGGGAAATGGCAAGTCGTCGGCGGTAACTGGAGAGAAATACTCTATCCGATCCGAAATCTTTTGAAGTCCACGTAATTCCAAACCAAATCCTTGGAATACCGAATATTTAAGTTACTCCGATCCGCCGCAAAGGGCCGCCACCAACGGAATGCTCCCACGCAGGCAAGATAGTCGTTCAGAATTTGATAGAATTCGGCGGGCTTCGTCGTCGGCGCAATATCCACCCCGACCGCTCGTTCCGCGCCGCCAGCCAAGAAACAATAAAGCATTCCCAAGTCGATCCTGGACCCAACTCCAAGACGCGCCGGCTGGTCTCTCCCCCTGCCGACGCACAAACTGATCTACTTCATGGTATTTGAGAAACGCATAGAAAGGGGAAGTGGGATTATCGATCTGTGTGCGGATTTCTTCAATCAAGTAGCGATAACGAGTGTATTCCAAGCGTCTATCTAGGCGGAGTCTCGCCGTGACCAGCGTAATTCTTGAGCAATGAGGCCGACTGTCGCCGCAAATAGTTACCGAAACGGAGAGACTGCCATAGTGCATCAGGGACAATATTCTTCGCGGCACGCCTGATCATTTCGGAGCGATTTCCAGTTGCGGCGTAAATTTAGCACACCCTTTGGACGCCATGCAAGAGATCTGACATTTCGCCCGTTTTACCAACGGTAGGATGCCGTGGATACTAGCCAAGCGAATCGACTTTCTGCGTCACCCACAAGTGGAGACGAAACCGGACCCGCTCTTTCGCTGGTCGAACTTCCCGTAACGCCAACGGCCGCAGGGTGGAGGGCGGCGCTTTCGTGCTTAGGCCCATCGCCAATGGCGAATAAGCGGATAGGCGCCCCGGATGGGCCGATCCGATCCGGCGGGCCTGCGAGCGTCAGACCTGAACTGGCGCGGCGCTCTCGAGCGCCGACGCGTCCAGTTGTCGCGGCAAACAAGCGGGTTTCCAGCTCGAGGGCCCGTCGTTCCGTGGCGGGCGGCGCTTGCGCCGCCCGTCTCGCTTCGCTATTGACGCGCCACGCCCACGCGCGGACGACCGCCTTTAGGCGGCCGTTGGGGGATAGTTCAACGGTAGAACAGCGGAACTCTGACTCCGTCAATCTTGGTTCGAATCCAGGTCCCCCAGCCAAACACTGTGAAAGCCCGGAAAGCCGGTAACTCCTGAGGATAGATGAGAGCTTTGGTCCTTGGAGCGAGTTTCATTTTCGCTGCTCTTACTGCTCTGAACCCGGCGTACGCATGTGACCCTAACGAAGAATGCAGCGTTGGAAACGACCCTGTTTGTGAAGCCAGGAAGGCCGTGTGTCAGCACTGCGCAGACATCAAAGCGGCCGCGACCGGTGCGAACATGGAGTGTGTTGCATGCGTGATGGCTAACGCTGCAACTGATCCGGTGTGTGTCACAATTTGCGGAGGAGCTGCAAGCGCCCAGAGAGCATCCGAAGCGGGTAACTGTGACGACTTCTAAGTGACTCTTGCGTAGGATCCCCAGCCAAACCAATTCGACGCCGCCTGGCCCCGCCAGCTACAAACCAAGTCCGATGACGCGAGGAACATCTTCGGGATTCTTAACGTCCGCGACCCTCACATCCGCGCGCCTCGCGGCCGAAAAGGGGCGCGATGCGCCGCGCAGCGCTTGAACACCAGAGATTTGGATTGCGGTCTCGCCAGATTATTGCTGTTCTGGAAGAATAAACGCGGGCCCGTCCGTGTTTTACGCGGGGTACCGTCGGGGAGAAGCTCATGAAACGCTCAGTGATTGTGGCAATAGCATTGGCTTGCGGCGTCGGCGCCGTATTGGCCGACACCGATCCGATCGCCGAACGGCGCGCGCTCATGAAACACGACGGCGAAGCCGCGAAGAAAATGTTCGACATGTCGAAAGGGAAAGCCCCGTTCGATCTGGCGACGGTGAAGGAATCTCTGAAGACGCTCGACGACGGGGCGACGAAATCCGCCGCTTTGTTTCCCGACAACAGTCAGACCGGCGGGGGCACGGCGGCGCTCCCGGCGATCTGGCAGAACAAGGCGGACTTCGACGCCCGCTTCGTCCAATTCGCCAAGGATGTCCAGGCCGCTGCGGCCGGAATTACGGATGAGGCGACATTCAAGCAACTCGCGCCGGCCGTGTTCAAGAACTGCGGCAGCTGTCACGAACTCTACAAGGCCAAAAGCGGCTGAGACTTGAGTTCGCCCTGCGCGGATATTTGAACTCGGCCGCGTGCGGATGAAGCAGATCGCCGTCGTCCTCGCGGTCGTCATCGCCGCCGGGGCTGCGCTGGCCTGGGCGCTCTCCGCGCCTCGGCCGCGCTATTCGGCTGAGGAATGGCAAGCGCTTGGCCTTTCCGGCGACGACGCCGCCGGGCGGCTCGTTTTTTACGCGGGGGGCTGCGAGTCGTGCCACAAGTCGCCTGGCCAGGACGACCCTTTGAGGCTTGGCGGCGGGCTCGAACTCAAGACGCCGTTCGGGTCGTTCTACCCGCCGAATATCTCCACCGATCCGGTCGACGGGATCGACGCCTGGCGTCCGGTTGATGTCGCCAACGCGCTTTTGTCGGGCGTTTCTCCAAACGGCGGCCATCTTTACCCCGCCTTCCCATACACCTCATATCAGCGCATGACCCCGAAGGACGTCGCCGATCTCGCGGCGTTCCTGCGCACCTTGCCGGCGGTCAAGGGCAAAGCCCCCGCGAATGCGCTCGCATTTCCCTTCTCCATCCGGCGCGCCGTCGGTCTATGGAAGTTGCATCTTTTTCGACAACGCCGGCCTTAGCCCCGACCCATCGCAAACCGAACAATGGAATCGCGGCCGCTACCTCGTCGAGGGCCCCGGCCATTGCGGCGAATGCCACACGCCGCGGGGTTTTCTGGGCAATATGGAGTAAAGCAATGCGCTCACGGGCGCGCCATTGCCCGACGGTCATGGCAAGGCGGCGAACCTCAGAGGCGGCGACTTCCTGAATTGGACCGACGCCGACATTGTCGAGGCCTTGACCAGCGGCTTCACGCCTGGCGGCGACGTCCTTGGCTCGGGCATGACCGCGGTGGTGCGCAACCTGGCCGAACTGCCCGAGTCCGACCGCCAGGCGATCGCCGTCTATCTGAAAAGCCTGCCCGCGCTCGGACCGCCCGCGCCAGCGAAGCCTTAACGTCGAAAATCGATCGAGTCCTTGCGCCGGTAATCGGTTCGGGGAATAGCAGGGTGCTTGCGAAAGCGACGCGGCGGGAGGAGCGCTTTGCGCCTCTTGCGTCATCCCAGCCCGAAGACTCGATAGATTTTCACATGAAAGACAAATCCGGGTCGAACAGGGGACTCCGCGCCGCGGTCGTGGGCGGCGGAATCGGGGGTATTGCCGCCGCGTGCTCGCTGCGCCGACGAGGCGTCGACGTTACCGTTTTCGAGCAGGCCAGAACGCTCGGCGAGGTCGGGGCTGGCTTGACCCTTTTTCCCAACGGTCTGCGACAACTCGAACGACTGGGGCTAGGCGAAGCCTTGGCCGCGGTCGGCGCGAAGATTGGTGACGGCTCACGATACTGCCGGGCCGACGGGACAGTCGTCGGTCCGATCGTCACGACCGACTCGGTAGGCTGGAACGGCATGTACGGCATGCATAGGGCTGATTTGTTGAATACGCTCGCCGCAACTCTTCCGCCGAAAACAATTCGCCTTGGCCAGCGTTGTACCGGAATTGCCCAAACCACCTCCTCCGCGCGATTGCAATTCGCGCACGGCGACAGCGTCGAAGTCGACATCGTTGTCGCTGCGGACGGCATACAATCGACTTTGCAGAAGTATGTCGTCGAGCCGAAACCTCCCGAGTATTCGGGTGTTCGCGCCTATCGGGGTTTGATTTCCCGCGAGAAACTGCCGGGTTGGCCGGAGGCGGCCCACATGGTTTGGATGGGGGATGGAAAGCACTTTATCGTCTATCCGGTTCGCAGCGGTCGACTTCTGAACTACGTTGGCTTCGTTCCAACCAAAAATGAAACGATCGAGTCATGGTCAGCCGCCGGCGATGTCGACGAGCTTGCGGCGTCCTTCGATGGATGGGATTTCCAAATCGTCCGACTGCTCGAAACGGTCGAGACTTGCTATTGGTGGGGTCTTTATGACCGCAGGCCGCTCGCGTCATGGACCACCGGGCGGCTGGTGTTGCTAGGCGACGCCGCCCACGCGATGCTGCCCCATCTCGGCCAGGGGGCCAACCAGGCGATTGAAGATGGCGTCGCTTTGGCGGTGCTTCTTGAGGCGAGAGATCCGGACGAAGTTCCAGATATTTTACAGCAGTATGAAAAATTTCGCCGCGCCCGAACCGATGTCATTCAAGCTGAGGCGAGAAAAACCGGTCTTCGTTACGACTCCAGGTACGAGAACTTGGAGCAGCGCGATCGTGAAATCGCGAATTCCGGTGTGTTTCGAAAATCGCTCTACGACTATGACGTCGAGCAGGCCGCCGTCGCGCATCTAAGCGAGATCAGGAGTTCGACGAACTGACAGGCTGCTGGAGCAACCAGGGCCAAGACCCCCCCTGTCACGCCGAGGCGTTCTTTGCCTCGGCTGGCCAACTGGCGCCAAGGTCCGACGCGCCCGCGCCGCATCGCCTGAGGCAGTTGAGCCCGGCGACCAGCTTGATGCCGGCAGGTCGAACGATCTCCGTCGGAAAGAAAAAAACCGACCCGGAATGCGGGTCCGGGGCGCCGGGAACGAAGACAGAGACGAGGCCGTCGCTGAGCGCTCCTGTTTGAACGCCGAGCTGCCATCCCCCTTCCATCGGCACAAGGACCACCGGGTGTTCCGCGATCTCGGCCACACCCAGCGCGCTTGCGCTCTCCTGCTTCAGATAGTCGTAACCAGGAATCTTCGACAGCAGCGAAGACTCCAACACGTTGACGAGGCGTTGCGCGATCACGGTGTTGGCGAGCAGACCGGCAAGAAAGCAGACGAGCGCGACCATCGCGATCGAAAGCGCCGTCGCCGCGCCAGCGCTCAATTCCGAGACGGCTGGAATGTGAACGACAACGGCGTTTAAGCCTTTCTTCGCGTAGTCGAGCGCCTTGGCGAGGATGACAATCAACACAACAATCGGAGCGAGGAAAAACAGGCCGCCGAGAATCGTCGTCCGTACGAATTGAGCGATAGTTTTCATGGGTCATCTCCCTCCGCGTAATTCTGTTTTCGCCGCGCTCAGCGGAGCCCGGCGCGCCTCACCGGGCCGTCCAGACGAGGATCCCGGCGGCGATGACGATCAGGCCCATGCCTAGCCCCTCCCGCAAGCTCGGCGCCTCGCGGAACATCTTCAACGACACGACTTGAGCCATCGGCACCTCAATCAAAGCCAGCGTGCGCACCGGCGCGGCTTGGCTAAGCGCAAAGGCGATGAACCAGAGTTGGGACGCGAGCGCGCCCATGAAGCCGGCAAACAGCGACGAGCGCCAAGCGTCGATAATGGCGCGCGCGCCGGCCCGGTCGAACGCGGCGAGATAAAGCCCGAGCACGGCGGATTGAATCACGAGCCCCACAACCAGAATGACCGACGCGGACAAGACCCGCGAGGGGCTGGCGACACCGATCACCGCCGAGCGGAAGCCGATCGCGGCGAAAGCAAAGAAGGTCGCGGAGAAGATTCCGAGCGCCGCCGATCGCCAGTCGGCCATGAGCTCCTTGCGGCTGCGGATCGCCATCAGCGCAACCCCGATCGTCGCCAGCGCTATCGCCGCGACGAGCGCGGGCGTCGGGGGATCGTTGAGCACGATCAGGCCGAAGAGCGCAATCTGCGCCGCTTCGGTCTTGGTGTAGGCGACGGCGACGACGAAGCTCTTGGTGCGCATCGCCGCCAGCATCAGCGCGGTGGCGATCACCTGCGACACCGCGCCGAACACCGTCCAGGCGAGGTTGACCGCGGTCAGCCGCGGCAGGCTGAGTCCGGTGGCGGCCGTGAGGCCCGCGAGGAACATCAATGCGAACGGCAGGCCGAACAGAAATCGCACCTGCGCTGCGCCGACCGCGCCAAGCGCGCCGATCAGATCGCGCTGCATCGCGTTGCGCAGCGTCTGCGCGCTTGACGCGAGGAGCGTCACTGGAATCCAAACTCCGCCAACGGCCATTGCCAACCTCCGCCTACCCTTGTATCGCGCTTAAAGTCTTCGTCGAGCGGCGATGTATCGGCCGGAGGGGAGCATGGATCTCGGATTGAAGGGCCTGCGCGCGGTCGTGACCGGCGGCACCAAAGGCATCGGACGCGCTGCTGCAAACATTTTCGCCCAGGAAGGCGCAAGCGTCGCGATCTGCGCCCGCAACGCGGACGAGGTGAAGGCCGCGGTCAAGGATCTCAAGGCCAAGGGCGTGAACGCCTTCGGGGCCGAGCTCGATGTGGGCGAACAAGAGCGCGCTTCAGAAATACATCGCCGACAGCGCGCCGGCGCTAGGCGGAATCGACATTCTGGTCGCCAACGTCTCCGCGCTCGCCGCGCAGGATGTCGAGGAATCCTGGAGCAAGGCTTTCGACGTCGACATGATGCACAGCGTGCACGCGGTCAACGCCGCCCTGCCCTTTCTCGAGAAATCCAAGCATCCTTCGGTCGTCATCATCTCCTCGGTCTCGGGGCGCGAGGTCGATTTTACCGGTCCCGCTTATGGCGCGATGAAGGCGGCGCTCATCCACTACGCGCAGAGACTCGCCTATCAGCATGCGGCGAAGATGATCCGGGTGAATTCGGTCTCGCCGGGCAACACTTATTTCGACGGCGGCCTCTGGCAGAACATGGAAAAGAACCTGCCCGACATTTACAAGCACGCGCTGTCGCTGAACCCGACCGGGCGGATGGCCAAGCCGGAAGAGATCGGCCGCGGCATCGTCTTTCTCGCCAGCCCCGCCTCGAGTTTCACGACCGGAACCAATCTGGTGATCGACGGCGCCTTGACCCGGGGCGTGCAGTTCTAGCGGGACGGAACCCCCAACCCTCTCGAGCGACGGCCCGAGGGACGCCGGCTAGGAATGGTCGCTTAGGCCGGCGCTGTCCGCGGCGAGAGCGGCTGTCGAACAGAGTGCGCGCTCATAAGTCGCGACATATTTGCGAGCCTCGTTCTCCCAGAGGAAAGTCTCCGCCGAAAGCTTCGCCGCCGCGGCTGCCGAGCGCGCGCGCAACGATTCGTCCTGCATCAGACTGAGGCAGGCCTCAGCAAGCCCCGCCGGATCAGGCGACGGCGCATAGACCCCCGCCTCGCCGAGAAGCCGCTTCGTCTCTCTGAGGGGGTAGCACGCGGTCGGAATTCCCAAGGCGCAATATTCGAACACCTTGTTCATGCTCATGAGGTCGTTGGCCTCGTTCAACGGATCGGGGATGACGCCGATGTCGAAGGCGCTGATATGCGCGAGCAGCGCCTCGCCGTTGAGATAGCCGGTGAACAGAATGAAATCTTCAACCTCGAGCGAACACGCGAGCGCGCGCGACCAATTCGAGCGCCGGGCCGGAGCCGACGACGATGGCGCGAAAGTCGCGAAATCCCGTGACCTTGACGAGATGAGCGACCGCGCGCACGAGATGGTCGACGCCGTCCTGCTCATTGATGATGCCGAGATAGCCGAGCACGAACTTGCGCCCACCGCGCAGCCCAGGCTCAGGCTCGACGCGATGGATGCGCTTGCGATCAGGGCACGCCATAGACGACCTCGACTTCGAGGGCGCTTTGCCGCCGCGGCTGATGGCGATGTCCTTGAATGTCGCGTTGGCGGTGATGACGTAGTCCGCCATGGCATAGCTCATGCGCTCGAAAAACATGAGCGCGCGATAAAGCAGCGCCTTTGTTGCCGAATTTGACGACAAACAATTCCGGCGAAACGTCGTGCTGATCGAAGATGAACCGCTTGCCCGATGAGCTTGAATGGCAGAGCGGCGAGAAAGATTAGGTCTGGCGGATTGCAGGCCTGGATGATCGAAAAGCCGCGTTCGCGGTGAACCTTGAATAGGAGGCGGAATTCATGAAACAGCGCGGTTGAATATTCGCGAAAGTAGGCAAGCGCGCCGCGCCCCTCGGGCGGCAGCGGATGGCGGTAGATCGCGATGTCGTCGATGACCTCGAATGGCTTCGGGAAAGTCGGTCGTTGGTCGGGCAGATCACCGACACCGTCCAGCCGGCGCGATGGAGGGCTTGAGCCTCCTGCCAAACCCGTCGATCGAAGGGGACAGGCAAGTTTTCGACGACGATGACGCACGAGCGTGGTTGCGGCGGGCGGCATTGACGACCTTCGATTGTCGGGATTTGCGGCTTCGGCCAGCGATGACGAATCACGCCGCCAGGTCGCGCGCCACAATTGCGCCGTGCGCTGCAAGGCAGTGCCCATGCGTCAGCCTTCCCCGCCGAACCCCCGGCCGACGCAGACATAACGAAATCCAAGCGCCTTCATCGTTTCGATCGGGTAAATATTGCGCAAGTCGACGATGATCGGCGTGGTCAAGCTGGCCTTGACGCGAGCAAGATCGAGGGCGCGGAACTCGTCCCACTCGGTGACGATGACCGCAGCGTCCGCGCCCTTCAGGCACGCATAGGCGTTGTCTGCGAACTCGACGCCGGGCAGCAGGGGTTTCGCGGTTCGAACGCCTTCCGGATCGTAGGCGACGATGTCGCGCGCCCGCTGCTTGCAACTCGGGCAGGATGACAAGGCTTGGCGCGTCGCGCATGTCGTCGGTTCGGGGCTTGTAAGTGAGGCCGAGCACGGCGATCCGTTTTCCCGCGACCGAGCCGCCGCAGGCCTTTACGATCTTCGCGGCCATCGCCGTTTTGCGCTTATCGTTAACGTCAACCAGCGTTTCGACCAGCCGGATCGGCGCTTTCGCGTCCGCGGCGAGCTTGGTCAGCGCGAGCGTATCCTTGGGAAAGCATGAACCGCCGAAGCCCGGGCCGGGATTGAGAAATTTGCGGCCAATGCGGTCGTCGAGACCGATGCCGTGGGAAACGTCGAGAACATCGGCGCCGAGACGCTCGCACAGGTCGGCGATTTCGTTAATGAAGGTTACTTTCATCGCCAGGAACACGTTGGCCGCATATTTGATCATCTCCGAACTGCGGCGCGACGTATAGACGATCCGCCCGCCGTTGCGTTCGATGGGCCCGTAGATCTCCCGCATCACCTCGCGCGCGCGGTCGTCCTCGACCCCGATGACGACCCGGTCAGGCCGCTTGAAGTCCTCGATCGCGGCGCCTTCGCGCAGGAATTCCGGATTCGATACGACGGCGAAGGAACCCTGGGGCGCGTGCTTTGCGATGATGCGCTCGACCTCGTCGCCCGCGCCGATCGGAACGGTCGATTTAACCACGACAACGGTGAAGTCTTCGATAATCTCGCCGATAGCGCGAGCCGCGTCGTGAACGAAATGCATGTCGGCCGAGCCGACCTCCGCCAGCGAAGGCGTGCCGACGGCGATGAAGATCGCCTGAGCCCCACGCCCCGCCTCTTTGAGACTGGTCGTGAACGATAGCCGGCCGGCAGCTTGATTGGCGAGCGCCAATTCGCTCAAGCCCGGCTCGTAGATCGGAACACGACCCTCTCGCAAACTTGCGACTTTGTTCTCGTCGACCTCGACACAGACGACCTCGTGGCCAAAATCGGCCAGACAAGCCCCCGAAACCAGGCCGACATAGCCCGCGCCAACCATTACGATGCGCATCGAATGAACCCCCAATCCAATCGCCGCCAGCATTAGCGCCGTGAAGGCGCTCTGGCGGCGCGACTACCGAAACGATTTCCTCCGGACACCAGTATCGAGGGATCCATTCGGCATTCAAACCGTCGTGGTCCGCTCGGACCGCGCTAGCGCGCGGAATTCGCTTAACGCAGTCTGCGACCCGAGGGCCTACGACGGCGGTGCAGCAGCGATTGACGGGTCTTATACACGCCGTTAAGCGGGACCGCCATCGCTCTAATTTGATGGATCGCTCAACGGACGGGACATGGCTGTCTACACCGAAGTCTCGGACGATGCGCTGCGCGCCTTTCTTGCGCTTTACGACATCGGCGAAGTGACCTCGTTCAAGGGCATCGCCGAAGGGGTCGAGAATTCCAACTTCTTGCTGCGCACCGCCAGCGGCCAGCATATCCTCACCCTCTACGAGAAACGGGTGAAAGCCGAGGACCTGCCGTTCTTCATCGGTCTGATGGAGCATTTGGCGGAACGCGGCGTCACCTGTCCCCAACCCGTTCGCAATCGCGCCGGCTCAGCGCTTGGCGAACTCGAGGGGCGTCCGGCGACGATTGTCACATTCCTTGACGGATTATGGATTCGGCGACCCAACGTTCGCCATTGCGGCGAGGTCGGCGAGGCGCTGGCGCGAATGCACCTGGCCGGCGCCGACTTCCCGCTTAAGCGAGCCAACGCCCTCTCGCTCCAAGGCTGGCGATCCCTGTTTCAGGCGGCCGAGGCGCGCACGGACGAGGTCGCCCCGCATTTGCGCGAGGAGAGCGCAGCGGAGCTCGACTTTCTGCAAACTCGGTGGCCGCAGGGCCTGCCGAGCGGCGTCATCCATGCCGATCTCTTCAACGACAATGTGTTCTTCCTTGGCGAGAAGCTTTCAGGCCTTATCGACTTCTACTTCGCCTGCAACGACGCGCTCGCATACGATCTGGCGATCTGCCTCAGCGCCTGGTGTTTCGAACCCGACAACGCATTCAACGTCTCCAAGGGGCGGGCGATGATTTCCGCCTATGAGCGGTTGCGGCCGCTTGGCGAGGCGGAGATCGAAGCGCTGCCGCTTCTGGCTCGGGGCGCGGCGCTGCAGGTTCATGCTGACGCGGCTCGTCGACTGGCTCAACGTCCCGACAGGCGCAAAGGTCGCGCCGAAGAATCCGCTCGAATATCGCGACAAACTGCGCTTCCACCAACGCGTGAGGTCGGCCGCCGACTACGGTCTCATGCGGTGAGCCAATGCGTCTCGATCTGGACCGACGGCGCCTGTTCCGGCAATCCGGGGCCCGGCGGTTGGGGCGCGGTTCTGCGCTATGGCGGGCATGAAAAGGAGCTGAAGGGCGGCGAGGCGCTCACCACCAACAATCGCATGGAGCTGACCGCGGCGATAGAAGCGCTCCGCTCGTTGAAACGCCCATGCGAGGTGATCCTGCACACGGATTCCCAATATTTGCGCGGCGGGGTCACCGGCTGGATCGACAGGTGGAAAAGCAACGGCTGGCGCACGGCGGCCAAAAAGCCAGTCAAGAACGAGGACCTCTGGCGAGCTCTGGCCGCGGCCGCCGAGCAGCACACAATCGAGTGGCGCTGGGTCAAGGGCCACGCTGACGATGAACTCAACGTCCGCGCGGACAGGCTCGCCCGCGAGGGCATGGCCCCCTATTTGACCTAAGGCCAGAACCGGACGATTCGACGAATCGCAAGGCTCTAGGTCGCGGGATTGTTCGGCGCGCGCTGTTGCGCCTGACGCGGGCCGTTTCTCGGCGATTTCTGACGTAGGCGAAGCTCGGGCAACGCCGACTTGCAGCCTACCTAACGGAAGACCACATTCTGCTTGAAAGAGGAATTATTTCGAAATAGGCTCTGGTTAATTTTTCAGAGGTTCTTCCTTGCCGGTCGTTTTGCGCAAGGAACGAGCGAGCGTTGTTTATTCGAAATTGATAAGGGGAAACATTGATGACAAGGACAAATCCGACATTTTCAAGTTGCGCGCTGGCCGCTCTGGTCTTCCCGCTGATCCTGGCGACTCCCGCGCTCGCAGCCAGATTACGTGCTATCTCCCGATGGATCCGCCGTCGTCCGGCTCGTTCCCCAAGGGGCCGTCGGCGCGAACGGGTTGTCCGGGACCCCCCTTCCAGGCGGCTACACGGCGACGGCCGGGTCAGCCGGAAGCACCTCCGTTACGGGCTATACGGCGGGATTCAGCGGAGGAAATGGAGGAGCGCAGTTCACCGCGCTCTACAATAACGGCGGCGCGCTCGGCGCGAACCAAAGCCTAAGCTGGGTCCAGGTGATCAACACCAACCTCCCTTTGGGAGGAGCAGTCTCGCCGTACCTGGACAATGCGAACAATCCAGCCGACGCCGTTTTACAGCTTTCACTCAACGAGAACAGGAGACCCGGCGCTGCCGGCCAATCAGATCAATTTCTATGACTTTTCCACGCGCAGCCCGGCTTCGCTTGCGACCACGAATCCGATCACGTGGAACGCCAGCCTTTATCCAGTGATTACGACGTCTGGCTCGACTGCGCTCACCGTGGAGAACGGGGTGTCGTGGGGCTGGACCATGAAAAAGGCCACGGTCGGATCGACGTCGGCGACCTTCGAGTCTCCTTCAGGCGGCGTGGTCACGGGCGTCGGGACCAACAGCTTCACCTGGGGCGTGGGCCAGCCGGACGTCAGCTCTCTGACGTTCACGGGACAGCATTTCGACACTATGCCGAACACGCCGTTCGTGCTCGGCGAATTGACTTACCACAACGGCACGATCACTTGTGGCACCGGCGCTGACGCGGTGGACTTTGACACCGCGATATTTCCTTCGACAATGTCCCTGAAAAGAACTTCGACCTTTCGACGACGCTTCAGCTGATCAATACGGCGAACACGCGACGATCCTGTCGCCAGCGCGGACCAGGTGGTTTTGGGGAATTTCGGCTTCACCTTCAATGTCCTCGAAGGCGCGACAGCATCCGTGGACGTGCTCGCCACTCTGACGACCAATCTGACGGGCGCGCCTTCGGGCGCTGTTGCCGATTTGCTGTTTTCCGGCCGCGTCACTTTTGACCCGAATCCAGACTATACGCTCACGATCGTCGGCCTTGTCGATCCCTCGCAGGGCGGGTTCGTGACCGGCGTGCCCGAATTGTCAACCTGGGCCATGATGCTGCTCGCCCTGCCCGCGCTTGCGCTCCTGCGTGGGCGGAGGAAGATGTCGCCAGCGTGAGGGCTTTCGCGGCCTTTCTCGCTTTCGTCTGCGTCGCCGGCGCTCCGGCGGTCGGCCTGGGCGCTGCGCGCCTCCAAATAGAGCAGAGCGGGCCCTCGGACGCGGCCCTGCGGCCATTCGCGATCGAGGTAGGCCCGATCGGCGCGTCGACGCGCGACCTGGTTTACGTGACGGAGGCGGTGTTCGGGGCGCTTCGGACTTCGGCGCCGCGGCTGAGCGGTCCTGGCGGACCTTTCCATGTCGTCTACAGCGAAGATCGCCGCGAGACGGCCGTGTACCCCCTCGATCGCGATGGCCTCTCGCGCTTCCTCGCTCCGCTCGAGGTCATGTTCCGCAACGCAGGCGTCACGACGCCGCCCTTCCTGATCGCCCTCACCCATCCGTAACGCGTGGTCGCGCTCTACGTCGCGGTAGTGTTCGCCGCGCGCTGCTGCGCCTGCGCTCGCCGCTTCTCGACCATTTTGACCGCGATCACCGAGCCCTCGTAGAGAGCGATCATCGGCAGAGCGAGCGAGGTCATGCTGATGAGGTCGGGCGGCGTGAGGATCGCGGCGAGCCCGACCACCGCCACGATCGCGTAGCGCCGCATCCGGATGAGGTAAGCGGAGTCGACGATGCCGACATGACCGAGAAGGGTCAGAATGACAGGCAGCTGGAAGGCGATGCCGAAGGCGAAGATGAGCGTCATGATGAGCGACAGATATTCGCTGACCTTCGGCAGAAGCTCGATCGTCGCCTCGCCCGGAACGTTGACCTGCTGCAGCGACACCGAAAAGCGGATCAAGAGCGGCATCACCACGAAATAGACGAGCAGCGCGCCGAACAGGAAGAAGATCGGCGTCGCGATCAGATAGGGCCGAAAGGCCTGCCGCTCGTTGCGGTAGAGGCCAGGCGCAATGAATTTGTAGATCTGGACGGCGATGACCGGAAACGCGATGACCGCCGCCCCGAACATGCTGAGCCGGATGTTGGTGTAGAACTGCTCGAGAAAATGGGTGGCGATCAGCGTCGCCTTTTCGGCCCCGACCACGCGCACGTAAGGATAGGTAAGAATGTTGTAGATGTGGCGGGAAAAGTAGAAGCAGACGAGAAAGGCGGCGAGAAAAGCGTAGAGCGACCTGATAAGGCGAGCGCGCAGCTCGATCAGGTGGTCCATCAACGGCGCCTTGGTGGCGTCGATGTCCTCTTGGCTCATTCCGCCGCGCTTCTCCGGGCGGCGGGCGCCTCGGGCTCTGCCTCCTTGTCAGCCGGAGCGGCTGCTGCGGCCGGCTCTGGACCGGTCAAAGCAATCTCCGAATTGCCGATCTCGGACTTGCCGATCTCGGACTGGCCGCATCGCGTCGGCTTCGGGGGCGCTCAACGGAGGTCGCAACGGCCTTCGTCATGTCTTCGCGCATCATGCCGACCGGATCGAAACTCGTATCGATCTTCGCCTGGTCGTTGATCGCCTGGAATTCCTTCTTCACGCTTTCCAGGTCGGCCTCGCGCTCGACCTCGCGCATGGCGTCCATGAATTGACCCTGGAACTCTGAGGCCATGCGCCGCATCTTGCCGATCGTCTGGCCTACGGTTCGCATGACGCGCGGCAGATCCTTCGGCGGAATCACCGCCAAAGCGACGATGCCGACGATGATCATCTTGCTGATGTCAAGATCGAACATGACTCACCGGACCGGGCGACCAACCGCAATGACAGCGGGCCGCTTCTCCGTCGCTAAGGGCGGACGTTCCCGTTGAGGCGCGCTCAGCTGACCTTGTGAACGTCGTTCGCGTCGACGCTGACCCGGTTCTCGAGCGGCCGCGGCGCACTCTGCGCGACGGTCGGCTCGTCGTCGTCCGCGAGACCTTTCTTGAACGACTTCACGCCCTTGGCGACATCGCCCATCAGGTCCGAAATCTTGCCCTTGCCGCCAAACAGCAGGAGCGCCACCGCGCCGAACAACATCCAATGCCAAATGCTAAAGCTACCCATGGCCGTCGTCCCATTGCGCGCCGCGCGGCGTCACGCTGCCGGCGCATCCTCTCTTTGGCCCAAACCTAAGCGCCTCGGCAGGCAAAAACAAGCTTGCCTTCGCCCGATAGGCGACATAGGCGAGGACCGCCCCTCGCAGCTCGCTCGCGCGCGGCCGCCGGGCAAGCCGAGGAGTCCCTGCCCGCCATGAGCAAGACCGCCAAACGCCTGAAAGAAATGGGCGTCGTTTTGCCCAAGCCCGCGGCGCCGGTCGCAAACTACGTCCCTTCCGTGCGCGCCGGATCGTTGCTGTTCGTCTCCGGCCAGCTGCCGTTCGGGCAAGATGGAAAGCTCGCCGAGCGCCACCAGGGCAAACTCTCGGCCAATTCCGAAGTCGACGCCGCGCGCGAGGCGGCCCACCTATGCGCGATCAACGTGATCGCCCAGGCGCATGCGGCGCTTGGCGATCTCGACCGGATAAAGCAGGTCGTGCGGCTCGGCGGGTTCTTCAACGTCGAGTCGAGCTTCGACTCCCTGCCCCAAGCCATGAACGGCGCATCCAATTTCGTCGCCGAACTGTTCGGCGATCAGGGCCGCCATGCCCGAACGACGGTGGGCGTAGCGCATCTGCCCCTCAATGCGCTGGCCGAGGTCGAAGGCGTCTTCGAGATCGAGGCTTGACGCCAGTCAACGCTCCCTCCTGGCTCGTTGAGCGTCCGATCGCCCATCGCGGCTTGCATGACAGCGCGAACGGCGTGATGGAAAACACGCTCCGCGCGGCGGAGGCGGCGATCGCCGGCGGCTTCGCCATCGAATGCGACATCCAGTTGAGCGTCGACGGAGAAGCGATTGTTTTCCATGATGAAACGCTCGATCGCCTGACTGACGCGACGGGCCCGCTTTCCGCATTAAGCGCGGCCGAGATCGCGAGAGTTCGGATCAAGGATTCCGGCGAGCCGCCGCCGACTTTCGCTGCGTTTCTGAACACAGTCGCCGGCCGGACGCCGATCATCTGCGAGCTAAAGAGCCGGTTCGACGGCGACTGGCGCATCGCCGACCGCGCCGCCGCCTTGGCCGCGACTTATGACGGTCCGCTCGCGTTCAAGAGCTTCGACCACGATCTTGCCGCCTACTTGCGCTTGCGCCGCCCCCACATGCTCCCGCCAGGAGGGCCCTGCCCGATCGGCCTTCTGGCCCAGGCGTCCTATGAGGATCCCGACTGGGCTTTCTTAAGCGCCGAGCAGAAGCGGGACTGGACGGATTTCGACCATTACGACCTCGCCCGCCCGGATTTCCTGTCCTTCAACGTCGACGACTTGCCCCACAAGATTCCGTTCCTGGTCAAGGAATTGACCGGCGCGCCGATCATGGTCTGGACGGTGCGAACGCCCGAGCAGCGCGAGGCGGCGCACAAATGGGCCGATCAGATCGTGTTCGACGGCGACCCGCAGTCGCATGGATCCTGGCGGCCGATCAGTTACGTCGGAGCGCTCGGCTACTAACTCACATCGCGATCTCTGGATAATTCGACGGGAACATCGCGCGCTTCGTCTGCTCGTCTGTGTCCCGCTTGAACGGATGATCCTTTCCGACCGCCTTCGCCCGCGCCGCCGCCGGCCGGGCGTCGACCTTCTCATACATACGCTTGACGTTGGGGAAGTCGGCGAGCGGATCATCCGCGCCAGGCAGCACTCGGGCGATGCGCCCGAGCCAGCCCCAGGCCGACATGTCGGCGATCGAATAGTCGCCGCCAACGATGTAGTCCCGGCCCGCCAGATGCCGGTCGAGCACACGATAGTGGCGTTCGATCTCCCGGCGGTATCGGTTCACGGCATAGGGGATCTTTTCCGGCGTCGCGTGCTGGAAATGCACCGCCTGCCCCGAAAACGGACCGATGCCGCTGGCGATGAAGAACAGCCATGACAGCAGCTCGGGCCGGTCGGCGGGGCCGCCGACGAACCGCCCGGCCTTTTCGCCGAGGTAGAGCAGGATGGCGCCCGAATCGAATACCCGCGCCTCGCGGCCGCCCGGTCCCTCGGTGTCGACGATCGCCGGAACCTTGCCGTTCGGATTGATGGCGCGAAAGTCGGACGCGTGCTGTTCGCCCTTGGCCGTGTCAACGGGGATGACCTCGTAAGGCAGACCGAGCTCCTCGAGCAGAAGAGCGACCTTGGCGGGATTGGGCGTCGGATGGAAATAGAAGCGGATCAAGGGGCTCTCCGGGTCTGTGTCGGTTCGACCTCGCAGCGACTTGTGCGCGGCTCGAGGGTGGCGGCAGGCTAGGAACTCTCGACCGCTAGGCCAAGACAAATTTCAGGTGATTGACGCCGACATGTCAGCCGTTGCGCGGCGAACGTCCGTGCTTCACCCGGGTTCAAACGTCAGATTTTTCTGCGCGAGCGCGGACGCATGCCGAGCGCGTTCACTTGTAGTTCGTCTCGATCCATCCAGGGTAACGATACTTCAGCATGCTCGTAAGCCACAGACCCTGAGGGGTGGAGTGAACCACCGAGTGCCGATCGGAAAAGGTATAGCTGAAGGGGTGCGGACCCCAACCGTGCCAAGTGTAACGCCACGTTCCGTCACTCTGCTGCGCGGCTAGAACCCGTTCAACCCAGCGCGATTTCACCAGATCCGGCCGGCCGGCCGCCAACAGGAAAGCGATACGTTGCAAGTAAAGATCGCTGACGCGAAAATCGAGAGCCGCTTCCGTGGCGATGCGCCTCTCCAATCGATCCATCAAGCGATTTAAATCGGGCGTGTCGCCATTGAACTTGCGGTAGAGGTAGAGCGCGAACAACTGATGCGTGGCGTCGTACAGCCTGAACTTGTCGGGAGAGAACATGTCCGCCTGCTCGGCTGCGGACAACGGTGACGCGGCAGGCGAAAGGCCATGCAAAACCCAGCGTTCGTATTCCTTCAATTCCGCACTGTCGCGCGGCGGCTCCGCGATGGCGGGGTCAACCAACTTTCCCATCAAACCCGGCGGACCCTTGCGATATACGGCGGCAATCTTCGAGGTCAGTTCCTGAAGACGCGGATCGCCCGGAATGGCGGAGCTGTCCACCAGCATATGCAGGAGGGCCGGGTTGGTGGCGAGCTCCACGCCCAAATTAGTGCCAATCAGCTCGCCCGCGGCGTTGGGAGAAAACTGGTTGATAGTCCACCCGGTGCTCGCGGACAGTGAACGGTCCAGACTGTTCACAAAGTCGGCGCGCGAGAGTTCTCGAAAACGAAACGTTATTATTGAGAACGGCAAGCGCGAGCGCGACCGCGATCACGCCCACGGCCGCCAACGAGAGCCGCATCAGCCAGCGAAGCATTCCAACCCGACGTTCCATCTTGTCGTCCGGGCTCAATCGGCGCCAAAAGACTCGACCACGGCAAATGCATCATCTGGCTGGGGATGGCGCCTCCAATAGACAAGCATAACATGGAAGCGCTGCAGCCGGCCCGTGGCCGAGATAGCCAGACCTCCATAACGGAGCCCCGAGCCTTGACTTCGTTCCAGACGATCCGCGCCCGCGCCGAGAAGCGCAAAGGCGGCGCTGAAGCCCTCGGGAAGCTCATGCCGCCCAAGCCCGACCCCAAGGCGTTGCGCAAACTTCAGGACGACCGCGTGCTCGCCGAGATGACCAAGCGCGTGTTCTCGGCCGGTTTCGCCTGGAGCGTGATCGAAACCAAATGGCCCGGCTTCGAGGAAGCCTTTCTCGGCTTCGAGCCGTCGCGGCTCGCGTTCGAGCCGGACGAGTTCTGGCACAAGCTGACCATGGACACCCGCATCGTCCGCAACGGGGCAAAGATCATGTCGGTGCGCGAGAACGCGCGCTTTATGCTCGATATGGCGAAGGAGCACGGCTCATTCGGCAGGTTCCTCTCGACATGGCCGCCGTCGAACGAGGTCGGGCTGCTCGAGCTTCTGGCCAAGCGCGGCAGTCGGCTCGGCGGCGCCAGTGGACAGATGCTGCTCAGATTCCTCGGCTACGACGCCTTCGTGGCGACGAAGGACGTGGCCGCCTGTCTGCGCGACGCCGGCCTCGACATAGCGGCGGCGCCGACATCGAAACGCGACCTCGCGAACATCCAGGAGCAGTTCAACACCTGGGCGAAAGAAACCGGCCTGCCCTACCGGCGCCTGTCGCTCATCTGCGCCATGTCGGTTGGCGAGAATTACGAGGGCGACAGGTATGGAGGTCACGGACGCGAGGGGGAGTAATATAGGCCGTCCGCGTGAAGACGATAACCCAGCTGAGGCCGAGCCGTCATCGCGAGGAGCGCAGCGAATCTCTTGAGAAGATCGGCCAGCAAATCATCTCCTGCGCAAGATGATTGCTTAAATGCGCCGTCGACTTTTCTTGGCTCGAATTTTACAAGATAGGCGTGAAGAGACGCAACTCGATACGGGCGTAGACGCCTAAAAGGGATGTCAATCGATCTATACCAAGCTCCCCAGACTCCCGCTTCAGGATGAATGTTATGTTCTCGTCGCCAGACCGGCCTGATTGAACGAGGACTGTTGCGGCCGCTTTAGCTTCGGTGACTCGGTCGGGCAGAATTCCGGATTCTTAAGATTTTTGAGCGTGAGCGATTTCAGTCCCGGGAAGCCGCTGATGGGGTCGCCGTCCATGAACGGCTGATCTTTGTTTTTTTCGAATCGCAGCGCTCCCAGGCCGCGGTAAAATCCTTCTGAAAAACGCCTTCATCCGGCCCTTCGGCCCAGTCTGTCGAAACAGCGGTGGGTTAAGCGGTCTGTCCATTTTGATTGCGGTCGAAACAATTTCCGCCGGATCGCCCGGTTTCCGCGTGACGTCTTCATTCCAAGGCGCAGCAGGCTTGGGCCGCAAAGCTTAGGCGCTCCAAAGAGTGCACAAGGGTCAGATTTGATCCTTTGCCAACTTACCCCGTACGTGCCAATACAGGATCACAACTTGGATCGATCATCTCGTCGGTAAGTCTGCTCCAGCGTGTGTAATCGACAAGCCTGCATAAGCCGTGATCGGGATAAAAAATGTGACGAACGCTAACGATCGTGAAAACATAATCCTCTGTTTCATTAGACTTCGCGCCTTCTTACGAGCGGCATGCCGTGTGGTCTACTAGTCAACGGCCCTTCACACATCTCATCTGGCAATCAGCCCGGCCCCAGATTTGGCCTTACGCCGTCAGCACTGTCCGCTTCGAACGGCACGCTTGCATATTGGGGCCTTCGCCGCCCGTAACCGCCCTGCAAAAAGCACGTAAAGCGACGTTCGCCCAAGCGCTGTGAGAGGCGTCACACTGGCTGTTCCCCTCACCGCCCGCCCTGCCCCGCCAGCAGCGCCTTGAGCGCGTCCAGCGTATCGGCCTCGGCGATCGGCTTGTCGCGGCGCCAGCGCAGCATGCGGGGAAAGCGAACGGCGACGCCGCTCTTGTGGCGCTTGCTCGGCGCGATGCCTTCGAAGCCAAGTTCGAACACCTGCGTCGGGGTGACTCGGCGCACCGGACCGAACGTCTCGACCGTGGTGCGGCGGATGATGGCGTCCATCTCGCGAATTTCCGCGTCCGTCAGCCCCGAATAGGCCTTGGCGAATGGCGTGAGCTCGCGGGTTTCGGCCTCTTCGCCCGCGCTCCAGACGGCGAAAGTGTAATCGGTGTAGACGCCCGAGCGGCGGCCGTGGCCTTTCTCGGCATAGATCACGACGGCGTCGACGCTCATCGGGTCGAGCTTCCATTTCCACCACACGTCCGCGCGGTCGCCGCCCTTGCGCCGGCCGACGCCATAGGCGCCCTCGCGCGCCTTCAGCATCAGCCCCTCGCGGGTGAGCGCGCGCGCCTGCTCGCGCTTCTCGGCGAGCGCCTCCCAGGTGTCGGCGGAAACGGTCGGGCTGATGCGGATCGGCAGACGCTCGCCGCGAGCCTTCGCTTCGGTGAACAAGCGATCGACGAGCTGTTCGAGGAGGGCCCGTCGAACATGCTGCGGCTCAGTTCGGAGATCGCGGCCTTCGCTCTCGAGCAGGTCATAGGCGATGAACGCGACCGGCAATTCGCGCATCGTCTTTTCGCTGACGATTTTGCGGCCGAGCCTCTGTTGCAGGCTCGCGAAGATCGCGAGGCCATCGAGCGAATCCGTCGCGAACTCGTGCTCCGGAGGGATGAGCACGACAAGCTCGCCGTCGATCGCCGCGCCCGACGGCAGCGCGCGCGCCAGCGGCTCGAGATCAGGATAGGCGTCGGAAATCAGCTCCTCGCCGCGCGACCACAGGCGCCAGGTCTCGCCGCGCTTCAAAAGCTGCGCGCGAATGCCGTCGTACTTCCACTCGATGATCCAGTTCGAGGGCGGCCCGAGCGTCGCGAGCATATCAGCCAGCGGGCGGCTCCACGATTGCGCGAGATAGAACGGATAGGGTTTGCCCGCGTCGAGTGCTTGCGCCTCGGCATGCAAAACCTCGCCGATCAGCGCCTCGAAATCGGCCGCCGTCGGGATCCGCCGCGCCTGCGAATAGCCGATCAACCGCTGCGCCATTCGGCCATCATCGACACTCGCCATTTCCGCGAGCGCCTTCACCACCTGCAGCCGCGAGACACCGACACGCAATTCGCCGGTGATCAGCTTGAAGAAGGCGAGACGCTCGTCGGTCGCGAGCTCGCCGACCCATTGCTTGAGCCTCGTGTAACGCTCCTCCTCAGGCAACGAGGGAAGCGGAAGCAATCGCTCCTGCATCCAGACGTCGAGCGAAACCTCTTCGCCGCCCGCGCCCTCCGGCAACAGCAGCGACAGCATCTCGGCCAAGTCGCCGACCGCGCCGTAGCTCTCCGCGCAGAGCCAGTCCGGGTAGCCCGAGCCCTCGACCGCCAGGCGCCAAAGAAGGCGGGACGGCGCCGTCTGACGCGGCTTGCCGCCGCTGAGGAAATAGACCGTCCAGGCCGCGCTCGCCCATTGCGCGGGATCGGCCTTGGCGGCGGTGAAGAATTCCACCATCGCCGCCTGCTTGGCGCGGGTCGAGGTGCCGGAATCGAGGCGGCGATAGAGCGCAGCGAAGGCTTTCACGCCTCGTCCTCCGCAGCCGGCGCCCCAGTCTCCCCCACGTCCTCGTCGTCGCCGTAAGCCGTCGTCAGCGCGCGCGCGTCGAGGCCCTTTTCGCGAAGGTATCGCGCCAACGTCTCCGTGTACCCGTGCGTCACGAGAATGCGCTCCGCGCCCGTCGCCTCGATGGCCGCGATGAGGCCCGGCCAGTCGGCATGGTCGGATAGCGCAAAGCCGCGGTCGAGCCCGCGCCGGCGACGGTTCCCGCGCACCTGCATCCAGCCGCTGGCCAGCGCGTCGGAATAGTCCCCGAAGCGCCTGAGCCAAGGGCTCGCAGCGGCTGACGGCGGCGCCAGAATGAGGGCCCGGGCGAAATCGCGCTTGTGTTCGATCTGCGTCGCGAGATGGGTCGGCGGGAGGGCGATCCCCGCCTCGCGATAAAGCGCATTGATCGCCTCGACCGCGCCGTGACAGATAATCGGGCCCAGGGTTGGGTCGACATGGGCGATGAGCCGCTGCGCCTTGCCGAGCGCATAGGCGAACAGGATGCTTGCGCGTCCGGCAGCGATATTCTCGCGCCGCCAGGCGTCGATCGTGGCGAAAGTCTCGGGCTGCGGGCGCCAGCGGTAGATCGGCAAGCCAAAGGTCAATTCGGTGATGAAGGCGTGACAACGCAAAGGCTCGAAAGCCGGCGAAACCCCGTCGCTCTCAAGCTTGTAGTCGCCCGAAGCGACCCAAATCTCGCCATTCAAGGCGACGCGAACCTGCGCGGAACCAAGCACGTGGCCGGCGGGATGAAGCGACAACTCGACCCCGTTGCGCGTCAGGATCTGGCCATAAGTCGCCGTCTCGATCGTGACGTCGCCAAGGCGCTTGCGAAGGATGCGCGCCGTGTCGCGATGGCAGACATAAACCTCGGAGCCGAAGCGCGCGTGGTCGGAATGCGCATGGGTGATGATGGCGCGCGGAACCGGGCGCCACGGATCAATGTGAAAGTCGCCCGCGGCGCAATAGAGTCCGCGATCGGTTGAAGCGATGAGGTCCAAGGGTGGTTTGCGCTCGATGAGGAAGGCGGATCACTGAATATGGGGGGCGACGACGCGAAGTCGAACCGGAGGCCGGTCGCTTTAGCCGGCGCGGCGGGGCCCGCCTATGCAGGCCCCGAGAAGGTCCTCGGCGCCGACCGGCCACCACGCGTGCGGCGCCTTGGCGTAGGAGGCGAGGATCAGGAATTGATCGTCGTCTTCCACGCGAACCCCGACGACCGCGACCGTCAAATCGCCCGGGCCTTTCGTCTGGCCAGCGAGAGCCTCGGAGGCGAGGCGAAACGGGTTCACGGTCGCGAGGTCCGTTTCCGGGATGCGATATCCCCAGAACATCATATGGGGAACGATTGGGCCGATCTGCGCCCATTCTCCCATCGGAACCTTCGGCGCGGCGGCCGCGAGCGTGCGGCGGGCGTAGGGAACGAGGCAGCCCACGTGGATGTGGAGCTGGTCCTGAGTCCTGACAATTGCTGAGTTCACGAAAAGCCCGACCGCATCGTGTTCCGGCGCCTGTCCGCCCGCATCTTTGAGGAACGCGCGCGCGCGCCACGCGGCGTCGAAATAGTTCGGCGCATCGGCCGACCGCAGGAACGGGTCCTCAACTCCGACAATCCTTCGCGTAGGGGCCAAGATCGTGTCGTCCGACAGCGGCGGACGCACAACGACGTTGCCGCGCGCCTCGCCGCCGGAAAGATCGACGTTGAGGCACGGAAAGGGCGTTCCGGTTAGCTTGTAATCAGCGACGCAGGCGCGCACGACCTGCCACAGCACCATCCGATGGAGGTTCATAGCGTGGGCCGCGAAGGCCGCCGACACCGTCAGGACGACGACCATCGAAAAAATCCATACTGTCTTCATGCCGCGCGTCACGGCCTCGCTCTGCGCATTGCTCTCAGCCCTTTTTATGAAGTTCCTGCGCGCCTAGCATAACGCCGGCATGAACGACAATTTCTGAATGCGAGACCTTTGATGCCCCGATCGCGGCGCTTGTGCGGCCGGCCGAACTGAGGCGCCTGGGCCTATTGCGCCTTTTCCTCAGCCCAGTGGATCGAATAGGTCTCGGGAAACAAGCGCCACTCAAGTTTCGCGGCCGCCTCGGAGGTCTCCTTCAAAAGCTCATCGACCTGCGACGATGCCGGGTTGTAAACCCATGGGCGGCGCGCGAGCTCGCGATCGTTGAGCCAGTAGTCGCTCCAGTCCGACGTGGTCTCGAGGAGTTCATGCGCGAAGGTCTCGCCATATTCCAGGGCGCCTTCGACAACGACGTCGACATAGGACTCAAGCAGCGGAAATTGCGCGCTCGCCGCGGGCAGTCCGACGCCGGGCTCGTCATCGCCCTTGACCGGAATATAGACCCAGATCCGGCCGCTCGCCGGCAAAAGCTGCCAGGACATGGCTTCAAGGTCGTCGCGCGGCACTTCGACCCGCCTATAGCCCCGCTCGCGAAGGTCGTACTTGGCCATGTCGTCCCCATCGACGGGGTAGAGGACGCCGTTGATCGTCGAGGCCTTTTCGCTCGCGCCAGGTTTGCGCAGGCCGAGCGCCGTGAATCCGGACGAGGAGCGATCGTCCCAGGCCCGGATATAGCCGAACGCGGCCGACACCCGCACGGGGATTGCGGGAACGATCTTGCCCACCGTCGCGTTGCGGGACGTGGAATTGATCAGCGAGCCATAGCCAAAGATGAACTGGGTCGGCTGGTCCGGCAGCATCACGCCCTGCCAGTCCTTCGCGCTCGCCGGAACGGCGAAAAGCAACGCCGCGCCGAGCGCGATCAGCATTGTGCGCGTCATGTCCCCTGCCCTTGACTTGCCGCCTCGACACTTCGTCGTACGCCGGCATGACCTAACCCCAGGTCAAACACGCTTTGCAACGGCGGCGTACAAGGCGAGGTATCTGGCGCCTCTCAACCGATTGATCTCATTCGGTTCGAGCCAGTCGCGCTTTTCCTTGATTTTCGCGCCCGCGCCCCGACATAAAGAGCGGGAAATTATCCTCCAGCAGATCAGGCGGCGGACGCCCGTGACTCCCCGATGAGCGAAACGTTCACACAAGATATTGCCGCTGTCGGCGCCATCAAGGCGATCCCGACGATCCTCGACATCGTGTGTCGCACGACCGGGATGCGCTTCGCCGCGGTCGCCCGGGTCACCGAGGATCGCTGGATCGCCTGCAGCGTGCGCGATGACATCAATTTCGGATTGAAGCCGGGCGGGGAACTCAAGGTCGAGAGCACGATTTGCCACGAAATCAGGCAGAGCGGCCAAGCGGTCATCATCGACCATGTGGCCGAAGACCCCATTTATGCCTGCCATCACACGCCGCAGACCTATGGCTTGCAGAGCTATATTTCGATGCCGATCCGCCTCGCCGACGGATCGTTTTTCGGCACGTTATGCGCCATCGATCCTGAACCGCATCGGCTGAAAACCCCCGAAACCATCCAGATGTTCGAAATGTTCGCGGAGGTGATCGGCTTCCAGCTCAGCGCCATCAAGAACCTGCACGACGAACAGAACACATCCGCGCTCCGCGAGCAGTTCATCGCGGTGCTCGGTCATGATCTGCGCAACCCCCTCGCCTCCATTAGCAGCGGCGTGAGCCTCCTTCGCAAGGAGACCCTGAGCGACAGGGGGTCGCAGATTTTGGGCATGATGCACGGCAGCGTCGTGCGGATGGCGAGCTTGATCGACAATGTTCTGGACTTTGCGCGCGGCCGTCTCGGCGACGGGGTTGCGCTAACTCGCGAGGCCAATGTCGCCCTGGAGCCGATCTTGCAGCAGGTCGTCAACGAGCTGCGCATCAGCGCGCCCGGCAGGATTATAGAAACGGATTTCGCATTGCCGGGACCGGTGCATTGCGATCCATCCCGCTTCGGACAAATGGTCTCGAACCTGCTCGCCAACGCGCTCACCCACGGCTCGCCCGAGAAGCCAGTCCGAATCCGAGCCGGGAGCAATGGCGCCGAGCTGGAGCTATGGGTCGCCAACGGCGGCGAACCCATTCCGCCCGGAGCGATGGGCAAGCTCTTTCTGCCGTTTTTTCGAGGAGAAGCGCGGCCGAGTCAGCAGGGCTTGGGGCTTGGCCTGCACATCGCCTCCGAGATCGCCAAGGCGCATGGCGGCGTTATTGAAGTCCGTTCGACATCAGAAGACACCCGTTTCACTTTCCGGATGCCACTGCGTTAAGCTGCGGATTTCGACTGACCGGCCGAGTACGGCATGTTTCGTGGCTAGGGCAAATACAATGAACATATCGCAATGGTTCACAGCGGCGTCCAACGCCGTCGCGCGTGGCGCGGGGTCGCCAATAACCTTCGCGGCCTGCTGCGCGATCGTGGTCGTGTGGGCGGCCACCGGGCCGATCTTTGGCTACTCCGATACCTGGCAGCTCATCATCAACACCGGCACCACGATCGTGACGTTCCTCATGGTGTTTCTGATCCAAAACACTCAAAATCGCGACGGCGCCGCCATTCAAGCCAAGCTTGACGAACTGATCCGCGTGAGCGCCGGACAAAACTCCTTTATCGGAATCGAACATCTCACCCAGAAGGAGGTCGAAGAATTCCGAGATTTGTGCGCCAGTCGAGCCGCTGCCGCCGATGCCGGCGACAAGGCGGTTCTTCAGGCCAACCGGAAAGCCCAGCAGGCGTCCGATGCGGTGACTGAATCGTCGGTGGACCGCTAGGTTGCGGCTTTCGGTTGCATCGGACTGAGTCGGTCAGGCGGCCATCAGGGCGGTCATTTTGTCGGAGATCTGTTCGGGATTGTACGGCTTTTCAACGAAGAGAGAGCCGGGAGGCAGGTCGCTCTCTCGCACCTTCGCATAGCCTGAGGTCACGATGATTTTAACCGGAGGCCATCGCCCGCGAACGTAATGCGCGAGCGCCACTCCGTCCATCGTGCCCGGCATGTTGACGTCGGTGAAAATCAGTCGGATTTCACTGTGGAGTTCGAGGCGCCGAATGGCCTCCGCGGCGTTCGCCGCCTCATGAACGACAAAGCCTTCCGCTTCCAGGGAGGAGGCCGTGTCCATGCGAATCAAGTGTTCGTCCTCGACGACCAGGACCGCAACGCCTCGTTGCTGAAAATTGCCCATGCTGCCTAACGTCGCACAAGCGGAATCGTTCACCCATTTTCATCAATAGAATTAGGTGAGATCTACAGAAGCTTTGCCCCTGATGCAAACCAACAACCAGACCGTTCCGGAAGGATCGCGCTTCGACGAACGTGCCGCGCCCAACCGACCTGAACGGAAACGCGCTTCCCTCACTCCTCCTTGAACCCGTATTCCGGCAGGCCCTGCTCGGCGCCGTAATATTTGTAAGGCAGGAACTTCCCGGACATGACCAACCGAACGCGGTCGCCCTTTGGATGCGCAAGCCGGTCGAGTTCGAGGTCGAAGTCGATTGCCGACATGATGCCGTCGCCGAATTCCTCCTCGATCAGCGCCTTCAAGGCCGGGCCGTTGACCATCACCAACTCATAGAAGCGATAGAGCAGCGGGTCGGTCGGCGGCATCGGCGTCCCACGCGTCGGAACCTCGTTGAGCATCCGCTGTTCGCTCTCGGTTAGCCCGAAGAGCTTGCCAGCTTTTTCGGCCAGGGGCTTGGGCAGTTTCATCTGCCCGAGCAGCGCGCCAACGACCAGAACCGGCGACATGCCGCCGATCTCGTCGCTGATGTGTTTCCACGTCCAGCCCTTCTCGCGCTTCACGTCGAGGATCTTTTCGGCGAGTTCGGCTCGTTTCATGGGTTCGATATCCAATTTGGAGGGCCGCAGATCGCGGCGGCTAACGCCCTCAAGCAAGAGACGATCCAGCGACGCAAACACCATCGAAATTTTCGCCGTCATGGCCGGGCTTGTCCCGGCCATCCACGCGGTTCGACGCGACCAATGGTCCGAACCGAAGTGGAGGACAGAAATCTCTGTTCCTCTCGAACCTTGATGCGCGGCCGATCCAACATTGGACGGGCCACTGAAGCGGCGCGGCGTGGATGCCCGGGACAAGCCCGGCCATGACGACAAGACTACGGAACCTCGCTGTCGGACGTCCGAAAGGTGACGCGGCGGGCCTCGCTCGGTAGGGTGCGCCCCATGCGAATGCTCCTTCGCGCCGCGGTCGCTCTCGTCATCCTGCTGGCGGCCTATTGGGGTTGGGCGCTCGCCGGCGCGGCTCAGCTTGCCTCAGCGGCCTCGGGGGGCGACGCGGAAGCGGTGATGGAGCGCGTCGATCTGCAGCCGCTCATCCGCTCCTTGAGCAGCCAGATCTGCGCGCGCCTTTCTCGACGAGAATCCGCAACTTCAAAAGCTACCGTCGGTTCGACAGGGCGTCGTTCTCAACGCCTCCGCAGCCGAGATGCTGCTGCGCGCCCTGCTCACGCCGGAAAATATCGCGGCGCTTTTGAACCAGGGACGCGTGGGCGTGCTGAACGCCGGCGGCAAGGACGCCGGGACGGTTTGGGGCATGCCCTCGCTCGGCGAGGCGTTCAACGCTCGCCCCTTGCAGGTTCTGACGCACTCCTATTTCGATGGTCCGCTGAGCTTCGTCGTTGGCCTCGACAGCCCGGATGGGCTTTATCGCCTCCACATGAACCTTTCCGGACCTCACCTGGCGCTTGTCCGCCGTTGACATTCCCGAGCCGGTCACGGCCCGGCTGGCGAATCTCATCGCCCAGAGGATCGGCGGAGCGGTGACCCTCCCCGGCGGTTGAGTCTCCCGCTTCTGGTCGGCGCGATCGGTCTCATCGCCCGAAACAATCTCTTTACACGAAAACAGAATTCGTGCTATCCTTCCTTCTATTCAACCTACGCTGTTTGGCGGGAAAATAGGGGACGGCGAGCGAAGGACAGACTCGCGTACAACCGAACACGCGAGCCGAAGGAAAGGGGAATTTTTTTTATTCCAAACGGCTGTAACCCATTGAAAAGTCTCGTTTCGAAAAAATAAACGCTAGTAAACGCTAGCTATTTTACTAGCGTTTACTAGCGTTTATTGACGTTTATTGGCGTTTACTGGAATGCGAACTCTCCTGTAAGTTGTGCTTGCAGCTCACAGGTCGGCTCGAGCGCGCAATTGCACAGACTTCGCACGCATGTTATCGCGCCGCCTCCGCGACGTCGACGACGCGGATCTGCGCCCGCTCCCGCCCTCCATAGCGGTTCACCGACAACGTCCCGGCGAGATGCACCGGCGCGCCCTTGAGCCGGATGAGCGCCTCGCCGAGCTTCTTGCCCGAGGCGCGGAAGGCGATGCCCTCGACCGCCCGCCCATCGCCCGCGACGGCGCGCACCCGCAGGTGATGGCCTCCTGACGCCAACGGCCGTCACCTCCGCCAGGCGATGGCGAGGCAGGGCGAACACCGGCTCCGGCGCTCCCGCGCCATAGGGCCCGGCAGCCTCAAGGCGATGGACGAGCTCCGGCGTCGCCGCGTTCGCCGTCAGCGCCGCATCAACTTTAAGGCCCGCTTCGGCGCGCGCCTTGGTCACCGCTTCGCCGAGCCGCTCCTCGAGAAAGGCGCGCCAGTCGCCGAGCCGCTCGGTCGCGAGCGTGACGCCCGCCGCCATCGCATGTCCGCCGCCCTTGATCGCGACGCCGGCTTCGATCGCCGCGCGCACCGCCCGGCCGAGATCGACGCCCACGATCGAGCGGCCGGAGCCGGTCGCATGGCCCCCGGCGAGGCTCAGCGCGAAGGCGGGGCGCTCGAACCTCTCCTTGAGCCGCGCCGCGAGCAGGCCGACGATGCCCGGCGGCCATGTCGCTCCCGCCACCACGACCGCGGCGCCTCTTTCCTCCAGGCCCAAGGCGAACAAAGCTTCCGCCTCGGCCTCCGCCAGCGCCTCGATCTCGATCTGCTGGCGGACGCGGTTCAGCCGGTCGAGCTCGATTGCGATCGCGCGCGCCTCGATGTCGTCCGCCGTGGTCAAGAGCCTCACGCCCAAGGGCCGCGTCGCCGATGCGTCCCCCCGCATTGATGCGCGGGCCGATGACAAAGCCCAAATGATAAGGGCGCGGCGGTCCGTCCGCGCCGGCGATGTCGAACAAAGCGGCGAGTCCGGGCCGGCGGCGCTCCCGCATGATCGCGAGGCCTTTGACGACAAAGGCGCGGTTGAGCCCGATCAGCGGCACGACATCGGCGACGGTCGCAAGCGCGACAAGATCGAGCGAAGCAAGCAGGTCCGGGGCCTTTGCCGCCGTTCCAGAAGCCTGCCTCGCGCAAAGCGCGATTGAGCGCGACGAGCGCCATGAAGACGACGCCCGCGGCGCAGAGATAGCCGAGGCCGGAGAGGTCGTCCTCACGGTTGGGGTCAACGAGCGCCGCCGTTTTCGGCAGCGCCTCCGGGGCCTGATGGTGATCGAACACGATCACATCAAGGCCAAGCTGGCTCGCGACCTCGAACGGCTCGCGGCTGACGGCTCCGCAGTCGACCGTCACCACGAGCGTCGCGCCTCGCGCGGCGAAATCCTGAATGGCTTCGATATTGGGGCCATAGCCCTCGGTCACGCGGTCGGGGATGTGGACGATCGTCTCCAGCCCGCAGGCGTTCAGATATTCGGTCAGCAGCGCCGCGCTGCACGCGCCGTCGACATCGTAATCGCCGAAGATGGCGACCTTCTCGCGGTGCCATGACTGCACGCCTGAGGCGCTCGGTCGCCGCCGCCATATCGCGCAGGCTAAAGGGGTCCGGCATGAGATCGCGGAAGCTCGGAGCCAGATGGCGGTCAACCGCCTCTGGCGCGACGCCGCGCCCCGCAAGCACGCGGGCGATCAGTTCGTCATGTCCGCCAATTTGCGCAATCGCGAGCGCGCGCAGTTCTCCAGATGCGTCAAGCCGCGGCCGCCACGGCTGGCCGAGCGCCGAGGTCTCAACGTCGAGGAAGAAATCGGAGGGCGTCAAAACTCCGCCTTGGATCGGCAACGCGGCAGCGTGCAAATCACTTGCCGCAGAGCGAATCATGACAGAACGCGTCCTGAACCAGAAGGATTTCGCGCTGGTCGAGACTCCGTCCTCCCCAGGCGCTTCGCGAAAAGGCGGCCGACTGCGCAACGGCGAAACACGCTTGACGCAATTCACCACAGCTGTCAGGGGCGACGCCAAGGAGAGCAGAGTGTCTTATTTCTTGTCGAGCCTGCCGCTGTGGCTTCTCATCGCAATCATCGTCGTTACTCCCACCGTTTTGGCGATGGGCGCGCAGATCCTGATCCGCAAACGGGTCGGCCTCGACAAGTTGGTCAATAACAATGAGATCGCCGGGTTCAAATTCGCGACCGTGGGCGTCATCTATGCCGTGCTCCTCGCCTTCTCGGTCATTGTCGTGTGGGAGAAATTCAGCGACGCTCAAACCTCAGTGGCGGAAGAGGCCGGCGCGACCGGCGCTCTCTTTCACTACGCGGAGGGCAAGGAGCCCGAGGCTCTGGCCGTGCGGACCGCGCTCGCCAACTACCTCAGGACCGCGATCGAAGACGAATGGCCTGCGATGGCGCGCGAAACGGAGAGCCCGGCGACCGAGCATGCTCTCGATTCGTTGTACGAGGCGGCGCTCGCCCTCAATCGGAGCGGCGCGAGGACCACGGCGGACATGGGCGAGGTGTTTCGACAACTCGACAATGTGACGGCCGCTCGGCGGGTAAGGCTGCACCTCGCAACTGGACTCGTCCCGAACGTCATATGGATCGTGCTCTTCACGGGCGCGCTCCTGACCGTGGGCTTCACGCTTTTCTTCGGCAGCGAGAATCTGGTCGCACAGGTCTCGATGACTGGAGTTCTGTCGGTGCTCGTCACCATGGGCCTAGTCGTGATTATCTCCATCGACCATCCGTTCACCGGTCCCGTATACATTCATCCTGACTCACTGGCCCTCGTGCTCGCAGACCACCAACCGTGAAAGGGAGCTTCAGCGCCCCGCCTTCGCTTCACCACCAGAGGCCGGGCGTCGCCAGTTCAACCAACGCCCCGTCAGGATCGCGCACATAGACGCTGATCCCGCCACGGGGCCAGCGATACTCGCCCACGATGTCCACGCCGCGCTCGGCGAACCGCTTGCGCCAGGCGTCGAGATCGTCGGCGCCAATCGAGAACGCAAGGTGCAACCGTCCCCGACCGTCGTGTCCGGGAATTGTGCCGCCCGGATCGACGACGTCCTGCTCGGTCGCACCGGCCTGAAACACTAGCAAAACGCTACGCTGCGCGATCTCGAAGGCGACCAGCCGCGGCGAATCGACAAGAGCCTTGAACCCGAACAGATCGCGATAAAACGCTGCAGTGCGTTTGAGATCGCGCGCGTAGAGCGACGTTTCCAGGACACCCTCGATCGCGAGCACGCCGCCCTGCTCCGCCATCGCCTTCTCCGGACGCGTTCAATTCATAGCACCAGACAGTGTGACGGGACGCGGGCGAAAAGTCCAAACGTCGGCCGTGCAGGGCCGTTTGGAACACGAGGCGTCCGCCAACGATAGCAAGCGTGACAGCCAGAATGGGGCGCAGGATGCGATCGGGGACGCGAGAGGCAAACTAGCTGGAAATTATGATGCCTGGGATCGACCCGACGAGTAGCGAAACAAGCATATGGAAGTCGACGGATCCGAACCACCAACGCCCGGCTCCGGCGACCAGCGTGACCGGCGCCGCGTGGGCGATATCCGACCCCACAATGCGCACGATTGGAGATTTCGGGTAGAGCGTCAGCAGAATTGGAGCGCCGATAGCGCGGGCGCCAACCGACGAAACTGTCACCAGGACGCCTAGAACCACCCCGAGCGCGACAGTGAGAACGCCAATCATCTTCTCGCTCGGGAAGTTCGGCCGTTTCTCGCCCGTTTAGAACGCGAGGCGCCCGCCGACGACTGCAAGCGTGCCCGCCAGAATGGGG
This sequence comes from uncultured Alphaproteobacteria bacterium, assembly GCA_963775405.1. Lineage (GTDB taxonomy): Bacteria > Pseudomonadota > Alphaproteobacteria > Rhizobiales > Beijerinckiaceae > Roseiarcus. Next base: position 96,766 of record CAVZJI010000014.1, read on the forward strand.
CGCAGGACGTGGTCCGGAACCCGAGAGGCGAAGTGGCTGGAAATCATAATGCCTGGGATCGAGCCAACGAGGAGCGAAGCGAGCATGTGGAAGTCCACCGATCCGAGCCACCAATGCCCGGCGCCAGCGATCAGAGTCAGCGGCACCGCGTGCGCGATGTCGGAGCCGACAATGCGGACGATCGGAGACTTCGGGTAGAGCGTCAGCAAAACGGTGGCGCCGATGGCGCCCGCCCCGACGGACGAGATCGTGACAAGAACGCCGAGGACCGCGCCAAGCACGATGGTGAGCATGCGAATCGTCTGCTCGCCCGCGCCGTCCATGAGACGGCCAAGGCGCGCGAGCAGCGCCTTGCGAAAGATCAGGGTGACGGCGGTCAGGAGCAAGGCGATTCCGAGAGTGGTGCTGATGATTCCGCCGCTCGCCTGGGAGCCGGTCCCGAGATGCGCAAGCAACAGAAGTGACAACAGCGCCGCGGGCACGCTCCCATAAGCAAGACGCCGCGTGATGCGCCAATCGACCGAGCCATGATAGGCGTGGACAGCACACCCCGTGATCTTGGTCAGACCCGCATAGAGAAGGTCGGTCCCAACGGCGGTCGCCGGATGGACCCCAAAGACCAGGACGAGCAGCGGCGTCATCAGGGAGCCGCCGCCAACGCCGGTAATGCCGACCAAAAGGCCGACAGCTAGGCCGGAAACCGCGAACGCAGGATCTATGCCATGCAACATTCAGAAGCCTGCTTTATGTCGCGAAAATTGTAATGTTGATAAATTACTAGACTTTTCGTTTCGACGTCAACCTCCACGGGTCGCGCAATTTCCCGGCCTCGGCGCTCTTGAAGCGCAAGATAAACGCCGCACGCAACGACCAGCGCCGCCCCAAGAAGAGTGGGAGCGGCCGGCCAATCGCCAAACACAACCACGCCAGAAACAATCATCCAGATGAGCTGGGTGTAGGTGAACGGGGTCAAGGTCGGCGCCGGGGCAAACCGATGGGCGACGATCAGCATTCCGTGGCTGGTGGCCGCAAAAACGCCCATCCCGGCCATGGTCGCCCAATCGACTGCCGACTGAGGCGGCCGCCAGATCCACGGCAATATCGGCGTCAGCAATACGAGGCCGGCGACTTGGGTCCATGCGAGCGTCGTTTGGGGGGAATCCGCGCCAGCGAGCTTGCGGGTGGCGAGCACGTAGAGCGAATTGCAGACAACGCCCGCGACCGCGAGAAGAACAATCGGCTGAAACGCCCCCGCTCCCGGGCGCGTCGCGATCACCACGCCGAGAAATCCCAGCGCGATTGCGATCATCCGTTCCGCGCTCACTCTCTCGCCGAGCACAGGTCCGGCAAGAAGAGCCACGAAGACCGGCGTCAGAAACGAGATTGTCGCAGTCTCCGACAGCTGGAGCTCGCGGACGGCAAACACGTTCGCGGTCGTCGAACAAAAGAGCAGGACGGAGCGCAACAGCTGCAGTCGAGGACGCCTCGAACGCAAGATCGCCGGCCGCGACAGAGATCGCGAGACAATGAGCACGACCACCGACGCGCCGACGTAACGCGCCCATACGATCTGTACGATCGGCAACGAGGCGCTTAACCATTTCGCGCAGGTGTCCTGCCCGGTGAAGCAGACCATCGTGGCGCACATGAGCGCGATCGCGAGAATCCGCATGCGGCGGTCCTCGTCTTCCGCCGAAGCCGCTCTTGTGACCGTCGAGGACGCCACCTCAGACCGCTTCGCGTTCGATGCGGATAACCTGAGGCCTCTCGCGCACGAGCCCATCTTCGACAGTCCGCGCAAGCGCCTCCCGGATCGACGATTCGGTGGTGCCGTAGGTCATCAGCACGACCGGCGCGACCCCGGCCGAGGCCGCCTCTTTTGTGGCCCGCTTTTGCATGATCGCCTCGAGCGAAATGAGCTGCTCGCCCATCCGCGCCGCGATAGCGCCCATGGCGCCAGGACGGTCAACGACTGCGAGGCGCACGTAATAGCCGCCCTCATGCCGCTGCATCGGCACGCGGTCCGCCTCGACGAGCGATGCTGCAGGCCGACCAAACGGCGGCACTCGGATCCCACGCGCGATATCGATGATGTCCCCAGCCACAGCCGACGCGGTCGCATCGCCGCCCGCCCCCGGTCCGACCAAGGTCAGCTCTCCGATCGCGTCGCCATCGATCGAAACCGCATTGAGCACGCCCATGGTCTGGGCGAGCGGCGCGCTCTTGGCGACCATCGTCGGATGCACCCGCTGCTCAACGCCGTGGGCGGTGCGTTCGGCGACGCCCAGGAGCTTGATGCGGAACCCAAGTTCATCCGCAGCGCTCAAGTCGGCGAGCGTAATGGTCTCAATTCCTTCGACCGAAACGGCGGCTGCGTCGATCTTTGCGCCGAACGCGAGCGAGGCGAGGATCGCGAGTTTGTGCGCGGTGTCAAAGCCGCCGACGTCAAATGTCGGATCGGCCTCCGCGTACCCGAGCCTCTGGGCTTCGCTGAGACAGACCTCGAACGGGAGATGCTCGGTCTCCATGCGCGACAGGATATAGTTGCAGGTGCCGTTGAGGATGCCGGAAACGCGCGCAATCGCATTGCCGGCCAGGCTCTCCCGGAGGGTCTTGATGACGGGTATGCCGCCGCCCACCGCTGCTTCGAAGAAAAACTGAGCGCCCGATCGCTCGGCAATGGTCGCGAGTTCAAAACCGTGCGCCGCGAGCATCGCCTTATTCGCCGTGACGACGGAGACTCCCCGCGAAAGCGCGGCCTTGACGGCGTCGAACGCGACCCCGTCGGCGCCGCCGATCAGCTCGACGAAAATGTCGATGTCGGCGGCGCCGGCAAGCTCCGACGCGCTGGCGAAGTAAGCGGCGCCGCCAAGATCGACCCCCCGGTCGTCCTTACGTCGCGCGCTGAAGGCAGTGACCGCCAAGCCGCGCCCTACCCGCTTGGCCAACGCCGGCGTCATGCCGTTGAAGAAGCCGAATGAGGCTTGTCCCGACCACCCCGAGACCGGCGACGCCCAGGCGAAGCGGGTTCGTCATCTTCTCCTCGCTCCGCCCCGCGGAGACCTTGAGCGAAATGTCCCGAGTCGCGGCTGGAAATCAAGGGCGCACGATAACTCAGCCGTATCGTTCGGCGGCCGACTTCTTCTTCTTCTTTCGCTCCTTGCGCGCGGCGTAGCGCGCATCCCGCTCGAGCTTGCGCTCGTATTCGAGCCGCTCTTCCTCTTCGCGCTTGCGCTGGGCCTCAGCCTCGCGCGCAAGCGCGTCGAGCTTCAGCTGCTCCTCGCCGAGCGGCTTCCTCGGCAGCGCGGCGAACGGCTTCAGCAGCTTCTTCTTCCGCCTTGCGCTTGGCGCGCTCGACGTCGCGAATCTTTCGCGCTTCAAGAATTTCCTTGCGCTTAGCCTCGCGCTCGACGATGGCGGGATCTGCCGGGTCATATTTCGAGTTGGCGAGAAACTTTTCCGCCATTTCCTTGCGCGCCTTGGCGGCGTTGGCTTGGCGATCAGCAAACTTGTTGCCGTTCATAAAGGACATCGGTTCCTAGAAACTCGACTGGCATTGTTTGGGATGCGCGCTCATGACACAGCGTGAACAGAACGGCAATTGTTTTTGCAGCAAGGCGGCGACGCGCCAGCAGCAAAGCCTAATGATGTTCTGCGACACTTTGTTTGCGGTCGTCACATCTTAGCTTTGCCCTCTTCGTGACTTCAGGTCATTTCACAACCGCGTGATCGCCCGGCTGCCTTCCTCCGCAGGGCGCAAGCCGAACCGTGTCGAAACGCGTTCGACGGAGGATCAAATCCGCTACAAACGCGTGCCAACAAACGCCAATAAGCGCGAATAACCGTTAGTAAATGCTATTAAATTGCTTGCATTTACTAGCGTTTATTCAATCGCCTTTCAAGGAGTTAGAGCCGATTCAAATAAAAACTTTGTTCCTATTTCTCCGTCGACGCGATGGTTCAGGTCGCCTATCCTCCGCGGCCCGCACACCGCTACGCGGTCCTGGATTCTGTCAAGCAACCATTCATATCACATAATTCTGTTTTTGCCAATCTTTTGTCAGCGAAACCAAGTCTGCCTACCGACGCCGGCGAATACCGCCGCCCCGCACCGCCACGCAAGCGCCGAACGCCTCGACAAAGCCCGCGTTTGCGCCTTGGACATGTTTGAGACAAAAGGCAGGGCTTAAGCTCCTCGACTGAGCCGTTCCGGATACAAGCCTGTCGCATCTTCCATGGCCGTAACCCAAACCGCGCCCGAGCCGTCGCCCAAACTACAAGCTTTGACGATCGCCGGGCTGTTCGGTTCTGGCTGATCGCCGTCGCGGGCCTTGTCTTTCTCATGGTGCTGGTCGGCGGCGCGACGCGGCTGACCGAATCCGGCCTCTCCATCACGCAATGGAAGCCGGTCACCGGGGTGCTTCCCCCGCTCGAACAGCGCCGATTGGCAGAGCCGAGTTCGACCGCTACAAGCAAATCCCGCAATTCGCCCAGCTCAATTCGGACATGACCCTAGAAGGCTTCAAGTCCATCTTCTGGTGGGAGTGGGCGCATCGCTTGCTGGCGCGCGTCGTCGGCGCGGCGTTCATTCTGCCGGCCTTGTGGTTCTGGTGGCGGGGCCAGCTCAAGGGCGCTCTCGGCCGGCAGGTCGCCTCGCGACGGGCCTGCTCGCGCTCGAACCGATCGTCGGCTGGTGGATGGTGTCCTCGGGCCTCAGCGAACGCACAGAGGTGGCGCAGGAACGGCTGGCGCTGCATCTCCTGATCGCCGCGGCCACGTTCGGCGCGCTGATCTACGCCGCTGTGGGCCTAAGCGAACGCCCGCGGTCCAAGACGGCGTCCCGCGGCTTTGCGATTTCGGCCTGGATCTTGCTGCGCTCATCTTCTGCCAGCTCGGCCTTGGGGCCCTGGTCGCGGGCTTGCGCGCCGGCCTCATCTACAACACCTGGCCCCTGATGGGGTCGAGCCTCGTTCCCGGCGAGGCGTTCCGCCCGAACGCGCTGCAAGCGATCTTCGGCGATGCGGCGACGGCGCAGTTCGATCACCGGATGATCGCCTACGCGGTCGTCGCCTTCGCAATTGTTCAGGCGATCGCGGCCCTGCGGGCCACGCCGGGCTCGCCGCTGGCGAGCCGCACGTGGTTGTTGCGGCGGTTGCTCTGCTCCAGGTCGCGCTCGGCATCGCGACGCTGCTCGCAATCGTTCCGATCGAGCTTGCGTTGCCTCATCAGGCGCTGGCGCTCGCTCTCTTCGGTCTCGCGGTGGTTCACTTGCGCGCGACCGAGATGGAGCAAGCCGGCTAGCCTTCCGGGTCGAACCAAGCGTACCGGTCCTAGCCCGCAGAGTCGCGCGCGCGTGCGCGAGACAAGCGCACGCGCGCGTTCAAAGTTGGGCGCGGTCAGAGAGACGCCGTCGAGCGGACTGGCGAGGGCCGCCACAACGCCCGGATGGCGACGATCACAAAAGCCGCGCCGCCCAGGATGGTGAAGATCGAAGCGATCCCGTGCACCGCCATGCCCGCGGCGGCGACGGTGTCGAGCGATCCGGCGCCGGACGGCGTTTTGCGCAACGCGCCATAGCCGCCAGCGACGAACATGGCGATCGAGGCGACGAACTGGCCGCCGCCGTAGAGGCCTATGAGCAGCCGCGTCATGCGTGGCGGCGCAGGCGCCTTGCCCAAGTTCCTTGAGTCCGTAAGTGAGCAGCATGCCGGCGCTCGAGACGCTGACTGCGGTGATGACCGCATGATAATGCGCGGGCGTGCGGGTGTCGGAGCCATCGATCAGGAAGCCCATCACGCCGCCCAGCGCGAAGAGCGCCAGCGACATCGCAAGGGCGAAGAAGGCCGGATCGCGCCATGGCCATGGTGCGGGCGCGCGAAGCGCGCGCGTGACGAGCGAAACAGCGAAGATCAGCGTCGGCGCGGCGATCCCGAACTGCAGAAACCGGAACGCCTCGCGCTGATTGTCGGAGAAGGGAGCGAAGACGGCGTAGAACACGGGCGCGGCGATGGCGATCAGCGCGATGAGACCGACCGAGCCAAGGAAGATGCGGCTGTCGACCGCCTTCTCGCCCAAACTCATGCGCGCAAGGAGCCACCAGTTCGTCACCATCAGCGCGGCGTAGACGAATTGCAGCACGTGACCGCCACCCCAGAACAATTCCTCGCGCGAAGCCAACTCACCGGCATGCGCGAGCAGCGTCGTGGCGACGGCAAAACAAATCAGCGCGAGCACATAGACGAAGCCGCCAAGCGCCATCGCGACCGCAAATGGCGGCGCGGAAGCGAGCCGTCCCGGCAGATTGAGCAACAGACGAACGACCGGCGCCAGCGCGCCAAACGCCAGCACAAGCAGCCCGACGTCGTAGGCCGGATGGCGAATGATCGGGATGTAATTGGTAAGCGCGGGCTGCGTCGCCTCGAGGAAACGCCGGCGCAAATAGGCAGGGGAAAGCCACGAGGACGGCGCCCTGCCCGATCCGCCCGAGCGGCTCGGCGCGCACATCATTGCCCGCGAGCTTCAGCGTTGCGACGCTGACCAGAAAGGCGAAAACGCCCTGCAGCCAGATCACCAGCGAGAACACGACGTGGATCACGAGGCCCTTGTAGAAGAAGTCGATCGGCCAGAACGGCGTCTTCTCCATTCCGGGAATGCGCGACAGCGCCAGCAGAAGCGCGAACACGCCGGCGACCGCGAGGGCGCCGACGGCGAGCCACGCCCATCCGATGAGCTCGCGCTGAACTGCGCTGTTCACGCCGACGACGAATCGCGAGCGATTGAGGGACGGGACGGTTTGCGCCGTTTGGGTCATGGAACGGTCAACTGGCGTTCATCGGATAGAGATGGACCGCCATCACGTACACGACAAGACCTGAGACCGCGACGAAGAGCCACGCCGGGAACGTGAAACGCGCCAGCCGCTTGTGCGTGGCGAACCGCTGTCTGAGCGCGTTGTAGAAGGTCACCGGCACGAGCACTGCGACCACGAAGGCCATAAACACGTGAATCGCGAGCAGCGTGAAATAGATCGGCCGTATCGCGCCATACCCGCCGAACTTCGCCAGGCCAGCGAACGCGTGATAGACGAGATAGACCGCGAGAAATGCAACGCCGAGGCCGATGGCGACGAACATGGTGCGCCGGTGCCCCTCGCGATCGCGGGCGCGGATGAGGCTGTAGGCGCGCAGAAGAACGACGATGGTCGCCGCATTGATGATTGCGAGCACATGCGGCAATTCGCGAATGACGTTCACGGCGACATCAACTGTGGTTGGGCATCATTTTCATCACGAAGCTGACATACACCGCCGCGGCCACCGCCACGAGGACGACGAGGACGATCCAGTTGCGTCGCTTCACATTCGGATCAGGATTTGGCATTTTGCGATCGTTGGGCGGCGCCGGCTCCAGCTTCACGTCCGGATGACTGCAGGCGAGAGCCGCCAAGTTTAAACGCGTCCCCGCAGCAGGACCTCGGCGAGCATCGCTGCGAACAGGACGAACAAGTAGAGAACTGAGAAGCCGAACAGGGCCATCGCCGCCTTGCGCCGCGCCGATTCCTCGCCGTCGCGCAGGCGGTGCAGGGCGAAAGCGCGCCAGAGGAATCCCGTGTTCGCCGCAACAGCGACTGCGCCATAGAGGAGGCCGACGCCCGGGATCAGCATCGGCCCGAATGACGCTGGGACGAGCAGAAGGGAATAGGCCACGATCTGCCGACAGGTCTTAACCGGGCCGACAACATTGGGCAGCATCGGCACCCCGACCCGCTCGTAGTCGCCGCTGCGGCACAAGGCGAGCGCCCAGAAATGTGGTGGCGTCCATAGGAAGGTGATGAGGAACATCGCGATCGGGCCTGCCGATACGCTGTTTATCGCCGCGGCCCAGCCGATCACGGGCGGCAGCGCCCCCGCGGCGCCGCCGATCACGATGTTGAGCGGCGTCGAGCGCTTCAGAACCATGGTGTAGAGCGGAACGTAAATGGCGATGGTCAGCGCCAGCAGCGCCGCAGCCAACGCATTGACCTTGATCGCGAGCGCGGCCACCGACACGATCGAGAGCAGAATTCCGATCGCCAGCGCCTCTAAAGGAGGCACCACGCCGCGCGGGATCGGGCGCATCGCCGTCCGCGCCATGTTGGCGTCGATGTCGGCGTCCCACCACATGTTGAGAGCGCCGCAGGCCCCTGCCCCACCGGCCATGGCCGAGAGCGTGGCGAGGAGCTTCATCCAGTCCATGGGCCCAGGCGCGAGGGCGAACCCGACCGCGCCGGTGAAGACGACGAGCGACATGACCCGGGGCTTCAGCAGGACAAGATGATCGACAACGCCGTCCCACGGCCGCGCAGGGCCCAGGTTACGGACGCGGCTCTCACGCGCAATCGTCGTCGATCGAACTGTCACTCAGCTTCGCCTAAAGTAACGCGTCCCGTTAGGGCGCTTTCGAACGCCATCGCGCGAAAGCTCGGGCGGGAGACCTCTACCATAATTGCAAGGACCGTCGACCGCAAAAGTGGGGGCTGTCGCTAACTCGCCGCATTCGCCTCGCTGAGCGCGGCCGCGCCGGATTCGAATTGCAGCCGGGCGAGACGCGCATAGACGCCGTTCCGGGCGACGAGCGAAGCGTGATCGCCCTCCTCGACGATTCGCCCCGCCTCCATCACCAGAATTCGGTCGGCCTTCAGAACCGTCGCAAGCCGGTGCGCGATCACCAGGGTCGTGCGCCCGGTCATCACGTCGTCCAGCGCGCTTTGCACCAGCGCCTCGTTCTGCGCATCAAGGGCGGACGTTGCTTCGTCGAGCAGCAGGATCGGCGAGTCCTTGAGGATCGCCCGCGCGATCGCGAGCCTTTGCCTCTGCCCTCCCGACAATGTGACGCCGCGCTCGCCGAGCTTAGTCGCATAACCCAGCCCGAGCTCACGAACAAACCCGTCCGCCGCGGACCGCCGCGCCGCTTCTTCGATTGCAAACTCGCTTGTTTTGGCGCGCCCATAAGCGATGTTCTCGGCGACCGTCGCGCCAAAGATCGCGGCCTCCTGAGGCACGGGCGCGATGCGCTCGCGTAGATCCTTCGGATCGGCCGCTTTGACGTCGACGCCGTCGATCAGGATCTGGCCCTCGTCGGAATCATAAAAGCGCATGATGAGCTGGAATATGGTCGACTTTCCCGCCCCGGACGGGCCGACGATCGCGACCCGTTCGCCCGGCGCGATCGCGAAGCTGAGGTCTTCCAGAACACGAACGTCGGGCGCGCTCGGATACGAGAAAGCGACACGCCTGAACTCGATCGCGCCGCGCGGCGGCGACGGCATGAGAGCGGGTCTCGCCGGCGCGACGATGCGCGGCTTGACGGCCAGAAGCTCGGCGATCCGCCCCGCCGAACCGGCGGTGGCGGAGACCTCGTTCCAAACCTGCGACAATTCGCCGAGTGACGTCGCGCCGAGCACGGCGAAAAGCACGAACTGTGACAGAAGTCCGCCGCTCATGCGCCCCGCCAGCACGTCGCGCGCGCCGAGCCACAGCACAAATACAACGCTGCAGAAAGCGAGTGAGACCGCGATCGCGATGAGGAGCGAACGCGTGGCTGCGGCGTCGCGCGCCGCGCCATACGCGCTTTCAATCTCCTCGCCGAAACGCGCCTGACTGGCGCCTTCCGCGCCGAACGCCTGCATGGTGCGCACCGCGCCGAGGCTTTCCGAAGCGAAGGCGGTCGCTTCGGCGAGCGTGTCCTGAGCCCGCCTGGACCGGCGGCGCACCACGCGGCCGGAAGCGATCAGCGGCGCGGCGATGACCGGGATGGCGACCAGCACCAAAGCCGACAGTTTGGGGCTGGTGTAGACCATTAGCGCGGTGGCGCCGATGAACATGAACAGATTGCGCAAGGCGATCGAGGCCGAGGAGCCGAAAGCCGCCTTGATCTGTGTTGTGTCAGCAGTCAGACGCGACACCAGTTCGCCGGTGCGCGCGCCGTCGTAGAACGAGGCGTCGAGACGCGACAAATGCGCGAAGACTTCGCGTCTTAAATCGGCGACCACGCGCTCGCCGAGCATGGTCACCAGATAATATCGGGTGGCGGCCGCCAGGGCGATGACCACCACCAGAGCAGCCATGGCGAGAAAATAGACGTTGATCGCGCCGCCGCTCTCTTTCGAGAAGCCGAAATCGATCATCGAACGCAGCGCGAACGGCACCGCGAGCGTCGCGGCGGACGAGATTGTCAGCGCCGCGAGCGCAGCGATCGCCCGACCGAGATAGCGCCTGCCATAGCGGACAAGAGGCAGCAGCGCCGTCATGGATTCTGCGCGGTTTGCCGGCTCAGTCGTCATACGCTCATTCATAGACGCATCACTGTCAGAAGGCCCGCGTCGAACGCAGCCGAAGCGCCCGGCCCGCTTTCTTACACCGGCTCCCTATCCACAAGTATGGGCAAGTTGAAGGGATTCGGTCGGAACCGCCCCCTCAATCGCCTAAGGCGCGCTGCTCGTGGCCGGGAACCGCCGCCAGGACGCCAGAACTACACGGTCCATTTGACCAGCGAGACGTCGTCGTCAAGCCAAAGGCTTTCAGCCGGCTTTAAACCAGCGTCTCGAAGAACGTCCTCGGGTGACTGGCCGAACCGGCCTTGGCAAAAGACCGGAACGCCGCCAGGCAAACGCACTTCCGGAGCGCGCGCGAGATAGAAGACATCGTAACCGATTTTCAGAAAAAGACTGAAAACCTCGGTCCCGCCGGCAACCGCCATCGTGCCAGCCTCACAGCCGACGGCCGCGCACGCCTCTTCCAGCGTCGCGCCGGCCGGGTTCCAGAGCCAAGTGTTCGGACACCCAGGGTCGGGCGCAAGGTCTGGCGCTCGCCGCGTCAGGATCAGGCGGCGGCGCATGTGAGAGTCGGGCTGGCCCTCGTGCGAGAGGCGGCCGTGCGCAATCATCGCCGCACGATCGAGCGCCTCGAGAAAAAAGCGCTGATCGGCCTCGAATTTGAGCGAGTTGGGCATAAATCCGGTGGCGTCCGCAATCATGCCGTCGGCTGACGCAATCGCATAGCCCTCGATCCGAAAGGGTCCCCGCATCCTAAAGCTGCTCCGCTCGCTCGAAAACGCGCCCAACGGCTACGAGCCGAGCGCATGCACCCAATCATGTTGGAGGAATGCAAGACAGATGCCGAATACGAATTGCTGAGGTCGAAAGTCAAGCGGACGGCGCTGGCGGCAGGTTGAGCGACGGCTCAAGAGCGGCGGTCGCCGTTCCTTTGACAGGCAAAACCGTGCCATAGCCGGCGATCGGCGCGCGACGATCGCCGTCGGGAAGAAAAGGGGCTTCGAAACCATGAACGGCCGCAGGCTTCTTCCGGGGAAGCCTATCCCCCTATCGGAAATCCCCGACTATTCGATTCAGCGCGACACGCTCGAGGAGATCTTTGCTGTTCCGTTCCGTCTACGCCTCAAGCGCATCGCCGAACTCGTCAAGCAGTCCGGCGAGCCCTTGGAAGGCAATATATTTTACGCCGACAACGCGGATCGCTACGCGGACCAGCTTCCGGACAGCGGACTGGCCCCGGCTCGCCGCAATGTATGGCGCGCGGTGCGGTTCAAGGAGCGGCTGCTCGAAGTCGGCGTTAACGCTGGCCATAGCGCGCTGCTGGCGCTGTCATCGAACCCGCGGCTCGAATATTACGGCGTCGACATCATGTCGCACGCCTATACGGCGGAATGCGTCGATTTCCTCAAAGGCGACTTCCCGGGGCGCGTGCACTTGTTTACTGGCGATTTACGCGAAGTGCTTCCTTGGCTCGTCAGCCGCCGCGCTGAGCTTGCGTTCGACATTTTTCATGTCGACGGCGGCCACACCGACGAGGTTTGTCGCGCCGACATGGGCAATTGCATTCGTATCGCCGGCGGCCAGCGCGGCCGGCACGTTCTGTTGGACGACGTCCATGCGAGCTGGATCTTCGATGTCTATTGCGAATTCGTCTCGTGGGGCGATTTGACCACCGAGACCTTCTTCGGCGACTGGGAGGAGGCTGGCCGCAACGTGCTGGCCAGGATCGAGTGAGCGGCGGCGAATTCGGCTCTTTCTGGCATGGGGCCCTCAATCCGTTTGTGTACGCGTGCCTCGCCTCCTTTCCTCAGGCCGGCGCGAACCTACGCGTCTTCAGTTACGATCCCCGCCTCGTATTGCCTCCCGGGGTGCAGCTTGCGGACGCGTCGGTGATCGTCCCGGACGAGACGCTCCTGCGCAGATTTATAGCCGACGGCAAGCCGTCGATCGCCACCTTCGCCGACATGTTTCGTTACCGGATGATGCGGGAGACGGGCTGTTGTTGGGTCGATACGGACATGATTTGCTTGAGCAAGCCGGCTTTCGAGAATGACGGCTTCGTGTTCTGCCGCCAGGCCGACGCCGTCGGGACGAGCCTGGTCAACAATGCGGTATTGAAGCTTCCATCGTCACACCCAGCGCTGGCCGAACTGGTCTCGACTGCGGAGTCTGCGATCGACGTAGACCAGCGATGGGGCGCGATCGGCCCGTTCCTGTTGACGCCGGTCTTGGCCAAGCACGGTCTCGTTCAGCACGCGCTCGAGTTGCACGTCTGCTATCCGATCGAGCCTGAGCAATTCTGGAAGCTCTTCCTGCCCAGCTATCGCGATTGGGTCGCCGGCGTGGTGTGCGGGGCGATCTTCGTGCATCTGTGGAGCGAGGCGATCGTTTGGAGCGGCTATGATTTCTGGAGCTGCCCCCCCGTCGGCTCTTATTTGCATGAAGCGTTCGCGCGCGTCAGCGCGCTCGGCCGATTCCGCCGCGTCGCGACTGAGGACGAGGTCCTTCGCCTGATGGCGAAGCAGATCGCTGAATTGGAGCGCGGATAGCCGGAGCGGGTAGCCTCCGATTGACCCTTCTTTGTCGGGCCCCTACCCGACCGAGGCGGGTTCGGGGGCCTGTTGCGACGCAAGCCTCTCCGATCTTTTCCGCCGCTTCTGACGATGGCGCTTCGGCGCGACAAGAAACGTCACCTTCCGTGGCTCCTTGAGGAACGCGCCCGCCTGTTCCTCAATCATGCGGTCTGCGATCGTCACCCGCGTGCGCAGGTGCCTGAGTTCGAGCATCGACTGAATGAGAAAGGTTTCGACGATCCGGCCGCTGATCTGCGTGTCCTCAAAAACGCCCCACGCATAGGCGCCGTCGCGCTTTCGCTCGAGGCCGATCTCATGGATCAACGCGAGGAAGGGGCCAATGTCCTTCGGGTCGATCAGGTATTCGACAGTCAACAGGATCGGCCCTTGGTCGTCCTCGAGCGGATAGACAAACACCGGCGTCCGCCAGTGCATCGACGGCGTGAGGTCGAGCGCAGCCGCGGTTTGCAGTCTCCAGCGTGCGGTCACGGCCATCCCGACGGCTGCCCCGCCCGCAGCAAGGAAAAGCGCGGTGGACAACCCCTCGAGGCTGGCGACCTTGCCCCAAACCGCGCTGCCGAGTGTCATCGCGCCGAAAAATGCTGTCAGAAAAATTGCCAGGCCCCGTCCGCGCACCCATTCCGGCAACGCCACTTGCGCCGAAACGAACAGCGTTGTCATCATCGTGATCCATGACGCGCCCGCGATCAGGCTGGCGAGCGCGGCGATGGCCGGTTCGCGCGCCGCGCCGTACAAAGCGAGAGCGAGAATTGTGCCAAGCGTCCCCAGGGTCGCCAGGCGGTCGGGACCGAGGCGCGCCTTGAGACTTTTGAGCGCAAACGATCCAAGGATCGAGCCCACCCCGACCATGCCGAGCAGCACGCCGTAGACTTCGGGCCCGTTGTGCATCTGCGTGCGCGCGACCAGAGGCAGAAGCGCCCAATAGGCGCTGGCGAAGGGGAAAAAGGCGACGGCGCGAATAAGGGTCGAGTTGAGATCGCGGTTGTTTCTGGCGTAACGCAGGCCGGTGCGCAGAGCGCGCACCAGGCGCTCAGCGGGAAGGGTCTCCCTAGCCCGACGCGGAGCGCGCCACCACATGAGCGCGGCGAGGACGGCGATATTGCCGGCGCAAAAACACCAGAATGGGAAGGCTATGCTGAAGGTCGCGATCGCCAACCCGGCAAGAGCCGGGGCGACGGCGCGACTCACGTTGTAGCTCGTGTTGTTGATGGCGATTGCGCTATCAAGATCGCGCTTCGGCACCAGCATCGGCGTGATGACGAGCCATGCGGGCGCGGCAAGCGCACCGCTTCCGCCGAGACAAAACGCCGTCGCCAGCAGCACAGTCGGAGTCGCCCAATGCATTGTGACCACCGCCGCGAAGACGATCGATATCGCGGTCACCGCAAGCTGCGCGCCGATCAGCATTCTGCGCGCGTCGATGATGTCAGTCAGCGCGCCGGCGGGTAAAGTCAGGAGAAACATCGGCAGCGTGGTGGCGACCTGGACCGCCGACACCATCATCGGATCAGGATTGAGGCTGGTCATGAGCCAGTTCGACGAGGTATCGAACATCGCGAATCCGACGTTCGACGCCGAGCTCGCGATAAGCATAATCGTGAACGCCAAATTGCCGAAAACGCCCCAGCGCCAGTCCTGGCCTGCGGGCGCGTCCGACTTGGCGCTGGACTCGCTTGACAACAAAGACCCCATCGGAAGAGTGGGAAACGGGGGTCAATACCCGCCGAAGCCCCTGGTCAAATGGCGGACGACGAGCGAAGTTTCAAGGCGCCGCAGTGCGAAAAGCAGGCTCGCATGACGGGTGCGGCTGCTCAAAAATCGGGTTGCCGCGAAAGTGAGACAGATCCGGCCCCATCTAGGATCCGGCGAGGCGTCACGGCGAGGACATGAGCGGACCCGCCGTGGAAACTTTCGCATTGACGGCAATGTCATTATCTCTCGAGGAGATCCGTCGGCGCGGTGAAGCCGACGCGAGGGGCGAGCGCCGGACGCTCGTCTCGCGGTAGGCGCGCCGGTCTCGGCGCGAGGAGCGAATTGAGGATGAACTTACGCTTCAGTCAGGAGCCCCACCCCGGCCCGACGCCGATGCTCGGCGCTTTTGCCCACCCGGCGTTCGCGATCGTCTGGACCGCGAGCACGTGCGCGTTGATCGGCATCGCAATGTACGACACCGCGTCGGGCTGGATGATGACGACGTTCGACCTCAATCCATTCGACGTATCGCTGCTGCACACCGCGACGACGCTACCGATCTTCCTGTTCACGCTTCCCGCAGGCGCGATCGCCGACATCGTCGACCCGCGCCGGACGATTATCGCCGTCTCCTACGCAATCGCCGCGTTGATGGCGATCTTCGCCGCCGTGGTGTGGCTTGAATTCGCGTCACCCTTCTTGTTGCTGTTGACGACGTTCGTCCTGAGCGCGGCTTGGTCCCTCAATACGCCGGCATGGTTGTCGATCGTGCCGCAGCTCGTGCCGAAGCCCGTGATCCCCGGGGCGATAGCTGCGCATAGCGTTGGCTATAATCTCAGCCGCACGATCGGTCCCGCGCTCGGCGGCTTGATTATCGCGAACTATGGAGCTGCGGCTCCGCTCGGGATTTTTGTCGGCGCCAATCTGGCGGTGATCGCCGCGCTCACCTGGTGGCGAGCGCCCGGCAGGCAGGCGGCGGCGCTGCCCGCCGAAAGACTGAGCAGCGCGCTTCGCACCGGCCTTCGCCACGCGGCCAACAATCGCCTTCTCTGGGCGACGATTGCGCGGACGATCGCGATTTATCCGTTCACCGCAGCGTACTGGGGCCTCTTGCCGTTAATCGCCCGGCGGACCGGCCAGGGCGCAGAGCACTACGGGATCTTGCTCAGCGCGATCAGCGCCGGAGCGATCCTTGGATCGCTCGAACATGACAGGATGCGCGGTTGGTTCGGCGCTGACCGTCTGGTCGCCTTTGGAACAATCCTGACCGTGTGCGCGCTTACCCTGTTCGCTTTTGCGCATGAGCTCATCGTCGCCCTCGCCGCCTGCCTGCTGGCGGGCGTCGCTTGGGTCAATATCCTCACCTGCCTCTATACCTCCGCCCAGAATGTCTTGCCGGATTGGGTGCGCGGCCGCGGCCTTGCCGTTTTCCTGACCGTCATCTTTGGGACAATGACCTTATGCAGCGCAGCATGGGGCGAAATGGCCGCAACGACGAGCCTCGCGACGGCGCTCCTCATCGCCGCTGCAGGCGCCATTGTCGCGATTCCCCTTACCTGGCGATGGAAGCTGCAGCAGGGCGCGGCGCTGGATCTTTCTCCCTCCCAGCATTGGAGCCTGCCGGAAACCCGCGAGGAGATCGACAACGATCGGGGGCCGGTCCTGGTCAAGATCGAGTACCGGATCGACCCCAAAGACAGCGCCGCGTTCGTGCGGGCTTTGGATGAACTCGGATTCGAGCGTCGCCGCGACGGCGCGTTCGCATGGGGCATCTTCGAGGACGCCGGTGACGCCGGCCGCTATGAGGAAGCCTACCTCATCGAATCATGGCTCGAGCTCATGCACCTGCGCGAGCGGGTCACCAACGCCGATCGGGTGCTCGAGAACGAAATCCGGGAGATGCTGATCGCCCCCCCCCGCATCGAATTTCTGATTGCGGCTGAGCGCGGTGATGAGGCGGCGAATTGACGCGTCGAACCGGCCGGAGCGTAGCTTGCGAGTTCTTGTCGTCTTCGCGCATCCGCTGGAAACAAGTTTCGTTTCCGCGCTGCACGCGCGCGTTGTCGAAATCCTGCGCGCAGGCCGGCACGTCGTCGACGATCTCGACCTCTACGCGGAGAAGTTTGACCCCGTAATGTCGCGCGACGGACTCCTTCGCTATGTCGACACGAGCGTCAACACGCGCGAAGTCGAAGGCTATGTTGAGCGCCTGCGGGCCGCCGAGGCGCTCGTGCTCGTCTTTCCTGTCTGGTTCGACGGCCTCCCAGCGATCCTGCAGGGATATTTCCAGCGCGTATTTCTGCCTGGCGTCTCCGTTCGCATCGACGAGGCGGGGCTGTTCCATCCCAATCTGCGCAAGATCACGCGCATGGCCGCTGTTTGCGCCTACGGTGAAGACCGCACGGGCGTCGCCGCGAAAAAGGACCCGCCGCGGCGTTTCGTGCGCGACAACATTCGCGCGCTGATCGATCCAAAAGGCCGGTTCGAGTATCTGGCCCTCTACAACATGGACTTCAACGCTTCGTCCAGGCGCGCCGCATTCATGAAGCGCGTCACCCGCGTCTTTGAGAGCTGGTGAGCGCTTTGGATCAGAAGGCGTATTTTGCTCCGGCAAACGGTCCATACATCCACGACTGGTAGCGGTAGTCATGGAGTGGTCCGCTCTCGTCCCGGAAGTAGGTGTAAAGGACGCGATAGCCGAGCGTCGTCGAAAACGATGGCGTCCAGTTGTAGCCAACCGACCCTAGGACCTGACCGGTCGCGCTGTTGCTCAGGCCGCCCATATCGGTCAGGAAATTGATGAAATATTTGTCGTTGATCGCGTAGTGCGCCGCGACACCGGCAACGGGATCTGCCCAATTCTTCGTAATGGCGAAGCCTGCGGATGGAAATCCGCTCACCGGAAACGACAAGTCGAGCGCGGTGCGGCTATAGAAATAGCGAACGCCGACGGTGCCGTAGAGCTGCAAATTCGGCGGTCCGACCGGAATTCGCAAGCCTCCGAAGACGGTCGCGATCCCTTGCGTCAGTGTGAGGTTCCCGTGATCCCCGAAGAGCGCGCTGGTCGGGTTCTCGAAATTGGACCCGAAACCGATGCGAGACAGGATGACGTCGATGCCGGCAATAAACGTGTCGTTGCGGGCGACGAAAGAGGTCATTATCCCGCCTTGGAAATGCTGGAGAATCTTCAAGAAATTAATGAAGAAAGGCGAGGTGGGAAATGGTCCCACGCCGGTTTGACCGGCGAGATCCGTCCCCCAGCCATAGCCGGTGATCTCGTAATGCCAGCTGGACGGCAAATCCGGGGCGACGATCTCCTGCGGAGACGGCTTGTTCGTCGGCAGGTCAGCCGCCGACGCCGGCGCTGCGCAAAGCGCAACCAAGACAACGAGCGGCGCCGCAAAACAAATCCGCATTCTTGTCGACCCCGATCCCCGCGATCGGTCGCTACATTAGCGTAGCGTTGGGCTTCAGCGCGCACTCGCCCCAACTCGACCGCCTTCGATTCCATAGAAGGGAACGGCGGCGCGGGCAAGCGGGGGCAACGGTGGCCAGCTTAAGCGTGTGACAACCGGTCAAGAGCCACACGCGTAGGCCAGCGATGCACTCAGATAGGGTCCCCGGCCGCAACGCTCTCGCCCTTACCGACCTGAGTGAGCATTGACAAAACGAAATCTGGCGCGAGGAAACGCGCGCAGGTTTCGCCGCCCGAAACAAGCGCGACCATCGAGTGGCCGTTCTCGCTTGCGATGACGGCGCTGTCGCCCGGAGGAAGCGCTCGCGAAATCGGTGGGATGGCGACGTAAAGCGCCCGTACAAACTGGAATTGCTCGTGCGTGAGCTTCGTCAAATGCGAGACCGAGCCAATCTTGGAGACCGCTACGCACTGAGGCGCCTGAGGATCGAGCCATTGAGAGAAGACGCCTTCCTGTTGGGTGTAGTCTGGCGTCGAGGTCACGACCTGCGCAGTTTGGACCGGAGAGGTTCGAGCGTTAATGCCTAATCCGCCGAGGCTCGCCATTCCAGCGGCTGTCAGGGCGAAAAGTGTGGTGTTCATACTGTCCTCCTTTATCCCGTCGCGGCGGCGGAGAAGACAAAACAATCCGACTGGTGACGCCTCGGTCGACCGGTCGGCTTTCCCGACGTTTCTGCTGGGCCAAGTCTGCGATTGAAACGTTCGCAAACATGATTGGTTCCACTTCCGACTGCTCCGACAGGAGAGTGGAGGAAACGGCTCGCGCCGCTCCTAAAAGGGCGGGCGACGATAAATTGCATTCGGGACCGCCGGTTTCCATGGGCGGCCCGGCCAAAAAAGTTGGCGCCGCCCAATGAGCGGCGCCAAGGTTGGTTCAAATCGCCGAGACTACAGGCCGCAGAGGGCGGTCAACCGACCATTGAAGTCTTGCGACACTCCGCACGCGCCGCCGCTCGGGCTGCCATTCATCACCGCAAGGGGACCGGTTATCGGGGCGGCGATCACGCCCAGAGGCCCAAGTGGGCCGCCATATCCAGGGGTGTAGCCGGAAGTATTAGCTCGAACCTCGCTAGTGTAGGGTGTTGGCGTATGGAGATCGCCGGGGTTTCCCGCGACTTGCGCAACGGCCGGACTTGCAAGAAGGAAAGCGCAGGTCGATCCCGCCAATAAAAGTCCTGTAAGCGCGTATTTCATATCATATCTCCTATAGCTTTCCCCACAAACGATAGAAATCGTGAGCGGGTTACCGCAGACGTCGAATGAACACACGTCCACGTCGCTTCCGGCTACCGAGTTGACTAGACGCTCGGCGCCTGGATAGTGGATGGCGCGGCCGTGCGCTGTATTCAGACGGCACACCGTTGAGGTAGGTACAGATTGGAGGCGAACCAGAGGCCAGGCGTTCACAGATTGGTGAGCATCCTCACAAGCGCGTGAAACGATTTCTATGACATATATAAATTATGCTTTAGCCTTGCGTGATCAGAAGAACCAAAATGTTTAGGTCCAGACTTAGGCACGTCCCCGGGACGTGAGGACGGGCGCCTGTCCTTCATCGATCCTTAGTGAGGTTCCCTTTCCCCGAGGTTCCTGTTCCCCGAGGCCCAAACATCGCAATATCCGATCAGCGCAAGACGACCTAAGATATTGCTGTTTTCGGCGCCTGTACGGCGAAATCGTGGATTGGAGCCGTCATGCTTCCTTGCGTCTATCTGGTCCGCCACGGCGAAACCGAATGGAGCCTAAGTGGCCAGCATACCGGCCGCACGGACCTTCCGCTCACGGAAGAAGGCGAACGCAAAGCGCGAGGCCTCCGCGTGCGCCTTAAGGGGCTGAAGTTCGATAGGGTTTTCACCAGTCCCCTTCAGCGTGCGGCCCGCACTTGCGCGCTTGCTGGATTTGGCGACGCCGCTCAGCTTGATCCCGACTTACTCGAATGGAATTACGGCGACTACGAGGGGCGCAAGAGCAGCGAAATCCTGAGCCAGCGGCCCGGCTGGCTCCTGTTCCGCGACGGGTGCCCGAACGGCGAGCAGCCGGCCGATGTGGGCGCGCGGGCTGATCCGATGATCGCCCGTCTGCGCGCGGCGGATGACCAGGCGATCGTGTTTTCCAGCGGGCATATTCTGAGGGTGCTCGCGGCGCGCTGGCTCGGCCTTGCGCCGTCTGAGGGGCGTCTCTTCGTGCTCGGCACCGCGAGCGTCAGCATTCTCGGCTATGAACACGACAAAAACGAGCCAGTGCTCTCGCTATGGAACTCGGCCTGAAAACGACCCGCTGACGGATGAAGCACTGCATTTCGAATATCGATTTCGACGACAATCTGTTGCAGAAAAATAGAAATAAGATTAAGCTTGGCCTATGAACATTCCTGCCTTTCGATATCACGACCGCCCGCGTTCGGTCGCTTTTAAGACCACCACGCGCCGAGAAATAAAATTCGCGATTGTTCCGTGTAACCCATTGAAAAGTCTAGATTCGGACGAGAAATCCAAGGAAATCCAAATGAATCCAAGGCTCGTGATGGGGCTTTTTTGAGCGAAAAGGGCCACGCGCCAAGACAATCCAAACGAC
The DNA here is from genome assembly GCA_963775405.1 of uncultured Alphaproteobacteria bacterium. Lineage (GTDB taxonomy): Bacteria > Pseudomonadota > Alphaproteobacteria > Rhizobiales > Beijerinckiaceae > Roseiarcus. The sequence goes on from CAVZJI010000014.1 coordinate 117,413, forward strand.
GGGTCCGAACCGCTATGTCTAGCGCCGTGGGTCAATATACATAACACTCAAGTATTAAACTCAATGAGGCGGGATGGCCGAGGTCTGCGCGGTCACGTCGGGCAGCATCGATTGGCTCCAGCCGCCACCGAGCGCCACGATCAGATTGACCGCATCGGCCTGGAGCTGACCTTGGGTCGACAGCAGCGACTCTTCGGCGCTCAGCTGTTGCGTCTCAGCGGTGACCACGGCGGTGAAAGCCTGGGTGCCAGCTTTATACTCATTGAGCGTGATCTGCGTCGCCTGGCGGGAGATGCGAACGTCTTCCGCCTGCACTTTGACCTCACGCGACAGGATGCGAATCCCCGCGAGCGCGTCCTCCACCTGCTGGATCGCTGTCAAAACCGTCTGGCGATAGGAAGCGACATCCGCCTGATAGGTCTGGCGCGCCGCCTCGACCTGCGCGGTGGTGAGGCCGCCGTTAAACAAAGGCTGAGCGAGCGACGAGCCGAACGACCAGACGGGATTGCTCGCGCCAAACTCATTCGCGAATGGATTGCCGGAATAACCGATAAGACCGGAGAGTGACACGGCTGGGAAATAGCCAGCGAACTCGACCCCGATCTCAGCGTTGGCTTGGCGCATCGTCTCCTCGGCCGCCGCGACGTCGGGCCGACGCTCCAGCAACGACGATGGCAAACCGACCGGAACCGCAGGAACGCGGCTCGCCAGGCTGCCGTGCGGGATCGACAGACCTGCGGGAGGGCGGCCCATCAGGACCGCAATCGCATGTTCGCTTTGCGCGCGCGTCACGCCGGCGGCGATCAGCGCCGCCTGAGCGTTGAGCAGCTGAGCCTGGGCGGTGATGACGTCAGACTTGGCGGCGGTCCCGGCGGTGTATTGGTTCTGCGTGATCGTCACTGAACGCTTATAATCCTCGATGGTCCCGGCAAGCAGATCCTCAAGCGAATCGGCCTCACGAAGCGTCACATAGGCGAGCGCAAGCGCCGATTGCGCCGCCAGCAACGCGTTTGCGAGGACGGCGGCGTTCGTTTCCGCTCCCGCCTGCTGAGACTCGATCTCGCGCCGGACCTGGCCCCAAATGTCGAGCGTCCACGCCCCCGTGGCTTCCGCGGTCAAATTCGTGCCGTCAGGCAAACCGCGGGTCGCGGAGCCCGTGCCGTTGATGGTGGGAAAGAGCCCGGCGCGCGCCTCATTGATAAGCGCCAGCGCCTGCCGGTAATTGGCCTCGTCCGTCTTGATCGTCTGGTTAGACACCACGACGACCCGCATGAACTGGTCAAGCTCCGGATCATGAAAAACGGACCACCACTCGCCCTTCGATTCGTTTGCGCGCGGCGTGGCGATCTTCCAGCCCTTGATCTCCTTGAACTGCGGCGACACGATTGCCGCGGGGCGTTCAAAGTTAGGACCGACCGGCGCGCAGCCGGACAGCGAAAGCGAGGCGAGAAGCGGCGCTGCGCGGGCGGCGGCCAAAAGGTTCGGCGCAAGCCTAATCGCCCCCTCGCCTGCCGACGTGAGGCCCGCGAACAAACCGCCTGCTCGCGTGGCCTCGCCAATCCCTATCCTTCCCCCCGTGACGCGGGCCACGTCGTGAACGCGCAAAGCGATAGCGAAAGCTCCCCCTCCCGGCCGGCTTGCCTCGCCTAACCTCTCCGTCGCTCTTTAGGCGCCATCCAATTGCCGGGCGCAAGCCCTGGGCGAGAGCCTTCACGAACACGTGTCGCCGATCCACCGGGCTGCCAACGGCGAGCTGACAGGGACTGGCTCAGACGCGCTGGTGCGACCGATGGGCGCCCCACCACGTGAGCAATCCGAGCGCGATCAGCAGGACGCCGATGAGAAACATGAACAACGCCGCGTCCTCGAACCAGGCGACAAACGGCACTGCAAGTGCAAGGAAAGCCCCGGCTACGCCGAGCTTCCAGGTCCTCAAGTCCAGGCCGGAGATGAAAACTCCTAGCGCGAGCAGCGTTAGTAGAATGCTCCCCAATGCGTCGTGTGTGACCAGGCCGTCAATGTTGCTGACGTGGATAAGATACATGGCGACGAGGACAGCCGCCCATTGGCCAACCTGAATCCCCACCATTTCGAACCGCCCCCGACCCCGCGGCAAGTGATCCCAACCTACTGCGATGCAGAGAAGCCCGGCAATTGGGGTCATAGTGACCCAATAGGTCGCCACCGGAATGCCCATATTGTTGGTCCAAGAAACCCCAACAATGCCTATGATGACGATGACAAAATAAGGGACCTCAGCAAGTAAGCTGATCCACTTTTTGGTACCCCGAGCACGAGGCTCAGCGACGCTTCGAGAAGGCGCCGAACTCGCATTCGCCATTGCTCGCGTCCAGTCGCGCTTCGGGCGCCGAGACGCGCCTTGAGCCCGTTCTTATCATGCGCGCCAAAGCCAAGCGTCAATCGGACGGCCCGGATCAAGCCCGCCGTCGTCCTGTCGTTAGTTTCGCGCGCCGACGATCGCCCGCCAAAAGCCGCTGTAGGCCAGCTCAAAGCCGACGATCTGATAGTCGAGGTCGATCGCGTCCATGACCTCGTAGGCCGAGTTGTTGCAGATCGAAAAAATGATCAGCCCGTCCTTCGACACGTGGCGACGCGCCTGGCGCAGGTAGGATTCGGTGATCCGCCCATGCGGATCGCAGAGGCTGTAGCGCTCGATGTCATTCTCTGGATTTTTGTCGACCAAAGGCGTGTTGAAGACGATGAGGTCAAAGTCCTTCTCGTCGATCTTCTCGAATAGGTCGGACTGAAAAGCCGTCAGGGTCACATTGTTAAGCTTGGCGTTGGCGACCGTCGCCTCAACAGCGATTGGCGAGATATCCGTCGCAACCGTTCTCGATGTCCAGTTGGCGGCCATATAGAGCGAGATGATGCCGCAGCCGGCTCCGATTTCCAGCGTCTTGGCGATCAGGTTCGGGTTCATCGCCTTGATATTGCGAATAAAGAATTCCGAACTCGAGTTCGGGCAACGGGTGGTAAACGCCAGCCGGAACGTCGACCACCAAGCCATCAGCGAAGATGCGTTCGGGGACCGCCTGGCGGCGGACCAGGGCTTCATGCGCGGCGGCGATGTCGAACTTCGCGGTGCTGACTAGGTTGGAAATCCCAAGCTTGCGCAGAACAGACACTCGCGGCGGCCCAATCCGTCGCTCGACATTGAGATAACCGATATTCATTGTGACCTCGCCTTACTCATTGGCGGTGCAAGAATCTGCCCATCCGGCGGCGCACCGGACACAAAGGCGCCCACACTCTCTCACGTCATACGTTTAGTTGTTTGGTTTGTTTCAGGTTTCCCGCCCGCGCTCGCTATCGTGCCAATCACGCAACAACCAATGCGACAGCGCAGTCAACAGCAGATGAATTGTGATGCCTGCGACGGAAATCAAGAGCAACGCGGCAAACATTCGCGGAATATTCAGGCGGAAACCAGAACTCGACGATACGATACGCAAGGCCCGACCCCTGGCCGGCCGAGCCCGCGGCGATCTCAGCGACGATCGCGCCGATTAGCGCCAGCCCGCCGCTGATCCGTAGGCCGGCGAGAAAATACGGCAGAGCCGAGGGCAATCTGAGCAGCATGAACTGCTGCATGCGCGAAGCGCGATACATCTGGAACAGGTCGACCAGGTTGTGGTCCGCCGAGGACAGCCCGAGCGTCGTGTTGGCCAGCAGAGGAAAGAACGCCACGAGAAAGGCGCACACCAGGACCGCGACGCCCGGCGAAAGGTAGATCAGCAGGAGGGGGGCGATGGCGACGATCGGTGTCACCTGCATGGCGACGGCGAATGGATAAAACGCGCGCTCGACAAGCCGCGACTGGGCGAAAATAATTGCCAGCCCGACACTCCCGATGACCGCAATCCCGAGAGCCTTGAGCGTAATCGACAGCGTTACCCATAGAGACGCCGACAGCACCGGCCAATCGGTGAAAAGTGTAGAAATGACTAGACTTGGCGCAGGGAGAAGATAAGTCGGCACCGCGAAGTACCGAACCAACCCCTCCCAAGCGAACAGCCCTATGCTCAGTGTAAGCGCCGGCACCGCATAGCCGACAAAATCGTCTTTGCTCACCCCATCCCGCCCTTGAGCATCGTCGGCGGCCGATCACCCATGGCGACATGCAGCGCTTCGGAAGTCTGGACGCACGTGTCGGCGTAGGCCTTGCACAGCCGAAACCCCTCCTGACGCGACTCTGTCGGAGATTCGACGACGATTTCAGCAACCGCCCGTCCCGGGCGCGCCGCCATCACCACGATGCGGTCCGAAAGATACACGCTCTCGAACACTGAATGGGTCACGAACACCACTGTCGCCCCGAGCGCCGACCGGAGCGCCGCCAGATCGTCATTGAGCTTCAAGCGCGTGATTTCGTCGAGCGCGGCAAACGGCTCGTCCATCAGCAGAACCGTCGGTCGCGTCACCAGCGCGCGGGCGATCGACACTCGCATCTTCATGCCACCCGATAGCTGCCGCGGATACGCCTTGGCGAAACCAGCCAGCCCGACCTGCTCAAGCGCCTCTTCGATCTGCGGCCGAGCTTTTTCTTTCGATACTCCGGCTAGACGCAACGGCAGCCAAACGTTGGTGAAAACGTCGGACCATGGCGTCAGCGTCGGCTCCTGGAACACGAAGCCGAGCTCTGGGCATTTCGTAAGCCAAACAATCTCGCCACGCGTCGGCCCCGTGAGGCCCGCGAGCAGCCGCAAAACCGTCGACTTGCCGCAGCCGGACGGCCCCAGTAAGGAGAGAAACTCACCGGCCCGGATGTCGAGGTTAAGTCCCTCGAGAGCCGTGACTTGATTGGCGAAGACCTTGTGCACGCCTCTCAGGGTCACGAGCGGCGGCGAGGCTACCGGGATCATCGCTTCTTTCGTCGTCAGAGTTGCAATCTTGTTCATGATGCCAACCCGTCATTCCGCCGCGTCTGTTCAGTCCGCGGCATCCTCCCCATGCGCCGCAAATCGCGTGCCGCGAGCATGGCCGCCTGTGACAGGGACTCACGCTTGCTTTCCGCGGTGCGGCTGCGTCCCTCCAAGGTCACCCTCGCGCTCGGCCGCTCAATGCGCCTGAACCATGGACATCATAGACCTCACTTTTCCGGTCAAACAACAGCTAATGCGAGAACAAGTTAAGTACAAGTACCTATTAATTGCTGCGTTGCGGCGCCGGTAAGCGGCGAGCAGCCCGCCATTCTTGACGCCGGACGGCGCAGTGTGCCATTCGCCTCGAACGACGGCGCGCCGCACCAGAAGCGCCCCAGAATCAGATGGCATTTGAACGCAGGCGCGGCCATTTCGTTCCTTTGCTCAAGGTACGATTCATGGCCAAGGACTACGTCGCCGCCAACCTTGAAGCGCCGATTCTCGATCATCTCTTTCCGAACATGATCGAGGCGGATAAAAGCGCGTCGACTTGGCCCTATTTTCGCAAGCAGATCGACCATCCGTTTCGCGCCGACAAACGCAATCCGACGGTCGGCTTCATCAATCGGGACGAAGCTTCGATTCTCTATGCGAACGCGCGCGCATTCGAAGGGCGGAGCGGAATCGAGATCGGGGCGTGGCGCGGCTGGTCGACCGTTCATCTCGTCGCCTCCGGCATTGCGCCGCTCCATGTCATCGAGCCTCTGCTCGCGGATGCAGCCTGGCGGGGCGAATTCGAGCAAGCGATCCACGGGGCCGGCGGGGGCCCGACTACGATTCTCGTTCCAGAAGCGAGCCCGGCGGCTGTCCTTCGCCTTGGCGCGGCGGGCGTCCGATGGTCGTTCGCGTTTATCGACGGCGACCACGACGGGGACGCCCCAACCCAAGATGCGCTTGCGTGCGAACCCTACCTCGAAACAACCGCAATGGTGGTCTTTCATGACTTGGTGTCGCCCCATGTAGCGGCGGGCTTGCGTGCGCTGGCGGCGAAAGGTTGGAAGGTGATGGCGTACCAAACAGGGCAGATGATGGGCGTCGCGTGGCGAGGCGCGATCGCGCCGGCGTCGCACACGCCCGATCCCACTCAGCGTTGGGACGTTCCCGCTCATCTGGCGGGGATTCCCATATCCGGCGCCAGCGCAGCCTGAAGCGCTGGTCGAAAACAGACTAGGGAGAGCACCATGCCTCAAAGCCTGTTCGCCACGACCCTTGGCGTGGCCCTTACTGCATCCGTGTTCCTCGCGGTTCCGGCTTCAGCCGACGATGCTCAGGTCGCTCGCGGCCGCTATCTCGTGACGATCGCCGGCTGCTCGGATTGCCACACGCCCGGCGCTCTTCTCGGCTCGCCCGACATGAAGCGCTACCTCGGTGGATCGGACGTTGGCTTCGCCATTCCGGGCGCGGGCGTCTTCGTGGGCCAGAATCTGACCCCCGACAAAGAAACCGGTCTCGGCAAGTGGACGGACGACCAGATTATCGCAGCGTTCCGCACCGGCAAAACGCCGGAAGGGCGCGAGCTCAGCCCTGTGATGCCTTATCCGGCGCTGTCGCATCTTTCCGACGCCGACGCGCAGGCAATCGTCGCGTTTCTTAAGAGCCTTGCCCCGGTAAGCAACCAGGTCAAGAACTTCGGCCCTAACGACAAGGTGACGGTCAGCGTCTCCGCGGTCCTGCCGCCGGACGTCTACAATGCGCTGCCAGCGCCGAAGAAGTAGGGCCGAGTCCGTGGGCGAGCCCTCCTCAGAAGACGACGACGTCACTTCGGACGCAAGTCGAGGCCGACGCCCTTGTTGACGAACTGGAGGGTGTACGCCTTCTTGTAGTCGATGCCCGGCTTGACCACGCCGGCCTTCACCATTTCATTGTAGAAACCGCTCCAGCGCTCGTCGGTCATCGCGCCGATTCCGAGTTTGAGCGTGTCGCCTGAATCGACGATCCCGTATTCCTTCATTTTGCCGATCGAGAAGGCGATCTGGTCGTCCGTCATTTCCGGATTCTCTTTCTTGATCGCCTCATTGGCCTTGGAATTGTCGCCATAGAGGTAGTTGTACCAGCCGATGGTGGAGGCGTCGACGAAGCGCTGAATGATATCAGGATGCTTCTCCAGAAGGTCGCGGCGTGTTTCGACCAGGGTCGAATAGGTGCTGTAGCCGTAATCGGCGAGCAGGAAGACGTTGGGCTTGAAACCGCCCTGTTTCGCAACCTCGAGCGGCTCCGAGGTCAAATAGCCCTGCTGGATCGAACGCGGCTCAGCGATGAACGGCGCCGAATTGAAGTTATAGGGCTTGATATTGTCGTCCTTGAAACCGTAAGCGAGCCGCATCCATGCCCAGAACGTGTTGACCGCGCCGGAGCTGACAAAAGCCGGATTCGCCGCCGGAAGGTCCTGCCATTTGTCGAGGCCGACGCCCGGATGCGACATGAAGATCTGCGGATTTTTCTGGAAGTGGGCGGCGACCGCGATGGTCGGAATGTTGTTCTCCACCGCCAGGAAATCGCCGATCATGTCGCCGCCCATGAAGAATTCGATCTTGCCGGCGATCAAGAGCATGCCGCCGTTCGACATCGGGCCGCCCTGGAGAATGGTGACGTCCAGCCCGTATTTCGTGTACGTGCCGTCAACGAGCGCCTGGTAGTAACCGCCGGCCTCCGGATCGGCGACCCAGTTCGTGCCGAACGTAACCTTGTCCAGCGCCAAGGCTGGTCCGGCGAACGCAATCGCCCCGGCCAACGCCGCCATCATCGCAACGCGCATATGCATCCTCCCGCAGTCCATTTCATCGGCGGTTCGGCAGCTGCGCCTACCCCGGCCGTGGGTTTCGTTTCCGCGCGAGCCACGCCACTCGCGCGGAGCGCTCTCGCCCTGGTCGTGCAGCATAGGGGCCGAAATTCCAAGCGTCGAATACATTTTTCAACCGCCATCCGAGGCTATTGATCCAAGCAAGACACACGCCAAAAGGCTTTACCTTTCCGCTCGCCTCCCCTATGCGCCCCCTCTCTCGCCTCCCTTCGCTGAACCGGAGCGGACCATCGCATGCGCTTATGGATCAAGGACCCGCTCGCCATCCTCGCAGCCGACGCCGAGCGTGGCGTCGTGGTCGAAGGCGCGGAGATCGTCGAATGCGTCGCGCGCGGCCAATCGCCGGCGATTCCCCCGACACGACGTTCAACGCCTCGCGCCATGTCGTGCTGCCGGGGCTCATCAACGCCCATCATCACTTCTACCAGACGCTGACGCGCGCTCACCCCATGGGCTTCGGCAAGGAACTCATTCCCTGGCTCGTTTCGATGGAGCGCGTCTGGGGCCGCATGACGCCTGAGGCTTTGCGCATCGCGATCAGGATGGCGCTGGTCGAACTCATGCTGTCCGGCTGCACGACCGCGGCCGATCACCACAATCTCTTTCCCCCGAACCTGACGAACGCCATCGACATCGAGGTCGAGGAGGCGACGAAGCTTGGACTGCGCATGACGGTGACGCGCGGATCGATGGGCATTTCCGAGAAGGACGGGGGCTTGCAGCCGGACTCGATCGTGCAGGATTCGGAGACGATCCTCGATGACAGCGAGCGGGTGCTGCGCCTCTATCACGACCCGAGGCCCGGATCGATGATCCGCGTCGCGCTTGCGCCCTGCTCGCCGCTCGCCGTGCCGAAGCGGGTGATGGAGGGATCAGCCGAACTCGCCGATCGCTACGATTGCCGGCTGCACACCCATCTCTGCCAGTCGCTCGACGAGGACGTCTACGCTGTCGAGACGTTCGGCATGCGCTCGGTCGATCTTCTGGACGAGGCTGGCTGGCTGAGCCCTCGCGCCTGGGTCGCGCATGGGATCCATTTCAATGCAAGCGAGATCGAGCGCTTAGGGAAGGCTGGCGTCAGCGTCTGCCATTGCGCCGCCTCCGACATGGCGTTCGGCATGGGCGTCTGCCCGACGAAGGAGCTCGAGGCGGCGGGCGTCGCGATCGGCCTCGGCGTCGACGGCTCGGCCTCCAACGATTCGTCGAACATGATGGAGGCCGTGCGCCACTCGCTCATGCTGCAGCGCTTGAGCTACGGGCCCTCGGCGGTGACCCCGTACGATGCGCTGCGCTGGGCGACAGAGGGCTCGGCGCGCTGCCTCGGGCGCGACGACATCGGCGCCATCGCGCCGGCCATGCAGGCCGACCTCGCGCTCTTCACGCTCGACGAGCCGCGCTTCTCCGGCGCCCAGGACCCGATCGCGGCGCTCGCGCTTTGCGGCGCCCATCGAGCCGACCGGGTGATGGTGGCGGGGCGCTGGCGGGTCATCGACGGCCAGCCCGAGGATGTGGATCTCCCCTCCCTCACCGCCAAGCACAAGGCTGCCGCCCGCGCCTTCGCCTGAAGGCGCGATACAACCCGGCGAGCGAGCGCCTCGGAATAAACGTCAATAAACGCCAGTAAATGCTAGTAAACGCTAGTAAAAATGCTGACGTTTACTAGCGTTTATTTTTTGGGATCGAGACTTTTCAATGGGTTACGGCCATTTGGAGTAAAAAATTTCGGACGGCGTCGTCTCAGGTTGTGCTGACCGTCCCAACCGCCCTCCTTCGCCTTCCCCTGCCCGCCACGCGCTTCCTCGATCCGGAACCCAATCCGACCAGCAGAAATAGGTGTAGCATGCGTTCTGGTTTTTGTAAAGCCTTTGCTCGAAGAAATTTCGCGCCGCGCCTCCCCGCGCCCTCAGCCGGCTAAACGCTCGGTCGGGCGGAGAGTTGGCGAACCGAGGACGAAACCGCCGAGCGCCGACTCTGCGCGGAGGTCATGAAACCCGCCCCACCCGATCAGCAGCATCGTCCACTTCGAGGGCTCGGGAACCGGGGTCGGCAAGCCGCCTCCTCCGCCCCCTGGAAGGGTTAGGCCTCCGCCGCATTTTCGTGGATGTAGGGTCATTGGCCATACAATTCCCCGCGGCGTTGCCGGCTCGGAATGCCTCAGCATTTCTGTCGATTGTTGTTGGCGTTGTAGCCATTAAAGTTGCGTGGTTAGCGCGCGATCGCATCTGCGACCCACAACAGCGCGCCTTGGCCCCGCGTCGGCGCTCCCCCAACGGCGCGGGGCCTTTTAATGAGACAGCGCATGGCGCGCTCATCAGCCCGCCCTGTCGGAGCCGGCGCTCGGCGCACGACAAGGCCTGTGCTGTTCGGCGGCCCCAGGGCTACAATCGCCGCCATGAAGATCGCGACCTTCAACGTCAATGGCGTCAACGGCCGGCTGCCCGTTCTCCTCCGCTGGCTCAAAGAGACGTCGCCCGATGTGGTCTGCCTGCAGGAACTGAAGTCGGAAACGTTCCCGCAAGCCGCTGTCCGCGCGGCTGGCTACGAGGCGATCTGGAGCGGGCAGAAAAGCTGGAACGGGGTCGCCATTCTGGCGCGCGGCAAGGGCATGGTCGAGACGCGGCGCGCGCTCCCCGGCGATGAGGACGACCTGCACAGCCGATACATCGAGGCGGCGGTCGACGGCCTGCTGATCGGCTGCCTTTACCTGCCCAACGGCAATCCGTTTCGAAGCGAGAAATTCGACTTCAAGCTGCGCTGGTTCGAGCGGCTGATCGCGCATGGCGCCGAGCTTCTCGCGAGCGGCGCGCCGATCGTGCTCGCCGGCGATTATAACGTGATGCCGACCGAACTCGACGTCTACAAGCCCGAACGATGGATCAACGACGCGCTGTTCCGCATCGAGGTGCGCGAAGCCTTCAGCCGGCTGGTCGCGCAAGGGTGGACCGACGCCTTGCGAACGCTTCACCCGGGCGAGCGCATCTACACCTTCTGGGACTATTTCCGAAACGCCTATGCGCGCGACGCGGGATTGCGCATCGACCACCTGCTCCTGAGCCCGTCCGTCGCTCCGCGTCTCAAGGCGGCCGGCGTCGATCGCGACGTGCGCGGCTGGGAGAAAGCGAGCGACCATGCGCCGGTCTGGATCGAACTTGCCGACGGGGCGTCGGAGCGGCCGAAGCGAGCCACGAGGCTTTCCTCGCGGGGGCGACTTGGCGTCAAAAAGCTGTGAGCAGACCTCGACGAACTGATGAAAGAATGTTGGGTTTGGCCCGACGACGTCGAACGACGGAGCAGAAGGAGAGAGCCTTGATGAAAGCGCTTACGCTTGTCCTCGGCGCCGCAATCGCGGCGACGGCATGCTCCCAAGTTCAGGCCATGCCGATTGAGCCCCTCTCCGAGGCGTCGCCGATGGTCGTTCAAGTCGCCGACGGCTGCGGCGGAGGGCGATATCGCGGACCCGGCGGCGCGTGCCATTGGTATGGGCGCGGTCCCTATCCGGGCGGATATTATGGGCCCTATCGCAGACCCATACTGGGCTTATGGGGGACCGGGCCGGACCCGGGAACGGCTGCGGCTACGGGTGGTATCGCGGTCCAGGCGGCGCCTGTCATCCGCTTGGGCGAGGTCCCTACCCGGGCGGATATTACGGTCCCTATCGATACTGATGGAGCGATCGAGAACCTGAGGGCCAGCGCCGTTCCTCGCCGGACGCGCCGCGTTCGGGAGCCTTCGTCAGCCGGCCTTCCAGGCGGCGATCCGTCGTTTCAGCGCCTTCTCGGCGTCGGCGTCTGCTTCCCGCTTGGTCGCGAAGGACATTTCCGACCGATCCTGGGCTTGGCCGGAACGCAAAAGAGTCCAGCGATAGCGACCGCTGCGCAAAAGATCGGGCTCGACGACAACGGTGATCTGATGATCTTCGACCATCTCGCCAGTATGCGCCGAACCTAGAAAACTTTCCACAACTTGTGCGGGGCCGCCTTCGAAGCGGCCGAACGTTGGTCGGCGCTTGCGTTAAAAACCCGGTCAATTCAAGCCCTTGACCTAACCGCCAATCTCGATCCGCTTTTCCTTGAACGCCGTCGCGGGCCGCAGCGAGCGCGGGATCTTTCTGCTGACAATGGAGAGGAAGCCCTTTTTATTCTTGCTTTGTTCTTGTTTCTCCCCTATCGTTACGGCCACGCCAACCAGGGCTCCGGCCGCAAGCCGCGAGCCTGATGCATGGCTGCCGTGGCAAACCGCTCGAGGAAGGAAACATGAACGCTGCTGGCCAAATCGCCGTGACGATCGCCGCGCTGGTCGGCTTCGGTCGCTTGTTCCTGGCGGATGAGGGCGAGAGTCACCGCCTTAGCGGCTTGCTTATTCTCGCCGGCCTTGTCGGGAAGATCGCATTGTCGATCTGAACGGAGGCGCTCGGGAGTAAGGCCCAACCGCCGCCGGCCTCGGCCATTCGCTGTCGATCGTCAGACGGCCTTCCCGCGTGGATATGGAATCCCCTGCCCTCCAGCGCGAACCGCCGAAGGCCGGGGATTCGGCGGACGAAGCCGGAACGCAGGACGATCCAGCAATTGACCGCCGAAGCGCGAGCAATCCCCATCCAGGCGCCCGCGCGGAGCTCGGCGCCAAACAAACCGATATCACCGCGCCGGAAGGCCAACGTAGGGTGACGCTGCTCGGGAGCCTGCGTATCGTCGACGATCTGGAACTGGGTGTAGCCAAGCCGGCGCAAGAGACCGAAGGCGAAGCGCTGCTCGCCCATGGACGCCGGACGCTCGATCGAGAGGAACGGCGGCGGGTCGACATGGAACAAGCCAAGCAGGCAGAGAATGTCCGGTCCCTCGATGTCGACCTTGAGGTAGCGCGGCGAGCCGTGGGTCCGGATGATCTCGGTCAGCGTGGTTGTCTCGACCTCTATTCGCTCGATCTTCCCAGCCACGGCCCGGCCGCGCGCGGCGTAGCTCGCCGAGGCCGCGCCCCAGCCGGAATCGGCCGAGTTCAAGTGGAGGATCACTGTCTTGAGGCCGGAAATCGCCTTGCCGACGATGACGAGGCGTCCGTCGATGATTTCGGCGGCGAAGCGCTTTTGCAGCTCGGCGCACAATTTCAGGTTGGCCTCGATCGCGACGACGCGGAGGCCGCGCGCAAGGAACGCCGCCGTGTCCTGACCGCTGTTTGCGCCCACGTCGAAGACAAGGCCCGAGTCGATCATCAGGCGCCCCCCGTGCTGAGGTCGCCGAGCCGGTCGACCTCTGCCCAGCAGTAAAACACGCGCTAACTATGGAATAAATTCACATTAACGTGATTGTAAAAATACTTAAAATGCAACCGGGTCGCTGTCTCTGCGTACAAGCGGGAGCCAAGGCCGAGCGCTTTTTTCGAAGGGGGCGGCTGCATGACCGCCCTCCGCGCGCCCTTCTAGACGCGGCCCGTGGCGCGGCTCCTTAGGACGCCCTCGGCCATTCGCTGTCGGTCATGTGGACGCCCTTCGCGCGTGAATATCGAACCACACGCGCCACGGCGCGACGCGCCGGAGGCCGGGGGTGCGACGCATGCCGCCGCCGATGAGTTCGCGAAGGAAAATCCAGCAGTTGAGCGCCCAGGCGCGAGCAAGTCCCATCCATGCGCCCTTGGGCAACTCGTCGCCAAACAAACCACTATCGCCGCGCTGGAACGCCAATGTAGGGTGACGTTGCTCGGGAACTTTCGTCTGATCGACGATCTGAAACCGGCTGTATCCAAGCCGGCGCAAGAGGTCGAAGGCAAACAACTGGTCGTCGATCGATCTCGGACGTTCGATCGAAATAAATGGCGGCGCGTCGGTGTCGAACAAGCCGAGCAGGCAAAGAATGTCAGCCCCCTCGATATCGATCTTGAGGTAGCGCGGCGAGCCGTGCGCGCGGATGATCTCGGGCAAAGTGGTCGTCTCGACCTCGATCTGCTCAAGCTTCCCGGCCATGGCGACGCCCCGCCCGGCGTAGCTCGCCGATGTCGTGCCCCAGCCGGAATCGGCCGAGTTCACGTAGAATGTCACCGTCTTCCGGCCAGATATCGCCTTGTCGATGATGACGAGACGCCCATCGCCGATTGCGTCGGCGAAGCGGGCGCGCATATCGGCGCATAGTTTCGGATTGGCCTCGACCGCGACGACACGAAGACCGCGAGCAAGAAGCGCCGCCGTGTCCTGGCCGGTGTTGGCGCCGATGTCGAATGCGAGGTCTGGGTCAGTCATCAGGCCCCCTCCGCTGCTGAGGGCCGCCGAGCCGGTCGACCTCTTTCAGGATTATTGTAAAAAAATTCAAAATACAACCAATGCGCAGTCGGGCGTCCGAGCGGAGACTCGGCGAGGCGGGAGTCTCGGCGAACAGGGTCTTCGAGATTGCGCGCTCGGCCATCCCGGACGCGACAGAAGCGCGCGCGGCCGCCCTTCGCGCCGATCTTGAGCAGCTTTTGCTGGAGGCTCATCAGCGACCCGTCCGTGGAGCGCGCGCCTCGCGACGCGGCCCCATGGCGCAGCTCCTAGGCGCGAGGGCTTGGGAGGCGCGAGAGACCTCAGCCTTCCCGCGACCGGCCGTAGCCCGGCCAGCCGAAATGGCGGTGCAACTGGTCCTCGCTGACCTCGTCGGCCATCGCCAGCGGGTCCCAGGCCGGAGCCGACCTCACCTGATCGCGCGACACGTTCATATTGACGTGTTCGCCGAACCAGTCGATGTCCTTCACCGCATAAGGCGAAAGCTGCACAACCTTGCCCGGCCACCAGTTCCGCGTCGCGATGACCAGATACCGGATCTCCCAATTCGCGTCGTCGGCCAAAATGTTCTCGACGTGGCCGATGTCGCCGTCGAGAGCGTGAACGTAATAGCCCTTGAACTCGGCCACGCTGTGCAGATGATCGGCGCCGTCCAGCGGCGGGGTTTCGGCGTCCGCCTCGCGCCGCGCCGCGTCGTCGACGATCCGCGATTCCGCATTCGGCAAGGCGGCGCCGCCAAAATGCGACGCGCCCCAATAAGGATCCCAGGCGTAATAGTCGTAGAGGAGCGCCTCCATGTCCCTCGTCACCGGGTCGTTTTCGTGGGCGTGCGGGCCCGCCGCGATCTGCATCTTTGGTCAGGTTGACGGTGAGCGCCAGCGTCTCGCCTGGGCTCATCATCGGGAGCTGCGGCTTTGGCGGCAGCGCCAGCGGAGCAATCGCTGACGGATGAATGAACACCCGGCGGCCTGGCAGCCAATGACCGGCGTCGACCGCCATCCAGCGAATCTTCCAGGTCTCATCGTCGAACAGGAAGTCCTTGACCGCGCCGACCTCGCCGTCGGTCGCCTGGACTTGGGCGCCTTCAAGACCACTCACAGCGAACAGCATGGCCTGTCCCTCCTTATGCCCCGCTCGGTCGGCGGCGCGTCCCGGCGTCGAAACAATAATCTGCGCTGTTGAGAGTCTCGCGACAAGCCGAATTCGGCCCCCCGTGCGGTCGACAAGCGCGCCCCCTCGCGCTAGGGGTTCGAATTCCCACTGTGTGCGACACACAGGGGCCGGGAGGAAATTTGGAGACCCTCGTTTCGATCGTCGGCGGCGTCGGCCTGTTCCTTTTGGGCATGGCGGTGATGACCGACGGGCTCAAGGCGCTCGCCGGCACGGCTCTGAAGACGGTGATGGAGAAGGCGGCGGCGACGCCGCTGCTCGGCACGTTCTGGGGCGCGGTCATCACGCTCATCGTGCAATCGTCGAGCGCGACCACCATGACCACGATCGGGCTGGTCAGCGCTGGGCTTTTGACGTTCCCGCAGGGCCTGAGCCTGGTCTTCGGCGCCAACATCGGCACCACCGGCACCGGCTGGCTGGTGGCGGCGTTCGGGGTCCGGATCTCGCTCACCGCCGCCGCTCTGCCGATCGTGTTCGTCGGCGCGCTGCTCAAGGTGGTCGGGCGCGGACGATTGGCGGCGGCGGGCAGCGCCATTGCCGGCTTCGCGCTGATCCTGGTGGGCTTATCGACGCTGCAGCAGGGCATGGGCGGGCTTGCGGAATCGTTGCACCCGTCGGACCTGCCCACGATCACCAACGCCGCCGGCGCTATCACGCTCGCCGGCATGGCCAACGTGCTGCTGCTGGTGGTGGTCGGCGCGTTGATGACGACCGTCATGCAATCGTCGACCGCCTCGATCGCGGTGACGCTCTCGGCGCTCTACGCCGGCGCGGTCGGCCTCGATCAGGCTTTGGCGCTGGTCATCGGCCAGAACATCGGCACCGCGACCAGTTCCGCCGTCGCCGCGATCGGCGCCTCGAGCACCGCCAAGCGGCTCGCCGCGGCCTATATCGCTTTCAAGCTGGTGGCGGCGCTGATCGCGATCGTGCTCTTTCCATTTGTCACGCCGCTCATCGTGAGGGCCGCGCAGAGCATCGACCCGACGACCCTGCTCGCCGCCTATCATACCGCCTATAACGTGATCGGCGTCGCCGTCCTCTTGCCGCTGATGGGCCCGTTCACGCGGCTGATCGAGCGCTTCGTGCCGGAGCGCGGCTCCGCCTTCACGAAATACCTCGATCCGGCTTCGCTTCGCTCGCCGATGGTCGCGGTCGAGGCGGTGCGCCGCACGGTCGAGCGCGCGCTTGAAACTTTGTGCGTCGCGACCGCAACCGGACTCGACGGCGCGACCGCAGGCGCTACGGTGCGTCCGACCATCGATGACGCGACGTTGGTTCAGGCGTCGGACGGCGTGCGCGCCGCGAGCGATTTTCTGTCGAAAAGCGACCCGCCGCCTTCCGATGAAGGCCACGCATGGTTCACGAGCACAGTGCATGCGCTCGATCACGCGAGCCGGCTTGCCGAAGCGGTCGACGCCATGGCCAAAACGGGCGTCGCGACTGACGGGCCGGAAGAAATAAGCGCTGCGGCTTTATGTGCGCAATCGATGCGCGACGCGGCCGGGGCCGCGGCAAATCTTGCGGTCGCGTCCGGACCGGGCCACGCGGCCGATGACGAACTGGCTCGAAATCTCGCCGGCGCGAAGACCTCAGTCGCCACACGTCCGCAAGCCGGCGATGATGGGGCTCAAGATCTCGAGCGCGCCGCCAAGGCGCTGGCCGATCTTCGGGCGACGCATCGCAGCGCCACGCTCGACATGGTCGCGTCGGGCAAGGTCACCGCGAGCCAAGCGATCGCGCGCGTCGACGCGGTCGCGCTCATGAGCCGGCTCGCGCATCACGCATGGCGCGCAGTCGCGCATCTCGAACGCGCCGCCGCGTCGCGCATGGAGCTGGAGCAATGAGCGAAGCAGAACAGACGGCCTGGCACGCGCTTACCGCGGAAGAGGCGGTCGAGCGGCTCAAGAGCAGCGTGACGGCGGGTCTCGACGACGCCGAAGCCGCTCGCCGCCAGGGGGAATATGGCCTCAACCTGTTGCCGACCGCGCGCAAGCGCGGCCCGTTCATGCGCTTCCTGGAGCAGTTCAACAACGTCCTTGTCTACGTCCTGCTCGCTGCCGGATTCATCAAGCTGATGATGGGCCTGTGGCTCGAACTCGTCGATCATCCTCGCTGTGGTGGTGATCAACGGACTGCTCGGCTTCCTTCAGGAAGGCCGGGCGGAAAAGTCGCTCAATTCGATCCGCAACATGCTCTCTGCCGAGGCGCGGACCCTGCGCAACGGCCAAACCGCGATGATCCCGGCCGAGCAGCTCGTGCCGGGCGATATCGTGTTCCTCGAATCCGGCGACAAGATCCCCGCCGACATCCGCCTCATCGACGTCAAGAACCTGCGCACGGAAGAAGCGGCGCTCACCGGCAAATCGGTGCCGTCGGACAAATCGACCGCGCCCGTCTCAGCCAAGGCGACCGTCGGCGATCGCTCAGACATGGCCTATTCCGGCACGCTGGTCGTTTCCGGCCGCGCGACCGGAATGGTCGTCGCGACCGCAAGCCAAACCGAACTCGGCCGCATCAACCAGTTGCTCGCCGGCGTCAGCGCGCTCGAGACGCCGCTGCTTGCTGCAGATCAAGAAGTTCGGCTACGCGATCACAGTCATCATCCTGATCATCAGCGCGATCACGTTCGCCTATGGGCATTTGATCCAAGACATTCCGTTCGTCGAAATGTTCCAGGCGGTGACGGGCATCGCCGTGTCGATGATCCCGGAAGGGCTGCCGGCCCTCATCACCATCACGCTCGCGATCGGCGTCCAGCGCATGGCGGCCCGCAACGCGATCGTGCGGCGCCTGCCGGCGGTCGAGACGCTCGGGTCGGTCGCGCGCATCTGCTCGGACAAGACGGGCACGCTGACGCTGATGGAAATGATGGTCGTTTCGGCGGCGACCGCCGGCGATACGCTGAAAGTCACCGGCGACGGCTACGCCAACGAAGGCCAGGTGCTCAAGGATGGCGCGCCCGTCGGCAAGGACCCGGTGCTCGAGCTTTTGGCGCGCGTCTCGGCTTTGTGCAACGACGCCGAGCTGCGCCAAGAGGACGGCGTCTGGAAGGTGGAGGGCGATCCGACCGAGGGCGCGCTCTATCCGTTCGCCGCAAAACTGGGAATGGATCGGCAGAAGGAGCAGGCCGCCTATCCGCGCATCGACGTCGATCCCGTTCGAAATCCGAACACCGGTTCATGGCGACTTTGCATAAAGCCCCCGAAGGCGGCGAGATCCTGCTCGTCAAGGGCGCGCCCGAGGCGATCCTCGACAATTGCGATCGTCAGCAGGACGCGGCTGGCCAAAAGCCGCTCGATCGCGCCTATTTCGAGCAGGCGTCAGACGTTCTGGCAGGCCAAGGCGAGCGCGTGCTGGCTTTGGCGTGGCTGCCCGATCCCGGCGTCAAAGCCGGGAGCCTCGGCCCGGCCGATCTGCCGAAAAACCTCGTTCTGCTTGGGCCTCGTCGGCCTCCTCGATCCGCCGCGCAAGGAAGCGATCGAGGCGGTGAAGGAATGTCACGCCGGCGGCATCCGGGTGACGATGATCACCGGCGACCACAAGATCACCGCCGCGGCGATCGCGAAAATGCTCAACATCGGCGACGGCAAGACCGCGGTCACCGGCGCCGAGGTCGCGGAAATGGACATGGCGACGCTTCAGGAGACGGTCGCCAAGGTCGATGTGTTCGCGCGCGCCAGCCCCGAGCACAAGCTGCGTCTCGTCAAGGCGATTCAGGCCAACGGGCAGGTGGTGGCGATGACCGGCGACGGCGTCAACGACGCGCCGGCGCTGAAAAAGGCCGACATCGGCGTCGCCATGGGAATCAAGGGCACCGAGGTCACCAAGGAAGCGGCCGAAATGGTGCTGGCCGACGACAATTTCGCCTCGATCACAGCGGCGGTGAAGGAGGGGCGCACCGTCTACAACAACATCGAGAAGGCGATCCTGTTCATGCTGCCGACCAACGTCGCCCAGGCGCTGGTCATACTGGTTGCGATCTTCGTCGGCTTCACGACGCCGATCACCGCGCCTCAGATCCTGTGGGTCAACATGGTGACCTCGGTCGCGCTCGGCCTCGTGATCTCGTTCGAGCCGCACGAGATCGACGTGATGCAACGGCCGCCGCGCGTGGTCAATCGTCCGATCCTCGACGCCTTCGGCGTGTGGCGGGTCGTGTTCGTCGGCGCGTTGCTGCTTGTCCTCACGCTGTGGGCGTTCTTCTGGATGAAGTCGCAAGACGCGTCCGACCCGCTCGCGCGCACGGTCGCGGTCAACGCGCTGGTCATCGGTCAGGTCTTCTATCTCTTGAACAGCCGGTTCAAGATCAACTCGTCGCTGTCGCCAATGGCCCATCTCGGCAACCGCTATCTGCCGATGGGGATAGGCGCGGTGGTGGTGCTGCAGCTCCTGTACACGTACGCGCCGCCGCTGCAGGCCGTGTTCGAGACCGAGGCGATACCGCTTGGCGTCTGGCCGTGGCTGTTCCTTGGCGGCTTGATCTTCTTCCTCGTCGTCGAGGCCGAGAAGGCGATCATCCGCGCGATGCGCTCGCGTGGACCGGTGGTCGAGGCGCCCGACTCCGGGCCGTCATTGCGAGGAGCGTAAGCGACGAAGCAATCCGAGAGGGACACGGGCGCCATACGGCCCCCTGGATCGCTTCGCTTCGCTCGCGATGACGATGCTGGTTCAATCGCGCGACACTTGGACTCGCAGGCTGCGAGCTCAGACGCAATGCAGAGCAACAGTAGCGAGCCGATGAACGCGCCCGATGCGATGAAGCCCAGGATGCGGCCGTTTCTTCCGGCGACGGCGCATTTTGCGGGCGGGAAAAACTCGCCGCGCGAATTTCTCGAGCGCTGCATCGCACAACTCGACGCCTGGGAGCCGAAGATCGGCGCCTTCGTCACGCTCAATCTTGCGGGCGCGAGGGCGGCGGCGGATCGCTCGACCGAACCGCTGGCGGGCGGGCAAGCCGCTTTCGCCGATCGACGGCATGCCGATCGGAATCAAGGACATCATCGAAACCATCGACATGCCCACGGAGAACGGTTCGCCCCTGTTCGCCGGCTTCCGTGGTCAGCGCGACAGCGCGAGCGTCGCGGCGCTGCGCGAGGCGGGCGCGGTGATTGTCGGCAAGACGGTGACGACCGAGTTCGCCTGGATGCAGCCGCGCGCGACCAAGAATCCGTGGGATCTGACCCGCACGCCTGGCGGCTCGAGCAGCGGTTCGGCCGCGGCGGTCGCCGTCGGCGCGATCAGCGTCGGGCATCGGCACCCAAGTGTTCGGCTCGATCCTGCGGCCGGCGAGCTTCTGCGGCTGCTTCGGCTTCAAGCCAACAGTCGGCGCGATCAATCGCGGCGGCAGCCATGACGCGCTTTCCCAGAGCACGCACGGGCCGATTGCCGCGAGCCTGCCGGAGGCGTGGCAAGTCGCCTACGAGATCTCGCGGCGCGCGGGCGGAGACCCCGGCTTTCCGGGACTCTACGGTCCGCCGACCTGCCCCGCGCCGTCCACACCGCGCCGGCTTGCGGTTCTGGAAACGGACGGCTGGGCGGTGGCGACGCCAGCGGCAAAGCAGGCGTTCGCGAGAAGCCTTGGCAAAGCTCAAGTCAGCGGGTGTCACGCTCGTATCGCGCCATGAAAACGAAAAGATCGCCGCGGTCGAGGACGCGATCCACGGCGCGCGGGAGCTCTGCGCGAACATCATCGCCTGGGAGTCGCGCTGGCCGATCAACACTTACCGCGCGCGCGACGCCAGCAAACTCAGCCCGCCGATGCTCGAACTCGGCGCGAAAGCCGAGGCGATGACCCTCGACGACTATCGCCGCGACATCAGGGAACGCGACAGACGGCGCGCTGTCTACCAAGACGCTGGCGGAGGAATTCGACGCCTGCCTGACCTTGGCGGCGCCGGGCGCCGCGCCGGTCGGCCTCGGCTGGACAGGGGACCCGGCGTTCGTCATTCCGGGGTCGATGCTCGGCGTTCCGGCGATCTCGCTTCCCGTCCTTCAGGACGAAGGCCTTCCGCTCGGGCTTCAGTTGCTCGGATTCGCCGACGCCGACGCGGCGCTGTTTTCGACCGCCGGCGGCGTGCTGGCTTTGCTGCAGCAGGGCTGACCCCGCCTGGCGATCAGGCCTTATCTTCCACAAACCGCAGGCCTTTGAGCGAAGCCACGTCGTCATAAGCGCCCTTGGTCGAGCGCTTGGGCAGCTTGATCTTGACCCGAGGCGCGTCCTTGTGAGGGATGACTTTTAGCAGGTGGCGGATGCAGTTGAGCCGCGCCCGCTTTTTGTCGTCGGACGGGACGATGGTCCAGGGCGCGAACGAGGTGTCGGTCGCTTTGAACATGATGTCGCGCGCTCGCGAGTACTCGTACCACTTGCCGCGCGAAGAGAGATCCATCGGGCTCAGCTTCCACTGGCGCAGCGGATCCTTGATGCGGGCTTCGAAGCGGCGCTCCTGCTCCTCGTCGCTCACTTCCAGCCAGAACTTCACCAGCAGGATGCCGTCATCGACGATCGCATGTTCGAACTGTGGGCAGAGTATGAGGAAGCGGCGGTGCTGCGCTTCGGTGCAGAAGCCCATCACATATTCGACGCCGGCCCTGTTGTACCAGCTGCGGTCGAAGATCACGATTTCGCCGGCGGCCGGAAGATGGGCCACATAGCGCTGCAGGTAGAGCTGCGACTTCTCGCGGTCGGAGGGCGCGGGCAGCGCCACCACCCGGAACACGCGCGGGCTCACCCGCTCGGTGATCGCCTTGATCGTCCCGCCCTTGCCGGCGGCGTCGCGTCCTTCGAACACGACGACCACGCGCAAGCCCTTGTGCTTGACCCATTCCTGCAGCGCGCAGAGGTCGACCTGCAGCTCGCGGAGAGTCTTTTCGTAGTCCTTGCCACTCATCGGCTCTTTGGCGGTTCTCATGATTGGCCCTCGACGGGTGAGAACCGCGGCCGCAATGCAGGCTGTCCTCCTCCCAAAGTTCTTCGTTGACACCCGGTATAAGCGAGTCTGTTTTCGAGTCCAACAGGCGGACCTTGCGCCGCGGTCCGCCTGCTCGTGTCGAAACGACTGGAGGCGGACGCGTGCGACTCCTGGAACCGCCAGCTCTCACGCTCTGCTTGCGCTCACGAATTTTTATTGCGCGATGCTCTGCGCCGGGAACCGAAGCGAGCGGACGGGCGTTACGGACGGCGAGATGCGAACAAGCATGGGCTTGTCGCCACCCGGGCCGCCAAGATGTCTCCCATCCTCCCCATTTCGTTTCTGGTCACACTGCTTTGCGCCTTCGGGGCGGTCGAGGGGGTGCTGTTTCAGCAGCTCCTGTTCGTCGGGGCGGCGCTTTCGGCGACGATTTTGGTGTGCTCGTTCGAGGCGTGGAGCGCGCGGGAAATTCCGGTGCGCAGCGACGACGAGCGCCAGCTCCGCAACTAGTCGGAAGACTGAGCCACCCGCAGCGCTTCGCGGCAGGCCCTGAACTCCGGCGTGAAGCGCAAGCGAGTCGCCTCCCAACATGACCGCTTGGACGCCGGCTGACCAGGCCGCCCGGGGCCAAGCCTCTCCGGCATCCTTACTTTTGACGACTGCGCTCTTTACGCCGCGCGACTGGCGGTTGGTCGGCGGCTTCCACGCTGCTGCGGCGGCGCAACGCCCGAGAACAAGGTAAACTTTTTCCTAACTGTTCGTTCCTGAGCGTCGGAACAAAGCCACTCGGTCCCTGGTTTGGCGAATGTGGCGAAACGCGCCAATCCTGCCGTCAATGGGTCACGTAATGTCCCCGATCTTGCCGATTTCCTTCGTGGCGACGCTGCTCTGTGTATTGGTCGCGATTGATTGGCCGTTGTACCAGCAGATCCTGTTCGTAGGCGCAGCCCTATCGGCGACGGTATGGGTGTGTGCGCTCGAAGCCTGGAGCTGCCAGGAAGCCCCGGTGAGAAGAGAGGACGAGCGCCCCACCTATTCGGCGGGCGAATAGCCGCGTTAGAACGCCTCCCCGCCGTCGACGGTCAGCACCTGGCCCAGGATGTGGCGC
Organism: uncultured Alphaproteobacteria bacterium; assembly: GCA_963775405.1. GTDB lineage: Bacteria > Pseudomonadota > Alphaproteobacteria > Rhizobiales > Beijerinckiaceae > Roseiarcus. The sequence continues at coordinate 140,586 of CAVZJI010000014.1, forward strand.
GCGCGGTCGCTGCACAGGAAGAGGACGGCTTCAGCGATGTCGTCGCCGTCGGCGATGCGGCCGGCGGGGATGCGCGCCAGCACCGCCTTCTCGTCGAGCCGGCCGGTCCGTAGGTCCTCAAGCACCCCCTCGGTCGCGACATGGCCCGGCGCGACCGCATTGACGCGCAGCCCCTTCGCCGCCCACTCGACCGCCATCGACCGAGTGAGGCTGTCGAGCGCCGCCTTCGACGCTGAATAGAGGGCGAGGCCCGGCGCCGGCCGTCCGGCGGCGATGCTGCTGACATTGACGATCGCGCCGCCGCGTTTGTGATCGATCGCCCAGCGCGCGAACGCCCGCGCCGCGTTGAGCGGGCCGATGGCGTTGACGGCGAAAAATCGGCGCCGCCTCGGCCGCATCCGCTTCAATCAGCGGCAGAACTGCGAACAGCGCCGCGTTGTTGACGAGGATGTCGACCGCGCCAAGGCCGTCGACGGTCGCGGCGATCATCCGTTCGCAGTCGGCTGCCTCGGCGACGTCGGCTGGGACAGGCAGGAACGGCGATCCGCATTCGTCCTCGATCGCGTCCGCCGCGCGCGTCAGCGTATCCTTGGTGCGCCCGGCGATGGCGACCCGCGCGCCCTGCCGGGCGAAGGCGCGCGCGATCGCATAGCCGATGCCCGCGCCGCCGCCGGTCACGATCGCGACCTTGCCGTCGAACTCGCGCTCGCTCCCGCGAGCGCGTCGTTTCCGACACCACCTTTCCGATCGGACGTCAGGCCATCGACTGGAAGCGGCGCGCGAGCGCGCTGATGTGCTTCGCCGTCTCAATGTCGAGATCGGTGATCTTCATGCCCGCGTCATGGGTGCAGAACGAGAACGACAGGATGTTGTAGGAATTGTGGAACTCGGGATGATGGTTCATCACCTCCGCCTGGATCGCGACTTCGACAATGAAGGCGATCGCGTCGCGAAAGGTTTTGAGCTCGAACCGGGCCTCGATATTGGGCGCCTTGAGCGACCAGTCCGGCAGTTCGGCCAAGCGCGGCTCGGATCTCGGCGTCGCTCAGGATTTTGTAATTCGCCATGGGTTCTGTCTCCTTAACTCACTTCGGAGCGCTGCCGGTCGGCTGCGACGCTCGGCTGGTCAAGCTGAAGGATCGCCTGTTCGAGCGGCGCCGGCGAGACGCGGATCGAGCTGGTGTAGGGCTGGCTGAACTCGAGGATCAGAAAGATCGCAAGCCCGATCGACGCGCTGCCGAGGACGAGCATCGCAAGCGACATCGGGCTCAATTTCGACAAAAGGCCCATGGCTGGCGAACAAGAGGGACGCCCAGAACGTCACGGCGTAAATCAGAGGCCAGGGAATCGGGGTCGCCGCCTGCAGCGACATGAGGAGCCGCTGCTCGCCGATGAATGCGTAGTTCGCGCGCGCGGCGGCGAGCAGGCTTGTCTGCGCGGGCGTCTTGGGCGTGAGGCCATCGAGAAACTTGTTCAGGCTGCCCATGGCCTTGTAGGAGGCCTCATAGGCCGCGGCGCGCGAGGTGTCGTCGCCCCAAAACTGTTCGTGCGCCCAGACGAGATCGGTCCTCAACATGCCGCGGGCCTCATCCGCCTCGGGCCCGTACTGGCGCATTTCGAGATCGAACTCGAGCGCGCGCGCCACAAGCGTCTGCAGCTCCGTCTGCTGGGTGCTGTAGACGCCGTAGGCCGTCCAGATGAGGAGGCCGTTGACCAGCACGAGCAGGAGCGTGAGCTGCCCGACGACGCCGCCGATCATGTCGCGGGCCTTGTCCGTCGTGTAGCGCTCCGGGAGGACGCGCTGAAGCACGAGGCCGAGGACGCCGCCCGCGATGATCACGCCGGTGACAACGAGCGAGATGGCGAGCGAACTCATTTCCGGCAATCCCGCCTCCCTCGGACATGACTTTCGTGACATGTCCGGCGAAGCTCCGTCCAGCAGCAAGCCGGTTAGCCGGAGCCCGTGCGGTGAACGCAATGAGGCCGGCCCTGGTGAAGCTCCCGCCGCCGCGCATCGTCGGGTCGGCCCGATGACGCGCATTATGAATGAAGGGCGTCCTTGTAGATCTTCCCGTCCTTCATGATGATGAGGAAATTCTTCTCCGGGTTTTCGACGAGCGCGATGTTGGCGATCGGATCGCCGTCGACCACGATGAGATCGGCGAACGCGCCCTCTTCGATGATTCCGAGCTTCCCCGGATAGGGATTGCGCGGCCCGGACAGCGCGAGCAGTTCGCCATTGGTCGCGGTGGCCATCTTGAGGATTTCGGCGTTTTCGTACCAGCGCTTGAGGTGGGTCAGCATGATCCCCTGACGCGTCGCCTTCTGCGCGGAAAACAACATATCCGAGCCGAAGGCGGTCTTGAGCTTGTAGGCTTTCGCCAACGGGTAGGCGGTGTTCGTTCCGGCAATGACCTGGTCCAGATTGATCCGGCTTTGACCGCTGAGCGGAACGGTGTCTTCGTCGCCTGACGAACGGTTGAATGCTCAGCCAGACGCCCTTGTCCGCCATCAGTTTGGCGGTCGCCTCGTCCATCAGATGCCCGTGCTCGATGCACTGAACGCCCGCGGCGATCGCCCGCTGGATCGCGGCGGGCGGATACGCGTGCACGGCGACGTAAGTATTGCGATCGGCGGCCGCCTCCACGCCGGCGCGAAGCTCGGGCTCGCTGAACGTCAGCATGTCCAGCGTGGTGCGCGGCGACGACACGCCTCCGCCTCCCACCAGTTTGATCTGGGACGCGCCCTGCAGAAGCTGCTCGCGCACCCGCAGGCGCACTTCGTCGGCGCTGTCGGCGATATTGGCGGCGCCGGTCCGCTCCATGGAGCTCACTGGACCGCCCGGGCTCCGCGGCAGATCGGACAGGGGACGCAGATCCCCGTGTCCGCCGGTCGTCGTGATCATGGCGCCGCACGGATAGATGCGCGGTCCCGGCACGAGTCCTTCGTCGATCGCCTGTTTGAGCGCAAATGAAGGGCCGCCGAGGTCCCGAACCGTGGTGAAGCCGCGCATCAGCGTGCGCTCCGCCTCGGCGCTCGCGGCCAGGAAGATATAGCCGACGTCCGCCGCGAACAGAGTTGGGATCGGCAGCGCGGCGAAAATGCAGTGCCAGTGCGCGTCGATCAGTCCCGGCATCACGACCCGGCCGCCGCAATCGATCGTGCGCGCCCCTTCCGGACCCGCCGGGTTGCCGGTCGCAACCGCCTTGATCCGCCCGCCTTCGACGATGAGCGCAAGTCCTCCGCGCAAAGCGTTGGATTTCCCGTCGAACAGGAGGAAATTCGTGAAGACGATCGGCGGCGTCGGATCTGACGCGCCTTGCGCGCGCGCCGCTCGGGGAAGACCCAGCGCCGCGAGCGAAGCGCCGATCCCCGCCACAAATCCGCGACGCGAAAGGTCTGCGTTGATGCGACGCGTCAGGGACTGGAGTTCGCCTCGGCAACACAAGCAGCCCTGAGAACCTGCGGCTTCCGGCTGATCGCCTGATGAGCAAGAGAACATGTGGCTTTCCTCCGTCGGGGAAGCTCCTGGCCGGACCCGCGCGTCCTGTCGCAGTCAGCTCGCGCGCCTGATCGCCGGCGGGTTCCACCGGCCGTCGGCGACCTGAGGCTTCGGCGCATAGAGCCGAAGCGTTAAGGCGAGCGCGCCGCTCTTTGGCGAGGGAAGCCAATTCGATTCTTTATCTGGGCCGGGGTTTTCGTTCTGGACGTAGAGGTCGAGCGAGCCGTCGGCGCCGAACTTGAGCGCATCGCGGTCGCCGATCGCGAATCTGTTCAGCGGATTGGCGACCTGGAAGCCTTCCGCGTCGTAGAGCGTCAGCGACCAGAACGCGTCCACTGGAGGCAATTCGTCCTTGCGTGAAATGGAGGACGTATTTGTTTTCTCCGATGACCGGCTTGCCGTCCGCGTCACTCACGTTCAAGGGATAGATCGCGTCCTCGACCTGATTGGCGCCAAGCCCCACCATCGCGACGATGGCGCGCTTGAGGTAATAATTGCCATAGACGCCCATCGTGTCCGTGTTCATCTGCCAGCCGTTGGCGATGCGCGCGAGCGTCGGCGTCTTGTCGTGCATGAGCTTGAGCCCCGCGGCGGCGGCGCGGGCGAGCACGTCGGGAGTGACCTTGCTGGCGTCGAAGCTCTTGCCCGGCTCGAGCCCGATGCGCTTCAGCCGCGCGATCGTCGACCAGTCGGTGAGGTGAGGCGGGTTCAGCTTCATCAGCTCTGCGCCGTGCTTGAAATAATCCACCGGCGCCATTCCATTGATCTGGCGCAGCGGTTCAGTCTTGGTGTCGACGGCCGGGTCGATCGCCTGCTTGACCACGCTCGGGGTCTTTCCCCAATCGGCGAGCAGGGTGACCCTGTACCCATCCTGAACCTTATGAACCGCGTCGTAGTCCTTGACGCCGTTGGTCTGGGTGCGGCCTATGATCCAGACATAGGACGTGGGCGCGTCGAGTCCGCTCGACATCCGCCGGCGACTGCCCGCTCCACCCAGGCGGAACGACGGCGAAACTCGCGGCGCCGGTCCCGTTCGTGCGTTTTCCCGGGACGGCGAAGACGTCGCTCCACATGTCGAGCATGGGCAGCATGAAGTAGCGGCCGCCGGTGTCCGCGGTCGAGACAACGACAGGGCCCGAAGTGAGGTCGAGCCAGGCGCTCGAATAGAGCGTATCGAAATTCGGCCGCACCACCGCCCGCATGTCGGCGGTCGGAAACGCGCGAACGTGGGTGAATGCGTTCGCCGGCCCACCCATGGGACTGACCTTGGGATCGAGGTTGATCAGCTGCTTGCGCGTCAGGTCCATGAGGATCAGCGGATAAAGATAGATGTAGGCTTCCTGCGCAATCGCCTGCGCTTCGTTGGCGTCAACCATGGGCCGTTCCTTCCTTCAATGTGCGCGCGGTTGCCGTTTCAATTCCGAGCGATCGTCGCCGCGCCGCTCCAATCGCCAACGGTTTCATCGCGGACTGCAGCCGGTCTAGATCAGAGCGCATCAAATTGACATCAGCGAGGCGTCAGGCCTTCGCGAATTTGGCGAAGGCCTCTTTGTAGTCCGGATGCCAGCGGGAGAGCGGCGGCCGGTTCTCGACGATATCGCCCGCCGCCCAAAGAATCCGGCGCTCGTCCATCTCGCGCGGCACGTCGTTGTCGGGGCAAAGGATGTAGAAGTCGCCCCGTCCCATCGAAGTCAGCATGAAGTCGACGACCTGCTCCGGCGTCCAAGCGGCGGCCGGCTTCTCAGTCCTCGAGCCCTTCGGTCATGCCGGTGAAGGTGAAGCCCGGAATGAGCAGATGCGCGCTGACGCGGCAGCCCTCGATGTTGCGCAATTCGTGCGCCAGCGCCTCGGTCACGACCTTCACGCCCGCCTTTGAGACATTGTAGGCGGTGTCTCCGGGCGGACAGGTGATGCCCTGCTTCGAGCCCGTGTTGACGATCGCCGCGGCCGTTCCCTGCTTGATCATGTCGGGAGCGAAGGTCTGCACCCCGTTGATCACGCCCCAGAGGTTGACGTCGAGGATGCGCCGCCAGCGGGCCGGATCGCCGAACAATTCGCCGCCTCCGCCCGTTCCGGCGTTGTTCATCAGCACGGCGACTTCGCCGAACGCGTCGAAGACCGAGGTCTTCAGGCGCCGGACGTCGTCGAGGTTGCTGACGTCGATGGCGAAGGATCGCACATAATCCGGCTGCGCTGCGGTCGCGCGGACCTTCGCGGCGGCGGCCTCGAGCGCGTCGCCGCTCAAGTCCGCCATGCACACTTTCATGCCGAGCGCGGCGAATTTGGCCGAAGCGGCCAAGCCAATGCCGCTGGCCGCTCCGGTGATGACCGCGACCCGGTTCGCGGCCAATGCGGGATGATTGGGCACCTAGCGTCCTCCGATTTTGGAAGTCGGTGACGCTTACACCACGCCGAGGGCGCGTTCGCAATCGCACGGGAAGCCGAGCCGGGATCCGGGCGGCGATAGCAATTTGATTACACTTTAGCACAACCTGGATTCAATCGCCCGTAACTAAGGCGACAACCTTAACTTGCATCTGTCGGACTGGCCAGCGTATTTAATAAAAATGGAGCCACCCAATGTCGGGTGTTGGCAGTCTCTAGCGGGTCGTAAACGGAATATGGCCAGCGATCGAGACGGGAGATGCATGATGCATAAGAGTCTGATTACCACGATTGCTGCGCTGGCGACTGCAGCGCTGTTAAGCATTACTACCGCGCACGCGGCGACTTACAAATTCACCTTCCAGTCGAGCGACGCCGAACTGACCGCGACAGGCCAATTCACGGTCGACGCCGCCGACCAAGTGACCGGTGTTTCCGGCATCATCTCCGGCCTGGTCAATCAGACCATCAGCGCGATCACCGCCAATCCAGGCTTCCCGAGCCCGTCCTATAGCCCCGACGGTTTGTTCATCTACGACAACGTGTATCATCCGACCGGCATGCCCTTCGATGTTGACGGCCTCCTGTTCGTCACCGCCCAGAATCCGGGCGGCTATTGGAACCTGTGGGGGAACTCGCCCGGCAACTATTCGCTCTATGAGTTGGCTGGCGGCAATTACCCGATCCAGGAGAGCGGAACTCTGAGCGTGACTCCCGTGCCGGAACCGTCGACCTGGGCGATGCTTGCGATGGGCTTCGCCGGGCTGGGCCTGGTCGGCCGCCGCCGCCAGCGCGCGCCGCGCCTGGCGCCCGGCCTCGGCTAAAAGCCGCATACCTTCAAATACTTTAGGGCCGCCATGGAGGCGGCCTTTTTTGTGTCGGGCGGCGCCGGTGCAAGCGGCATGATGACAAAATTAAGCCAATTTAAAACCGTACGGTTGTAGTGCTTGACTCCTGAGCTGATTGGCATTTTAAACACAACCGATCGCGTGCGTTGAAACACGAGTTATTGAGGTTGTAACGCGATCGTGAAGATCCCGAACCGCGTCCGATGGCAAATGTTGGTTCAAAGGGTCTGATGATGACCATTCGCGGAACACGCTCTTACTCGCGCATGCGCCGGCCTATGGCGCCGCCGCTGAAGGCGCGCGCAGGGGGAATAGCGGTCGAGAGCGCCGAAACGCCCAAATCCGACGCCGATCGATTGATCGCATCGTTCCGGCTCCGCGCCTATTCGGAGGCGCGTCGGCGCCAACGGCAGGCGGGCGCTTCGGATGGCGCCGCCCACTGGGGCCAGGTGGCGAGCCTCATCGCCCGGCGTGCGCGCGAACCGCGCGGTGATGAATTGCCGATGCAGACTGAGTTGGACGCCAACGTCGCCCGTGGCGACCTGGCCTTGGGCGCCCGCCGGCCCGTCCGATTTTTCGAGGTTGACCCATTGGACGAGCTCGAACGCATGCTCGCCGCCAGACCGCAACGCTTCCGCCTGCAGTTCTTTGGCGTCGGCGCCGATCACGGCCCGATCGTTCTCACTGAAACCGAAATTCAAGCCGAAGACGCCTCCGGCGCAATCCTCGAAGCAACCGCAGCAAACTGGCCGCCGCGAGCGGTTGGCCTCCGCCTGTTCGATCTCGAGGGGCGGGAGATCTTCGAGCGACTCAAGGCCGATCTGCGATAGCGCCACGCGTCGCGTTAGCGACTGGCGGCCGGCGGCTGCTGCAATAGGCTCGCTTGGGCCGCCGCAATCCGCCAATCCTTCAGCAAAAAGATCGCGGCGGTGTGGATTCAGCCGCTTTAACGGACCACGAACCAGCGGGAGTCGCGGGCTGACTATGGCTCCTTGAGCCGATAAGTTGGCGCTGATGCCCAATCCCGAACCCGCCTTTCTGCTCGCGCCCGGCGCCGGCGCCCCGTCTTCGCATGCGCGAATGCGAACCTTCGCGGGACTGTTGGGAACGATCGGCCTGGTCGAGCCGTTCGACTATCCCTATGCCTTGGAGGGCCGAAGGCGGCCGGACCCGCTGCCCAAGCTCATCGCCGCCCATCGAGCAGCGCTTGCCGCGCTTCGCGCCAAGCACGACGGGCCGATCGTGCTCGCCGGTAAGAGCATGGGCGGGCGCGTGGGATGTCATGTCGCCCTCGTCGATCCGGTCCAAGCGGTGATCTGCTTCGGCTATCCGCTTTGCGCCGCCGGCGACCGATCGAAGCTTCGAGACCAAGTTCTCTTGGAGCTCAAGACGCCGGTGATGTTCGCGCAGGGAACGCGCGATCCCCTCTGTCCGCTCGACCTTCTCGAGGGCGTACGGAACCGAATGCGTGCGCCTTCTACGCTATATGTCGTGGAGGGCGGCGACCATTCGCTCATTGTCGCGAAGGCGGCGCTGAAGGCGCTCGGTTCGAGTCAGGAGGAGGTGGATGAGAGCATACTGATTGCGATCACCCTCTTTCTGAAGAAAGCGCTCAACCAATCTTCTTAATCGACATGCCTAAGGAGCTTCGTCCTCTTTCCGCGTCCGTCTCCGCGCATTGACAGTCCTTCGTTCTTTCCACTAATGATCCGCCATGCATCAGCCGTGATTTTGGGGGTTCAACGTGCGTCCTGGCGCGCTCAGGGCGCTTGGTGTTGGCCTGGCGCTGGCGGCGGTGGCGGTGAGTGGCGCGTGCGCGGAGGTCCGCTCCCTCAATCTCGATGACTGCTCCGCAAACTGCGTTGCCCCCGCCATCGATGACCTGACTGCCGCTGAGGGCGAATCCTCGGCCAACATCACCCTCTCTCTGTTTGGTGTCGGCGGGACCAATGACGCGAACGACGCCCGTCCCGATCTGGTTTTTGACCCGAACGCCCTGCCAACGGTTCTAGTCGACGGATTGCCGTCGCCGATGGCGTCGGCGGACGGGCGGGACCCCGACGGTCGCGGCGTCTCGCCCTATGACTTTTTCGAGGACGTCATCGATATTCCGCTTCCCGTCGACGCAAGGACCGGGCTCTCTGCGGTCTCTATTCTGCTCTTCACCCCGTCGCTGATCGGCCGGCTCACCCTCACTGACGTTCTGTCGAACAGCAACGCCGTATTCCGGCCGCCGCCCCCGCCGCGACATCCGGAAATGTAACTATTCCTCTCGCCTCCGATTTTACCCCGCTCACTTAACCGGGGCTGCAGCAAAATTCATGCAATTTGCTTCAATGGCGAACCGGGTTGCAAAATGACCCTCGAGCCGGCTTAAAGCTTCGACGCGAACATGGTCGGCTCGATTGACCGGCAGCCGGAAAGGACGCGGCAAATGCGGGACTTCCATCTCAGCGGACGCAGCCCCGTCTACTCGGTGAACGGGATGGCGGCGACCTCCATGCCGATCGCCTCGCTGACCGCCATCGAGGTCTTGCGGGCCGGTGGCAACGCCGTCGACGCCGCGGTTGCGGCTTGTGCCGTGCTCGCCGTGGTGGAGCCGCAGTCCACAGGGATCGGCGGCGATTGCTTTTGCCTCTATGCGCCTAATGGCGGCGGCAAGGTCATCGCAGTCAATGGCTCCGGCCGGTCGGCCGCGGCAGCTTCGCTCGACGCGATCGAGGCTTTAGGCCCCGTCCCTCCCGACAACGTATCGCCGCACAGCGGTCACCATTCCAGGCGCCATTTCCGGCTGGCAGTTGCTGCTCGACGCCCATGGGACCAAGGGCTTCGACGAATTGCTCGCGCCCGCCATCCGCTGCGCGGAGGAAGGCTTTCCGGTGCATTCCCGCGTGGCGTGGGATTGGTCGATGCAGGAGGACAAGCTGCGCCGCGCTGGAAACCGGCTCTTCCTGCCCGGAGGCCGAGCGCCACGGGAAGGCGACCGGTTCGTCCAGACGGCGCTCGGCGCGACGCTGCGCGCCATCGCCAAGCGCGGCGCGGACGCCTTTTACAGTGGGCCGGTCGCCGCCGACATGGCGGCGACGCTTAAGGCGGCCGGCGGCCTACAAACGGAAGAGGACTTCGCCGACGGACGCAATGCGGGCGAGTTCGTCGAGCCGATATCGCTCCGATGGCGCGGGCTCGACGTCTGGCAATGTCCGCCCAATGGGCCGGGTCTGGTCGCGCTCATGATGCTGGGCGAACTTGAAGCGCTCGGCGCTGCTCCGGACGGCCCCGCCGGCGTGACGCGCTTCCACCGGCATATCGAGGCCGCGCGCATGGCCTACCGCGACCGGGGCGCCTTCCTCGCCGACCCACGCCAGCGGGAAACGCCGTTAGCCCGCCTCCTCGCTCCCGATTACCTTGCCGCGCTTGCCCGGCACATCGACGATAAGCGCGCCCTTCCCTCTTTGCCCGCCCCAGGCGAGATCGCGCTCCAGCTCGAATGGCGACACGGTCACGCTTTCGGTCGTCGACCGGGACGGTAACGCGTGCAGCCTGATCAACTCGCTCTATCAGAACTTCGGCAGCGGCATTGTCAGCGAAGGCTCAGGCGTCCTCATGCAGAACCGAGGATTGTGCTTCTCCTTCGAGCGCGGCCATCCGAACACTCTCGCGCCCAATGCGCGCCCTGCGCACACCATCATGCCCGGCATGGCGACGCGAGACGGCCAGCCTTGGATGTGTTTCGGCGTAATGGGCGAATACTATCAGCCGATGGGTCAGACCTGGGTTCTGACCAATGTGCTCGAATACGGCATGGATATTCAAGAAGCGCTCGATTTTCCCCGTGTGGGCGCGCACTTGGGCGAGGTCGAGGTCGAACGGGGCGTTTCGCCGGCGATGCGCGAAGCGCTTTCCGCGCTCGGGCACACGCTAACCGACGTCGTACGCCCGATTGGCGGTGGACAAGCAATCATGATCGACCGCGAGCGCGGCGTCCTGATCGGCGGCTCAGACCCGCGCAAGGACGGCGCCGCGCTCGGCTATTGACCCCCGCCACTATCAATCGAGCGCTCCCGTTCGCGCGAACATGGGCAATGCCGCCTCCAGACAGAGAGACACGAGATTCATTTAGAGTTCAAAGCTCAAACGACCAACTCGCGCCCCCCGCAAGTGAGGATGTCGCGCGCCTCAATTGCAGTCGCGGCTTTCTCGACGGTTGTGGAATGGTATGACTTCACCCTCTACCTTTACTTCGCCACCGTGCTTTCGCGGGTATTTTTCGGCGCCGGCGGCGCCGCGCTGAGCACAACTCTCGCCACATTCGCAATCGCCTACCTGTTGCGCCCACTTGGCGGCTTCATCTTTGGCCATATCGGCGATCGGTTTGGGCGCCGGCGGACGATGCTTATGTCCGTCGCGCTCATGACGATGACGATGCTCGGCACCGCGTTGCTGCCCACTCACGCACAAGCGGGCGCTGCCGCCGGTTGGCTTCTTTTTCTCCTCCGCTGCGTCATGGGGTTTTCGGTCGGCGGCGAGTACATTGCGGTCGTTGCGTACTTGCTTGAAGGCGCGCCTCGCAACAGGCGCGGCTTGATCACGTCGTTGGCCTCCGCGTCGAGCGAAATCGGGGGGCTGCTCGCGGTCGGCGTCTCCTTGCTGACCGTCAATTCGATGAGCGCGGCAAATTTGGACTCTGTGGGGATGGCGCATCCCTTTTCTCTTCGGCGCGGTTCTCGCGGCCAGCGTATGGATCGCGCGAACAACAATGGAAGAGTCGCCGGACTTCGAAAGGCAGAAGGCGAGCGGCACGGCGCCCGCACGCCCGCTGCTTTACGCGCTGGCCAATTATCGACCCGCCATCCTGCGATCGTTCGCCATTTCTGCCTTGGGATCGATCACATACTACGTCGGGATCACCTATGTTCCGACATTCCTGACTTCCGCGGGTAAGCTCACCGAAAGCGACTCGCTCCGGCTTTCCACGGCTGCAGCCGTCGCCGTCATCCTCGTGACACCGTTTGCCGGCGCCTTATCTGACTGGGTTGGCCGGAAACCCGTCCTGATCGTTCTCAGCCTGTGCAGCGCTATCTTGCCGATCACGCTGTTTTCTCTGATGGCCAACGGGTCGCATTCTTACGCTCTTTTCGGGGCCGTGATTCTCGCTTGTGTCGCTGGCGCCGTCAGCGCCGTCGGCGCCATAGCGACCGCCGAACAATTCCCAGGCGAAGGCCGCATCAGCGGCTTGGCGCTGGGGGCGACGACGGCCACTGCCATCTTCGGCGGCGTGACCCCCTATGTCGCCCAGCTGCTGACAGAACGCACCGGTTGGATCCTGGTCCCGGGCGCGATGATCGCCGTGGTCGCCGCCGTGGTCCTCCCGATATTGATCACTCTGCCGGAGACGGCGCCCACAAAATAATCAGCCTCAGAACGATCGCCGATGCCGGCCAAATGGGTCGTGGCTGTCAGGTCATATAGACCCCGCCGGTGACATTGATCCCCTGCCCGGTCATGAATCGCGCCTTGTCCGAGCACAGGAACACCACGACGTCGGCCACGTCCTCCGGCTCTTCGAGCCGCCCGAGCGGCGTCTGCGCCAGATAATCGTCGACGACCCGCTGCGCCGAGACATTGCGCAAACGGGACTCCCATTCGATCTCGCGCGACTGCATGCCGGTCTTCACGAAGCCCGGGCAGACCGCGTTCACTCGAATGCCGTTTGGCGCAAGCTCGCGCGCCAAGGCCTGGGTCCAGCCGAGCACGGCGAATTTCGAAGCCGAATAATGGGCGAGCAACGGCGCGCCGACCTTGGCGGCGAGTGACGCGGTGTTGACGATTGAGCCCGCGCCTTGGGCGACGAAATGCCTCGCGGCGATCTGATTGGTGAGGAATATGCCACGCGCGTTGACGGCGAAATTGAAGTCCCAGTCCGCGTCCGTCAGTTCGAGCGCGCGCTGCATGGTCGAGACGCCGGCGTTGGCGATGCAGATATCGCAGCCGCCCAGATGGCTGAGCGCCTCGCCGAACGCGCGCTCGACCGAGGCGCGCTCGCGCACGTCGATCTCGACGGCGGCGGTCTCCGCGCCGATTTCGTGCGCGGTTCGCCGCCCCGCTTCACCGTCGATATCGGCGACCACGACCTTCACGCCGCTGCGAGCGAGCGCATGCGCAATGGCGCGTCCGATGCCCTGCGCGCCGCCGGTTACGAAGGCGCGCCTGCCATTGAGCTCTGCGTAAGGCGAACCGCTCGCCGCCATTGTTCCTCCCCCGCCCGCGGGGTGCAGCCATATCAACAAAACAGTAAGCCGCGAAGGCGCCTTTTTGTTTGATAATCTCGCTTTCGGCGCTACGTTGCGCGCCGCGCGACGCGGAATCCTCTTACCCCGGCGCAATGGATCAAGCGCCTGTCGGGCCTGAGGCACTTCTCGCATGGTTTTCGATTTCCTCGGCGACAAGACGAAAGTCGTGATCGCCATGGCGCACATCGGCGCTCTGCCGGGATCGCCGCTCTATGACGCGGCCGGCGGCGTCTTGAAGCTGATCGAAGGGGTTCTCAAGGACATTGAGGCTCTGCAGGCGGGCGGCGTCGATGCGGTCATGTTCGGCAACGAGAACGACCGCCCTTATGTTTTCAAGGCGCCGCCGGAAGGCGTGGCCGGGATGACCGCGGTGGTCCAAGCCGTCAAGCCGCATCTCAAGGTCCCATTCGGCGTCAATTATCTCTGGGACCCGCTCGCCAGCGTGGCCATCGCCGCGGCGACCGGGGCAAGCTTCGTGCGCGAAATCTTCACCGGCCTGTTCGCGTCCGACATGGGACTCTGGCAGGCTGACTGCGCCGGCGCCGTCCGCTTGCGGCACAGCCTCGGCCGCGACGACATGAAGCTCCTGTTCAACATCAACGCCGAGTTTGCCCATCCGCTCGATGAGCGCCCGATCGCGTTGCGGGCGCGAAGCGCGGTCTTTTCCTCTCTCGCCGACGCGATCCTGGTTTCCGGGCCTTTGACCGGCGAGGCTGTCGACCAGTCGAATCTCAAAGCCGTCCGCGAAGCCGTGCAGGACCTGCCCGTCCTCGCCAACACCGGCGTCACCATCGACAATGTGCGCGACATTCTCGCCGTCGCGGATGGCGTGGTGATCGGCACGCATTTCAAGGTCGACGGCCATACCTGGAATCCGGTCGAGGCTAAGCGCGTCAAGCGCTTCATGGAGGCCGTGGCGAAGCTGAGATGACGGCGCCCAAGGTGTCATTCCCGCGAACGCGGGAATCCAGCGGAGCCCTCGCAATCAGGCGCGAGCCTGGACGGCCGCTCACGCGGGCATGATAAAGCGCGCGAGCCGCCACTCCATGCCGTGCGTTCTCGGCCTCGACATCGGCACGACCTCGACCATCGGAATCCTCATTCGGCCGCCCGATGAGACCCTTGCCCTGGCCTCGCGGCCGGTCACGCTTCGCTCGGACCATGTCGGCTGGGCGGAGGAGGACCCCGAGCAATGGTGGAGCAACGTCGGCGAAATCGTGCGTGAGCTCTTGCGTACGAGTGGCGTCTCGCCCGCCCACATCGCCGCGGTCGGCGTGACCGGCATGTTGCCGGCGGTAGTCCTCCTCGACAAGGCCGGGCGCCTGCTCCGGCCCAGCATCCAGCAAAGCGATGCGCGCTGCGGCGCTGAAGTCGACGAGCTTCGCGCCGAGGTCGACGAGACAGCCTTTCTCGCCAAGGCCGGCAACGGAATCAATCAGCAGCTCGTCGCGGCCAAGCTTAGATGGATCGAACGGCATGAACCCGAGGTGTTCGCTCGCATCGGCACGGTGTTCGGTTCATACGACTACATCAATTGGCGCCTCACGGGCGAGCGCGCGATCGAGCAGAACTGGGCGCTCGAGGCTGGTTTCGTTGACCTTAAGACGCACACAATCGACGACGCGCTGGTGGCGCTTGCGCATATCCCGCGCGCTGCGCTGCCGCGCAAGGTCGCTTCGCACGAAATCCTAGGCCGCGTGTCGAAACAGGGCGCGGCGGAAAGCGGGCTGAGAGTCGGGACGCCGGTCATCGGCGGCGCAGCGGACCACATCGCGTCCGCGCTCGGCGCGGGCGTCGTCAACGCCGGCGACGTGCTGCTGAAATTTGGCGGGTCAGTCGACATTCTGACCGCGACCGATCACGCGCGCCCCGACCCGCGCTTATTTCTCGACTACCATCTGAAGCCTGGGCTGTTTGTTCCGAACGGATGCATGGCGACGGGGGGCTCGGCGCTCAACTGGTTCGTGCGGCAGTTTGCTGGCGGCGAAAAGCAGGCGGCGGAGCGGGCCGGGCTCTCGATCCATCAATGGCTCGACCGCCTCGCCGAAGCGCGGCCGGCCGGCAGCGAGGGGCTGGTCATCACGCCCTATTTTCTCGGCGAAAAGACGCCGATCCACGACGCGAGCGCCCGCGCGACTTTTGACGGCCTGACCCTCTCGCACGACATCGGCCACCTATGGCGAGCCTTGCTCGAGGCCTACGCCTATGCAATCGCCCACCATGTCGAGGTCATGAATGAGATCGGCTATAAAACCGAGCGGTTTATCGTCTCCGATGGCGGTTCGACGAGCGAAGTGTGGATGCAGATTGTCGCCGATGTCCTTGAGCGCCCGGTTCAGAGGCTCGCCGGTCATCCCGGCTCTTGCGTCGGCGCCGCCTGGACGGCGGCGATCGGCGCTGGGTTAGCGTCAGACTGGTCCGCGATCTCCGCCTTTGTACGCCCCGCTGATCAGATTGAGCCTCAACCTGAAACTGCCGATGTCTATCACCGCGGCTATCGCCGCTATCGCGACCTCTATCGCCGCTTGGCCGAGCGCTGACAAGCGACCCGCGCTTCACCTGTCCTTCAGCGCCGCGATCACTGCCTCCGCTTTGGTGACCTGCGCAACGTTCTGCATTGCGTAGTCGATCGATGCCTTGTGCCAGTCGGCGTTCATAGTCGCGCAGCAATCCTCAGGCGTGATCACGACATAGCCCTTGTCGGCGCCGGTGCGCGCGGTGTGCTCGACCGCGATGTTGGTCCACGCGCCGGTGTTGATAATGGTGTCGCGATGAAGCGCCTTGAGGATGGTCTCGAGCCGCGTGCCCTCCCACGCGCTCATGCGCATCTTCTCGACGACGAAATCGCCGAGATCAGGCTCGAGCCCTTCGACAGGCGCGGCGCCCCAGGTCCCCCGCACAACCGCTTTGTGCTCAGCGAGGCCCTTGAACAGCGGCGCGTTGAGCGTGACGCCAGCCGCCCCCGGGTCGACGATAAACCAAACATGAATGACCGGAACGCCATGGGCGCGCGCCGCCGCGGCGACGTGGCGAATGTTCTCGACCACGTTCTGCGCCTTCGCATGCGCTGGCGCCCCGGATGCGGCGAACGCGCCGCCTTCGCTCACCGCGTCGTTCTGCATGTCCTGAATGATGAGGACGGCGCGCCCCGGGTCGAAATCCAGCCCCTGCCCCGGCGCCGCGGCGGAAGCCGAGTTTTTCGCGGCGGCGTGCGCACGCATGTACGGCTCGATGCGGGGACCGACCTTGGTGGTCAGGCGATAGACCGAGTGCGTCGCGGTCACGTACAGAGTGCGCAATTCGGGGCTGCCCCACGCGAGATTGGCCACCACCTCCGGGATGTGCAGCTTGCCGATCAGCTCGCCTGACGGGGCGTAGACCCAGACGCCCCCCGGGCCCGTGACCCACACATTGCCGCGCTCGTCGCATTTCATGCCGTCCGGGCCGCCGTTCTGTGACGATGACCGGATTTCGCTTGCGAACAGACGCTCTCCCGACAACGACCCGTCGGGCGCAACATTGAATGCGCGGATCAGTTTTTTGGCGCTGTCGTTGACGTAAAGCAGCCTCTCATCAGGCGAAAAGCAAAGGCCGTTCGGCTGCTCGAACAGATCGCGATCGACCACGAGTTGCAGACCGCCGCCGTCGGGGGGCACGCGGTAGACGCCTTGAAAACCAAGTTCGCGCGGCCGCTCGATCCCAAAAACAGGCACGCGCCCGTAGGTGGGGTCGGAGAAATAGATCGAACCATCGGAGCGTACGCAGACATCGTTCGGGCTGTTAAGTTCCTTGCCTTCGAAATGGCTTGCCAGAACCTCGCGCGTTCCGTCCGGCTTCTCGCGCATAAGCAGGGATGTCGCGTGCTCGCAGACAATGAGGTTGAGATCCGCATCATAGCTCAAGCCGTTGCATTTGTTGGCGGGCCGCCGGACCTCAACCACGCCCCCGTCCGGGTCCCAGCGGCGGCGCACGTCACCTGGCATGTCAGAAAACAACAGGAAATGATCAACCGGATGCCAGACCGGTCCCTCGGTGAAGATGCAATCTGTCGCCACCTGGATGGCCGGCGCGTCGAGTTCGACCAACTCCTCGAACTCAGGACGCAGAGACGTATGGCTCATTGATTCCGCTTCCTCCAATGACGACTGCGCGCGCGCCCCCAAACGGAAAACGCGCGCCCGCGTGACATGCGGCTCGGGCGCGGCGTCTATCTCCGAGGAGGTTGCCGAGAACTTCGGTATGCTAGACCAAGTCACGCCGTCGGGGAAGCAAGGACCCGGGAGAGGCTTGTCGCGCGCGGAGGGACGAACCCAATGTTTACGTCCGCAACTAACGCCGTTATCGGATGCGCGGCTAGCGCCTGCCGCAATGGCCGCTCGGGAGCCCTATGACACTGTTTCGCGCCGTCGCCTGGGATATCGACGGCACGCTGATCGACAGCGAGCCGCTCCACCAGCGCGCGCTCGTCGCCGCGAGCGCAGCTTTCGGCGCCGATCTCAGCGATCTGGCGCCGGAGGCGTTTCGGGGCGTGCACGCGCGTGACATATGGAAGGCGCTCAAGCCCCGGTTTTTGCGTGGCGCGAAATTCGAGACGTGGATCGCGGCGATCGAAGACTACTATGTCGCCCACGCGGGCGAGCTCGAGCCCAATCCGGGAGCCATCGAGGCGATGCGCGATCTCTCGGCGCGCGGCGTGGCGCAAGCCTGCGTCTCGAATTCCGGACGAAGGATCGTCGACGCCAACATCGAGGCGCTGGGCATTGGCGAAATCATCACGTTTTCGCTGAGCCTCGACGACGTCTCGTCAGGCAAGCCCGACCCCGAACCCTTCCGCGAAGCGGCTCGCCGGCTCGGCGCGGAGCCACACGCGATAGTCGCCGTCGAGGACAGCGGCGCCGGCGCACGCTCGGCGCGGGC
Source organism: uncultured Alphaproteobacteria bacterium (assembly GCA_963775405.1). Classification (GTDB taxonomy): domain Bacteria; phylum Pseudomonadota; class Alphaproteobacteria; order Rhizobiales; family Beijerinckiaceae; genus Roseiarcus. The sequence goes on from CAVZJI010000014.1 coordinate 158,528, forward strand.
GGCAGGGCTTTACGTGGTCGGCTATGCGCCTTCAGGCGAAGCCTTCGTCGGCGCGGACCGATCGATCGCGCATCTCGCCGAAGTCCCGGCGCTGTTTGGAGCCTAGCGGCGCCTGCATCACCGTCGTGGCGCGCGCTAATGCACGCCCTGCGTCAGGCCCTGGACGAAATAGCGGTTGAGCAGGATCATCATGGCGACGATCGGCAGCGTCGAAAAATGAGCCAGGGCTCCGAGGGTGCCCCAGGAAATGTCCTTCGTTCCATAGGCGGAGAGAAGGGCGACCGAGATCGTCTTGGTGTCCGCCTTGGTGAGGAACATGGCGTAGAGGAAATCATTCCAGGAGAACATGACGCAGAAAATGGCGCTCGCAATGAGGCCCGGAACCACGGCGGGGAGCGCGATCCGAATGAAGGCGCCGAAGTCCGTGCAGCCGTCGGTCAGCGCGGCCTCCTCGATGGAAGTCGGCGCGGCGCGAAAAAAGGAAAACATCATCCAGACGACAAAGGCGCTGTTCAGCGCGGTGTTGAGGATGATCACTGCCCACCAGGTGCCTAGAAGCCCGATGTCGCGCATCAGAAGATAAAACGGGATCAGGGTCGCGATTGGGGGCACGGTGCGGATGATGAGAAAGAAATAGGCGAGCCAGATCGCGCGCGGGCTCTCAGCGCGCGCCAGCGCATAGCCCGCCGGCACGCCGATGAGGAGCGAAAGCGCCGTCGATCCAATCGCAATGATAAGGCTCGACTCGAGCAGCGCGCCGAGATGGAAGTAGCGGAACACGCTCTCGAAATTGTCGAGCGTTGGCGTGAACAAAAACGTCGGGGGGGAGGCGAAGATATCGCGGGTGGGTTTGTAGGCGATCGAGAACAGCCAGACGACTGGCGCGAGCGCGACCACGAGGATCGCGCAGATCGCCAGGCGGCGCGCAATCAAAAGCAACCGATCGCGATCAAGCATGCCGGTTCCTCCCCGGCTTGAGAACGCCAATGAACGCCGCCGCCATGGCGAGGATGCAGATGACGATCAAGGTGCTGACGGCGGAAGCCGCGCCAATGTTGAAGAATTCGAGCCCCTGTTTGACGCCATAGATCATGAGCGTGTTGGTTGCGTCCGCCGGCCCCCCGCTGGTGGTGACAAAGATGATATCGAACACCCGAAAGGCGTCCATCATGCGGAGGATGAGCGCCAGAAAGGCCGCGGGCAACAAGAGCGGCAGGACCATGAGCCAGAATCGCTGCGGCCCGTTCGCGCCATCGACGGCCGCAGCTTCGAGAATGTCGGTCGGCAGCGTCTTGAGGCCGGCGAGCAGGATCAGCGCCATCAGCGGCGTCCATTCCCAGGCGTCGATCGCGATCAACGTGGCGAGCGCGCTCTGAGGGTCCGCGAGCAGCCCATGCGGACTGCTGAGGCCAAGTTCGGCGAGCGGATAGCCGAGCATGCCATATTCCGGACTGAGCAGCGCTTTGAACACGAGCCCCACCACTAGCGGCGTGACGGTCGCGGGAACGAGCAGGAGCCCGAGCGCGACGCGGTTGAACCAATCGTCGCGCCACAGGAGGAGCGCAACGCCAAGGCCAAGGACGAATTCGAGCGTGACCGCGCCGAAGGTGAAGGCGAAGGTGTTGATCAATGCGCGGCGCGCGGTCGGATCGCGCCACAGGGCGAGATAATTGTCGAGGCCGACGAAATGGCGCGAGCCCGGGCGGATCAGGTTGTAACTGTCGAAGGAGTACAAAAACCCCTGGACCATCGGTCCGACCGCGATCGTCAAGACGTAAACAAGGGCGGGCGCGGCGAGCGCAGCGAGAAATATCTGGCGCTTGCGGCCATAGGACCAGCCGGGTGAAACAGATGCGTCCTCGTCGGTCGCTGCGCCCTCGCCCGAAACAACGCTCAATTCAGCCCCGAACGCGCCCGCAAGCCGCGCTTCCCTGGCTCCGGCCCGACTTGCTTGTGCTTCAGCCGCGTTGTCCTAGAATCATTTGAACAAAGCCTCGGCCTTGCCCTGAATGTCATCCATTGCGGTCTTGGGATCGGCCTGCCCGACCAGCACGGCGTTGATGGCGCCGCCGATCAGATCCTGCAATTCCGGATATTGCGGGATGCGTGGCCGAAACTCCCCGTCGCCGTGCTCGAACGAAGTCGCGATCACCGGTAGGAATGGATATTTGGCGAGCAGCTCCGGATCGGTCATTTCGCTCTTGCGCAGATAGCTGCCGGCGCCGCGCAGGTTGAGGTCTTTGTGCACTGCCGGGCTCGTGACCCATTTGATGAACGCCCAAGCCGCCTCCTGTTTCTTCGGGTCGATGTCTTTGTTGATTCCGAGCGCCCAGCCTCCGATCCCATATTCCTGCGGCGATCCTTGCGCGGATGGCGTCAGTATGATCCCCGCCTTGCCGGCGATCTTCGACACTTTCGGATTGTCGTAGTCGGCGGCGCCGATCGACCAGGTCTGCATGTTGGCGACCATCCCCTGGCGGAAGCTCTCCTCGCGTCCGCCCCAATCGTAGTCGGCGGCGCCTGGAGGGGCTGCCTCATCGAACAGCTTCTTATAGGCGACGACACTCGCGATGTTCGCAGGCGAGTTCAGCGCCGGCTTGCCGTCCTTGTCGAGGATCGAGCCGCCGAACTGGCGATTGTATTGCATCCAGTCCTGCGCCACCGCAGGGCCTTTCTGGCCGTTGGCGACAAAACCGTAAGCCTTCTTGCTCTTGTCGGTCAGCTTCACGGCGTCGGCGACGAACTCGTCCATCGTTGCTGGGGCTTTAAGGCCGGCGGCGTCGTAGAGGTCCTTGCGGTAGGCCAGCACATTGGCGTAGCCGGCGAATGGAAACGCAACCTGCTTGCCTTTGTAGCCGCCGAGCGAGGACATGAGCGACGGGTAGATGTCGTCGACCTTGATCTCCGCCGCGTCACGCTTGATCCAGTCGGTGAGATCGACGGTGTAGCCGGCCTCGGCGAACTGACCGGACCAGACGATGTCGACGGTGGCGAGGTCATAGCCCTTGGTGTGCCCGACATAATCCGCGGTGATCTTGGTCAGAAGCTCAGGGTAACTCAGAATGTCGACATTGACCTTGGCGCCGGTCTGCGCCTCGAACTCGGGCGCGATCGCCGCCAGCACCGCGGCGAACTGATCATTCTGCGACGCCAGATTCAGCGTAACGCCCTGGTAAGGCTTGTCGGCCGCTCCCGCGCCGGAAATGCCGACCGAAGCCAAAACACCAAGCGCGAGCGCCGCCGCCTGACCGATGAACGGTTTCATGCCTGACTTCTCCCCTGATGACGACGAGGCAGGCTAACACCCTGATTTTCGTGAGAGCAATCAGATTGTGCGGCGATTTCGGTCGAAAATGAACTCACGCGTGCTCGCTGTTTGATCGCGCGAATGCTCATGCTTTCACCGCGGTTCGCTTTCCAAGCCGCGGCGGATGCGATAGCAACTTGAAAACGCGCATTGGAGGAGCTCATGAGCGCGGCGTCGGCGCGCGCCATCTCTTCGCATCCGTACTCCGCGACGCGAAACGGGCTCGAGCGGTCTGTCGCCTGGTCGCGATGGTGGAGCGCGGAATTCCCGATCTGCCTGGCCAATCACCTGCCGATGGTCCTGGTCGCCTTGCATCGCATGGGCGCGAGCGACGAGCGGCTGGAAGCCTACGGCGACATTTATCATAAGCAGAACGGCCTGATTCCCGTTCCCGAACCGATCGGCAAGATCACGCGCGACAATTGGCGCGAGTTCTTAGGCCAGCGAGAACACGAAGGCGATTATCGTACGTTTTTCGCCGGGGAAGTCGCACGGCTCGGCGCCACGCCGTCCGCGCTCCACTATCTACCGCACCTTATGCCGGGCATCGCGGCCAGCGCCACGCACGCGTTCATGCGCATGGCCTATGCGACGATGACCGATAGCGACGAGGAAACCGGCGTCGCGCTCGCTTATTGGGCCGCGACCTACCTGTCGCTCGGCGCTTCGTGCAGCGTCCCGCCCTCGACAGACGATCCGGTCGAGGTTCTGGCGTTCATGCATGGGCCAGCGGCGTTTCGGCATGTCGAGCCCGAGCGCGATCTCCTCTGGCATTTCATGCGCGCGGTCGCGCAGAAGCCTGAATTTGCGCCAGTCGTCGACATGCTCGCGATTGGACCGGAAACCCATGACCGGATCGCCCAGCTGTCGCTTGCGCTCTACGCCGCAACGCTCGACTTTTGCGCGCTGCATGCGGTCACCGGAACGCACTGGCTGAGGCTCATGGCGCCGCGCACTCCCGATGCGGCGACGCCGCTGCGCTTTTTCTGGCAAGCGATCGCATCGCTCGTGCCGAAGATCGGCTTTCCTAGCCTACCAACAGCTGATGAGCTCGAGGCCCGGCGGCGCATGCGCCTGCCCGACTGGCCCGAGATCCATCGCGAGGCGGTCGCGCGCGATGACGAGCATGATTTGAGCCTTACTTTCTCGGCCGGGGAAGAATTCAAGCATTATGGCGATCGTCTTTACCAATACGCGGCGGCGAAGCGCCTAAGCCTCGTCTGATGATCCTGGCCAACGCGCGTCTTCCCGATGGTGGGTCAGCCGACGTGGAAACCACGGGCGGCGTCATTGCGGCGTTGCATGCGCCCGGGAGCACTGACCATGCGGGTGAGCGCATCGATCTTGCGGGCGCGCTTCTCCTGCCGGCGTTCGTCGACGGCCACATCCATCTCGACAAGACGCATTGGGGCGCGCCGCGTCTGCCCCATGTCGAGGGACGCAGCGTGCGCGAGCGGATCGCCGCCGAACGCGTCGAACGCCATCGCGTCGCGCTGCCGATCGAGGCGCGCGCCTCGGCGCTCATCCGAACCCTGATCGCCAACGGCACGACCCGGACGCGCAGCCACGTCGACATCGACAACGATGTCGGCCTCGCCAATCTGGAAGCCGTGCTGCGCGTGCGGGAGGCTTATCGGGACTGGATCGACATTCAGCTCGTGGCCTTCCCGCAAAGCGGCGTGACCACGGAAAAGGGCGCGCCCGACCTCATGGCCGCGGCGCTCAGCGCTGGCGCGGACTTGATCGGCGGCCTGGACCCAGCGGGCTTCGATAACGACGTCAAGGGCCAGCTCGACATCGTCTTCGGCCTCGCCGAGCGCTTCGGCAAGGGGATCGACATACATCTCCACGACAGCGGCAAAACCGGAGCCGCCGAGTTGCGCGACATCGCCGAACGGACGATCGCGGCCGGCATGCAAGGGCGCGTCGCGGTCAGCCACGCCTTCGCGCTCGGATCCATCGGACCAGACGTGTTCGCAGAGACCGCCGACGCGCTTGCCCGGGCCGAGGTCGCGATCATGACGTCATGTCCGTCATCGGCGCCCGTGCCGCCACCCGGCAGGCTCCGCGAGCGCGGCGTGACTGTGTTCGCCGGCTCCGACAACATTCGCGACTGTTGGTCGCCTTACGGCAATGGCGACATGCTCGACCGCGCTGCGATCATCGCTGAGCGCCACGCCTTGTTCACCGACCGCGAGCTCGAGGAGGCTTTCGCGCTGACAACCAGCGAAGCAGACAAGGCGCTCGGCCGCCCTCGGCGAGAGCTCCGCGCCGGCGCGGTCGCCGATCTGGTCGTCGTCGCCGCGCCCAGTGTCGCCGATGCGGTCGTCGATCGGCCGCCCCGCACGCTCGTCCTGCGCGGGGGACGCATCGCGGCCGAGCGAGGCATCGCCTCCGCGGCGCTCAAGGACGTCGTGATCGCCTGATCGACGCGATCGCGACCGCGCTTGCGGCTATAGACTGTGTAGCAGTCGACCGATAAAACGACCTCGCGGGACGTCAGGCGTTGGTGCGCCTGCAAGAAACGAAGCGGAGGACACGTCATGAGGAGTCAACGCAGGATGCTTGCGGCCGCTGCGTCGGTGGCGTTGCTGAGCGGCCCGGCGCCGGCCGCGCGGGCGGATGGCTGGATCGCCAGCTGGGGGGCTAGCGACGTCTTTCCTGTCGGTCAGGACATCAACTATCAGACGTTGCGTCAGATTGTCCGCCTAAGCGCCGGCGGCAAGCAGGTGCGCGTGCGCTTCTCCAACGAGACCGGCCACTATCCGCTGGTCATCGGCTCCGCCCATATCGCGAAGCCGGCGTCCGACGCATCGTTAGGCACGATCGACCCCACGACCGACCATGCGCTCACCTTCGGTGGGCTCGGCGGAATCACCGTGCCGCCGGGGGCGGCGGCGCTGTCCGACCCAGTGGACATAGAGCTCGCGCCGCTGTCAAAGCTGGCTGTCAGCCTGTTTGTGCCGCGCTGGACCGGACCCTCGGTCATCCACCTGGACGGGGTGGCGACAACCCAAATCTCGGGCGACGGAGACTTTACCGCTGCGCCAGCCATCCCCACGCCCAAGACGTCGACATCGCGTTTCTTCATCGATGAGGTGGATGTCGAGGCCGCTGGCCAGCCCGCGGTCGTCGTCACGCTCGGCGACTCCATCACCGACGGCTACCGCTCTGAGGTTGACGGCAATCACCGCTGGCCCGACCGGCTGGCGGAACGGCTGGCCGCCCGCCCGAACGCCGAGCCGGTGGGCGTGCTCAACGCCGGCATCAGCGGCAACCGTATCCTCCACGATCATCCGGAGGATTTGTTCGGTCCCAACGCTTTGGCGAGGCTCGACCGCGACGTTCTGTCCGTGCCGGGATTGCGCTGGGTGGTGCTGATGGAGGGAATCAACGACATTGGCCATTCCACCAGCGCGGATCTTCCGGAACAGGACGTATCCGCGGATGCGATCATCGCCGGCATGAAGCAGATCATCGCGCGCGTTCATGACCGCGGGGCGAAAATCTACGGCGCGACCCTCACTCCATACGAAGACACGGTGTTCCACGGCTACTACCAACCTGCAGGAGAGGCGAAGCGCGAGGCGGTGAACGCCTGGATTCGGAGCGGCGGTTCTTTCGACGCCGTGATCGATTTCGACGCTGCGGTGCGCGATCCCGACCATCCGACCCGGATTCGCGCCGACTACGACGTTGGCGACCACCTCCACCCGAACGACGCCGGCTATCGCGCCATGGGCGATGCTGTCGACTTGAAGCTGTTCGAGTAGCGGCGAACTATCAGGCGATCCGAGAGAGAGCGCGCGCCGCAAGGGACCGGCGATGCCGTCGCGTTGGACGCGCTTCACGCGTGTAGGAAAGGACCCCTGGCGCGCCGAGCCTCCTGATCAGTGGCTTACAGGTCGGCAGACGAGCACGGCCGCGGCGCGCGCTTCCTTCTGGACGATTTGCGGGCTTCGCTCGGCGCCGACGCAGTAAAGGCTTAGCCACAGCGCAACGATCGCCCCCACGACGACTGCCAGGGGGATCAGGCTGCGATCATGTGGCAGATATGCGCGGTAGAACACCGCCTGCTTGCCGATCTCGTTCATCACAGCCTCCGTAATCTGACCTTACCGTGTCTCTCCCGCCGACCATGGCCTCCTGCTGAAGATGTCTTTCAGGCGGGGCTGGCTTTAACCATGTCCCAGGCTACCGCGCTGTGACGTGCGTCACACTGTGATCTTCGCGCCGCGTGAGCGATGCCCGTCCTTGCTACGCCAAGGGTTTCTCGATGTGATGGCGGCGTGCGCGGGCGCCGCCAGGCGATGTTTCTGAGAGCTATTGGCCGGCGCTAGGCGGCCGGCGCTTAAACCAGCCGCGAGCGAGCCCGGCGGCGAGCCTTTTTTCCGCATCCACCCGCTGCGCCTGTTCGACCGCGAGGTCAGCGGTCATCTGGTCGACCCTGGCCGACATGCGGTCTGCCAAAGTCCGTTCAATAGCGAGATCCGCGGCATGACGCGTCTCGCGCGCGGCGAATTCGGCCGCCTGCTTTTCGGCGCGCTGCTCGGCGGCTGTAAGCTGCGCCTTGAGCGTTTCGACATGGGCTTCGAGCGCTCGGATGACCTGATTGGCGAGCGCTCGTTCGTCCACGACGCGGGCGCGCAGAGCGCGATCGTCTGAGACCCGAACGATATCGTTCCAACCCTCGGGCGGCCGAATCCGCGTTCGCTTGTCGTTTCCGAGCGTCTTCTGCCACCGGCCGCGCTTGGCCCGTTGCCGGACCGCCTCGGTCGACACGCTCAACAGTTCGGCCGCCTGCCGGTAGGTAAACCACTCGCCCGTCAAATTGTCCCTCGTCGGTTAAGACGTCGGACCCCCTCGCGCCGTCATGCCGCGGCGCCGCGGGTACTCTAGTTCATCGTAGTCCCAACGCTCAAGACAAGGCGCATCGATATCTGAGGTCTCGGCACAACAACCATTCCAATGATCGCCGGCATACTGGTGTTTTATTTCACTCACCCCGCAAGCGCCTCGGGACTGCCGGCGGTGATACGGCAAAAGTCTATCAAAGTGATGAATTGGCATGAGCGGCAGTCTTAAGCCGCGACGCGACGGACCGAACGGAACTTTCAGCGAGCGCAGCGGTTGAGAACGCAGCGTGATTCTCGTGCGTGCCTTTGACAAACCATAGGAGCACAACATGTCACGAGCGCCTCTCGTTCTTTCGGCTGTGGCGATATTCTGCGTCTCGTCCTTCCTAGCCCTGGCGGACGAAAAGGCCGCCATCGCGAGCGTAGTGGAGAGCGGCCGAGGCGCTGCGATCCAAAAATCGGCGGCCAAGCAGCAGGTACGCGAGTACCGGCGGTATCGACACTATCGCGGCTATGACGAGGGGCGGGCGCTTGGCGCATGAGCGTTTCGTTCCGCCGCGTCTGACATCCCATCACTCTCCCCCGTGTGTGGCCAAGCCGTAAACCATTCCAGTTCGCGCGCCCATGTGCGTGAGAATTCCTTGCGCCTGACATCATCATTGGCGATGCCCGCTCAAGGTGAGCGGAGGTGGAAACGGGTTTATTGAAGAGGCGATGTGACCAACGAGCGGTTGAACCTGTGTTGAGCCTGTTCACGCCGGTTGTCGTCGTTGTGACCTTGGTGTTCGCCGACGCCGCCGGAGCGCAAGACTGGCCGTGGGGCGATCCCTCTCTGCCTGCCGACCGGCGCGCGCAGATGGCGCTTGATCAAATGACCGAGCAGGAGAAGCTGTCGCTGGTCCATGGGGTGATCGCGGCGCCTTGGGGGGGCAAGCCCAAACCGGACGGATCGATCGGCTCGGCGGGCTACGTGGCGGGCGTACCGCGCTTGGGCATTCCCGCGCTGCAAGAGACCGACGCAGAGCTTGGGGTTGCGAACCCCGGCGCCGTCCGTCCCGGCGACACCGCCACGGCGATGCCGTCCGATCTCGCTCTCGCGTCCACCTGGGACCCGGAGATTGCGCGCCTCCAGGGGCAATCGGTCGGCGCGGAAGCGCGAGCCAAGGGCTTCAATGTGCTTCTTGGTGGCGCTGCGAACCTCATTCGCGACCCACGCGGCGGCCGCGATTTTGAATATTTCTCTGAGGACCCGCTGCTCACTGGGCTGATGGCGGGCAGCATGATCGATGGCGTGCAAAGCCGCCACATCATCTCGACGATCAAGCACTTCGCCCTCAACGCGCAGGAAACTGACCGGGTGGTGCTCAACGCGCGCATCGATGAGGCGGCGATGCGCGAATTGGACCTGCTCGCCTTTGAGATCGCGATCGAGCGCGGGCGCCCAGGCGCCGTGATGTGCGCCTACAACCAGGTGAACGGAAGCTATTGTTGTGAAAACGACTGGCTCCTCAATCAGGTGCTCAAGACCGATTGGCGATATCCATTTTTTGTCATGTCCGACTGGGGCGCGGTCCACTCGACGGCTCGCGCGGTGATGGCCGGCCTCGATCAAGAGTCCGGCGAGCAGCTCGATACGCAAAACTTCTTCGAGGGCCCTCTGGCGCACGCGATCGCCGACGGCGAAGTCCCTCAGGCCAGGCTCGACGACATGGCGCGACGGATTCTCACTTCGATCTTCGCGCACGGCCTCGCCGACAAGACAAGCGCCTCAGAACCTGTCGACTTCGCTTCAAGCGATCGGAGCGCGCTCGCCATCGCGCGCGAAGGGACCGTTCTATTGAGGAACCAAGGTCTCCTGCCGCTCTCGGCCGACATGCGCAGCATCGTGGTGATCGGAGCTCATGCCGATCTCGGCGCGCCCTCGGGCGGCGGCTCTTCGCAAGTCGTGCCGCGAGGAGGAATTGCCGCGAAAGAACCGCTCGGCGAGAACCGCGCCATGATCTTCGATCCGGGTTCGCCGCTGGAGGCGATCCGTCTTCAGTTTCCGCGCGCCCGCGTCGACTATGATGACGGGACGTCGCTAGCGCGAGCGGCAAAGGCTGCAGCGGACGCCGATGCGGTCATCCTGTTCGTCGATCAGTGGATGACCGAAAGCGCCGACGCCCCAAGTCTCAAGCTGCCGGGCCAACAAGACCGTCTCGTCGATGTCGTGACGCGCGCCAACCCCCGCACCGCAGTCGTGCTCGAAACGGGTGGGCCGGTGCTCATGCCCTGGTTGGCCCAGACGGCTGCTGTTCTCGAAGCCTGGTACCCCGGACAGAAGGGCGCCGAGGCGATTGCCGAAATCTTGTCCGGCGCCGCCAACCCGTCAGGTCGCTTGCCAGTAACCTTTCCGAACAGCGAAGGCCAATTGCCTCACCCGAAGATTTCAGGGCGACCCCAACGGCGCGCCGATTGGACCCGTCGGACGGGGCGGACGCTATGGCGCGACGTTCACCGCTGCGTACGATGAGGGCGCCGTAGTCGGCTACAAATGGTTTGTCGAGCGGGCCGAGCGGCCGCTGTTTCCGTTCGGCTTCGGGCTCTCCTACACCAAATTCGCTTTGAGCAGCCTCGCCGTGAGCGTCAGCGGCGCCACAGTGACGGCAAGCGCCATGGTGCGCAACTCGGGGGACCGGACCGGCGTCGCGACGCCGCAATTCTATGTATCCGGACCGAAGAGCGCCAACATTCCGCTGCGCCTTGTCGGCTGGGATAGAATCGACCTTAAGCCCCGCGAGGAACGGCAGGCGAATGTCTCGATCGATCCGCGCCTGCTCGCGACGTTCGACGAGGATGCGCGAAAGTGGCGAATTCAGCCGGGCGCCTATCGACTGACGGCCGGATTTGACTCGCAACAGCCGGAGCTTGCTGCGAGTTTCGAGCTTCAGTCGCTGACGCTTCCGCCGTGAGGAAATCCAACTTTTTCGTTCTCGCCGATATCCATCCGCTCGCCCGAGGCTATCGCCGCGACCAATTTGACCGCGGTGACCACCGTCCCGGCCCCTTCCCAGAACTCGGCGCTCTCCGGTGTGACGCGAAGAATTCTTATGCGCGCATCGTTTTTATCGGGCCAGAACGCTTTGTCGTAGATCGACCAGATTTTCTCGACCCGCTCCCGATCATCGATGATCTCTGCACGACCAGTGATCGACACGTATTTTTGCGTCTTGTTGTCCGCTAGCGCCAGACAAATCGATTCGTCGCGCCCGATCTCGTGAGCTTTTGGCGTGTCGACATCGGTCAAGAAATAGATTGCGCCTTCGTCTCGAGCCGGGCGCACCGCCATCGGCCGAGCCCGCATGTTCCGGCCCTGGCCTTCATGCGTGACGACCATAGCAATAGGAATGTCGTCGACCAGCTTCCAGACATGATCGATATCCGCTGCTCTGTCCGCCATGGTCGCTCTCTTCTGCTTGATTGAGAGAGCGGAGCGGGGCAATCGAGCCCCGTTCCGTTGTTAGCTAGCGGCTTAGCTTCTGCTCGCCGTCCACTGGCCGCCGTACTTGAATTCGGGCGCCGACTTGAGCTGGTCCTTGGTGGCGTTCATGGTCGCCTTCCAGACCTTGTTCTGAGCGTCGTAAGCCACCATGATTGAGCCTGGATTCACCGCGACGTAGTGCGTGCCCATGCCCAGGAATCCGCCGACTGAGAGAATATACCCTGTCACCTGCTTCGACGCATCGAAGGCGATGTCCTGAATCTTGCCGATGTCGTTGTTCTGACCATTATAAATATCAAGCCCGACGACGTTCGAGCTCAACATGTCGTTGCTCTGCACCGCAATAAAGTTCGGTCCCTCATTCGGCACAGGCTGAACTGCTTTGGTTTGGGCAGGATTTGCCGCCGCCATGGGGGTCGGTTGGGTGGCCGTCCCAGGGGTCGCCATGGCGCCATTCTGGGGCTTGTCGGTTGTCGTTGTCGCGGTCTGCGCCGTAGCGGCGGCGTTTGCGAGAGCGGTGATCGCCGCTGCAGCGAGTAGAGCTTTACGCATGAGTTGTCTCCTAGGGTCTGAGTGTCTTTGAAACCCCAGAAGCTCTAGGAATGTTCCTCAATTTCGGTAGCGATTGCGCTGAACACCAACGCCGTTTCAAATCCGACGTCGCGCCCATCTCAGGGCGTCGGCCCAACCGCAGTGGTCAACGCGCCAGCGAGCCAGAGAACGACAAGAATGACAAGCACCAGCCCGAGGACGCCGCCCAGCCCAGACGCGCCGTAGCGACCGTGCGCATAGTAGCCGCCCCCGCCGCCCAACAGAACGATCAACAGGATAATCAACAAAATCGTGGTCATGACCGGTCTCCTTTACCGTCGAACTGTGCGATCAAGCGGCGACGGATACGCGTACCTGGATCTCTTCAGTGACGACAGTGAAACGGGAGAGTCTGTGGGGGCCGAAGGTTGCGATCATCGGGATGTCGGCGGCGTCCCGTCCGCGCGCAATCAAGATGCGACCGATGCGAGGCTGATTGTGCCGCGCGTCAAAGGTGAACCATCGATCGCCGAGGAAGACTTCGAACCAGGCGTTGAAGTCCATCGGAGCCGGGTCCGGCGGGACACCGATGTCGCCGAGATAGCCATTGCAATAACGCGCCGGGATGTTGAGGCAACGGCACAACGCGACCGCCAAATGAGTGAAATCGCGGCAGACGCCGACGCCCTCAACTAGAGCTTCGTTTGCGGTGCGCGTCGGCCGGGCTTCGGGATAGCTGAATCTAAGGCGTCCATGGACGAAGTCGCAGATCGCCTGCACTTTCGCCCACCCGCCTGATATCCCGCCGAAATTCGCCCAGGCGAAATCGGAGAGCAGGTCGGTCTCGCAATATCGGCTCGGCCGAAGAAACGGCAGGGTATCGGGGGGCAGGTCTGCCACCGGCGCAGCTTCCGCAGCCGTAGCAACCTCATCTGCACGCCCATCGGTACGAAAGACGCCCCGAAGGCGCAGCGACGTCGCCCCAGCCGGGGCAGAGAGTCGCCTCACCACGTTTCCGTTGTTATCGACAAACCGTTCGGCAGGTATAACGGGCTCGAGCTCAAGCGCCGTCTCCTGAGCGACGCCACGCCGAAAATCGGAGTGCACGTCCATCATGGCGAGAAATGTCGTCGGCTGTGCGAAATCGACCGTGATATCGAAGCCGTAGCGAATATCCATAGAACCTTTCTCCCAGCGCAGGTGAGCGCAATGCTCGCAGCGAGCCAAACGAGTTGAGTCCGCCATTTGTTCCCGCCTGCTCGACGCATTTACGGAATGGATTATTGGTGATCGTTCGCGCGAACAGCCGCTAGAACGGATCCGGCGTCGGCGGGCTCAGCCATTTCATCCGCCTGCGGATCGTCCCGGTCTTGAACATGGGGACTATCCCGGCGCAATTCCTCCAAAAGCTGGATAACCTTGGCGATTTTGTGTTCGGTCAAGATTGAGAGCTCAAGAGTCAGCGTATCGCGATGCGCGTTGAGTTCATCCTCATGCTTTTGCGCAACCAACAAGAGCACGACGAGGAAGAGCGAGAATAGAGTTGCCGCGACTTCCAGCCATGCAAATGGAGGCGGGTCGATCGGTTCCAGACCAAGCCTGCTCACCATCAAATTGGCGGCGATCCATGCGGCCACGCCGAGGCTGACGGCTATAACAAACCAAGGCCGCCCCATTAGAGCCGTGACACGGTTTACCGCGCGTTGGGGAGTCGTGGCCTTTCCACGATGATCGGAATGCAGCTGCGCAACGGAGCGCACCGCCTTGCCGACGTGGTCCGGAAAGTTTCCTTCCGGAGAATCGTCCGTCATCTAGCGCTCGGAAATGAGGGCTGCGTGAGGCCGGCGAGACCCGATCGGGTCTCGCCGGATACGCATTACTTCTGCGATTGGCTCTTGCCGTGCGCCATCTCGGAAGTTTCGCGGGCGGTCTTCGAATGGCCTTGGGCCTTCATCAATTCCTCCTTACCCTTCGCGTGGTCGCCTTTGCCATGGTGTTCGGCGGCCATCCTATGGCTTTTCGCCGCGTTTTCGTGGTGTTCCGCCGCCTTGCTATGGGAGTCCTTGGGCATCTGAGCTTTCCTTGGTTTGAGTTGCATCACTCTTTGAACGCCTCGCAACCGGCATCGTTCCCGGCGTCGCCCAACTCGCTTTTGGGAAACCGCGGCGCCCCCTCGACTGCGGTCCGGATGTTGGAACATGCCAAATGCTTTTGAGTTTAGCTGCGGCAGCAACCAGCGTGAGGAGAACACCATGGTTGGCTGGGCGATCGCCTTTCTTGTCATTGCCCTGATCGCGGCCGTGTTTGGCTTCGGCGCCCTCGCGGGAGCCGCATTCGCCGCCGCGAAGATCATATTCGTGGTAGCCTTGTTCGCGCTTCTCGTTTCGGCCGTTCTGGGCCTCAGTCACCGTGGCGTGCCTTAGGCCCGAATCTTTCGGCCGCCGAAGAACGAAAAAAGCGCAAATGAAAATATATTTCCGAATAGGGAACCAAGCGGGGTCCGGGACGTTTGGGTGGGTGTGTTTTGAGTGCGGGATATCAGGTGCGGGAAGTTTGACATGAACGCGACCCGCACGAACAAGGCTGAGGCTGCGGATGCCGCAGCGCCCGACCCAAAGGCCTTGGAGGCGATCGGAAAGGCGCTTGAGGCGCATTACGCCAGCCTGGTCCAGGCGCCGCTGCCCGACAAGTTCGTGGAATTGCTCACTCGCCTTGAGGGAGGTCCGGTTTCCCAGACGCAAGGGAGGCGCGATGCCCTCGGCTAGCTTTAAGGACGAGTTGCTCGCGGAAATAAGGAACTTGCGCGCATTTGCGATTTCTCTGTCCGGCTCGGTTTCGCTCGCGGACGACCTGGTCCAGGAATCGCTCCTGCGCGCCTGGAGCAATTCGGAGAAGTTCCAACCCGGGACCAGTCTCCGAGCCTGGTTGTTCACCATTCTTCGAAACATCTACTACTCGAACTACCGGAAACGCTCCCGCGAGGTCCAGGACAGCGATGGGCTTTATGCGCGCCGGCTTTCCGTTCCCGGCGACCAGGAAAGCCATCTCGATCTCGAAGACTTCCGCAAAGCCATGACCAAGCTTCCTGCCGAGCAGCGCGAGGTCTTGACGCTGATCGGGGCGAGTGGCCTCTCCTACGAGGAAGCCGCGGTCGTTTGTCAGGTTGGAATCGGCACGATCAAGAGTCGCCTCAGCCGCGCTCGCGCGAAACTGGTTGAGCTTTTGGAGTTGGACCCTGCGTCTGACTCGTCAGTCGAGCACAAGGTTCGGCGCGCCGGCGTCCTTTTGGACTAGCGCGACAGAGCAGTCCTCAAGGCCGACACCAGCGCGCGCGGCGAGGACGGCTTTTCCAGGATCGGACAAGTCCTCCATTCAGCCAGGCTCGGTTCGCGGCGCGACTTGCCTGTATAGAAAACGAAGGGGACGCCCCGGCGCACCAGTTGTTGCGCGACCGGCGACGCCGTATCCGACCCGAGCGTGAAATCGAGAACCGCCACGGCGAAATCGTCGACCTTCGCCCGCGCCATTGCCTCGTCCAGAGTCTGGCAGACGCCGACCACGAGGGCGCCCGCGTCGACTAGCGTGTCCTCCAGATCCATGGCCAGCAGCGTATCGTCTTCCACAACGAGGACTCTGATACCGTTCAAGGGATTGTTGTCGTTTATCGACTCAACCATCGTTTTGTTCCTGCTAGAGACGGACGTATCGTCTGTCCGAGAGAATTGTTATCAAACCCAACTGCCGCCGAGCGCGCATGTTCCGTTGCGGACTGAATCGCGTTGGGGACGCCACTCCGGCCGCATCGAATCGTACGCCGGAACTTCTGATCGGCGTCGGGATCGTTCCGCCCCGTTAGGCTGCGTCAACCGCTAGCGAGCCCACTTCTCGCAATTGCGGCGGAAGCGAGGAACCTTCACCGCAGTCACGTGTTTGTCGATGCGGATATCTCGCGAGCGCGGAGACAGCCCATGCCACGGGGAGACAAGTCGAAATACACCGACAAGCAGGAACGGAAAGCGGAGCATATCGAGGAGAGCTACGAAAACCGCGGCGTTCCGGAGAAGGAAGCCGAGCGTCGCGCCTGGGCCACCGTCAACAAGGACGATGGCGGGGGAAAGCGGGCCGGCGGATCGGGCCGCGGGAAATCGACAGGGCATCCCGCCGCGCACAAGGGTGGGCGGATCGGTGGCGCTGCGGCAGCCGCGCGGCTGGCCGCAAGCCGATCGGCAGCGGCAAAGAAGGCCGCAGCAACGCGCAAACGAAACGCCGCTCACGCGGCCAACTAGAGCGAGGGACGAACATGACTGATCGCGACAACCGCGTCCGTGAGTTTGCCTATTTCCTGTGGCTTGACGAAGGCTCCCCTGAAGGCCGGGCAGAGCGTCATTGGCTCGAAGCCGAAGGCATGGTCGGCGCACAGCCGGAGGAAGAAGCGCGCGTGGAAGGCGAGCTTCCGGCGAAGCCAAAGAAACGAGCCTCCTCAATTGCAGCGGTGGGATCGGACTGAGCTGGAGCCTCGGTGTTTCGAATAATACGGCGAGCTTTCGCGATCGGTCGCGCGACGAAACGTGCGCCCTTCGCGCTTCCGCTCTAAACTCATCCGGTCGCCGCCGACTGGACGAGTTCCATGACGTTCCTTCCCTCGATAATTCCACTGATCCAGGCGCCGATGGCGGGCGCGCAGGGTCCCGAGCTCGCAATCGCCGTCTGTAAGGCCGGCGGGCTGGGATCGCTGCCGGCGGCTATGCTCACGACCGACCGCTTACGCGAACAGATCGCCGCCGCCAGACGAGAGACGAACGCCTCTTTCAACGTGAACTTCTTTTGCCATGCCGAGCCCGCGCCAAATCCCGAGAGCGAGGCGCGCTGGCGCGATCGGCTTGGCCGCTATTACGTCGAGCATGGCGTCGACGCGTCCGCCGTTACCGGCGCGCCGGCCCGCGCGCCTTTTGGCGAGGCGGCGTGCGCGGTCGTTGAAGAGATGCGGCCGACGGTCGTGAGCTTTCACTTCGGCTTGCCGCCGGCCCAATTGCTTTCCCGCGTCAAGGCGGCCGGCGCCCTGGTTCTTTCATCCGCCACGACGGTCGCCGAGGCGCGCTGGCTCGAGGAGAACGGCGCAGACGCGATCATTGCTCAGGGCCGGGAGGCCGGTGGGCATCGGGGCATGTTCCTGTCCGACGACATCGACGCGCAACCGGGTCTGATTTCTCTGCTGCCGCAGGTGCGCGACGCGGTGAGCGTCCCGGTCGCGGCGGCGGGCGGAATCAGCGATGGGCGCGGAATCGCGGCGGCCTTCGCGCTTGGCGCCGATGCGGTTCAGATCGGCACCGCCTATCTGCGAACGCTGGAGGCGACGATTTCGCCGATGCATCGCGCCGCGCTCGCGAGCGCCCGGGACGACGCAACGCGGCTGACGAACGTGTTCACCGGCCGGCCGGCGCGCGGTCTGGTCAACCGTTTCGTCGCCGAGGTAGGACCGATGAGCAAGGACGCGCCGCAGTTTCCCTTGGCGGCGGGAGCCGCGGCGCCGCTGCGGGCCGCGGCCGAGAAGCGCGGCAGCGGTGATTTCTCGCCGCTCTGGGCCGGCGAGTCTGCGGCGCTCGCCCGAGAAGAGGGCGCCGAGGCGATGACGCTCCGGCTATGGGCGGAAGGACAAGCCGTGATGGCGGCGCTGAGCGGGCGCGCCCGCTAAACCGTTACTGGGCTCGCCCTCCCGCCTGTGCGCCTGCTTTTGTATTGGGGCAGCCGACCGGGCGTGGCTCGGGCGACAATTCCTTGCAGAAAAACAGAAGGCAGGTTAATCTCGACCGATGAGCAATCCTGTCCTCCCGATCGTAGGCGCCAGATCTGGCGCTTTGACCGGTTGAAAGGGCCGAGAAAATTTTTTCAGCGAAAATCGCGTGTAACCCATTGATATATCTCGTTTCGGACGAGAGAATCCAAGGAAATCCAAGGAAATCCAACGTTCAAAACATGGGATTTTCGTAAAAGAACAGCGAGCGCCAAGGAAAACCAAAGTCGGCTTGCCGTCACTCCGCCGCTGCAGCGACCTCCCGCTTCGGCGCGCCGTATGTATCGGGAATCTTGTCGGCGTAGCCAGCGACGAAATCGTGCTCGTGGTCGACCTCGGTCGCGGGCTTGATCGCCTCGTCCACATAGGCCGCGCCGTCCTTGTCGGCGAGCACCCGGCGCAGGATCGTCCGATAGCGCAACGCGAGCGCCGCCCATTTTCCGGCGACTGACAGGAAGTCCCACGCTCGCCAAGGATAGAAAACGAGCGGGTTCACAACAGGGAGCCCATGCCTGCGTTGCGTCCTGATCTTGCGGCGCACATAGCCGAACTGCAGCGGGTGAACGCGCTCGATCCGTGAGGAACCGGAGAACACCGTCATCGCGTCGGTGATCTTTCGCGGACTGATGCCGCTCGCGATCGCGCGGCGCAGAACGGTCTCGACATGCGCGTCCGAGTAATAGCGCTTCCAGGCGTCCCTGTAGACGCCGCGCCACGTCTCCGCCGACATGATCGCATGGTTGGCGCAGACATGCTCGAGATCGTAATTGTTCATGTCGGCTTCCATCCACGCGCCCTTGAGATGGAGGGTCTTGTGGTCCTCCGAGCCCGGCAGCGGCGTGAGGAAGAAGAATTCGAGGATGTCGATCGGCAGTTCGCGCTTGATGGTCTCGATGTCGCGAGCGATTGATTCCGGCGTGTCGGTGGGAAAGCCGAGAATGTAGCCGGCCCAGGTCATGACCTTGGCGCGGCGCCACATCTGCAGCATCTCTCGATATTCCCAGATTTTGTTCTGGCGCTTCTTGGCGCCCATGAGGGACGCAGGATTAATGTTCTCAAGCCCAATGAAGACCGCGTTGCAGCCAGCCCGCGCCGCCTTCTCGATAAAGCCCGGAATCTTGTGGCAGAGGGTGTCGACCTGCAGCAGGAGCCTGATCCGAAAGCCGTGCTGCTCGCGCAGTTCGATCAGACGATCGAGGATTGGCTCCCAGTTGCGGTTGCGGGCGAAATTGTCGTCGGTGACGAAAAAGCGCGTGACGTCCTGCGCGGCGTTGGCGCGCACGATCGCCTCGACATCGTCGGCGGTGCGATAGCGCGACTTGCGCCCCTGGACGTTAATGATGGTGCAGAAGCTGCACTGGAACGGGCAGCCGCGTCCGGCGTCAAAGCTCGTGTAGTGCCCGGCCACCTTGGTCACGACGGGGCGCGGCAGCACCGGGATCGCCGCCGCGGCCATATCCGGCATGTCGTTCAGGAAATTGTAGATCGGCTTCGGCTGGCCCGAATCGACGTCCTTCAGGAAGTCCGCAAGCCGGCCTTCCCCCTCGCCCGCATACAGGATCATTCCGAGCGCCTGAGCCTCTTTCAGGTCCGGCGGCAGTTCGGGCAGCATGGCGATGCAGCCGGATACATGGAAGCCGCCAACGGCGACCGTCACGCCCTCTTTGCGAAACTGGCGGCCGATATCGAGCGCGCGGGGGAACTGATTCGATTGGACGCCGACCAGAGCCACCATACCGCTGTCTGCGAGGATGCGTCGCGAAATGGCTGGAAAATCGACGATGGTGTTGCACTCGTCGTAGATCTCGAACTCGATGTCGACATCCGGACCGAGGACGTGGTCCTCAGCACATTCAGCCAGCAATCCGTAGACGCTGGCCAGGCTGTTCGAAGGGATGGTCGAACGCCGCCACTGGATGACATAGCCGTCGTCGTCGTAATGCGACGGCTTGATCAGAACGATCGTGAACCTGCGCTTGGCCATCAAGCTCTCATGGGAGGTTTACGCCCTCGTCGTTTCGTCGTCTAAAGCAGCTACCGCCTTGGAGCGGCCCGGGCAACTCCAAATCGGCCGGATGGTGGCCTCGCTGGGCTGTTTTGGCCAGTTCCAGGGTGGCGGCGGCGCTATCATCCGCAAACGGAGAAACCATGAATTACGCAGTCGAACCGTCGGAAGCGGCCGGAATGAGCGCCCGGCGCCTGGAGCGTGTCGGTCCGGCAATGAAGGCCTATGTCGATCGCGGCGTTTACGCGGGCGTCAATACGCTGATCGCGCGGCGCGGCAAAGTCGTGCATTCGGGCGCGTTCGGCTGGCGGGACAAAGAAGCGGGGTCGCCGATGACCGCCGATACGATCTTCCGCCTCTACTCGATGACCAAGCCGATCATCTGCACGGCGCTGATGACGTTGCTCGAAGAAGGACGTTTCAGGCTGATTGATCCGGTGGCGAAATACATTCCCGCCTTCGGAGCGGTGAAGGTCATGGAGGCGGACGGCAGCCTGGCCAGCCCGACGCGCCCTGTCCTGGTGCGCGATTTGATGACCCACATGAGCGGGCTCACGTACCATTTTGTCGAGGAGTCTCCGCTCGGCAAGATGTACAATGAAGCCAAGATCTTCGAGGCCACATGCCCGCTTGAAGCGGCTATTGACGATCTCGCGCGGCTTCCGCTTGCCTTCCAGCCGGGATCGCGCTGGCGCTACAGCGTCGGCATCGACGTCGCCGCCCGTGTGATCGAGGTGATGTCCGGGCGTCCGCTTGGCGTATTCTTGCGCGAACGCCTGTTCGAGCCGCTGGGGATGGCCGACACGGCCTTCGGGGTCCCGCCTGAGAAACGCAACCGCCTGGCCGCGATGTACGGCCGTCCCGAGGCGGGCGGCGGCGGGACCATGAGGAGCGCGCTCGAGGCTTGGTCGAAGGGCGTCAACGATCGGCTCGACGTGTCGAGATCCTACCCCGTCAACTCCCCGGACGTCTTCGCGCGCGGGGGCCATGGTCTGTTCGGCTCCATCGGTGATTATTTCCGCTTCGCGCAGATGCTGGTCAACGGCGGCGAGTTCGACGGCGCGCGCATTATCGGGCGCAAGACGCTCGAGCTCATGCACTCGAACTTCGTGCCGGCGGCGCTTCTCCCGCTCGATATCGGCGGCTTGGCCCTGCCCGGCTACGGCTTCGGCCTGGGTTCACGAGTTTTGCTGGATGTGGCGCAATCCGGGGCTCCGGGTTCAGCGGGTGAGTTCGGTTGGTCCGGCGCGGCGAAGACCACCTACTGGGTCGATCCGAAAGAACAGCTGGTCGGCCTGTTCATGACTCAATCGATGATGAGCTTCGACTTACCGGAGATGGACCTCCGGGCGCTCGCGTACCAGGCGATCGACGATTAGGGCGCATCCCTCCTCGCAGGAAGACGCCCTGACCTCCCCTTGCCGAACAAAGCATGGCAGATTGACGCCGCACTAACTCAAGGAGCCCTAGCGCTTGCGCATCGCCACCTGGAACGTCAATTCCGTCCGCCAAAGGCTGCCCCACCTTCTCGCCTATCTGAAAGCGGTTCAGCCCGACGTTCTTTGCCTGCAGGAAATCAAATGCCTGGACGAGCAATTTCCACGGATGGAGATCGAGGAGGTCGGCTACAACATCGAGACCCATGGTCAGAAGACGTTCAACGGCGTCGCCATTCTCTCCAAGCGGCCATTCGAGGTCGCGCGGGGTCTGCCGGGCGACGAGAACGATTCCCAGTCGCGCTATATCGAGGCGGTGGTCCCGGCGGGAGACGGCGTGGTGCGGGTGGCGTGTGTCTATCTTCCCAACGGCAATCCCGTAGGGTCAGAGAAATATCCCTATAAACTTGCCTTTCTGGAGCGGCTCATTATCCATACGCGCCAGCTCCTTGAATACGAAGAGCCGCTGGTTCTGGCCGGCGATTTCAACGTCATCCCGGACGCCCGTGACGCTGCGCGCCCCGAGGATTGGGTCAACGACGCGCTGTTTCTGCCCGCAACACGCTTCAAGTTCCGCGAGCTCATCTCGCTTGGCATGATCGACGCGCTGCGCGCGACCACGGACGCGCCTGGCCTCTACACCTTCTGGGATTATCAGGCGGGCGCCTGGCAGAAGAACAACGGCATCCGAATTGACCATCTGCTCCTGTCTCCGCAGGCCGCCGACAAGTTGCAATCGGTCACGATCGACAAGGAGATGCGCGGGCGCGACAAGGCCTCCGACCACACGCCGGTGCGGGTCGAGCTGGCGGCGTGAAGCGAGGCGGCGTAGCAGATGGACGTACCGAAGCTTTTCGATCTCAGCGGCAAGACGGCTCTCGTCACCGGATCCTCGGACGGTCTTGGGCTGGCGATGGCGCAGGGTCTCGCGGCGGCGGGCGCCGCAATCGTTCTCAATGGCCGCGACGAGAAGAAGCTGATGCAAGCCGCCACGTCGTTTGCCGGCGCAGGGCATAAGGTCAAAACGCAGGCCTTCGACGTCGCCGATGAGAAAGCGGTTCTTGCGGCTTTTGAGCATTTCGACGCCGCCGGCGTCGACATCGACATCCTCGTCAACAATGCCGGCATTCAGTTTCGTAAACCCATGGTGGATCTCAAAACCGACGAATGGCGCCGCGTGATCGAGATCCATCTCACTGGCGCATTCCAGGTCGGGCGCGAGGCGGCGAAGCGGATGATCGCGCGCGGACGGGGGGGTAAGATCATCAACATCGCCTCGCTCGCGAGCGAGGTCGCCCGCGCGACGATCGCGCCTTATGTCGCAGCAAAGGGCGGCGTCAGAATGCTCACCCGCTCGATGGCGGCGGAATGGGCGACGCACGACATCCAGGCCAATGCGATCGGTCCCGGCTATATTGCGACCGAAATGAACCGGGCGCTGCTGGACGACCCCAAGTTCGACGCTTGGGTCAAAGGCCGGACGCCGTCCGGGCGTTGGGGCAAGCCGGATGACCTCATCGGCGTCACGGTGTTTCTCGCCTCCGCGGCTTCGGATTACGTCAATGGCCAGATCATCTATGTCGATGGCGGGCTGCTTGCCGTGATATGATTTGACGCCATGACCGCCGCCAGCCCCACGATCAGCAAGTCCAGCGGCGCTCAGTTAGCGGAATGGCTGCGCGGCGCCACGCCGGCGTTTCTTTTCGCCCTGAGGATGTGGGCGTCCATCTGTCTGTCGCTCTATGTCGCCTTCCAACTTGAGCTTGGCGAACCGTCGTGGTCAGCGACGACAGCGGCCATTATCTGCCAGCCCGTGCTTGGGGCCTCGTTACGAAAAGCTCCGTTCCGGCTGATCGGAACCGTTATCGGAGCGATTGGCATCGTGATCCTCGCCGCCTTGTTTCGTCAGGACAGGATCGGCTTTCTCGTCGGACTTGCCCTGTGGTGCGCGGTCAGCGCCTTTATCGCGACGCTTTTGCGCAATTTCGCCGCCTATGCCGCGGCCCTTGCCGGCTACACGGCGGCGATTCTCGCAAGCGACATTCTGGGGCCGGTGGGCGCGAGCGATACCGGCAGCGTCGTAATCCTGTCCATCGATCGCGCGCTCGAGATCGGCATTGGCATCGTGAGCGCGGGCGTCGTGCTGGCCTTGACCGACTTCGGCCACTCGCGCCGAAAACTTGCGGCCGAGTTCGCTGCGCTGTCGACGGCGATCATGGATGGGTTGGCCGATTGTTTTGTGACCGCCAGCGCCAACCTCGACCAGTTCCGAGCCCTTCGACGCGATCTGTTGCGGCGCGTCATTGCGCTTGATCCGGTGATCGACGCTGCGATCGGCGAGGCGTCGGACCTGCGCTACCGCTCGCCGGTGTTGCAACGCGCAGTGTCCGGCCTCATGGAGACGGTTGTGGCCTGGCGCTGGGCTGCGTTTGAGATCGCACGCAGCCGCGATGCCGCGGTGGGTGACGCGGCTCGCGCCATTCACGACCAACTGCCGCGCGATCGGGTCTCGCTCGACGAATCGGGCTCGAGGAAGAAGCCGGCGGAGTTGCGCGAGGCGTGCTGCGCAGCGGCGCGGTCCCTCGTTCGCTGCGACGCCGAGACGCCGTCCCACCGTCTTTTGGCGGATAGCGCCGCCGTCGGCATGCTCGGCATGGCGCGCGCGCTGAACGGGCTTACGGGCGTGGTCGATCCGAGCGACATGATCCCCGTCAAGGGAATGGCGCGTTTGCACATCCCCGACTGGCTGCCCCCTACCATCGCCGCGCTGCGCGTCTTGCTGGCGGTTGCGGTGATGTCTTTGTTCTGGATCGCGACCGCATGGCCGAGCGGAGCGCTGGCGATCACGTTTTGCGCGATCATCGTCGTCCTCTTGCCGGTGCAGGGAGACCTGGCCTATTCCGCGTCGATGACGTTTCTGAAAGGCTGCGTACTCGGCACCGGCGCCGCCGCCGTCCTCGTGTTCGCGATTCTTCCGAGAGTTACAAGTTTCCCCAGTCTCTGCCTCGCGCTGGGACTGGCGACCGTGCCTTTCGGATTTCTGCTTGCCCGGTCGCGAACCCCGCTCTTTTGGTTCGCAGCGAGCGTCAACTACCTGCCGATGCTCTCCATCAGCAATGGCATCACCTTCGACGCGTCGCAGTTTTGGAACACCTCCAGCGGGATCCTTGCCGGCGTCGCTTGTGGCGCGATCGCGATGCGCATTCTGCCCCCGTTGTCGCCGGCAATCCGGACCCAGCGGCTGCTCGCCTTGACGCTCGCCGATCTCAGGCGGCTTGCCAAACGACCTTCGCCGGGAAGGCAAGATGACTGGGAAAGCCGCGGCGTCGCCCGTTTGCTGGCGATGCCCGACCAGGCGGAGCCGGTCGAACGCTCCCAGCTCGTCGCCGCCGTCGCCGTCGGCAAAGACATCGTGCGCTGTCGCGTCGTCGCTCCTCGCTTTGTCCCGCGCGCGGCCGTGGACGCGGCGCTTCAAGCGCTGGCCGAAGGACGAAGCGGCCAGGCGTTGGAGCGCCTCAAGGACATCGATCGGCTGCTCGCAGCCCTGCCCCGCACCGAGGCCGCAAGTCGCATCGTGCTTCGTCTTCGGGCGAGCATCCTGGCGATTTCCGGCCAGCTTTCCGAATACGCCCCCTATTTCGACGACCGGACGGCCCAATGAGGTTCAACGAGATCAATCTGTTCGGGATTTACGTCGCGCCGATCGCGGTGGTCATGGGGGTCGCCTGGGTGGTCTATCTCGTCGTCAGGCGAGCGTGCGACCGCTTCGGCCTCATACAGCGCGTTTGGCATCCCGCCCTTTTCGAGCTTGCGCTCTATGTTATGATCGTCTCAGGGATTGTCATCGTGATGGCGCGCTGGAGCCGCTGATGTCCGGCGTCGAACTGGAAGTTAATGATGCGAAGGCCTTGCCGGCGATCGAGCGCCGGTCGGTCTTGTCGTCTATCCGAGTTGTGCCGTTTCTCGTTACAGCGGTGGCGGTCGCCGTCGCGGCCCTAGCCGGCTGGCAGGCCTGGCAATACTACATGGGCGCGCCATGGACGCGCGATGGCACGGTCCGCGCCTATGTCGTGAAGATCGCCCCTCAAATCGCCGGCGAGATCGTGAAATTGCCGATCGCCGACAATGAGTTCGTCCACAAGGGCGATCTCCTGATGCTGATTGACCCGAGGAACTATTCGATCGCTGTCCGGCAGGCGGAGGCGGCGGCGGAGGAGGCGCGAGCGGTCGCGGTGAACGCCAACGCCGAAATGATTCGGCGCGAGAAGCTCAACGACATTGCGGTCACGATGGAGGAGCGGCAGACCTATATCAGCCAGGCGGCCAATGCCGAGGCGTCCTACCAGTCGGCGCTCGCGAGCCTCGACCAGGCGCGCATCAACTTCAAGCGCACGCAAGTCCGCTCCCCGGTCAACGGCTATGTCACCAATCTGACCGCCCAGCTTGGCGACTACGCCAATGTCGGGGCTCTCATGCTTTCGGTCGTCAACGCGAACTCGTATTGGGTCGACGCCTATTTCGAGGAGACGGCTCTCGGCCGGATCCAGAAAGGCGACGCCGCGACGATCAAGCTCATGGGATATAGTCCTTTGCTACGCGGCAGAGTTCAGGGGCTGGCACGCGGCGTCAACGTGCCGAACGCCGAGCCCGACGCCTCCGGTCTCGCCTCCGTCAATCCGATCTTCACCTTCGTGCGCCTGGCTCAGCGCGTGCCAGTGCGCATCCGCATCGATGAGGTCCCAGAGGGGGTCAACCTCGTCGCCGGCCTGACGGCGACCGTTGAGATCGAACCTTATAGGGCGCCGCCGGCCTCCGCCCCGGCGCCTGCCTCCAAGCCTGTGTCCAGGGCGGACCCCAAGCCCGCTCCCTCACAAGTCGCCGTCCCGGCGGGGCCGCAACTCACGGCGACGGCGGAGGCTCCCGCGCCAACCCCCAGCCCCGCGCCCGCCCAAGCCCCTCCGCCGCAAGCTGCCCCTCAGCCGATCCCGCAAGCCGCCCAGCCGCAAGCGATGGGGCCTGAGGCGCCCATTCAGGGTCTTGGCGAACTCGCGGTCTCCGCCCCGCCCTCAGCGCAGGCCTCGGCTGCGGCGGCTTCGGCTGACGCCGATCTCAAGACGCTCGAGGAACAGATCGCCGCCAATCCGCCCTCTGGAGCCGCCGCGCCGACAACCGCAGCCAATCGTGGAAGCGGGACGAGCGCAGACATGATGTCGTCAAACGAATATCTCGGCCAGACCTACGACCTCGAGGGCGGCCAGAGCGCGACGCCTTCGCAGAAGCCTCGTTCTCCCAACTCGATCCGCCGGCGCGCCCACTCCAGATGGCGACACTTGCCGCCGCCAACCCGCTCGCCCTAGCTGCGAACAGCCTGGGATCCCGAACCAGGTCGCCGATTGACCCCGGCGGCAGGTCGCCACCGACGTCTTTCCATCGAAGCGCGAGGCGCGGCCGCCGTCGTTTCTAGCTGGCGTGGGTGGACGCGTCAGATTCCGCTTGCCGAACAAGGCGTGAACGATTAGGCTTTGTTCGCGATTTGTTTTAGCCAAAATCGTGATTCGCCGCAGTGTACCTCGACGGCGACTGGGCGGTTATTTGGAGACCGAGATGCTGACAAAAAAGCAGAGCGAGCTGTTGCGTTTCATCCACGAGCGTCTGCAGGAGTCGGGCGTGCCGCCGTCGTTCGATGAAATGAAGGAAGCGTTGGAGCTGCGCTCGAAATCCGGAATCCATCGGCTCATCATGGCCCTCGAGGAGCGTGGATTCATTCGGCGGCTGGCAAACCGGGCCCGAGCGATCGAAGTCTTGCGGCTGCCCGAATCGGCGACAGTCGCAACGCCTAGGTTGCAGAGGTTCTCGCCGAGCGTCATACCGGGCAGTCTTGGCCGCTTGCGACCTTCCTCGCCAACGCGCGATGCCGACGAACTCCCTGCTGTGATGGTGCCGCTGATGGGCCGGATCGCCGCGGGCACCCCGATCTCGGCCATCCAGACCCGGCTCCAGACCTTGGCGATGCCGCCCGAGTTTCTGGGCGGCGGCGAGCACTACGCTCTGGAGGTGCGTGGCGATTCCATGATCGACGCCGGCATTTTCGAGAACGACACCGTCATCATTCGTAAGCAAGATACGGCTGAAACGGGCGATATCGTCGTCGCGCTAATTGACGAGGAGGAAGCGACGCTCAAGCGATTGCGCAAACGGGGCGCCTCGATTGCGCTGGAGGCCGCGAATCCGGCCTATGAAACGCGGATCTTCGGGCCGGATCGCGTCCGCGTTCAAGGGAAAATGGTGAGCCTGATGCGCCGGTACTGACGGACCAAAGGAGCAAAAAAGGAGGCCGGCCGAACGCGTCGTATAGAGGCGCTCCAGATCGCGTTCTAGCCGGCCAGCCCGACAACTCCCGGAGATGCGGCGGAACCGGGGCGCCGAGCGTCCTTGTCAGCGTGGCGCTGACGGACAAGCAAATGATACCCTCGCCCGGCTGACATACAAGAATAATCTGAGCATTAAATTCAAGACCATCGTATTTACCTAAACGAACTCAGTTAATCCTTACGTTACGGAAGCTGAGATGCGATGATTAAGTGAGGTTATTGAGGTAAAGACGTCCTCGCTGGGAAGCCATATATTTCATTCGTTCGGGGCGGCGCGCCCTGTTGACGCGGTCCTAACGCCCCTTGCCTGACCCCTGCCGCTGCGCCAGCATGCGCCGAGGAGGTGATTCGTTGGCAGTGGATGGATTTGATGGCGATTTCGACCTCGCTCAGGCCACGGGCGAGCTCGCCTTCACCGTCGATCTCGATGGGTTCGAAGGCCCGCTTGATCTGTTGCTGGAGCTTGCTCGACGGCAGCGGATAGACTTGGCGCGCATTTCCATCCTCGCCCTGGCCGAACAATATCTGCTCTTCGTCGAGGCCGCGCGCAAATTGCGCCTCGAGCTTGCCGCCGACTATCTGGTGATGGCCGCGTGGCTCGCGTTTCTCAAGTCTCGTTTGCTCCTTCCTGGTCCTTCTGAGCCGGCGGAACTGGACGCTCCCGCGCTCGCAGAGGGTCTCGCGCAGCGGCTGCGCGCGCTTGCGGCGATTCGCAAGGCGGGCGAATACTTGATGGGCCGGCCTCGCCTGGGGCGCGATTTCTTCGCCAGAGGCGAACCGGAAGCAGCCGTCAACACGTCGGGCCGTATCTCCTACCAAAGCAACCTTTACGACTTGCTCGCCGCCTATGCGCGGCAGAGCCAGCGCCACGCGCTGGCGCGCGTGCGCTTCAAGACGCGTGAGGTCTGGTCGCTCGCCGAGGCGCGCCAGGCTCTAACCCGGCTGGTTGGAATCCAAGCGGACTGGACGGCCTTTGACAGTTTTCTCTTGGAGGCATGCTCGGACTTCGCAGATGCGACGCAGCGCGCGCGCTTCCACTTTCGCGGCGTCGCTCGAACTCGCCCGCGAAGGCAAAATCGAAATGCGCCAAGAGCGGACCTTCGCGCCAATCTGGCTCCGCCCCACGGATGTCAATCCTAATGAAGAGCGCGCCGCGTGACTTTCCCCCACGCCGCCAGCGATCGAAGATGCGCCGTTGACGCCGACTGGGGAATGCGCAATTCGCGAGCCTACGTGGACTCCCTCATCCAGGAAGCGGCGATCCTGTCTGCTCAATCCCAATTCAAGAAAGACGCTCCATGGGCCGCATGACCGCCGCAGATAATGTCGCGCAACTGTTCCCGTCTGCCGAGCCCGGCGTCTCGCCCGAGGACGTGCGGATCGCCGAGGCGCTGGTTTTCGCCGCGGCGGAGCCGCTCGAGGAATCGACCATCGCTCAACGCCTGTCGGACGGCGCGGACGTCGAAGCGGTGATGGAGGAATTGCGGCGGCTCTACGAGGGACGCGGCGTCAATCTGGTGCGGGTTGCGCGCCGATGGATGTTCCGCACCGCCAATGATCTGAGCTGGGCGCTGGCCCGCGAACGTGACGAGAAGCGAAAGCTTTCGCGCGCGGCGCTCGAAACGCTTGCCATTGTCGCCTATCACCAACCCGTCACCCGCGCCGACATCGAGCAAATCCGTGGAGTGGCGGTGTCGAAGGGCGCGCTCGACGTGCTCATGGAGGCGCGCTGGGTGCGCATGCGGGGGCGGCGAAAAGCGCCGGGCCGGCCCATAACCTACGGCACGACGAACGAGTTTCTGGTGGAATTCGGGCTTGGCGCCATCGCGGATCTGCCGGGTCTCGACGAGCTCAAGGGCGCCGGATTGTTCGAGGGAAAACTGCCGGTCGGCTACGACATTCCCCAACCGGACGACGGGTCAGCGCTCAGGGCGGACGAGGACCCGCTCGAAGAGGCGTCCGCGCTCGAGCAAGCCTGGACGCCGGTTGCGCCAGAGGAAAGCTGAGCGTCGAGAGCGCGGGCTTCCCGATCGCCGGCATTGACGGCGTCGCGAAAGCGCGGAAGATGCGCGCGCTCTTAAAGATTGTCATCGTCCCTTGGAGAGACAATGGTCTCACGATTCGCCGTCTGCGCCGCCGCGTTCCTGTGCGCGGCTTCGGCTGCGTTCGCCCAAACCTCGCCGGTTTTACCGCTCGCGGCGCATCGCGCGGCTTATGACATCTCGTTGGTTGATTCCTCGGGTCCAACGCCGTCGTCCGCTCAGACGCCAGTCGCGGCCACGGGCCTCATTGCCTATGAATTTCGTGGCTCGGCCTGCGAGGGATACACGTCCAATTTCCGCCAGATGACTGAAATGGAGCGCAGCGAGGGTGAACCCGTCTCCATGCAGGTGAACGCTATGTCGTTTGAGGAGGCGGGTTGGAAGTCGATGCGTTTCCAGATCGATTCCCAAGGCGCCCAAGATACCCCCCCAGTCGCGGGGACCGCCACCCGGAGCGTGGATGACGACATGCGCGTGGTATTGACCAAACCAAAGGCGCAGACGCTGAACTTCGGCCGTGAGGTCCTGTTTCCCACACAGCATATCGAGCGTCTGATCGACGCCGCTAAGCACGGCGGCGGCCCCATTCAGGCGCGCGTCTATGACGGCTCGGATACGGGCACGAAAATCTTTGCGACCTTGTCGGTGGTCGGAAAGGAAGCGGCGAAGCCCGCAGAGGACGCTGAAACGGCCTCGGCGCTGAGCGGGATACGCCGGTGGCCAGTGGTGATCTCGTACTTCAACGAGGCCGCGACCGACGCTCCGCCGGAATACACGCTCTCGTTCGACCTCTATGAAAACGGCGTGTCGGGCAGCCTCAAGCTCGACTACGGCGCATTCGCCTTGCGCGCGCGCCTTCGCAAGCTCGAGATTCTGCCGACTCCAGCCTGCGCCAAATAGGGCAAAGTCCAACTTTGGGCGGAAAGCAGTCCTTAGCGAAAAGTAGAGTCGAGACTTCCGCCAAGCCAGTTTTGCGCTTGGTTCAAGTCACGCTCTGTTTCCTCTGGGCGACCCCATGATGAAGTTCGCGAAGCCGGACTAGGCGTGCGCAACAGCGAGGCGGCGGGTCGCCGTCATCAGTCGGGAACTCCGGCCATGCGCATCGCTTCCCACAGCGGCCCGAACTGGGACACATAGGTCGGTTTGTCGGTCGCCGAGGTAAGCCAAAAAGAGCTGTAGCGCGAGATGGCAAAGGACGGATAAAGCGCAAGCCCGGCTTTTACCGCCGAACGCGCCTCATCCTGGCGACCGAGCCGCGCCAGCGTCGCGCCCAGCACGAAATGCGCATAGGGATGATTTCGGTTGGCCTCGAGCGTCCGGCGAAGCCAGACAAGCGCTTGATCGTGAAGTCCGAGGATAACCTTCGCCACGCCCGCATTGTACGTCCAATGGTACGCCGACGCGTCGCGTGGACTTAGGCGCAGAGCCTCGAGGACATGAGCCTCAGTTTCCTCGGGGCGAAGGAGCTGGAGTTTACCGGCGCCGATCAATCCATACGCGGTGGCCAGATTTCGATCCAGCGCCAACGCGTGCTCGCACTCGGCGACGCACTCGGACGCTCGCTTGGTCGCCAGGTAGACAAATCCCAGCGCCACATGCCCGCGCGCGTGGTCGGGGACCAGGGACAAAACGCCGGTCAATTTCGCCTCTGCCGCGGCGAGCGTCGCCGAGGGATCGCTCACGGCAAACTGCATGGCCGCCATGATGTCCGCGCGCGCCGATCCAACCCACGCGTCGACGTTATTGGGGTCGGCGGCCATCGCGCGATCGTAAAAATCCCGCGCTCGCGCCAGGTTGTCTGGCGACACCCCTCTGTTGATACAGGCCTCGCCTTGGAAATAGAGGTCCATCGAGTTGGGATTCGGCGCTTTCTCCGCGCGACGCGCCTCAACCTCGACGAGTTGGGAGTTGAGCGCGCCCGCCAGCCGCGCGACGATTTCATCCTGCATGTCGAAGAGGTCGGCGAGCGGCTTGTCGAAGCGCTCGGCCCAGAGGTGATGGCCGAATTCGGCGTCGATGAGCTGCACGTTGACGCGCATGCGGTTTCCGCCGCGCTGAACGCTGCCCTCCAGAACATAGCGGACATTCAATTCGCGGCAGATCTGCTTCAGATCGACCGCCCTGCCCTTGTAGGTGAAGGCCGTGTTGCGCCCGATCACGAACGAGCCGCGTATCCGCGACAGGTCGGTCGTTAGGCTTTCCGTGACCCCGTCGACGAAATATTCCTGCTCGGCGTCGCCGCCCAGATTGGCGAAGGGCAAGACCACGATCGAGAGGCGCTGCGGACCCAGACGGTCCGGCGCGGTAGCGGAGGGCGCCCGCGCAATGCTCGCGTCATTTGTCCTGACTGCATACCCCCGCACCGGCCGCGCGATGTTCTTCAGCGACTTCTCGCCGAGATCGACAAATTCCGCGTCGATCCTGCCGCGCACGTGGTCGTGGGCGGCGCCCGAGATCAGCACGCCGCCGGGCTCGCAGATCGCCTCCAGCCGCGCGGCGATATTGACCCCCTCCCCAAGGATGTCGTCGCCCTCGACCAAAACGTCGCCAAGGTTGACGCCGATGCGATAGACGACACGCTTCGCCTCGGGAACGTCGGCGTTGCGCTCGACCATCCGCGTCTGGATCGCGACCGCGCATTCGACCGCGGCGATGACAGAGGGGAACTCCAGCAGCAGCCCATCGCCCGTCGTGTTGACGATGCGGCCCCCAAATCTCGCCACGACCGGCCGCGCCGCCTCGCGATGCTCGCGCACCGCTTGCGCCGTGCCCGCCTCGTCCTCGCCCATCAGTCGGGAATAGCCGACGACGTCGACGGCCATGATCGCGGCGAGTCTCCGGTTTTCGGCCATTGCACACCCAAGTTCCTAGCGAGCTTAGCAGAAGTCTCTCAGGGCGTGGCCTTTCTCGTTTCCAAGTCTCCCGGCGGCCGCTCATCTTTTTCTGCCCAGTTCAGCCACGGGCCTTGCAACAGATCGTCTCTAATGGGGTCGAAACCGCTCCGGCTAATCGGGTCTTGACCGAGCGCGCTCACTTCGTCGGCCCCGGCCGGAAGGTCAGGCCTCGCTGCACGGCCGCGGGGCCGAACCGGTCGCGCAAGTTTGCAATCGCGGCTTCTCGAGTTTTCTCCCGGCCGCTGTCGCGCGCGAACATGTCATCCTCGTCAGCGCCTTGGGCCGGCGCAAGTTCCGTCGCGGCAATCCCCAACAGGCGATAGGCGACGCCGTCGGGCTGAGCGTCCAGAAGCGGCCGCGTCGCCGCGAACAGTCGCGGCGCGAGCTGCGTGGCCCTGATCCCGCTGCGGCTACGGGTCCGGAGAGAGAAGTCAGCCAGGCGCAGCTTCAGCGTCACCCCACACGCAGCCAGGGCCTCTCTGCGCAAGCGGGTCGCGACGCGATCGCATTGCGCGAGCAAGATACGCGTGAGCTCCGCCTTGTCGGCGATGTCGCGGTCAAAGGTCGTCTCGGAGGAAACGCTCTTCGTTTCACGCTTGGCATGGACTGTTCGGTCGTCTCGCCCCTGCGCCAGTCGCCAGAGACGCAAGCCATCCTCGCCAAGGCGCAAGAGGGCCTCCCGCTCATCGATCCGCTGCAGATCGCCGATCATGCGAAAGCCCAAGCGCTCCAGCCGCTCCCGCCCCACCCTGCCGACTCCCCATAGGCGTTCGATGCCCTGCCCGGCGAGCCAGGCTTTCGCTTCTTCCCGCGAAAGGTCGGCAAAGCCGCGCGGCTTGTTGATCTCGGAAGCCATTTTCGCCAAAAACTTGCAATAGCTGAGGCCGACCGACACCGTGACGCCAATCTCGACCTCAACGCGGCGGGCGAAGCGGATAAGGGTCTCCGCAGGAGCCGCTCCGTTGGGTCCCTCGCAGCCGCTGAGGTCAAGAAAAGCCTCGTCGATCGACAGCGGCTCGACCAGAGGCGTGAGCTCCATCATCCGCGTTCGAATTTCGCGCCCGACGCGGGCATATTTCGCCATGTCAGGTGGGAGCACCACCGCGTTCGGGCAGAGCGCCCGGGCCCGCGACATCGGCATCGCCGAGCGCACCCCGAACGTCCGGGCGATGTAGCAGCAAGTCGAGACGACGCCGCGAGGCCCCGCCCCGCCGACGATCAGGGGCTTGTCATTGAGGCTCGGGTCGTCGCGCTTTTCGATCGTGGCATAGAAGGCGTCGCAGTCGATATGAGCGATGTTCAGCCCGGCGGCGGCCTCGAGGCTGATCGTACGCGGCGAGCCGCAATGGGCGCAGCGGTCCGAATCGTCAGAACCCTTCCTCAGACAGTCGCGGCAGAGGCGCAGCGGAGGCGGGTCCATCAGGGCTCACGCTCCCCCATCCCGGAGAGAGCGGCATGGGCCCGCGCGATCGTCTCCGGCTTCAAACCCGCGTCGGCTGCGAACTCAACGAGCAGAGCTTCGTCGGCGACCAGATAGTCCAGCACCGAGCCCAGGAACGCCGGGTCGCCGGCCGCGGTTCGGAGGTTATCGGGGCCCAGTCCCGTTATGCCAAGGAATCGGCCCAGCCGGTCGGGATCGGCGGCAATGAAGGAGAGCGCGCTCACCGCCAGAGATCGAGCGGAATCGGGGCTTGCGGATTGCATCTTTTTCAAGGAATCGCGCATAGTCCGATTCTCCTTTCGTAAATGTCTCCACGCTAATCTTACCCGGCGCGCCGGCCGAATTCACCCTCCATGGAACGCCCGATGCCCAAGACTGTGCTCATTGTTGAGGACAACGAACTCAACATGAAGCTGTTCAACGACCTCGTCGAGACCCGCGGCCACCGAATTGTGCAGACGCGCAGCGGCATTGAGGCGGTCGAATTGGCGCGCAAGCACAGACCCGACCTCATCCTGATGGACATTCAGCTGCCTGAGGTTTCCGGTCTCGAAGTGACGCAATGGCTGAAGGATGACGAAGAACTCAAAGCGATACCGGTCGTAGCCGTGACGGCTTTCGCGATGAAGGGCGATGAGGAAAAGATCCGGCAGGGCGGCTGCGAGGCCTACCTGTCCAAGCCGATATCCGTCGCCAAGTTCTTCGAGACGATCGATCACTTTCTAGGGCCAGGGGTCACGGGATGACGGCCCGCGTGCTGGTCGTCGATGACGTCCGGTCCAACCTCAAGCTGCTCCAGACGAGACTGAGCCTCGAATATTTCGAGGTGCTTACCGCGACCAACGGCCCCGACGCGATCGCCATCTGCGAAAAGGGCGGATGCGACATCGTTCTGCTCGATGTGAAAATGCCGGGCATGGACGGTTTCGAGGTTTGTCGACGACTGAGAACCACGCCGGAAACCGCTCATCTGCCGATCGTTCTGTTAACCGCGCTTGACCGGCCGGCCGATCGGGTGCGCGGTCTCGAATCCGGCGCTGACGACTTCCTGACCAAGCCTGTCGACGAAATCGCGCTGATCGCGCGCGTTCGGTCGCTGGTTCGGCTCAAGTTTTCGATCGACGAATTGCGCAATCGGGCCGCGCATGGCGCGGAAGCGGGAACAGCGGCCCTGGAAGCTGGACGCCTCAGAACGAGGGCGACTCTTGCTCGTGGACGAGCAGCGAAGCTCGTCTGAGCGCATTCGAGGCGCGCTGAGCCCTTATCATGATGTGATCCTCGCCAGCGACCCAAGCGAGGCGCTGGCGATGGCGCGCGAAGCGACAATCGACCTCATGATCGTCAGTCTCGGTTCTGGCGCGTTCGACGGCTTGAGGCTGTGCAGCCAGGCCCGTTCGCGCGAGCGCACGCGCAATCTGCCACTCCTGCTCATCGCTGATCCTGATGATCGCCCGAAGGTTCTTCGCGGACTCGAACTCGGCGTCAATGACTACCTCACGCGCCCGATCGACCGAAACGAGCTCTTGGCCCGGGTGCGAACCAACATCCGCCAGAAGCGTTACGCGGATCGACTGCGCCAGTCCGTGCAGCAATCGATAGAGATGGCGCTGTACGACGCGCTGACTGGGCTCAACAATCGCCGCTCGCTCGAGCGCCGCCTCCCAGCGATGATTGAAACCGCGCGCCAGAGAGGCGCGGCGCTGACCATGATGGTTCTCGACATCGACCATTTCAAGCGCGTGAACGACACCTATGGTCACGACGTCGGCGATCTCGTGCTCAAGGGCTTTACCGCGCAACTGCAAGAGATCTTCCGCGGCGGCGACCTCCTTTGTCGTCTGGGCGGGGAGGAATTTGTCGTTGTGATGCCGGATGTCGACATGAACCAGGCGGCGCGGGTCGCGGAACGTGCGCGACGCATCACAGAGAGCCGAGAGTTCCTGGTCGAGGGCGCGGCCGGCTCCGTTTCGATTACGGCTTCGATTGGTCTCGCCGAATGGCGCGAGAAATGGGATTCCGCCGAGCTTTATCGTCGCGCAGACCGAGCGCTCTATCTATCGAAGGCGGCGGGCCGCAATCGCGTCACTCAGGACGCTGCATAGTCGGCGGCGCAAGGCGTCGTTCGGATCATCGGGCGTCGAACGACGGCGAGGCGATGCACACGGGAACGCAGGGCCAAGCGCCTCCTGGATCGAGGCTTGGCCAT
This sequence comes from uncultured Alphaproteobacteria bacterium, assembly GCA_963775405.1. GTDB lineage: Bacteria > Pseudomonadota > Alphaproteobacteria > Rhizobiales > Beijerinckiaceae > Roseiarcus. Next base: position 194,889 of record CAVZJI010000014.1, read on the forward strand.
AGCCCACCGAACAACAGGCGCCCTTCGATACGTAGTGCTCGCGCAACGTTAATTGCGGTTGAGACCAACTTACATTTCCAGCCAAGAACAACTGTCTTTAGCGCTCGCCACGACCTTTCAGTCTCAATTGAGATGACATCAAATACTTAAGTTCATCGGAGTGTGACGCGCGTCACTGTCCGTAGGGAGGCGTGCTTGTTATGGTCAAAGTCAGCTTGATTTATTGGGGTCGCGGGCTTCAACGCCGCTTTCAATCCAGGGGGCGATATGGCTTGGCTAGATCGAAAGAAACTCGCATTCATTCCACTGTCTCGGACAAACGCCCAACCGACGGATGTCATTCCGCCGGATTGGGCTGATCAAATTCGGCAACGATTGTTTTTCAACCCGGTAGGCGAGCCGACCGATCCGTGCGCGCTTATTTCCACACGGTATCTTCCGGCATGGCCGATCTCGATGTTGTCGTGCTGCCTGCACAAACCATCGCTGAACAGGGCGTTCCCCCAGCGGCTCTTGAGGCGACGATGGGCGCCCAATTGAGATCCGAGGGTTTTGACGGCGCAGCGATCGTGATGCTCGGTGGGCCGGGCGGCGGTGAAACCTCTCCGCTTTCGAATTTCGCTTGGTCCCGGTTCAGTATGTCAGATGATCTCGGCAGCTGGGTAGGTGAGCTCCTGCACCAAACCAATTTGTGCGATCTTCCCGACTTTTTTGATTTCGCTGGGAACTATCCATCCGGCGACAACATGGGTCCCTTCGAGCAGGAGGCTGGCTATCAAGCCACCCATCCTTGCGCCTGGACAAAGAGGGCCGTCGGATGGCTGGATCCTTCGACCGTCGCGCAGCACCCGGATGGAGTAGCTGACTATACCCTGCATTCGATCAGCCTCATTCAACCGCCCCCGACCGGAAGAGTGGCCGCCGTCCAGATCGGCGCCGACGTTCCATACCTGATGGTCGAAGCCCGTCTGAAGGCCGACCAGTTTGACATCAACATTCCCAACGAAGGCGTCATCGTCTACCGGGTCCAGACAACAGATCCACTGGGGAATGCGCAGTTTGACATCGCTCCCCTTGCGCTGCTGACGAAAACCGCGCTCACGGTGGACAATCATTAGGACAGACGGCGTAACGATTGATGTTGGCGGCGCTTTGCTGGGGGGCGCCTTTTCCATTGAGGTCGAGACCATCGCGGCCGGCCAGCTGCTGTCCTACGGAGATACCGGTGTTTCGGACCCCGCGATCGTCGGCTTCGGCGGATGGCTGGATTTCAACTTTCTCTTTGCCGGCGCGAATGCCTCCGGCGAAAATCGCATCTATGCGGTCAACCCGAGCGGGCAGTTGCTGTCCTATCGCGACGCTGGAACTCCCGGCAATGTTTCAGCCCCGGTGGTCGTCGGCTTCGGGGGCTGGCTGGACTTCAAGTTTCTCTTCGCCGGCGTGAACGCCCCCGGCGAAAACCGCATCTATGCGGTCAACCCGAGCGGGCAGTTGCTGTCCTATAGCGACGCGGGAACTCCCGGTAATGTCTCGGCCCCGGTGATCGTCGGCTTCGGCGGGTGGCTCGACTTCAAGTTTCTCTTTGCCAGCGCGAACGCCTCCGGCGAAAACCGCATCTATGCGGCGAACCAGAGCGGGCAGTTGCTGTCCTATGGGGACGATGGAACTCCCGGCAATGTTTCAGACCCCGCGATCGTGGGCTTCGGCGGATGGTTGGATTTCAACTTTCTCTTTGCTGGCGCGAATGCTTCCGGCGAAAATCGCATCTATACGGTCAACCAGAGCGGGCAGTTGCTGTCCTATGGGGACGCTGGAACTCCTGGCAACGTTTCGGACCCCTTGATCGTCGGCTTCGGCGGATGGCTCAACTTCAAGTTTCTCTTCGCCGGTGAGAACGTTTCCGGCGCCAACCGCATCTACGCTGTTGTCGGGTAGCTTATGTTCGCCCGCAAGCGACGCCAAGCTCGGCTTTGATCGCCGCCAGCTCCACCTCGCCACGCTCCACATCGAAAGGTTGCGGCGCCTTTATCGCGGCCTCGGCGGCCTTGGCGCGCCGCAGCGACACATCCGAAAGGACGGGAGCGGCGGAGGCGACCGCGCGAGCCTCTTCCATGGCGCCGTTGCAATGCAGGACGATGTCGAGGCCCGCCTCGATCACCGCGGCGGCGCGCTCTTCGAACGTGCCGGCGAGCGCCTTCATCGACAAGTCGTCGCTCAGGATTAGGCCCTCGAACCCGATTTCTCCGCGCATGACCTCTTGGACCACGATCGGCGACGCCGTCGCCGGACGCCTAGGATCAATCGCCGTGTAAAGGAGATGCGCGCTCATCGCCATGGGCAAGTCTTTGAGCGCCGCAAATGGCGCGAAATCATGTTTGAGATCGCTGCGCGCCGCATCGACGACCGGCAACTCGTGATGGCTGTCCACGCGCGCACGGCCGTGCCCCGGCATGTGCTTGATAACGGGCGCCACCCCGCCAGCAAGCAGCCCATCGACGACCGCTCGGCCCATCGCCGCAACTCGTTCGGGCCGAGACGAGAAGGACCGACTGCCGATCGCTGCATGCATGCCCTCGCCCGCGACATCGAGCACAGGCGCACAGTCGATCGTGATGCCGACTTCGATGAGATCATGAGCGATGAGGCGAGCAACCAGACGCGCTGCGGCCTCGGCCTTGGATGGCTCCAGACCCGCTTCTATCGCGGCCGCGGCGGGGTACGAACGCCAATGAGGCGGCGCCATGCGCTGGACCCGGCCGCCCTCCTGATCGATCAACACCGGCGCGTCGGCGCGGCCAACGCTTTCCCGGAACGACCGCGTCAGCGCGCGCACCTGATCCCGGTCGGCGATGTTGCGCTTGAAGAGGATAAGGCCCCAAGGATCTTCGCGACGCACGAACGCCCGTTCCTCGTCGCTGAGCGCGAGGCCGGCGCAGCCGCAGATGAAGGCCTTCGGCATTTGCGGCTCCGGGCTTCAGACGTGAAAAGGCGGGGCGCCTCGCTCACTTAGCGATGAAGCACTGGCCCCCCTCGCCTTTCAGCCGGGCGCAGAGCGCCGCAGCGTCCGCCTTGGTGAGGCCGACCACACGCAAGCGGTAGACTGTCTCGCCGTTCACCTCCGCTTTATGCACGCCAATCGCGGAGCCGTTTAGTTCGGCGGCGTACTTGTTGTTTAGCCGTGTCATCGTGCTCTGGGCTTCGGACTCTGACTTGGGCGCGGCGAGTTGGACGGACCACCCGCCTGAAGTTGTCGCGGCGGTTGCGTCGACGGGCGGCTGTGCAATCGAGCCGGTCGTCTCAGTCGCGTCGGCGACTTGCCCCGCTTTCGATTTCTTCGCCGTCGTCGTCTTTTCTGGCTTGGCCGGAGCGCCGTTCTGCGTCGGCTCGTTCGGCGGCGTCTGGGCAGCCGCCTCAGGGGCGGTCGTATCGGTCTTGCCGACCGCCACGCGCGCAGCCGACTTGGGCGGTGAAAGCTTGGTGGGCAATTCGATTTTAGGCGTCGACGGCTGCGCGACGCCGATCGCGTCGCTTGCGGTCTTCGGCGCCGGCTTCATCGGCGCTTGCGCCACGGGCGCTGTCGCGGGCTTCGTCGGCGCCTCCGCCGCGGGTGCGACCGGCGGCGCCGCTACGGGCGCTGTCGCGGGCTTCGCGTCGCTCGCCGGCTGATCAAGCGCGGGAAGAGCGCCGATCGGCGTTCCGTCCGGCCTGAGCGAGATCGTACGCACGGGTTTCGGCTCAGGGAATTCCGACGTCATGCCCTTAGGCGGCGCAGCGGGCTGCGGGGCGACAAGCGGCGTATTGATGATCGCCGCGAGCGCCGGGTCCGTCGTGCCGCCCTGAGCCGCAGGCGCCGCAGGGTTGCTGCCCGACGCCTGTGCGTTCAAGTCGACGGGCTGCTCCTCGGAATTGACGACTTTGACAGGACCGGGCTTCACGTTGTCGTGGAGCAGAGTGGCCCCAGCGTCGCTGGACGTCGTAACTGTCTGGTCGCTGGGCGGCGCCACCTTGGTCGGCCCCTGCGCCGCCGCGATGAACGGGGCGTCCTTTTTCAACCCCGGGACCCCGCCTCGCAGTACGAAGACGGCGCCGATCATCGCCACGCCTGCGAGGGCCAGGGCGGATACAGCGATCTTCCAGCGCATCGGCCGGCGCTCCTCGCCCGCCTCCACCGCAGAAGCAGCGCTAGAATGATGCTCGTCGAACTCGTAGTCCCGCCGCGCCGCGCGATCGGCTTCGGACGCGCCGGGAGCGAGTTCTTCCACTTCATCGTCGAGCGATGGGCGGAGAGCCGCAGTTTCGGCGGAGCTCAGAGGCTTCGTGGGCGCCATTGCGGGCTCGCTGACGCGACGCGCCGGCGCCTCGCCGTTTGCGATCCCCATGTGCGAGAATTCGACCAGACGCGAAAGCTCCGCAAGCGGATCTTCGGGGCCCGCCTGCTGCGCGCCCGCGGCGCGCAGGCGCCGCTCGAATTCGTCAAGATTGATTTCGTCCCCCGCACGTGACCCGGAAGCACCCATATTGCCCTCACTCGTCGCGGGTCATCCTTAAGGCCGGAGTCAAGACCGCCCAAGATAACAAATCCGCTACCGCATCTCCTCGGGGGCGCTAACGCCCAAAATTGACAATGCGGAGGCCAAAACAAGGCCGACGGCCGCGACTAAAGCCAATCTCGAATACGATAAATTTCGTTCATTTTCGTTAACAAACCGCAAACGGGGCGCGTCCTTGCCCCTGTTCCAATGCGCGTGAAAACGCGTCGCCAACTCGTGCGCGAAAAATGCAATCCGGTGAGGTTCATGCGCCTCGGCAGCCTGCCGGATAGCCCGCGGATATTGCCCGAAGGTTCTCATCAACTCGCGCTCACCCTCGTCGGTCAAAAGCGAGAAATCGGCTTCAGCCAGCGCCTTGCGACCCAGATCGAAGTCCGCAAAGACGGCCTTGCCCTGCCTCAAGACGCTACGGGCGCGAGCGTGGGCGTATTGGACGTAGAACACCGGATTGTCCTGGCTTTGCTCGATCACCTTAGCCAAGTCGAAATCGAGGGGCGCATCGTTCTTGCGCATCAGCATCATGAACCGCACAGCGTCCGCGCCGACCTCGTCCACAACCTCACGCAGCGTCACGAAGTCGCCGGATCGCTTCGACATCTTGACGGGTTCGCCGGCGCGCATGAGGCGCACGAGCTGGCAGAGCCGCACCTCGAGTTTGGCGTTGCCGTCGGAGAGCGCCGCGACCGCCGCCAGCATTCGTTTGACGTAGCCGCCGTGGTCCGCGCCCCATACGTCAACCAGGGTGCGAAAATTCCGATCGATCTTGGTCTTGTGGTACGCGATATCGCTGGCGAAATAGGTGTATCCGCCGTCGGACTTGACCAGGGGCCGGTCGACGTCGTCGCCGAATTCGGTCGAGCGGAAGAGCGTCTGCTCCCGATCCTCCCAATCTTCCGCCGGCGCGCCTTTGGGCGGCGGCAGACGCCCTTGGTAAACGAGACCCTTCGCCCGCAGCCACTCGATCGCCTCGCGCACGCGATCCTCGCCGCCATCGGCGCCGGTCAGCGCGCGCTCGGAGGCGAACACCTCATGAGTGATATTGAGCGCCGCGAGGTCGTCGCGGATCATCGCCAGCATCGCGTCGATGGCGCGCTTGCGCACCGCCGCCAGCCATTCCGGCTCGGGCTTCTCCTTGAGCGCCGCGCCATACTCGCGTGCAAGGCTCTCGCCAACTGGTTTGAGATAGTCGCCCGGATAGAGCCCCTCAGGGATTGCCCCGATGTCTTCGCCGAGCGCCTCCCGGTAGCGCAGGAAGGCCGAGCGCGCCAGGACATCGACCTGGCCGCCCGCGTCGTTGACATAATATTCGCGCGTCGCCTCGCGGCCCGAAAATATCAAGAGACTCGCGAGGGCGTCGCCGAACACCGCGCCGCGCGCATGGCCGACATGCATCGGGCCGGTCGGATTGGCGCTCACAAATTCGACATTGACCGGCCCTTCGGCGCTCGGCGCTCCGGCGCCGAAACGTTCGCCTCGGATAAGAACCGTCTTCAGGACCTCTTCGTAAACCTCTGGCCTTAGTACGATATTGATAAAGCCAAGGCCCGCGGCTTCTGCGCTCTGCACGTCCGATTCTTGGCTGAGATCGGCGACAAGGGCCTCTGCAAGAGCGCGCGGATTCGAGCCGGCCTGCTTGGCTTCCCGGGCATAGACCATGGCCGCGTTGGTCGAGAGGTCGCCATGGGCCGCCTCGCGCGGCGGCTCGACGACAAAGCGGCCAAGATCGAGATCGCGCGGCAATTCTCCCGCCGCGATCCGTTTTTCGAGCAAGCTTGCGATGCGCGACTGGAAGTCGGCGAAAAGGTTCATTGATCCTGCCGAGAGGGGAGAGCCAATTCAATTCCTAGGGCCGTTGTCAGCGTCATCGCCGGGCTTGTCCCGGCCATCCACGCGGCGATGCCGAAAGACCGCTTCCAGCTTCGAGCCCGGCCAAAGGAACGCCTTGACCACGTGCGGCTTCGACGAAAGCCGCGGCAATTTGCGATCTTCCCGCAGCGCCGAACCACGTGGATGGCCGGGACAAGCCCGGCCATGATGGGGCTTGGCCGCGCGCCTCTATCGCAAGTTGGAAGCGGCGTCAAAAAGCCGGGCATGCTCGGCGATCGCGAACCGATCGGTCATGCCGGCAATATAATCCGCCACCGCTCGCGCGCGGGCCTGTCCGGCGGCCTTGGCGGCCCACTCCGCCGGCATCGCGGAAGCGTCGGCCAAATAGGCCGTGAACAGGCGCCGCACGATCGCGTCAGCCTGTTCGCGAACTCTTTTAACGTCGGGATGCTGGTACATGCGCGCAAAGAGGAAGGTTTTGATGTCGCGATCCGCCGCCTCGATGACAGGTGTGTGCCCAACGAGAGTTCGCCCAGCGGCGGCCACCGCTTCTGGACTATCGACCTTCGATTCGGCGATTCGCCGGCCGCTCTCGCCGATCGCGTCCTCAATGAACCGGGTGATGAGGCGGCGGGTCAGCTCATGGATCGCCCGCGTCTCCTCGAGCGCGGGATGAAGAGCGTCGACCTCTCTCATCAGCCCGTCGACAAACGAAACGGCCGCGCGAAGCTCGGCAAGCGAAAACAGACCGGCGCGCAAGCCATCGTCGATGTCGTGGGCGTCATAGGCGATATCGTCAGCGATGGCAGCCGCTTGCGCCTCAAGGCTTGCATGGAGACTCAGGTCCAGACGTTGCACATTATCGTAGCGAAGAATCGCCGCGGGAACGCCGCGCGCCCGGTAGCGCTCGGTTGGCGCGCCGGAGACTTCGAGCAGCGGCCCGTTGTGCTTGATGAGCCCCGCCAGCGTCGGCTGGGTCAGATTGAGGCCGTCGAACGTGGCGTACTGGCGCTCGAGCTCAGTGACGATGCGCAAAGCGTGGCTGTTGTGGTCGAACCCGCCGTGCTCGGCCATGCAGGCGTCGAGCGCGTCCTCGCCGGTATGCCCGAACGGCGTATGGCCGAGATCGTGGCCAAGCGCGACCGCTTCCGCCAAATCGTCGTCGAGCCTCAAGGCGCGAGCGAGCGCGCGGGCGATCTGCGCGACCTCAATGGTGTGGGTGAGGCGGGTGCGGAAATGGTCGCTCTCGTGATCGACGAACACCTGGGTCTTGTGGGCGAGACGGCGGAAGGCAGTCGAATGAACGATGCGGTCGCGGTCCCGCTGAAATTCGGTCCGCGTCGCCGACGGCGGCTCCGCGACAAGGCGCCGGCGCCCGCGCTGCGTCGGCCGCATAAGGTGCGCGAACCGCGAGCCCCTTGTTGTCCCCCATCGATCGCCTTGACATTGCGCTCTTTGCTCGGCGTCCATATCTTGCAAGCTAGGGAATCTTGATGGCGCCGGCCCGCCGGCGCAAGCGATTAAAGGCCAAAGTCATGAACGAGGCTGTCTCTCCTACCCTTGAGGGCGTCACAATCAGCGCCAGCGCGGCGCGGCGGCTCAATATAATCCTCAAGGGCGAGGCCGGCGCGGCTTTGCGCATCTCGGTCAAGGGCGGCGGTTGCTCGGGCTTCCAATATTCTTTCGATGTCGATCTGAGCCGGGCCGCGGACGACGTTGCGGTGACGCGCGACGGCGTGACAGTGCTGGTCGATCCGGTTTCGCTTGAAATGCTGAAAGGCGCCGAGCTCGATTTCGTCGACGACCTGATGGGCCAGTCGTTCAGGGTCAAAAACCCGAATGCGGTCGCCTCGTGCGGCTGCGGGGTGAGCTTTACGATTTAGCCGTACGCACGTGGCCGCCCTCTTCGCGCGTTGAGCTGAGAACATCGCAGAGAAGAAAGGCGGGTTAAGGCCGCGTGATTGCTGAATCCTGTAATTTCATAACCATAGTGACGCCGTGTTACTTAGATCATCAGCATTGCTTCGCCAGTTGTTAATCAGAAAGCCCGGACAGGCCGAACCCTGAAGGAACTGATCTTTAATTCGGGGCGGAATTCCGGTTGGTCGAAGCCACACTCGCCCGGATGGACGGTGCCCACGATCAGCGCCCATCGACTGCTTCGCGGCGACTTCGACGAAGTCCAATAGGCGCTGCTAAGACTGCTCACAACAGTCTTTTGATACACATCGCATGGAACTCATCTATGGAGGGCACAAACCAGTCCACCTTGCCCCCGCCATGATAGGCGCGCACAGCATTGGCCACCCCAAAGTCGCAACTTGTTGACATTTGCACTGTGTTCGGCCAGCCCATGCCGATGGCGATGCCGGTATGCAACGAGCCGGTGTCGCCTGTCGCCATGTTCTGATTGAGGCGTAGGACAACGGAATTGATCGCAACCGCAGCGGTTGGCAGCAAATCGTCGAGTTTGCAAGCTCCGTAGGTGTTTGGTCCCAGCCCTTTGATGAGGCGTCCTAATCTCGTCTGGATCAACACAAATGTGGAGGTTATCGTCCGTCAACATTGTGGCTAACTGCGCCGTCAATCCGGTGAACTCGATCCTTGTAGACATGACCAAGACAATCCAACAGCTCAACTATGCGGTCCAACGCCTGAACGACGACGTCGACGACTGGAACACGATCCGGGAAACGATCACTCCGCTCGAAGCGCGCGCCCGTCGCCTCATCCGGTGGAAGCGGAGCTTGCGCACCCGCTGTAAGTTCCGGCTCGTCAAACTCGAGACGCAGACCACGATCACGCCGATCGAAGCGGAGACGTAAGGCTCTGGCGGCTGCCGCACTAACCTGAGCAACGTGCGATGAAGTTGCCCCGGGCAACGCGGGCGCGAAGCCGCGTCAGGCGGGCGAGGTCTTACGGCTGCGCCGACTCGCCAGCCAGCCGAGGCCAGCGAAACCGGTCAGCATCATCGCCCAGGTCGAGGGCTCGGGGACGGGAGGAGTCGTCCCATCGATGCGCGTGATGATGATGCGGCCGTCGCCGACGTTCACTCCCGAGATCAAGTCTGGGTCGGTCACGATTCCGCTCAAATACGAGCCCCCGCCGCCGCCCGCATAGCCGCCATAGCCCGCGCCTGGCGTGGCTTTTTTTCCGCTCCCGCCTCCGCCGCCGCTGAAACCACCGCCCCCGCCGCCACCGCCGCCGGAGTGGGAACCGGCGGCCCCGCCGCCGCCTCCGCCGCCGCCCCCAAGGCCGCCGTTACCGCCGCTGCCTATCGGACCGCCCGCTGAAGGATAGCCGCTTCCACTTCCAGCATTTGGGAAATTTGGGACGTTCCCGCCACCGCCAGAGAAACCGCCGCTTCCGTCTTCCCCGCGCGCCTCCCCTCCCTGCGCCGCGTATCCGCCTCCGCCGCCGCCGTTGAAGCCAAGATCGAAACTCCCTCCCGCGCCGCCCGTCGCAACGTTTACGCCCGTTCCGCCCGCTCCGCCGCCGGTCCCGGCTCCCGCTCCGGCATGATTTGTCCCAAGGCCCGGGAGCCCGACTTGCGCGTAAGCAGCGCCTCCGCCGCCGCCAGCAGCGGCCAGAAGATAGCCGCCGTTGTTGTCGAGAGTGATGAAACTGCCGCCGCCTCCGCCGCCGGCGACCGGGCCGGTTCCGCCATGCCCGCCGACAACAAGAGTGAGGACATCACCCAACCCGAGTTTGACGTCACCGAAAACCTCGGCGCCTCGACCTCCGGGGACACCTCCCGGAACGGCAAGCACAGATTGTCCGCCACTCGCGCCGAGAACGTCGATCGAATATTCGCCGCTGGTCGTGATGGGAAACGAATACGTTCCGGGTATTTTGAACGTATCGGCTTCCGCCGCGCCCGAAGCAGCCAAGATCGCAAGAGCCGACGCCCCGGCCAGCAACGCCTTCTTCACGACTTGAACATTGGGCTGCCCCACCCTCTTGGCCGGAACGACCGGCCGGCTCAGCGTAAGGGCAATTGACGGCGGAACACGGTCACAGTCAATCGCAACGGCTCGCGCCAAGGCGCGAAATACCCGGCGGCCGCCGGCCGAAGATAAGAGCCACGGGGCTCTCAGGCGCAGCGAGCGGCGACGGCATTGTCTTCCCGCTTCCAGCGCAATCAGGGTCCGGGCAACCTTACCGGGCGCCCGCTTTCGCGGGCGCGACAAGCGACGAAATTTATCTGACCACGCTGCTCTCGGCACGAGTGCGCGTCAGGCCGGCAAGGCCTTGCGCTTCCGCGCGAGCCAGCCGAACCTGGCGAAGCCAGCAAGCGTCATCGCCTCGGTCGAGGGTTCGGGGATGGGCGTCGGCCCGCTTCCCCGACAGGCAACGCAAAGTGGGTCATAGTCGCGGACTGGCATGGGTAGTTCTACCTATTGCGCGCTCGATTTACCTAATGGACTATACTGCGTTGTAGCGGCCTGTAGGCCGGATAAGCTCACGCTTGCGGTTTGATTGAGTTTATAGGCTCAGAAAAAGTATTCGTCGGATCATCAATTAAATAACGAGTTTGAGGGAGCGACAATCATGAAAACCATATTGTGCGCTGCGGCGCTTGCAACAACTGCAGGAATTTCAGCAACGTCCGCCAGTACGATTCTGCTTAGGCTCCCGCCAGCCGAATACAGCGGCTTCATTCACGCCGTTGCGCCGGATATCACCAACAGTACGCAAACAGAGTTTGGCGCGAGGGCGCAAGGCTACAATCTATCGGGCTCTGGCGCCTCAGCAACTCTGACAATGCGGACCACGCCGGTCCTCTCTGCCTTGGCCGTTACGAATTCAAATACGACTGAGAGGGATGCTCAGGCCTCAGGAACTCTTAGCTATTCTTTCGAAGCAGTGAATCTCAGGAATGCGAGTAGCCAGAACTCGTATAAAATCCACGTCGACGCGACGATCTCCGAGTCTTTTCAGGGCGCGAACACGCAGTATGTCCTGCTCGCCGGCGCTTCGTTTGCCATAACCAGCGCATCTGGCGTGCTCGTGAAGATTGGCGAAGACGATGCGCGCAATCGCCCCGATTGTTCTGGCCCTCTTGCCTCAGCGATTGGCCATTGCACAGTTGTGACTGACTCCTCGAACGAAACAATCCTCGACCAAGATTTCACGATCACGACGAATACACCCTATTTGGTCACGTTTAAGACCGATGCAGAAAGTCTTTTCTTAAAATCAACACCTTCCAACGAAGACTTAACCGCTTCCGCAATGGTTGATCCAATCATTTCGTCCGTTACATCCGACCCGGATGTAGTTCTGCTATTCAGTGATGGCGTCGGTAATGGCGCCGGTGATGGCGCCGTCTCCCCGCCAGCCCCGAACTCTCAACATGGGCAATGCTCGCCCTCGGTTTCGCCGGCCTTGGTTGTTTGGCTTATCGTCGGAAGTCTCCTCGCGCGTTGACGGCAGCGTAACCCACCATCCTACGGCGCGGCCACCCTCGACCGCTAGAGCCGAGGTCCTATAGCGTCGGCCGTCGGTCCGCGAACGACGGCTTAGCCACGGCGTCATGGCCGCGATTGTCGCGGCCATCCACGGCCCAAACCCGCAAAAGCCGCGGATCGTGTTGCTGGAAAAGCTGAATAATCTCAGATGATTACGATTGTCGGAGATGACGACGTTCCTATTTTTACGGCTGGCGCGTGGATGGTCGGATCAAGCCCGGCCATGACGGCAAAAGATCGACGCGGTCCAAAGAGACTGATCAACCGCTAACGCTATAAAAGCCAAGTGCACATTCTGATTGACAGAAATATGAACTGTGTGCTATAGATATTCCCACTGACCGAACGGAGCCTGGGCCCGGCCGGCCGTCTGGCGCGGAGGAAAACAATGCTCGCTCGAGCCGATTTTCGGACAACCCGGCCGGGCGAGTTGAGGCCCGGAGACTTATTTTTATTTTTTCGCTCGTAACCCATTGAAAAGTCCCGAATTCGGACAAATAAAACCAAATAAAACCAAGCTATTTTGTTTGGTTTTATTTGGTCTGGCTTGGATTGGCTTGGATTGGCTTGGACGGAACTCGCCCCTAAGTTGTATTCGCCGGCCCTGTGGGCCGGGTCCACGCGGCGACCGCCGGCTGGAGGCCTACCCGGCGGCCTTTGTCGACAGCGCCCAGCCGTCGCCCCGGACCCAGTCCGTCTCGCTCGGCGCGTCGCCAAAACGCAGCGAGCGCACGCCCGCCTGGCCGCCGCGGCGGAACGCGTCGTCGAGCCTGCGGCCCATTTCCGGATCCTGCCCTCCTCCGAGGGGGATGAACACCACGCCCCAGAACAAGCGCGCCGGCCAGGCGTCGCCGCGCTCGGGCCGCCTCACCAGAGCCATGGCCCCGCTCGAGCCCGTCGCCTGGAGCGGAAAGACCAGCCTCCCGTTAGGTCTCAGCGCGTCGAGCCAGGCGCGCAGCGGATGGGAGGCGGCGGCGCTGACATAGATGGCGTCGGCCAAGGGCAGGTCGTCGACGCCGGAGCAGGCGCGCAACTCGACCTGAGGGTAGCGAGCGAGATTGGCTGCGGCGCGCTCGGCGATGTGCGGCTCGATCTCATAGGCGATCACCCTGCCCTTGGCCCCGACGAGCTTCGCGAGGATCGCAGTGTAATACCCGGCCCCGGCGCCGATTTGCGCGACTGTCTCGCCCTGCTTGGGGCCGAGCGCGTCAATCGCCTGCGCATGCAGCGACGGCTGGCCATTGTTGATGCCGCGCTTGGCGTCGATCGCGACAAGAACATCTTCATAGAGGCGGGCCGGGTCGTCGGCGGAGGTCAGGCCAAAGAGGCCGCCGGCGCCGATGCGCCATGGCGGCGGACCGGCGAAGTCCTCACGCGGAACAGCAGCGAAGGCCGCTTCGATTCTCGGGTCGTTGACGCCGGCGCTTCGAGTAACCTCGGCCGCATAGGCGCGCCGGCGGTTCGCAAGTCGATCCGCCACGCCGTCCCTCCCGCTCTGCGCCCTCGCTGACAATACGCCGGCTTCAACGTCTGCGCATTGATCTTTGACGGTTTCAGACCGAACATGGCGCTTAGGCCGCAAACAGCCCATTCCTATGTCGAAGCGATGCTCAACGAGGGGCGCCCAGGCGATGATCGCGTTGGCTGCAGCGTTGGCTTGCGTCTTCGGCCCCGCGTTTGCCCAGGATACGGCGCTCGCGCAGGATGCGGCGCCCGCCAACACGCTCGTGGACCTCCAACACCAATTCGGCGCCTGCATGGCTGGGAAGGCGCTCGGGCCGGCCGGCTCGCGGCTGACGATCATGCTGATGATGAAGCGTGACGGGTCGATCTTCGGCAAGCCGCGCATTACCTTCTCCCATCTCGAGGGCGACAAGGAGTCGCGACAAGCCTTCGTCGACGACGCCGAGCGCGCAGTCGAGGCATGCCTGCCGTTTCGAATCACGCCGTCGCTCGGCGGCGCGATCGCCGGGCGTCCGTTCTTCATTACGCTCGGCCGGCCAAAGCCGGAGCAAAAAACCTGACACCGCTGCGCCACGCAACCAGTAATCCCGGAGCACGGGCTATATTTCCGGCTTATTGGAACTCGGCACGTCAGATCGAGTTGACTTGGCGATATCTTTCAAGGGAGGTCCTCATGTCCTCATTGGCAGCGACCAAAAGGCGGCCCCCAACCACAACCGAAACGCCGCCCGCGCGGCCAACCCCAGCCGAAGCGGAAACCACAACTGATCGCAACGATCGCATCCGCGAGATCGCCTACTTCCTGTGGGTCGAGGAAGGCTGCCCCGAAGGCGCGGCTGAGCGCCATTGGCTGGCGGCCGAAACTCTCCTCGACTCCGACCCCCTTGAGCGCAAGCGCATCGAAGGCGAGCCTCCCGGCGAACCGGTGGGCGACACGCGGGCCATCCCACGCGTTCGGGGCGCGCGGGCGAGTTAGCCCTCGGTGGCGCGGGTCCGCTCAGAAGGAAATTTCGCCGATGATATTCCTGTTCCTCAACCCCCGAGACGCCGCACCCCAAAGGGTGTAACGATCCGCCCGGCTTAATTGACCACCAATGGGCTTGGTATCTCGGACCGGGTTTAGCTTTGCTTTTGAGGCCATGGCGTTGAAAGGTGCGGATCAGCCGCCAAGGAAGCGGGCGCCGGTGCGTGCGTCGCAGCCACGTCCCGCTCGAGGTCGCGACAATCTCGCGGCCCAACATTACCAAGCCATTATTGAGTTGTCCGACGACGCCATCCTGTCGAAGGATCTCAATGGCCTGATCCTCAGCTGGAATCGAGGCGCGCAACGGCTTTTCGGCTTTACCTCCGAAGAGGCGGTCGGCAGGCCAGTGACGATTGTCATCCCGCTCGATCGTCTCGATGAGGAGCGCATGATCCTTGAGAAGATTCATCGTGGCGAGCGAATCGAGCATTTCGAAACTATCCGGCAGCGCAAGGATGGGGGCTTGGTCGACATCTCGCTAACCGTTTCGCCGATCCGGAACTCACGCGGGAAGATTGTCGGCGCGTCAAAAATCGCGCGCGACATAACGGAGCTGAAGAAGGCCCGAGAGCAGCAGCGCTTGCTGCTGAGAGAAATGAGTCACCGGGTCAAGAACCTTTTCGCCCTCTCCGGCAGCATCGTGGGCTTGAGCGCCCGCTTGGCGAAATCCCCGCACGAGCTTGCGGAAGCGACACGCGCGCGGCTCTTCGCGCTGGCGCGAGCCCACGCTCTCACATTCTCGGACGGCTTCGGTGACGCCGCGCACCAGCCGACGACGCTGCAGTCGCTCGTCCGCACCATCATCGCTCCCTTTGATGAACCCGAGGACCCGCGCATCGCGGTCTCGGGAATTGACGCTGGCGTTTCCGGTTCCGCCGTCACCAGCCTCGCTCTGCTGCTGCATGAATTCGCGACCAACGCGGCCAAATATGGCGCCCTCTCTACCGCCACGGGATCGGTAAAGGTTGTCTTCGCCGAGGAAGGCGACGCGATCGTAGTCCGCTGGAGTGAGCATGGCGGTCCGCCGGTCACTGCGCCGAATGGCGGCTTGGGATTCGGCGACGTGCTGTCGCGGATCGCGGTTTCCGATCAACTCGGCGGCGAAATCGTCCGCGACTGGCGCCCTGGTGGACTTTCGATACGGCTGTCCGTCCCTCGATCGCGCCTCGAGGCTTAGGCCGACGCAACTAACCGCCGGGGCCCTTGACCGCGACCCTTATCACCAGCCCTGGTTTTGATACCAGGAGTTGATTTGCTTGCGGGTTTCATCCCTGGCGATTCCATATCGCTCCTGAATTATCCCCTCGAGCTTTTCCTGACTGCCGTTGATCTGGGTGAGGTCGTCGTCGGTTAGTTTTCCCCACTGCTGCTTCACGGCGCCTTTCATTTGCTTCCAATTTCCTTCTACCCGGTTCCAGTCCATTGTGGCCTCCTTCCGTCAACTCATCAATGACGTGCTGGCCATTCTGTTCCACACGCGGTCGTTGGAGCCGCCGCCGACATTGCCGCAGTTCCACCGCCGGCGGACTGAGGTCGGAATGCTCAAGCCAGGCCCCGCCGGCGGACGCGAACGCAAGTTCGGGCGGAGACAATGCGCCGCTCAAGCGGCGGGGCTGGCGCGGTCGTGCGGCGCGGCATAGATTGGCGGGCAAGAACCAAAACGTACCCGGAGGCGTAGCTTGCCGCATAGCCGATCCGATGCCGTCCTCCGATAGGCCGGTCCCACCCGTCATCGAATCCAAATCCACAACCGGAGCGCCAGATCCGATTCTGCACGCCCTTCATCACCGCGTGCGTCAGCAGGAAATCCTGGCCGAGCTCGGCGTCGGCGCTTTGCAGGGACCCGGGTTCGATCAGCTTCTCGAGGATACGGCGCGGCTGACTGCGGAGGGCCTTCGCACCGAGTTTTGTAAGGTGCTCGAATACATTCCCAGTGAAAACCGCCTTCTCGTCAGGGCGGGCGTTGGTTGGGAGCCGGGCGTCGTCGGCGTCGTCAGCATCGGCGCAGATCTCGCTTCACCAGCTGGATTCGCGTTGAAAACCGGCAGACCGGTGATCTCCAACCATCTCCAAAACGAAGAGCGGTTCAGGACGCCCGAGATTTTGCTGAGACACGGCATTCACCGCGCCATGAACGTTATCCTGCAAGGAGATGGCCGACCATTCGGCGTGCTGGAGGTCGACAGTCGATCTGAAGATGAGTTCGTCGAGCATGATCTAGCGTTCCTGCAGGGCGCTGCCAACATCCTGGGGATGGCGATCGAGCGCGAGCGGCACGAGCGCAATCTGAAGGCGGCGCTGGAGCGCCAGCAGTTTCTCGTCAAGGAGATGAACCATCGGGTCAAAAATAGCCTTGCGCTGGTCGTCGGCATGCTGCGCTTGCAGGCGCGCGAAAATGATCCGGAATTCACCCAGCACCTTGAAGACGCAACGCTCCGCGTCGGGGCCATCGCCAGAGTGCACGAGCAATTGTATCAATCGGCGGACGTCGAGCGCTTCGACGTCGGACGGTACATCGAAGGCATTTGCAAAGACCTCAGCGCCAGCTTCGCTCAATGCGAAATTCACGTTCAAGCGCAGCCTGGGATTGTCATCTCGACCGATCGCGCGATTTCATCTGCGCTGATCGTCAACGAGCTGGTGTCGAACGCCGCAAAGCACGCATATCAAGGCCATGACGCCGGCAGTGTATGGGTCAACGTAGCGACGACAGGCGTCGACAGCTTTTTCATCGCTGTTCGCGACGAAGGGGGCGGACTTCCCGAGGGCTTCGAATTTGGCAAGGGAAAGGGCCTAGGGGCCCGCATGGTGCGGGCGCTCACGGAACAATTAAACGCGTCGTTGGACGTCGTCCAGCGCCGTCCCGGCGTCGAGTTCATCGTTACCGCCCCGCTCGCCCCCTAAGAGGCGCAACTTCATTGTTCCGAGTCGCTGTCGAGACGGTCGAGCAACTGCAGAAGCCGATCGGGGATGGGCTCGACAACTACGGCGTCGTAGATCGCTTTCAATTGATCCGCGATATATCGGTCCGTCTTTTCGGCCTCTGCACGGAGCGACGCCGAACTGGGCGACATAGCCTTTGTCGCCATCTTTCGCGGTCTTCCCGACGTTTTGTTCGGCATTGGCGAATCTCCGAGCCGCGTTGTTTGCCATAACCGGCCCATCGTCCCGTAAGACGTCCCGCGCCATTCAACCCGAGAAGCCGCCTCCGCACAAACGAAGGAGCCCGCGGAGGCGATCCGGTCAGTCCGACGTAACTTTGCCCGACTGCTCCGAGGATAGCGGATCGGTCGTCCCGGCTTTCGCGATGTCCTTCAGCGGGGCGATCAGCCGCCATATGACTCCATCGGGTTCGAAACTCAATATCGAAGAGGCGTTGAGACCCGCGGCGGTCAGACGCTCGATAACGACTTTGCCGAACCCGGAGGTTGGCGCCGAATTCATGCGAGGTCCGCCGCGTTCACGCCATATCATCTCCAGCTTGGGGTCGCCCTCGCCGTTATCGATCCGCCAAAGGAGCGAGATTTCGCCGACGGCGTTCGAGAAGGCGCCATGTTTGAGCGCGTTGTCGCACAGCTCGCGCAAAGCAAGGCCGAGCGTTTGAGTCGCGTTGGGGCTCAGCAGGACCTCGGGCCCTTCGGTCGCAAGGCGCTTTTCCCCACAACGAGCCGTTTGCGCCCGCACCAGCGCCTCGAGCGGCACGCCGCGCCAATCCCGATCGGTCAGTAGATCTTGACTAGCGGCCAGTCCGAGCAACCGTTCCGAATATCTCTCCTGAAACTCGTGGACCGTTTTCGCGTTCGCCACGCCAGAGCGCGCGATCGCCTGCGCGACCGCGAGCAGATTGCGTGAACGATGATTGACCTCAGCCATGAGGTCCCGGACGTTCGCCTCGCGATGCTTTTGATCGTCGATGTCGGTGGTCGTGCCATACCACCTCACGACTTTACCTTGCCCATCAAGCAGCGGCGAGGCGCGGCTGAGATGCCACGCGTATCCTCTGCCAGCCGCAAACAGCCGATGCTCCATTTCATAGGGCACGGCAGCTTCCCTGGCGCGAAGCCACGCTTCCGCCGTCCCGCGCCGATCATCGGGATGGATGATCCCTTCCCAATCCGTCCGGCCGATCGCTCCGTACCTCTCGCGAAGCGCATTGGTGTATTCGATGCGGCCATCGGGTCCCGCCGTCCAAACTAGTTGAGGCAGACTGTCGGCCAGAAGCCGGAAATGCTCTTCGCGGCTTCGCAGTTCCTGCTCGGTGTGGCGATGTTGTTCGGTTCGCAACGCCAACAGTTCGGAGGTCTTAGCGAGAGCGTCGGAAAGGCCATCGAACTCGCGAACGCCGGTGGAGGTCGCGGCGATCGGCGTGCCGGTCAGCACATTCTTCGTCTTCGATTCCAAGTCTCGCACGCGTCGTGTGAGCGCGCGACCGTTCAGATAGGACAGCAGCAGACTACCCAGCATCGCAAGCGCCGCCAGGAGCGAGGTGAGCAGAAACGCACTGGGACCAATCCCAAGGCCGCGTGCGTCGGCGGCGACGCCGACAGTCCAACCGCCCTCTACCGGCGCATAGGCGGAGACGACCGTTTGTCCGCCTATCGAATTGTGAGTTACGGTCGATTCAGGCAAGCTTCGCGTAGCATCACGAAACTCCGCGCTCGCCAACGTCCCTGGCGCGCCGGGTTCGCTCGGAATCCGCGCAACAAAGGCGCCCTTGCGATCGACGATTCCCGACAGCCAGTTTGACGGAAAGTTTTGACGCTGCATTAAATCGCGGAATTGTTTCAAAGAAAGAAGCATCCCAATTTCGTAGACCGGCCTGCCATCGAGAAAGACCGGAGTTTCGATTGAAGCGGTCGCTTCGGGCAAAGCAGGGTCAGCGTTGACGTCGGACAGAAAAGCGGAGCCCGATTCGATCGCCCGCCGAACGAGAGCCGCACGATCGCGCAGCAAGGGCGAGTCCAAGGGCGCCGGCGGAATGCTCAACACAGGATCGCCGTCCGGGGTCGAGACGATCACCTTCACGCCAGGCGCTTCCGCCAGCGTATCCCGGGCTTGCCGCGCGAAGCCCGTCAAATCGCCATGCTGCAGGAGCCGCGAATGGGACAGCGCCGCTGACAGCAGGAAATACGCATTGAGCTGGCGCCCGACCGTATCGGCAAACGCGTAAGCGTCGCCGATCAATCGGTTCTGCTCTGCTTCACGTTCGTTACGGGCGATCCATCCAACCATGATCAGCGCGAAGACGGCGAGCGGCAGAACGATGACCAGCGTCGACACACCCAGACGCCAACTCAACGACCGGGACTTGGCCATGGCGCTCGTCCTGTCAGCCAAATCCTTCGGATTGGTAAACGCCTCCTTTCATCCGGAGGCCTTTTCCTCCCCACCCTGCCCGGCCAGCAGGTATAGTCGCCCTTCGTCGCCCGATGTTTGGCGGCCTCGGCCGTCAACAAAGCAATCATAAGGCGCGGCGGGCGTGGCGTCCTTTGTCGTCGGAGCAACCCTCAGCCGCGCGAGCTCGCTGAGCGGACAGCGAAGCAGCGATTGCTCCAATGCCGATGACGATCCTCCCCTGGTCATCCAAGACATGGATCTGCTTTCCTCGCTTGCTCTCGAGCTCCGCCATACGGAAGACCCGCCCCCAAACGGTGTCGAGATCGGCCGCCGGATGACGCTCGCGCAACAGCGGCGACCCATCTCCGCCGATCAGGCAGAATTCGTAATACGGCATGGCGTTTCCTCGTTCAGTCGCCTTCTCCTCGCGAAACGTACGGCTCGGCCTAAGGTTCCGTTCGGGCGGCTTTATTTGGCGCTTGGTCGAGCGGCCCTGAAGCCGTAAAGCGTCGAGCGCCAGCGGAGCTTGCGTCAGCCAGCCGCTGCGTCCGCCACAGTTCTTTGCGACTTCCGATCGAAGAATAAGGCTTGGCTGATCACCGCCTTGACCGAATCTGCGCTGAAGGGCTTGGTAATCAGGAACGCCGGCTCCGGCGCATGCCCCGTGAGAAAGCGCTCGGGAAAGGCGGTTATGAAGATAACAGGGACTTCCTGGGTTCCCAAAATCTCGTTAACCGCATCGAGGCCTGAGCTGCCATCCGCAAGCTGAATGTCGGCCAGAATGAGCCCTGGACGGCCTTTGAGAGCCGCGCGCACGGCCTCGGTATGAGTCCGAGCGATCGTCGTGACGTCATGGCCCAACTGCTCGACGAGCGTCTGTATGTCGAGGGCGATCAGCGGTTCGTCCTCGATAATCAACACCGTGGTGCGAATTTGTTCGGAAATTTCGAGTCCCGCGCGCTCAATAAGCTCAGTGACCTTATCTTGTGAGCAATCAAGGGTTTGCGCGATTTCCGTAGGGCTGAAAAACTCAACGGCGCTCAAGAGAAACGCGATGCGCGGCTCAAGAGAAATCGCGGCGAGATTCCTGCTCGCGCCGCCCTCGTCGCCAAAGGCCGGGAGATCGACATGATTGTTGAGGGGCACATTGCGCCAGCCGCGCAGAAACAGCTTGTACATGGCGACTTTAGGATCGAGTTTCGCGTCGAAACAATCCGGGTCCGCCAAGATCGCCTCGAGCGTGGCGGCGACATAGGCGTCGCCAGCCGCCTGCGTTCCGCACAGCGCGCGCGCAAATCGACGCAACAGGGGGATGTGTGGCGCAATGGCGTCCGAGATCGACATGTCGTTCCTCCTCGTCATCAGACGTTCAAATGGCGCCAGGGATTTAGTTCACAAGTAATCGCGCCAATTGCAAGCCCGCCATTCTCTGTCGGCGGAGGAGATCCCGCAAGAGCGCCTCGGGAGAATTGTCGATCGTGAGCACTAAGCTCTGCCGCGCGCAGATCATTTAACCCGAAGTGAGGTTGCAGAAGCTGAGAACTTGCGGGAGCCGGCTTTGTTCCACGTCCGGAGATTAAATTTTCCGGCGGCGCGTCGGGGGGTCGACGCTTGGCATCAGTCACTATCAGCTCGACAACCTCGGGCGAGGCAAAGCTTGGGGGCCGGCGAGCCGACGTGTCCTCCGCCTATATGTGGTACATCAGAGCCCGATCATCAGCGGACGAGCGCGCGCGCATTTCGGCCAGGGTGCACTGATCGAGCACGTCTGCGATGGCGTTGCGCGCTTCCACCATGATCAGGCGGACTGAGCACGATTTGAGGTCGCCACAATCCCCACAGGGTCGAAATGCGGTGACCGAAGCGCACGGAATCGGGGCCAGGGGACCATCGAGAGCGCGCACGATCGCGCCGACCCGTATCTCATGGGCCGGGCGCGCAAGCGCGTATCCGCCGCCTTTGCCTTTTTTGGAGTAGACGAGACCGGCATGGCGCAGATCGGTCAGGATGTGATCGAGGAACTTTTTCGAAATCGAATTGGTTCTGGCTATGTCCGCGACCTGAGCGAGCTTGTCAGGCGCCACTCCGGCCAGATGGACCATGGCCTTGAGGCCATACTTCCCCTTTTTGGTGAGCACAATCTTATCCAAAACCTCGCTTTTCCTAAGCCGCGCTGGCGAAATGCTGTTCGGTCGCTGAAGCGCCAGCAGGGCAGTCCTCGATCGCCAGCATACACGACACGGACGGAGAACAGGACGAAAATGCGCGGACGAGAGGGGTGGTAGAGCTGAGCTTTGCCATTCAAGTCGCGCGAATCCCCTTAACGTTGAAGCTGACCGGCGCCTGAGAATGCAATGGAACCGGCGACGCCGGGACTCGTTTACGTTTGGGTTCGAAACCTGGCGGGCTGGCGGGGATGAAGGACGGCGTGTTGAAGTGGACGCACGGCCCGTCTTTCGAGGAAGGCGGGGTCCGCTTTCGTCTTTGGGCGCCGAAGGAAGAACGGATTGCGCTCATAATCGACGGGCGCGGCCCCGTCGCAATGGCGCGCGACAAAGATGGCTTTCACGATATCTTGGTCAACGACCTGCCTCGAGGCGCACTTTATGTGTTTGCGCTCTCGAGCGGGCAACGCGTGCCAGATCCCGCATCGCGCTTTCAGCCAAACGACGTCAACGGTCCAAGTGAAGCAATAGATCCAGGCGCATATCGCTGGAGGGAAACCTGGGAAGGCCGCGAGTGGGACGACATGGTGCTTTACGAACTCCATGTCGGCGCTTTTTCGCCGCACGGCACGTTTGCGGGAGCAGCTCTTAAGTTGGATCACCTCGCGGACCTTGGGGTGACTGGCGTCGAAATCATGCCGGTCGCCGACTTCAAGGGCCGCTGGAACTGGGGTTATGACGGAGCCTTTCTTTATGCTCCGGACGCAAGCTACGGACGACCGGAAGACTTCAAGGCTTTTGTCGAAGCTGCGCATGCGCGCGGGATCGCGGTGCTGCTTGACGTCGTCTACAGCCACTTTGGGCCGGAAGGGAACTTCCTTTCGCTGTATGCGCCCGATTTCTTCACCAGTCGGCACAAGACCCCGTGGGGCGATGCGATCCAGTTCGACGGACTGAACTCCCGTCCCGTGCGCGACTTCTTCATCGAGAATGCCGAATATTGGCTCGAGGAGTTCCATCTCGACGGGCTGCGCTTCGACGCCGTCCACGCGATCAAGGATGATTCGCGACCGGATCTGCTCGACGAACTCGTCACGCGACTTCGCGCGCGCTTCTCGCGACCCATCCATCTGCTATTGGAAAACGAGAGCAACGATCCGCGCCGCCTAACGCACCACGGCCGCAAGCCCGACTTCTACACCGCGCAATGGAACGACGATATTCATCATGTGCTGCACGTCGCCGCCACGCATGAGAGCAGCGGCTATTACGCCGCTTACGGCTCAACGGAGCTGCTCGGGAAAACCCTCGCCGAAGGCTTCGCCTATCAAGGCCAAATGATGCCGTATCGGAACGCGCCGCGTGGTGGCCCCAGCGCCGAATTGCCGCCGGACGCCTTCGTGTCTTTCATCCAGAACCACGACCAGATCGGCAATCGCGCGTTCGGCGAACGGCTGAACATGTTGGCTTCACCGGAAGCGGTGCGTGCGCTTGCCACCCTCTACCTCCTCGCGCCTCAGATCCCGATGTTGTTCATGGGCGAGGAATGGGGCGCGACGTCGCCGTTCCCCTTTTTCTGCGACTTTACCGGTGAGCTGGCGGAGGCGGTGAGAAAAGGACGGCGCGAAGAATTCTCGCGCTTCCCCGAGTTTGCCGATCCGGAGCTGGTGGCGAAGATTCCCGATCCTTTGGCGGAGTCGACCTTCCTCGCATCCAAGCTTGATTGGAACCGGATCGACGCGACACATCTCGCCCATTACCGCGATCTCTTGAAGGCGCGCCGCGATCACATCCGGCCCCTGCTCCCTTCCATTCGACATGGGGGCAAGGCGCAAGTGGTGGGTGATCAGGCGGTGCGCGTCATCTGGCGGGCGGGCGAGCGTCGGCTTGTCCTTGACGCCAATCTCTCATCCAGTCCCGCCGAGCTTCCCAAGAGCGACGCACGTCAATTGTGGCTTTGCGGTGAAACCGGCGCCACTTTCGGACCTTGGACCGTGCGGTGGGGACTTGATCCGGAATGAACGCTCCCCGCGCTACCTATCGTCTGCAGCTGCATGCCGGCTTTGGTTTCCGTGACGCGGCGTCCGTCGCGCCTTACCTCGCGCAGCTCGGCGTTAGTCACGTCTACCTTTCCCCGATCTTCAAGGCGCGTCCCGGCAGCGTGCACGGTTATGACGTCACCGATCATAACCAGTTGAATCCGGAACTCGGGACGGAAAATGATTTCGCCTCGATGATCGACGCCTTCCGCGATCACGGGCTCGGGCGAATCCTGGACATTGTGCCCAATCACGTGGGCGTCTGGGGCGCTGACAATCCGCTGTGGCTCGATGTCTTGGAGTGGGGGCCCTACTCCCAATATGCCGGCTGGTTCGACATCGATTGGTCGGCTCAAGACGGCAAGCTGCTCGCGCCTGTGCTTGGCGCGCAATACGGCGAAGAGCTGAGGTCGGGAAAACTCAAGCTCCGTTTCGAAGAGGATGGAAGTTTCGCGGTCTGGGCCTATGACTCTCACAAGCTCCCGGTCCACCCGCTCACCTTCCCGCTTATCTTCGGGCATCAGCACCCGGCGCTGGACCGAATGGCCGACCTTTTTCTCGACTTGCCCCAGTGGCGCCCCCAGGTGGCGGAGCGAGCGCGCGCGCTGAAGAGCGAGCTCGTTGCGCTCGCTAACAAAGATGAAGGCGTCCGCACGGCGATCGAAGCCCGGGTTGAGGAGTTCAACAGCGACTGGCGTGAGCTTGATCGGCTCATCCGCGACCAGTTCTGGCGCGTCGCCTTTTTTCGCGTGGCTGAGGACGAGATCAACTACCGCCGCTTCTTCAACATCAATGACCTTGCCGGTTTGCGCATCGAGGCGGCTCCGGTCTTCGACCACGTCCACGCCCGCATCTTCCACATGCTCGAAAGCGGTGAAATCGACGGCCTCAGGATCGATCATATCGACGGGCTGTTCGATCCGAAGGCCTATCTCGAGGCGCTGCGGGCAGGCGCTAAGCGGCCGTTTTATCTGGTCGTCGAGAAGATCCTGGCGCACCACGAGGCGCTGCGGGCCGACTGGCCCGTCGAGGGCACAACCGGCTACGACTACACCAACCTCGCGCTTGGGGTGCTGGTGGATCCTGGGAGCGAGGCTGCCTTTACGCAGGCTTATTATGAGCTTGCCGGAGAAGACCAAGACTTCGCGACCGTTGCCCGCGACGGCAAGCTCCGGATCATGGAAAATGAAATGGCGAGCGAGCTCAATGCGCTCGGTCGCCGAGCCGCGCAATTGGCCGGCGAAAGTCCGATGACAGCCGATCTGACGCGCGCGCTGCTCCAGCGCGCGATCAGACAAGTCGTCGCCAACTTTCCGGTCTATCGGACCTATCTCGACTTTGCCGGGATGCCGGCCGACGCGGACCGGCGCGACATCGCTTGGGCGATGACGCGCGCCCGGCGTTCCGATCCGGATGTTCATCCCTCCGCGTTCGATTTCCTGCAGAACATGTTGATGGCGGAAACGGAACAACCGCCGACCCAGGAGCTCAGCCACACCGCGGCGCTCCGCTTCGCGATGAGGGTGCAGCAGTTCTCGGGTCCGGTCATGGCCAAAGGGGTCGAGGACACCGCCTTCTATCGCTACAATCGTTTCGTCGCGCTCAACGAAGTCGGCGGGGCGCCCGAGCGGTTCGGCCTAGCCCCTGCCCTCTTTCACAAGGCGAACGCCGCGCGCGCCCAGAACTGGCCGCGCGCCATGCTGGCGAGCGCGACGCACGACACGAAGCGCGGCGAAGACAATCGCGCGAGGCTCGCTGTTCTCTCAGAAATGCCCGAGGAATGGCGCCGGCAGGTCGAGACCTGGACCCGCATCTTGCGAGCGAGGCAGGGCGACGTCGAGCGCACCGCCGCGCCCGATCGCGACGACGTCTACATGCTCTACCAAATGTTCGTGGGCTCGTGGCCCATCGACATGCTGGGCGCGCCGAGCGAGGCGCAACGCGAGGCCTATGGCGAACGCATCCACGCGGCGATCGAGAAATCCTTGCGCGAGGCCAAGCGCCGTTCGAGCTGGGCCGCGCCCGACGCTGACTATGAGCAGGCGACGCAGGCATTCGCGAACGAAGCGCTGAAGTCCGAGACCTTCCTTTCCAATTTCCTGCCCTTCGCGCGGCGGGTGGCGCGCCTTGGGATCGAGAACAGCCTCATTCAAACCGTCGGCAAGCTCACGGCGCCCGGCGTGCCGGACATCTATCAAGGCTGCGAGCTGTGGGACTTCAATCTTGTCGATCCTGACAATCGACGGCCGGTCGATTTCGCGGTTCGTGAGGCGGCGCTCGCGGACCTCGTCGCCCGTCTCGAAGCTCCGGACCAGCGTTTGGCGCTGTTCAAGACGCTGATGGACGAATGGCGGGACGGTCGGGCGAAACTGGCGACCACCGCCCTCCTGCTCAGCCTGTGGCGTGAGGAGCCGGAGCTCTTCGCCAGCGGCGACTATCAGCCGATTGTCATTGAAGGTGATCGCTCGGATTGGGCCTTCGGCTATGTTCGCTCTGCGGCAGACCGAAAGCTCGCTGTTCTCTTCGCGCGCTACCCTGCCCATCGCGACGCAGAGCCCGAATGGAGCGCTTGGGCGCAATTGCCGGAGGCTCGCTGGTTCGACGTGTTTCGCGGCCAGGACGCACGCGTCAAGGCTCCCCTCAATGAGTGGATGGACCCGCTGCCTTTTGCCGTATTGGTGGCGCGCTAGCGCGGCGGCCGCGCATCACTTCAGCGATTGGCGGTCCGTCCTCTCCGGAATGCGCTCGAACAGGAGCATGGAGCGCGCCGTCGCTTCGTAGACGGCGCCAATGTCGAGCTGGCTTGCGTCCAGCTGCGGGTCCGTCGTGTCGAAGAGGCGTTTCCATCCGTCCGCTTCGTAACAGGGCGGCAAGGTGAACTCGACGGTCTCATGATGCGCGTTGAACACGATGAGCAGAGTTGCGTCAGCCCCTCGCTTCTTTATGCCCGTCGCCTGCCCGCGGCCATCCAACAGCATGCCGAAGCAGCGCGCGCCATTGTCCCACGCCTCGTCCGTCATCTCCGATCCATTCGCGTCAATCCAGGAGACGTCTTTCACCCCGAGATCTTGATTCATTTCGCCAGTCAAAAAGCGCAAACGCCGGAGCACCGGATAGAGATGAAAGGCAGCCGTCAAACGCCGGAAGAAGTTCACAAGGGACAGACGGTCCTCGTCCATGTCCCAATGGAGCCAGCTCGTCTCGTTGTCCTGACAATACGCATTGTTGTTGCCGTTCTGCGTGCGACCGAACTCGTCGCCCGCGCAGACCATCGGGGTGCCTTGCGATAAAATCAGCGTTGCGAGCAGATTGCGAAGCTGACGCCATCGTAACGTTTGAATCTCTTTGTCGTCAGTAGGGCCCTCGGCGCCGCAGTTCCATGAGCGGTTGTCAGAATGTCCGTCGTGGTTGTCCTCGCCGTTCGCCTCGTTGTGCTTGTCGTTGTAGGAAACGAGGTCGTTAAGCGTGAACCCATCGTGGGCGGCGATGAAGTTCACGCTCGCCCAGGGCTTTCGGCCGCGAAAGTTGAACTTGTCGGGCGAAGCGCAAAGCCGGGGCGCCAATTGCTTCGCCGTGGCGTGGCCGCGCCAGAAGTCTCGCACATCGTCGCGAAAGCTGTCATTCCATTCCGCCCAGCCAGGGGGAAAGCCGCCAACCTGGTATCCGCCCGGGCCAAGGTCCCACGGCTCGGCGATCAGTTTGACATCGGCGAGCACTGGATCCTGGCCTACGACCTTCAAAAATCCGCTTTCGGTGTTGAAACCGTCAGGTTCGCGCGCAAGGATCGTCCCCAAATCGAAGCGAAAGCCGTCGACCCGCGTTTCCGTCACCCAATAACGCAAACTGTCGGCGACCATCTGAATGACACGCGGGTGGCTGAGGTTGACCGTGTTCCCGGTGCCTGTGTCATTGATGTAGAAACGCGGTTCGTCCGGCATCAGCCGATAGTAAGATTTGTTGTCGATCCCTTTGAACGAGAGCGTCGGACCGCGCTCGTTTCCTTCCGCCGTGTGATTGTAAACGACGTCGAGGATCACCTCGAGCCCGCCGTCGTGGAGGCGCGCAATCATCTCCTTGAATTCACGCAGGGAGTTGGGCACGTCCGAAGCGTAGCGAGGGTCCGGCGCGAAAAAGCCGATCGAGCTGTAGCCCCAGTAATTCTTTAGGCCCTTTTCGAGAAGGTAATCGTCGTCGACAAAGGTGTGAATGGGCATGAGCTCGACGCTCGTAACGCCGAGCGACTTGATGTAGTCCACGACGGGTTTCGCGCCCAGTCCCGCGTAGAAGCCTCTGAATTTCTCGTCGACCTCCGGATGAAGTTTGGTGAAGCCTTTGACATGGGTCTCATAGACGATGGTGGCCTCCCAAGGGATGGTTCGGCGCCGATATTCGCCGTGCCAATCAAAGTTTGGATCGACGATGACGGATTTCGGGACGAATTGGGCGCTGTCGCGCTTATCAAAGGTCAGGTCATCTCCCTTCGCTCCGATCGTGTATCCGAAAACTGCGGGATTCCACGTCAGCTTTCCCGAATGCGCGCGTGCGTAAGGGTCAAGCAGCAGTTTGTTGGGGTTGAACCGGTGGCCGGCCTCCGGCTCGTAGGGTCCGTGAACGCGAAAGCCATAAAGCGTCGCGGGCCCGACCTCCGTCACGTGGCCGTGAAATACCTCGTCGGTTCGCTCTGGAAGCTCGAAGCGGCCAGTCTCGCGGCGTCCCCCAGTGTCGAAGAAACAGACTTCGATCCGCGTCGCATTCGCTGAAAAGACAGCAAAGTTCACGCCCTTCTCATCCGCCGTGGCGCCAAGCGGATATGGCTTGCCTTCACTGATCTGCATTCTATCTGCCCCTCGCGGCCTTTGTGAGCCGCTATCCCGACGCCATCAACTCCCGCAAGTACGTCCGGTTCCTTTTGCCTCATCCTCGATATGGTCATTGCCTCGTCATGACCATCGCCCCCGGGGCGCGCTTTGACGGAACCAAAGCGTCCATGCCCGCGTTTTGAGCAGCGGCAGATGCTCCCGACCGGGGGCGACAAGGAGGCTTCAGTTGGAATCGACGCTTGGGGAAGAGTTTTTCGAACGTGTTAGTGGGGGCAGCGTTCCGGCTGACGACGCCGCGCGCCTCGCCTCGCAATTCCAGTTCGGAGCGGACGACAAGCACAATTGGCAAGGGCGGAGCGACGAGCGCATCAAGCTCGCTGTCATGACAGCGCTTCATTGGGACTTGGCCGTTCCGCGGGATCGCGTGCAAGTCAGCGTCACCCGCGGGTGGGTCATTCTAACGGGACGGGTGGCGCGCGACTACGAAAAATCACGCGCGGAAGCCGATGCGGCCATGGCCGCGGGCGTAGTCGGAGTGGTCAACAAAATCACTTTTGACTCTAGTGACTAGACCTTTTCTGGTTTGGTTTTTGCGGATAGCCGAGCTCCCCAGTAATGGGCTCGTTGCACTCCTGTCGAAAAACCATGGACCGATGGGCCGATGCTGGCGATGCCTAATTACATCACCTTGTCCAAAGTAATTGGCAGATCGCGCACCCGTTTTCCCGTGGCGTTGAATACGGCGTTGGCGACCGCGGCGCCCACGCCGGTAATGCCAATCTCGCCGACGCCGCGTGCGCCTACGGGAGCGTGCGGGTCCGGTTCGTCGGTCCAGATCACGTCGATCTCGGGCACGTCCAGATGCACCGGCACGTGATATTCGGCGAGCGAAGGATTCATGATCCGCCCGCTGCGCTCGTCGAACATGACCTCTTCCATGAGCGCGAGGCCAAGCCCCATGATGATGCCGCCGCGGAACTGGCTCGCCGCAGTCTTTGCGTTGAGGATGCGGCCGCAATCGAACGAGCCAAGGAAACGGCTAACGCGCACTTCGCCACTGACGACGTTCACGCGAAGCTCGCAGAACAGGGCGCCGTGACTGTGCATGGACCAATGTTGCAGCTCGAGCGGCATCGGCGCCTCGGCCTCGACCGTCACCTCCTCACGCCGCGCGCGGCCGAGGATCGAGGCGTAGCTCTCCCGACGCGAACTCATCTTCGAGAGCGCAAAGCCCGCCATCGAGACCACCGACCGCGTCGGGACTGAGGCCGGCCAGGGGAAAGTCGTTGCCCGCGAGTTTGAGCAGCTCCTTCACCAGCGCCCGATGAGCGGCGATGATCGACGCGCCGATTGCGGCTGTCTGCTGCGAGCCTCCCGCCAACACGGCGCCCGGGAACAGAGTATCGCCGTAGAGCACCTGCACCTGCTCGAGCGGCAGTCCCAGCCGTTCGGCCGCGACTTGCGCCTGAGCCGTGGCGGTGCCCATGCCCATCTCGTGGGCGGCGATGGCGACGGTCGCGCGGCCCTCGCGCGTGATGGTGAGGCGCGCCGCTCCGCCGGGCATTCGGTAGTAGGGATAAGTGCCGGTGGCGCAGCCCATGCCAATGAGCCAGGCGCCCTCGCGCTTCGCCGCCGGCGTCGCGCTGCGCTTGTCCCAGCCGAACCGCTTTGCGCCATCACGCCACGCCTGCACGATCCCGCGCTGGGAGAAGGGAAGTCCGGTCAGCGGGTCCTTCTCCGGTTCGTTGCGGATGCGCAGCTCGATCGGGTCTAGCCCAAGTTCGACAGCGAGCTCGTCCATTGCGGATTCGAGCCCGAACGTGCCGACCGCTTCGCCGGGCGCGCGCATGAAGGTGTTGGCGACCATGTTCATCTTCACCGTCTCGACGTCCAAGAGAAAGGTCTTCGACGCGTAGACGCTTTTCGCCGGCAAGACGAAGGGCTCGGGCATGTTGTTGTGCGGAGTCATGGCGACCACGCCAGTGTGGATCAGGGCGTCGAGCCGACCATCGGCCCGTGCGCCGAGCGCCACGCGCTGCTCAGTGACGGTGCGGCCGCCGACGATACGGAACACACCCTCGCGAGACAGCATGATCCGCACCGGCCGGCCAGCGAGCTTCGCCGCCGCGGCCGCCAGAATCTGATGCTGCCAAAGGAGCTTGCTGCCGAACCCGCCGCCGACAAAGGGCGAGGTGAGGCGCACCTGCTTCTCTTTCAGCCCGAACACCTCGGCGATCGTCCAGGCTTCGTGCGCGACCGCCTGCGAGGCGTCGTGGATCCGCAGCGTGTCGCCCTCCCAGGCGAGGGTGCAGGCGTGCAGCTCGATCGGAGCGTGGTGGTGACGAGGCGTCGTGTACGTGACATCCACCTTATGCGAGGCGGCCGCGAGCGCAGCCTCCGCGTCGCCGACCTTCTGCTTCAGCGGCTCGCCCAAGAACAGGCCAGATTCGGTTCCGTTCGCCTTGGCGGCGGCGAGTGAGATGACGGGGCTCTGCTCTTCATAAGTGACGCGGATCAGTGTCTGCGCATGCTCGGCCTGCTCTTGCGTCTCTCCGAGCACGATGGCGACCGGCTGGCCGTTCCAGTGAACGCGGTCATCCTGCATGACCGGCAGATCGTCGGGGCCGGCCGCCTTCGGTTTGCTCATGAACGGCGGCGCTTTATTCAACTTTGGCGCGTTGCGATGCGTCATCACCAGGACGACGCCCGGCGCCGCCTCGGCCGCCCTGGTGTCGATCTCGACGATCCGGCCGCGCGCGATCGTCGAGTACCTAAGCGCCGCGTAGGTGAGCCTGTCCATTGGGAACTCGGCGCAAAACTGCGCCTTACCGGACACTTTCAGCGGCCCGTCGATGCGCGAAATCGAGGCGCCGATCAGGCCATGCTTATGATGCATCAGCGGGTCGGGGTGGCCGCCGGGAATCCAGGCGTCAGGCGCGAGCGCGATGGCCTTCTTCATCACCGCCTGAACGGCGTCCTGCACAACGCTCATCGCGCGGCTCCCTGGTCTCTGGCGAGCTTGCCGAGCGTGTCCGCGATCACCCGCTTGGCCAGCTCAATTTTGAAGGCATTGTCGCGCAAGGGTTCAGCCGCGGCGAGCTCCGCCTCGGCCGCTTGGCGGAAGACGGCTTCCGTCGCCGGCCTGCCGCGAAGCGCGGCTTCAGCGCGCTCTGCGCGCCACGGCTTATTCGCAACCCCGCCGAGCGCGATCCGCACATCCTTGATCATACCACCCTCCATCTCGAGGCCGGCGGCGACCGAGACAAGCGCGAAGGCGTAAGAGGCGCGATCACGCACCTTGCGATAGGACGAGCGCGCGGCGATCCCGTTCGGAGGCAGGGTCACCGCAATGATGAGTTCGCCAGGCTCGAGCACGGTATCGACCTGCGGCATGTCGCCAGGCAGGCGGTGAAACGCAATAAGCGGGATATCGCGCGATCCGTTTCTCCCCCGCACCGTCACGACTGCGTCCAAAGCCGCGAGCGCGACGCACATGTCGGAGGGGTGTGTCGCCACGCATGCCTGAGAAGCGCCGAGTACGGCGTGGTTGCGGTTGAAGCCGTCTCTTGCGTCACAACCTTCTCCGGGCGTCCGTTTGTTGCAGCGCGCGGCGTCGTCGTAGAAATAGATGCAGCGGGTGCGCTGCATGAGATTTCCACCGACCGTCGCCATGTTGCGGATCTGCGCGGAGGCGCCGGCCAAAATCGCCTGGGCGAGTAGGGGAAAGCGCTCACGCACGCGCCGGTCGGCCGCCGCGGCGGTATTCTTCACTCCGGCGCCGATCTTCAAGCCTCCGCCCTTGGTCTCCTCGATATCGCGGGAGAGGCCGGTCACGTCCACCAGCAAGTCAGGATGCTCGATTGTCTCGCGCATGAGGTCGACAAGATTGGTGCCGCCGCCGAGATATTGTGCGCCGGCGCGTGCGCCGGCGGCGAGAGCGGCGTTCACGTCGTAGGGTCGCTCATACTGAAATGGAGTCATCAGGCGGCCTCCCGCTTAGGGACCGGAGCAGCTAGGTCGCCGAAGGTCTCGCGGATGGCGTCGACGATGCCGTTGTAGGCGCCGCAGCGGCAGAGATTGCCGCTCATCCGCTCGCGCAGCTCGTCGTGAGTAAGCTCTATCGCCTCTGCGACGAGGTCTTCGGTGACGTAACTCGGCACGCCCCTCCGAAGCTCGGCCGCCATGCCGACCGCCGAGCAGATCTGACCCGGCGTGCAATAGCCGCACTGAAATCCGTCGTGTTCGACGAACGTCTGCTGCAGGGGATGGAGCGTACCCGGCGCGCCAAGACCCTCGATTGTCGTGATCTCTCGCCCTTGATACTGAACGGCGAGAGCGAGGCAGGAATTGATGCGCTCACCGTCGACCAGGACAGTGCACGCGCCGCAGGCCCCCTGATTGCACCCCTTCTTTGCCCCGAAAAGGTGCAGATGCTCGCGCAACAGATCGAGAAGCGACGTTCGCACGTCCACGTCCCGCTCCACTTCGCGGCGATTCACAATCCATCGCATTGTGCGCTCCGCTTAACCCAGCAAGCGGGCTAAACGCGCGGAGGGCGAAGTTGCTCCCTTCGGATGCTCAAATGTTGACGCTCGGCCACACGGATGGCGCGCGAAATATTCCTTCGAATAGCGCCCGCTCATGATGACCCGACCAAAGTCGATTGGTTGACGATGAGTCGGCGTGAACCACCCATTGCCCGTGTAACTGGACCCGAGCGAAGCGTTTGGCCGCATCTGAGGACGATCAAACGCGTTGGCTTTTTGCGGCCGCCCAGCGTTCCGCGGCAATCGCTGTCGTACTGCGCGGATACTCCGGAAACGGCTTTCGCCCGACGCGGAAGCCGCCGTCATTGTCCTCCGAACGGCAGCTATTTGCGCGCGCTCATCTCAAGCGCCACGTCTGATGCAACTCGAACTCAGACAAAGAGGCGATCAACTCTGGATCACGCTCGCCCGGGCGAATTTCCAATGGCCATGGGGCACGGCGGCGCGGCATCGCTCGCCTCTGGGCGCACGACCGTAAAGGCGCGCCATCTTGGTGTTGGCGGCGGTCTCGTCGATGAAGACGATCCGCGTCGGATCGAGGTCGAGTTGTCCTTCGAACCACGCCTCGCGTGGCCCGCGTTCACCGCGCTGCGGCGCTGTTCGGCGGCATGGGCCGACTTTTTTGCGCGTGATCTTGCGACGCTTGAAGAACCGCCAGAGTGTGCCGATGGCGACGGCGACGCCGCGCTCCCTCAGCTGTTCTCGCAGTTCCGAAAGCGTAATGTCGCTCCTGGCGGCCACGGCCGATAGGATCAGCTCGGCATGCGCCTCGATCCGTTGCGAATGGCGGTCGCCGCCCTGGCGCTTGGCGCGCCAGTATCGCCCTCGCGCCGTTCCATGGCCCGCCACCGGATCGCGCTTGAGGCGCTGACGCCAAACCGCTCGGCCGCCGCCCGACACGACAATCCCCCCTCAATCGCGCCAACGACACGCCTGCGAAGGTCAACCGATAAGGATCTGGCCATGCACGCCAGCCTCCTTCGCCGGCCAGAAGCATAATCAGAACCAAGCCCATTCGGGAATCCCCTGCGATTCAATCAGACAGGAAAATGCTCTAGCCATATATTTACACGCTCGTTGCCGTCGGGCTCAAAGCCTCAACCTCCCGTCAGGCCGCTCACAGTCTCGCAGCCCCGGCGTCGAGCATCGCGCCATGCGGCTGTCGAGCCTCGCCCTATGGCCGATCGCCGCTGTCGAGCCGTCAGCGCCCATCGCGCCGTGCGGCCGATCGCTCATGACCGCCCACAGCGCCTCGCCGGCAGCTCAATCGCGTCACGGCCTATCGAGCGCCCGGCCGATCTCGAGCCGGAGCATGTCCGGCCGCCTCGATCGCGCATGGACCGTCCGCGAGCCTTGGGAGCTTCACCCTATGGCGCTCGAGCGCCACCCCTCGATCGACAGAGAGCCTCACCCACGGCCCATTGTCGCGAGCCCGGCCATGTCGGCATGGATCGGCAGAGAAGGCCGCCCACGGCCGGCGTCGAGCCTTCGCGTTATGTCGCCCTCGATCGCCGGAGAGCCGCGCCCACGGCCGGCGAGCGAGCGTCGCGCACGATCCGCACAGCGCCGCGCCCACGGCCGGCGTCGAGCGTCCGCGCCAATGTCACCCTCGATCGGCAGAGAGACGCGCCCACGGCCATTTGTCGCAAGCCCAGCCATGTCGCGCACGATCGGCAGAGACACCCGCCCACGGCCATTTGTCGCAAGCCAGCCATGTCGCCCTCGATCGGCAGAGAGAGCGCCCACGGCCGGCGTCGAGCGTCCGCGCCATGTCGCCCTCGATCAGCCGGGAAGGCCGCCCACGGCCGGCAAGCGAGCATCTGCGCCAATGTCGCCCTCGATCCGCACAACGCCTCACCCACGACCAAAGCGCCGAGCTTCGCGCCATGTCGCCATGGCTCGGCAGAGACGCGCGGGTGTGACATAATAACATCACAACACCGCGTCGCCTTCGCGCGAGGCTTGCGCAGCTCGCATCATTACTATATATTAGACTGGCGCGCCGATCACGATAAAGACTTTACTACACTATATAATCTTCGCTCTGAATAGATGACGAAAAGTATAGACCAAACAACGTATCAGGTGAGCGAGCATTTAAGACTTTAACCGCATATATCAGTTTACATTTAAATAGAAAGCGCAATCGGGCGATTTCGTTATATCTGCATAACTCCGCAACATGCCCCCCTTCCCCCCTAAACGCTAGCATTTTTATAACGTTTACTAGCGTTTACTGGCGCTTATTGCCGTTTATTTGAATTCGTGGAGGGCGCGAAGCGCGTGAACTCGCCCGCGTAAGGCTTGGCGAGCGGCGGCGCATAGCTGTTTCTCTTCGACGTCTTAAGTCCGATACGGACCAGGCTTTCGGCCAAACTCACCGCGCAGGCCACCCCATCGAGCACGGGAACGCCAGTCTTCTGAGCGAGATCCTCCGCGAGGTCCGTCATGCCTGCGCAGCCCAGCACGACCGCCTCGGCGCCGTCCTCGGCGAGCGCGCGGTCGATTTCCGCTTCGATCCGGCGCCGCGCGTCAGAACCTGGCTCCTCGAGGGCCAGCACGGGCACATCGCACGCGCGCACGCGCGCGCACCGCGCCGCCAGGCCGTATTTCATCAGATTATGCTCGATCGGCGCGATCGAGCGGGACAGCGTCGTGACGACGCTGAATTTCGCGGCGATCAGGCTTGCCATATGGAACGCGGCCTCGCCGATCCCAACCACCGGCGCGGTCGTCGCGCATCGCGCTGCATCAAGTCCGGTGTCGTCGAAGCAGGCGATGACGAAGGCGTCCGCGCCTGCCGCCTTGCTAATCTCCTCGATGAGCCCCGGAACGGCGAAAACCTCGTCGAAATAGCCCTCGATGCTGGCCGGCCCGAAGTCGGGATTGACGGCGCTGATCTCGACACCGGGGGAGGCCGCGGCCTTGGCCGCGGCGCCGATCTTCATCGTCATCGAGCGGGTGGTGTTTGGATTGACGACACAGATGCGCATGGGTTCCAGCCTAAATATCGCCGCCGAGATAGAGAGACAATCGAGACGTATTGCCCAAGAGAGTTCGCCCACTCCCGCTCTGAACGGCGCATAGGGCGCCGCGCCGATCCGCTCAAGAGCCCGATACTTGTGCAGCCGTAGCTTATTGTGACGGCGCCGGATCGGCGACAGGCAATATGCCACCGGCTGACTGCTGCGCGAGCCGCGTTGGTTTGTTCAAGCGACACCCCGGTCGGGCCTCTGCCCGGGTGCTTTCGCCGGTGCAAATCGCTGAGGGCGATCTTGACGGCCGCCAAATCCGCCGCTGACGACATTCCGTCCACATGATCCTGATCGAGGCGTTGGGCATGGTCCTTGCTTTCCCCGGATAGGGGCTGAAGTCGAGGCGCGCCGGCGAGAGTTGTGATCGCGTCGACCTGGGGAATTGCTGAGATGTCGTCACGCGCCCGGGCCGGCGAATGAACACAACCATCGATCTTGCGGCCGAGCCTTACGAATTCACCCTTGCGCCCGAGCATTGCGCGCTCCTGATCATTGACATGCAGCGCGATTTTCTCGAACCGGGCGGCTTTGGCGAAATGCTCGGCAACGACGTCTCACAATTGCGCCGAACCATCGAGCCGAACCGCAAGCTGCTGGCGGCGTGGCGCGCCGCTGGACTCTCCGTGCTCCATACGCGGGAAGGCCATCGGCCTGACCTCGCCGATTTACCTCCCGTCAAGAAAATCCGCGGCCGCAGCGCCACGTCCATCGGCGACGCCGGCCCCATGGGCCGCATTCTGGTGCGCGGTGAAGCCGGCCACGACATCATTCCCGAGCTTTATCCCGTGCCCGGCGAGCCGGTCATCGACAAGCCTGGCAAGGGCGCGTTCCACGCCACCGACTTGCACGCCATCCTTCAGCACCAGAACGTCAAGCAGCTCGTCGTCACCGGCGTGACGACGGAGGTCTGCGTCAACACCACGGTGCGGGAGGCCAACGACCGCGGCTACGACTGCGTCGTGCTCGAAGACTGTTGTGGCTCCTATTACCCCGAGTTCCACGCCATGGGCCTCAAGATGATCAAGGCGCAGGGCGGCATCTTCGGCTGGGTGTCGAGTTCGGGGGACGTGATCAAGGCTTTGGCTGACTGGAAGAGCGCTCACTAAGGCGAGGCGCAGGGCAAATAAGGAGGGCGGCGATGTCAATGACGGCGACGGCGACAGGGCGCGAGCGCTATTGGGTTCCCGGCGACTGGAACGCCTTCTTCGGGTTCGGCACCAATATCCTGGTCAACGTTCTCGTCCTGACCGGACTCCTTCGCTACGTGCTCAAGATGCCGGATTCGCTGGTGTTCGGCAGAATCCTCCCCGCCCTCGGGCTGATGCTGTTCCTCAGCACGGTCTATTACGCCTGGCTCGCCTACCGGCTGGCGCAGAAGACCGGCCGCACCGACGTTTGCGCGCTGCCATCCGGCACCAGCGTGCCGCACATGTTCGTCGTCACCTTCGTGGTCATGCTGCCGATCCTGCTCAGGACCAACGATCCGATCCAGGCTTGGGAGGCGGGCCTCACCTGGGTGTTCGTGCAGAGCTTCGTCTTGATGGCGGGCGGTTTCATCGCGCCGGTTATCCGAAGGATCACCCCGCGCGCCGCGCTGCTCGGCTCGCTCGCTGGCATTTCGATCACCTTCATTTCGATGCGGCCCGGCCTGCTGGTGTTCGAGACGCCGCTCATCGGGATGGTGTGCTTCGCCATCATCCTGGCGAATTGGTTTGGCGGTGTGCGCTACTTTCGGGACGTGCCGGGCGGCCTGATCGCCATCGCGGCCGGCACGATCATCGCCTGGGGATCGGACCTCTTTGGTCTCGGCTACGGCGGCTTGAATTTAAGCAGCGTCGGAGACGCCTTTTCGCACTTCGGCTTCTCGTTCCCCGTACCGGCCATCGGTCACGTCTTTTCGGGCTTCAAGTTCATCGGAATCATTTTAGTGACCGCGATTCCTTTCGGCATTTATGATCTCGTCGAGGCGATGGACAACGTCGAGAGCGCTGCTGCGGCAGGCGATTCGTTCCCGACGACCCAGGTGCTGACCGCCGACGGGGTGATCAGCCTGATCGGCTGCCTCCTCGGCAATCCCTTCATCAACGCCGTCTATATCGGCCATCCGGGCTGGAAGGCGATGGGCGGGCGGATCGGCTATTCCGCCGCGACCGGGGTGATGGTGCTGGTGCTGACGTGGCTCGGCATCGTGGCCCTGGTCTCGAGCCTGATCCCAGTCGTCGCGATTCTGCCAATCCTGCTCTACATCGGCATGCTGATCGGCTCGCAGGCCTTCCAGGAATCGCCTCGGAGCCATGCGCCTGCCATCATCCTGGCGATGATCCCGCAGATCGCCGCCTGGGGCAAAACCATGATCGACGGCGCGCTTGGCGCCGCGGGCACGAACGCGGCTACAGTCGGCTTCGACAAACTTGGCAATACGGGCATCTTGTACAAGGGCCTAGCTACGCTCGGGGGCGGCGCGACGCTCGCCGGCATCATTCTGGGCGCGGTCACCGTGTTCATCATCGAACGCCAGCTCGAGAAGGCCGCAGCTTTCGCGCTAGCGGGCTCTGTTCTGACGTTCTTCGGCCTCATCCATGCCGAGGATCTCGGCATCGGGCAGTCGCCTGTGGTGGCGCTCAGCTATTTCGGCATCGCCGTGATGCTCTACGGCTTCGCCAAATTCGCCCATGTGCGCGCCGGCCGAGTCGAGCGACATCGATCCCCATAATGTCGCGGTCGCGGCGCCCGCGGAGTAGCAGGGACGGCTGAGCGGCAGGCGCGCGGGTGCTATCCCGCGCGCTTATCGGTTTTGGCGTGGTGAGCAATCGCCGCATCGACGCGCTTTATGTCGCCGGCGGCGTTGCCTCCCATAACGTCGGCGGCGTCCTTCTCCTCGGCTTCCAGATCGCCCGGTTGGCCTGCAGTCTCGGCGGTGGCGGAGACCCCCTGACCGGCAGGCTTGACCCCTTTATTGCGGGCTGCGGCTGCGAATGTGGCGAGAGCCTTCGGCTGGGCGTCCTGTTCAGCTTTCTTGGACATCGCTTTCCTCCTCCTCTGTCAGAGCTAACCGTTTTGATGTTGGGGTGTTCCCTTGGCGGCGGATTTCTCAGGCCAGGCTCGCCGCAGTAACCTGAAGCGTCGGCTTCGTTGCCCGCGCGGGCGCGTTTCAGTCCTCGAAATAGCGCTCGAGCTCAGGGCGGCGGTCGATGATCGCTCTCGCCGGTTCTTGCAGCTTGCCTTGGGCTGGTCGAGACCTGAAAACGCAACGGCCAATCGGTTCCCGCCGCACCTCGTGCGTCAGGCGGTTCGATGGCACGCGCTTTGAAGCCACGGCCCGCAAAAGTTGCGCAAAGGAGCGGTTAAGCCCATGAGATCATTGGCGCGCGTAAATTGTGCGCAGGCGCGCCCGATCTCTGAGGCGCGCGAGGTCGCTTGAGCTGACGTGCGGCCCCGCACTATCGCGGCCCGACTGATTCGAGGTCAGCGGGCGCTGAGGTACGCTCGCCACCCGCCGAACTTCGTAATGTCCTCGGCGCCCTTGACCGCCTCCGCCTCGACCAGAAAGCCCTTGGCGCTTGATCCGTCGGAAAGCCGAACTGTCCCGACGCCGAGAGGAGCGGGAATCCCCGCGACGAATGCGCCGAAGCCCGCCTTGTCGAGGGTCCAGAGTTCGAGCCGGATCGCGGAGCCCTGTCCATCAGCGACCCGCAGGAGGCCGGGCTTCGGCGGCTTGGCGCCCGGCAGCGTGTAAAGCCGGTAGTCGCCTGTCGTCTCCGCTTCTCTCAAGAACACGCCGCCGAGCGAGACGAGCTCATGATTGAGCGGCAATCCGGCGAGATGCGCGCCGACCACCGCGAGCGCGATGTGGCCGGAGGACGAAGTTGCCGGCACGGAAGCAGGGGGCGGAACGGCGAGCCCGGTCGCGCCCATCAAGACGCCGGAACGGACCTGGATCTCAGCGGCCAAACCGGCGAGATATCCATCAGCGCCCGAAGGACCGATCAGCGTCAGGCTCGACGGAAGCCCATCGCCGCGCATGCCCGATGGGCAAGCAATGGCCGCAAGATCGAGCAGATTGACGAAGTTCGTGTACGTCCCGAGCCGCGAGTTCAGGCGGACCGGGTCGGCCTCGACTTCGGCGAGCGTATAAGGGCGCGGGATGGTCGGAACCACCATCGCGTCGAACGCAGCCCACGCGCCCTGCGTGCGGCGTCTGAGACTTGCGAGCTTATAGGACGCCTCGAAGGCCGCGACTGCGTCGAATTTCCGCGCCCCCTCGATGATCGCCCGCGTTACCGGATGGAGCGCGCCCGGATCCTTCTCGATCAGCGGCTTCGTTGCGGCATACCGCTCGGCGACCCACGGGCCTTCGTAGAGGAGGCGCGCCACCTCCGTGAAGGGCTCGATATCAAATTCGACCACATTCGCGCCAAGCGCCCGCGCTGCGGCGACATCGCGCGCGAAGGCGGCTTCCGCCTCCTCGTCGCCAAAAAATTCGAGCTGGTCGCGGCGTGGGACGCCGAGCCGCAGCCCTTTGGGCCAGCCCGACCGCGCCGGCGAGGGAAAGGGCCGCGACCGGGCGTCCGCCGGATCAAAGGCTGCGGCTGCTTCGAAGACCCTGAACGCGTCGGCGACGTCGAGCGCGAAGATGGAAATGGTGTCGAGCGTCCGGCAAGCGGGAACCACCCCGGCGGCGGACAAGGCGCCGAGCGATGGCTTGAGTCCGACAATTCCATTCAGCGCGGCGGGCACCCGCCCGGAGCCTGCTGTGTCCGTGCCAAGCGAAAAAGGAATAAGCCCCGCCCCGACCGCGACCGCGGAGCCGGAGCTGGACCCGCCGGGGATCAGATCCGCGCGGAGCGCGTTGCGCGGAACGCCGTAGGGGGAACGCGTTCCGACGAGACCGGTTGCGAACTGGTCAAGATTCGTCTTCCCGATCACGATGGCTCCCGCGCGCTCGAGGCGTTCGACGACGAAGGCTGAACGCTCGGGCGTATAGGTGAAGGCCGGGCAAGCGGCGGTCGTCGGAAGACCAGAAACGTCGATGTTGTCCTTGACGGCGAAGGGAACGCCGAACAGCGGCGCACCGGCGGCTCGTTTCTCCTGCAACCTTTCGGCTTCGGCTAGCGCCTCCGCTTTCGACCGGAGCGTAATGAAGAGCGCCGGATCGTCACGGCGAGCTATCCGGTCGTAGGTCTCCTCGATCGTCGCGGCGAGTGGCTTGCCGTTCGCGTGAGCGTCGAGGAGGGTCGCGATCGTATCGGTCATTGTGCAGGAACTCCGTCAGGCGGCGAGGGCTATGCGAGGCTGCCGATTTATTCGGCCCATGCAAGAGGCAGGCTCACCTGCAATTCCTGCCCCGCGCGAATCCCTCGAAGCGACCGGCTTTCGGCGCCCAACAATGAGGCGACCGGCCGAAAGTTCAGGCGAGCTTCGCGCTGCGCGCCCCAGGCGCGCCTGACAAGAGGGCGACGCTCAAGATAATCCGAGCCAGGACTCGATCGTCGACTGGACGACACCGTTGGCGTCGTTCAAGAAGGGGCGCATGACTGTGGCGCCTTTCGATCCTGACGCGCTCATCGAGGCGATGGCGCCCCTCCTTCGCCTCACGCTGACGCCGGAATCCCGCGCCCAAATCGTCGTCCATCTCAGGATCGCCGCTGAGCAAGCAGCGCTGCTCTTGTCCGCGCCGATCAACGACAACCAAGAGCCGGCGCCGGTGTTCGTTCCATGACCACTTGCCTTCTGGACGCCTCGGCCGCCGCGATCGCCTCGGCCGTCGCGGGCGACCGGACCAGCGCACGCGAAGTGATCGAGGCCGCGCTCGCTCGCATCGAGGTAAGGAACGCCGCGCTTGGCGCCTTCACCGACGTGACGACAGCGCGAGCAATAGCCAGGGCCGATGCGATCGACGCCGCACGCGCTCGCGGCGAGACGCTCGGCCCACTTGCCGGCGCGCCCTTCGCTGTCAAGAACCTGTTTGACGTGGCGGGCCTGACAACCCGGGCCGGCTCGAAGATCAACCGCGACCGCACCCCGGCGACGGGGGACGCGAGGCTTGTGGCGCGCCTCGAGGCGGCCGGCGCGATCCTGGTCGGCGCGCTCAACATGGGCGAATACGCTTACGACTTTACCGGTGAAAACGCGCACGACGGCTCCTCCCGCAACCCGCACGACCGCGCGCATATGAGTGGCGGATCGTCGGGTGGGTCGGCCGCGGCAGTCGCCGGCGGTCTGGTTCCGATCGCCCTGGGTTCGGACACCAACGGCTCGATTCGCGTGCCGAGTTCGTTCTGCGGATTGTTTGGCCTCAAGCCGACCTACGGGCGCCTGACACGCGTCGGAACGTTTCCCTTCGTCGCGAGCCTCGACCATCTGGGCCCATTCGCGCGCTCGGTCGCTGATCTCGCCCTCGCTTACGACGCGATGCTCGGGTGCGACGACGCCGATCCGGCGCAGGCGGCCGTTCCCGCTCAGCCCGCGACGCCAAGCATCGAGGCGGGAATCGCCGGCCTGCGCATCGCCGCACTCGGCGGCTATTTCGCCCGCTCAGCCGACGCAAGCGCCTTCGCCGCCGTCAACTCCGTCGCGCGGGCGCTGAACGCGGAGCGGGTCGTCGAACTCGCGGGAGCCGACAAGGCGCGTGCGGGCGCTTATCTCATCACCATGGTCGAGGGCGCCGCATTGCACCTTCACCGTCTGCAGACACGGGCGGCCGACTTCGACCCGGATGTACGCGACCGGCTGATCGCCGGCGCGATGCTGCCAGGCGCCTGGATGCAGCAGGCGCAAAAGTTCCGACGCTCGTTTCGCGAACAGGCGCTGGCGCTGTTCCGGGAGGTCGATATTCTGATCGCGCCGGCTACCCCCTGTCGCGCCCCGAAGATTGGCCAGAAGACCTTCGTCCTCGACGGCAAGGAGATGTTGGTGCGCCCGAATATCGGTCTCTTCACCCAGCCGATCTCCTTTATCGGTCTTCCTGTCGTCTCCGTCCCCGTCTGGACCACGGGCGAGAGATTGCCGATCGGAGTCCAGGTCATCGCTCCCCCCTGGCGGGAGGACCTTGCGCTCAAAGTCGCGCGCCGCCTCGAACGGGACGATGTCGTCAGGGCGCCGGTCGCGCCCTTCATAGAGGCAAGCCGGAAGCGCGCGCCGTGATCGTCGACGATCCCCAGACCAAGGCCGAGGTCGAGGCCCAGTTCGCCGCCTACGAGCGCGCGCTGGTCTCGAACGACGTGGCCGCGCTCGATCGCTTTTTCCTCGCGACCGACGCCGCGATCCGATACGGCGCAGGCGAGAATCTCTACGGCTACAAGGCGATCAAGGCCTTCCGCGCCGCCCGCCCGGCCGCAGGCCTCGCCCGGAGGCTCGAGAAGACCCGGATCGTGACCTACGGCCGCGACTGCGCCATCGCCGCCACGCTGTTCCGGCGTGACAGCGCGCCGGGCAAGATCGGACGGCAAATGCAGACCTGGATCCGCTTTCCGGAGGGGTGGCGAATCGTCGCAGCCCATATCAGCGTCATGGACGAGCCTTGAGCGATGGGCCTTGTAGGTCCCGAGCGTCGTTATTGTTTGGTGAGCGCGGTGGGAATCGAACCCACGACCCTCTGATTAAAAGTCAGATGCTCTACCTATTGAGCTACGCGCTCGCCTTGAGGCCCGAAGGCCCCCGCGCCCCGTGCCTACAGGCTCATCCGCGATGGGTCAACGCCGATGTCCGTCTTCAACTGCGCCGTTCGCGCGGCGCGAAGCTTAACGAAATCGTCGCCGGCGTGGTGTGAGGAGCGGGTCAGCGGCGACGACGACACCAGCAGAAAACCCTTGGCCGCCCCGATCGCCGCGTATTCGGCGAACTCCTCCGGAGGAATGAACCGCTCGACTGCGTGATGCTTCGGCGTCGGCTGCAGATATTGGCCGATGGTGAGGAAATCCACCTTGGCCGCGCGCATGTCGTCCATCACCTGCAACACCTCGTTGCGCTGCTCGCCCAGGCCCACCATCACGCCCGACTTGGTGAACAGCGAAGGATCCAACTCCTTGGCGCGCTCGAGCAGCCTCAGCGAAGCGAAATAGCGCGCGCCAGGTCTCACCGTCAGATATTTGGACGGCACGGTCTCGAGATTGTGGTTGAACACGTCCGGCTTCGCCGCGACGACCGCCTCGAGCGCGCCCTCCTTGCGCAGGAAATCCGGGGTCAGAACCTCGACCGTCGTTTGCGGGGCGGCGCGGCGGATGGCGGCGATGGTGCGGGCGAAATGCCGCGCCCCGCCATCGGCGAGATCGTCGCGGTCGACCGAGGTCAAAACCACATGCTTAAGGCCAAGCTTGGCGACCGCGTCCCCGACGCGCGCCGGCTCGTCCTCGTCCAGCGGACCCGGCAGGCCGGTGCGCACATTGCAGAACGCGCAGGCGCGCGTGCAGGTGTCGCCCATGATCATGAAGGTGGCGTGGCGCTTGTCCCAGCACTCGCCGATGTTGGGACAGCGCGCCTCCTCGCAGACGGTTGCGAG
Source organism: uncultured Alphaproteobacteria bacterium (assembly GCA_963775405.1). Taxonomy (GTDB): domain Bacteria; phylum Pseudomonadota; class Alphaproteobacteria; order Rhizobiales; family Beijerinckiaceae; genus Roseiarcus. Next base: position 239,665 of record CAVZJI010000014.1, read on the forward strand.
CTTGAACTCGCGCACCAGGCTCATTGTCTCGGCGAACACCGGCGAACCGGGGGCGCGAACGCGGATCCAGGGCGGCTTACGGGCGACCGGCTGGTCCGGCCGGTGCGCCTTCTCGGGATGGCGCAGGCTCAGGCTCGCTCGCGGTTCGGTCAGGTCGATGAGGCGGGTCATGACTTTATGTAGGGTTGGCCCGGGGAGCGGTCAAACGTTGCTGCGTCAGCCTGGACCATGGAGCCCGCGCGAACGCGCCCCGACAGCGTGGACCTCACCCGCCAATAAACGCCAATAAACGCTAATAAACGCTAGTAAACGCTAGTAAAAATGCTGGCGTTTACTAGCGTTTATTTTTTCGGAATCAATCTTTTCAAGGACTTACGGCCGTTTGGAGTAAAAAAAATCCTAGCCCCCGCCCCAGCCTCCCCAAAGGGTCGCCTCAGGCGCTTTCGCCTCTTCCATGAAGTCGGATGAGCCCATGGCGTCCGCCTCCCGCCCTTCGGCCTCGCCCGGCTCATCGGCGGGAATCCGGCCGGTCTTCTTCAAATGCGCCTGCACCGCGGCTTCGAAGTCCTTGTCGATGCCGAGGTTCTCGGCGAGGCGGTTGACCTTGTCCATGAGCTTCTTGCGCGCTTCGTCGTCATAGACCTGGTTGGCGCGGGCGACCGTCTGGTAGCGGTCGCGCCGGTCGAGCACTTTGAGATAAGGCGTGATGGCGGTCACGTCGCCGGCCGCGACCGCTTCAGCCGCGAGCCGCATCACGGACGCGAGACGCTCGAGCTGCAGCTTGGCGTGGTCGGCGCCGCTGTCGACGGCGCGTTGCTTCAGCCAACTCTCCTCACGCGACCCCGACATCGGGTAAAAGGAGATATAATAGCAAACCTTCTATAAAACACAAGAAAATGTCGATGCGATTCGTGTTTGTTTTGCAAAATGGCTGTAAAATCAACGAATTACGATGCAAGAATGGACTGCCGTTTGCCTCCCTGACGACCACTCGCGTTAGGGTCAAAACTCGACGTAAAGCCGCCGTCGCAGATCGACGTAAAGCCGTCATCGTAGAAGAGGATCGGGCGCTTTCGGAAGCGGTATTCCGGCGACTGCCAACAAGACGCCTGGTCTACGCCAGGTGCGCGTGCTTGGCGAAGAGCGCGACTTTGTCGCTGTATGTTAGCTGCAGCTCACCCTTGCAGTCATCGCACTTGAAGGTGGAGGCTGTCATAAACCAGACCCCCATTTTGACCATCAGGTAGCCGCAGAGCTTGCACTTCAAGGTGAGAGGGACGTTTCGCAGTTGGCCTGAAAGTGGCATCGCATTGCTGCTCCGAGGTTCATTTGTTCCGGCCTCAGAGCGCCCCGCATCGAGCGGCGCGGACGAGCGCCGCAGGCCACTCGCCTCGACCGGAAACGATCTCCCTCAGCGTGCGGTCGCGCAGAAGCCCGGCTTCGCGCTGTCCCTGGCGGGCAAAGGCGATAATCTTCTTGGCGAGGAGCTCTCTTTCACTTCTGGCCTGGTCGGCCAGGTTGAGAATCTTGCAGACGTCTTCGAGCGCCGTTGACATCGCCTGGATATCCTGTGGCCCAAACACATTGTCTTTTAGAAATGGAACGGTGGTCACGGTCCTGTTCCGCGCATACCTGAACGGTCGCAGACGCATCCCCAATTGCCAGCGAATGAGGCGCACTACCCGCCCGCGGCCATCCTCCCACGCCAGCGATCGTGCATGTTCGCGCTCTTTGAGTCGCTTGGCGAGCCTGAACTCGGTCCGAATCCGTACACACGCGCTTGCAATTGAGCTCGTGGACGAAGCCGAGGCATGAGAACAGCGCAAGGAGCTGATCGGAAGCAAAGAGCCCGCGCATGGGAACTCTGCGCGGGGCAAAGCGTGCCCATTTGGTGGGCGATGGGCGCGCTTTGATCCATCGTTGCGCCATTTGGATCGTCTGGCGAGCCGGAACTCGGTCCGAATCCGTACAAAGCTGGCAATTGCGCTGTTGGGGGCGTACTATACGGGCATCATCGACCGAGGCTCAAGCCTGCAGGCGTCGATGGCTGAGAGAGAATCGCGCTCCCGCCTGAACGGTGAGGAAGCGCGCGATGCCCCGCAGCAGCAACAGATTGCTCGAATCCCTTTCGAGCGGCGACTTCGATTTGCTTGAGCCGCACCTCGAATCCGTGACCCTTGGCTTACGAAAGTCTCTCGAAAGACCCAACAGGCGGATCGACACCGCGTATTTCCCTGAAGCGGGATTCGCATCCGTTGTCGCCGTTCAATCCAACGGCAAAGAGGTCGAGGTCGGGTTGATTGGCCGCGAGGGCATGACGGGGCTGCCGATCGTGTTCGGCAATCACCGGTCGCCTCATGCGACCTATATTCAGGCGCCCGGAACGGGCAAGTGCATACCGGCGACGGAATTGCGCAAGGCGACCCAGGCCAGCCTGTCGCTTCGCGACTCGTTGTTGAAGTTCGTGCAGGCGTTTGGCGTTCAAACGACACACACCGCAGTCAGCAACGCGCGGTCCAGATTGGACGTGCGATTGGCGCGTTGGCTGTTGATGGCGCACGACCGGATAGGAGACGATACGCTCCCGCTCACACACGAGTTTTTGTCGTTGATGCTTGGCGTCCGCCGGCCCGGGGTGACCGAAGCTCTGCATGCTCTCCGAGAACAGGGATTGATCTCCTACTGGCGCGGGCTGATCACCGTGGAGGATCGCAAGGGACTGGAGCGCAAAGCAGGCGCCGCCTATGGCACGCCCGAGGCCGAATATCGCCGCCTGATCGGGTGAAGCGTCGGGGGCTTGTGAACCGCCTTTCGCCTCGTGGCCGCGGACGGGTTCCCGCCGCATCTTAGGTCAAGTTAGCCTCCGGCCCACGCTGAGACGATAGTTCCCGAGGTCCGGTTGACAAGGTCGTCTCCCGTGTCCCTGAAATCCGGCCTCTGGATCGGGCGCGACCGTCGTCCTCGCTGAAATTGCGACGCGAGGTCCAGCTATCACGGCTGCGACGTGCCGACGGCCAACATCCGCAATGAAGACGCTCCAGTCGCGCCGCCGCAGGGCTTGAGCCGCGGAACAAGGAAGGCGCCATCGAGGTTCTAGCCGGGACTCGCGCTTGTGTCCCACCCCTCGGGTGCGTGTCGCCCCGCGCCAAGGCCCTCCGGCGCGGGGCTCTTTATTTCGACAAGGCCGACTGCGAATTTCAAGGCCACCGCTTGGCGCTGTGAGCCGTTCGACATTGCCTCGGCAGTGGCCGCTGTTTGTGCATTGGGGCTTGTGCGGGAATGACAAGACGGCTGGCTTTGACGCTATTTCAAGGCGCGGCGTTCCAGTTCGGGCATTGCGGATTCCGCCGCCATGCGCCCTCACGTCCGCGTTAAGGTCGCGATATAAAACCCGTCCGTGCCGGTCGCTCTCGGGCTGAGGCGGAAGCCGGCGCCGAGCGTCGAGCGATGCTCGGCGAGCGCCGGTAAGCCGGCCGAGTTCGCCTGCGCCTTCGCGTCGATCGGCAGGAGGTCGTCGTGGCGGGCCATGAACGCGGCGATCCGGTCCTCGTTCTCGGCTCGCAGGACGGAGCAGGTGATATAGACGATGCGGCCGCCCTGCTTGACGAAACGCAACGCGCTTTCGAGCGTCTCGTCCTGATCCTTGATGCGCTGTTCGAGCGCGCCGGGGCGGATGCGCCATTTGGCGTCGGGGTTGCGCCGCCAGGCGCCGGAGCCGGTGCAGGGCGCGTCGATCAGCGCGAGATCGCAGCGTCCTTCGAGGTCGGCGAGCACGTCCGTCTGACCCCTTGGCGCGCGCACCTGGACATTGCGCGCGCCCGAGCGGGCGAGCCTGGCGAAGATCGGCGCAAGGCGATGCGCGTCGGGGTCGGCGGCGTAGATCTGTCCCTGGTTCCCCATCGCGGCGGCGAGCGCCAGCGTCTTGCCGCCCGCGCCCGCGCAAAGGTCGAGGACCTGCATGCCGGGCTTGGCTTCGGCGAGCTGCGCGGCGAGCTGCGAGCCCTCGTCCTGCAACTCGACGAGGCCCTTGACGTAAGCCGGGTCGGACGCGAGCGGCGGCGCGCGGCCGTCCGGTCGCATGGCGATGCGGAGCCCCAGGGGAGAGAGCGGCGTCGGCTCGGGCTTGAGATGGGCGAGCGCGCGGAGCGCCTTGTCGCGTGTGGCCTTGAGGCTGTTCACGCGCAGATCGACGGGCGCGCGCTCAGCGAGCGCCCTGCCCTCCTCCGCGGCGGACGCGCCGAAGCTCGCCTCGAGCTGGGAGCCAAGCCATTCGGGGAAATCCCCCACGACATGCGAGGGCGCGTCTGTAAGGTCGGCGGCTATGAGCCGCTCGCGTTCGGCTTCAGTGAGCTTTGGCGGGGCGTGGCCCTCGCCGGAGAACAGCGCGGCAATCGCCTCGGCGTCGAGGTCGTGCGTTTGTCTCAGCGCGCCCAGCATTTCGGCGCGCGGACCTGGGCCCCCCATGATCCAGGCGGACGAGCTTTTCTTACGCAGCGCATCGTAAACGAGGCCCGATATGGCCGCCCGATCGCCCGAGCCCGCGAAGCGGTGCGACAAGCCCCAATCTTTCATCGCGTCGGACGCGGGTCGGCGACGGGATTCAATATCCGTCAGAACTTCGATCGCGGCGGCGGCGCGGGCGGCGGGGGTCATGAGGAGGGAAACCTTTAAGAATTCAGAGTGCTCGCGCAGCGTGGCGGGTGTCGCCGAGTCTGTGGGCGGCCATGATGGAATTTTTGGCTCGCGGCGCCCAGCACGCTCCCGAGGCGCTCGCGATCAATTGTGTTGCGCCTCAACCGGAGCGCGCTTCATATCAGAACCGCGCCGAAAGACGAAGACCGGGCTTGGCATCATTGGGGGCAATGACTGAGCATGGCGAGCCTATCCACGGACAAATGGCTGAGCGCCGCCCTTGATTACATTCCCCCCTGGATCGAGCTGCAACTTCGCGCCTCCGCGCAACCCGGCTGTGTCGTGGCGATCGCCTTCAGGGACCGGATCGTTCTCGAGCAGGCTTTCGGGATCGCGGATCTCACGACCGGCGAAAAGCTGACCCCTCGCCATCGCTTCCGCGTCGCCTCGCACTCGAAAAGCTTCACCGCCGCAGGCGTCATGAAACTGCGCGAGCACGGCAAATTGAAGCTCGACGATCCGATCGGCGACCATGTCGCGAAGCTGAATCCGGCGATCGCGCGAGCGACCATCGGGCAAGTTCTCTCGCATAGCGCGGGCATTACACGCGACGGTCGCGACGTCGGCCAGTATGACGGTCGTCGCCCGTATCTCACCGCGAAGGAAGTGATGGCCGATCTCGCGGCCGGGCCCACGATAGACCCCAACTCGCGATTTAAATATTCCAATCACGGCTTCGCTCTTCTCGGCCTCCTGATCGAGTCCATCGCGAAGGAGCCTTTCAAGGACTGGATCAAGCGGGAAATCGTCGACGCAGCCGGTCTCAAGGAAACCACCCCCGACATGCCGATCCCCCGAGGCGCGCCCTTCGCCCGTGGACACAGCGCCAAACTGCTGTTGGGCGAGCGGGTGCTTTTTCCTGGCGACTATTCGGGAAACGCAATCGCGCCCGCCGGCGGTTTCATTGCGACGGCGAGTGATCTCTGCCGTTACTTCGCGCAGCTCTCGCCGCGCGCCAGGCAAAGCGTTCTTTCCGCTTCCAGCCGGCGGGAGATGACGCGACGACACTGGCGCAATGCGCACACTACGGCCGAAGAATACTACGGCCTTGGAATCATCAGCGGGGCCATCAAGGGATGGGACTGGTTTGGTCACAGCGGGAGTTTGCCGGGCTACATCTCGCGCACCGCGGTCGTGCCCGAGCAGGACTTGACGATCACGGTGCTGACGAACAACAGCAATGGCTGGGCGGGGCCTTGGGTCGACGGCGCAATCCATATTTTGCACGAATTTTCGCGATGCGGGCCGCCCACCCGGAGAGTGCGCGACTGGACGGGCCGATGGTGGGGTCTTGGCGGTCCGGACGACTTCATTCCGCTGGGGGACAAGGTGCACGTCGCCAATCCTCAGGCCTGGAATCCATTCCTCAATGCGACCGAAATCGAAGTCACAGGCCGCGACAAAGGCCGGGTCTCGCTCGACAACGGATATGGCAATCAGGGCGAAGCCGTCACGCGGAGTCGCAATAAAGCCGGCAAGGTGACTGAGATCATCTACGCCGGCTACAGGCTCCTGCCGGAGGAGGCGATAGCCAAGGAAGTGCGCAAGCGATACCGCTTGGTCGGATCAACTCACGCGGGCGAGGCGTCGCCGAAAAAGCGGCGCCGGGACAAGCTATAGCGCCACGACCGGGAACCCACTAAAACCGCTTTTGCGTCACGCGCCGCGCTCGCCATAAGGATCCCCAATGAACGACACAGCGAAACTCGAGGCTCGGCTCCTGACGGCCGCCGAAAACGAACTCGTCGCGGTGACCCGGCCACCGGAAATCGAGCGGCAATCTGTCGACGAGCTCAAAGCCGTCGCACGCCGCCTGCGCGAGGCGCATGAGCGCGCCAAGGGGATCGGGACACGTCAAGCGCGCGAGATGCGCGGCAAGGCCGAGCCGCGTGGGGCGACGCCGGCGAAGGACAATTCCGGGACCGTCGCCAAGGCCCAAGTCTTGCGCGACGCGCTGGATCGGGTGGACGCCGAGCTGGGCCGTCGGGAAGCCGCGCTGGCTTAGTCGCGCCGCCAGTTAGACGGCCGCTTCCGGACTCGCGCCCGTTACTGCCCCATGCCCGGCAAGGTCCCCATGCCCTTGGCCAAGATCGTCAGCATCACCTCCTCGGCGCCGCCGGCGATGGAGGCAAGGCGCCCGTCGCGAAAGGCGCGGCTCACCGGCGTCTCGTTCATGTAGCCCATGCCGCCCCAATATTGCAGGCAGGCGCTCGGCAATTCGCGTCCCAATTGCCCCGCCTTGAGCTTCGCCATCGTCGCGAGCTGCGTCATGTCGGCGCCCTCGATCATCGCCTCTGCCGCGCGATAGATCAGCGAGCGCAGGAGCTCGATCTCCGTCTGCAATTCGGCGAGCTTGAAGTGCACCGTCTGATTGTCGAGGATGCTGCGGCCGAAGGCCTTGCGCTGGCGTGCATAGGCGATCGTCTCTGCAATCGTGCGCTCATGCGCTTTGAGGCAGGCCGCGGCCGCCCATAGGCGCTCTTCCTGGAATTGCATCATCTGGTAGACGAAGCCCTTGCCCTCGTCGCCGATGCGATTGCGCTTCGGAACCCTCACGCCCTCGAAGAAAATCTGCGCTGTGTCGGAGGCGCGCATGCCGAGCTTGTCGAGCTTGCGTGCGACCGTGACGCCCTTCGCTTTCATCGGCACGCAGATCAGCGACTTGTTGCGATGTTTGGGGCCGTCGCCGGTGTTGGCGAGCAGGCACATCCAATCCGCCTGCGCGCCGTTGGTGATCCACATCTTGCCGCCATCGATCACGTAATCGTCACCGTCCGACCGCGCGTTTGTTCTGATCTCGGCGACATCGGAGCCGGCGCCGGGTTCCGACACGCCGACGCAGGCGACCACCTCGCCCGAAATCGCGGGCGCTAGAAACTCGCGGCGCAATTCGTCCGAGCCGAAACGGGCGAGCGCGGGCGTGGCCATGTCCGTGTGGACGCCGATCGCCATCGGAACGGAGCCGCCATGCACGGCCCCCAATTCTTCCGCCAGCATGATCGCGTAAGAATAGTCGAGGCCGGCGCCGCCGAATTCGACCGGCTTGTTCAGTCCGAGAAAGCCGAGGTCGCCGAGCTTCTTGAACAGCTCGTGGGTCGGAAACTGACCGGCCGCCTCCCATTCGTCGACATGAGGGTTGATCTCGGAGGCGATGAATTTCTGTAAAGTTCGACGCGGCTCTTCGTGCTCGGCCGTGAATAACATGGCGCCCTCGGTTCGTTCCCAGATGTTCAATCTATCATTGAATGGCTGTCCGTGGCCCGCATCGGGTCCCGCAGCCCGCGATCCCCGCCTCGATTTAAGAGCCTAGTTTGAAATTGTTCTAATTGCGAAATGATCGCAGATGCTTGCAGGCTAATTGGCGCTTCTCTACGTCTGATTCAGTCATCGGCCAACGCGCGCAATTGCGCCAAGCCGTCGAGAGAGAGGCGTTCATCATGCAGATTGCCGCGACACCGGATTGCGATACGATCGCAGCGCTGGACCAGATGAAAAGATCGGTCCGGGTGGCGTTTTGCGGAATCATGCAATCGACCCGCTTGCCCCCCATGGCGGCGCTCAGTCTCGCGGCGACCGCGGTCGGCTTGCTCTATCTCGAGGTCGCGGCGGCGCATGAGGGGGACGATTCCTGCCCATGCGGTTGGGAGCCGCGGTGCGCGGCCGACCTCGAAGCGCTGCAGACCTCGCTGGCGCTCGCCGCAAAGCCGCATCGCGCCGATTTCCACGCGATTCAGGTCGAGGGCCACGCCTGAACGCTAAGCGACGCCGCCCTCACGTCCCTGTCGGATGATAGTTTGGGCTCTCGCGGGTGATGGCGACGTCGTGGACGTGGCTCTCGCGCAGGCCCGCGCTGGTGATGCGCATGAAGCGCGCCTTCTCCTGGAACTCCGGGATGGTCTCCGCCCCGACATAGCCCATCGCGGCGCGCAACCCCCCGGCGAGCTGGTGCATAATCGCACCGACCGGGCCGCGATAGGGCACCTGCCCTTCCACCCCTTCCGGCACGAGCTTCACCTGATCCTTCACGTCCTGCTGGAAGTAGCGGTCGGCGGACCCTTGCGCCATCGCGCCGAGCGAACCCATGCCGCGATAGCTCTTGTATGAGCGCCCCTGGTAGAGGAACACTTCGCCCGGGCTCTCGTCGGTGCCGGCGAGCAACGAGCCGATCATCACGCTATCCGCGCCCCCCGCGATCGCCTTGGCGAGGTCGCCCGAATATTTGACGCCCCCGTCCCCGATCACCGGCACGCCGGCCGCGCGCGCGGCCTCCGCGGCTTCCAGGATCGCCGTCAGCTGCGGCACGCCGACGCCGGCGACGATGCGGGTGGTGCAGATCGAGCCGGGGCCGATGCCGACCTTGATCGCGTCCGCGCCGGCGTCGATCAGCGCCTGCGCTCCCTCGCGCGTCGCCACATTGCCGGCGATGACCGAGACCTTGTTGGTCGCGCGCTGGATGCGCCGGACTTGGGCGAGGACCAGCTCGGAATGACCGTGCGCGGTGTCGACCACGAGACAGTCGACCCCGGCCGCCATTAGCATTTCGGCGCGCTCGAAGCCCTTGTCGCCGACCGTGGTGGCGGCGGCGACGCGCAAGCGTCCATCGACGTCCTTGGCGGCGTTCGGATGCGTCGTCGCCTTCTCGATATCCTTGACGGTGATGAGGCCGACGCAGCGTTGCGCATCGTCGACGACGACCAGCTTTTCGATCCGGTGCAGATGCAGCAGCCGGCGGGCCTCTTCGTGATTCACCCCCTCGCCGACCGTCACGACCTTGCGGGTCATGAGGTCCGTCACCGGCTGGCGCGGATCGTCGGCGAAGCGCACGTCGCGATTGGTGAGAATGCCGAGGAGCTTCGCGGGCTTGCCATCCGCACCACGTTCGACCACCGGTATGCCGGAGATCGACGCGCGGCGCATGAGCGCGAGCGCGTCGGCGAGCGTCGCGTCGGGAAAGATGGTGATCGGATCGACGACCATCCCGCTCTCGAACCGCTTGACCTTGCGCACCTCTTCCGCCTGATCCGCGGGCGCCAGGTTGCGGTGGACGACGCCAATCCCGCCCGCCTCAGCCATGGCGATCGCCAGTCTCGCCTCGGTGACGGTGTCCATCGCGGCCGAGATGATCGGCAGGTTGAGCCGGATCGCACGAGTAAGCTGCGTTCCGATATTCGTTGCGCTCGGCATCACCGCGCTTAATCCCGGACGCAGCAACACGTCGTCGAACGCAAGGCCTTCGGGAATAGAATTGGGTTCAATCACCGCCATCGCCATGCGTCCTCATGTGGATTGAAGGGGCGGATGGCGCAAGACTCGCCTCCGCTGCATGACGCGGCTGCCTAACATGAGCGCCGCAAAGTTCCTAGCAGGTTCCTTATGTTCGAATGACGGCATTCGCCTTCAGAATTGAAAGCGCGGCGGGAACGGCCGCCGCACTCACCTTATCCGCACGCACAAGCGCGGGCGCGCCACGGCTCTACCGCTCTCGCATCAGCGAAAGCGCGGGGTAACGCATGAGCCGCCGTCTGATCGTTCGCCCCATGCGGCGCCACTAGAAAAGGCCAGGAAAGCGGATCAGGCGGCGAGAGCGGCGCTCTTGCGCGAGGCTCGGTGGCTCGCGTAGCCGAGCCCGGCGAAGCCGATCAGTACCATTGCCCAAGTGGACGGCTCCGGCAGATCGGTTTTCGACGGGCCGAAGTCGTAAGCGAAACCGAAGCCATCGCCGATCCTGCTGGCGGCAAGGGCGAACGAGATTTCAATATCCTGATCCCCTGCGCCGATGGCGCCGAAATCGAGCGGGTCGCCCCCGAAGAAGGCCTCCGCCGCGCTGAGCAAGGTGAAGGAGAACGGATGATCGGCGCCGTTGACCTTCACGTCAAGATCCAACTTGTCGAAGCCATCGCCCGCAACATCGTAGTCGAGCAGGTTGAAGATGAGTTCGTCGCTCTCGCTCGTCGCGAAGACGAAATGCGCGTCCGACGTATAGAGTGAGGCTTTCCCCCGTTCCGCCGTAGCCCGCCGACATAGAGCCGGCAGCGAAAGTTGAGGCCGCCGGCGTCAGCTCCGCGTTGGATACAGCCTCGCCTGGCACGATAGGCGCGAGCGCGAGCGGCCCGGCGCCAAAGCTGGCTTTGGTGGATGCGCTTGCCGGGCCCCCGACTGGGGCGGACGCTGTCGCTGTGACCGAACTCAACGTCGTGCGGCTCTCGCTGAGTGCGACCGCGTGGCCCGTCGCCGCCCCGGTGACACGAGCCTTCGCGCTCGCCGCGCCGGGGCTCGTATCGCTGACGCCGCCAAACGCGAAAGCGGCGGATGAGCCAAATCCTCCCTTGGCATGAACCACGTCGCGTGCTTTTGCGTCGCCGCCCGCGCCAGCCAACGCGCCCGTCGAGAAATCCGTGCCGCCGCTGCCGCCGGTCGCGGTCACCGACCCCTGGAGATTGGTCGCGACATTTGAGCGGAGATGCAGGGTCGCCCTGCTGGCCCCGCCATCGCCTGGCGTTCCACCAAGCGTCTCGCCGCCGAGACCGCCTTTCGCCGATGACGATGCGATCACCGAAGTTGCCGACGTATCGTGGACACGCAGCTTTGAAGAGGCTGCTCCGCCCACGCCCGCCGAGCCAGCCGTCGAACCGAAAGTCAATCCGCCCGCACCCCCCGTCGCCGACTGGATTGGGTTGAACGTGCCGGTCGTCGAACCTGTGGCCGCATCAGTGAGGTTGGCCGCCCCGCCCACGCCGCCATTGGCGCCGTTGACTCCGTTGCCGCCCGCTCCGCCGCTCGCTCTGGCCGTCGCAGAGACAAAGTCGCCGACCGAGCTGCCGAAGGCTTTCACCGCGCCCACCGCAATGGTCCCGCCAGCGCCGCCGGTTCCCCCGATTGAGAAGCTCTGGCCTCCGGCGCCTCCCGTGGCCGTCGCCGAACCCTGCACCGTGAAAATGCCGCCGGCGTCCGTGTTCGTCGCTGAGCTCGAGGCCGCGCCCGACGCCGCCCGCCCCGCCGATCGCGCCAAGACCTCCCGCGAAGCCGGCGGAGCCGCCCGCGCCGCCATTCGCGACGGCTGCCGCGATGGTGGAGGCAGCGCCGACAGAGGTCGCCGCGACGGATGTCGCCTGCCCGCCAGCGCCGCCTGCTCCCCCGTTGCCGCTGCCGAAGCCGCTCCCGCCGAATCCGCCTGCGCCGCCGGTTGCGGTCGCCGAATTGAGGGGGTCGCTGTTCACCGCCGAGGCGGCTGCAGGACCCCCGTCACCGCCGTTTCCCCCGGGATCGCCAGGATTGACCCCATTGGCTCCCGAGGTCCCCGTGACGCCGGTCTGGACGTCGTTTCCCGCGTATGCGGAAGTGAAGCCCATGGCCGAGATGGAAAGCGGCAATGCGGTCGCCAAAAGGAAAGACCGCATGCCGCAAAGGTCGCGAAATTTGAGCATGGCGCGTCTCCCCCACAAGATCTTCGGGAATGCGATGATTTGAAGAATTGACCTCGCCGCGCGCTATACGCACCCACAACTTGTAACTTGCATCGGTTGTGGAGCGCGGTATATAGGTAGAATTACCCATCCAAATTATGGGCAACGAGTTTCGCCACCCGGCGGGCGAAAAGTTCACGGCCAGTTCCGGATATTGAACTGGCGCCGCTGGCCTTCAGAATCGAAAGCGCGGCGGAAACGCCCGCCGCGCTCATCTCGACGGCGCGCCCAGGAGCGGGCGCGCCACGGTTTGCTGCTAGTGAGGCAGCTTGTCCGCGAGGACTTCAACTCGCTGCATTTCTGGCGGCTTGGCGAAAAGTTCCGGCGCCTTCGACGTGATTTGCTTCGCCAGTTTGCCTTGGAGATGGGCGTCGCGCCCACGCTCGTTGGCGAAGGCGTCAAATATGCCGAACATCCTCGGCCCCATCCGGATCGCAAACCAGGCCGTCGTATCCGGCTCGTCGTTGACCATGGTCCTTGCGCCGGACAGGAAGGTCGCGACCTCCTGCTCTTTGCCAGGCTTGGCTTCGAGCTGAACGTATAGCGCATGCTGAGTCATTTCGTTCTCCTCATGATTCGCCCGCGCATCAATCACTAGAGGAAGAATTTGCTTATACGATGGCGCGTGGCCAGATTTCGCACAATCGCGATGGCGAGCGCAGTCAATTTATAAAGCTCGATCGTAAGCAAAACGCGCCACATCGGCGCCATGCCCGAGTCAATACGGTGGCGTTAGCATGGCCTCACTATTCATGCCTCGATGACCTGCAAAATATTATGAGGCTTTGCTTGTTTCGCCGGAGGCGCGTGGCGAAAGGCGGGCTCTCGCCTGCGGGCACGGGCGTCCTGGGCGTCTGATCGCCCTTAGCCGACCTTCAAGGGGCGCAGCAATCTTTGCGGTCAGCCCGGCAGCTTGTCGGCCAGAACGTCGACACGGCTGATCTCCGGCGGCTTGGCGAACAGGTCCGAAGCTTTGGCCATCAATTGCTTGGCGACCTCGCCATTGAGATGGGCGTCGCGGCCGGCCTCACTCGGAAAGGCGTCGAAGATGCCGAAGACATTCGGAGCCATCCGGAGCGCAAACCACGCCGTCGTCTCCGGCTCCTGGTTCACAAGAGGAAGGGCGCCGACGAGAAAGTCAGCGACCTCCTGCTCCTTGCCGGGCTTGGCTTCGAGACGGACATAGAGCGAATATTTGGTCATTGAATCGCGCCTTCGACTAGGGCTCCATCGCCCGGGTAATTCCCGGCGGCAGAACTTCGCCGGGACAGAAACGCCGCCGCGCGTCGACGCGCGGTAAGCGCGATCGTTTCGCTTGAGGCCGGGACAATGTTACATCGCGGACGCAGACGTTGAATGCTCACCGCCGGTTAGCGGCGAGCCGCCAGACAGCGCGGTCAAACGGGTGCGATCGAGCCTTACGTCGTCCGCGACGGCGTCATCCTGCTTGATCCGCCGGGCCTATCCCGGCCGACGCGCGCGATCGCCCGCGAATACACGGAATTGAAGGAGTTCTGGATGCAAGCGAACCTTTCCATGCCGAGGGTGCACGATCATCTCGGTCCCCGAATATCCGGATGAATGAGGCCGAGGCCATGCCCACGTCATCTCTCGGTTTCGCCTTCGCCTTCTTCATCGCAGCCTTTGTCTCGACCCTCGTCGGCCTGGCGTTTCGCGCGTATTTGGCGGATCGGCTGCGGCTCGATCATGCGCGCGACATGGTCGGCGGCGTGACGGGCTTCGTCATGACGCTGGTGGCGCTCGTCTTCGGCCTCTTGATCTGGACGGCGTTCGGGGTCTTTTCCACGCAGAAGACCGAGCTGCAGGTGATGGCCGCCAATGCGCTCGAGTTCAATCAGGAGACCAGGGAATACGGCCCCGAAGCGGCTCATGCGCGGGCCTTGATGCGGGCGGACATGGATTGGGCGCACAAACAACTCTGGGGCGATGATCAGGCGAAAGCGGCCGCTATGGCGGCGTCCCGCAGCAACATGGACAATTTGAGCGTCGCCCTCGACCATCTGGAGCCGGCGACCGAAGCGCAGAAATCGCTGCTCGCGGACGCCAAGCGCAATTATGCCGCCATCTGGCAAAATCGCATTTTGATGGCGCTGCAAGGCGTCGACGCGGTGTCCTGGCCGACCCTCTATTTCGTTTCGATATGGACTTGCATTGCGTTCTTTCTGACCGGATTGAACTCGAAATCGGGCGCCGCGACGATCGCGGTCGCGGCGCTCGGATCCTTTTGCGTGGCCAGCGCAATGTTCTTGATCCTGGAGCTGTCGCAACCCTACTCGAGCGCCATCCGCGTCTCTTCGGAGGGCATAGACCACGTCGGTCTTGAACTCGAAAAGCCCTGAGCGCGCCTGTCAGGCTTGCAAAACTCTTTGCAGCGAGTTTGAGCCTCTCAGGCGACAGGCGCGGCCATTAATTCGCGTCGCCATCGTCGAGCGCCGATGCTCTTTAAGCGATGGCCTTCCACGGCGCCTCTTCGGAGCCAGCCAATGAAGGCCAAGGCTTCGGCCCGGTTCCACGAGGCCGAGTGCGGCGACCTTTAAGCGCCGTGAGCGCCAGCATGCCGATCATCATCAAAGCGTAAGTGCTCGGCTCGGGAACCGGGGTCGAGCCGCCGCCTCCGCCGCCTCCACTACTACTGGGCGTTCCGTCCGTCGCGATGGCAATGATGCTGTCCGCCCCGAGGAGGCTTGGGTCGATCGACGCGACCGTGGTCGGGACATACGTGAACGAGGGAAAAGTCAGCCCGTTCAGGTCGTAGGTCAGGAGCTCGACGCTGTCTGGGCGTTTGCTCAGCGCGTAAAGCGACGGCGACGCGGCCTCCGCCGCCAGCGGCGACAGCGTTAGAAGGCAAGTGATTGCGAGTTTAGACAAACGATTGGTATTCATATCCAAGAGTTCCCCCAAAGATGTGACGCGAAAACCTTGCGGCATTCCACGTCGAGCGACATTGGCAAGCCGCCAAATACGGCGCTCAACTTGTAAATCCCCGCCGGGGGCGTTTCCGAGTGGATCAGCGGAGCCAAGTGATTTCGATCCCAAGACCCGCGATGGGTGCAACCGCGCGGTTGAACGCTCAGCCCGCGCAATAGGTATTCAGTACCCACGAGCAGGGCTTGGCTTGGGCCCTCCTCAGCATCGATCGCGTCGGCGCCGCGACGATCGCGGTCGCGGCGCTCGGATCCTTTTGCGTGGCCAGCGCAATGTTCTTGATCCTGGAGCTGTCGCAACCCTAGTCGAGCGCCATTCGCGTCTCTTCGGAGGGCATAGACCACGTCGGTCTTGAACTCGAAAAGCCTTGAGCGCGCCCGAACCACACGAAGTTTGCGCCCGTCAACGTCGAGCCCTCGACAGTGATGGCGAGTGCGTTAACGTCGCCGTCAGGCCGCGCCCCGGCTAGCAGCCCCCCGCCACACCCCCGGACAAGGGTGAACCCCCCAGCCGTGCAGCCGCCGCCGCATGGGGAGAGCGCCCACGCGAAGTCGATAGAAAAGGCTTGGGGATCAGGCGGCGAAAGCGGCGCTCTTGCGCGACCAGTAGCCAGCGAAGCCGAGGCCCGCGAAACCAAGCGCCATCATCGCCCAGGTCGAGGGCTCGGGAACGGGGGGTCGCCGCGGTGACGACCACAAACGAAAAATCTCACGTGGTTTCCGATTGAACAGCGTATCGACCCGGGGAAAATATCGGCGCATCCTCGGAGCCGGTGTAAATCTGAAAGCCGTCGGCTTCTACATCAGCGAGGCCGGTGAATACTAGGAGCCCGCCGTCTCCAAACGTCTCGCTGTCAAACGTCGACAGATGTGAACGGTCCGACGCTGGTGCTCGTGCCGCCACTGACCGCCACATCGGTGAAGTCTGTACTAAAACGGATAGGAGTCGGATCGCTGAGCTGGCTCCAGGTGAATATTTCGCCGGGTTCGTACTCCCAGGAGAAATTCAACAATTCAGCGAATGCGGGCGTGACCGATAAAGCCACGACGACCGCCGCGGCGGCGATTTTGAAACGCATCGACATGGATATTCCCCTCTTGCAGGGCCCTTGCCGCCCCCGTTCAGCCTACCCGCTCCTTTACGCCCGTCAACATCACGAGTTCGTGAACGAATGACGCCGCCTCTGCTCGGCTCGCGCCGGATTTCGGCTTCACGTCCGGCGGCGGCGCCAACTCAATCGACCAATCGGCGTCAGGGCCCCCGCGCCCCGTGCGATGATGCCCGGCGACGAGATAAGACAAGCGCGGCCTTGCGGGAGCGACTGAGACCCGCGTCCTGCGCGAAGGCGTTGTGGTTCTCGATCCGCCAGGATTCAAGGCCAAGGTCGCCGAGTTCTTTGCTGTCGACCGACACGCTAAGGATCGACCGCACGCCTCGCAGGATCCACCGCCGCATTTGGCAGGTCGGTCAGATGCACCGCCCGCCGTCGACCTCGAGCACCACCCCGGTCAGGAAGTTCGCCTCGTCGCTAGCCAGAAAGAGCGCCGCCTGACCGATGTCCTGCGGCGTCGAAAACCGGCCGAGCGGCACGGTCGCCTTGAAGGCGGCGCGCTTCTCAGGCGTGTCCTCGCCCATGAACATCGCGAGCAGCGGCGTCTCGCCGGCGACCGGGGCCAGCGCGCAGACGCGGATCTTGTCGGGCGCAAGCTCGACGGCAAGCGATTTCGTCATCACATGCACCGCGCCTTTAGACGCGTTGTAGACGGTCAGGCCCGGGCGTGGGCGCAGAGCCGCGGTCGAGCCGACGTTGATGAAGACGCCGCCGCCATGCGAACGCATATGGGGAACGAACGCTTGCGCGGCGAGGAAGATCGATTTCACGTTGACGGCGAAAATCCGATCGAACTCCGCCTCCTCAACCTCCATGATCGGCTTGTTGCGATGCGTCGTGCCGGCGTTGTTGACGACGATGTCGACGCGTCCCAGCGCGTCGATCGCGGCGCGCGCCGCCCGCTCGACGTCGGCGCGGTTGGAAACATCGGCCGTAAGCGCCATCGCGGAGGCGCCGAACCGTTTGGCGGCGGCCTCGGCGACTTCACCCTTCACGTCCAGGCAGGCCACCCGCGCCCCTTCGCGAATGAACGCCTCGGCGATGCCGTAGCCGAACCCCTGCCCCGCGCCGGTCACCAGCGCCGCCTTGCCCTTCAGTCGCATGGTCTTTCCCCGATCCTCGACTCAGCCGGCCTTTCGCTGCTCGGCGATGAGCTTGTCGTCGATCTCACGCGCCCGTTGCGCCGCCGGGCGCATGCTCACAAGCCCCCAGTAGCGCTCGAACGCGGGCCGCTTGTCGATCATGCCGAACATCATTCCAGATCCGATATGCGACCCGACGTAAACGTCGGCGGCGGTGAAGCGGTCGCCCGCGATATATTCGGAGCGGTTGAGCTGATCTTCGAGCGCGGCGAGGACTGCCTCTTGAGTGCCGTAGCCGACCGTCATGGTTCGTTCCGCCGGCACGACGAGCTTAAGCGCTTTGTTGGTGTTCGCCGCTTCAACCGGTCCGGCGGCGAAAAATAGCCAACGGTAATAGGGGCCCCGCAGGCGCGAGCCCGGCGGCGGCGCCAAACTCGCTTCGGGAAAGACGTCTGCAAGATAAGCGCAGATGGCCGCCGCCTCGGTGACGACCGTGTCGCCGTGTCGCAGCGCCGGGACCTTGCCCATAGGATTGATCGCCAGATATTCGGGCGCTTTCATCGATCGGGCATATTCGAGAATTTCGGCTCTGTAAGGCTGGCCGACCTCCTCCAGCATCCATCGCGCCATGCGGCCGCGCGACCTCGGGTTGGTGTACAGAACCAATTCGTCGGCCATCGGTCGTTCTCCCGTCGCTTTTCGCGCCCAAGGGCGCTCGTTGAGGTTTGCGTCCGCGCTCACTAGATTAATCGAAGAAGTCCCGCCAATCGCGGGATTAAGCTGGATCAGTCATGCGCATCGAAACCGACGTCAAGCTCGATTTCAAGGACGTCCTCATTCGCCCCAAGCGTTCGACGCTCAACACCCGCAGCGCCGTCGACGTCGACCGCGCTTTCCGGTTCCTGCATACGGGTTCAGAGTGGAAGGGCTTTCCGCTGATCGCCGCCAACATGGACGTGACGGGGACCATGGCGATGGCGCATGCGCTGGGCCAACACGGGGCGCTCACCGCCCTGCACAAGCATTACCCGGAGCCGAAGCTTGCGGAGTTTTTTGCAGGCCCCGACGGCGCGCACGCCTTCTACTCGCTCGGCACCACGGCGGCCGACGTCAAGAAGCTCGCGGCGGTCGCGAAGGCGGCGCCGGTCCGGTTCATCTGCCTCGACGTCGCCAATGGCTATGCGGAAAAATTCCTCGAGACGGTCAAGCGGGTGCGCGACGACTACCCGCACGCCGTGATCATGGCCGGCAATGTCGTCACCGGCGACATGACGGAGGCGCTGATCCTTGCCGGCGCGGACATCGTCAAGATCGGCATCGGCCCCGGCTCGGTCTGCACCACGCGCCGGGTGACCGGCGTCGGCTACCCGCAGCTCTCGGCGATCATCGAATGCGCCGACGCGGCGCACGGGCTCAAAGGCCAGGTCTGCGCCGATGGCGGGTGCACCGTGCCGGGCGACGTCGCCAAGGCCTATGGCGCCGGCGCCGATTTCGTCATGCTGGGCGGCATGCTCGCCGGCCACGACGAATGCGACGGTCAGATCCGCTACGAGGAGCGAGGCGGCGAGAAGGTGCGCGGTCGGCATGACGTTCTACGGCATGTCGTCGGAGACCGCGATGAAGAAACACTCGGGCGGCGTCGCCCATTATCGAGCCGCCGAGGGCAAGACGGTCGAGACGCCCTATCGCGGATCCGGTCGACGGACGATGGGCGAGATCATGGGCGGCGTCCGCTCGATGATGACCTACATCGGCGCGGCCCACCTCAAGGAGGTCCCCAAGCGCACGACCTTCGTGCGCGTCACCGCGCAGACCAACGACGTGTTCGGGGGGTGAGGAAGGCCAAGCCGGAGGGTCGCGGCGCTGACCGCAATGTCTCGACTTTGCAGGGAGCCCTAAATTTCGTCCAGACGCACTCACAAGTGAGCGCCGTCGCGCCTTGCGCCGAAGCCAGCGGCGAGGCAGGCGCGGTCGCCGAGCGAAAGGCCAAGCTTGCATGTGGTTGAGCGAAGAGAGCCGGCCAAACGACGCCTGAATTCAGCGCGAAGGAAATGACGTTTAGACTGAGGGTCCGCCGTGGTCATCCAACGCCGATAGCGTTGCGCACGGCGCGCGGCTTGGCGATCGGCCAAAGTGGCTCCCACGAACCCCCTGTGCCGATCATGATCACGGTGCCCGCACCGGTGAGCCGGTCGAAAACGGATTGCCGGATATCGACCGTCTCGATCTTGGAGAGATTGATTTCGCGTGTTTTGACGGCGATCCAATTCCTTTTATAGATAACCCGCATGTTCGTCACGACGATTTCCGTCGTAGTCCGACGCCACCAAGCCTCGAGCGCGACGACCGCTGCGAGGAGCAGCAGGAGGAACCCGATCAAGATCAGAACCGGGCCCTGCAGAGCCACACCTGCGCCAATGAAGGCGGCCCCCACGAGAAAAAAGCCAAGGGCACGGAGATAGACGCGCCAGTGCAACTTACCGATGTGCAAGACGGTTTCGTTGGGGCGCAAGAGCCTTCGGTAGTAGGCGCTCATTCGCGGATCATGGGCTCATATTGCCCTTCTTGTCTGAAGCAATTCGATGACCGCGGTGTCGCCGCCGGCGATTCGCGCTGCGCATGAACGCGGGCATCACTAGCTTGCCACCGTCGATGATTTTGACCGCTTGCGCCAATGTGACCTCTCGACCATCTAATACCATACTGCAGGATGATACTGATATTGGCTATCGGGTATCAACTCGCTTGATGGCGCCAATCGTTTCGATCGCATCCGTTTGCGCCGAACCGGGCTGTCAGCCCCGCGAACCCTCGCGGCACGCGACAACCGAACGTTGGTCGCGCCGCCGCGCCCATGATAGAAGGCCGCTCATGACCGCCGCCGCCTTGAAAGCCGAGGACAGCGCGCCCGTGACCCTCGCCGGCGCGACGCGCGCCCAAATCACGCCGCCCTCACCGAGATCGGAACGCCCGAGCGCGAACTCAAGATGCGCGCCGCGCAGCTCTGGCACTGGATCTACCATCGCGGCGCGCGCGAATTTTCAGCGATGCGCAATATCGCGCGGCCGGTGCTCGACCGGCTGGCGGAGCATTGCACGCTCGCGCGGCCTGAAATCGTCACCGAACAGCTTTCCGCCGACGGCACCCGCAAGTGGCTCCTGCGCTTGGCCCCAGCCCACCGCTTCGACAAGGGCGCGGAGATCGAATGCGTCTATATCCCGGAGTCTGACCGGGGCACGCTTTGCGTGTCGAGCCAGGTCGGCTGCACCCTCAATTGCTCGTTCTGTCATACCGGCACGATGCCGCTGGTGCGCAACCTGACCGCGGCCGAGATCGTCGGCCAGGTGCATGGTGGCCCGCGACCGGCTCGGCGATTTTCCCGGCGGCGTCGCTCCCGCCGACGGGCTCACGCCCAAGGGCGAAGGCGTGCGCGCGGTGTCGAACATCGTCTTCATGGGCATGGGCGAGCCGCTCTACAATTACGAGGCGGTCCGTGACGCGATCGCCATTCTGACCGACGGCGACGGCCTGTCGCTATCGAAGCGGCGCATCACCGTCTCGACCTCCGGCGTCGTTCCCGAAATGCCGCGCCTCGGGGCCGAGTGCGGAACCATGCTCGCCATCTCGCTGCATGCGACGAACAATGCGCTGCGCGACAAGCTCGTGCCCTTAAATCGCAAATATCCGATCGAGACGCTCATCAAGGCCTGCCGCGACTATCCCGGCGCCTCCAACGCGCGGCGCATCACTTTCGAATATGTGATGCTGAAAGGCGTCAATGATTCTCCTGCGGAGGCCAAGGCGCTCGTGCGCCTGCTGAAAGGTCTGCCCGCCAAGATCAACCTCATCCCGTTCAACCCGTGGCCCGGAAGCACGTTCGAATGCTCCGATTGGGAGACGATCGAGCGCTTCTCGGAAATCGTCTTCAATGCGGGCTACGCAAGCCCGGTGCGCACGCCGCGCGGCCGCGACATTCTCGCCGCCTGCGGCCAGCTCAAGAGCGAGAGCGAGAAACTGCGCGCCCGCGCCCGGATGATGCTGGAAGAAAGTTTGGCGGTTGGACAGGACTGATAGGCGACCGCTTGTCGGAGAAGTGAATTGCGCGGCGGTCTTCGCGGCGATATCCAACGAGCGACGAGCAATTAGCAAGCCAACCCCAAATCGATGACTGACGATCTTGCAAGCAACGAGATCCTGCGCCCGCCCAAGCGGAGCGAACGCCTCAGGCAGCGCGCCTCCTGGATGTATTTTGTCGAGGAAATGACCCAGAGCGCCATCGCCGACGCGCTCGGCGTCGGGCGGGTGACGGTGGTTCGAATGCTGGCGGAGGCAAAGGCGCTGGGCGAAGTGCGCATTGCGCTTTCGCGCGGCGACGCGGAGCTTGGCGGCCTGGAAGCCGGCCTATGCAGGCTCTACGGATTGTCCGAGGCGATCGTCGCGCCGCTGTCTTCGGACTCGGCGGACCCCACGGCGCCGATCGCCGCGGCGCTCGGCGATCATGTTTCGACACTGCTGCGCAACGACATGAAAATCGGGCTTGGGTGGGGGCGCACGCTGAAGTCTTCGCTCGAATATCTGAGCGAGCGCTCCCTTAAAGGTTTGAGCGTCGTATCGCTGGTCGGCGGCGTTACCCATTTCGTGCACGACAATCCAGCCGAATTTCCCTCCGCCTTTGCGCGCGCCTTCAACGCTGACTGCTATCTCATTCCCTCTCCCGCGCTCGTCGACAGTCCGGCCACCAAGGAGGCTTTGATCGAGCGCTGCGGGCTCAGTCCGTCTATGATTTCGCGCAAGCGCTCGATGCGGTGGTGGTCAGCGTCGGTTCTCTTGGGCCGGAAGCGGCGATCGCGCGTTTCGCGGTTATCGGCGAGGCCGACAGAAAGACATTGGCCGAATACGGCGGGGTCGGCGAGATGCTCTGCAACGTCTTCGACGAGGAAGGCCGTGTCGTCGATCACGCGCTGAACCAGCGGGTGATGTCGGTTCCGCTCGAGGCCGTGCGCGCCGCCCCAATTCGCGTACTGGCCGCAGGCGGCGCGCACAAACTTGCGGCGATCCGCGGGGCGCTCAAGCTGCTCAAGCCGACTACGCTGGTGACCGACGCCGCGAGCGCGCGGAGGTTGACCGGCGTCCCCGCGCCCCGGTCGCTTGAGCCTGCTGTTCAAGAACTCCGTTATTTAGAAAGGAAATTGGCTAGGTCGCCATCTTGCGCCAGCGGATACTGCCAGCTCACGCCCATGCACTGCCGTGCGAGCGGTATCGATCCGCGCAATCGCTCAACCTCGCTCGCCGACAAGGTGAATGTGCGGTCAAACGTGCGCATCTGCTGGCCCCACTTGACCGTCATCTGAAAGCGCCAATCCCCCGGCTTCCAAGCAAAATGACTCGTCGCATAGTCGCTCACGAGTTGATACGCGTCCTCGCTAAGCGGATCCGTCGACCCATCGGTCTTGAAAACGCACGGGTGCTGGCTTCTGTATTCGGGCAGCGCGTTAATGCGACCCTGGAGACCAGCATAGTTGGCGGTGCTAATCATTGCGATTCGAAGATCGAGATCGACGCCGACCGGGAGTGGAATGTTTCCCGTGATCGGGAAGAAGCCGCTGAACGGGCCATTGATGGTCCATGTCATGGGCTGAAGTGTGAATGATGATCCGTTGCCGGCCAGCGTCGCGCTGACCTCAGATATCCATGCCGTCGCCTGTTCATTGTTTCTTATCCGCAAGTTTGGCACGACAAACGGCATTCCGTAGACTTGGCCGACAAGCAACGTCGGGTCCAATTCTTTGATGAGTTCGGGCGGCGGAGCCGGCTTAAGCCGGATCTCGACGCCGGCCGCCAAATCCGCGTTGCTCTTTGATAGTTCCACCTGTTCGTAATTCGGCGCCGTAATCTGAAGCTTGTATTGCTTTTGCGTCTGGCTTCTCGGGATCGTCGCGGTAAATTGCCCCAGCCCATTGGTGGTCCACTGGCCCACAGGGAAGACGTCGACCGTTGCGAACGGAATGTGCTCGCCTGTCGTCGACAACACGACGCCTCGAAATTCTTCGTCGCTACCCAAGCGCGCAAGCACTGGCGCGAGCAGGGACGCGACAGTCCCGAGGACAACAGCGACGATGGCGCCCGCAAAAACGCGGTCAATGATCAGGCGCGCAATTGCGTTCGACGGTTTCCACCGTCCGGCCTTCACCAGACTTCGCGCGAGCCAGGCGGCCAGCAGGAGGAATAGCGCGGCAAGTTGGAGCGGCGTGCCAACCTGCTGAAGGATTGAAGCCCATGAACTCATAAAGCTTGGCCGACCTCAGGCGGCAGCGGACAACCGGGGCCTGAGCCGTGGACAGACTCGAGCCGCGACCAGGATAGAACGATTCTATCGCGTAGTCGAAGGAAGGGCCGCCGCCTGGACCTGACGCGCTTCGGCCGCTCCCGCCCTCACCAGTTCCTCGATCAGCCTTGCGACCTCGCGGCGCGCTTCGAGATGCGGCATGTGGCCGAGATGGGCGAAGCGGTGCAGAGCGACGAGGCCGCTCAAGCCCTCCACATGATGGGGCGGCGTGATGCGGTCCTCGAGTCCAATCACGATCTTGGTCGGCGCCTGAGGCGCCTCGAGAAGGCCGCGAATGTCGATTGTCTGTTTGCCGCCGGCGAGAATGGCCTTGGCCAGGCGGCGCTGATCGGCGACCAATGGCCGCTCGTGGCGAAGTCGCAAAGTGGTCCGGGCGAGCGCTGAGCCCAACGCGGCGGGATCGGTCGCCAGCATATGCAGCCAAGGTGTGAGCGCGGCTTCGGTATCGGCTTGAAGAAAGCCATCAAAGAAGGCGGCGTTGGTCTCAGGGCCGAGCCCCGCTGGGGCGATCAGCATCTGCGACAGCGCCTTGACGCCCGGCTCGTGCGCCAGGGCCGTGGCGACGGCGCCGCCAAGCGAGTGGCCGACGAGATGCGCGGCGTTGACGCCCTCCTCGATGAGCGCGCCGCGAGCAGCCGCGACCAGAGCCTCGAAGCTTGCTTCCTCGCCGAGCGGCGAGAGCCCGTGGCCGGGCAGGTCGATCGCCAGCGCCGGCTGGGTCTCGGGCAGAAGACGATGAACGGGGCGCCAGCCGTTGAGATCGGCGCCGAAGCCATGCAGGAACACGACCGGCGCGCCCTCCCCTCGCGCCAGCCACAACCGATGCACGTTCGACCGGGACAGCCGAGCGGTGTCGCCCTCGTCGACGTCGCGCCGCTGAATGCGCCCGCGAGGGCCCGACCCGTTCACGCTCTCGAGCCGAAAACCGCGCTCCCGCGCCATGCGCCGCGCCGCGGGCGTCGCGCGCGGCGCTTCGCCCGCGGCCTGCGCCCTCACCCCGACCCTCTCCCCGAGGGAGAGGGGGCGCTGTGTCGCCGGCCTACCCTTCTCCCTCGGGGAGAAGGTGGCGCGAAGCGCCGGATGAGGGCGCGCACCGCGCACGTCCGCCTTCGCGGCGGCGGAACAAAGCTCTCGCCGTCGGCGACGATCCAGCCGATGCACGCGCCGACCGGCAGCACATCGCCTTCCGACGCCGCAATGAATTTCAATACGCCCGAAGCCGGCGCGTCGACCTCCATCGCCGCCTTGTCGGTCTCGATCTCGAACAGCGTCGCGCCCTTTTCGACATGCGCGCCCTCGGCCGCGTGCCAGCGGCCCATCCGGCCCGATGTCATGTCCATGTCGACCCGCGGCATGACGATCTCAACCGCCATGGGTCAGACCTCGCTGATGCGCCAGACGCCGCGCCTCGGCGAGAATGTCCTCGACCTGCGGAACCGCCGCCTTTTCCAGAACCGGACTATAGGGAATCGGCGCCTCGGCCCCGCCGAGCCGCATGATCGGCGCGTCGAGATAATCGAATGCCTCGCTCTCGGCGACGATGGCCGAGATTTCCGCCCCGATCCCCAGCGTCTTGACGCCCTCGTAAACGGCGAGAAGCCGACCCGTCTTCTTCACGCTATTCACGATCGCGTCTTTGTCGATCGGCCTTAAGCAGCGAAGGTCGATCACCTCGGCCTCGATCCCGTCCTTGGCAAGAAGGTCCGCCGCCTCCAGCGCGCGATGGACCATGATCGCGGTGGCGACGATCGTCAGGTCGCGGCCTTCGCGCCGGACGACCGCGCGATCAAGGGGCGTCTCGTAATAGCCTTCGGGCGTCGCGCCCTTCATTTTGTAAAGCAGCTTGTGTTCGAACACGATCACCGGGTCGGGGTCTTTGATCGCGGCGAGCAGCATGCCCTTCACGTCTTCCGGCGTCGACGGCTCGACCACCTTGAGGCCCGGGACGTGAGCGTACCAGGCTTCGATGCTCTGACTGTGCTGCGCGGCGCCGCCCAATCCAGAACCGGTCGGCATGCGAAAGACGACCGGAACGTTGACCGCGCCGCCCAGCATATAGCGCAGCTTGGCGGCCTGATTGACGATCTGCTCCATCGCCAGCATCGAAAAGTCGGAGAACTGAAACTCGTAGACCGGCCGCATGCCGGTCAGCGCCGCGCCGACCGCGACGCCCGCGCCGCCGAGCTCGGAGATCGGCGTATCCATGACCCGCTCCTCGCCGAAGCGTTCGACGAGATCGCCCGTCACCTGGAAGGCGCCGCCATAGACGCCGATGTCCTCGCCCATCAGGAACACGCGCTCGTCGCGTTCAAGCGCGATGCCGAGCGCCTCGCGAATCGCCTCCGCATAAGAGAGCTCGCGAGCGCTCATGCGCCCACGCCCTCGTCAGGCGAATAGACGTCGCGCGTCAGGTCCGCGACCGACGGCCAGGGGCTCGCGCTCGCTTCGACCGCGGCCTCCGCCATTTCCTTTTCGACCTCGGCCGCGATCGCCGCGACCTGCGGCTCGGTCGCAAAGCCCAGCGCAACGATCTCCTGTTCGAAGCGCGTGATCGGATCGCGCGCCTTCCAGGCCTCGATCTCCTCACGCGAACGATAGCGATTGCGGTCGGAACGGGAGTGGCCGCGGGTGCGATAGGTCTTGGCCTCGATCAGCGTCGGACCCTCGCCCGCCCGCGCCCGTTCGGTCGCCTCGAAGGCAGCCTCGGCAACAGCGGCGAAGTCGTTGCCGTCGACCATGATTCCGGGAATCGCGTAAGCCGCGGCGCGATCGGCGACATTGGCGATCGCCGTGGCGCGAGCCATCGCCATCGACATCGCATATTGGTTGTTCTCGCAGACGAAGATGACCGGCAGCTTCCAGATCGAGGCAAGATTGAGCGCCTCGTGAAACGCGCCCTCGTTGTTCGCCCCGTCGCCGAAGAACGCGAGAGCAACTGCGCCGGTTCGCAGCTTCTTGGCGCTGAGCGCCGCGCCCACCGCAATCGGCAAGCCGCCGCCGACGATCCCGTTTGCGCCAAGATTGCCCTTGGCCGGGTCGGCGATGTGCATCGAGCCGCCGCGCCCCTTGCAATAGCCGCCCTCGCGGCCGAGGAACTCGGCGAACATCGGCTTGAGCTCTGCGCCCTTGGCGATGCAGTGACCGTGGCCGCGATGGGTCGAGGTGATATAGTCCGCGTCGCTGAGCGGCATGCACGCGCCGACCGCCGTCGCCTCCTGTCCGATCGACAGGTGCATCGTGCCGTAACTCAAGCCCCGGATATAGGAATCTTCCGCCGCTTCCTCGAAACGGCGGATGCGGTGCATCCGCCTTAGCGCGCCAAGCACGTCCTCCACGCTCAACCGGTCATAGACCTTGGGACGGGCGATATTGAAGCGCGCGGACTGTGGATGTGAGGTCAATCGAATGGCCTCCCAGGCCCTCGGTCTATCCGCTCGCTGTGATAGAGCATTGCCGCACTTTTGTCTTGTGCGAAAATCAAACGTTCATACTTCGATTGATGGGGCCTATTGTTTGATGGGCGCAAAAAAGGGAAAGTATCCCGTCACAACGGGTGACAATCCCTTCGCTTCAAGGCAGAATGGGATCGTCGGGAGGGAACGCGAATGGCTAAAATAGTCAATTATTCCGTGCTGCTGGGTTCGATTTGCATAGGGGCGTTCGTAGCCGCCGGGATCGCACAGGCGCAGGAGGTCAAAGGAGGATCGAACGCGATGGCCGCGACCGCCACGGTTACGCCGGTCTCGCAGCAGCAGCTCAACAACGCCCACAAAGATGGGACGAACTTCCTGCATACCAACGCCAATTACGAACAGACCCGGTTCTATCCGAACGCCCAAATCAATCGCGGAAACGTTTCGCGTCTTCATCCGGCGTGGATCTTCTCAACCGAGGTCAAGGAATCGCTCGAGACGTCGCCGATCATCGTCAACGGCGTCATGTACGTCACCACATCCTATAGCCACGTCTACGCGCTCGACGCCAAGACCGGCGCGGAGATCTGGCACTACAAGCCTAAGCTCGGCCCGGTGACGACCTTCTGCTGCGGCCCGAACAATCGTGGCGTCGCCGTCTACGAGGACAGGATCTATGTCGGCACGCTCGACGCGAAGCTCGTCGCGCTCGACGCCAAGACCGGCTCCGTCGTCTGGGAGCAGCAGATCGGTGACCCCGAGAAGGGCTACAGCGAGACGATGGCGCCGACCGCCGTCGACGGCAAAATCCTGATCGGCACCAACGGGGGCGAGTATGGCATCCGCGGCTTCGTCAAGGCCTACGACGCCAAGGATGGCAAGCCCCTTTGGAGCTTCGACACGATTCCCGAGAACTCGGTCGGCGTCTGGGCGACCAAGGACGCGACGGGCCGCGACGAGCATCGCGACATCGAGGCCGAGAAGGCCGCGCTGGCGAAGAATGGCGACCCCTACAAGACGCTCGGCGGCGGCGTGTGGCAGAACCCGTCGATCGATCTCGCGGCGAAGCGCATTTACTTCGTCGTCGGCAATCCCTCGCCCGATCTCGACGGCTCGGTGCGCCCCGGCGACAATCTTTACACCAACTCGCTCGTCTCGCTCGATCTGGACACAGGCAAGTACGTTTGCCACTTCCAGTATATCCCCCATGACGTCTGGGACCTCGACGCCGTGAGCCCGACCGTTCTGGTCAACGCGGCGGACAAGTCCGGCAAGATGGTTCCGGCGGTCCTGCACGCTGGCAAGACCGGTTACGTCTACGTGCACGATCGCAAGGATTGCAGCCTCATCCGCTACTCCGACCCAATGGTGGATCAGAAGGGCCGGTGGACGTTGCCGACCCCGACCAAGCCGCTCGACCCGAACTCTGCCAAGATGTTCCCGGGAGCTAATGGCGGCGTCGAATGGTCGCCGATCGCGACCGATCCGAACCACGGCATGGCCTATGCGATCAACCTGCATCAGCCGATGACCTATACGGTCGCCAACGCCGCCTATCCGGACGGCAAACTCTGGCTCGGCGGCGCGTTCACGATCATCCCGGGCGAGGAGAGCTTCGGCAACGTCACCGCGGTCAACTACAACACAGGGAAGATCGCCTGGCAGGTCAAGACGCCGCAGCCCATGATCGGCGGCATTCTCGCCACCTCCGGCGGCCTGCTGTTCACCGGCGAAGCCAACGGCTGGTTCAAAGCCTACGACGCCTCCAATGGCAAAGTGCTTTGGCAGTTCCAGGCTGGCGCGGGCGTCAATGCGCCCCCGTCTTCGTACATGGTCGACGGCAAGCAATATGTCGTCGTCGGTTCGGGCGGCAACGCCCAGATCGATTCCAAGCGCGGCAACAACATCATCGCCTTTACGATCGAGTAAAGTCGCGCTTCGTTGGCCGCCTCGCCCGGATCGCAGTCCGGGGGAGGCGGCCTTTTCGTTTGACCTGAGGCGTGGCCCACGCCAAATGGGCGCGATCTTTGGCCGCGAAGGATTCCGTCTCATGTTGCGTAGCGTTGTCGCCGCCGTGCTCCTCGCTGGCGCGACCGCCGCTTGGGCGGATTCGATCGAGGACAAGGCGGAGGTTTGCGGCGCGTGCCATGGCGAAAAAGGCCTGCCTGCCGAACCCGCGATCCCGATCATCTGGGGCCAGCACGAGGGTTATCTCTACCTTCAGTTCCGCGATTTCCAAAAGGGCGCACGCAAGGACGATCAGATGACCCCGATCGCTCAAAGCCTTTCCAAGGAGGACGCGCTGGCGCTCGCCGAATATTTCGCCGCCAAGCCGTGGCCGAGAACGGGCGCGGCGCTTCCAAGGCGGATACGGCGTCGCGATGACGGCAATCAAGTCGGTCGTCTGCACGAGCTGTCATTGGAGCAGTTTCAAGGCGATTCGTCCATTCCGCGGCTCGCGGGGCAGAGCCATGATTATCTCGCCAAGACGATGACGGATTTCCGTACTCGCGCCCGCGCCAACAATCCGGCATGTCGGATCTGATGAACACGGTGACGCCCGAGCAGCTCACAGCGATGCCGCGTATCTGGCTGGGCTTTAGCATTCCGCGGCTCGCAGGCCAGGAACATAGATTATCTCGCCAAGACCATGATGCGATTTCCGCAATCGCGCCCGCGCCAACAATCCCGGCATGTCCGATCTCATGAACACCGTCACTCCCGAGCAGATCGCCGCGATGGCGAAATACCACGCGGGTTTGTGAGGCGTCTGGCTCGCGTCCCGCATTCGCAGCCCGTCCTATCGCTCCAGAAGCTTCGCCGCCCGCTCGTGTCCTAGGTCGCGGGCGATGTCGGCGGCGGTCTTGCCGCGGTCGTCCTTCAGATCGAGCGCGGCGCCATGCTCGATGAGCGTCTTGATCGTCGCGTCGACGTCGTCAACGCCGGCGGACGCATCATAGCCCGCCGCCCACATCAACGCCGTGAGGCCGTGGGCGTAACGGCGGTTCGCGTCGACGCCGGCTTGAAGAAGGAGCGCGACGACGGGGTCGTAGCCGTGGCCAGCGGCGTAGACGATCGCGCCTTGCCCATCGTCATCGAGCGCATTGGGGTCCGCGCCAAACTTCATGCAGCGCTTCGACGCTTTCCGTCGAACCGTTGAAGGCCGCGGCGGCGAGCGCGCGCAAACCCTTCCGGCCGGGAAGGTTGGGATCGGCGCCGCGCTCGAGCAGCAACGCGACCACCGCGCCTCGATCCTGCTCGGCGGCATAGAAGAGCGGCGTCGAGCCGTCGACGGCGCGCGCGTTGACATTGGCGCCGCGCTCGAGAAGCAGCTTGATGAGCGGCAGCTTGTCCGCCTCTGCCGCTTTGGCGAGCGCGGTTTTGCCCTCGCGATCCTTGGCGTCGATGGCGGCGCCGCGATCGAGAAGCGTGCGCGCTTGCGCCTCGCAGCCGAGCCGCGCGGCCGCGAACAGAAGCGTCGTCGCCTGATAATGATCGTCGTCGTGGAGCGCCTGCACAGCCTGGGCGGTGTCGGCGCAGCGGTCCGCCGCGCGCGGCGCGCCTACGACCGATAGGAAGGCGAGGCTCGCCAGCGCGGCCAGCCGCAGCGGCGGCGGCGTCGTCGCGCCTGCGAGGGATGACCACGTTGTCGAAGCGTCACGCATGCGTCCTTCTCTCATCCGGGCGGGCTTCCCGCCAACGGACCCGCGGGACGCAAAAGCCCGACTTCCGCGCCGTTCCAGTTCAAGAGACGCGGCGAGACGAAGCGCGCAAGACGCGCCTTTGTCTCGTCATCGAAATCGCCGAAGCGCCGGATGAGCGCCGCGATCATCACTTGCGCCGCGCGCCCTGCCCCATCGTCCGCCTTGACCGCAAGACCGAGCCCGGCTTGGGGCAGCGCCGCGCAGAACACGCCCTCGGCGCCGGACTTGGTGAAGGCGCGGGCCCCGAGCAAGCTCATCACTTCCGTGTCGAAGCGGCCCCTTCCGGCGACGGTTACGGGGTGCGCGGCGACGGCGGCGCGAATACGCGCCGCGGCGTTGCGGCGCTCCGGCGATAGTCCCTGCCCCGTTCCGAAGCGCGCAAAACCACGGGCGAGCGCGACCAGCGGCACGGCGTAAGTCGGAATGGCGCAGCCATCGACGCCCCGCATCGCCCCGCTCAGGCGCGCGCCGGTGACAGCTTCGATCGCGGCAGCGACCTCGCGCTGCACGGCGTGATACGGCGCGACATAATCCTTCGGATCCACACCCATTGCGCAGGAGAGACAGACGAAGCCCGCGTGCTTGCCCGAGCAATTGTTATGCAGAGCGGTCGGCGTCCGCCCCGAACGCGCAAGCGCGCGGGCTTCGTCCTCGCCGAGCGGCCAATGCGCGCCGCATTCGAGCGCCTGTTCATCGTATCCGACTTTGGCGAGCATCGAGCGCGCGGTTGCGACGTGGTCATCGCTTCCCGAGTGAGACGCGCAGCTGAGCGCAATCTCCTTGTCGCTCAGACCAAAGCGGTCCGCGGCGCCGCTTTCGACCAGCGGCAAGGCCTGCAGCGCCTTGACGGCGGAGCGCGGATAGACCGCCTGCTCGGCGTCGCCAAAGGCCATCACCACCCGGCCATCCGCATCGACGACCGCGCCGGCCCCGCGATGGGCGGATTCAACGAGGCCGCCGCGCGTGGCCTCGACGACCACTGGGTTGGTCACAGATTACTCTCCAGCCGGAGGACAAAGGCGTCATAAGGCAGCAGGCGGAGGCTGTCGGCAAGATGGTTTTCCGATTGCCTGACGCCTTCCCCGCTCCCTTCGCTTCGCTTACGAAGGGATCAGCCCCACGCGAGGACAAAGAGACATGAAGGTTCGCGACGTAATGACCTATGGCGTGATCGGCGTGCCCGAGAGCACGAGCATCGTCGAGGCGGTCGAGACGATGTTGCGTTCGCGCGTGAGCGCATTGTTCGTGTTCGACGCCGACCATGCGCTGAGCGGGGTCTTGAGCGAGGGCGACCTGCTTCGCCGCAGCGAGCTCGGAAGCGAGGCCAAGCGCCCGCACTGGCTCGAGCTTCTCATCGGCAGCGGGCGCCTCGCCGAGGGCTATGCGCATGAGCACGCGGCCAAGGCGGGCGAAGCCATGACCCGCAACGTCCAGACGATTGGAGAGGACGCCGAGCTCAGCGAGGCGGTGGACCGGATGATCCGCCACCGCATCAAGCGGCTGCCGGTGCTGCGGGGCGACACCCTCGTTGGCGTGGTGTCGCGCTCCGACCTCCTCAAGGGCCTATTGGCCGCCACGCCCTCAGCGAACGCCCCGCATTCGGACGCGGAGATCAAGGCCGCGATCCTGGCCGAGCTCGACAAACTCGAGTGGGCGCCGCGCGCGAGCGTGCGCGTCGAGGTTCAGAACGGCGCCGTCACCTTCACCGGCTCGATCATCGACCAGCGGCTGCGCGAGGGCCTCAAGGTCATCGCCGAGAACACGCCGGGCTGTGTCGCTGTGCACGACCACATGGCGTGGATCGAGCCGAACTCGGGAATCGTCATTCCGTCGGAAGGAGATGACCCGAAGGTCTAAGCGCCTCGGACGCTCTCGCCTCCGCGGCGTCATGGTTTGCTGGCAGCCTCGCGTCTGGCGGCGTCCCCAGTCCGGGAGCAGGCGTCGCGCCGTGACCGCAGGCGGCGAGAAAGAAAGCAACCGTCCGGGCCACGTGGGGGCCAATCTCAGCCCGTAGCGCAGCCAGATCCTCGCCGAACAGCGCTCTCAGCAGCATCGGCAACACCACGAGATCGAGGAACCGGCG
>CAVZJI010000015.1:0-186861 GCA_963775405.1 uncultured Alphaproteobacteria bacterium
AGTAGCCGCCCTCGGTGACGGTCAGCGAGACGATGCGAATGGTGGGCTCGGCGAGCGTATCGAGCAACGCTGCGGTATCATAAGGCTTCACAAAATCAATCATCGCGCCGGTGACGTGGACGCCGGTCGTGTCCGCCTCTTGCTCGACGACCGTCGTCAGCCAGTCCTGCTCCTTGAGCTTTTCGCGAATCGTCACGTCCGCGTCGCGCACCCCGGCTCCGATAATGGCCCAATCGCGGTCGCGGCCGGCATTGAACAGGTCGTCCAGATAGACAGCCTGGTGCGCCCGATGAAAGTTGCCGACGCCAATATGAACGATGCCGGCGCTAAGATCAGAGCGTCGATATTTCGGAGCGGCGACGCCGGGGGGGAGGCGCGCGAGCGCCGCGGCCGACAGTTTGACGCTCATGATTCGATCCCACTCATCACAGTCAAACCTGGAATCGGCGCTTTCGCCGCTCGCTCGTCGTCAGTTGATCCTCCTGCCATCCTTGTCGAAACGATGCAGGTGCGCTTCGCGCGGCGTGATGTAAATGCTTTGGCCCGGCGTCAGCGCCGCCTCACCCTCCAAGCGCAAGGTCATCGGCCCGATGCCGTCGGCTTCCGCATGGACGAAGGTGTCGGAGCCAAGGTGCTCGGCGAGGCGCACCTTCGCCGGCCACTCGCCGGCGGTCGTCGATATGTCGGCATGTTCGGGCCGAATGCCGATCGTCTCCGCGCTGCGCTTTGCGGCAGGCGCGCCCTTGATCAGATTCATGGTCGGCGAGCCGATGAACCCGGCGACGAACAGGCCATTGGGCCTGTTGTAGAGCTCAAGCGGTGAGCCGACCTGCGCGACCGAGCCGCGGTCGAGCACCACGATCTTGTCGGCCATGGTCATCGCCTCGACCTGGTCGTGGGTGACGTAGATCATCGTCGTCTTCAGCGCCTCGTGAAGCTCGCCGATCTCGACCCGCATCTGCACGCGCAGTGCGGCGTCGAGATTGGAAAGCGGCTCGTCGAACAGGAACGCCTTCGGCTCGCGCACGATCGCACGCCCGATGGCGACGCGCTGACGCTGGCCGCCGGAGAGCTGGCGCGGCTTGCGATCGAGATAATCGGTCAGGTTCAAGGTCGTCGCGGCCTTGCGCACCTTCTGCTCGATGACCTCGGCTTTCTGTCCCGCCATCTTGAGCGCGAAGGCGATGTTGCCGCGCACGCTCATGTGCGGATAGAGCGCATAGGACTGGAACACCATGGCGAGCCCGCGCTGCGCGGGACCGACGTTCGTCATGTCCTTGGCGTCGATGAGCACCTGCCCGGAGGTGACGTCCTCGAGACCGGCGATGAGGCGCAGAAGCGTTGACTTGCCGCAGCCGGACGGCCCGACGAACACCGCGAACTCGCCATTCTCGATATTGAGATTGACGCCGTTGATGATGCTGACTGCGCCAAACGCCTTGCGCACGTCCTTCAGTTGAATGCTTCCCATGGCGGCAATTCCTTATTGCGGGATCATTTGACGGCGCCGAAGGTCAAGCCTCGGACCAGCTGTTTCTGCGAGAACCAGCCAAGGATGAGGATCGGCGCGATGGCGAGCGTCGAGGCCGCCGAAAGCTTGGCCCAGAAGTACCCCTCCGGCGCCGAGTAGGAGGCGATGAAGGCGGTCAACGGCGCGGCGTTCGACGTCGTCAGATTGAGCGTCCAGAACGCTTCGTTCCACGACAGGATGATCGCCAGCAGCATGGTCGAGGCGATGCCCGGCACCGCCATGGGGGTGAGCACATACACGATCTCGTTCAGGAGCGAAGCCCCATCCATGCGCGCCGCCTCGAGGATGTCGTTCGGGATCTCCTTGAAATAGGTGTAGAGCATCCAAATCAAGAGCGGCAAATTGAGAAGCATCAAGATGAGTCCAATGCCGAGCAGGCTGTCGAGCAGACCCAGGTTCTTGAACAGGAGGTAGATCGGCACCAGCACGCCGACTGCCGGCATCATCTTGGTCGATAGCATCCACATCAAGAGATCTTTGGTGCGCTTGCCCGGCGCGAACGCCATCGACCAGGCGGCCGGAACGGCGATGAGAAGACCGACCAGGTTAGCGCCAATCGACAGCACCACCGAATTGAAGGCGAACTTCAGATAGTTCGAGCGCTGCTGAACCTCGACGTAGTTTTCCAGCGTCCAGTTGAAGAACAGGAACTTCGGCGGCATGGCGATGGCGTCGAGCTCGCTCTTGAAGCTGGTCAGGATCGTCCACAGGATCGGGAAAAAAATCAGGAAGGCGACTACCCAGGCGAGAATCGTGACCCCGATGCGCTGGCCCGCGGATTTCTTGATGGCCATCGTTCAGCCCTCCAGGTTCTTGCCGATAATGCGCATCAGAAAGATCGCGACGATGTTGGCGAGAATGACCGCGACGATACCGCCCGCGGAAGCGCTGCCGACGTCGAAGTTGAGGAGAGCCTGCTTGTAGACAAGGAAGGGGATGTTGGTCGTGGCGACGCCGGGACCGCCGGAGGTGGTGACGTAGATTTCCGCGAATACGCTGAGAAGGAAAATGGTCTCGATCAGGATGACGACGGTGATCGCACGCGCGATATGCGGCAGGACGATATAGCCGAAATAGGAGAACGGGCCCGCGCCGTCGAGCGAGGCCGCCTCCTTTTGCTCCTCATCAAGCGACTGCAATGCGGTCAAAAGGATAAGGCTGGCGAACGGCAGCCATTCCCACGAGACGACGATGATGACCGACAGCATGGGCCAGTTGGTGAACCAGACGATGGGTTCGAACCCCAAGGATCGGGCGATCCAGGCGAACAGCCCGGAATCCGGGTTCATCAGCAGATTCTTCCACACGAGCGCGCTGACCGTCGGCATAACGAAGAACGGCGCGATGACCATGAGCCGCAAGATATTGAGCCCGAACACCGGCTGGTCCATCAGCAAGGCGACCAGCATGCCCCCGCCAACACTGATGACGAGCACGGAGACCACAAGGATCAACGTATTGAGGAGCGCGGTCAGGAAATCGGGGTCGGACAGGAAGGACGCATAGTTTTGCAGTCCGACGAAGGCGGAGTTGTCCGGATCGAGCAGGCTGTAGCGCAGCGTCGAAAAATAGAGCGTCATCACCAGCGGCACGATCATCCAGATGAAGAGCAGGATGACCGATGGTGAAACGAGAGCGCGACCCGCTGTCGCCGTTTGCTGCGTCGCCATCGTTGTGGCCCTTTCCTCCCGTTTTGTGCGCCAATCGCCCGTTCGGGTCGCCGACGCACTCACTCTTTATTTCTGAACTCCTCGCCTTCCCCCTTCTCGCGACCGAGAAGGGGGCGGGGGCGGGAGGACACCCCTTCCTGCCGGCTTGCGCGAATACGCGACGCGAAGCGGCGGGGAAGCGGCTTAGCTCACTTGATGTAACCGGCCTTCTTCATTGCGGCTTCGGTGCTGGCCTGGGCTTTCGCGAGCGCCTGGTCGACGGTCATCGTTCCTGCGAGAGCAGCCGAGAAGTCCTGCCCGACGTCAGTCGCAATGCCCTGGAATTCGGGGATCGCCACAAACTGCACGCCCGTGTAGGGTACCGGCTTCACGGTCGGATGCAGCGGGTCGGCCGAGTTGATCAATTCCAGCGTCAGATCGGCAAACGGCGCGGCCTTCGTGTAGTCGGCATTCTTGTAGAGCGATGTGCGCGTGCCCGGGCGGAACGCTCGGCCAGCCCAACTTCGAAGCGACGAGATCGAGGTATTTTTTGTCGGTCGCCCACGAAATGAACTTCTGCGCCGCGTCCGCATTTTTCGTGCCGGCCGGGATTCCCGAGCGCCCATGACCATAGCCAGTTGCCGCGCTTGCCAAGACCGTCGTCCGGCGCAAGCGCGTAGCCGACCTTGCCGGCAACCTTCGAATCCTTGCCACCTATAAGTCCAGCCGCAACGGTGGCGTCGATCCACATCCCGCATTTGCCGCCGTCGAACAAAGCCAGGTTCTCGTTGAAGCCGTTCGACGAGGCGCCGGGAGGGCCGTCAGCCTTCATCAGCGGAACGTAGTAGTCGAGCGTCGCTTTCCACTCCGGCGAGTTGAACTGCGGGTTCCACTTCTCATCAAACCAGCGCGCGCCGAACGAATTGGCAGTCGCGGTCAGGAAGGCCATGTTCTCGCCCCAACCTGGCTTGCCGCGCAGGCAGATGCCGTAAATGCCGGCGGCTTTGTCGGTCATCTTGTCGGCGGCTTGTTTGATGAAATCCCAGGTCGGCTTCTCCGGCATCGTGAGGCCGGCCTTATCCATCAGGTCCTTGCGGTACATGACGAAGGAGCTCTCGCCGTAGAACGGCGCGGCATAGAGTTTGCCATCAAGCGATAGGCCGGAGCGGATGGCGGGAAGGAGATCGTCGGTGTCGTAGTCGGCCCCTAGCTTGTCGAGCGGCACCAGCCATTTTTTCTTCGCCCAGATCGGCGTCTCGTAAGTGCCGATGGTCATAACATCGAACTGGCCGCCTTTGGTGGCGATGTCGGTCGTCACTTTCTGACGCAGCACGTTTTCTTCCAGCGTGACCCAGTTGAGCTTGATGTCGGGATTGGCCTTGGTGAAATCGTCCGTCAGCTTTTGCATGTCGATCATATTGCCGTTGTTGACGGTCGCGATCGTCAGCGTCGTTTCGGCGTAAGCGGGAAGCGAGAAGCCTGCGAGCGCAACGGCGCCGAGCAGCCCCTTCACAAGAACCTTCATAGCGTTTCCTCCGTGCGGCATGCCCTCTATGGGCATTTGCCAAGCTATCGGGCGAATATTCGCCATATCCTTCGGCCTAAGTCAATGCGAATTTGCCGCCGGGCCGCTAAAAATGGCGGACCTCCAGCTAATAAAATGAAATTAAAGCCTTTTTTTGCCCGCAACTCACCGCTGCAGCAAATGCTCAGCGGTCGCCTCGTCGGTCACCAAACCCGAAATAAGCCGCCCGGCGAGCGCTCCGCGTAGCGGCGCCCGACGCGACGGCCCCATTGCGACGCCGATCACGAGCCGGTTGTCGGCCCTACGCAAGGGCGCCGAGGCGACCCGCTGGTTGGTCCCTTCGGCGAGCACCTTCCCCGCCGAATTCGAACGCCCAGCCGGTGATCTCCCCGACCGCGCCGGCTTGGCGGAGAGCCTCGGCCTCCTGCCGGGTGATAATGCCGTCCTGCACCAGAGCCGCCGAGTCGCCGACCGCGCCGACCCCGACGAAACTGACGTCCGTGCGCTCGACAAGGTCGAAAATACTCTTCACCGAGGCGAGGCTGATCAGGAGTTCGCGCTCCTCGACCGAGCGCGCGATGACCGGCAGCGGCATCGGGTAGTGCGGCGCGCGCACGCTGTCGGACACGCGAATGATGACGTCGTAGAACGAAGCCGAACCGTCGGTCTTGGTGGTGCCGACCAGGGCGACCAGCTTATGTTGCGGGCATTCCATCGCCGGCAGTTGGTCGGCGACGGCGCGCATCGTGCGGCCCGTGCCGATGCCGATGATCGCGGGCTCCGAGCGGCGCAGCCAGCGTTCGAACTCCGCCGCGGCGACTTGGGCGATGCCGAGCGTCGACGATGTCGAGCCCGGATCGGTCGGAGAGACTTCGCAGAACCTGAGATCATAACGGAGCTTAAGCGCCGCAGCGAGCTCCATGCAGCGCGCGATTGGATGATCGAGCCTGACCTTGATGAGCCGCTCGCTGATCGCGAGCGAAACCAACCGCTGCGCCGCCTGGCGCGAAATACCGAGCTTGCGCGCGATCTCGTCCTGGGTATTGCCGGCGACGTAGTAGAGCCATCCGGCGCGGGCGGCCTCGTCGAGCCGCAAACCGTCTTGATCCGACTTGCGCGCCATGGCTTCAGTCCGTGTCCGCTCGGGCCGCCCAGGCGGCGACGAGGTCGGGTAGCCGCGCCATGTCGTCGAACAGGAGTTCCGCGCCAGCCGCGGTCAAATCAGCCCCTTCGTCAAGGGGAGAGAAATGGCTCGCGCCGACAAACCCGAACACCGCCATTCCCGCCGCCCGGGCGGCGGCGACTCCGGCGACGCTGTCCTCGATCACCAGGCAGTCTTTGGGCGCCGCGCTCATCGCGCGCGCCGCGAACAGGAAAAGATCGGGGCTGGGCTTTCCCTGCGCGACCTCGGCGGCGGAGAAGATGTTGGGCGCGAATAGCGCTTCATAGCCGGTCACCCGAAGCGCGAAGCGCAGCCTCTCGGGCGCGCTCGAAGAGGCGACGCACACCCGCCCGCGCAAGCCTTCGACCGCCTCCCGGACGCCTTCTACCCCCTTCAGCTCCCGCGCGAACGTCGCCAGAATCTCGCGCGAAAGGTCGCCGGAAAACTCCTTCGGCAATGGCGCCCCGAGTTCGGTTTCGATTCTGCGCATGACCGAATCAAACCGAGACCCCAGGAAGCGCTCGCGCGTCTCCTGATCGGTCAGGCGAAGGCCGGCCTCGCCAAGCCTGCGGCGCGTGACGGCGAGCGCGATCACCTCGCTGTCCACCAGCACGCCGTCACAATCGAAAATGACCACTTCAGGCCAGCGAGACTTGCGATGGAGCTCGCGAATCTCCCGCTCAGTTCGGCGAAGCATCTCGCAGGCACGGGCCTTTCGCGCGTGAAACGCCGCGATCGCTCCCCCCGCCGGGGCCGCGGCGCCTGTAGCCAGCGTCGACATCGACGACATCGCGGAGGCCATCGTCTGCGTCCCCGCCGCAACAGCGCCCACCATCGCCGAGCCTAGAAGCACCGGCTCCGGGCACGCCGGCAATTCCACCGTCTTGCCGCACACATCCGCGATGATCTGACGGACCAATCCGCTGCGCGCGGCGCCGCCGCTGACGATTATCGTATCGAATTCGTAACCTGACCGCTCAAGTTTGCGGACGATATCGGCCAGGCCATAGGCGAGGCCGCAGAGCCCGGCGACATAGAGTTCCTGCAAGCTCGCGGCGTCTTCGCGCAGGTCCATCCCCATCACGCCGCCACGCGCGCCGGGATCGGCTGCCGGCGATCGGCTGCCGATGAAGTCAGGCAGGACATGCAGGCCCTCGGCGATGATCGCCGCCTGCGACAGACCGCCGGCGCGCGCGACGATGTCTTTCTCGAGCGCCTTCAGCGCGTGCGGCCCGGCGCGCGCCTGGAGTTCGCCAAATGCTGGATGGAGTCGCAACAGATGGTCGATCGCTCCGCCGAACGCGGACTGTCCGCCGTCGATGAGCCATTGATTAGGGGTCAGGGCGCCGAAATGCGGTCCCCATACCCCGTCGATGAATCGCGGCTCGTCGGACAGCGCCATGCAGCTCGACGACGTGCCGAGAATCAACGCCAAACGCCGGCGCGGATCGACTTGCGCGCCGCCCGCTCGCGCCCCCAGCGTGCCCGCGGCGCCGGCGTGCGCGTCGATCAGCCCGGCTCCGACCGGCGTCCCGGGCCGCAAGGCCATCGCCGCCGCGGCTTCGGGCGTCAGTCCCCGCCCGAGCGGCGCGCCCGGCGGCGCCATCTCGGCGCCGATGCGGGCATAATGGTCGTCTTTGAGGAATCCGAGGCCCACGCTGTCGAAGAATTCGTCCGGCCAGCGCTTCTCGTGCGCGAGATAGGCGAATTTGCAGGTCGCCGGGCAGGCCGAACGGGTCAGCGACCCCGTGGCGCGAAACGAGAGGAAATCCGTGAGATCGAAGAAATGCCCGGCGGCGCCGATTGTTTCGGGCTTGCGCCGGGCGAGCCACGCCAGCTTCGGCGCATGCATCTCTAACGAGATCTGGCCGCCAACATGGCGCAGAACTTCATGCCCGCCGGCGTTGATCCGCTCGGCCTCCTCGACGGCGCGATGATCCATCCACACGATCACGTCGCGCTCGGGCGCGTCAGTCGGACTCACCGACAGGGGACGCGCATTGCGGTCAAGCGCGACCAGCGAGCAGGTTGCGTCAAAGCCCATGCCGCGGATGGCGTCGGGCGGCAGACCCGACGCCTCGACCGCCTCGCTGACCGCCGACGTCACCGCGCTCCAGATGTCGTCGGACGATTGCTCGACGACGTCGCCCGGCTCCCGCCAGATGGCGATGGGTCGTCGGGCGCTGGCGATCAGCTGGCCGACAGAATCGAAGACGCCGGCCCTGGCGCTGAGCGTGCCGACGTCCACTCCGATATAGGCCTCGCGCATGGAATCCCTTACGCCGCTTGCGGCGGGAGAATTCTCCGTTTCCGACGCCGCTGGCAAGCGGGAGCACTGAAGATCGCATCAACGGCGGGATCGTGATGACCGACGCTTTCGGAACCGAGATGGCTGGGCGGCGCTCGAAGTGGACAGAAAATCATGATTGACCCGCGCGAGGTCCGGTGAGCAATTCTCACTGGAGATTATCGCGATAATCGGAAATTTTGGTCATGAATGTATATTAAACATATTTAACTTGTGTTACTGAGGCAGAGGGATGCGGCTGTCGGCCCTGGCCGAACGAATGCGAAAAGGTGACAAAAAAGAGCACTTGAAATCATTGGAATCGCTTATGCGCGTCCACTTACGGCCAGGGCCCATAAGAACCCGAGCGGTGGTCCTCAGTTCGGTCTGTCACGCAGGCAGGCTCAGAAGGCCGGCCGCGCCGGAGTCGAGACCGAACAAGAGCTGTGAGCCGGTCGCATTCCAGCCGAGCGCGCTGACCGCGCCATCGCCGGGATGGCGGACCAGAATTTCGGCTGCGTCGGCGAGGCGGGTCAGGAGAACAAGGCCGTCAGCGTAGCCGATGGCGACGACCAGCGCCTTCGGATGAAAGGCCACCTGGGTCACGCGCGCCTGGCGCACGCCGCACTCGCGCGGGGACTTGCCCATCGGCCCGTCCTTGTCCTTGAACGGCCAGATGACCGCGGCGTCGGCGCCGGAGGTCGCAAGCCACTGACCGTCGTGCGACCAGGAAAGGGACCGCGACTTGGCCGGATATCCGGTCATGCGCATGTTGCGCAAATCCTGAAGCCGCCAGCCGTGAAGCGCGTTCTCCTGCATCGAGGTGACGAGAAAACGACCATCGGGTGAGAAGGAGACGTCGAGATGCGCGCCCTTCCATTCCAGGGTCTGAGGCGTTCCTTCGACCTTCGGAAACCAGAGCGTCGCGCCATTGTAATGGGTGGCCGCGAGGCGAAAGCCCTTGGGCTGGAAAGCGAGGCCTCGCGCGGTCGTCGGCGCGCTCCAGGTCTTGACGGTTCCCGTCTCATCGCGCACGCAAACTTGTTTCCCGGCGCTCCAGGCGTAGGCCTTGCCGCGCAACGCCAGGGCGTCGATCCACCGGCCCTTCTCGTTGGCGATGTCCTCGACGCTCCCATCGGCCCGCACCGCGACCATGCGTCCCTCGTCGCCGCCAGTGAGCAGCCTCTTGCCGTCGCTGATCGCCGTCAGCATCGCGGCGTCGGGGTGGACGACGACGCGCTTTTGCTCGCCCGGCTCACCAATCAGCACGGCCCCATCGGCCAGAGCCAGCGCCGGCGCGCCCTCAACGAACGCCGTCGCGATTACGTGCGCGCCCGCGTCAAACAGCCGGGCATGCTGGGTGAGCGAAGAGCCGGCCTGAGCCTCGGTCATGGAACGCGATGCGCGATCAAGCCGCGCAGGCCAGGAATCCGTTGCGGATATCCTCTTCCGCCAGATCGCGGCCGATGAACACGACCTTAGAACTCTCGCTTCTCGTCCGGCCTCCATTCGCGCTGCAAGTCGCCGTCGAGCATCATGTGCACGCCCTGAAAGACGAAGCGCTTGGGATCGCCCTTCAGCGCTACGATACCCTTGGAGCGCAGGATATTCGGACCCTGCTCCTGGGTGAGCTGATTAATCCAGGGCATGAACTTGGCTGGATCGACGTCGCCCTCGAGCCTCACCGCAACCGACTGCATGTCCTCGTCGTGATAGTGCTTGAGGCCATGATGATGGTGGCCGCCATCGTGGTCATGATGGTCGTGGTCATGATCATGGTCATCCTCGCGAACAAGGAAGTCAGGTTCGATATCGAGAATGCGGTCGAGATCGAAGGCGCGGCGCTCGAGCACATCGGCGAGCGGGACGTCGCACTTCTTGGCCCGATGCAGCGACGCATAAGGGTTAATGGCGCGGATTCGCGCTTCGACCTCGCCCAATTCGGCCGGGGTCACAAGATCGGTCTTGTTGATGATGATGACGTCCGCGAAAGCGATCTGGTTCTTCGCCTCTGGCGCGTCGCGCAGTCGCTGAGATAGCCATTTCGCGTCGGCGACCGTCACCACGGCGTCGAGTTGGGCCGCCTGCTTCACATCCTCGTCAACGAAGAAGGTTTGCGCCACAGGCGCCGGATCGGCGAGCCCAGTCGTTTCAACGATGATGGCGTCGAACCGGCCCTTGCGCTTCATCAGACCCTCGATGATGCGGATGAGGTCGCCGCGCACAGTGCAGCAGATGCAGCCGTTGTTCATCTCGAACACTTCTTCGTCCGCGCCGATGACAAGTTCGTTGTCGATGCCGATCTCGCCAAACTCGTTGACCACGACCGCATAGCGCTTGCCGTGCGGTTCGCTCAAAATGCGGTTGAGCAACGTCGTCTTGCCGGCGCCAAGATAGCCGGTGAGGACGGTGACGGGAATTTTATCCGGCTCGTGGTTCATGGTCACGCGCTTCATCTCCTCGATGGGAAAGGGATCGGGCCATCATATAAGGTCCGGAGCGAAGTCATGGGTAGGCGCCCGCCTTGGGGCTTAGAACTGATTGGCGCTACCGGGAGCCGGACCCGAAGCCGGCGTTAAGGCCGATATAGGGGCCTGTCCATAACCGAGCCGGCGGCGTGGCGTCTGTCGAAGGCCCACTGACGATCGGGGGCGGCATCTCGCCAAGCAGCGTGTCGAGAGGCGACTTAACTACG
The DNA here is from genome assembly GCA_963775405.1 of uncultured Alphaproteobacteria bacterium. GTDB lineage: Bacteria > Pseudomonadota > Alphaproteobacteria > Rhizobiales > Beijerinckiaceae > Roseiarcus. The sequence goes on from CAVZJI010000015.1 coordinate 10,850, forward strand.
ACCGCTTCGGCTGGAACATAGCCAAATCGGCCGCGCCACGACGCGCGGCACCACGCGCGGGCGCATTTTTCCACCTCGATTTCTGCCCTTTGGGGGACGCGCTGAACAACGCCGGCGTTGCTCGTCGGCGCGACGCGCATTGTCACCGCCGCGGGGGTCATCGCCAGTTCCGCGACCGCTGGCGAAACAAAGGCGATGAAAACGCCAAGCCCAAGATAGAGGCGCACAATCGCCCTCATATTTTTGTGGCGCGCCATGTCGGACCGTTCGGGCCAAAGGCCGGTTCGATGCGAAAATTGTCATTGGCCGTCATTGTCCCAAGAGACAAGGTTTCCTCAGGCATGACAAGCGTCGCTTGGTCGCCAACGAACATGATGACGTGGCGCTTCTGCTCCAGCAGCGTTTTCGCCATCGCGCGCAACCCGTCGAAATAGGGGGCCCTGCGCCACGCTGCCGGCGCGCCAGGATCGACCTGACCATAGATGAACCCATTCGTCGGATAGATGGAGAGCACAAACCGCGCCCGATCGGGCTTCCACTCGCTTGGCATCGTCCCATCCGTCATCCAGAGGCAGAAAAACTGCCGGCACTGATCGGGCGGAGCGTCGTGGATCGCGCAGCCCTTTCCCGGCGCACAATGCTTGCACCAAACTCCGGGTGGTTTGGCGAATTCGGGCAGCGCGTAAACCTTGCAACAGAGCGTGCAGGCGCCGCATTCGCGCCCCGGCGCGGCCGAGTAGGAGGTGAGGAGCATGGCAGTGGAGGACATTGACGCGGGTCGCCCGGCCGAGATTGATTTGCCGGACCGCTATCGCGGCCAGCGTAGCCTGGCAAGTTCCCGAGCCGCCTCCATTTGGCCGAGCGCCCTCGTTCATGGGCGCACAAGCGCCCAGCGCGGCGCCCGCCGGGCGCGCCGGCCAAACAAATCCAAGCAAAACCAAGCCCCACCAAATAAATCCAAGCAAAATTGCTTGGCTTTATTTGGTTTTATTCGTCAAAATCGAGGTTTTTCAATGGGTTACAACGAATCCAAATAAAAATCTTGCTCCCTGTCACACTGTGTTTCAAATGTGACTGCGTTTCGCTCGTGGTTCTCCTCTCTGTCCCTCTGGTCCCCCGCCGCGGGCTGTTCCCGAAGCGGCTTTCGATCAGGCAGGTGGGAAACAATATAGCATGGATTCTGTATTTAGAAAAGAAACTGCATAGAAAAATCTGCCGACCGACGGTTCGAGAATGGTTGACCAGCTATCTACATGTTCCCTGCGTCGAAGCGGCGGCCCGCGAGTGGGAAGACGGCGAGTTCTGTTCCAGGAAGCCCCCTCCGCCGGCGAGCGAGGTGGAATTCGTTTTGAAATCATGCGGGCGTAGATGGCCGCGACAAGCCCGGTCATGACAGCAAAGGCTTATTGCCCTACAAGCCGGGGAGCCGCGATCAGGCAATTGCAATCGCCGCGCGTCGAGCGATCATGGGGGAGGGACAGGCGTTGCGCCCAATCGTGTTTGCAATGATCCTGGTCGCGACCGCCGCCTTGGCGCAAGAAGCGCCCCAGCAGTCAGCGCCGACTATCCCCTTCAACTCGGTCCCCGACTTTCTAAAACTTCCCCCCGACCTGTACCTCGGCGAAGCGGCCGGAGTCGCGGTCAACTCCAAAGGTCACGTGTTCGTGTTCTCTCGCGGAGGCACGAGCGGACCGGCATATGGCGCGGCCGCGGCGCAATTACTGGAATTCAACGCCGACGGCAAGTTCGTGCGCGAGATTGGGCGCAATCTTTACGCGTGGTCGTTCGCCCACGCCGTCCGTATCGACGCCCACGACAACATCTGGGCCGTCGACAAAGGTTCGGACATGGTCATCAAGTTCAATCCCGACGGCCGGGTCGAGACGGTGTTCGGCCGCAAGAAAGAAGCGTCCGACGAGGCCGCCGAGCCGTGGAAGCATCCCAGTCCTCCCGCGCCGCCGGTCGACGGCATGTTCAGGCAAGTGACGGATGTCGCCTGGGACCCCGCCGGCAACTCCTACATCAGCGACGGCTACATCAACTCCCGCGTCGCCAAATACGATGCGGACGGAAATTGGATCAAGTCGTGGGGCGAGTTTGGCACCGGGCCTGGACAATTCCGGGTTCTGCATTCCATTCAGGTCGACGCCGAAGGCCACATCTACGTCGCCGATCGCGGCAACGGACGAATTCAGGTGTTTGACGGCGACGGGAACCTGATTCGAATCATCCAGATCGGAGTTCCGTTCGACTACGCAAGGGCTCGCCCAGCAATCGGACCGAAGCCCGGCGCGCCGGATGGCAGTCTGGCAAGCTACGGCGCCACGTTGACAATGGCGCCCGGCGCGCCCTGGGCGCTCTGCATCACTCCGCCTCCGAACCAGGTGCTCTACAGCTCCGACGTGTTTCCCGGCCGCATCTACAAAATGACGCTCGATGGGAAGGTGCTCGGCGTCCTCGGCGAGTCGGGCAAACAACTGAAGCAATTCGGATGGATCCACGAGATCGCCTGCCCGTCGGAAAACGAGCTTTACGTCGCCGAGCTTCTCAACTGGCGGGTCCAGAAGCTGATCTTGCATCCGGAATCCAAATGACTCTGGCCAGGGCGCGATTGCGCTCAGCAATGAGAGGCGCGCGACCAGAACCCGCGCGAGCCAATGCAATTGCCTTTCGTTATCGCATCGCCGCCAGTCCGCCTCGACGCCTGTTTTCCTGGACATGCTGAAAGGCGTGGCGTTCCCGCCCCGCGACGCCCTAACCATCGGCTTCGCGCATGTCGCCTATCGCGCGGCGGAGGAATTCGCTGCGCGGCAGACCGGCGCCGCGCACTTTGACGTGCGCACGTTGGCAGAGCTGGAACGACGGGCGCATGAAGCCGACGTGCTCGTCGTATCCGGCCTGTGGCGGAACACGCTGCTGGCAAGGGCGCCGAAGCTTCGCTTCGTTCAATCCCTTAGCGCCGGCACGGATCAGTATGACAAGGCGCTATTCGCCAAGCACGGCGTTCGACTGGCCAACGCTCAGGGCGCCAACGAACGCGCAGTGGCGGAACATGCGATGGCTCTCATCCTCGCGCTTACGCGTCAAATTCATCAGGCGCGCGACAACCAACACGCGCGGCAATGGCGCGGGATGGTCGGCGATCGCGCGTTGCGCGAGCAGGAGCTCGGCGGCAAGACGCTGGTGATTGTGGGCCTTGGCCGGATTGGCGCGCGCCTCGCTGCGTTAGCGCAGGCGTTCGACATGCGGGTGATCGGCGTGCGTCGTACGGCGAGGCCGGAGCCCGAGGTCGCCGACCAGGTCGTCGCCCGGGCCGAACTTGGCCAAGCGCTCGCGCAGGCTGATGTCGTGGCGCTGACCTGTCCGTTGACCCCCGAAACCGAAGACCTGATCGGCGCGGCTGCGTTGAGCGCGCTCAAGCCAGGGGCGCTGTTGATCAATGTTGCGCGCGGCAAGGTAATCGACCACCCGGCGCTCATCAACGCGCTCATCGAAGGGCCGGTGCGCGCCGCCGCGCTCGATTGCTTTCCTGAGGAACCGTTGCCCGCTGAATCCCCTTTCTGGACACTCCCGAACGTGCTGATTACGCCCCATACCGCAGGCGAAACCGAGCGCTACGAACAAAACATCGTTGACATTCTGGTCGACAACATCGAACGCCTGCTCCGCGGCGAACTCGCATTGCGAAACCAGGTGGTGTGATGGCCGGCCGCCGGCATAGTCTGTGTCGCTCGGAGCTTCGGGAATTTTGGGGGCCGCTCTTGGTCGTAACGTCGGGCCGCAGGGCCGCGCCAACCGTAACTGGATGAACGCCCATGGCCTCGGTCGAAGTTTCCAATGTGCGCAAGAGCTTTGGCAGTTTTGAGGTCATTCACGGCGTCTCGATCAGCGTCGACGACGGCGAATTTGTGATTCTTGTCGGACCCTCGGGGTGCGGCAAATCCACTTTGTTGCGGATGGTCGCCGGGCTCGAATCGGTCACCAGCGGCGAACTTCGCATTGACGGGCGCATCGTCAACGGTGTGCCGCCAAAAGAGCGCGACATCGCGATGGTGTTCCAAAACTATGCGCTGTATCCGCAAATGACGGTCGCGAAAAACATGAGCTTCTCGCTCGAACTCGCGCGCCGGCCGAAAGCCGAGATCACAGAAAAGGTCAACAAGGCGGCGGATATTCTTGGCCTCATGCCTTTGCTCGAACGCTATCCCCGCCAATTGTCAGGCGGCCAACGGCAGCGCGTCGCCATGGGAAGGGCGATCGTGCGCGATCCTGCGGTGTTTCTGTTCGACGAGCCTTTGTCCAATCTCGATGCGAAATTGCGCGTGCAGATGCGCGCCGAAATCAAATCGCTGCAGCAGCGCCTCGCGTCCACGACGCTTTACGTAACGCACGACCAAATTGAGGCGATGACCATGGCCGACAAGATCGTGGTCATGCACGACGGCGTGGTCGAGCAGGTCGGCTCGCCGCTCGAACTTTACGACCGTCCCGCCAATGTTTTTGTGGCCGGCTTCATCGGCTCGCCGGCAATGAACTTTATCGCGGGGCGCCTGGAAGGCGGCGAGCCGCCAACGCTCGTCACCGCATCAGGAGTGAGGATCCCGCTTTACAGCGCCGCGCCGCGCGTTGGTCCCGCTTCGGAGGTCATCATGGGGGTCCGGCCGGAGAGCGTAAGCCTTGGGGGACCGCACGCGATGCCTGCGCAGATCATCGTCATCGAGCCAACGGGTTACGAAACACAGCTGATCGCGAAGTCTGCCGGGCAGGACATCGTTTGCGTGTTTCGCGAGCGTTTGGACGGTCGTCCCGGGGACGCCATCGCCCTGACATTCGAAGGTCCCTTGCACTTCTTCGACGCGCAGACAGGCACGGCCATCGCCGCCGGCTGATCCACGGGAGAGCGACGGCTCGATCTCGCCCGCGCCTTGCGAGTTGTCAGCCGATCGGACTAACGTGGTCGAAGCCAGAACGACGCCGATAAGGCGGAGGCGGAGGATTCGCCATGAAGGCCTATCGCGTCAATCGTCGGTCCCTGCTCCTCGGCGTGGCGGTCGCCCCGGCCCTTGTGCGCGTCGCGCGGGCCGCGCCGATGACCATGCGCCTGTCATCCTCGTTGCCGAATAATCCGCAGTTCGCCAACGGCCGGGTCTATTATGACAATCTCGTCAAGCGCCTCGCGGCCAATGGCCTCGCCGACCGCATCGAGGTGCAATTCTTCCCTGACAATCAGCTCGGCCAGGAGATCGACGTCGTCAATTCGGTCAGTCTCGGCGTGATCGACCTGATGGTCACCGGCACTTCGATCTGGGCGAACGTGGTGCCTTTGATCGGCCTGCTCGACCTCGGCTATCTGTTCGAAAGCTTCCCGCAGCAAACGAAGGCCTTGGACGCGGGCGCGGCTAAACCTCTCGAGCAGGCGCTGAAAACCGGCGCCAACGTGCAAATCATCGGCTGGGCGTACAACTTTGGTTCGCGCAGCGTGTTGTGCAAATCGGCAGTGAACGCGCCGGCGGACCTGGCCGGCAAACGGATTCGAACCCTGCCCAACAAGATCATCACCGAATGTCTCAAACTCATGGGCGCGGCCGCGACGCCGATGGCGTTCGGTGAGATTTACACCGCCCTCCAGGCCGGCGTCTTGGATGGGCTGGAACATGACCCGCCCACGATTGCGGCGAGCAAGTTTTATGAGACGGCCAAATTCTATTCGCTGACCCAACACAATTTTTCCGCTCTCGGCGTGTTCTGCAGCGGGCTTACGCTCAGCCGGATGGAGGCGCCGCTGCGCGATCAATTCCTGGCTGCGGCGGCGGAAGCGGCGGTCGACACCAGAGCGCGTGGACTTGAAGCGGAGAAGGAAGCGATTGAGGCGCTGAAGCAGAAGGGCGTCGAAATCATCGCTTGTGATCGTGAGCCGTTCCGCAAGCTGACGCTGCCGCAGACCGACCAATTCATCAAAGCCCGTCCAGAGGCGAAGCCGATCATCGACATCATCCGCAATACCAAAGCGTGATCGGGTGAGAGCTTTCCTGCAATCTGGGCGGACGCGCGCGGCGCGCTTTAGACGGGTGAGGGATTTTCGGCTGTCGGGCGACGACACGTGACTCAGCCCACGGGAGCGAGCGAGGCTCTCGACAACCCGGACCCAACAGCCCCGAGAGGGCTCCGCTTGCTGCTCGATCTGGTCGACGCAGTCGCCGCGATCCTGCTGGCGGCGGACCTGATCGTCGTGTCGCTATCCGTATTTTATCGCTACGTGCTGGCTGCGCCGATCGAATGGGCGGATGATGTCGCGCGCGGACTGATGGTGGCGATGAGCTTCTTCGGCGCGGCGGGCGCGCTGGCGCGCAACGAGAACGCTGGCGTCGCCTTCTTCGTGCAGAAACTGAGACCGCAAGCCCGCCGGCGCGTCGACGCCGTTGCGGCGCTGGTCGTCTTGACGGCGGCCGGGTCGGTCGCGTGGTACGCGATTGCTCTGGGGCGGTTCACCACAGGCCAGACGACCGGCTCCGGCTTGCCGCTGGAACTGACGTTTTTCCCGATGGGCGCAGGGGCGCTATGCATGACGATATTTGCGCTTGCCCAGTTCTGTCGCCGCAAGCCGTCCGACATCGCGTTCGCCGTCATCTGCGCGCTGGCGCTGGCCGCAGCAGCGTATGGCTGGCGGTTCATCGGCCCGGGCGCGGTGCGTTCGGGTCTGCCAATGCTCATGGGCTTCGTGGCGAGCCTGGTCGGCGGCGTACCGATCGGATTTGCGCTGGCGTTCACCGCGCTCATTTACATCTGGATCGAAGGCGCCCTTCCCGGCCTCATTTTTGCGCAGCAAATGGCGCGTGGCATCGACAATTTCGTCCTGCTCGCGATCCCGTTCTTCATCCTGGTCGGCTACCTGATGGAGGCGAACGGCATGTCCGTCCGCCTGATTGCGTTGCTCGAACGCCTGGTCGGACGGGTGCGTGGCGGACTCAACGTGGTCATGGTGTTGTCGATGGTGATCTTCTCCGGCATTTCCGGTTCGAAGATGGCCGACGTGGCGGCCGTGGGCTCGGTGCTGATCCCCGCGGCTCGCCGGTCGCGACAGAACCCTGGCGGCGCGGTGGCGTTGCTGGCGGCTTCCGCGGTCATGGCGGAGACCATTCCGCCGTGCATCAACCTGATCATACTCGGCTTCGTCGCCAATCTCTCAATCGGCGGATTGTTCATGGCGGGATTGTTGCCCGCCGGTCTCATGGCTCTTGCGCTGATCGGCGTCGTGATCCTGCTTGGCGGCGGCGCGCAATTGCCTGACGAGGCTCGGCTCACCGCGGCCTCGTTGGGGCAGATGTGGCGCGGCGCAATTGTTACGCTCGGGCTTCTGGCGATCATTTTTGCCGGCTTTAGGTTTGGCGTGGCGACCGCGACCGAGATTTCCGCTTTCGCTGCGCTTTACGCGCTGGTCGTGGGCAGCGTGGCGTTCCGTGAACTGGGACCTCGCGGGGCGGCGCGAAGTTTCGCCAACGCCGCGACCCGCTCGGGGCTCGTGCTGTTCATTGTCGCGGCGGCGCAATCGCTCGCCTTTGTCCTGACTCTGCAGCAGGTCCCCCACGCCCTCGCGCAAGCGATGGTCGCGCTGTCGCAGACCGCCGGCCCATGGCTGTTCCTCCTTTTGTCCATCCTCATTTTGATTGTCATGGGCTCCATTCTGGAGGGCGCGGCGGCGCTCATCATCTTTGGCCCGTTGCTGATCCCGGTCGCCACGCAGATCGGCATCAATGGATTGCACTTTGGCGTGGTTCTGGTGATCGCGATGGGAATCGGTCTATTTGCGCCGCCGCTCGGGCTCGGGCTCTACGGTGCGTGCCTGATAGGCGGGGTGCCGATCGAAGCGACAGTACGGCCGATGCTGGGCTATCTTGGGTTGCTGTTCGTCTGCCTCCTGATAATCGCGTTCGTGCCCAGTCTGACGCTCTGGTTGCCGCATCGGCTTGGCTATCAGTAAGCGCCGCATGGATTGGTTTCGCTGCGCTGAGTTGGCTTGACCGCAGAGCGTCGCAGGGTAAGGTCTGTTAGGGTGCCTCCGATCACCCGCGCCCAGCAAAACCGCGCACGTCCAACCAATAGTGATCTCCCTGTCATTCTCGATCGAGACGATTGAACCATGCCGCATCTGTTCAGCAAACTTCGCATGCGCGACGTTGACTTCGCCAATCGCATCGGCGTTTCGCCAATGTGCCAGTATTCTTCGATCGACGGCTATGCGAACGATTGGCACTTCGCGCACCTTGCCGCTCGGGCGGTCGGCGGTGCGTCGCTGGTGTTCACCGAGGCGGCCGCGGTCACACCCGAGGGCCGCATTTCGCCCCAGGATCTCGGCGTCTGGAGCGAGGGGCATTTCGAACCGCTCGAGCGGATCGCACGCTTCATCGATTCTCAAGGCGCGCGGGCCGGCATCCAGCTCGCGCATGCGGGACGAAAGGGAAGCACCTATCGGCCAGGCGCCGGACAGGGCGCCGTTGCGGAAAACGACGGCGGGTGGCGCCCGGTCGCTCCGAGCGCAATTGCGTTCAGCGACACCTACGCCAAGCCGAACGAACTGACCGTCCAGCAGATCAAGTCACTGCAAACCGCCTTCGCGGTCGCGGCTGAACGCGCGGTCGCCGCGGGCTTCGCGGTGGTCGAGATCCATGGCGCTCACGGTTATCTGATCCACGAGTTTCTATCGCCGTTTAGCAATCGCCGCGTCGACGCGTACGGTGGTTCGTTCGAGAATCGGACGCGCTTTCTTCGTGAATGCGTCGCGGCAGTGCGGCGCGTCCTGCCGGAGCGCTGCCCGCTCTTTGTGCGAATCTCAGCGACCGACTGGGCCGAAGGCGGATGGAACATCGACCAATCGGTTGAGCTAGCGCGCCTTCTCCTCGCTCTTGGCGTTGATGTGATCGACTGCTCGTCCGGCGGCAATCTCGAAAAGGCGGACATCCCTGTCGGAGCTGGATATCAAACGCCGTTCGCCGAGCGGATTCGGCGCGAGGCGAATATCGCCACTGCTGCGGTCGGCATGATCACCGTCTCGGCTCAAGCCGACCAGATCATTCGAAACGAACAAGCGGATCTGGTGCTGCTGGCGCGCGAGATGCTGCGCGATCCCTACTGGCCGCTACACGCTGCGCAAGAACTCGGGCCGACCGCGTCTTGGCCGAGGCAGTATCTGCGCGCGGCGCCGAGTGGGACGCCCGAACGCGTAGTCGCGTCCGCTTCGGCCGATAGGGTCAAGCAAACGGTTGCTTCATAAGCCGCGATGCTTAGATGTCGCGAGGACGTTGCTAGCCTGGCGCTCCGGGTGAGACGTGCGAAGCGCGAGGATCCAGTTGGCGGACTGGTCCAGGTCGCGATAGTGTGACGTTCTGCCCAATCCGGGCGCCGTTTTGGGGAATGACATGCGCAATTCGTTCGGCTTCTTGCTCACAGCGGCGGTGATCGCCTTTGGGCTCGCGGTCGGCGCTCCGACCTCGGCGAACGCTGAAAGCGTCATGAAGGCTTGCGCCAGTCAATGGAAGCAGGCTCAGACCACGGGAGCGACTGGCGGCCAGAGCTGGCCCCAGTTTCTGGCGCAATGCCGTATGGGCCAGAGCCGCCCCGCTTCGACGTCCGCGCCAGCGCCCGCGCCTACCTCGCAGTCAGGCGCCCTTTTCCCATGGTCGCAGTCGTCGGCCCCAGCTCCTGCAACAGCGTCAAACGTCGGCGCCGGCCAAAGCGTCATGAGACAATGTGCGAGCCAATGGAAAGACGCCAAAGCGGCGGGAACGACCGGCGGTCAGACGTGGCCCCAGTATTTGGCGCAATGCCGTAGGCGCCAAGGCTCCGCCGCGGCGCCCTCGGGAGGTTTTGCGCCAGCGCCGGCTGCCCCAGCCCCAGCGCCCGCCTCTCAGTCAGGCTCTCTCTTCCCTTGGTGGCAGCAGTCGGCTCCAGCTGCGACATCAGGCGCGCCCGCGACTCTGGGAGCAGGCGAATACGCCACCGAGCTTGCGGCGCGAGCGCGGTGTCCATCAGACACCATCGTTTGGGCGAACACGCCGTCTCGCATCTACCACTACTCAGGAACCCGGTATTACGCGAGCACCCGTAGAGGCGCGTATATGTGTGAGGCTGACGCACGCGCCGCCGGATATCGCGCGGCGAAGAACCGCCAACGTGAGGCCGGCGCCCCTCCTGGCTAAGGACGTCGTCGGGCCTGCGCTACGGCTCGCGGGGCTTTCATCTCTCTCACTCCCGATGTGGCGGGGGCCGGCTTCGATCAACGAAATTCGAATGGCCTACGCCCAACGATATTGGAGCGCCGTCATCGCCCGTGATCCAGTGTGATGCAGCTCACGTTACGTCATCTCCATTTCATGGCTAGTTCATTGCGCTGCGATAGAAAAAGGGGAAGTTGGTTCTTGTTAATGAGATTGCCGCACGCTGATTCTCTCAACTCGCTCCTGCGCGCGAACTCGTTCCGACCCGTGACAAATGGAATTTGAGATGAAACCATTTCCCCAAACGGATACGCGCTCGGTTCAATCCGACAGCGATCATCATTTCTTCCATACAAACGTCTTCCTGCGCCACGCGCGCGGCGCCTCGGGCGAGGCCGACGAGCACATCGATAGGATCTTGACTCAGGCTGCCGTTGCGAAACGTAGAGTTTGGGTCAGCAGCCTCTTGTTTGCGGAGCTCAGGCCGTCAATGTTCGTTCCCGGCCGCTTCGCCACTCTTCAAGAGTTGGCGCGATACATCCGATCGCTCGCGACGCTGGTCACGCCCGACCCAAACACCATGCTGCGCGTGGCGCGACTCCGCGACGCGAAGTGGCAGAGGGCGGCCGGCGTGCGCGGCGACGACGAAAAGCCGCGAATGATGTCATTTAGCGACGCCGTACAGATTGCATCGGCCCTGTGGGTGAAAGAAGCGGGCGGCGTAGCCGATCTCAAGTTCCTCATGTTTGACGACTGGAGCTCGAACGAGGCCAGACGAGGCGCGCCTCTCTCGCTGCTGCGGTTGCAGGATTACGCCGACGATGCGCGGGCCAATTCTGATGTGATGGCGGCCGTGAGGTTGACACGGGTCCAGCCTCATCGCCAGGCGGGCTCAATTCCACAAACGGCTTCAGCCGCTCAAGAGTCCAGCGCTGTTTCCTAGGGAGGTCGCGCGGACGCCCTCCATCAATTCCCGAACACTCGCCCGAAGATCGTATCCACCTGCTTCAGATGATACCCGAGATCGAACAGCGCCTCGAGATCCTGCGCGTTCAAGACCTTCGCAACGTCCTTGTCAGCCTGAAGCAACTGGAGAAACTCACCCTCGCCGCGCCAAACAGGCATCGCGTTACGCTGGACGATCGCATAGGCGTCGTCGCGGGCGACACCTTTTTGCGCCAGCGCCAAGAGCACACGTTGCGAATGGATAAGGCCGCCGAGGCGGTCGAGGTTTTTACACATGGCGTCGGGATAGACCACGAGCTTGTCGATCACTCCCGCGAGGCGCGCGAGCGCAAAGTCGAGCGTGATCGTCGCATCAGGAGCGATCATACGCTCCACCGAGGAATGAGAGATGTCACGCTCGTGCCAAAGCGCCACGTCCTCGAGCGCGGGCGTCACCGCGGAGCGCACCATGCGCGCGAGCCCGGTCAGGTTTTCCGCCAACACCGGGTTGCGCTTGTGGGGCATGGCCGACGAGCCCTTCTGGCCCTCGGAGAAGAACTCCTCCGCTTCCATCACTTCGGTGCGCTGCAGATGCCGGATCTCGGTCGCCAGTCGCTCGACCGACGACGCGACGACGCCCAGCGCCGCAAAGAAAGCCGCGTGGCGGTCGCGCGGGATCACCTGAGTCGAGATCGGCTCTGGCCTTAGGTCCAGCTTGGCCGCCACATAAGTCTCGACCCTGGGGTCGATGTTGGCGAAGGTGCCGACCGCGCCGGAAATCGCACAAGTCGCAATCTCCTCGCGCGCCATCACAAGGCGGGCTCGGGCGCGCGCAAACTCCGCATAGGCAAAGGCGAGCTTGAGGCCGAAGGTCGTAGGCTCCGCGTGGACACCGTGCGACCGGCCGACAGTCGGGGTCATCTTATATTCGAAGGCGCGACGCTTGAGCGCCGCGAGCAGCGCGTCAACATCGGCGATGAGGATGTCGCTCGCCCGCCTGAGCTGCACAGCGAGACAGGTGTCAAGGACGTCCGAGCTGGTCAGGCCCAAATGAACGAAGCGCGCGTCTGGGCCAATGAATTCGGCGAGGTGAGTGAGGAACGCGATGACGTCGTGCTTGGTCACCTTTTCGATCTCGTCGATCCGCGCCACGTCGAACTTGGCCTTCGACCCCTTCTCCCAGATCGCCTTCGCCGCCGCTTTCGGGATCACGCCGATATCCGCCATCGCTTCCGACGCATAGGCCTCGATCTCGAACCAAATGCGGAACCGCGTCTCGGGCGACCAGACAGCGGTCATCTCGGGGCGGGAATAGCGCGGGATCATTGGCGACAACGCTTTCTGTTTGTTCCTTCAGGGCGGGGTCTATAGGAACGGAACTCGAGAATCGAGCCGAGCGCAGCCCTGGCTGCGCGACTCGCCAGGTCTAGGAAAACAGCCATCTCATGCCTTCGCACTCGGTCGACGTCATCGTGCTTGGCGCTGGAATCGTCGGCGTCTCGGCGGCGCTCGCGCTTCAAGCGCGCGGCCGAGCCGTTGCGCTTGTCGACCGTCTGCCTGAAGCAGCGGGCGAGACCAGTTTCGGCAACAGCGGCATCGTCCAGACGGAGGGCGTCCTTCCTTATCTGTTCCCCCGGGCGATCGGCCACGTCGCGCGGGCGGCGGCGAACCGGGATCCGCGCGCCCACATGCGCTATGGCTCGCTGGCGTCGATCGCGCCTTCGATCTGGCGGTACTTCCGAGCCTCGACGCAAACGAGAAAGGCGGCGACCGGCAAGGTCATGGCCCCGCTCCTGTTCGCCGCCGCGGACGAGCACCTGAAGCTCGCGCAGGCTGCGGGCGCCTCTGGGCTTTTGCGCTCCAGCGGCTGGATCAAGGCCTACCGCAGCACACGGGGCCACGATCTGGCGCACGCAGAAGCCGAGGAGTTGAAGCCCTTCGGCGTCAAGCCGATCGCCCTCGACCGCGCCGCGCTGACCGCGCTCGAGCCCCATGTCGGCGACAAGGCGATCGGCGGCGTGCATTATGCCGAGCCGCTGTCGACGTCCGACCCGGGCGCGCTCATCCAGAGTTACGCGGCCCTGTTCGTCAAGCGCGGCGGCCGGATGGAGCGGGGCGACGCGCTGAGCCTGGAGCCTGCAGGCTCCGGCTGGATGGTCGCGACCGATTCGGGCCGGCTTGGCGCCCGCGACGTTGTCATCGCGCTTGGACCCTGGTCGGACGAGCTGGCGCGGCGCTTCGGCCTTCGCCTGCCCTTCTTCGTCAAGCGCGGCTATCACATGCATTACGAGGCCAAAGGCGGCGCGGGCTTGACCAGGCCCGTGCTCGATCTGGAGCGAGGCTACCTCGTCACACCGATGGCGCGGGGGCTCAGATTGACCACCGGCGCGGAATTCGCCCGGCGCGACGATCCCCCCTCGCCGGCGCATCTCGAGCGGGTCGAGCCCTACGCGCGGGAGCTGTTCCCCATCGGCGCCCGAAAGGACGCCGCGCCCTGGCTCGGCCGGCGCCCCTGCCTGCCGGATATGCGCCCGATCATCGGGCCCTTCCCCGGCAAACCAGGCTTATGGCTCGACTTCGGCCATCACCATCTCGGACTGACGCTCGGCCCCATCACCGGGCGGCTTCTCGCCGACATGATGACCGGCGAGGCGCCGTTCGTCGATCCGGCCCCGTTCAAGGCGGAGCGGTTTGGAACATAATCGTGCGGCGACGCCCCGCTGGGCCGCGCATAAACGCTAGTAAACGTCAATAAGCGCTAGTAAACGCTAGTAAAATAGCTAGCGTTTACTAGCGTTTATTTTTTCGAATCGAGCCTTTTCAAGGGGTTACGGCCAATTTAAACAAAAATTTCTCTCGTCCTCCGTCCGGCCGGATGACCGCCTTGGCTCCCCTTCTCTTCTCTCGCAATATCTGTCCATCCGAACACAATAGCAAAGACTTCTGACTCTGGCAAGAGAAAAATCAGGAGTCGGTTTTTCCGATCGATGGGCGCCCTCGCACCGCCTCGGGGGGTCCAAGCCGCTCCCACGTTCCGTCGGCGCTGTGCAGCGCCCCGTGTCCACGCCGAATATCGCATGCTCCCAGACATGGTTTGGACGTCAATACGGATGAATTATGAGCCGCTTAGCACCGATTCGGCGCTTAAGAGCGGGCGTGCATACGGATAGGACATATGCGCGAATCAATTCAGACGGTTCTTGCATATAAAAAGGGGCCCGCCCGATTTGTTGTTGTTGATGCCTGGGGGAACCACAATACATCCTTCAGGTCCACAACTCGCCGGGCATGTATTAGGCGACAAGCAGGCTTTGGCGTCAGCGTTGCAGACCTCTCCGCTCGGGCAGTTTGCGGGGCAAGCGATCGTGCCTCCACACCCATTGGACACGTCTCCGGCGCACTGCGATGCGCCACATGCCTCCGCCGTCGTCTTTGGGGTGCAGCAGGCTTTGGCGCCAGGGTTGCAGACCTCTCCGCTCGGACAGCTCGCCGGACAAGCGATCGTGCCTCCACATCCATCGGACACGTTTCCGGCGCACTGCAATCCACCACATGCCTCCGCCGTCGTCTTTGGGGTGCATGTTGATCGCGTCGGACAAGGTTGTCCCTGCGGCAGGCATTCGCCTTTCCCTGGTTCCGGAAGGCCGCAATAGTGGCTGCCAACCTCGCATCGGGTATTAAACACGCAGACACCGTAGGCCGCGCCTTCGCCTGCCGCGCAACTGTATCCGAGCGGGCATGCGGGGCAGATGGGTGGGCACTGGTTCGGCAGAATTCTTCCCCAGAACGGGTGGGGTGCAGCAGACACCGCCGTAGGGAGGGCCGCAGACCTCTCCGCTCGAGCAGTTCGCCGGGCAAGCGATCGTGCCTCCACATCCATCGGGCACGTTTCCGGCGCACTGCAATGTGCCACATGCCTCCGCGATCGTCTTCGGGCTGGTGCACAGGCACGCCGCACTGTTCGAGTCCCACGTGAAGCGAGCTGGACACCGGACGCACGTCGCACTGTTCGGGTCCCAATTGGAGCCAGTCGCACACTGGCAAGACGACTTCACGCCGGGAGAGTTGCTCTCCGTGAACACGATGCCTGGCAAGCCCTCTCCGACGATAGCGCCGGGGTCGCCGATGGGACAAGCAGGCGGGATCAAGGTGAGGGTGTTCGACTCGACGGTAATCCCGCCGCTTATGGCGCCGGGGAAGTTCGTGGTCCCGTTGTCCACGCTCGTCCTAACGACGACCGTCGTTCCAGGGCTGGGGGATAAGGTGGCTGTGCTTCCATTACCCCAGCCTACCACGTTGAACTCGGCCGTGGTCCATTGGGTCCCGGCGCCCAGAAAATCAACGCCATCATTTGCCGGGTATTTGGGGTAGGGAGGTTGGTTGATGTCCAACTCGACGCTTTGAAGCGAGCCGGTTAGTTGCAGCGCGGCCAGATTCGTGATCGGCTGAGTTGGCGCCGGAGTCTGAAAGCCGTTGATGTAGCAGCCGGGAGCTGAGGGGGGAGTGGTTTTGCCGTTATTGTAGTTCCAACTGTTTCCGCCGATGGTCGCGCTCGGGCATTGGTTTTGATTTATTAGCCAATACTGGATGTATACGTTACCGGGACTGTCGTAGACATACTGCTTGCGCCCGAAGCAACTCGAATTGTCGCACAATGGAGAGCTGATGTTGTCCAGGACGTTGAGCTGGAGCGAGAAGTTATTCGCCCCTGCCAATGAGTCAGTTTCTCCCGTGGCGCCGATCACGCTGTCAAACGACCCGGTCGCCGAGGATATCGATTGCGATAATACTTGCGCGGAATAATCACCGTTTAGAGTACCGCCATGCGGGACCGCCTTCGCGGTCGAGCAGGGCAACTCCTGCCACTCAGTCCTGGGATAGGAGGACGTATAGCACCCGGGTTTTGGAAAAGGTGTTCGCGCCATCTGGCGACGCCAGGCTTCCACTGCTGGCGGTGTTGACGACTGCGATCCTGGCGCCTGTGAAGCGGGGGGCTGTGCGATCGGGGGTTCGGTTGCAGATGATGGCTCCCTGAGAGCCGGTGCAGTCAAATCTTGGGCGACAACGAGGGTCGATGCGGCGACTACCACTAGCAAGCAGATCGCTGCGGCAGTTTTCTCAAAGGCCCTCGTGCACATTTCGCCTGCCTCGCGGGATGTTTTTTGTGCTTGCCGTTTATTTGATCCTCAATTGGGGGATAAGAGTGTTTCACTCTTAGGTCCGGCTGTAAAGGAAGCGGGTTTGATTGCGGCCCCTTTTTGTACGGTCTCGCAAAAACGAAGGTTCTTGAGAGAGAGGCCGCGCGGAGGTCAGGTCGCCGCGACATGCGGCGAAATCACCCTCTCGAAACTCACCCTCGATTACAGTCTCTCAAAAGCCCGCAGCCGGGTGAGTTTCGAGCGGTGCAAAGCTCAAGCGGCAACGCGCCCCCTTCGTCCTTCCTCTACCCGCGCAGCCCGCAACGCGCCCTTCTCCGCTTGCGCCAGACGGCTTGACCGTCCCCGGACTGACCCCTAACGAAGACAGCGCAAAAAATCGGGAGGAAGCAAAACATGCAAATCAAACGCACCTTTATTCAGACCGTGCTGACGGCCGCGACGCTGGCCGCGGTATCCGTTACCGCCTCTGCGGCCGACGCGCCAAAAGTCGCGGTCGATCTCACCACCCTGACGTCGCCGTTCTGGACTGCCTACAACCAATACATTGTGAACGAAGCAAAGGCTCAGGGCGTCGACCTGCTGCAGCCGTTCAACTCCGAATTCGACACGGCGAAGCAAATCACCGGGGTGAAGAACGCGATCACACTCGGCGCCAAAGGCCTCATTTTCTCGCCATTCGACAGCTCCGCCGCGGGAACGATCCTGAAGACAGCGGCAGCCGCCAAAGTAGCGGTCGTCGCGGTCGACGTCGCGACCGAATCTGGTCCTGTCGCCATGGTCGTGCGCGCCAACAACATCGCTTATGGCGAGAAGGCCTGTCATTATATCGGCGACCACGTGCCCGAAGGCCCGGTCGTACAGATCATGGGCGACCAGGCGTCGATCAATGGCCGGGATCGAGGCAACGGCTTCCGTGACTGCATCAAGAAGAACTATCCGAAGCTCAAGGAGCTCGAAATTCCGACCAAGGCCTGGTCCGGCGAGGACGCGGCGGCTGGTCTTGATACGATTCTCAACTCGACGCCCGATCTCAAGGCCATCTACATGCACGCCGGCGGCGTTTTCCTCGCGCCGACATTGCAGACGCTCAAACGCAAAGGCCTTCTGCATCCCGCCGGCGAAGCGGGCCATATCGTCATCGTGAGCAATGACGGAATTCCGCAAGAATTCGACGCAATCCGCAAGGGTGAGATCGACGCCACGGTCTCCCAGCCTGCGGACCTCTATGCGAAATACGGCATCATGTATCTCAAGGATGCGATCGACGGAAAGACGTTCAAGGCCGGCCCGACCGATCATGACAGCACGATTGTCGAGGTTGCTCCGGGCGTGCTCGAAGATCAGCTTTCGGCGCCTTTGGTCACCAAGGCCAATGTCGACGACAAGGCGTTTTGGGGGAACAATCCGAAATAGCTGATCGCGTCCCTTGATGCTCGAGACGCCGGAACAAGCCGAGTTCGGCGAGGCTGTTCCGATCGTAGAAGCCACCGGCGTCTCGAAGCGCTACGGCGCGACTGTCGCGCTCAGCGACGCGCGCCTGCGCGTATTGCCCGGCGAGTCGCATGCGCTCGTCGGACGCAACGGCGCCGGCAAGTCGACGCTCGTTGGAATCCTGACCGGCCTTCGCGAGCCCGACAGCGGGGAAATCCGCTTCCATGGCGAACCGGCGCCGGCGCTCGCCGACCGCGAAGGATGGCGCCGGCGGGTCGCCTGCGTCTACCAGCATTCCACCATCATTCCGGATCTCACGGTCGCGGAAAATCTGTTCATCAATCGACAGCCGCTTCGGCGCGGCTTCATCAACTGGGGCACGCTCTGGAGAGACGCCCGAGAGGTGCTTGATCGCTGGGATGTCTCGGTCTCGGAACGCTCGCGGGCGGGCGATCTTAGGGTCGAAGCTCGCCAACTGGTCGAGATCGCGCGCGCTCTTTCTTACGGCGCGCGCTTCATCATACTCGATGAGCCGACGGCTCAATTGGATGGAGAGGAGATCAAGCGCCTGTTCGCGCAAATGCGGCGACTGCAGGCGCAAGGGGTGACGTTTCTGTTCATCTCCCATCACCTTCAGGAGGTCTACGAGGTCTGTCAGACTGTAACCGTGCTGCGCGACGCAAAGCATATCCTGACTGCGCCTGCGGCCGGTCTGCCCAAGGACGCGCTCATCGAAGCAATGACCGGCGAGCAAGTGAGCTTCAGCTTCGCCGACGCCGTCAATCGAAAAGCGCCAACTGAGGGTCCTGTCGCGCTGGAAGTGAGCCGTCTCGGCGGCGATGATTTCGACGATGTGAGCTTTTCTATCCGGCCGGGCGAAGTCATCGGACTTTGCGGCGCAACGAGCAGCGGTCGTCTCGGCGTGGCCGAAGCCGTCGCTGGGCTGGGGCCGTATAAAGCCGGCGCCATTCGCGTCAACAGCGCCCCTATGCGCGCCGGAGACGTCCCCCGTGCGCTTGCGCTCGGCGTCGGCTGCGTGCCGAAAAGCCGGCACCGCCAGGGCCTCGTTCTTACGCAATCGGTCGCCGACAACGTCACGATGCCGATTGCCAACGCGCTCGGGCCGCTCGGATTTATCGCGCCCGCGCGCCGCGCCTCGTCGTCCAGGCATGCGATCGAGACGCTCGGCGTCGTCACCGAGGGGCCGGACCAACTTGTCTCAGACCTCTCCGGAGGCAACCAGCAAAAAGTTGTGATGGGACGGGCGCTTTCAAGCCGCCCATCCGTTCTCGTTCTTATTGATCCGACCGCTGGCGTCGACGTGAAATCCAAAGAAGCGCTTTTGCGCGTCATTGAAAATACGCGTCGGGACGGGCGGGCGATCTTGGTGGCGAGTGGCGAACTCGAAGATTTGCGGGTCTGCGACCGGGTGCTCGTGATGCGGCACGGCAAGGTCGTCGCCGAGCATGCGGCGGGCTGGAGCGATAACGAGCTCGTCGCGTCGGTCGAGGGGATTTAGCTTGAATCAGAGTTCGGCCCCCGCGCCCGTCGTCCAGCAAAGCGCCCTTGCGCCGCGCACCAGCGCCATCGCGCTTGCCCGTCTTCGCGACCTGGCGCTGCTTCCGGCGCTGGTGGTGTTGCTCATAATCGGCTCTATCATAAGCCCCGTTTTCCTCACCTCTGGGAACATCAACACGATCCTGACCTCGTCGGCGGCTTTGGCGCTGGTGGTCCTCGCGGAATTGCTCGTCATCATCACCGGCAAGTTCGATCTGTCGCTCGAGTTCGATCTACGGCATTGCGCCCGCGATCGGCGCCATGGTGGTCCTGCCTGCCGAGGGTTTCGGCTTCGGATTCGAGTGGCCGACCGCGATCGGAATTCTGACCGTGTTGGTCATCGGCGGTCTGGTCGGCTTCATCAACGGCTTCATGGTGGTGAAGCTGAGGCTCAGCGCCTTCATCGTGACGCTCGCGATGCTGATCATCCTGCGCGGCATGCTGGTCGGCGCGACGCATGGGCGGACCTTGTTCGACCTCCCCGGCGCGTTCTACGGCCTGATGGTCATCACCTTCCTTGGGCTGCCGCTCGCGGTGTGGCTCGCGGCCCTCGCCTTCGTGATTGCCGGCGTGATGTTGCGATACCATCGGCTGGGCCGCGCGCTTTACGCGATTGGAGGCAATCCCGAAGCCGCCCGCGCCGCCGGCATTCGCGTCGAGCGCATCACCTGGGGCGTCTACGTACTGGCCGGAATACTCGCCGCGTTGGGCGGCCTCGCGATCACCGGCTACGTCGGCGCGATCAGCGCCAATCAGGGCAATGGGCTGATCTTCACCGTTTTTGCCGCCGCGGTGATCGGCGGTATTTCGCTCGATGGTGGCAAGGGCACCATGTTCGGGGCGCTGACTGGAGTGCTGCTGCTGGGCGTCGTCGGCAATCTCTTGACGCTTGCGCAGGTGCCGTCGTTCTGGATCCAGGCGATCTATGGCGCAATCATATTGGGCTCCTTGATGGTCGCGCGCTTCGCGGGCGGCCAGTCGCAGGAATAGGCGCACGCGCGAGCCCGTAACGTTGCCTTTACCATTCGCTTAAGTTTGCGCCTTGCGAGAGGACCCTTAGCCTCCGCTCGGCGTTCACAGTTTCGGCAAACGTGCGGCCAGCGGGTCTACTTTCGAAGGACTGTAATTGGGCCAACATCATAAGGTCCGTTCGGTTCGCTCCCGCGTGAAATGTCGCCGCTCGGAGCCATGTAAACCCGATCGTTTTGACGCGGGAGGCTCTGTGCTTCAAAATCATTGCCGGTAACCCTTGGTCAGTCAGGGAAGGGCGTTCGAGTTGACTGGCAAGCGTTTCTCGAAACAGCTTGATCGCGTCACCCTTCGTCTGATTGCCGCCTTTGCCGCCTCCGTAATCGTGTTCAGCGACTGGACCGACGCTGAGGCTTTTGATTTCTTTGGGCTCTTTGGCTCGGATGACACTCCGCCGCCAATTTCTCGGGCGAGCATTCCCTACACACTGACCGTCCAGGTCGCAGGCGATTCCTCCGGGCTGAAGGACGCCGTAAGAGACGCCTCGTCGCTCTACAGCCTGCGCAAGGACGCCCCAGCCGATGGCGAAGCTCTCGCGCGGCGCGCCCAGAGCGATTTTGCGCCGGTCATCGATGCGCTATGGGGCGCGGGCTATTACAATGCCACGGTGACGATTGCGATCGACGGTGCGACCCTCGCCATCGGGTCGAGCGACATCGCAGCCTTCGCGCGCGCCGCCGAAGCTTATCGCAATCGTAGCGCTGCCCCGGTCGTCATCAAGGTCGAGCCCGGCCCCTTGTTCAAGCTTCGCTCGGTGCGCGTTGTCGACGCGCTCGGCGTGGAATTCCCTGAAGCCGAGCTGCCGCAGCGCATCGTCGGGCTCAAGCCGGGAGACCCGGCGGCGGCGAGCGAGATCCGCGCCGCGGAGACCCGCATCATCGACTATTTTCGCAAGCAAGGACGGCCTCTCGCAAAAATCCAGTCTGTCGCGCCGATCGTTGACCATGCGCAAGACATTATGGACCTGACCGTGACCGTGGCCCCCGGTCCCATTGCGCCCTTCGGCGAAGCGACGATAAATGGGCCTCAGACTTTTGATCCCGCGATCGTGCGCTCGTTTCTCTATATCCATCCAGGCGATCCCTATTCGCCAACTGCGATCGCCGATGCGCGGAACAGCATCCGCGAGATTCCCGCGGTCGGCGGCGTGCGCATCACCGAGGGGACGACGCTCGACACTTACGGCCGCCTGCCCTACCAGATCGATGTCGAGGATCGCCTGCCCTACGCCTTCGGCGCGTCGATGAAATACTCGACGACGAACGGGCCCGAGGGCCAGGTCTATTGGGAAGATCGCAATGTGTTCAGCGGCGCCGAGCGCTTGCGCCTCCAGGCCGACGTCTTCTATGCGCCGCCATGGTTCATCGCGTCGCAAAGTCTTCGAAACTTTTCGCCCGACGATATCGGCGGGCGCGTATCAGCAAGCTTTCTTAAACCCGCCTTGTGGGGCACGACCAACGACCTCTTGATCGACGCGCTGGCGGAACGCCTGAGCACCAGCGGCGCCGGGTTCGTCGGCTATCAGGCCGAGGACATGGACGTTACGGCCTCACTTCGTCATCGTTTCAACCAGAACTTCTGGATGCAGGCGGGCGTGGAAGCGCAAAAGGGCGACGCCACGGACGCTTTGGGAACGGTCAACTACACTCTGGTCGGCGTTCCCGTGTCTGCCAATTTCGACACGACCGACAGCAAGCTTGACCCGACGCGCGGCGTTCGGGTCAACGTCTCCGCGACGGGCTTCGGCACACTCCTCGGCTCGAGCCTCGACCTCGTGCAGGCGAAGGCGCGCGCCTCAGCCTATTATTCCCTCGACGCCAACTCGCGCTTCGTGCTGGCCGGACGCGTCGCCGCGGGGGCGATGAGCGGCCCGCAGCTTGACGAAATCCCGGCCAACTGGCGCTTTTATGCGGGCGGCGGCGGCTCGGTCCGGGGCTACGCCTACAACGAGCTCGGCCCGACTGTGTTCTGGGGCGCTGTGGTCGGCGGGCGCAGCCTGTTCGAGGCGTCTGCGGAAGTGCGCATCAAAGTGACCGATACAATCGGCGTCGTTCCATTTCTCGACGTCGGAAACGCGTTCACTTCAAGCTTCCCGACTTTCAATGAACCTCTGTTCGCGGCGGCCGGTCTCGGCTTGCGTTACTATACCTCCGTTGGGCCCATTCGGCTCGACGTCGCTTTTCCTCTTGAGCGACACGCCGGCACCGGGCCTGTGGCGGTCTATGTCAGCATCGGGCAGTCATTCTGATGACGCAGCTCTTTCCCCGACTGAAAACGTTGGCGCTGATCGCCTTCCTTGCGGTCTGCGCAACTGCATACGCGGCGGAGGGCGACAAGGGCGTGCTTGCCGACTTGATCTCGCGGGCGCTCTCTTCGCCGTCAGTGAGCGTGTCCATCGGCGCCGTGGATGGCGTGCTGTCCTCCGACGCATCGATCAGCGACATCGTCATCTCCGACCGCAACGGGCCGTGGCTGAAGGTCGATAAAGCTCGGCTCGTGTGGAACAGGCTCGCTTTGTTCAGCCGACGGCTCGAGGTCGATCAGCTCCAGATCGGGCGCCTGGAGTTTCTGCGGCGCCCGCTTCCCTCAGAGACCCCGCCGCCGGACACGGGCGCGCAGCAGCCGATCCTCCCCGAATTGCCCGTCAAGGTGCTCATCAAACAATTCGGCGTCCAGGAACTCTCGCTGGGCGAGCCGGTTGTTGGCGTTGTGGCTCGCCTCAGCATCTCCGGCAAAGCGACGCTAGGGCCGCCCTCCGAGGGCCTCGACCTCACCCTGACTGCCCAGCGACTCGACGCCCCCGGCGATTTCAAAACTCAGCTCGCTTACATTCCCGCCACCGACCGGCTGACGCTCAACGTGAACTCCTCCGAGCCCGCCGGCGGTATTTTTGCCCATCTCGCCGACCTTCCTGGCCTGCCGCCGGTCAAGCTCGCCTTTAATGGCGCAGGCGCGCTGGACAATTTCACGGCCAAGCTTGACTTCACCGCAGGCGCGGATGTGTGGGCGAACGGCCAGGTCATTGTCGCACGACAGGGCCCCGGGCGGGGGCTTACGCTGGATCTCGACTCGCGCCTCGAGGGGCTGGCGCCTGGCGTCGTCCAGCCGGTCTTCGCCGGCCAAACGACACTCAAAGGCGACGTTCAGTTCAACGACGATTCGAGCATCGCCCTGCCAGGCGGCCTGCATCTCGTGTCGGCCGCCGCGCGGCTCGACTTCGAAGGCGGCAAGTCTGCGAACGGCCTTCTCGGTCTCAAGGTCCACGCGGGCGCAATCCCCGGCTCCACAACGGTCGGGAAACTGGACCTCAACGCATCGATCAACGGACCGCTTTCGAGCCCGACGATCGATGGCGCTTTCGACGCTGACCAGATCCGCGTTGAGGAAGGATCAGTCGACAGCGTCGAGGCGAGTTTCCGCGCCAGTCCCGATGGTCCGTTGACGGAGGAGAAGACGCGAATCCTCTTTGAGAGCCAGGCCTCGGTGAAGGGGCTTGCGTTAGCCGACCCCGCCTTCGCCCAAGCGGTCGGGCGCGAGTTGACCCTCAAGATGCGCGGCTCGGCTTCGCAAAGCGGCGAAGCGACATTCGATACGCTCGATCTCACCGCGCCCAATTTCGACGCCCAATATTCCGGCCTTCTTTCCGGCAGCAAAATCCACGGCAAGGCAAATATCGTCGCCCGCGACTTGAGCCGCTTTGCACTGCTCACGGGGGGCGCGCTGAAAGGCGAGGCGCGCATCACCGCGGATCTGGACGGCGCGCCGCGCTACGGCGCCTTGAGCGCGACCATCGACGCCCATGCGACGAAACTCGCGACAAACTATTCGATGCTCGACAGAGCGACGGGCGGAACCCTCGACGTGACCGGCGCCGCGCGGCTGACGCCGGGGGGCGCGCTCGGCTTCACCGACCTTCTCGCGAGGGGACAACATGGATCGGCGCAGCTCAATGGGGAGTACGGACGCGACAAGGTGGAGCTTGGCGCGCAACTCGAGATTCCGCAGACCGAGGTCCTCGACCCGCGCGTTAGCGGCAAGGCGGAAGTTGCCGCTGCGCTAAGCGGAACGCCTTCCGATCTGACCGCCGCCGTGAAGGCCAACTTGGGCGAAGGGCGGCTTCTTGACCGCAAGACAACCGGCGTCGCCCTGGAAGCGCTCGCCAATCATGTGACCGGGCTCATCGACGCGAACGCTTCCCTATCCGGAGATGTCGACGGCCATGCTCTCGAGGGCTCGATGCATGTGGCGAAACACGACGATGGCGGCTGGGCCATCGACAATCTCGGGCTCAGCCTCGCTTCGGCGCGGCTCGCTGGCGCGCTGACAATCGGCGCAGACAGCCTGGCGACCGGCGACCTGAGCTTCAGCGCGAGCAATCTCGACGATCTGTCGCCTCTCGTTCTCACGAAGTTGACGGGCGCCCTCGCGGCGAAGGCGAACGCCTCCGCCGCAGACGGCAAGCAAGCGCTCTCGGTCGCGGCGAACAGCGATCGGATGACGATCGGCGCCAATCGCCTCGACGGCCTCAAAGTCGACTTCAAGGTCGCTGACCTGTGGGGTGCGAAGATCGTCTCCGGCTTCGCGCAGCTTGGTCGAGCCGAAGTCGCCGGGCAGTCGATCACCGGCGTCAAGCTGACGGCGACTGGCAGCGCCACGGCCAGCGATCTCGACTTGAGCGGGACCGCGCACGGCCTCGCACTGACGGCGCGCGGTCGGCTGTTCGGCGGGCCGCCGACGCGTTTGGAGCTCGCCAGCTTCGCCGCACAGGGCGGCGGCCGCCGGCTGACACTCGCTTCGCCGGCGACCCTGACCTACGGAAGCAACGGTCTGGATATCAAAAACCTGACGCTCCT
Organism: uncultured Alphaproteobacteria bacterium; assembly: GCA_963775405.1. Classification (GTDB taxonomy): domain Bacteria; phylum Pseudomonadota; class Alphaproteobacteria; order Rhizobiales; family Beijerinckiaceae; genus Roseiarcus. The sequence goes on from CAVZJI010000015.1 coordinate 36,035, forward strand.
TGTCGACGCCGGCCGCTTGTCGCTTTCCGGCCATGCTGGATCAACCCTGGCCCTCAAGGCGAATGCTGCGGGCGTCCCGCTGACGGCGCTCAATTTGGTCTCGCCCGGCCTCGGTCTGTCTGGCATCGCCGACGGCGAGGCGACGATTGGGGGTACGCCAGGCAATCCGACCGGCGAATGGAAGGTGCGTCTGCAGCGCGTGATTGTGCCCCAAATGCGCAATGCGGGCTTGCCCGCGCTTGATGTCGCGGGTTCCGGCCGGCTTGCGGGCGGCCGGACGTCGATTGACGCGACGATCAATGCTGGGACTGGAAACACGGTGCGCTTAACCGGCTCCGCTCCCCTCGCGCCCGACGGGCCGCTGGATGTGAAGATCGACGGCGCCCTCGACGCTCGGCTCGCCAATTCCATGCTTTCCGTCTCGGGTCGTCACGCTGCGGGTTCGCTGGCGGTCGCGCTTCAGTTGCGCGGGACGATCACGAAACCCCAGGCGCAAGGAACGATTCGCTTGAGCGGCGGCGAACTGAGGGACGATCAGACGGGATTCAAGCTCAGCGGGATCACCGGAACATTGGCTCGCGAACGGGAATACGATTCGGATCGATCGCCTCGCAGGAACAACGCCCAACGGCGGCTCGATCGCGGCGACCGGCGAAGTGAGGCTTGATCCGACCGCCGGCTTTCCCGGCTCAATTCGCCTGACCGGCCAACACGCCCAACTCGTGGCCAACGACATTCTCTCCGCGACCGCCGACATGGCGATCGACGTCTCAGGCCCTCTTGCTCAGAGGCCTAAGGTCGACGGCCGCATCACGATTGTCGGCATGGACATTTCCGTCCCCAGTCGCTTCAGCAGTGTCGCCTCCCCGCTCCCCGGCACGAAACATCTGAACCCAACCGCAACCGCGCGGGCGCGCCTTGCTCTCGCGGCCAAGGCGAAAGGATCCGGCGCGCGCGCTCCGCTGTTCGACGCGACGCTCGCGGTTACGATCTCGGCGATGAATCGCATTTTCGTACGTGGCCGTGGCATCTATGCCGAACTGGGAGGGAACCTGCATGTGAACGGCTCCGCCCGCGATCCGCAGGTCACGGGGAACTTCGAACTGCTGCGCGGCTCACTCCTGCTCCTCAGTTCGCGCCTCACCTTCACCCGCGGAGACGTCCGATTCCACGGCGACGTGATGCCCGATCTGGATCTCGTCGCGGAGACAAGCACGGGTGGCGTCGCGGCCCGCATCGCCGTCACCGGCCCCGCAGTGCAGCCGGCGTTTCAGATCAGCTCCAACCCGAGCTTGCCGGAAGACGAAATCCTGTCTCGAATCCTGTTTCAGAAGTCGTCAGGGAGCCTATCGGCGTTTCAGGCGCTCGAATTGGCGAACGCGGTCGGGACGCTGTCTGGCCAAGTCGACGCGTTTGAGAATGTGCGTAAGTCGCTTGGCGTCGACAGCCTGGACATCAGCACGAGCGCCTCGGGCGGCGCTCTCGTCAGCGCGACGCGCGCGATCAACGACCGCGTGAGCGTCGGCGTGACAACCGGAGCGAGGTCCCAGGACAACGGAGTGAACTTGAATTACGACGTCACCCGCCATGTCAGGCTCCAGGCGGGCGTCGACTTCGAGCGGAGGCTCGAGCGCCGGCGTCGGCCTTGATTGGGAGTACAAGTAGAGCCATTTGCGCCGCTTGCGCCGACCCGCTGGGACGTTAAATACAGTGGAGGGCGCGTCGCCGGCCTCCGAGAGTACCGAACATGTTGCAATCGCTTCTGGCCGAAGGCCGGCCGCTGCTGGCGGACGGCGCGACCGGCACCAACCTTTTCGCTATGGGCTTGACCTCCGGGGATTCGCCGGAACTCTGGAACGCCGAGCATGCCGATCGGATCGAAAGCCTGCATCGGGCCTTCGTCGACGCGGGCTCCGACATCATCTTGACCAACAGCTTCGGGGCCAACCGCCGACGCCTGATGATGCACCAGCTCGAGGGCCGAACCCGCGAGCTCAATCGTCTTGGCGCCCAAAGCGCGCGCAAAGTCGCCGACAGCGCCGGACGACCGGTCATTGTCGCCGGATCCGTCGGGCCGACCGGCGACCTTCTTGCTCCGCTCGGACCGTTGAGCGAAGACGAGGCGGTCGAAATCTTCATCGAGCAGATCGAGGGCCTGCGCGAAGGCGGCGCGGACGTCGCCTGGATCGAGACCATGTCCGCGCCGGAGGAAATGCGTGCGGCGGCGGTTGCGGCGAGCAAGTGCGGCGTGCCCTACACGCTCACCGCCAGCTTCGACACCGCCGGCCGCACGATGATGGGCCAGTCGCCCGCCGCGTTCAGCGATTTTGTCCAGGCGCTCGACCCAGCGCCTATCGCCTTCGGCGCCAATTGCGGCGTCGGCGCCTCGGACCTGCTGGCGGCGATCCTTGGGATGGCGCCAGGCGCGCCGCTGATCGCCAAGGCCAACGCCGGCGTGCCGCAATGGCATGGGGCGGAAATCCACTATTCCGGAACCCCGGAGCTCATGGAGAGATACGCCGCGTTAGCCGCAGATTGCGGCGCACGCATCGTCGGCGGCTGCTGCGGCAATACGCCCGCCCATGTGGCGGCGATGCGGCGCGGGCTCGACGCGCGCAAACCCGGCGCGCGTCCCGACGTGGAAACGATCGTCGCGGCGCTCGGTCCCCTCGTCGCGCCGCCAGCAGCGGAGACCGGCGCAAGCCGGCCGCGCCGGCGGGAGCGTGCGTGAACACCAAGGCCAAGCAGCGCGCCCAAAGCCGTCAGACCGGGCCCGTCGAGGGCGATCCGGAAGACGCGCCGGTTCAATCCGCGCCTCTCGCTCCACTCGCGGCGCCCGAAGGGCTGCAGGTTTTCGACGTCGATGCGGAGAGCGCGGGCGAGCGGCTCGATCGCTTCCTGGGGCAAGCGGCGGCGGCTCGCCGCGTCGCGCTGTCGCGCACCCGGCTGAAAGCGCTGATCGAGGCGGGCGAGGTGAAGGTCGACGAAAGCATTGCGCGCGATCCTTCGACACGGCTCGCCGCCGGGGCGCGCATTGCCTTCGAGGCGCCGCCGGCTGAGGAATCGAGCATCGCCGGCGAGGACATCCAGCTCGCCGTTGTCTACGAGGACGAGCATCTGATCGTGATCGACAAGCCGGCCGGGCTCGTCGTCCATCCGGCGCCGGGCCATGCGTCTGGCACGCTGGTCAACGCGCTGATCCGCCATTGCGGGGCGAGCTTATCGGGGATCGGCGGGGTGAAGCGACCCGGCATCGTGCACCGTCTGGACAAGGACACATCTGGACTTCTGGTCGTCGCAAAGACGGACGCCGCGCATCGGGGCCTGGCCGAACTTTTCGCCGACCATGGCCGCGCCGGCTCGCTTGAGCGAGAATATCTGGCGCTCGTCTGGGGCGGCTTCGAAGCGAGCGCAGGAAAGGTCGCAGCGGCCATCGGCCGCGATTCGCGCCACCGGGAGAAAATGGCGGTCGTGAGCGCGGAGCGGGGACGGCACGCTACGACCCACTGGCGGGTCGAGGACGGCCTCGGCCCGGCAAGCCTCGTTGCTTGCCAGCTCGAGACCGGGCGGACCCACCAGATTCGGGTCCATATGGCGTCGATCGGTCATCCGCTGTTAGGCGATTCGGTCTATGGATCAGGGTTCAAGACCAAGGCGGCGCTGCTCGACGACCGCGCCCGCTGGGCGCTTTCCGATCTCGGACGTCAGGCTTTGCACGCTTCTGTGTTGGGTTTCGAACATCCGGCTAGCGGCGAGAGGCTTCGCTTCGAGAGCCAGCCGCCGAAAGATTTTGTGAGGTTGCTCAAAGCATTACGAGCTACGCGGGCGGCGTGACGTCCGTCTGGGCCTGAAGCGCCCATGAAACAATTTCATATTGGCAACGAATAAGTGTCTAGGCGCGGCCCTTTTTCGGCCACGCTTGCTCGACCACAATATCGCTAACCGGCCCAAGCGCCGACGACACGGCCAACGGCCGGTCTCCAATCAGAGGACAATATGGCTGCTTCGCTTCCCATCATTGCGGGTGAATCGGGTCTTGCCCGGTATCTGCAAGAGATCAAGCGGTTCCCGATGCTAGAGCCGCAGGAGGAGTTTATGCTCGCCAAGGCCTGGCGAGAACATGGGGATCGCGAGGCGGCGCACAAGCTCGTGACCTCGCATTTGCGGCTCGTCGCCAAGATCGCCATGGGCTATCGCGGTTACGGCCTGCCGATCGGGGAAGTGATTTCCGAGGGCAACGTCGGTCTCATGCAGGCGGTCAAGCGCTTCGAACCGGACAAGGGCTTCAAGCTCGCGACTTACGCCATGTGGTGGATTCGCGCCTCGATTCAGGAATACATTCTACGCTCGTGGTCGCTCGTAAAGATGGGCACGACGGCGAGCCAGAAGAAGCTGTTCTTCAACCTGCGCAAGGCCAAGAGCCGGATTTCGGCGCTCGACGAGGGCGATCTGCGCGACGACCAGGTCGAGACGATTTCGAAGCGGCTCGGCGTCGGCAAGCAGGACGTGATCGACATGAACCGCCGTCTCGGCGGCGACGCCTCCCTCAATGCGCCGCTGCGCGAAGGCGGGGAGGGCGAGTGGCAGGACTGGCTCGTCGATGACGCCGTGGATCAGGAAACGCTGCTCGCCGACCGTGAGGAATCGGACGTTCGCATGAATGCGCTGCGCGGCGCTTTGAGCGTGCTCAATCCCCGCGAGCGGCGTATCTTCGAGGCCCGCCGCCTGGCTGACGATCCGATTACGCTCGAGGAGCTCTCGGCTGAATTCGACGTGTCGCGCGAGCGCGTGCGGCAAATCGAGGTGCGCGCTTTCGAGAAGGTCCAGCAGGCGGTCAAGGCCGGAGTCGCCAAGGCGCAAGCGCCGAAAAATCGCCTGCCTGCGCCATTGCCCGCGGTGACGCGCGGTTAACGAGTCTCGCCCCGAGGGCGCTTCACGCGGAAATTGTCGCGCGGCGGTGAAGAATCTGAAATAGGCTGGGCGTAAACTCGGATTGTCCTCGCTGAACCGAACAGGCTGCCCAATGCCTTCTACCCGATTTCGCCCGGGCCGATCGCGCCGCCGCCTTGCGCCGGTGCTGGCCGCTGCTGCGCTATGGGCGTTCCCGGCGCTCGCCGACGATAAGCCGGCCACGACAGACGGCGCGGACGCGCTCAAAGCCTTGATCGCCAGATATCTGCCCGCCGCGCAGGCTGGCGCCTCTCCGCTGGTGACGGTGACCGCCGAGGGGTCCCACTATCTTATCTCGGCTGACCTCAGCGTGCTCAATGCGCTCCTCGCCGAAACTGGCGTCTCCTATGATCCGGCCACCATCGTCTACAAGGCGGTCGAACAGGATGACGCCAACTGGCGGGTCGTCATGGACTCGCTCCCCAAGATTGGCTTCCATTCCAGGGGCGGGACCGGCGCGATCGAACTGACGAATTTCCGCTCGAGCGCGCTGATCAATCCGGCCGTCGCCTGGCTTCTCTCCGGCTCGGGAATCGCGGACAAAGGAACTTTCGTGGTCCAGAATCCGAAGCTCAACCAAACGATCGATTTCGGGCCGGTTCAGGAAACCATCACGACCAATGTGGCAGGCGACGGTTCGGTGTCGACGCAGGTGAAGGAGGAGATTGCCGAACTCGGCCTCAAGGCGGTCGGGGCCGGCGAAGATGCGCCTCCGGTCAATTTCAGCGGCAGGGCGGAAAAGGCGTTGATCAATTTCGGCGTCGACGGCTTCAAGAGCCGCAAGGCGTTTGACCTCTGGGGCCTTTTGGCGGCTCACCCCGCCCGCGCCGACCTCGCCATGCACGAGGCCGAGCTCAAAGGCCTGCTCAAGGAATTAGCGGCGCCGGGCCTCAAGCTCGACGAAGGCGTCGAGGCGCAGAGGACCGTTGTCACCGCATCGCTCGGCGCGATCGCCCTGGCGAATGTCAAGTATCAGCTCGGCGCGGCGAATGCGGGGCCGCAGAGCTCGATCAACTTCAACGCTTCGGCCGACGGACTGAGTTTGCCGGTCGGCCTCCTTCCCCCCAACGCAGGCGCCCTGACGCCCTCGAAGATCGACATCGCGGCGACACTTAAGGGCATCGACATCGCGGCGGCGGCCAACGAGTGGATCTCCGACCTGAGCCTGCAGGGTGATGGACCCCTCCTGTCAGACGAGAACGCGGACAAGGTCGAAGCCGCTTTCTTGAGCTCTGGACCGGTCCAGATCGAGTTCGCCCCCTCGCATGTGATCGCGCCGGCGGTCGACGGGGACTTCGCCGGCGTCATCCGCCTCGACCACAACAAGCCGACCGGCGCAATAACAGTCCACATGCGCGGCTTCGAGAAGACGATGGCGGCAGTCAAAGGCTTGGGCCCTGACATCGCGGCCAAGGCCATGCCCGGGCTGGCGCTGTTCAAAGGCCTGAGCAAGACCGAAAACGACGGCAGCTTAAGTTGGCTTTTTGAGCTGGACGCCGAGCGGTCGATCAAGATCAACGGGATACCGTTCGGCAAGGCGCCCGACTGATCGCTCGCGCTTGGGCCGAACCCGGCCAGGCGGCGGCTGCAACCTGACGAGCGAATTCCTCCAAATAAAAGCAAGCAAATCCAAACCCAGCCAAATAAAACCAAGCAAAACAGCTTGGTTTTATTTGGTTTTATTCGTCCGAATCGGGACTTTTCAATGGGTTACAGCGAATCCAAATAGAATTTTTGTCCATCCGGCCTCGCGACCAGCTTCGGTTGCAGACGGGGCGCCCGGCGGCGCCGTGACGCAGACGTGCGGGCATTCGCGATCGAGCTTGTCATCGCCGAAGATCTTAGCCCACGTTTCTGCTTTGCGCAAGATAATGTTGATCGATTCTGAGATTCTGGGGCCAATCTTGCGCGGGGGCCGGAGTTAGGACGCGGACTGCGGTTCCGCGTCGGCAAGCGGCCCCGGCCTGAGGCGCGCAAGATCAAAAGCCAACACGTCGCGCAACAAATCCAGAAACGCCTCTGCCCCGTTGTCGGCGCAGGCTTCGCCCTTCTCGGCCGTGGCCTTGGAAGCATCGCCAGCCGTGCCGAGCGGGTGCAAATCGCTCGCCATCCAGCCGAAGCCAATCGGCTGGGTGACGCGAAGCTGGCGAAATTCCTGCTCGATTCCGATCGCCGCGCTGACGAAATTCTGCGCTTCGCTCATCCGCACCGTCTTCGGCCTGAAGGCGAGCATGAGCGAAGTCTCCGCCTCGCCGCCATGGATGCCGTGCGCGCGCTCCTGCGCGGAAAACAACTCCGCTGGGATAGCCCAGCCGATGCCACGCCGCGTGGACGGCGAGCATGCGGTGGCGGACCCGCAACTCCCTCGCCACGGCGTCGATGACCGGAACGTTGCCGCCATGCGAGTTCATGAAAATGAGCTTGCGGCATCCGGTGCGCGCGACGCTGTCGCCGATCTCGGTCCACGCCCGCGTGACTGTCTCGAGCGAAAAGGTCAGCGTGCCCGGATATTCGATATGTTCGTTGGACTTGCCGATCGCTTGCGTGGGCAGGATCAACACCGGCATGTCGTCCGGAATGCGCTTGACCGCTCGCGCGAAATAGCCCTCGTTGATGAACGTATCGACCCCGACCGGCAGGTGGGGGCCATGTTGCTCGATGGCGGCGACCGGCAGAACCGCGACGACTTTGCTCATCTCGGCGGCGGCAAAATCACGCCAGTTCATCTCGGCCCAGAATTTGGTCGGCAGCATTTGGATCTCCTGGCGCTCAAGGCGCTCGCGCGGCGACGGCCTCGATCTCGATTTTAAATTCGGGCCGAGCAAAACCCTGAACGATCATCAAAGTCGAGGCCGGCGGCGGATTGCTCACGAATTCGTCGCGCACCTTCATATAGCCGCCCAGATATTGAGCCGAAGCAACGTAAGCGTTCAGGCGAACGAGATCAGCGAGCGACATCGATGCTTCGCCGAGGATCGCGGCAATGGCGCGAAAGCAAAGGCGCGCCTGAGCCTCCACGTCCTCAGGAATGACGCCGTCGCGGCTAATCCCCAATTGGCCGGAACAGAAGACCACTCGCGCGCCGGGGTCGACTTCTATTCCATGCGCGTATTTTGCAAAGGGCGGGTGAATCGCGTTCGGGTTCAATCTGCGCATCTCAACTAGCCCCCCTTGAAGTTTGGACGAGCCCATCCGCCAGCCTCTTCCTGAGGCGCCCATTGCCTGAGGCAAAGGGCCTCGAAGGATAATTCAGGAGGCTCGACAGCCGGCGAAACGTCGCCTCGGCGTTCTCTGGAGCGCCCTTCGACACGGCGGCTGCGCCGCCGGCTCAGGACAAGGCCGAAGAACGCGGCTTGGGAGTTCACTGCGCATCTTGCGAAAGCCTCCAGCAAACCGGTATGGGAGCGCCTGGCGCCCTTGCCCGGGGCGCCCTCAATGGCGCCTAAGTTGCAAGCTGGATACGGCTGCGCAAGTCTCAACGGAGCAAACGATGAAATTCCCTGGCGCTGGCCTAGCCACTGGACTTTGCCTGCTCGCGTCGTCCACCCTCGCCGCCGATAAAGTCTCATTCGGGACGAACTGGCTCGCCGAGGCCGAGCATGGCGGATATTATGAGGCGGTCGCCGACGGCACCTATGCGAAATACGGTCTCGACGTCACGATCGTCCAGGGCGGGCCGCAAGCCAATAACGAGCTGTTGCTGGCGGCCGGACGGTTGGATTTCTACATGGGCGGCAATCTGCTGCTGGCTTTCGACGCGGTCGCCCGCGGCGTGCCGATCGTCGTGGTCGCCGCGGATTTCCAAAAAGATCCACAAATTTTCATGTCGCACCCAGGCGTTGGACTCGACAAGTGGGCGGACCTGCCGAAGGCGACGACCGCTTTCGTCGGCAAGGAAGGGCTGGTCACTTTCTACCAGTGGATGAGCTCGGCCTACGGATTCAAGGAGGAAAACGTCAAGCCCTATACGTTCAACCCTGGGCCATTCATCGCCGACACCCATTCGATTCAGCAAGGCTACGTGACCTCCGAGCCGCTCGCCGTCGAGCGCGAAGGTCACTTCAAGCCCAACATCTTCCTGCTCGGCGACAACGGATGGGGGACCTACGCGACGACAATCGAGACGCGCGCAGATCTGGTCAAGGATCATCCGGACGTCGTCCAGCGATTCGTCAACGCGTCCGCGGTCGGCTGGTACAACTACCTCTACGGCGACAACTCGAAGGCGAATGCGCAGATCAAACGTGACAATCCGGACATGACGGATGAGCAGATCGCCTTCTCGATCGGCAAAATCAAGGAATATGGTTTGGTCGATTCGGGCGACACGGCGAAGCTCGGCATCGGCGCCATGACCGACGAGCGGATCAAGAATTTCTACGAGGCCATGGTGAAGGCTGGGGTCGAGAAGCCCGATCTCGATTACAAGAAGGGCTATACGCTGCAATTCGTCGACAAGGGCGTGGGCCTCGATCTGCGGCCCAAATGAGGATCGCAGAATTCTTCGCGTGAACGTCTGCCGGAGGCCGCCGCAGGCCCCTCGCCGACGCGCGCGAGCGAAAGCCCATAAGCGATGACGACGCCGTTCGCCCTCCCCGCCGCCGGACGTTACGCGCTGAGGCAGGCGCGCGTGCTTGGCCGCATGTTGTCTGAGCCCCTCCCGCCGCTCGACTTTGACGGTTTCGCGATCGTCGACATCCTCGTTGACGAGGGCGCAATCGCGAAGATCGTCCCTCAAAGCGCCGTCGACTTCGGCGACATGGCCGAAGTCGCAATGTCAGGGCGCATCGTGCTGCCGTTGTTCGTCGACGTCCACACTCACATCGACAAGGGCCATATCTGGCGGCGGAAGCGCAACCCGGTCGGCGATTTCGACAGCGCGCTGGCGGCGACGATTGAAGATCGTTCGGCCAATTGGACCGCCGCCGACGTGGCCGCGCGCATGGAGTTCAGCTTGCGCTGCGCCTATGCGCACGGGACGACAGCCGTTCGCACCCATATCGACAGCGTCGGCCCGCAGACGCGCATCAGCTGGCCCGTCCTGGCCGAAGCGCGAGCACGTTGGCATGGGCGGATCGAGCTTCAGGCGTCGCCCCTTTTCACCATAGAGTTTGCCTCGGACCCTTCCCACATGGCCGAGATCGAGGCGATGTTAGACGCTCATGGGACGGGGATCCTCGGCGCCGCCACCCGCATGGCGCCCAATCTGCATCAAGGGCTCGGCGTCCTCTTCGAACTCGCGGAGCGCAAAGGCTGGGAGCTTGACTTCCACGTCGACGAAAGCTCCGATCCTGCGGCGCGCTCTCTCAAAGTCATCGCCGACACCGCGGTTGAGCGCCGTTTTCAGCGCCCCATCCTGGTTGGCCACTGCTGCTCGCTCGCGCTGCAGGAGAACGACGAACGGCGGGAGACCATCGACGCCGTCGCGCGGGCGGGCCTAAGCGTCGTGTCCCTGCCGATGTGCAATATGTTCCTGCAGGATCGTGAGGCCGGCCGAACGCCGCGCTGGCGCGGCGTCACCGCGCTGCACGAATTGAAACGCGCCGGGGTCAATGTGATGATCGCGAGCGACAACACCCGCGATCCGTTTTACCCCTATGGCGACATGGACATGATGGAAGTGTGGCGCGAAGGCGTTCGGATCCTGCACCTCGACTATCCGTTCGCCGACTGGGCGTCGGCAGTCTCCGCTTCTCCGGCTAAGGCGATGGGATTGGATCTCGGCGTTCTGCGCCCGGGCGGCCCAGCCGACATGATTCTGACCAGAGCGCGTGACTTCACCGAGCTTCTGGCCCGTCCGCAATCCGATCGCGTTGTCGTCAGAAACGGCGAAGCGTCGAACGCCAAACCGCCCGATTATTCCGAGCTCGACGCGCTCGAAGGCCTCACGCCGTGAGCGGGACTTACGACATCGCAGCGCTGCGCGCTGAGATCGGGCCGATCAAGTGGGAGGACAATCCCATCCTGGTCAAGCAGAAGAGTCGCGACTTCTATTGGTATTCGCCGGTGCTGAAGCGCGAGCTTGAAGCGGTCACCGCCGACCTGGTCGTTTCGCCGACGAGCGAGTTTGAGGTCCGGACCATCCTCGCGGCCGCCTACAAGCTTGGGATTCCGGTCACTCCACGCGGCGCGGGGACCGGCAATTACGGCCAGGCGATGCCGCTCATGGGCGGGGTGCTCTTGAACCTCGCCGAGATGAAGACAATCCGGTCGATCGCGCACGGCCGCGCCATCTGCGAGCCTGGCGCGCTGCTGATCGACGTCGACAGAGCGTGCGAAGCATCTGGGCAGGAATTGCGCATGTTCCCGTCGACCCGGGGCACGGCATCTGTCGCCGGCTTCGTCGCTGGCGGGTCCGGCGGCGTCGGATCGATCACCTGGGGCGGCTTGCGCGATTTCGGCAATGTGCTGCGCCTGCGCATCATGACGATGGAAGAGGAGCCGCGCACGCTCGAATTGACGGGGGAGGATCTCCACAAGGCGGTGCACGCCTACGGAACCAACGAAATCATAACCGAAGTCGAAATGCCGCTCACGGCGCACTACGACTGGGCTGACGTCATTGTCGGGTTCGAAAGTTTCGACGCGGCGACAGCCTACGCGCTGGCGCTCGGCGAGCAGGATGGAATTCTGAAGAAGCTTGTCACGGTCGTCGCGGGACCGACGCCGCACGATTATTTCCTGCGTCACCGCGCGCTCATCCCCGCCGGCGACAGCGTCGTCATTCTGATGATCGCTCCCCATGCCCTCGACGCTTTCGAAGCCTTTACCCGGCCCTACAAGGACGCGCGGATCTTGTTCGACTCGAGCCGCGCGGCGCCTGAGACGCTTCGCGGCTTGCCCCCCAACTACGAACTGACTTGGAACCACACTACGCTTCGCGCTTTGCGCGTCGACCCTCGCATCACCTACCTGCAGGCCCGATATCGCAGCGAAGGCGCGGTCGAGTTGATCAAGAGGATTCATGAACGCTATGGGGACGAGGTCCGCGGGCATCTGGAGCTCATCCGCTTCAATGGCAGAATCGGATTCGCGGGACTGCCGCTGGTGCGGTTCTCGACCGAAGCGCGCCTCAACGAGATCATCGCCGAACACGAGGCGATGGGCGCGATGATCTTCAACCCTCACCGCTACACCCTCGAGGAGGGCGGCATGAAACAGACAGACGCGATCCAGCTCGCGTTCAAACGTGAGACCGACCCTCGGGGGCTGCTCAATCCGGGCAAGATGATCGCGTGGGAGAACCCGGAATTTGATTTTTCCACGCGCCAGAACTTCCTCTTCCCGGGCCTCGAGGCGCGGGCGCGCACCGCGCAAAGCTGAGCGCGTGGGCCAGTCCGCGCCAGTCGAGCCGTGGTTCTCGAACCGGTGAACCGGATTGGCGGACATGGGACCGACCAAGCTTGGCGCTTTCAATCCGTCGCGCCAGGTTCCTCACCCTCGATCGCGCGTCGATGTTTTGTGAGCTCCGCCCCGGCGAAATCCATGAAGGCGCGCACGCGCGCCGCCCGGCGAAGATCGGAATGTGTCAGCATCCATAAGCCAACGTCGAGTTCGGGCAGCAAATAACCGACCCGCGTCAAGTCTGGGGTGCGATCGCCAAGGAAGCAGGGCAGCAATGTCGCTCCTAAGCCCTGCAGCGCTAACTCTAGCAGGCAATGCGCCGCATTGGCCTTAGCGACGATTCCACCGGAGCCAACATTGGTCTCGATCCACCGTCGGGCCAAACCCGGTCCCATATTGTCGCCAAATCCGATGAAACCGGCCGATTCCATTGGCTCGGCGCCGAGTTCCGCGGCCACGTCGCCCCGACAGTAGACGGCCCATCGCGCGGTGCAGATTCTCCTTCCAACCAACGTTTCCGGCGGATCGTTGGTAAAGCAAATCGCGATGTCGGCGTCGCGGCGAGACAAATCGAGCGTCTGATTGGACAGGATCAGTTCAACCGCCACGCCGGGATTCTGCGCCTGAAATTGCGCCACGATCCCCGGCATGAAATGGAGGCCGACGGCTCCGGGCACGGTGACGGTGAGCTCGCCGGCCGGCTTGATGTCACGACCGGCGACCCGACGCTCGAATTCGAGGACCGATTCGGCCATCGTGCTCGCCAGCGCGATCATTTCTTCGCCTGCCGCCGTCGGTTCGTATCCTCCGCGGGAACGGTCGAAGAGACGGGCGCCGACTGTCGACTCCAACGCCGCCAAGCGTCGAAACACCGTTGAATGGTTGACGCCGAGACGTTCGGCGGCCCCGACCAGCGAACGGGCTTCCGCGATTGACTTGACCAGTCGAAATTCGTCCCAGCTCAACCCTGAGTTCATGTTTCCGTCGATCGGTCGCCGCTCATCTTCGCCGACCCACGCCCGGAGGCGAGATCGCCAGCGCCGGCCCCCTCTCCTCTAGCTATTTCCCAAGGCCGCGTCGAATTCGCAGAATTTGACGTTTGCCGTCATTTAGTCTCTCCGGGGCGCAGCTGCACGACGGAGCCGATCGTTGATCGCCGCCCCAAGCCCATGCTCCGGGATCGGCGCGACCGCGATCCGCGCCGCGCCTGCGCCGTCCAGCGCGCGAAGATAGGAAAACAAATGCGACGCCGCCTCGACAAGATCTGCGGACGGCGAAAGATCGAGCCGCGCGCCATCCGCGCCGCCCTTGAGCGAGCCTCCGAAATCCAGCGCGGCTTCGTCCGGCGAGGCGTTCGCCGCGCAGAGTCGAAGCTCAGCCCTAGGAGCATAATGCGACGCCAATTGCCCCGGCGCGTTCGGCGCGGCTCGCGTCATGCTTGGTGAATCGATCGGCGAGCCGAGCGCGGATTCGATTGCCTCCTGGGTTATTGCGCCCGGACGGAGCAATTGCGGCCGACCCCCGAGACAGGCGACGATCGTCGAACTCGAGGCCATGGCTGCATGGTCCTCCGTCGATGATCCAGTCGACCCTCCCGTTGAGATCGGCGGCGACGTGCGCGGCGGTCGTCGGACTCACGGCGCCAGAACGGTTTGCCGACGGCGCCGCGAGGGGGACGCCGGCTGCCTCGATTAGAGCACGAGCCGTTTCGTGCGACGGCGAGCGAATCGCCACGCTGTCGAGTCCGGCCCGCGCGAGCAGGCTGATCCTTGAGGTCGAAGCCACGGGCAGGACCAGAGTGAGAGGCCCTGGCCAGAACGCGCGGGCTAGCGTCTCGGCCTCCGGGCCAAAGATGGCGTGCTCTCTCGCCGCGTCGATGTCCAGAACATGGGCGATGAGCGGATTGATCGCGGGCCGCTGCTTGGCGGCGTAGATCGCCGCGACCGCGGCGTCCGAGGTCGCGTCGGCCGCGAGGCCATAGACCGTCTCTGTCGGCATGGCGACGAGTCCGCCGGCGCGAAGACATGCGGCCGCCGCGGCGATCGCCTCAGGGCTCGCCTCCGCCAGACGGGTCATTTTGCTGTCGAGCGCCATGTCTCCTTCCGGTCCGCATTGCGCGCGAACTCGACTGTACATAAGCTGATTTGGGCCTGCCGCGGCAACCGTCGCCCGATGAGCGCGGCCGCGCTTGGAAGCGAAGCCGACCGCCCCCAAGCGTTCGCGATAGGGAGGAGCCAAGAGATGCCTTATCGTTCGCCAGTCGCCGATATCCTCTTTTCGTTGAGCGCGGTCGCTGACCTGCCGGACATCATCGGCCGGGGGCTCATGGGCGAGCTCGACTGGGATTCCGTATCCTCGATCGTCGCCGAAGCCGGCCGATTCGCAACCGAAGAGATTGCGCCGCTCAACCGTCCCGGCGATCTCGCCGGCGCGAGGTACGAGAACGGCGTCGTGACAACGGCGCCCGGGTTTGCCGATGTCTATCGGCGCTGGGCGGAGGCCGGCTGGAACGGCGTCTCCGCGCCGGCTGAGTTCGGCGGCATGGGTCTGCCCCACCTCGTCAACGTCGCCTGCACCGAAATCTGGAACGGCGCGTCGATGTCGTTTGCGCTCTGCCCGCTCCTCACCGAAGGCGCCGTCCACGCGCTTCATGCGTTCGGTTCGCGGGAACTCACCGACGTCTATCTGCCGCCGATGGTCAGCGGTCGCTGGAGCGGGACGATGAATTTCACCGAACCGCAGGCTGGCTCGGACCTTGCCGCGGTCAGGACCCGCGCGGAACGCGGGCCCGACGGCGCCTATCGCCTGTTCGGCCAGAAGATCTTCATCACCTACGGCGAGCACGACATGGCGGAGAATATTGTCCATCTCGTACTCGCCCGGCTGCCCGGCGCGCCAGCGGGAACGCGGGGCTTGTCGCTGTTTTTGGCGCCGAAATTCCTCGTTAATGCGGATGGATCGCTCGGCGAGCGCAACGACCTGCGCTGCGCCGGAATCGAGCACAAGCTTGGCATTCATGCGTCCCCGACATGCGTCATGGTCTATGGCGACAACGATGGCGCGAAGGCCTGGTTGATTGGTGAGGAGCATCGCGGTCTCGCCGCCATGTTTGTAATGATGAACGCGGCGCGGCTCGCGGTCGGCACGCAAGGGGTGGCCATTGGCGAGAGAGCCTATCAACAGGCGCTGACTTATGCTCGCGAGCGCCGCCAGGGCCGAGGCGCTAAAGGCGGCGACGGCATGGCCCCCATCATTGAGCACGCCGACGTGCAGCGGATGCTGATGACAATGAAGGCGAACGTCCACGCCGCGCGCGGGATCTGCCACTTGACCGGCGTCTCGCTGGACCTCGCCAGCCACGCGCCCACGGCCGACGAACGAACCGCCGCTGCTAATCGCGCGGCGCTCCTCACCCCCATCGCCAAGGCGTTCTCGACCGACATTGGCGACGAGGCGACCTCGATCGGCGTCCAGGTCCATGGCGGCATGGGATTCGTCGAGGAGACCGGGGCGGCTCAGCATATGCGCGATTCTCGCATCGCCGCGATCTACGAAGGCGCCAACGGCATTCACGCGATCGATCTCGTTCAGCGCAAGCTGCCGCTGGCTAATGGCGAAACCGTCCGCCACGAGATCGCTCAAATCCGCCGGACGGCGAGCGACGTCGCGGCCAAAGGCGGCGCCGGCTTCGGGGCGACCTCGGAACGGCTCGCCGAGGCTTCGGACGCGCTCGAAGAATCGACGCGGCTCATGCTCGACTGGCTCGCGACCGACCAGAATTCGGCGCTCGCCGGCGCGTCGCAATATCTTCGGCTGTTCGGGCTCACGCTTGGCGGGGCGTGCCTCGCCAAAGCCGGTCTTGCTGCAGAGGCGCTAGCGGAGAGCGGGAATAAGACCGAGCTTGGGCGTGTCGGACTGGCTCGTTTCTTTGCTGAGAAACTGGCGACGGCCGCGCCCGGTCTTGCGCGCGCGGTCGCCTCGGGGGCCATGCCGCTCGAACCTTACGAAGCGATCCTGGCGGAGAGCGCATGACCCAAGACACCGCGATGATGACAAAAGACATCGAAGTCGCCCGCGAGGGCGCAGTCATGTCTGCGGCCTTCGCCCGGCCGCAGAAGAAGAACGCGATCACCGGCGCGATGTATGAGGCGCTGATCGATGCCTTCGACACGGCCGAGCGCGATCCCGAAGTTGGCGCTCTTGTGATGAGCGGCAAGGGAGGCGTATTCACCGCCGGCAACGACATCGGCGATTTTCTCGCTGTCGCGTTGCACGAGACAGGCGAATTTCCGGCGTGGCGGTTTGTCAGCAAGGTCGCCGAGTTCGAAAAGCCGTTGATCGCGGCGATCGACGGCGTTGCGATCGGCGTCGGGACGACGCTCTGCCTTCATTGCGATCTCGTCTACGCCACGCCGGAGACGCGTTTCCAGATGCCGTTCGTCAATCTCGGCCTTGTTCCTGAGGCCGGGTCCTCGCTTCTTGCGCCGCAACGGTTCGGACGCGCCAGGGCTTCGGAGCTCTTGTTGCTCGCTGAGCCCTTCGGCGCCGATCGGGCGCTCGAGCTCGGACTCATCAACGCCGTGCTGCCTCAGAGCGAGCTGATGGCCCATGCGATGAGCAAGGCGGCCGCGCTTGCGGCCAAGCCAAGGGCGGCTTTGCTCGCGACGCGGCGCCTCATGCGCGGCGATCCCGACGCGCTCAAGGCCCAGATGGCGGCCGAGATGCACGCCTTCAGCGCCGCGCTCAAGTCACCCGAGGCGCACGCGGCGTTCCAGTCATTCCTGTCCGCGGGGCGGAAGTGATTAGGGCGCCTTCTCTCGCGCCAGAGCGTCCCACAAGGCGCAATGGTGCTCCTGCGCATAGGCGTCGGCGCTAACCTCTTCCACCGCGCCGCCGGCCAGGAAGCCGATCCGGCGAGGCGATTGCGCTTCATAACGTGGCCAGCCAGGCAATGGGGCGCCGTTCGGATCGCCGGTCGCTGCAAAGTTCGACCAGAAACCGAGCATGATCCGCGCCAGCGCCATTTGCGTCGGCGTGAGCGGGACGGCCGTCTCGCTCTGCCAGACGTAGGGCACGTCTGACGTATGGCTTGCCCCCAACAGGAACGAGGGCGCCGTCGTCATGTAGGGGCGCGGCGGCGACGTCTCATCGCGGAACTCGTAGGCGAAAGTCGGCGTCCATTTCGAGAGGTCAGCGACGACTGGAGCGGCGTTGCAGGCGAAGCTCGAGTCCGTTCCCACCGCTGCAAGCACCGCTCCCGGCGCCGAGGTCAGCGGATAGGCTTCGAGGACACGGTCCGTATTGGCGCCCTGCTGCCTCCGCACCTGCGCCTCGAAGATAGGCGCCGTCACCGGCTGTCTCGTGAGATCGTTGCCCTCGTAGACGAAAGCGCGCACCTCATGGCGCGTATTGCCGATTATCACAGGCGTCCGATTGAATTCGCCCGTTGCGAACGCGGCCGGCGCCAGCGTTGGTTGCGCTTCGCCGCCCTGCACCGGCCGCCATGCGAGTCCGGCCGCGATCTGCGCGTCGATGATTTGAGCCGGCGACTTGCTGCGCAAGCATTCCGCCGCGTCTGTCGCATCGCCGCAACCGGCGGCTTGGGCGAAATGAGCCCCGCGCTGCACCGCCTCCTTGTGGTCGATGTTGACGCAATCGCCGATGCTCTGGATCACGGCGCGCTGGAAGAGGCCTTTCGCCGAGGGCGAGGCCATCAGCCAACAGACAGACCCTGCCCCCGCAGACTGCCCAGCGATCGTCACCCGCCCGGGATCGCCGCCGAAGGACGCGATATTGCGCTTCACCCAGCGCAAAGCCTCGACCTTGTCGAGATCGCCATATTGCCCGCTCGACTGTTTGTCGCTGGACTCAGCATCGAGCGCCGGCGACGCGAGATAGCCGAGGGCGCCAAGCCGGTAGTTCACCGTGACAACGACGTTGCCTTCCGCGGCTAGCCACGATGGCTGGACGTCCGTGCCGGCGCCGTTGACCCAGCCGCCGCCGTGAAACCAGACCATGACCGGGCGCTTTCCACCGGCCTCGGCGGCGGGCGCATAAACGTTGAGGTAGAGACAATCCTCATGCCAACTCGCCGGCGATCCGGGCGCCAGAAGATCGCCTGCTGCACGCACTCGTCGCCAGGCTGCAAGGCGGGGCGCACACCGGTCCAGGAATGCGGGGTCTGGGGCGGGCGCCAACGCAAGTTCCCGACCGGCGGCTCCGCATAGGGTATGCCTTCGAACAGCCGGTATCCCGGGAGCCAAGCGCCCGCCAGCGTTCCCTCGGCGGTTTGAACCTGCGTCTCGGCTGTGATAGCGGCCCCCGCGCCGATTGACGACGCCATTGCGAAGACCGCGGCGCCCGCGACCGCGACCCGTGCAGCACCTAGGCCCCGCGGGTTCCTCAATGCCTGAGCCATTGTCTCCTCCTTGCGCTGCGATACGGCGATCGAAAGAGCAACGATCGCATATCTGCCCCCCACGCGTCGCCTCAACTCTCCGTTAAGCGGCGCTGGCGCTCGGCCTCCTCAACGGGTTAGCGCCACGGACGGTCTCATCCTGCGCCGCGAGCGTAGCCTCGCGTCTCGAAGGATGGTCCAGAAGGCGACGGAGCGGACGTCCGTTCGGCGCCCTTGGAGCGTCAAACACCGGCAGATGCCGAACCTTGGGCGAGGGCGAGCATATCCTGATTGCGGTCGCCCGTTATCTGGCGGTCCATTCGTCCACCTAACGCGCGACGTTGCAGACAGCTGACACAGCCCGGCGACGGATGTGGGGCGGCGAGTTGCGCCAGGGAGCAGGGGCGTCTTGACGCGCATACCGCTCTCAGAAACTCTATTGCCTTCATCTCCGCGCCTAACCGTGCGCGGACCTCGCGCCGAGGCTTGGCTGGAGGTCGGCCTGCGCTTGAAGAGGTGCTTATTGTCGGGGCGACTCTTGAGACGGCGAACAAGTTCGCGCGCGAAGTCACCAAGCGGAAGGGAGCCGCGTTTAAGACGCCGAGACTTCGCGCTCGGTTCGCGGCGAGGTGACAACCCCGGCGGCCTGGTGAATGCGCCCTTGCGTGGGAAACGCTTCCAGGAAGCGGCGTAGCTATCCACGATTCGTTAGTCGCTTTGACAAGAAGGAAGTCGAAACAATGAGCGTGGCCTTTACCCGAGAGGAAAGCGCCGAAACGGCTGCCGAGGTCGAGCTTCCCGATCGACCCATCTCACCACATGCAAATTTGGTGACGGCGTCAGGGCTGGAGGCGTTAGCTGATGCGATGACGGAATATCGGGCCGCTTACAACGTTGCGCGTCGGATCGAGGACGCAACCGAACGTCGCCGGGCGGTCACGCTCGCCTCTCGCGAAATGAGATATTTCGCTGATCGTCTGAGGACCGCTCAAGTCATCCCAACGCCGATCGAATTCGACGCAGTCGCATTTGGACATAAGGTGACGTTCAGGCGTGACGACGGTCGCCGTCAGGCGTTTAGAATCGTCGGAGAAGACGAAGCAGATCCTCGGAACGGATCAATTTCTTATGTTTCTCCCGTTGCGCGGGCCCTGATCGGCAGAGCTGCGGACGACGTAGTTTTGGTGGGCGGCCAGGAGATCCAAATTCTGTGCATTGAGTAGGGCAGGACCGGGGTAAGGTCGGGGCGAGGCGCGAATGCTCCCGTCAACCGACGCAACAGGCTGGTCTACCTCGCCGGCGCGCCATTCCGACAACTAGGAAGATCGGCCAGCTCGACCAGTTCCGGCTCGCCATGGGAAGCCATCGAGCGGATCCGCCGAATAACATCGCCCGCGCGGCGGCGGGCGTTCCGATCCGCAACAGTTCAAAGCCGCGGCGGTTCTTCCGGGTTTGCACGGCGTGGTGGCGCGGTTCTCGGCTCTGAGCCCAACCGGCGACGGTCAGAAGCAATTCCTTGGGACCATCGGCGCAGATGAAGCGCAGATTCAGCACTTCGCAATCGGCAGCGCGATATATTTCTGATCCTCGAATTGAACGAGCCCCATAGCGGGCTGTTCAAAGTCCCTCGAGGCGCGATGCAACAAGCGATCGAGGCGCTTGGCTGATTTTTTGAATCCAGGCCGGACGTGTTTGGTCGCACACCCCAGCGGCTAAGACGAGAGGATATGAGCCTGGAACTATCTCGACGGATGCGGAGGGTTACGCGCTTATATGCTAGCCTCGTTGCATACACCGACTAAGTGCATTCCAACTGGCGACCGCGCCCCTCCGCACGCGTCTCGAACCGTCGCTAGGGCGTGACGTCAGTACCCGGCCCCTATGGCGCAAAGAATGCGTCGAGCGGGCTATTTTTCCCAAACGGACTCAATGGCGCCATCAAGTAAATATCGGCCCGGAAGCAATCAAAGGCCGCCCTCAGCAAGTCTGGTCGGCGGCCTTTTTTTGAAATGACGCGAGCCATGAAATGGTTCAAGCCACGGCGTAGGCGCGCTGCATTGTATTGATCCGCTATTCCCCGGACTGCCATCTCGCCGAGAGTCCTGGCCGGTCGAAGAAGAATTGTGAAATGAGCGCTATTCAGACGAGCTGACGGGGCCTACGGTATTTTGGCAAAACATAAGAGCTCGACGAGCAGCTTGTGATCTTGAAAAGACCTCGGCACAAACTCTGATGCTTGCGCCGGCTGCTGCGAACAGGTTACTTTGGTCATATGAGGGCAATTGTGGCATGGTGAAACCTCGTTGCCTCGGGGAGGTGCGTTGAATATCCAAAGCATAACTAATCTCCGGAGCGACGGGGCCGTTGCTGATTTCTTGAACTATTTGGTGGGACGGGGACTCATTGATCAAGCTACAGTTCGAGCATTTGCTTCTGCAGATCCGTCGGATTCGAACTCTCCACTAAGGCGGCTGTAGGAATCCACGGATCTTTCCTCGCACGAATTTGCCAACGAAGTCGCCGCGTTTTTCGGTCTGCGTAGGGTCACGCTCCTTCAATTGGCGGAATTCCGTTCTAAGGACGGATCGTTTCGCGCCCAGATTCTTGCGCGAAGCCTCTTTATTGCCCTTCGAAGGAGACGGCGGGACGTTTGCGGTGGTTGTGGGCGACCCGGCTGATAGCCAGGCTCTACAGGCCGCCGAGATCGTCCTTGGAGCGCCCATCGAAATTGCAGTTGCCTCGTTCGAAGACATCGCGACCGTGTTGGGCGAAGCGCTCGACGCCGCCGACGCCACCCTAAGCGGTCGGGCGCCGGAGACCGGCGGCGCCGACGAGAACGTCGACAATTTGCGCGACCTCGCGAGCGGCGCGCCGGTTGTGCGCGCGGTCAACGACCTCATCGAAAAGGCGGTCGAACTGCGCGCGAGCGACATCCACATCGAACCGTTTCGCAACGGGCTCAATGTGCGAATGCGGGTGGACGGTTTGCTGCGAGCGATCCCCGCGCCGGCCCACGTGCTGCCGCAGGCGCTCGTTTCACGGGTCAAGATTCTCGCCGGACTCAACATCGCAGAACGCCGTCTTCCCCAAGATGGCGCGGCGCGATATACAGGCGGCGCGGGCCGATATCGACATCCGTGTCGCCACGATGCCGACCCAGCACGGCGAAGCCGCAGTCATCCGCCTGTTGACGCGTGATCGGGGTCTGCTTGACATTCCGCGATTGGGCCTGGCGCCGAACGACGAAAAAAAGGTGCGGCGCCTGCTTGATCTGCCCCATGGGATGATTGCGGTCACCGGCCCCACGGGCAGCGGCAAGACGACGACGCTTGCGACCATGCTTTCGGCGCTTAATTTGCCCTCACGCAAGATTCTCACGATCGAGGATCCCGTCGAATACGAAATTCCCGGGATCAATCAATCTCAGGTAAAGCCCGCGATCGGTCTCACCTTCGCCACGGCGATGCGCGCTTTCGTTCGACAGGATCCCGACGTCATCATGGTGGGCGAAGTGCGCGACGCGGAGACTGCGAGCATTGCCGTTCATGCGGCGCTCACCGGTCATCTCGTTCTCACAACGCTGCACACGGAAACATCGACTGCGGCGGTTCCCAGACTCATCGACCTGGGGGTCGAGGCGTTTCTGCTCAAGTCGACCCTGCGAGCCGTAATCGCCCAGCGGCTGGTGCGTTTGCTCTGCGAGCGCTGCAAGACGCAACGGAGCCTAAGCTCGGCGGATTTCGACGCCGATCCGAGGCTCGCTGCGCTGGGCTTCAAGAGCGGCGAGACGGTTTTCAGCCCAAAGGGCTGCGAGCGTTGCGGCGGCATCGGTTATCGCGGCCGCTCTGGCGTGTTCGAGGTTCTTGACGTCACCGGGGAGGTCCGCGACCTGATCGGGCCGAACGCCGAATCCGGAGCGCTTGACGCCGCGGCGACGAGGGCCGGAATGACGACCATGATTGACGACGCGGTCATGAAATGTCGCGGCGGCGCTGACATCCGTCGCCGAAGCGCTGCGCGTCACGACCATCCGGTGATGAAATGCCGACGTTCCGGTACCGAGCTCTGAGCCAAGTCGGCGAGATCATCAGCGGATCGATCGCCGCGCCGACCGCCGCCGAGGTCGGCAAGCGCATCGAATATTTGGGCTTGATCCCAATCGACTCCGTCACCGAGGACAACAATGCGCTGATCAAGCGAGGGGACGCCTTTGTGCTTTTTTCGCGGCCGCGCCCGGAAGACGTGACCATCTTCACCGGTGATCTCGCCTTGCTGCTGCGCACCGGCGCCAGAATCAACGAGGCGCTGGAGTTGCTGGCCGCCGATTCAGATATTGGCCGCATGCGGTCGACAGCGACGAAAATGACGTCGGCAATTCTTGCGGGAGAAAGCTTCGCTGACGCTATTGCGCATCACCCGAGCGTCTTTCCCCCGATCTACGTCGCGCTCGTCCGCGTGGGCGAGGCGTCCGGCAATCTGGTCCCTATCCTCGAGGCGATCAGCGTGGAGCGCCAACGCGCCGAGGCGCTGCGTCGGCGTTTGTCCGACACCTTGCGCTACCCGGCTTTCCTGCTATTGGGCGCGTGCGCCGTTCTGCTGTTCTTCCTCCTCGTCGTCTTGCCGCAATTCGCAAATGTCTTCAAAGATTTCAACGCGAAGCTGGATCCGGTTCTGGTGACCTTCCTCGGCATTTCCGATTTCCTGCGCAATGACATGGATTCAATACTCGTTGCTCTCGCCTGCTTGCTGTCTGTCGGCTTTTTGCTTTCTCGCCGCCCGGCGGTGCGCGCCGGGGTGATCGACGCATTCTCGCGGCTCCCGCTCATCCGCCCAATCCTGGGATATCGCCGGACGGCCTTGTTTTGTCGCAATCTGGGCCTGCTCCTGGCGAGCGGAGTGACTTTGCCGACGAGCCTGCGCGTTCTCGCCGAAATGATGGCGACCTCGAGCGACGTGTCGATTTGGACCCAGGTCGTCGACAAGGTGCGACAGGGCGGCAAGTTGTCGGATGCGGTGGCGCAAACGCGGGCGCTCCCTCCGATGGCGGTGCGCACTTTGCGCCTCGGAGAGGATGCTGGGCAATTGTCGATGCTGGCGGGGCGCGTCGCCGACTTTTACGACGCCAAACTGCAACGCAGCCTCGACCGGCTTGTCGGAATAGTCGGCCCGGCCTCGATCATCGTGATAAGCATGATAGTCGGCGGTCTTATCGTCTCGGTCATGACCGCCCTCCTGTCAGTCAATCAAGTCGCCGAATAAATCAATCGTACGAGGAATCTGAATATGAACGCGGTTCGTCGATTCTTCCGTAGCCGCTCGCCGCGCCGCGGTGGAGAGCATGGATTCACGCTCGTCGAAATGCTCGTGGTCATCACGATCATCGGCCTGATCATGGCGTTGGTGGGGCCGCGAGTGTTGAACTACTTGAGCGAATCGAAGGTCAAGACAGCGCGAATTCAAATCGAAAGCTTCTCCTCCGCGCTCGACCTATTTTATCTGGACAACGGCCGTTACCCGACCTCCTCGGAGGGTCTTCCGGCGCTCGTGCAGCGGCCGGCGAATTCCCTCTCATGGAACGGGCCTTATCTCAAGACTGCGTCAGTGCCGGCGGATCCCTGGGGCCGACCCTATCGGTACCGGGCGCCGGGGGACCATGCGCCCTACGAAATCTCTTCGTCTGGCCCGGGCGCGACGGCGGACGCCACCGGCGTCGCCGAGATCAAGAGCACGTCGCAGTAGTCGGCGATGAGGCGGGCCGCGGGATTTACGCTGATCGAGGTCGTTTGCGTTCTCGCGATCATTGCGCTGCTCGCCAGCCTGGTTCTGCCCGCCATACCGCGTGCGACCTCCCACGCGCGGCTTGAAGCTTACGCGCTCCAAGTCGCTTCGCTGCTGACCGCCGATCGCACCGCAGCCATCCGGCGTCGGGCGGAGATCGCAACCGCGCTCGACGCGAGATCAGGCGTCATACGCTCTGGCGCCGGCGCTGGACGCATTCAGTTGCCGCGCGACGTCGCCTTCGACGCGCTGCTCGCCCAAACATGCAATGGCCGCAGCGCCGGCGCGACGATCGACTTTTTCCCCAGCGGCATGTCCTGCGGAGGGACCATCCAGTTGCGGCGCGGAAACATCGGCTATCAGGTTCGCGTCAATTGGCTCACGGGAGGGGCTGAGGTTGTTTCGCTCGACGCTGCGGCCAAATAGCCATTCGCGCGGGTTCACGCTCGTCGAATCCCTCGTTGCCCTGACCGTCATGATGATTGTGCTGTCGGCGATTGCTGCACTAAGCGCGTCGTCGCTTCGCACCGGTCGATACGTCGAACGTCATCTGGCGGATGTCGAAAACGTCCAGCAGATCCTTGCAGGGCTCCCTGGACGCAGTGAACTCGCGAATCGAACGCTATCCGGCGAGATGGCCGGTTACCGGTGGCGACTCGACGCCGCGCCGTTCAGCGCCGCTTTCGTCGACCCACGCGCCCAAACGCGCTGGACGCCCGAAACGGTCGTCCTGACGGTGCAAGGCGCGGGCGGCGTTCCGTTGAGCTTCGACATGGTCCGGCTGGTAAAGACCGGCGCCCAATGAACACGAGAAACCGGCGCAAGGCCCCCACAAATCGCGGGATCGCCGGCTTCACGTTGTTCGAGGCGCTCGTCTCAGTCGCCTTGATGGGCGCACTCATCGTATCGCTCGGCGCCGTCGCCGGCCAATGGCTGCCTAACTGGCATCGCGGATTTGGGCGCGTGCAGCGCCTCGAAACCCTGGACATCGGTCTTCAGCGTCTGGCCGCCGATCTTGAGGCGGCCGAATTCGTTGCACCGAGTAGCGCGTCCAAAGCACCGTTTTTTCTTGGCGACGAAAAACAGGTGATGCTCATTCGCGTCGCGAATGCTCCGGGAACGACCCGGCATCTTGAATTTGTGAAAATTGCGGAGACCGTCGACGAACGCGGCTTCGCGCTTGTGCGCTCGCACGCGCCGTTCAAGCCGCTCGATCCCAATCGACCCATCGAAGCACAGCTGTATTTCGCAGATCCCGTCGTGCTTATACGGGCCCCCTTTCGGGTTTCCTTTGCTTTCGCGGGCGCCGACAGGCTTTGGCGCGGTTCGTGGCGAGAACCGGTCCAGTTGCCGGCGGCGGCGCGGATCGAGGTGCGTGACGCGCCGACTGACAAGGTTCTTGCGATATCGACCGCGACGCTCTTGCACATGGATGTTCCCGCGGAATGCGTTACTCAAAAATCCGTCCAGCAATGCATCGAAGGGACGGGAGAGGATGCGCCAACGGAAGGGTCCGCGCCGCCGTCCGCGCAACCACCGAAATCAACTCTCATGGGTGGCGGCGCGCCATGAAGTCTGGACCCGGCAACCAGAAGAGCGTTGAAGCCAAGGGGTGATAGCGGGTTTATCCTTGTCGTCGTCCTATGGATCCTCGCCGCTCTCGCGGCGCTCGCGTCGACTTATTCGATCTATCTCGGCAACGCCGCGTTCGCGACCCAGATCAACGACGACCGGCTACGGATCAGAAACGCGATATCGACAGGAATCGAGCTGAGCGCCTATCAGCTTCTCGCCGTGCCCGAAAAGGACCGACCGCCACAGGGCGCCTTCACGGTTCGGTTGGCGCGGGCGACTATCGACGCGAGTTTTGTCTCTGAAAGCGCACGGGTCGATCTCAATGCGGCCCCCAAGAACCTGCTGGAGGGTCTCTTCGCCGCCGTCGGCGTAGGTCCTTCTCAGGCGGCAGCCTTCGCCGACCGCGTCATCGGTTGGCGCAAGAAGGCGGACCCAACCGGTCAAAACGATGAAGTCGAGGCCTACAAGGCAAGCCGGCTTGGACTACGCGCCGCGGCAGGCCCCGTTTCAGAACGTTCTCGAACTGCCCTTGGTGCTCGGTCTCCCCCCCCATATCGTCGAACGCGTACTCCCGCTCGTGACCGTCTACAGTGGACACCCTGAGATCGACATTCGCGTCGCGCCGCCGGAGGTTCTGGCCGCTCTGCCAAACGTCACGCCGGATCAGCTGCAAAAGGTCCTTGGAGCACGCATGCAGAGTCCGGAGGACGGCGAGGCGTTGTTGAAGCTGCTCGGATCCGCGCACGCGCTCGCCACCGACAAACCAAATCCGACCGCTCGGGTCCGGATGCAAATTCGGCTCGACAACGGCCGCACCGCGCGAGCCGAGGTCGTTATCCTCGTCATGCAGAATGAGGACGAACCTTTTCGCGTCCTATCGTGGCGCGACGACAGCGACGGCTCGTTCTAGAGAAAGCGCTTGAGGTTCCGCACAATAATTCCGTTTCGCGTCATCGTTCGATAACGTGACGACAAGCCGCACGGTATCAAATTCGTCTGCTGCTCTACGAGCTTGCCGGTGATGCGCCGCACGGCTCTGTCGGGAAGCAGCACGGCGTAGGCGCCCTCCGCGACATTGCGCGAGATTTCGTTCCTCGGCCTTGCAGCAGCCGCGGTCGGCGACGACGTCGATCGTCTCGACGTCGAGAAATCTCGCGGGCCGGTTCTGCGGTCTGCGCCAGAAGCCCCATGTCGACGACCGGGTTGGTCCCCGCCGGCTCGACGATCAGCTTGGGCTTCGCGTCGACGGCGACCTGGATGTTATAGCCGACGCCGCCCTTGGTATGCCCAGCCATGGCGCGGCTGTCGGGATCGGTCAATCTGGTCCTCGCCGGTTCGTTCGAGCTGGGCCAGCATCGCTTGATAACGGCCGCGCTTCTCGCCGAGCGCCGCGATCTTCGGCCAGGCTCTTGGTGCGCGCCCCGCCCCTTGTCGCCCCGTCTTCGACGTCGCTGTGGTCGAGCCGTTCGAGGTCTTCGTTCAACCGCTCGTCGGCGGCGCGGATCAACGCTTGCAACGAAGAGCGGGTGAAGTTGCGGTCTTTGTTGTTGACCGCCTTGATGCGGGTTCCATCGACCGCCAGCAGCTCGCGACCGTAGAGGTCGAGCCGCCGGCACAACAGCACAAACTGGCGGAAGACGCCGCGAAACGCCGCGCGAGCGTCGCGCCGAAAGTCCGCGACCGTCTTGCAGTCGGGCTTCAAGCCGCCAAGCAACCCGATGACCTCGACGTTGCAGCGACACTCGCGCTCGAGCCGTCGGCTCGAGCGGACCCGGTTGAGGTAGCCGTAAATGTAGAGCTTCAGCAGGTCGCCGGGCGCATAGCCCGGCCGCCCCGTCGCCTCGCCTCGACCCGCGCGAACCCGGCGCCCGCAAGATCGAGCCCGTCAACGAAGGCGTCGATGAACCGGACCGGATTCGAGGCCGTCCACGTAATCGTCGACCACCCCCCGGCGACAACAGAAGCTCACCCCTTTCGAATCCGGCAATGCGAGTCCTGCGCAATTCCAACGTCGCCAAGGAATCCGCTCCCGCCGAGTTCCCGCACAGGCTGCGAGAAGCGGACTCGAAAATGGCAGGCTCGGAAGCCGTTGACGGCGGGGCGCCGGAGATCTCTCCGCGTCACGACTCCGACGTGGTCAGCGCCAGCGCGTGCAGTTCTCCGCCCATCCGGCCCTTCAGCGCCTCGTAGACCATCTGGTGCTGGCGGACCCGGGTCTTGCCCTTGAAGGCCGGGGTCACGACGGTCGCCGCATAATGGTTGCCGTCGCCGGCCAGATCCTTCACCTCGATCCGCGCGTCCGGAAACGCCTCGCGGATCATCGTCTCAATCTCGGTCTGCGACATGGCCATGGGCGTTGCGCTCCTTGATGATTTCGGCCGCGTGCGTCCTCTTCGCGGGCCTCCGTCTCGAGCCGCGCCACGACGTCCTCGGCGGGCTCGACGGCGGCGATCGTGACCCCGTCGGTCATGAGGATCATGCAGTCGTCCGCGTCCGACGCATTGATGGCGACCACGCGCTCCGGCCGAATATAGGCGAAGCCTTTGACGGTTTTGACGATGATGAACGGGATCATGGGTTGGCCCCCTGGGGATGGCTCATATAGTCCGGAAGCCAACTTTCATAGGCTTCGCTCAGCGCCGCAAGGGCGAGCGGCGCCGCGCCGCCGAGCTTCAAGGCGTCGCCGCCCGTGACGCCAATGCGCGAAAGCGGAACAGCGAGGCGCTTCGCCTCCTCGGCGATCGCCGCGCTGTCGGTCGGCGGCGCAGGTCAAAACGTAGCGGCCCTGATCCTCGCCGAAGAAGAACGCATGCTCCGCGCCCTGCGCCTCGACGGTCGCGCCAATTCCGCCCGCCATCGCCATCTCGGCCAGCGCCACCGCCAGGCCGCCGTCGGACAGGTCGTGAACGGCGCTGACCTCCCGCCTCGGATGAGCGAGGCGACGAATTCGCCGTTGCGACGCTCGGCCGCAAGATCGACCGGCGGCGGCGCGCCCTCTTCGCGGCCTGCGACCGTCGCGAGCCAGGCCGACTGGCCGAGCCAGCCCGGCGCCCCGCCGACGAGCCAGATGTCCTCACCCGCCGCCTTGAAAGCGAGGCTCGCCGTTTTCGCCACGTCATCGACAAGTCCGACGCCGCCGATCGCGGGCGTCGGTGGAATGCCTGAGCCCATCGTCTCGTTGTAGAGCGAGACGTTGCCGGAGACGACCGGGAAGTCGAGCGCCCGCGCGGCCTCGCCAATGCCCTCGATGCAGCCGACCAGTTCGCCCATGGCCTCGGGCCGCTCCGGATTGCCGAAATTGAGATTGTCGGTCAGCGCGAGCGGACGCGCGCCGACGGCGATCAGATTGCGCCATGCCTCGGCGACCGCCTGTTTTCCGCCTTCGCGCGGGTCGGCGGCGCAATAGCGCTCGGTGCAGTCGGTCGTGAGCGCCAGGCCCTTGGGCCGTCGCCGAGCCGCACCACCGCCGCGTCGCCGCCCGGCCCCTGGACCGTGTTGCCGAGGATCAGCGTGTCATATTGCTCATATATCCAGCGCTTCGAGCAAAGATCGGGCGAGGAAAGCAGCTTGAGCAGCGCCGCGTCGGTCGGCATCGGGGCCTTGATCGACGCCGCGTCGAGAATGGGGGGAGCGGGTTTCTGATCCACGGCCGGTCGTAGAGCGGCGCCTGGTCGCCGAGCTCCTTGATCGGCAGGTCCGCCTTGACCTCGCCGCCGCGCCTGATGACGAACCGGCGCGTATCGGTGGTCTTGCCGATGATGGCGAAATCGAGCCCCCATTTGCGGAAGATGGCCTCGGCCTCAGGCTCCTTTTCGGGCTTGAGCACCATGAGCATGCGCTCCTGGCTCTCGGAGAGCATCATCTCGTAAGCGCTCATGCCGGTCTCACGGCACGGCACGTGGTCGAGGTCGAGGTCGATTCCGAGATCGCCCTTGGCCCCCATTTCGGCCGCCGAGGAGGTCAGCCCCGCCGCGCCCATGTCCTGGATGGCGATCACCGCGCCGGAGGCCATGAGCTCGAGGCAGGCTTCCAGCAGCAGCTTCTCGGCGAAGGGATCGCCGACCTGCACGGTCGGGCGCTTCTCTTCGGCGTCCGCCTCGAAGGCCGCCGAGGCCATGCTCGCGCCGTGGATGCCGTCGCGCCCGGTCTTCGAGCCGAGATAGACGATCGGATTGCCAATTCCGGTTGCGGCCGATGTGAAGATCGCGTCCCGTCTGGCGACGCCGACCGCCATCGCATTGACGAGGATGTTGCCGTCATAGCCCCGATGGAAGCCGGTCGAGCCGCCGACCGTCGGCACGCCGAACGAATTGCCGTAGCCGCCGATTCCCGCAACGACCCCCGCCACCAGACGCCGGGTTTTCGGATGATCGGGCGCGCCGAAGCGCAGAAAGTTGAGCGCGGCGACGGGCCTTGCGCCCATGGTGAAGACGTCGCGCAAAATGCCGCCGACCCCGGTCGCCGCGCCCTGATAGGGCTCGATGAAGGAGGGATGGTTGTGGCTCTCCATCTT
The DNA here is from genome assembly GCA_963775405.1 of uncultured Alphaproteobacteria bacterium. Taxonomy (GTDB): domain Bacteria; phylum Pseudomonadota; class Alphaproteobacteria; order Rhizobiales; family Beijerinckiaceae; genus Roseiarcus. The sequence goes on from CAVZJI010000015.1 coordinate 66,592, forward strand.
GAACACGCAGACGTCGCCATCGCCGATGTCGATCACGCCCGCGTTCTCGCCCGGCCCGTAGATGACGTGCGGGCCTTTGGTCGGCAGCTTGCGCAAATGAAGGCGCGACGACTTGTAAGAGCAATGCTCGTTCCACATCGCCGAGACGATGCCGAGTTCGGTGAAGGTCGGCGTCCGGCCGATCAGCGCGACGAGCCGCGCATATTCGTCAGGTTTCAGGCCATGCGCGACGGCGAGCTTTTCGTCGACCTTGGGTTCGGTTTCGCTCAAGGGCCTGCGGTCTTTCAGTCCGGGGGAGACGCTTGGCCTTTAGCCTTGAGACGCCGCGACCTCAAGTCGGCGGCGGGATCAAATGACCTTGCGATCGCGTTGCGCGCCACGCCGCTTGTGGAGGCGGGCACGGGCCGTCGAAATGACCCTAGTTCCATTTTTAGTTCCGCGCGCCAGTATTTTCAAAGACTTAAGACCTCGTTTAGTTCCGCGCTCTCGCTGCGCCTGATTTTCGGCGTCTACATAATATATAGCTTACGTATTATGTAATATATTTTCGAAGTCGGTACGCACTGGAAAGTGGAAGCCTCGGGACTGCCCCCGCGCAAGGGTTGAGGCGAAAGTCTAAGATGGCGCGATGACCGACAAATCCCTCGCCGACCTCTACCGGGCCTATATCGCCTGCCTCAACCGGCAGGACTGGCCGAATCTGCATCAATTCGTCGCTGAGGACGCGCGTCACAATGGTCGGCCGTTCGGCCTCGCGGGCTATCGCGCGATGCTCGAGCGCGATTTCGAGGAGATCCCGGATCTTCAGTTCAACATCGAGCTCATGATCTGCGACCCGCCTCACGTTGCGAGCCGGCTCCGGTTCGACTGCCGGCCCAAGGGTCTGTTTCTCGGCCTGCCGGTGAACGGCAGGCGGGTCGACTTCGCCGAGAACGTCTTCTACCAATTCCGCGGCGAGAAGATTGCAGAGGTCTGGTCGGTGGTCGACAAGGCGGCGATCGAAGCGCAGCTTTGACTTCGGCGCGCCCTCCGTGGCGGTGCGTCCGATGCGCGCTCGCACAACTGGCAAGCGCCGTAAAAAGCTCTTTGAGAGGTCAAATCGCCTCGAACGGGGCCTCGCCAAGGAAAGCCAAATCCGGCCCTACCGCCGCCCGAACAGCCGCTCGATGTCGGCGAGCTTGAGTTCCACATAAGTCGGGCGGCCGTGGTTGCATTGGCCGGCGCCCGGCGTCGCCTCCATCGTGCGCAGGAGGGCGTTCATCTCTTCGGGCTTGAGCGGCCGGCCCGAGCGCACCGAATGATGGCAGGCGAAGGTGCGAGCCGCTGATCGAGCCGCCGCGCCAAGGTCTGGGCGCCGTCCTCGGCCGCCAGATCGGCGGCGAGGTCGCGCACGAGGCCGGCAAGATCGCCTTGCGCGATCGCCGCGGGGGCTTCGCGCACCATCATGGCGCCCGGGCCGAAGCCCTCGACGATCAGGCCAAGCCCTGCCAGTTCCTCGGAATGCGCGTCGATCAACGCCGCCGCGTCGGGATCGAGATCGACGATCAGCGGGGTCAACAGCGTCTGCCGCTCGATCGCGCCCTTCTCGCGCTCAAGCTTGAGCCGCTCATAGACGATGCGCTCATGCGCCGCGTGCTGGTCGACGATGACAACGCCGTCCCTGGTCTGGGCGATGATGTAATTCTCGTGCAATTGCGCCCGCGCCGCGCCAAGCGGAGCGCGCGAGGTCGCGCTCGCTCGCCCAAGCGGCCGGCGCTGGCGCCGAGGGCGCGACTTCGGCGAAGCTCGCCTGCGCGGGCTCCGCCAGCTGCGGCGCGGCGGGCGAGGCGCGCCAGTCCCAGCGTGGGGAATAGGACGCTCCGCGATAGGGTTGCGGGGGGCGCATGGCGAGGATCGTCGCCGTGCCGCCGGTGGTCGAGGCCCGATGTAGAGCCTCGTTCAGGCGCTGCTTGATCGCGCCGACGATGAGGCCGCGGACGGCCGCCGCGTCGCGAAAGCGCACTTCGGCTTTCGCAGGATGGACGTTGACGTCGACCTCGGCGGGCTCGCATTCGACGAACAAAGCCGCGACCGCATGCCGGTCCGGGGGCAGGAAATCGAGATAGGCGCCGCGCAGCGCGCCGGCGAGCGTCTTGTCGCGCACCGCCCGCCCGTTGACGAACAGGAACTGCTGCGAAGCGTTCGGCCGGCTGTAGGTCGGCAAGCCGACCCGGCCGGAGAGACGCGCGCCCTCGCGCCGCGCATCGAGGCTGACCGAATTGGCGGCGAACTCGTCGCCCAGCGCCTGGCGGAGCCGCTCAGTGAAGCCCGCGTCGCCCGCGCCCGCCGCTGGCCAGTCGAAGCCCGAGCCGAGATCGGTCGCGAAGGAAAAGCGGACGTGCGGAGCGGCCATCGCGAGCCGCTTGACCGCGTCCGCCGCGGCCAGCGCCTCGGCCCGATCGGATTTGAGGAATTTGAGCCGCGCCGGCGTGGCGGCGAACAGATCGCGCGCCTCGACCCGCGCGCCGGTCGCGCAGGCGCAAGGCTCGATCGCGCTTTTGATCCCGTCCTCGACCAGGAGCCTCAAGCCCATCGGCGCGCCCGGGCTCGCGGGTGCGGATTTCGAGCCGCGACACCGAGGCGATCGAGGGCAGAGCCTCGCCGCGAAAGCCGAAAGTCATGATTTGCATGAGATCGCCGTCGGGCAGTTTCGACGTCGCGTGCCGTTCGACCGCAAGCGCGAGATCGGCTTCGTCCAGCCCATGTCCGTCGTCGACGACCCGGATGAGGCGCCGCCCGCCGGCCTCGATCGTGACCTCGATCGATTTCGCGCCAGCGTCGAGCGCGTTCTCGACCAATTCCTTGATCGCCGCCGCCGGCCGCTCGATCACCTCGCCCGCGGCGATGCGGTCGATGGTCAGAGGATCAAGACGGCGAATCGGCATGGGGTTTTCGGACCTCGGCGCATGTCTATCGCATTGGCGGGCGCACGGCGAAAGCGTTAGCTTCGGACGCGGTTACGCCGGCCTTAGACAGCAGCGGGAAGAGGCGACGGATGACATTCGAGGGCGGATGCTATTGTCGACAAGTGCGTTACGTGGCCGAGGGCAAGCCGCGGCTCAAGGCGCAATGCCATTGCCGTGAGTGCCAATATATCAGCGGCGGCGCGCCGAACATGTTCATGCTGATGCCGCCCGAAGGCTTCCGCTACGTGAGCGGGGCGCCCAAGACCTTCACCCGCAGCGATCTCGATTCTCCGGTCACGCGCGAATTCTGCGAGACTTGCGGCACGCATCTGACCACGCATCGGCCAGACCTGCCTCTGGTGATCCTGAAGGTCGGAACCCTGGACGACCCAAGCCTCTATGGCGCCCCGCAGATGGCGATCTACACACTCGACAAGCAGCCTTTCCATATGATTCCGGAAGGCGTGCCGACGTTCGAGCGCGTTCCGCCGCGTTAGTTGGACGAGAAGCCGGCCTCCTACCCCCTGGCGACCCTCATTCGTCGGCCTTCGGCCGCCACCTTCTCCCGCAAGCGGGAGAAGGGAAGTTCAAAACCCCTCCGGCCGTCCCACCACAGTCGTGTGCAGCGAGCCGTCGCCGAAGGCGCGGTGCGCGGCGCGGTTGACGCTCTCCATCGTCACCGCGGCGATCTCGCGGTTGCGCTCGACCAGCCACTCCGGCGCGCGGCGCTCGAGCTGGATGTGGACCAGCTGCGAGGCGATCTTGGCGGACGTGTCGAAGCGCAACGGATAGGAGCCGATGAGATAGGTCTTGCCTTTCTCCAGCTCCTCTTCGCTAAGCCCGTTCAGCGCCACGTCGCGGATTTCGGCCGAGGCGACGTCGAAGGATTCGCGCGCCCGCTCGTTCTTGGTCGTCGTGCCGCCGTAGAAATAAGCGCCGCGCTCGAGCGAATAGAAGGTCCCAAACACCGTATAGGCGAGGCCGCGCTTCTCGCGCACCTCGCGGAACAGGCGTGAGGTCATCGAGCCCGAGCCGCCGAGCACATGGGCGGCGACGATGGCGGGAATAAAGTCCGGGTCGTCACGCTTGAGCGACGGCCGGCCGAAGCGGATCGTCGATTGCGGCACGTCGAGATCGATCCGCTCGATCGCGCCGAGGCCCGCGAAAGTTGCATCGGGGATGAGCTTGAGATCGCTCTTGGCCGGCAGATCGGCGAAGGCCTTGTCGACCAGCGCCGCCGCGCCTTTTTCGTCGATCGCGCCGACGACCGCGATCAGCAATTGGTCGCGCGCGATCCCGCGCTTGGCGGCGTGGATGAGATCGGCCCGCCTGATATGGGCGAGCGTTTCGAGGGTCCCGCTGGCCGCCTGGCCGTAAGGGTGACCCGGAAACGACTTTTCCTTCCAGTGGCGGTTGGCGAGGGTCCCGGGATCATTGGCGTCGTGGCGCAGGCGCGCGTTCATATGCTCACGCACGCGTTCGAACGGCTCCTCGTCGAACCTCGGGGCATTGACGGCGAGGCGAAGGAGCTCGGCGGCGCGATCGAGGTTCTTGATGAGCGTGCGCATGCGCCCGCTCCAATGATCACGGTCGCAGTGGAACGACATTTCGACGGCTTTCTCGTCGAGCGCGCGGTGAAAGGCTTGCGAATCCAATTCGCCCGCGCCCTCGTCGAGAAGCGCAGACATCAGCGCGCCCAAGCCCGCCTTGTCCGGCGGGTCCTGCGCGGCGCCCCGCGCATGGCGAATTCGAGCGAAACGAGCGGCACCGCGTAGGAGGGCACGAGCCAAAATTTCAAGCCGCGCGGGCTGACGACCACGTCGACATTGACGGCGGAATGGGAGGGTGAAACGGCGAGGTGCTTTTGCATGAGCGTTTCCGTGGGTTTCTGTCTTTTTGGCTCCGCGACCGGAGCGGGAAGATCGCGGCTCCTAAGCCGCTTCCTCGACCAAAGGCATGAGATGTCCGGTCACCGCAGGCTTATGGTCGAGCCAGCGCCGCGCCGCGCCAACCACATCCTCGGCGCTGACCCGCTCGATCCTCGCCGGCCATTCCTCGACGTCACGCAAGGTCTGGCCGATCGCCAGCGACGAGCCGTACCAGCGCGCGAGGTCCGATTGGCTGTCGCGGGCGTAAATGGCGTCGGCGACCATTCGGGTCTTGGCGCGCTCCAGATCGCCAGCGTCAACCCCCTCCCGCACGAACCTCGCCAGCGCCCGGTCAAACGCCTTGTCGAGCGTCTCGAGCGATACGCCGGGCGCGGGCGTCATGTTGACGATAAACCGGCTCTGGTCGACCGCCGCGCCATGGTAATAGGCCCATGCCGACACGGCGATCCGCTCCTCCATGACCAGCGTTCGATAGAGAAAGCTCGTCTGGCCGCCGCCAAAGAGATGGCCAAGCAGTTCAAGCGCCTCTGCCTCGCCCTCGGGCGCGGTGCGGGCCGACGGCGCGAGATAATGTCGCTGCCACCCGGGTTGCTCGACCTTGTCGTCGGCGACCGTGACCAACCGGTTGGCGACCGTCGGCGGCTCCGCCGGGCGCACGCGCTCGGGCTTCGCTCCGCGCGGCTTGATTTTGCCGTAGGTCTCTTCGGCCAGCGCGCGCGCTTCCTCCGGTTCGACGTCGCCCGCGACCACCAGAATGGCGTTCTCGGGCGTGTAGAAGCGCCGGTAATAAGCGAGCGCGTCCTCGCGGTTCAAGCCTTCGATCTCATGCCCCCAGCCGATAACGGGGATCCCGTAGGGATGATGGGTGAACAGGGCAGCCTGCACAGCTTCGCCAAGTTGGGCGCCAGGATCGGTGTCGCAATGCATGCGCCGTTCCTCGAGCACAACGTCGCGCTCGGGCGCAACGATCTCGTCAGTCAGGATCAAACCCGTCATGCGGTCGGCTTCGAACGCCATGCAGGCCTTGAGATGCTGTTTGGCGATCTGCTGGAAATAGGCGGTGAAATCGTTGCCGGTAAAGGCGTTTTCCATGCCGCCGACCTCGGAGACGAACTCGGAAAACGCGCCCTTGGGGTGGCGCTTCGTGCCTTTGAACATGAGGTGTTCAAGGAAGTGGGCGATGCCGGATTTGCCCTGTGGGTCATCGGCCGCGCCATTACGGTACCAGATCATGTGAGTGACGACCGGCGCCCGATGATCGGGAATGACTACGACGTCCAGGCCGTTGGACAAGGTGAAGTTCGCGACCTGCAGCGTGGAGGATGGGGAAGACGTCATCGCGGTCCGATCAAAATTGCCGAGCCCGCCAAACCGGCCGAAAGCGGCGTGATCATGACGGTCCCACGACATATAGAACGCCTCGTCGCATCTCGCTAGGCTGGGCGGCAAGCGATGCGGATCAATAGCGTCGCTCCGTCGGAAATTGAAAGTTGTTAAAGAGGGTCCCGCGCCCGCACAGGCGCATCCCCCGGCGCCTCGCGGCCCGTTAGCGCGCCCGCGCCGCGAGCGCCTCTTTGATCTCGTCCAGCGCGTTGGGATCCTCGATCGTCGCCGGCGTCGACCAGGGATCGTGATCGGCGATCTTCTTCATCGTGCCGCGCAGGATCTTGCCCGAGCGGGTTTTTGGTAGGCGAGGCACGACTATCGCCATCTTGAAGGCGGCGACCGGACCGATCTTGTCGCGCACCAGCTTGACGATTTCCTTCTCGATCTCCTCGGGCGGCCGGTTGACGCCGGCCTTCAGGACGAGAAACCCGCAGGGTGTCTCGCCTTTGACGTCGTCCTTGACGCCAAGCACGGCGCATTCCGCAACGTCCGGGTGCGAGGCGACGACCTCCTCCATGCCGCCGGTCGACAGGCGATGGCCGGCGACGTTGATGATGTCATCGGTCCGCCCGAGGATGGTGAGATAGCCGTCCTCGTCGATGAAGCCGGCGTCGGCGGTTTTGTAGTAGCCGGGGAACTCGTTGAGGTAACTCTCGCGCATCCGCTCGTCCTGGCGGTAGAGCGTCGGCAGGCAGCCGGGCGGCAGCGGCAACTTGATGACGAGCGAGCCCATCGTCCCGGCCGGCAGGGGCTTCGCCGCGTCGTCAACGACGCGAACGTCGTAGCCCGGCATCGGCACGCTGGGTGAGCCAAGCTTGATTGGCAGAATTCCCAAACCGACCGGATTGGCGGCGATCGGCGACCCGGTCTCCGTCTGCCACCAGTGATCGACCACCGGGACGCCCAATACCCTCTGGGCCCATGAAACCGTGTCCGGGTCGGCCCGTTCGCCGGCAAGAAACAGCGTGCGCAACGACGTGATGTCGTAGTTTTTGATGAGCTTGGCCTGCGGGTCCTCCCTGCGCACGGCGCGAAAACCTGTCGGCGCGGTGAAGAACGCGGCGACCTTATAATCTTGGATCACCCGCCAATAAGCGCCGGCGTCCGGCGTTCCGACCGGTTTGCCCTCGTAAAGAACGCTGGCGCAGCCCTGCAGCAGCGGCCCGTAGACGATGTAGGAATGGCCGACGACCCAGCCGATGTCGGAGCCGGTCCAGAAGGTCTCGCCGGGCCTGACGTCATAGATCGCCGACATCGACCATTTCAGCGCGACCAGATAGCCGCCGATGTCGCGCACCACGCCCTTCGGCGCGCCGGTGGTGCCCGAAGTATAGAGAATGTAGAGCGGATCGGTGGCGGCGAGGTTGGCGCAAGGCGCCCTTTTGCCGGCGGTCTTTGCCGCAGAGACGAGCGCGGTCCAGTCGCGGTCGCGGGTCCCGCTCATGCCGGCTTGGATTTGCGGGCGCTGATAGACCACGCATGCCGCCGGCTTGTGCGCGGCGAGAGCGATCGCGAGATCGAGAAGCGGCTTATATTCGACGATCCGGCCCGGCTCGACGCCGCAGCTCGCGGTCAGAACGACCTTTGGTTCAGCGTCGTCGATGCGAGTCGCCAGCTCCTTGGCGGCGAAGCCGCCGAACACCACCGAATGCACGGCGCCGATGCGCGCGCAGGCGAGCATGGCGACGATCGCCTCGGGAATCATCGGCATATAGATCAGCACCCGGTCTCCCGCTCCAACCCCGAGATCATTGAGCACGGCGCCGAGCGTCGCCGTCTCGCTGAGCATCTCGCGATAGGTGATGGCGCGCTTGGTCGCCGCGACCGGGCTGTCGTAATAGAGCGCGACCTGGTCGCCACGACCGGCCTCGACATGCTGATCGAGCGCGTTGAAGCAAGCATTGCAGCGCGCGTCGGGGAACCAGCGGCCGTAGACGCCCGCGTCTGGATCGAAAATGCGCTCGGGCGGCCTTATCCAGGCGATCTCGCGCGCCGCCTCCGCCCAGAAGCCTTGCGGATCGGCGCGCCAGCGATCATAGGTCTGCCGATAGCCGCTGGTCATCGTTCCGCTCCCTCCGCCGCCGAACTCTGGCGCGTCGTTGTCGCGCGCGGATAGTTGCGCCCGCAGCGTCCGAACGCAACGTCAGCGTGGGCGGTGCTGGACCAACAACCAAATTGCCCAGCGCTTGAGGGAACATGAATGTCGGGTGAAGTGCAATTCTACCTCGTCGCAATCCCGGCGGTGATCTTGTTTGGCCTGTCGAAAGGCGGGTTTTCGGGCCTCGGGACGATCGGGGTGCCCATGTTGTCGCTGGTCGCCTCGCCGGTCAGGGCGGCAGCGATCATACTGCCGATCCTGCTGGTGCAGGACTGGTTGAGCGTCTGGGCCTTCCGGCGAGAATTTTCGCCCCGGAACCTCGTCATCCTTATCCCCTCGTCGATAATCGGGGTCGGGGTCGGCTGGCTCTTTGCGGCGCGTGTCAGCGACGATGCGGTGCGTCTCGCGATCGGGGTGATCTCGATCGTTTTCGTCCTATACATGCTGATCCGGGATCGGCTGGGTCGCGCGCCCATTGCGAAGCCAGGCGTCCCGAGCGGGATCCTGTGGGGTTCGTTGTCAGGTTTCACCAGCTTTGTCAGCCATGCCGGGGCGCCGCCGTTCCAGGTCTATGTCATGCCCCAGTACTTGAAGCCGCCGGTGTTCGCTGGCACAGCGACGATGTTCTTCGCCGCCGTCAACCTGCTCAAAGTCCCGCCATACTTTCTCCTCGGCCAATTCAATCGCGACAACCTTTTCGTTTCCGCCGGGCTCATTCCGGTCGCGATCCTGTCGACCTTCGGGGGCGTCTGGCTGACGCGGCGGGTCTCGGCCGACCGCTTCTACGCCGTGATCCTCGCGCTCACCTTCCTCATCGGAGTGAAATTGACCTATGACGCTGTTCGGGCGCTTGCTTGAGGGGGACGGTTTGGGCCGACGCTGCCGCGCTGAAACCCAATTCGAGGGGGGGCGCCCATGAACGCCGGCGAGCCGACCGTCCCCGCCCATGGGCGCATCGCCCAACAAATTCCTACCTTCGCGGCGATCGGCCTCGTCGGCTATTTCGTCGACGCCGCGATCACCTACCTCGGCGCTAAATACCTCGGCCTGTCGCCGGAATTTGCGCGGCCGCCGGGCTTCATCCTCGCGACGATCGTTAATTTCGCCCTCAACCGGTCGATCACCTTCCGACGCTTGGGGGCGCTCACCGTTCCGCGCCTTCCTTCGGTACTGCGGCGTGGCCTCCCTCGGGCTCGCGGTCAATTACGCCGTCTATTCAGCCTGCGTTTTTTTGGCCCCTAGCGTCGGGATCCCCGTCACGCCGGCGATCCTGCCGCTGTTCATCGCCGCCGGCAGCGGCGTGGCGATGGTTCTCACCTTTGTCGGCTTTCGGTTCTTCGCCTTTCGTCCTTGAGGATCGTCGAATCTCTGGCCCAAAGCTTGCAGATTCGCGCTAAGATCGCCTCGTAGCGCCGTGGAGCTCCGCGAAATGTCCCTTTCGCCTTATGATCGCGACCTCGATCGCAATCCGGCCAACTTTCAGCCGCTGACCCCGCTGACCTTCCTTGAGCGCTCGGCCGCGGTGTTCCCGGATCGGCTCGCGATCGCCCACGGGCCCCTGCGCCGCAGCTACCGCGAGTTCCACGCGCGAACGAAGCAGCTCGCCTCCGCGCTCGCCAAGCGGGGCTTCGTACGCGGCGACACGATCGCGGCCATGCTCGCCAACACGCCCGCGATGCTCGAATGTCATTATGGCGTGCCGATGTGCGGCGCCGTGCTCAACGCGCTCAACACTCGTCTCGATGCGGCTTCGATCGCCTTCATGCTCGATCACGGCGAGGCCAAGGCGCTCATCGTCGACCGTGAATTCTCCGCGGTCATCGGCGCGGCGCTCAAGCAGGCCAAGGCCCGGCCGCTCATCATCGACTACGACGATCCCGAGCACGATGGCCCCGGCGAGCGGCTGGGGGGCCTCGACTATGAGGCGCTTATCGCCGAAGGGGACGAGGCTTATGGGCGTACGGCGCCGGGCGACGAATGGGATGCGATTTCGCTCAACTACACCTCCGGCACGACGGGCGACCCCAAGGGCGTCGTTTATCACCACCGCGGCGCCAACCTTCTCGCCGCCGGCAACATCCTCACCGGCGACGTCGGCCGCCATCCAGTTTATCTCTGGACACTGCCGATGTTCCATTGCAACGGCTGGTGCTTTCCCTGGTCGATCAGTGTGAAAGCGGGCGTGCATGTCTGCTTGCGCCAGGTGCGCGCCAAGCCGATCTTCGACCTCATCGCCGAGCACAAGGTGACCCACATGTGCGGCGCCCCGATCGTCATGTCGATCCTGCTCGACGCGCGCGACGAGGAGAAGCGGCCTCTGCCGCACCGCGTGCACTTCTTCACCGCCGCCGCCCCGCCGCCCGCCGCGGTGCTCAAGGCGATGGGCGAAGCCGGCTTCGAGGTCACCCATCTCTACGGCCTGACGGAAGTCTACGGGCCGGCGGTGGTCAACGACTGGAAGGATGAGTGGAACGCGCTCGATCACGACACCCAAGCGCATCTCAAGTCGCGCCAGGGCGTTCGCTATCACGCGCTCGAGGCGCTCGACGTCATGGACCCCGAGACGATGCAGCCCATGCCCGCCGACGGGCAAACGATGGGCGAAGTGATGTTCCGCGGCAATGTGGTGATGAAGGGCTACCTCAAAAACAAGGCTGCGACCGAGAAGGCCCTCGCCGGCGGCTGGTTTCACTCGGGCGATCTTGGCGTCAAGCACAAGGACGGCTATGTGCAGCTCAAGGACCGGTCGAAGGACATCATCATTTCCGGCGGCGAGAACATTTCATCGATCGAGGTCGAGGACGCGCTGTTCGAGCACCCGAGCGTTCAGCTCGCGGCGGTGGTGGCGCGACCCGACGACAAATGGGGCGAGACGCCATGCGCTTTCGTCGAGTTGAAGCCCGGCCACAGCGCCACCGCCGAGGAACTGATCGAATGGTGCCGCGCGCGGCTTGCGCGCTATAAGTGCCCGCGCCATGTCGTGTTCGCTGAAATCCCCAAGACCTCGACCGGCAAGGTCCAGAAATTCGCGCTGCGCGAGCGGGCTAAACTGATCGAGGCGGAGAAAGCCTAACGAATGCGATCCGACGCTTGGCCGCAATATTGCCGCGCCGCGCTCATCCGGTCGGTCAGCGCCGCTGCGGCTCGATTTCCCGGCCCTGGCGAAGAGGCGCCGAAGCGGGTTCATGACGTACGCAAGACGCTGAAAGAAGCACGCGCGATCGCGCGGCTCTTTCTCCATTGCGTCGGCGAGCCGGCTCGCGTGACGATTACGGCGCTGGCGGCGACGCGCCGCCAGATCGGCCGGGCGCGCGACCTCGACGTGATGGCGCAGCGCGTTCAGCGTCTCGAGCCCCCGCCTGAGGTCTTCGAACCGCTGATGGCGGCGATCGCGCGCGAGCGAGAGGCGGCCCGACGCGCCCGTCGGGGCCTTTCCGCCAGCGCGCCGCGCGCGCGGCTCAACGCGATCGTCAGGCGCCTCGAGGGATGGGACTTGAGCGCGCTCGGAACTGAGGAGATTGTCGACGCGGTCGCGCGCACCTATCGGCAGGCGCAGCGGCGCGGCCTTGTTGCTTTCGAAGGCGAGAATCCAACGGCGCTTCATGCTTCGCGGTCCCGCGTCGTCGATCTGCGCTATCAGCTCTCACTTCTGTCCTGCGCGTGGCCGGAGGCGTTGAATGCGCAAGCCGAAGCCTTGAACGATCTTCGCGAGGCGCTTGGGGACTTCAACGATCTGCATGTGCTGGAAAAATTCGCGGCGGAACACAGTGGTTTACCGCCGGAGGCGCTGGAACGGCTTGGCGCCCGCATCGAGCCGAAGCAGCAAAAGCTCAAGCGACGTGCAGGCATCGAGTTCGAGCGGCTGTTCGCTGAAACCCCGAACGCCTTTGCCACCCGGATTTCGGCTTACCTCGCCCGTCCGGTGGCCGAGCCGGAAGGCGAGCAGGACCAGCCGAATGCAGCCAAGGTTGCTCCGGCGGCGTAGCGGTTCCGCTTCGGCATGACGTTGGTGGCAATCGAATAAACTAAAGTTGACAGGGCAAGACCTTTCGATCACGTTCCACGGCGCTCGAAGGTGAGCTGGCCGCGCTCAAACGGCCGCGGGGAATTACACTGTTGGACAACGGGAGGGCGCAGGAGGGATCTTCCCCCTTGTGCGCCTCCGCTGCGTGCAGAGGGGATAGGTTCAGATGAGAAAGACGCATTGGATGATGGCCGCGCTACCGGTGGTCGCGGCGCTGACTTTGAGCGCTCACGCCGAGGCGGCTACAATAAATTGGCATCTTGGAGACGGCGGCGTCAGCGCCAGCGGCACCTTCACGATAGCTGCGGACCCGAATTCGGGACCCGCTTTCGGGACCCCAGCAAATCTGGTCCCGTCGGGGCCCAGATACGTGGGCATCGCAGACCCTCTGAGCGCATCCATCATCACCAACGCCACAGGGGTCTTTTCCGACAGCGCTCTCGGCATCATGAATGTGGCGATCACTGGAATTTTCGCTAATAATTACGCGCCGCATTTCGGGCCCGATCCGGCCATCCCCTATAGCTTCAGTTATTACACACCGATGGATCCGGCGGTCTCGTACGACAACCTCTTTTACGTCAACGGTTCTCCACAGACTTGCACCATTCCGAGTTCCCCGGCCGCGCTGCCGCCCGGGAATTACGGCGGCTATTTCGACAACTACGGGGTGATGCTCACTCTCGCCAATGGCGACCTGGTCGACCTCTACAGCAACGGCGACATCCAGGCGACCCAACAGGGTGCCGAGCCGGTAACGCTTCCGCCTTACGGGGTTGTCGTCATTCAGAACGGCGCGCCCGACTACACGAACGCGCAGAGCCTCGCCTTCAGCACTCCCGAGCCCTCGACATGGGCGATGATGATCCTCGGCTTCGCCGGCCTTGGCTTCGCCGGCTATCGCAAGAGCCGCAAGGCCGCCGCCCTCGCCGCCTGAGGCAGCGATCCAACGGAAAGAAAAGCCGCCTTTCGGGCGGCTTTTTTTGCCGGCGCTCCTCATCCTGACACTCCGCGCCCTCAGGCGGCGACGCCCCGCGCGCCGAGCAGCAGCGCGACGCCGAAGGCCAGCACCGCGAGGGCGGCGGCGAATTCGAATCCCTTCGCCACCAGCGCCAGGCGCGAGTTTTCACCCGCCGCGAGCCGCATCGCCGCCGACTTGGCGAACACGGCCGTCCAAGCCAGCGCTGCGGTCGTCACCGCGGTGCCGATCGCCATGGCGAACGCGGCGACGACTCCGGCGGCGAACAGCCCTTGCGCCATCGCGAACACCAACACCAGGATCGCGCCAGAGCACGGACGCGCGCCGGCGGCGATCACGGTTCCAAGCGCGGCCCGCCAGGAAAAGGCGCCGTCAAGCTGAGCCGGATCGGGCATGTGCATGTGTCCGCACTCCTCGTCCAGTTCGCCCGGCGCGTCGGGCGGCCCGGCGCGATAGGCCGCCGCCGAAAGGCTGAAGGCGGCCCGCCCCCATGCGACGCCAGCATAAGCCGGGGCGGAAGCCAATGCGCGGCGGCGCGCCGCGTGCTCACTGAACGCCGCAATGAGCGCTGAGCCCTTTCGCCACACCAGCCAAGCACCAATGGCCGCGATGCTGCAATAGCTGGCGAGGTCGATCCAATCGGCGGCCTGATTCATCTGCGAAGCGGTCGCTCTGAAGACAAACCCGGCCGCGCCGACGAGCGCGATCGCGATCAGCGCCTGAAGCAGCGCCGCCATCAGCGCCATTACTGCGCCGCGTATGAGCGATCGTTCGTTGGCCAGCATGTAGGAGGCGAGGACCGCCTTGCCGTGTCCGGGCCCAGCGGCATGAATCACGCCATAGGCGAGGCCAAGGCCGACCAGGCCCCAGGCGGCGCCTGGATTGCCGTTCAGCGCGTGCACCTTTGCTGCTATGAGATGGGTGAGCGATGACTGCTCGGCCATCAGCCAGCCCGTGATGCCGCCCTCCCCGCCGCCACCGCCCTCGCCGCCGGCGACCGCGAATGGCCGTTGCGCAAGCTGCGCGGCCGCGGCCACGATCGACCCGCTCCAAACGGCCCACCCGAGGCCGATCCATACGATCGAGCGCTTTGTCATGGGCACGCGACGATGGCGGCGCTCGCCATTTTGAATCCGAAATTGGTTCCCGGCGCGAGGTTGGTGAAGAACAATTCCGACAGTTTCTGCTTGTCGCCGGCCTCGAGCGGCTTTGGCTTTGCAACGGAGGCCGTGCATCTCGACGGCGCGGAGACCAGCGTCACCGGGTCCTTGTCGTCGAACTCGAAATCGATGAAAAATTCCGGGTCGGACACCCGAAGCGTAAGAAATTTGGTGATCGGCGTCGGCGTCTTCAGCGGCAAGGTGACGTGGAACTCGACCAGATGGTCGGGCCGCTCCTGCATCCAATAGTCCGTCACCGTACCGAAATCCATGACCTTGCCGCCGTTCTTCAATGTGGTGAAATAGCCAATCTCAGCGAGGCTCCCGGCGTTCTCCTTGGCCAGCGGAGCGAACTGCTCTTTCTTCACGAGCTGGCCAGCCGGCGCGAGGCCCTGCGTGGCGAAGGACGAATACATCTCGTCGAAAACCCAGTCGTGAATCACCGCGGAAACCTTGCCCTCAGGCGTGAACGCGATTTGGCTCTTGACGGTGACCCAGACATGGGGATGCGCGCCAGCCGGCGTCGCGGCCGCAAGCCCGAGCGCGAGGCTCAACGCGACGCTGCTCCAATTCCGCTGTCGGCCGCCCATAGCGACGCTTCCTTGCTGGCAAAGTGCGGCGACCAGATGGCGCGCCACGCCCGCCATGGTTGAGCGACTCTTCACGGGCCATGGTTCAGCGATTCTTAAGGCAATAGGCTCAAGTTTCTCGTCATGGCGCGTTGCGTTCCGCCTGTTTCGTTCGTGTTGACCGTGGCTCTGTGGCTTTCGAGCTGCGGATTTCCGGGCCGTGAGGAGCGGCCGGTCTGGCGCGGGCAGGCCGAGAACGCCTGCTTTGCCCGCAAGCAGGTCACCCTTTCCGACACCATCGTCCAGGCGGGAGAAATCGACGGGCCCGGCATCTGTGGCATGACACGTCCGCTGAAAGTCTCGGCGCTGGCCAATGGGACGATCGCCGTCGACAAGACCCTCACCATCGACTGCCCGATGATCCCGGCGCTCGAAGCTTGGCTCGACGCCATCGTCGAGCCCGACGCTCAGACCCGCTTCGGGCAGAGGGTCGTGACCGTCAAAGTGTTCGGCGCCTTTAGCTGCCGGGGCATCGACAATATGCCGGGCGCGCGCCTCTCCGAGCACGCCTTCGGCAATGCAGTCGACGTCGCTGGCTTCACGCTCGCCGACGGGCGAGAGATCGACTTTGTCCGCGACTGGAAGAAGACCGACACCCAGGAAGCCGCCTTCCTGCACGAGGCCCATGGCGGCGCCTGCCAATATTTCACCACCGTCTTGGGTCCCGGCGCGGACGTGTTTCATTACAACCACATCCACCTCGATCTCGCCAATCACGGCTCGACCGACACTGGCCCTCGGCGCATCTGCAAGCCGACACCAGCGCCCGACCTTTTGCCGCCGCCTCAGCCCCCCGACGACCTGCCGCCCGCGCCCGATATTGAGGAGCCCTTGGACATCGCGCATTTGAGCGGGCCGGACACTACCGTCGTTCCGCCGGACACTGCGCCGGGGCCGGGCGATGGACCCGACGGCGCCCTGCCGCCGGCCCCGATCGGCGAAGCCGATCCCGCCCCGCCGATCCTGCCGACCGGCGCGGGTCCGAGCGTCGACCCGAGCCCGACGTCGTCGATTCGCGACCATGGCGATTAGGCGCGGCGCCTCGATCGGCCCAAAGCGACCCCTTAAGCGGCGGTCCGGGGGTTTCGAATAAACGCCAATAAACGCCAATAAACGCCAATAAACGCGCTTAAACGCTAGTAAAAATGCTAGCGTTTACTGGCGTTTATTTTTTCGAATCGAGCCTTTTCAATGAGTTACGACGGATTCAAATAAAAAATTCTGCCTGGGCTGAGGCTCTGTGCAGAATGCGTCTCAGACCGCCTTTGCCTCTCTCTGTCTCATGATCGAATGCCTGCCTGGTGGCGCCGGGTTCGATAGATCCTGCGAATGAAAGAGATATAGCATCAACTTCGGAATTAGTCAACAAATTGCCGCGATTTCGCATCTCGGCTGGGGCGATGCCGTCTGGCGCACAATCGCTTCGACCACCCTGCTCGACGGCATCGCCTCTGGACAGGCGGCCAACGCCAACTGGGAGCGACAAATTTGTCCCGGTCAACCGTCGGCGATCGACCGGCGGCCGCGCATATCCCGGCGATCGCTAGAGCCACGTCATTCTGCGGCTGGTGCCTCGCGACCTTGACCAAACGTTCAAGACTCAATTGCACGCCGTTCCCCAATATTCATGTTGGACGCCCTGACCCTTAGTCAACAAGATGTGAAGCCGACCATCAGGCAGGACATCGGTCTGGCGGACACTGGAGCCAACGTGGATCAGGCCTGGGGTTACCGACCATACCGTGTGACGGCCGCTGTTGTTCGTAAATTGTCCGTTGGCTGCGTAAGTGGCCCTATCTCCATTGCTCCAGCAAATCGTCTTGCCGGAAATGTCGCTAGCGGACACGGGCCTGCCGGCCTGGGCGAAGATTTCTGTGGGACACGCTAACGCGAGCACCACAGCAAAGCCTGAAAGCGCAAATTTCGCAATCATCTGTTCCCTCCCTCGCGCTGGGCGCGCGCCTGATTTTTGCGTCACTGACCAGCCAAGACACGGGCTTGGCCCCGCGCCTAGAAGACACATAAACATCGATTCAGAAATTCCGCCACAAATTGCACGGGTCCGCTGGAAAAAGGGTTCGATGCGCTTGAGCTGATTCTTAGGTTATCGAGAATTGATCAGACATCGGCGGGTCCTGCCGCCGCGCTTGAATCACGATGTCACATGAGATGGAATTTGACGTCCCGAACCTAGAGGCTGGGCCGCCTGTCCGTCGGCTTTCGGGCCGGCAGACGAGACGGGCGTAGGGAGCTTTCCGTCCGAGATGACTATATTCACCCGGTCGCCTGTTTGCATCGATTCGAGCGGGCTGTCGACAAGCCGGTCGGACGGCGAAAGGCCAGACTCGATCTGCACCCGGTGACCGCCGCTAAAGCTGATCCGTCGCGCGTCCATACATCGAGGCGTCGTCCTTTGGACCCTCTGCGTTCCAAATGACCCGCAGAGGCACCGGATCTTGCGGTTTGACCTTGTCGTCCGCGCCGATCAATTGCGCCGACACCCACTTCGCGCACTGCTCCTTAGTGACGTCGAGAACGCCCTTGCTGATTTCCGCTGGGGTCGCCATGCCCGACTCGCTCGAGCTGATCAACTCGACATTATCGGACAGGCAATCGTAGATAATCCGCTGCGCGCGGTAGCGCAGCGCGAAGGCGTTCGGGTCGCGCCGCAACTTCGGCTCGATGTCCGTTAGCCCTGAAGTGGCGGCGTCCGCCAACAATTGCTCCGCGCTCTCGCGAACCTCGCCGTTCACGAGGTCGCCGTGGGTCTGATAGAGACGCTCGACGAACAGAGTGGAGCTGCGATTTGCAGCAAGCAATTCCGACGTCTCGAAGAGGCGCGCATAGACGTTTTTCGCCGATTTCTTGATCATCAAATCGAGGTCGTTCATCGTCACGGCGCCGCGGTTGGTGCCGTCGAACAGGCCCCCGATTTCATTCTGAACGCGGTCGAGAATCATGACGCGCAGACGCTCCGGCGACCAATTCTCCCCCAGAAAAGTCTCAAACTTGGTCAGGTTGGCTTCGCGAATCGAGCTCTCCAACGCCTCGAGAATCGCGTGCTCCGTGACGTCCCCCTCCTTGGTTGAGTGCTGGCTGTTTTGGGCGATTTGAATGCGCTTGATGAGATCATCGATTCTGCTGGTGTAGTCGCGACCGGCCTCGGCATTATCATCCCTGCCGATCTGATTGAGGTCGTCTGCGGCGCCGACTGTCCCGAGCGACTGACTGGGCACCACGGACTTCAGCAGCGCCTGTGCCTGCTGAGTGGTCGGCGGCGCGAGCGAGGCAAGCGCCCGCGAGGAATCGGCGGGGGAAGGAGGAGCCTGGGACGCCCCGCCGGAAGCGCCAGCATTGCGTGAACGCGAAGGCCGACCCTCCGAGCGATAAGAGGGTGCGTAATGGTAGCGAGGCTCCACGAGCATATGGCCGATAACGCCCCCGACGACGCCGCCGACGAAACCGCCCAGGAATCCGTTGCCGGCATAAGCGCCCGTCTGGTCGAAGGGCGCGACTGCGATGACGACGGCGGCGACCGGCAGGAGTTTGCGAAATGCGCGACGCTTCGACGAATTGACGCTCATGGAAAACTCCCGATGGCGCGGTAAAGCCTCATAGATTTACAACTAGTTTGCGAAGCTTTCAACGGCGTGGTTGACGGGTCGACGGCGCGCTTTCCTGTGCTTGCGCGGCGATGATCTGTTGGTTGATCAAATCGGCGAAAGGCACCTTCGCCTTGCGCGCAGCGTCGAACGAGGCGGACAGCGTCCGACGCAAAATGTCATTGTCGTAACAATAGGTCTCGCGCTCCAGACTGCGGAACTGCGGCTCGGTTGGCGATTCCGAGCGCCCCCAATCCCACACCCAGACCGATTTCCTGAAGGAGTTGCACCCGCCAAGCGGAACGTCGAGTCGGCGTATTTTCACTTTGTGCGTCGCCGGGTCAACCGTCCCATAAAAGCGTTGCAAGCGGTCTACTTCGCCCGGATTAAGAAGCGCGCGATCGTTGAGGTCGACGGCTTGGCCGTTAACCGCCATCTCGGCTAATGAGATGCCCGCGTTTATTTCGTAAAATGGATTGCCGTCCTCCTTGGCCGGGTCGGCCAGCACCGACAATTTTATCGCGAGAAAGGCGTATTTCATCGCGAGTACAGGATCCTTGGGCTGATCGATCTCGCCGTTGCGATAGATCTCAACGAGCATGTTGGCCGCTCGCGCCGACCCATGACTGAGCGCACGATTCAGCAGATCGATGGCTTCGTTCGCGCCATTCTCAGGCTTAACCAGCATGCGGCCGGCAATCAGGCGGCGCGACAATTCGATTTCCGCGTCTTCGTTGCCCCCATGCGCGGCGAGGCGGTAATAGCGCTCAGCGATCTCCGGCTGTGGACTGGGTAATCCGTATCCGCGCTCCATCATCGCGGCCATCCAATATTGCGCGGCCGGATTGTTTTCGGCGGCGGCGCGTCCCCACCACAGCAACGCCTGCGTATCGTCAGGCAGCAGGCTGCTGGACGTGAGGTCGTCCCCGATGTAGATCCTGTTGCCTCTGAAATAATACCATCCGAGGTTGAATTTAGCCACGTCGGAGCCCGAGTTCGGCCGCGCGTTGCGCCCATTCGACCGCTCTACGCGGATTTTTCGCGACTCCCTGCCCGTAGAATAGCGCTTCGGCCGTGTCCACCATCGCCGGAACCGAGCCGCTCTCCGCCGCCTTCGACATCCAGCGATAGGCCTCAGCAAGGTCGCGCTGCAGACCGAACGAGCCCTTGCTGTATCGGCGACCCAGCTCGTACATCGCTAGCGGAAATTCCTGAATGGCGGCTTTCAACAAGAGGTCGTTGGCGCGCGCCTGTTCCTCCTCGTCGGCGTCCGTGTAGTCGGAGAGCGTCGCCAGACTGTAGAGGGCTGCGACATAGCCGCGGTTGGCAGCGTCATTGTAAGCGGCGCGCGCGCTAGCGATCAGGGGCTTTCGGGTCGGATCGTCCAGCCGCACGGCGTTTGCGGCCGCGAATTTGGCGCGGCCCAAATTGAACAGGAACCGGACGATGCGGGCGTTGCGCTGGATCGACTTCTCGCAGGCCGCGGTCGCCGCGTCGAAGTCTATTTTGTCGAGCGACACGCCGGAAACCTCGGGCGGGCGGGCTGGATCGCTGTCCGAGGCGGCGAGGCGGTCGCAATCGTCGATCTGTTTCGAGCCGGCGGGAAGAACCGGCGTCACAACTTCGGCGGAACCGATCAGGCTGACGAGGGCGCGGCGCGCGAGCTCTGCAGTGGGGCAATCGTGGAACCGTCGACGATGTCGCTCCAGCGCCTCGCGCTCCGGCTGTTGGCTGATCTCCGCCCAGTCCACGTCAGCCCCCGCACATTGTTGCTGCGTGAGCTGGAAGCGTTGGGCGCCGACGGCGTCGACGAGCGTGAAATCGTCGCTCACGCCCAGATTCTCGAAATACTCCGGCTCCTGCTGCCGGCCGCCAGCCAGCGCGAACGCCCGCACCATGCGGCTGACGCGCTGGCCAAGTTCAACGAGCGTCTGCCCAGGCCGTTGCAGCTCCGACCTGAGGACCTCGGTGAAAAGGGAGTTGCGCCGATGATCGCCGGAGCCGAAACTCTCGATGGCGGTTTCGCCGAAGGAAGCCGAGAAAATCACGATCGAGCCTGCCGGCAGATCTTTCGTCGGCAGGAGCCGACTCCCGGAACTGATCCCACGTTTGATTTCCCGCTCGTCCGTCGTCGCCCGGATGATCGAACGGCACGCGTCAAGAAAAAGAATTGAGACCTTGGGTTTCTTCGCTCCGATCGCGTTCATGACGTCGGTGACGGAGACGCCGTTCTTGGCGATCTCGTCGGTTTCATAGGCGCCTTCGAACGAAGGCATTTTAAGCGAAATGAGGTCGTCCCGGCGGCGATCCGCTTCGATCACCTGCCCGCGCGTATAAGTGCGGAGACTCTTGATGTCGCCGAGCAGCAGGTAATTGGTGTTGTTCGCTTCAACCCCCAGACCATGCCCAGAATAGAAGAACAATACGGTGTCGCCCTCTTTCACCGTGGCGAGGAATGCGTTGAACCGTTTGTCGAAGTCGGCCTTGCCGCGCAATTCCGTGGCCAGCGTAATGTTCTTCTTATCGAAGCCCACCTGCTCGAGGTCGGCCGCGACGTCGCTGGCGTCATTGTCCGATCGGGTCAGGCTCGGAATGTCCTGGTCCGAATAGCGCTGTTCGCCGAGAAGAAAAGCGCGCCGCGTCTGCGCGCTGGCGGCGTCGACGTCGCAGACGCCGAGCGCGGCGATCGCAATCGTGAAGATAGCCGCGGCCCGTGCGCCCGCTTCCCAAAATGACGGTTTCGTCACGCTGCGCCTCATCTGGTTCGAATCTCGGTTCATGTTCTCATGCGCTCAGGGGCCGAAGTGCTCACGGGCTTAAGTCCCTCGCCACGCGGAACCCGATCCGTTCGGATCCTTCGTCGACGCTCTCATAGTCGCGCGCGGAAGCCCGCAATTTGGCGGGATCATCTGCCCACGAGCCGCCCCGTGTGGCTCGGGCGGTGCAATCTCCGGAGAGAACCGGCGCGCCGTTCGAAGGCGAGGCGGGGGGGGTCGGGTTCCAGCAATCCTGGGTCCATTGCCGCACATTGCCGAGCATATTGTAAAGCCCGAACGGATTCGGGGATCCGTTGTCGACAGGAACCGTTTTGAGCAGTGCGGCGGCCCTGGGGCTCCCGTCATAGGAGCGCCTGGAATCATAGTCGGCTAACTCGGGCTTGATCGCGCCGAACCAGAACGGCGCGTAGGCGCATTTGAGGGTCCGGCAGCCGCGCGCCGCGAACTCCCACTCGGACTCGCTGAGGAGGCGATAAGGCTGGCCCGT
Source organism: uncultured Alphaproteobacteria bacterium (assembly GCA_963775405.1). Classification (GTDB taxonomy): domain Bacteria; phylum Pseudomonadota; class Alphaproteobacteria; order Rhizobiales; family Beijerinckiaceae; genus Roseiarcus. Next base: position 88,568 of record CAVZJI010000015.1, read on the forward strand.
TTTGCGCTTCAGCCAATCCACATAAAGCTGTGCTTCGGCCCAGGTGGCGAATATCGCCGGATGGTTGCCGCGGCCAAAATCGAGATCGCCGAGGCGGCGATGGCCGCAGCCTCCCTCGGCGTAGCAGGCATCCCATTGCGCGAAAGTCACCGCGTAACGGCCGACGGCGAAGGGTTTGCCGATCTCAGCCGGGTGCGGCGCAGCTTCGAACGTTTGGCGTCCACTTTCTCCAAGCGGGGAGCCAAGCATCGCCACGCCGGCCGGCACGACGACCATCTCCGGACATTCCTCGCACTCCTTGAAGGCCTCTCCGCCCGCATCGTTGACCGCAATCCTCGGCGGCGGGCCCACTGCAGCCGCTGCCCCAGCCTTACCAGCCGCAGGCGACATTGCAGGCGTTGTTGGCGCTGGAGCGGGCGCCACCGGTGGGACAAGCGCGGAGGGCGGGACCGGCTGAAGCATGGCTTCGTGCGCCGCTGCAGGCTGCGACGGCGCTTCATGCGCTTCGAGGAGCGTCACGCCGCCCAAAGGGAGATCGCTGCGAATGACGTCCGGGACCTGCTCTCCGGACGTCGCGGCGCGCACCTTTTCGCGAATGAGCGCGTAAGCGTCCTCGATGCGTAAACCCGGGGTCGGCGCGACGGTCGCGAAGGCGCGCGCAAAGGGACTTCCTTGTCCCGCTGCCCCGTCGGCGGCTGTCTTGCCTTCGCGCGTTGACAAGACCACGTAGGCGCCCTCGAGCGCCGACCGGTCGATGGGCGCAAATCCGCGCGAACCGACGCCGCGCGTCGCCAGAGCCGGGACGTTGCGGCAGGCGTCGATGAAAACCAGGGTCGCCCGCGCATGGCCGATGATCGTCTCCTCGACATGCTCGAGCGGTTCGCCGCCTTGCTGTAACGCCAGCGTTGTCTTCGCCTTGAAATTGGCCGAGGTCGCCATCAGCAGGTTCTGCTGGAGTCCGCCCGAAGCCACGGAGAAGCCGTGGCCTGAAAAGTAGAAGAGCGCGAGATCCGCGCCTTTGGCGGTCTCGGCGAAGTCGGAGATCGCCTGCTCGAAGCTATCGAGGTCGAGATTCTCTTTCACGGTGACTGCAAAGCCGATCCGGTTGAGGCTGTCCGCAATGAGGCCTGAGTCAATCGTGGGGTTGGCGAGCGGCGCGTCTGGATAGGCGCCGTTCGCGATGATGAGAGCGACGCGGCGGCCAGCTGTAGCCGGCACGGAGGATTTCGTCGAGGCGGCGCTGTCAACGTTAGCCACGCTTGGCGCCCGCAGGTCCTGCGCTGCGCCCGGAGGCGACAGCGACAGTCCGAATATGATCAACAACAAGGAGGCCACGGCCAGCCTCGCGTCGGCCAAGCGTCGGGGTCCTATCGAGCCCCGCGCCGCCCGGTCGAGAAGAAAGCCCGGCATATCGCACCTCGCCTTACGCGGAACCCGACCACCTCCGCGGTCCGGTCGCCTAACTCATCCGCTAAATCGACTTGCTCGGAAGCGGCGCCCACGAAGTCGCCACGAGACCGACGCCGCTGTCCCCCTCGTGTAATCCGTAGATAGCCGGCTTGTCGAGAGCCATTTGCAGCGGTCGTTCGAGCCTTATCGAATGTTGTAGGCGTGATAGGCCACCGACCACGGCGCCGCGGTCGAACTTTTGGGTTGGGGCGGAAGACTGCGCGCCAACTCGTCCCGCAGGCGGTGGATGACGTCCACTCCCTCCTTTGGAGAGGCGAAGATCTTTGGAGCCTGCGGCGTGTCGAAGCTCGTCAGCGGTTTGTCGCTTAACACCGCGACCATAACGCCCTTGCCTCGCGGCTCGGTGATCTGAACGTCGAAGCCACGATAGGGGTTTCGGTAATCGGGGATCGCCACGGGCTTGCCGGGTCGGATCAGGGCCGACGCCAGGGTTGGGCTCCCGGACGATTTCAACGAACCGGCGGTAGGATAGACCTGCGTCAGCTTGCCGTCAGGCGTCGCGTCCAGAACCGTGAGATAGCCAGGCCGCTCAGTTGTCACGACATACGCGACGCGTTGGCCGACGCTGAGATTGTCGCCTTCTTTGAAAGCGATCGTGACGCCCGCCGGATTTTCGTGGGCTAGGTCGGGGGCGGCTGCGCCGGACGCGGTATCGGGGGCCCCCGCCGGCGCCGAGGGCGCCGACGACTGATTCGACCCCGCGGCGACGTCATCGCCGCTCATCACGTTCTTGATCCAGGCGTTGAACGCGGAAACACGGGTGTAGACGCCTGGATAGCGGGGCAGAGCGCAGCCCTTGCCCCAGCTCACAACGCCAATTTGTCGCCACTCGCCTGCCGCGGACTTCGCCATCATCGGGCCGCCGCTGTCACCCTGGCAGGCGTCAACGCCGCCCTGCGACAGGCCGGCGCAAAGATTGCGTCGGTCGATCTTTTGGACCCCATTGCCGTACGCCTGGGCGCATTGATCGACTTCGACCAACGGGATTTCAGCTTTTCGCAGATCAGGAGTTTCAAATTTCGAGAAGTCGACCTGGTCGTGCGTCGCTCCGTCGAAGAACACAACATGACCCGATTTGTCTTGCTTGCTGACGAGCCAGCGGGTCAGCCCCCACCCGGTGACCGTTACCGATCGATTCGACTCCTCGGCCGGATCCGGCTCCAATTCAAGCGCGATCGCCGGCTCCTGCAGCGGCTCGGCGAGCTCCATGAGCGCGATATCGTTTTCCTGCGTTTTCTTGTCGTACTCCTCATGCACGACGAGACGCTTGACCTTCCGCGTCTCGGCGTCGGGCGGCAGCCCCACTGGCGTAAGCTTGCCAATGCGCGTCGCAACCGTCCAAGCCGCCGGATCGTCGGTACTCCCTTCTCCGAAACAGTGGGCCGCCGACAGCACCCATCCCGGGGCAACGAGGGATCCGCCGCAGGTGAATAACTCGTGGCCGTTGGACATGCGATAGAGCGCAGTCTGCCACGGCCATTCGCTCCACAGCGTGGCCTGGCCGCCGACCATCCGCGTGTATTCGATCACGCTCGAGGGTTGCAGGCCTCTCAGCGCCTGCTCGACCGATTTCGGCCTTCACCGCTTCGCCTGAGAGGGAGACGGCGGCGGCGACGCAGAACGCCCCGATGTTCAGATGCCTCATCGCGCCCTCTTTCAATGCTGTTGACGCGCGTTCGTGAACACGCCCGCAAAGCCAATGCGGGTTGTGGGATCGGCTTCTATGGCGCTTCTGAGAAGTTCCGGAATAAGCGCGGCGTCGCGCCTGCCGTGGTGTGCGCGCAGCCAGCCCAAAAGCTGGCCCGAGGTTCCCGAACTCGCGAGCGCGACGATCGTATCGGCGCCGAAGGGAGGCGTGACGGCGAGCGAGCAACGCCAATTGCCGCTTTCTGCATCCGGGCAATGCGCGGCCTCGCCAGGGGCGCTCGGGTAGAGCATTTGTACGGTGGCGTCGGCCCCGATGTTAAACACCACGAGGCGCGCCTCAGCGATGTGGTCGATCTCGACCTGGGCCTCGTCGCCCGCGGTTAACAGTCGCCCTTGGCTCACGAGCTGCGTTGGAAGGTTTCGACGTTCGGCGATCTCGCGCAATCTCTCAACCGCCCAAGTTCGGTCGATAACGCCGCCGATCAACGATCCGTCGACGGACTGCATCACAAGGTCGCCTCGGGACAGCGCCTCGCTTTTGCCGATGTCCCAGACAAGGTCCGCTCCGTCGACCGAAGGGGACTTGGTGAAAGGCATATTCCCCTTCTCGATTGTCTCCCAAGCCTTGTCGGGGCCATCAATCACGGCGACGCGGACGGCGTCGTTTCGGGCGTCGGATGGCGTGGAGGGCGGATTGGCTGGAGGGGATGGCGTCGCCGCGGGGGCCGGCGAAGGAGTCGCGATGCCCGACACGACTCCCGGCGAGGCGACGACGGCCAAAGTCATGACCGGCTTGCCGTAGACGGACGGATCCGGACTCTGAGGCTCGACCTGGATCAACTGGCGATCCTGCGTCGCATGTCGGACATTGGGCTTCAAATAGTCGTAGAGCGCCTCGCGGGTGATCACGCGATCCTTGGCCAGACCTTCGCCGAGCGCACGGGCCAGATAATAGCTCAGCGCGCCCCGTGGTCCCTTGGCTTCCAGGCCCCCGGTTTCTGGAACGACAGACTTGCTCGTCGCGCCGGCGAGGAACGTGACATGGGACATCAAAGACACGGTCGCCCGCGCTTCCTTGGCTGTCATGGGAATGCCGACAAATTGCCTGCGGTCGCTCTCGCCTTCTTTGATCTGCTCGGCGTTGCCGTGCAGGACGCGCGTCCGCATTTCCCCCGTCCGCGGATCGACCTCTCGCATTCCCCCGCCGAAGCACGAATCCATGACGACGAGCGTATCGACCTGCTTGGCGTCGAGCCGCGATAGCCACGCCCGCATTTCCAGATTGACGATGATCTCGCCGGCGCCGGCGCCGCTGAAGCTGAATCCCGACAGCGCGATCTGTTCGTTGACCCCGTCGCGATCGATCCCTTGCCAACGAGGATATTCAGGCACCTGCATGCCGTGTCCGGCATAGGCGAAGAGAACGAAGTCGCCCGGCTTCGATTCGGCGACGAGCGCGTTCATCTGCGTCACAATCTTGGCGCGGGTCACGTCGGTGTTGAGAATAACGATGGGCTCGACGCCGCCGCGCCTGAGCGCCCCGGCGATATCCTCGGCGTCCGCCTGCGCGCCGTGCAACTGCGCTGAGGCGGCCAAATTCGGGTAGGCGTCGACGCCGATGACGAGCGCCCGGATCGTTCCTCCGCCAGGCGCCTGCAGACTATCCGCAGACGTCGCGCCAACTTGCGCGATCGCCGCAGCCGCCATCGCCGCCCCAGCAATCATGAACTGCGCGAGTTTACCTATGAGCGCTTTCACGCGAAGCCCCTCAATCGGATGAGCCCTGGCGCACCCATTCCACCCGACGGTCGAGCGCCCATTCTTCTTCCTTCGCGATAGGGCGCCCAAGCAAGGAGACGTCAAAGGGACTATCCGGTCCCTTGCCGTCGACATCGATACGCGCGCTCACCCCGTGGGACAAAAGATAGTCGCGCACCGCGCCGGCGCGACGTTTAGACAAGTCTACATTGTAATTGTGATTGCCTCTCGGATCCGTGTGGCCGACCAGCATCATGGTTTCGATGTTTTGCTGTTTGACCGCTTCCAGCAGCTCCTCCATCGCTTTCTCACCGACCGGCGTGAAGCGGGTTTCGTCGTAGAAAAAATTTATCGGCAACGGCACCGCCACGGCCTGAGCGCCGCGCAGGAGGTCGCGGGAATAGATGCCCCCGAGGCTCCCATCGGCATCACGGGTTGTTGTCGCGAACGTCGCCGAATGCCGGCCTTCGCCGTCGTCGCTCGCCTGATGCTTGGCGGCCTCGGCGCGGGCGAGCAACTGTTCGCGGTCTTGCGGGGTCGAACTGGTCGAAGCGCGAGAGAGGAAGGAAATGCCGGTTTCGTACCAAGCAAGCGCATCCATGAAGTTGTTGCGACGGGCGTAATAGTCGCCCATCGTCTCCGCCGAGCGCCAGGTGCCGCCTATGCGGATGGCGTTCTGGGCGAATTCGATCATTTGCTTTCGCTCACCCTCGCTTGCAGCGGCGCCGGCGGCGGCGATGGCGAAATCGATCTCTTGCAGGCGGTACGCGTCGATATCGAAATTGCATATGCTGTCGTCGGCGATCGCCGCCATCGCGTCCTTCACCGTCGCAATCGACTTCTCGGCGATCGCGCTTTTGAAATTGGCGGCGAGGGCGTCGCAATTCGCAGCCGAGGCCGGCGCCGTTAAAAACAGTGTCGCCGACAGCGAGATCAGAAGTCGGCTCGAGACCGAGAGCATCCTGGGCTTCTCCATAGGGCTCCTCAAGCAGTCGCAGCTCGATAGTATCGCCGACAAAGCCAAAGCAAGGCGCCGAGGGCGCGCTCGCGGTCACGAAGACATCATACCTCTATCGTGATCCGTGGTAAACGCCAGTAGTAGGCGCAACTTCGCGCTCGGCGCTCGCTTGGACAATTTGGCGCGGGACGCGACGGCCATCCCGCGCGCGGGCGCGCAGAGACAACCGCCGACATTTATGATGGTCGCAAGTCTGCGTTATCGGCGCAGGGAGGAATGCTCGCCAAACGATTAGTTTTCCACAGCTTGGGACAAGGGTTCAACTTGTCGCAACCGAACACCGCAAGATATAGCTCGAACTCGCGGCCTAAATCCTAGACACAGCGAGCCGCTCAGGGATTTCGGACAGCGGCGTATGGGCGGCCAGCCATGTTCAATTCGCGGCATGGAGAGTTTCTCCGAGGCGTGGGTGGAGAAGCGATTTCCATAGTCGCTTTCGCCGCGGTTACTTTGAGCTCATGCTCAGTTATGGGCCCAGCGTCGATCGATCATGGGCGGACATCTTACAATGAAGTCATAGAGGACACGTCGCGACAGCAGGCCCTCCTGAATGTCGTGCGGGTCAGCAATGGAAAATCGCCGCTTTTTATGGATGTGACCGAGGTCGATGCGGCAACGTCTGCCGGAGGGACCCTTGGTGGCGGCGCTGCGGGCCTGGGAGCAACGGCGAACTTCAAATCCACTTCTGGAACGATAGCTGGGCCCGTCGAATCCATCACGGGATCGGTGTCTTATCAGGAGGCGCCGACCGTCCGCTATTTTCCTCTTTCTGGCAACGCTCTCATTGCTCAAGTCTCGACGCCGATAAGGCCAGAATCACTTGTTAATCTTTACAATTCCGATTGGCCTCTCGCGGCTATTCTAGATTTAAGTGTGAACCGCGTAACGAGCGGCTACGAAGACTATGACGCCGCCATTGACGCGATGATTGATCTTGACGCTTATGGGGCGCTCATCCTTGCGGCTACTTCGGCGGATAGTCTCACGCTCTATCCAGCCAAGAGAAACGTAACAGAACGTCCGGCCAAATGCGACGGAAAACAAGCCGGGGAGGCCGACAGAATAGTCGACGTCCTCTGGCGACGACTTGCATATTATATAAACGGATCCAGTGGCGCCGTTGGCTCGATAACAATTCAGTCCAAGGCAAGCGAGAGCTCGAGCGGAAGGAACAAACCCCCTTTCTTGCAAACACGGTCAGCTCTCGGTGTAATGAAGGTTGCTGCTGATCCGACACAACGTCCGTCGATTGCCTTTCTGCCGCCAGAAGACGTAAGGCGGATCATCGATGATTATAATGCGCGTTCAGTGTTCTGCCGGCAGCTGTTCTATACCTTGGTCCCAACCGTGTTCCACCCCAGCGTCTTTGGGCACGGCGGTGAGCCCACAGAACTTACTCCAACGGAACGCGAGGTTGCCGATGTCATATCGCAACGTGATCGATCCCTGGTCACAATGTATACAGACAAGGCGGTCCTTAATGCTCAGGAGCTGAGGGCCGAAAGCGATTTAGTCAATGCAAGGAAATTTATGCTGATCGCCGTCTCCGACACGCCCCCGGTGAGCGCTTTTGCCTCTGTCAATCACGGCAGTAAGTGGTATTATATTTTTGACGATGACGAAGTGTCAAAAAGGACGCTAGCCTTGATCGCCCAGATTAACACCATTCAGGCCATTCCCAACCAGAGCGCGCCGCTGACACCGACGATTTCCGTAGGCGCCAGGTAACGAGGGATCGGCGCGTCAGGGAGAACGACATGCGTATACCGAGTTTGATTGTTTTTGCCTTCAGCTGCCTGTCCACAATTGGCGCGGCGAATGCTTTGCTTTCCGCATCTCCTGCAAAGCCGGGAGCGATTTCATCGCCTCAAGGAGTTCAGATCGCACAGCAAGGACCCGTGAAGGTCAAGCCGGTCCAGCGGCGGCGACAGAATCCGCAGCATAAGGCGCCAGCGCCTGAGGGGGGAAAGCCCACTTCCGCGCCCAAGTCTGGTGATATCCAACCGCGCCTTGCTCCGGGATCTTGAACCCGCTGAGCCGATTTCGTCGTGGCTCGGCCGAACACGAGTCCTGGAGCCCTTGGCGAGTCGATCGGATCGCCGAAAAATTCGGGTAATTTCGGTGTGCGGGTGTTAAGTCCCGTCACTAGACGTCGGAACCTATATCGCTCTGCGCTACGCGTTCATATTTGCGCGCGGCGGTCGTCACCGCCATCGCTGCGACGGCGAGCGGCCCAGCCGGGGGTTCGGTCACCACGGCGGCCCGGTCGGAAGAGCCGATGAGAAGCGTCTGAAGCCAGTTGCTGATCGCCACGTCCGGCAGAGGGGCGCCAGTCTGCGTCGCCAGACGCGCGGCCGAAAGTTGGGCCACGAGGCTGTAGGCTCTTATGAGCAGGTCAGCCATCTCGTCGAGGCCCTTGCGAGCTGTCATGGGCTCGATGGCCATCCGGCCGGCCGAATCGGAAAGCGCGGCCATGGCTTCGATCACGTTCTTGCGCGCCAAACGGTAGTCATGTTCGCTGACGTCGCTTCTCAGCGCTGCGGCGGCAAAGCCGGCAAGCTGGGCCTGAAGGCGGCTTGCCAATTGCGGCGCCTCGAAAAACTCCCATCGCGGCCAGAAATAGTTGAAGAGATGCGCAATCGCCGCGCCGACCAGCGTATCGGCGAGGCGCAGGAGGATCGGCGCCGAGACCCAAGGCTGGACCAGATGCAGCGTCACCAGGGCCATCACTGAAGCGCCGGTCGACGAGATGCGGTAGTTGAGCCGCGCAAAGCTGTGGGTTACGGCCACCGCCAAGCCCTGAACCCCTACCAGCGCGGCGACAGGCAAATACGCCACTGAGCCCGCCGCCACCACGCACCCGATCAGCGTGCCAATGACGCGATCGTCGCGCCGCTGCCGCGTCAGGCCATATCCCGCTCGCATCACCACGGCGATGGTGAGCAGAACCCAGTTGCCATGCCGGTCGTCGCCGAGCGATTGCGCGACCATCGCGCCGGCCATCATTGCCAGCGCCAAGCGCACCGCGAAACGCAGCACCGGCGACTCTGGGCTGAGATGTGCGGCAAGCGCGCCGGGCGCGTAATTCCGCCTCGGGATGAAGGCGGCGAGGTTGACGTCGCCGATCGCGGCTCGGGCGGTCGCGTCGTTCGACAGGGATTGCTCCAGTCGCCGGACGTGGCCGAGCGACAAAACGAGCCGCCAGGTTGCTGCGTCGAGCGCCGCGTGCGCTTGCGGGTCCATCGGCTTGGCTTCGACCTGCGCTGCTTCACGCTCGAGTGCGTCGATCGCGAGCTGATGGTCGGGCGGCAAGGTGGGATGGCCAGTCGCCAGAAGCTCCAGGCTCAAGTGCCCGAGATCAAGAGAGCCAACACGCAACGCGTTCCCGATCCGGGCGAGAACCGGCGCGGCCGCAGGCGTCTTCCGGATGAGCTCGACGTCGCATTGAGCGGCTATGAGCGCATCGAGCGCATCGAGCAGGATGCCGATCGAGGCTGACAGCCGCATGCGCTCGCCCATCGTCCCCGGCCGGTCAAGCAAAAGCGCGCGAGCCGACTGCAATTGGTCCGACAGCGCCGACTGTTGACGGATCGTCGCGCCATAGGCGGCGGCGAGATCCTGGTCGGGATCAAAGATGCCTGCGACTGCGCGCAGGTAGATCGAGAATTCGCGGATCGTTTCGCTCGCAACCATCCGGCGGGCGCTGGGGTCGGTGAAAACGGTCGCCAAGAGCGCAATGACGATATAAGCCGCGCCGCCGCAGGCGAGCAGAAATCTCGGTGTGAACCGCAGCCGGATAGGTTTCGCGCGGGAACCCTAGGATGAACACCATCGGGATGACCGCCTGCATGCCGACCGCCACCGCCCATCGCCCGAGTCCGGTGACGAGACCACCGACAAAGCTGATAACGCCGATCATCAGGATGGTGGTGGCGAGCCAGGGCAGCGCAAGTTGGATCGCGACGGTCGAGAGCATCGCTAGTGCGAAGCCGAAGCCGAGCGTACGCGCCTTTTCGCGCCAGGGCGCAGGTAGGTCGGAGATGCTGGCCGATATCGCGCCAAGGGTCGCCGGTTGCCCGGCGGCGAAGCCGAAAGATCGCCGAAGCGACGAGTGCGACCGCGACCACGCCCAGACCGACACTCGCGCCGTTGATAATGTGCTGGCCGACAAAAAGCCGCGTGAGACTTTGGGGGCGCGGCCAGCGCGGCATGAGGGTCCGGCAGAGTTCTAGGCGGCCGACTCGCTCTGTTTCAACGACTCGATCGCGCGTGCCGCGATCGCGTTAAGGCCGGGACGGCCTTGATCGGCGAAGGCGATGATCTCGCGAATCATCTTCGGCGTCCAGTAGAGGCGCAGATGCGAGGCCGCGCCCTCGGTCGCTTCCCGCTCGGGCATGGAGGCGTAGAAATCGCCGATCTGATTGGCCATGCGCACGAGCCTGTCGAGCTTCCCGGCGCTCAAGCCGCCAACCCTCCGTTAGCGTCGTTCCTCCCACTGTCGAAGCATAAAGCCTGGTCGGAGCGCGCGACAGCAATCAAGCGAACGCCGAACCGCTGAGCGCGCTCCAACGCGAGCGAGGTCGGCGCCGAGACCGAGACCAGCGTCCCCGCGCCAAAGATCGCCGCCTTGGCCACCATTTCGAACGAGCAGCGGCTGGTGATGACAAAGAAGCCGCTGTCGGGCGTCACGCCGGCGCGCGCGAGCGCTCCGATCGTCTTGTCGAGCGCATTATGCCGTCCGACGTCCTCACGCGACACGACAATAGTCCCATCTCGTCCGCACCACGCCGCGGCGTGGACGGCGCGGGTCGCCTGATTGAGCGGCTGCCGCGCCTCAAGTTCGCTGAGGGCCGCGCGGATCGCGTCTGGGGCGATCGGCGCCTGCGTTTGCAGAAGCGGCCGGGGCGACGGCATCTGGGAAAAATCCTCGATGCCGCAGAGGCCGCAGCCGGTGCGTCCGCTCATCGCTCGGCCGCGCGCGAGGTGGGCCTGCAATCGTTCGCCGGAAAGCGCTATCTTAAGCCGCCAGCCCTCCTCGGCCGGTTCGACCTCGACGCCGCGGATATCCCCAAGGCCGCCCGCAATCTGTTCGGTCAACACAAAGCCGTAGGCGAAATCTTCGAGGTCGTTTGGCGTCGCCATCATGACGGCGAAAGGCGCGCCGCCTATGACGATCTGGACCGGCGCTTCAACCGCGATCGCTCGTGTAAGCGCCGGCCCGCTCGCGCCGGAATCGTAGGAAAAGGCGCGGACTGGAACGTCGATCGAACCAGGGCCTTCACTCGGCCGCATCGGCCAAGGCTTTCTCGGTCCGGCGCAAGGAGACGCCCTCCTCGCGATCGCGCACCTGCCAGTCGGAGAAATGGTTCGTCCGCCTGATCTGCACAGCGGTCACCTTGTACTCAGGGCAATTGGTCGCCCAATCCGAGTAGTCGGTTGTCACTACGTTCGCGCCGGTAATCGCGTGGTGGAAGGTCGTATACACGACGCCGGGCTGCACGCGCTCGGTGATCTTCGCGTGGAGCGAAATCTCGCCCGTGCGGCTCTTCAGCGCAACGAGATCACCGTCGCGCACGCCGCGCTGTTCGGCGTCGAAAGGATGAATCTCGAGCACATCCTCGGCGTGCCAGGCCGCGCTCGCGGTGCGGCGGGTCTGAGCGCCAACGTTGTATTGCGACAAGATGCGGCCGGTCGTCAGCAGAAGTGGGAAGCGCGGTCCAACGCGCTCCTCCGTGGCGACGAACTCGGTCAGCATGAACTGGCCCTTGCCGCGCACGAAATGGTCGACATGCATGACCGGCGTGCCGGTCGGCGCCGCGTCGTTGCATGGCCACTGGATCGAGCCAAGTTCGTCGAGGCGAGCATACGACACGCCCTTGAAAGTTGGCGTCGTGGCGGCGACCTCATCCATGATCTCGCTCGGATGGGTATAGCTCATCGGCACGCCAATGGCGTTGGCGAGCGCCATCGTCGCCTCCCAATCGGCCATTCCCGCGAGCGGAGGAATCGCCTTGCGCACGCGGTTGATGCGGCGTTCGGCGTTGGTGAATGTCCCGTCTTTCTCCAGGAACGATGCGCCGGGGAGGAACACATGCGCGTAGCGCGCCGTCTCGTTGAGGAAAAGATCCTGGACGACGACGCATTCCATCGCCCGAAGACCCGCCGTGATGTGCTTGGTGTCCGGGTCGGACTGGGCGATGTCCTCGCCCTGGACATAGAGCCACTTGAAAGAGCCGTCGATCGCCTCATCGATCATATTGGGAATGCGCAAGCCCGGCTCGTTGCTCAGCGGCACGCCCCATAAGCGTTCGAACGTCTCGCGCACGACGTCGGTGGACACATGACGGTAGCCGGAAAACTCGTGCGGGAATGAGCCCATGTCGCATGAGCCCTGCACGTTGTTCTGGCCGCGCAGCGGATTCACGCCGACGCCTTCGCGGCCGATGTTTCCGGTCGCCATGGCGAGGTTGGCGATCGCCATGACCGAGGTCGAACCCTGGCTGTGCTCGGTAACGCCAAGCCCGTAATAGATCGCCCCGTTGCCACCCGTGGCGTAAAGACGCGCAGCCGCACGCAGCTCATGCGGATCGATGCCGCTCGCGTCCGCTGTCGCCTCAGGCGAATGACGCGGATCAGCGACGAAGCGCGCCCAAGACTCGAAATTGGCGAGGTCGCAACGCTCACGAACGAACGCCTCATCTATAAGGCCTTCGGTCACGATGACATGGGCGAACGCATTGAGGACGGCGACGTTGGTCCCCGGCTTCAGCGCGAGATGATAGTCGGCCTTGATGTGCGGGCTCTCGACCAAGTCGATCCGGCGCGGATCGATGATGATGAGCCGGGCGCCGGCGCGCAGACGCTTCTTGAGGCGAGACGCAAATACCGGATGGGCGTCGGTCGGATTGGCGCCGATGACGACCACGACATCCGACTTTGCGACAGACTTGAAATCCTGCGTGCCGGCTGAGGTGCCGAAGGTCTTCGAGAGGCCAAAGCCGGTCGGCGAGTGGCAGACGCGCGCGCAAGTGTCGATGTTGTTATTGCCGAACCCGGCGCGAACCATCTTCTGGACCAGGAACACTTCCTCGTTGGTGCAACGCGAAGAGCTGATCGCGCCGACCGAATCGCGTCCATACTTCGCCTGAATGCGCCTGAATTCGTTCGCCGCATAAGCGATCGCGTCGTCCCAGGACACTTCGCGCCACGGATCCTCGATCCGCTCGCGGATCATCGGCTTGAGAATGCGGTCCTTGTGCGTCGCGTAGCCGTAAGCGAACCGGCCCTTGACGCAGGAATGCCCTTCGTTGGCTTTGCCGGCCTTATACGGGACCATGCGCAGGACTTCGTCGCCCTTGAGCTCCGCCTTGAAGGAGCAACCGACGCCGCAATAGGCGCAGGTCGTCACCACCGTGCGCTCCGGCGTGCCCTTTTCGATGACCAGTTTTTCGTTGAGCGTAGCCGTCGGGCAGGCCTGCACGCAGGCGCCGCAGGACACGCATTCCGACGACAGGAAATCGACGCCGCCCGTCCCGACCTTCGAATCAAATCCGCGGCCGAGAATGGTTAGCGCGAATGTGCCTTGAACCTCTTCGCAGGCGCGCACACAGCGCGAGCAGACGATGCATTTTGACGACTCAAAGGTGAAATAGGGATTGGAGGCGTCGGTCGGCGCCTCCAAATGGTTTGCGCCGGCGTAACCGTAGCGCACGTCGCGCAGGCCGACGTTTCCCGCCTGGGCCTGCAACTCGCAGTCGTTGTTGGCGCTGCATGTCAGGCAGTCCAGAGGATGGTCGGAGATGTAGAGCTCCATGACGCCGCGGCGCAGCCGCTCGAGGCGTGGCGTCTTGGTGCGGACGATCATCCCCGCTTCGGCCGGCGTCGTGCAGGAAGCGGGCGTGCCCTTGCGGCCTTCGATTTCGACGAGGCAGAGGCGGCAGGAGCCGAAGGCCTCGACACTGTCCGTCGCGCAGAGTTTCGGGATCGGATTGTCGATCAGAGCGGCGGCGGCCATCACCGACGTGCCCGGAGGGACGCTGACCTGGCGGCCGTCTATGGTCAGCGTGACCGTCGCCTCGCCAGTGCGGATTGGCGTGCCCGTGTCCAGTTCCTGCAACAGCGCCATAGGTCGTCTCCTATTCCGCCGCGACGCGCACTGGCGCCTTGGCGAAATCCTCACTGAAATGATTGAGCGCGCTAAGCACCGGCATGGGAGCCAGCCCGCCAAGAGCGCAGAGCGAGCCGTCGGTCATGACCTCGCAAAGATCGCGCAACAGTTGGACGTTCTTTTCGCGGTCTCGGCCGGCGATGATCTTGTCGACGGTCTCGACGCCGCGGGTCGAGCCGATCCGGCAGGGCGTGCACTTGCCACAGCTTTCCTTGGCGCAAAACTCCATGGCGAAGCGGGCCTGGCGCGCCATGTCCACGCTGTCGTCGAACACGACGACGCCGCCATGGCCCAGCATCCCGCCGGCCGCAGCCATCAACTCATAATCGAGCGGCGTATCAAGCAGCGTTTCGGGAAGATAAGCGCCGAGCGGGCCGCCGACCTGGACTGCCCTGATCGGCCGGCCAGTTCGCGTGCCCCCGCCGAAGTCTTCGACGAGTTCGCGCAAGGTTGCGCCGAAGGCGAGTTCGACGAGCCCGCCATACCGAATGTTGCCGGCAAGCTGGAAGGGTTGCGATCCGAGCGACCGTCCGACGCCGTAGCCAGCATAGGCCTTCGCCCCGTGCTCGAGGATCCAGGGCGTCGAGGCGAAGCTCAGTACATTGTTGATGACGGTCGGCTTGCCGAAGAGCCCTGAAATCGCTGGCAAGCGGCGGCTTGACGCGGATCTGCCCGCGCTTCCCTTCAAGGCTTTCCAAGAGCGACGTCTCTTCGCCGCAGATGTAGGCGCCGGCCCCAAGTCTGGCCTGGAGATCAAACGCCTTGCCTGATCCGAGAACGCTCGGGCCGAGCAGGCCGCCCGTCCGCGCGCGCTCGATCGCCCGCTGAAACGTCGCGAACGCGTGCGGGTACTCGGAGCGGATGTAGACATAGCCGCTTGCGTCGCGCCGACCGAGACGCCTGCGATGGTCATGCCTTCGATCAGGAGGAAGGGATCGCCCTCCATCAGCATCCGGTCGGCGAACGTGCCGCTGTCGCCCTCGTCGGCGTTGCAGACGACGTATTTTTGGTCGGCGTCGACGCCAGCCGTCGTGCGCCATTTGATGCCGGTCGGAAAGCCTGCCCCACCACGTCCGCGGAGGCCTGAGGCCAAGACCTCTTCGACTGTCGCCTTCGGACCAAGCGCCAAGGCGCGTTCTAATCCCCGAAGACCGCCATGGCGGCGATAATCATCGAGCGACAGCGGATCGGTCAGGCCGCATCGCGCGAATATAAGGCGCTGCTGTTTCGCGAGATAGGGGATATCGTCAACGCGGCCTAGCGCTTTTGGATGAGCCCCGCCGCCCAAAAAATCCGCCTCGAACAGTTGAGCCGCCTCACCCGGAGCGATCGGCCCGTAGCCGACGCGGCCAGCAGCCGTTTCCACTTCGACAAGCGGCTCAAGCCAAAAGAGGCCGCGCGATCCGGTGCGGATAAGCTCAATCTCGAGGCCGCGGCGACGCGCCTCGTCGTGAATTGCGTCTGCGACAATGTCCGCGCCGACGGAGAGCGCCGAAGAATCCGCGGATACGAAGACGCGCACCTTCATTGCGTTTTCCCCTGAACCCCCGCGACGATCGCGTCGATCCGATCCCGGTCGAGACGACCGATCGGCGCGCCGTCAAGCAAGGCGGCGGGGGAAAGGGCGCAGTTGCCGAGGCAGTAGACCGTTTCGACGTGCAGCCCGGAATGGGTCTCGTCGTCGACCTTGATCCCGTGAAGGTGTTCAAGGTGCGAGACGAGGTCCTCACACCCCATGGACTGACAGGATTCAGCGCGGCAAAGTCTCAACACCCGGCCGTCAACCGGCGCGCGACGAAAATCGTGATAGAAGCTTATCACGCCCAGCGTTTCGGCGCGTGAGATATTGAGCGCGTCGGCTATCAGCGGAACCGCGGCGTCGTCGATGTAGCCAAATTGCTCCTGCAGGTCGTGCAGGATCGGCAGCGCGGCGCCGGGCGTGTCGCGCTTACGATCGATTAACGTCTGCGCCAAATCCAGGTCAAAGGCCATTCGGCCGGACAAAACATCCTCCCACGGTCCTATCATAAATGCGCTCGAGGCGGCTTGGGTTCAAATCGAACCTTTGGAATGTACGATAGGGCATTTCTATCGATCGGCGTTCCCTAGATTCTCGCCAGGCCGGTTTGGGGGCTGGATCAGCGCCGCGATGTCCTCTGGCAATTGCATCGCGAACAGATTGCGGGCGAGCGGCGAGGGCGGCTCGCGATCGCTCATGACGAGTCCAATGGTGCGTTGCGCGATCGGCTCGACAAGTTCGATCGCTCGGGTGCCCTCCGGCACCCCGAAAAAGCGCAACAGCTGGCGCGGCACGATCGCGGACCACTGGCCCGCGCTCACGTGCGAGACAAGATTGAAGATCGAATTGGTCTCGACCGCGGGGACGGGCTTCGCCCCAACCGAGCGAAAGACGCCGTCGATGATCCGCCGATTCTGCATGTCGGGCGTCAGCAGGCACAACGGCGTATTAGCCGCCTCCCGCCAGGTCACTTGCGTCCGGGCGGCGAGCGCCCCGCTCGCTGGCGTGAGAAAGAGATATTCTTCGACGCAGACCGGTTTGGTCTTAACGTGCGCCATCGGTTCGGCGTCCAGGTAGGTGAGGCCGACGTCGAGTTCGAAGTCGTCAATTCCCCGATCGATTTCCTGGCTGTTCATCGAAATCACGGCGACCGTCACGCCTGGAAATCGCGCGTAAAAGGGGCCGGTTAGCTGGGAAACAAGCGGCAACGCGGTGGGGATGACGCCGATCCGAAGCCGTCCGGTCAGGCCCTTGTCGATCTCCGCAAGCCCGCGCCGAAGATTCTCCACCTCGGCCAGAATCCGGTGGGCGTGCTCCAGGGCGACTTGCCCCTGCGGCGTCAGGCCCACATATCGGTGCCCGCGTTCGACGATCGGCGCGCCAAGATCGTCTTCGAGCAGCCGTATGGCGGCCGAAAGGGTCGGCTGCGACACGTGGCAGGCGTCCGCGGCGCGGCCAAAGTGCTTTTCTCGCGCAAGCGCCGCGAGATATTCGAGTTGACGGAGGACCATGACGCCCTATCCAGGCGCTTGTCGTGGCGCCGCGCAGGAGCGAGGTCAATAGCGGGCTCCTATCGGGTTGGCCCTCCGTCTGGAGATCGCCCAATTTGGCGTTTAAGAGCCCAACTCCGAATGGAGGTCCGATGCCGGAAGCCGAACCCAACAACGCGGCGCGATCGACAGCGTTCGCGATCCGCATCGTCGCGACGCTTGTCGCCGTTGCGCTGGTTGGCTTGGCGGTGTTCCTGCTCACCAGTCCGTCGGAGAGGCCACGCGGAGCTCTGATCGGCGGCGCCTTCGCACTCGAGGATGGGGCGGGAAAGACGATCAGCGATCAGACACTGCGAGGAAAACCGTTCCTGGTCTATTTCGGTTACACCCACTGCCCCGACGTCTGTCCGACCGAACTCGCGCGTATCTCCGACATTCTGGGCAAGATGGGAGACAAGGCTATTCCCGCGCTGTTCATCACTGTCGATCCGGAGCGCGACACGCCGAAAGTGATGCAGGACTATGTCAGCAGCTTCAATCCGGCCGTGATCGGACTTTCGGGCACTCAGCAAGGGGTCGAAGCAACGGAGAAGACTTTTCGCGTCTACGCCCGCAAGGGTCAGCCTCAGCCCGACGGGGACTATTCCATGGACCACAGTTCGATCGTCTATTTAATGGACAAGAACGGGGCCTTCGTCGAGGCTTTCAACGTCGAGCGCTCGCCTGAGGATGCAGCCAAGGACCTGGAGAAATATCTATAGAACTGACGCGATTGTCCGACGAGGCGCAGCTTGATAGACTGAACGACGACAAAACCTTCGACCAACGCCGTGGCCTCGGGCGGCCTTTGGCCCTGGAACACGTCGCTCCCCGCGGATGCGCACAAGAATGACGCCTCGCCGGACGCCTCGAGAGTAGAAAGCTTAAGTGCATGGACAAGTTTACGACATTGACCGGGGTCGCGGCGCCGATGCCGATCGACAATATCGACACGGACATGATCATCCCCAAGCAATACCTGAAGACGATCAAGCGCACCGGGCTCGGCGCGGGCCTGTTCGCTGAAATGCGCTATCGCGAGGACGGGTCCGAACAATCCGACTTCGTTCTCAACAGGCCCGCTTACCGCAAGGCGGCGATCATTGTTGCGGGCGACAATTTCGGCTGCGGCTCGTCGCGTGAGCATGCGCCCTGGGCGCTGCTCGATTTTGGCGTCCGTTGCGTCATCGCGACCGATTTCGCCGATATTTTCTATAACAACTGTTTCAAGAACGGCATTCTGCCGATCAGGGTCTCTCGCGAGGACCACGCCAAGCTCATGGACGACGCCGAGCGCGGCGCGAACGCGACGCTGACGATCGATTTGCCCGCACAGGAAATCCGCGGCCCCGATGGCGGCGTCGTCAGGTTTGAGATCGACGCCTTCCGCAAACAGTGCCTGATCGAAGGCCTCGATCATATCGACCTCACCCTGGTCGAGGCGCCGGCGATCGAAGCGCATGAGAAGAAGTCGGCCGAGGCCCATCCCTGGCGGTAAGCGGCCTCAAAGCTCGCTTTTCATCTGTATATTTGATCGACGTTCCTGGCGGCGGCCCGGCCGGCCAAATTTGGGTTTTCTTGGCGCGTCGTCTTTTGGCTTTGAAAACCCCGTTTTTGGGCCTTGGAATGTCTTGGATTTCCTTGGATTCTCTCGTGCAAATCGGGACTTTTCAATGGGTTACGCGGCAAAAACGTGGAATTTTTTTTCCTCGCGCCTTGTGCCCGACGGGAGGACGCCCCGGAACGGGAGCACAGGGTCGAGGCCATGCGGAAACGCAGGATCGTGCATGAGGCGAGCTTAGCTCAATTTCTGATTTTCTGCAAGAGATTTTCAATTCCTTCGGCCGCCCAATCCAAAAGCGGCTCGCTCCGTGGCTGCCGACGGCTCATGGCTCAAAACGCCATCGGCACGAAGAAACAATAGACGCCCGATTGACCGTCGCTCCCCCCGCCGTTTGCGCCCGGCGCCCCATCCTTGTCCCGATAGAAAATCCAATAATCGCCGTCCTGGCTCGGGAGCGCCAAGCGGATAGGGATCGGGCGATGATACCCGTCCACGCGGTAGTAGTTGGCGTACCGGTGGACCTGGTCGGGCGTCAGATGATGCGCGTCTGCCGGGCCGCAGCACGAAGCTTTCACCCAGGAGGGGATCGGGGCGCCGTTTGTCCATTGGTCGTGAGCGCATGCCGGGAGAGCGGCCAACGCTCCGAGGATCCCAATCAAACCCCTCATGCAGCTTCCCGCGCTATGCTTTGCCGAACTTGACGCCGACCGACGTCTTCGCCTGGCTTGAGAACCAAGATCCTCCGGGTTTCCATCTCCCCTCGCGGCGACGATCGTCTCGCCGCCATCCACCCACATTGCGCATCCAGCGCCCATCGGCAAGCCAGGCGATCGAGCTTTGACGCTAGGCCCCCATTTCGGCGACCGCGATTGATTCCGCGCAGCGCCATCATCGGTTAGTGTGCCTGTCAGTCGGCAAAGGGCGAACGCTCGGCTCTGATGAACGGCACCACGGTTTTTCTGACCGCAATCGGCTACGTCTCGTTTCTGTTCCTCATCGCCTGGTGGGGGGACGGCGCTGGGCGGCGCTTTCTCTTCGGCCGCTCGCGGGCGGCCGTCTACGCGCTCAGTCTTGCCGTCTATTGCACCTCCTGGACTTACTATGGATCGGTCGGGCTTGCCTCCGAGCATGGTCTCGATTTTCTGCCGATCTATATCGGGCCCATTCTTGTCGTCGGCCTCGGAGCTCCATTCATCGCCCGCGTCGCCAATCTCGCCCGCGCGCAGAACGTCACCACGGTCGCCGATTTCGTATCGGCGCGGTATGGAAAATCTCAAGCCGTCGCTGCAGTCGCCGCGCTCATCGCGCTGATTGGGTCGGCGCCCTATGTGGCGCTCCAGCTCAAGGCGGTCGCACCCACCGTCTTGATGGTTGTCGATTCCTTCGATCACGCGCGGTTGACGCGGGAAACGCCCTCGACCTCGTTCTACCTTGTGGTGTCGCTGCTGCTCGCCCTGTTCGCGATGGCCTTTGGCACCAGGCGCATCAATCCCAAGGAGCATCAGGACGGTCTCATTCTCGCCATCGCGGTCGAATCGGTCGTCAAGCTGGTTGCGTTTCTCGCCGTCGGCGCATTCGTCGTCTGGAGGCTCAACAACGGGCTCGTCGCGCTGACCGAGATCGTGCAATCCGATCCCAAGATTGCATCCGTGATCCAGACGCCTCCCGATCCCGCAGTTTGGGTGGTGACAACGCTGTTATCGGCATTCGCGATCGTGCTTCTGCCGCGCCAGTTCCACGTCGCCGTAGTCGAAAATCACGATGAGCGCGGCATTCGCACTGCGGCCTGGCTCTTTCCCGCCTATCTGGTGCTGATCAATCTGTTCGTTGTCCCGCTCGCAATTGCCGGGCTGAAAGTTTTTCCGGATGGGTCAATCAATCGCGACCTGACGGTTCTGGCGCTGCCGCTCAACGCCGGCGCGCATGGCGTGGCGCTGCTCACGATGGTGGGCGGCCTCTCAGCGGCGACCGGAATGGTCGTGGTCGAAAGCGTCGCGCTCGCGATCACCATTTCCAACGACCTGGTGATGCCGCTCTTGCTCCGGCGCAGCGCGCAAGCGCCCGCCGCTGAAGGCGACATCGGCGCGTTGGTGCTGTGGGTGCGCCGGATCGCCATCGTCGGCGTCCTCGCGCTGGGGTTCGCCT
The DNA here is from genome assembly GCA_963775405.1 of uncultured Alphaproteobacteria bacterium. Lineage (GTDB taxonomy): Bacteria > Pseudomonadota > Alphaproteobacteria > Rhizobiales > Beijerinckiaceae > Roseiarcus. The sequence continues at coordinate 109,385 of CAVZJI010000015.1, forward strand.
ACGAGCGCATGACCAGCAAAACGGGCCTCGTGTCGATTGGCCTCTTGTCGTTCGCGGCAGTGGCGCAGATCGCGCCGGCCTTTCTGGTCGGGCTCTTCTGGCGCCGTGGCACTGCGCGGGGCGCGATCGCAGGGATGAGTGTAGGCGCGCTGGCCTGGTTTTATCTGCTGCTTTTGCCCTCGATCAGGCCGGACGAGGCCCTCTCGAGCCTTCTGGCGCATGGCCCCCTGGCGATCGCATGGCTGAGCCCGGCCGCGCTCGTCGCCTTCGCGCCCAACGCGCTCGTGGGCGGGGTGGTGCTGTCGCTGGCCGGGAATGTCGCCGCGTTTGTCGCCTTTTCTCTGACCCGCCAGCCGAGCGCGCTCGAGCGCGCGCAGGCGAGCGCCTTTGCCGGAATGGGCGACGGCGGTAAGCCGCAGGCCTTCCGCCTTTGGCGTTCGTCGACGACTGCGGGCGAGCTCGAGGCGGCGGTCGCCCGTTATCTCGGAGCCGAGCGCGCGCGCCGCGCTTTCGCGACCTTCATGCGCGAGGGAGGCCTCGTCTATGACCCGACCCTCGAGGCCGGCGCGCAATTGATCCGTCACGCGGAATTCTTGCTGTCGCCGGCGATCGGCGCCTCGACCTCGCGCCAGGTCTTGTCGTTGTTGCTGAGGCCGAGGACCGTCTCGGGCCAATCGGCGCTTAAACTCATCGACGAAGCTTCGGCGGCGATCCAGTCGAGCCGCGATCAATTGCAGCATGCGCTCGACCACGCCCGCCAGGGCGTTAGCGTCTTCGACGCCAATCTGGCGCTGACCGCCTGGAACCGGGAATTCGCCGACCTTTTCGGTCTGCCGCCCACCCTGCTGGGTCATGGCGTGGGGCTCGACGAGATCGTGCGCTTCAACGCTGGCCGCGGCGCCTACGGGCCGGGAGATTCGGAAGACTTCGTCGCCGAACGCGTAGCAAGCCTGCTCTTCAACGATCAACCGAACCGGCTGCGCCTGTTCTCGACCAATCGCGTCATCGAGGTGCGCTCGGCGCGGCTTCCGGACGGCGGGATCGTCACGACCTACACCGACGTGACGAAAACCGTTCAGGCCGAAGAAGCGCTTGCCGCCTCGAACGAGATGCTCGAACGGCGGGTCGATGAACGCACGGCCGAATTGCAGCGGCTCAACTCGGAGCTCGAGCGGGCCAAGAACGAGGCTGACGCAGCCAATCTCTCCAAGACGCGTTTCCTTGCCGCCGCTAGCCACGATATTCTGCAGCCGCTCAACGCCGCGCGGCTCTACGCGAGCTCATTGGCCGAGGGCGCGAGCCAGATCAGCGTCGAGGAGCGCGTGGATCTTGCGCGCAACGTCGACGTCTCGCTTGAGGCGGTCGAGGAGATCCTCGGCGCGCTGCTCGACATTTCGCGGCTTGACGCCGGCGCGACACGGCCGGAAATTTCCGACGTGCCGGTCGTCGATCTGATGGGGATGCTCGAGATCGAGTTTGCCGCCCTCGCCAGGGCGAAGGGGACTCGATCTCGTCTTCATTCCGACCACGCTCGCGCTTCGCACCGATCGGCGACTCATGCGGCGCCTCTTGCAGAACCTCATCTCGAATGCGCTCAAATATACGCTGAGCGGCCGGGTGCTGGTCGGTTGCCGCCGAGTTTTCGGTGCAGTCCGCATCGAGGTCTGGGACACCGGTCTCGGCATTCCGCCCGAGCATGAGCGCGCGGTATTCGCCGAGTTCCGTCGGCTCGATCAGGGCGCGCGGGTCGCGCGCGGACTTGGCCTCGGGTTGTCGATCGTCGAGCGTCTGGGCCGGGTGCTCGAGCATCCAGTCGGGTTGCGATCGCGCCCGGGCAAGGGCTCCGTGTTCTTCGTCACTGCGCCGCTCGGACGCGCGCCGGCCGAGTCTCGCGGGAAGCCCGGCGCGCCCGAACCCGTGGTCGCGGGCGAGCCTCTCAATGGGCTTAAGGTTCTGGCGATCGACAATGAGCCGCGCGTGCTCGAGGGCTTGCTCGCTCTGCTGCATCGATGGGGTTGTCTGGTCGCGACCGCCCACGACCTTACCGAGGCTGAGGCTGCGCTCGAGGAGTTCGGCGCGCCGGACGTCATCATCGCCGACTACCACCTCGATTCGGGTAATGGCGTCGATGCGATTCGGGCGGTACGCGAGCGCTTTGGCCGAAGCATCGCCGCAATCCTCGCCACGGCCGATCGAAGCCCCGAGGTCCGCGACGAGGCGACGCGCGGAGACGCAGTGGTTATGAACAAACCACTCAAACCCGCTCCGCTGAGGGCGCAGCTAACTCGCTACGCCGCCCTGCGCGAGGCGGCGGAATAGGATGTGCAACCCCCTTCAGCACGTCGACGAAAGCGACCATCCGCTGGACCGAGATGTCGAGCACACCGGAGCGGTACTCTCGGGATGTCGACCATATCTTCCCATGCCGCTCGGACAACTCCATCGCGAGACGGTAAAGCTGGCGGACAATGTCCGGATTGCTCAGGCAGTCTTTAGCGGCCTGCCGGTATTCGATCGTGGCGTTGGCGGTACCGTCAATATCGCCTTGTCACCTCCAGGATGAACGGCCGAGAACAGCGTGTCCAGTTCAGGTCCTTGGTGAGAGCGGCGTCGTTCGCGGGCGTGGCCCGTTGCGAATCGAAATCGCGATCGCGGTACATGAGAAGGGCTTTCATGACGGCAATCTTTCCCGCAGCTGGTCATAGGTGAGACCATCCCGGTCCCTAGAACCCGGCCGCAATTATCGAAGCTCTTTCGATGTTCCTCGATCGCACTCCACAACGATCGAGGAGAGGACATATTGTTGGCTGATCGGTCGCGAGATGCGCAGCGGCCTGTTGTTGGCTCCACTCACGAATGACGTGCTCATGGCTCGAATCTAGTTGAGCGAAGCGGATCAAGGACGGCGCGCCGAGTGCGGACCGGCCCACGCTACTCCGCCACTGTCGCGTGCACCGCAGGATTGTTCGGATGCGTCGTCCAGTCGGCGGGCGCACGCCCGTAATCGAGTCCGGTGCGCGGATCGACGCCGGCCACTTTATGGACCAGCGATATGCAGTCCTCCACCGGGCAGACGAGCGCGCACAAGTTGCAGCCGACGCACTCAGCTTCGTTGACGACGAACTGGCGCTTGCCGTTGATGCGGGCGAAGATGGCCTGATGCGATGTATCCTCGCAAACGATATGGCAGCGGCCGCATTGAATGCAGAGCTTCTGATCGATTTCGGCCTTCGCCACATAATTGAGGTTGAGATACTGCCAGTCGGTAAGCGAGGCAACGGCGCGGCCACGAAAGTCCTCGATCGTCGCATAGCCCTTCGAGTCCATATAGTCCGCAAGGCCGGTGGCCATCTCCTGGACGACCTTGAAACCGTAGGTCATCGCGGCGGTGCAGACCTGCACGGTGCCTGCGCCAAGCGCGATGAACTCGGCCGCGTCGCGCCAGGTGGTGATGCCGCCGATGGCCGAAATCGGCAGGCCCGCGCAAAGAGAGTCGCGGGCGATTTCCGACACCATGGAGAGCGCGATCGGCTTGACCGCGGGGCCGCACATGCCCCCGTGCGTGCCCTTGCCGTCGATGGCGACGTCCGGCGTCATATGGTCGAGATCGATATTCATGATCGAATTGATGGTGTTGATGAGCGACACCGCGTCGGCGCCGCCAGTTTTTGACGCGCGCGCCGGCTGACGGATGTCGGTGATGTTAGGCGTGAGCTTGACGATGACCGGCATGCGGGTGTGTGCCTTGCACCAGCGCGCGACCATCTGGACATATTCGGGCACCTGGCCGACGGCCGAGCCCATCCCGCGCTCCGACATGCCATGCGGGCAGCCGAAATTGAGCTCGACGCCGTCGCATTCGGTCTCTTCGACGCGAGCGAGAATGTCCTCCCAGGACTTCTCGTCGCAGGGAACCATCAGCGACACGATGAGCGCGCGATCCGGCCAGGCCCGCTTGACCTCCTTGATTTCCTGCAGGTTGATTTCGAGGTCGCGGTCGGTGATGAGCTCGATGTTGTTCATCGCGATGAGGCGCCGGTCGGGTCCATGGATCGCGCCGTAGCGCGCGCCCGACACGTTGACGACCGGCGGGCCGGCTTCGCCGAGCGTCTTCCACACCACGCCGCCCCAGCCGGCGCGGAACGCGCGCTCGACATTGACCTTCCGATCGGTCGGCGGGGCGGAAGCGAGCCAGAACGGATTGGGCGATTTGACGCCTAGAAAATTGGTGCGCAGATCGGCCATGGGATCCTCGCTTTGAGTTACGCGCGCGATGCGCGAAACGCGGCCGCGATCGAGCGCGCCGCCTGCTTGCCGTCCTCGACGGCGCTGACCGTCAGGTCCTGCCCGCCGTATACGCAATCCCCGCCGGCCCACACGCCGGCGAGCGTCGTGCGGCGCTCGGAATCGACGACGATGCGGCCGTCCTTGAGATCGATCGGAGCGCCACCGAGCGCCTCGGGCGCGCCGCGCTGCCCGATGGCGAGAAACAGCATGTCGGCGTCGAGGCGAAACACGGAGCCTAGCGGAGCGGACGCGCCCTCGCCGCCATCGCCGCTTTCGAACACGACGCCGCTTAGCGTATCCTCGCGACCCTCGAGGGCGACCGGCCGCGTCCAATAGCGTATGACGACGCCGCTCGTTTGCGCGAGCTCCCGTTCATAAGCGCTCGCCTTCATTTGCTCCGGTCCGCGTCGATAGACCATGGTCACCGTCTCGGCGCCGAGCTTCTTCGATTGCACGGCGGCGTCAACCGCCGTCATGCCGCCGCCGATCACCACGACCCGCCGGCCGACCGGCAAGGTGGAAAGATCCTTGGCCTGCCGGAGGCTGGCGATGTAGTCGACAGCGTCAATCACGTTTGCGAGTTCGGTCTCTTTCGGCAAGCCGAGCTTATTGGTCGCGCCCAGCCCAGCCCCAAGGAAGACAGCGTCGTAGTCGCGCCGCAGGTCTTCGAGCTTGACGTCGCGGCCGAGCGCCTGACCGCGCTTAATTTCGATGCCGCCGATCGAGAGGATGAAATCGACTTCCCGGGCGGCGAAATCGTCCGGGGTCTTGTAGGCTGCGATGCCGTATTCGTTGAGGCCGCCCGCCTTCTCGCGCGGCTCGAAGATCGTGCTGTCGACGCCGGCGATGGCGAGTTCATGCGCGCAAGCCAACGCCGCCGGCCCCCCGCCGACGATCGCCACGCGCTTGCCGGTGGGCGCGCCCCGCCCGTAGGGCGATTTCCCCTTTGCGATCGTGGGATCGGTCGCATAACGCTGCAATTTGCCGATCACCACCGGCTTCGCCTCCGCCGCCTCGCGCACGCAGGCTTCTTCGCAGAGCGTTTCGGTCGGGCAGACGCGGGCGCACATGCCGCCCATGATGTTGGAATCGAAAATCGTCGTCGCCGCGCCCGATTGGTTGCCGGCGGCGATCTGGCGAATGAACAACGGAATGTCGATGGCGGTCGGGCAGGCCTGCTGGCAGGGCGGATCGAAGCAGAAATAGCAGCGCTCCGCCTCCACTCTCGCCTCATGGGGCGAGAGCAGCGGGTGCAGATCGGCAAAATTGCCTTTCAGCGTCGCTTCGTCCAGGCGTCCCGGGCGGACGTCCGATGCGCCCGGGGGGTTGGCGGCGATCGTCATGACGAAACCCTAAGCCTTAGAGGAATGAAGCCAGTTCATTTCCTGACCGTTTGGTCAATCGTTTTGCTCCGCGCAACATTTGTCAAGCAGGATATGGGCCGCGCCCGCTAACGCGGGCCCCGGCGGGCGCTCTCATTGACAATCCGTCTTCCCGGCCTATCTGCGGAGCGCATGTGGATAACAAAAGATTGAAGTTTGAATTCGATTGCTGCGGTGCAGCATTTCTGCTAGCGTAGCGCTTGAACGATATAGTCAGGATACAGAGGGGCACATGTCAGCCACCTGGAAGACCAAATGGGGCGTTCGGCGCGTGCGCCGCGACAACCCTACGATCGAAGAGGCGCTGATCGCCGCTGAAAGTCTGGCCAACGATCCCGGTCAGCGTGCGGAAATCGCGGCTACGCTCATGGGCGTGCCGGTCGACGAGGTCAGGGCGCTGGCGGCCAAACAGGCCGCGAGGACGCGGGGCCGGGCGAGCCTGGTCGCGGGCCGCACGCGCGCCGTCGTGGTCGAGTACAAGCGGCCGCGCATCGGTCACGGACCGATGTCGTTCGCCGGCAAGCGGTAACTCGCGGAGGGCGAAGCGCCATTTCGCGGAAAAAGCGTATCCAGCTGTTTTGTTGCGTGCTTTAGAGATTCGCCAGGCTGGCCGCCGATGGCCGGCTGGTGCGGTACTGGCTGCGCGCGGCGACGTCGGTCGAAATGACGGCGAGCGCGATCAGGGTCAGCGTCGTCATCTCGACGAAATCGACATTCAGGAAGGCGAGCGCGATGACGGCCGAGAAGGCCGCGGCCAGATAGGGCGCGAGCCGGGCCGGTGCGCGCGCAAGGGACCTGAACGCCAGCCACGCCCCTGCCGCGGCCAACACGGCGCCAACGATTCCAAGCTCATACCAGACTGTGAAGGCGAGCGCGCGCGGGGTCTCGGCCGGCAAGATCCGGTCTCGAACCCCATGGCTGACCGTTGCAAATCCATGGCCGGTGACCAGCCTGAGCTTGTCGTGCGTGAACACGTCCGCCGCCACCGAGAGCGACGGATAGGGCGCCGGCAGCGAAGCGAGCCGCGCGTGGAAAATCCAGGCCGAGACGGTCGGCGCGAGCGCGGGGATCAGGGGCGAGAACAGGATGAGCGCGGCCGCGCCCCAGCTCAACTCGCGCGCAGTACGCGACAAATCCGAGATCGAGAACGATAACGCCAGATAACCTGCAAACACAGCCACCGTCAGCGGAGTGTAACTGGCGATATAGGCGAAGCATAAGGCGAGGATTAGAAGCAGGCGGGCGAGGCCATTGCGACCACGCGCCGCCAGCCCACCGATCGCAGGGAACAGCAACACGGCAATCGCGACCGCGCCGGTCGTCAGCCGGCCGTCGTCCGGCGCCCCCATCAGCTTCTCCGCAAGCGCCCGCGCGATCAGGGTCGCCATACCGGCGACCACGCCGATCGGGAACAGGTAGAGGTCGGTCGCGCTCGCGTTTTCGCGCGGCGCCGCCACCGCCAACATTGTCGCGGCAAGCAGGACGCCCAGTTTGAGGAGGTGTTGCCCCGCTGCGACTGGATAGGGGGTCCACAAAATCGACAACGCCGCCCAGATCAGTCCAGCCAGCAAGGCGAGAAACGCCGGAACAAAAAACGGCCGCCTGAGGCGCTCAAAAAATCCTGGCTCGGCGTCGAGAGCCGCGGCGATCAGAATCAGACCCACGCCGATCGAGAACATCACGTAGAGGCCCAGCGGATAAATCATGACTCCGACCGGCGCGCCGACGGCCAGCACGAGATAGCCGATGCGCGAGAAAAATCGTGAGGCGTCCGCGGCGTCGTCGCGATCCGCGTCTCTCAAGCCCTTCCTGTCCGTTGCGGCCGCCATGATTCCAAACCCAACTGCAACGCCGGATCTTTCCGCGTCGCGGTTGAGGACTTATACGACCTCCGCGGTGAGGCGCCTGTGTGCGCCGGGCAACACCTTCGCGGCAATTTCCTATTCTTCGTCCATGATTGACGACAAGCTCGAGGGCGTGCGACGGACGCCCGCGATGGGCTCGATGGCGCCGATGAGGGCGAAGGCGACGACGTGAGCGGCAATTCCATGGCCGCCGCCGCGCGGACTGGAACGGGCTTGGGACGCGCCGCGTGGCTCGGTCTTTATGCCTGCGCGGCGTCGATTGCGCTTCTGGCCATCCAGGTCCTGGCTGCTGAACGGCTCGAGCTCACTTTCGACGAAGCCTATTATACGCTTTGGTCGCGCTTCCTGTCTTTCGGGTATCTCGACCATCCGCCGATGGTCGCGCTCCTCATCCGCGCCTCGACTTCGCTATTCGGCGGCTCGGAGCTTGGCGTGCGGGCGCTCTCGCTCCTCATCATTGGCGCGATGCCAGCCTTCGTCGCCTTCATCGCCTGGCGCCTGTTCGAGTTCGGCGGAAAAAGCCGCGCTCGCCGCGCTCATGTGGATCGCCATGCCGCTCGTCTCCATCGGGGCGGTGTTCGTCGCTCCCGATGCGCCGCTGGTCGTGTTTTGGACGCTTGGGCTCGGCGCCCTCGTTGAGCTCTGGCGCACGGGTCAGAAGCGCTGGCTGATCGCGCTGGGCTTGGCGCTTGGCCTGGCGCTGCAATCGAAATTCACCGCCGCCTTCTTGGCCGCCGGCGTCGGGTTCGCCCTGGTCGCGACGCCCTCGCTACGCCGGTGGCTGATCTCGCCGGCGTTATTTGCGGCCGTTGCTGCGGCGGTGGCGATATTCGCCCCGTTCGTCGTCTGGAACGCCGCACACGGCTGGGCGACCTTCGCCAAGCAGCTCGGCCGCGCGCCGCCAAACGGATTCGCGCCCTATTACTTGCTCGAGTTCCTTGTTGCCCAGATCGGACTTCTCAATCCGCTTGTGGTCGCCGCGCTCGTCCTCGCCCTAGCGGCGATCCCCTGGCGTGCGCCCGTCTCGCCGCGCTCGCCCGGCGAAGCCCGGCGCATTCTTGTCTGTACGATCGTCCCGGCGGCGGTCTATTTCCTTCTGCATTCGCTTCACGACCGCGTGCAGGGCAACTGGCTCGCGCCGCTTTATCCGGCCTGCGCGATTCTGGCTGCCGACTGGATCGGCGAGGTCCGCCGATTGGGCGTTTCAGGCGTTGCCGGCGCAATCGCGAAAGCGGCTTTCTGGGCGGCGCCGATTGAACTCGTCGTCGCCGCGCTGACCTTCGCTGAGGCCTTGACCAGCGCCGTCCCGCTTGGACCGGCCAATCCGCTCGCTCGCCTCGAGGGCTTTCGCGGGCTGGCGCATGATCTCAACTCCAAGGCGCGAACTGAGAACGCGGCTTATGTCCTGTCGCAAGGCTACGCGCTGACTTCGCTGATGACCTACTACGGCGATCCGGCGATCGCCATTCTGCAGCCGGAGCAGCGCATGCGCTGGATATTCGAGCCAGCGCCGCCCGAGACGCTCTTTGCTCAGCCTGGGCTTGCGCTCGGCGAACCTGGCCGCCATTTCGATCTCATCCTGAAGATGCGCTATCGCGAGGTCGAGCCAGCCGGCCTCTTGCAACGGCGGCAAGCTGGAGGAACGTTCGAGGCGTATGAGCTTTATCGGGTCGCTGATCCCTATGCGCCGGTGCTGGACCCGGTCTGCCCGCGCGGCGAGGTCGATCTTCAACGGCGATGCTCATCGTGAGCGACGCCCGGCGCAACGAGCGCCCTCGATCAACCGATCCGCAAGAGGATGATTCCCGCGAGAATGACGAGCACAGCGATCGCCCGTTGAGCGTGGAACGGCTCGCCGAGCGCCACGACGCCGATGATCGCCGCGAACACCACCGACGTCTCGCGAAGGGCGGCGATGGCGGCGATTGGCGCGCGGGTCATCGCCCAGATGACAATCGCATAGCCGAAAAAGGCTGCGAGGCCCCCGACGAGGCCGCGCCGCCAGTCCACGACAAAGGCGGCGACCACTGTTCGCCCCCGAAGAAAAAGGATGATCGGCAAATAGAGGAGCGCGGTCAGCGCGTCCGCCCATGAATTATAGGCGAAGGCGAATGCCGCGCCGGCCCCCGAAAGCCTCGCGCCTTGCCCGTCGATCACCGAATAGACCGCGATGACGGCCGAATTGACCAGCGCGACAATGATCGTCGCCCGATCAATTCGCCCATGCGCAAAGCCGCTCACGCCCATCGACAGCACGCCTACGACGAGCAACGCCACTCCGAGGCTGGTGATCGCCGGCGGCGCTTCGCCCAGCGTCATAAGCGCGATGATGGCGGCGATCAACGGGGCAAGTCCGCGCATGATCGGATAAGCGACCGAGAGGTCGGCGCTGCGATAGAGCTGTCCGACCAGAATAAAATAGACGATATGGATAAGCGCCGAGGCGACGATGAAGGGCATGGCCGCGCCTGCCGGCCGGGGCAGGACAGAAGCGGCCACGACAGCGGCCACGCCGCACCAGAGCGCGACGATCGCCGAAGAGAGGAACTTGTCGCTCGCGCTCTTGACGAGCGAGTTCCACAAAGCATGAAGGCCCGCCGCGCCAAGTACGGCGGCTAGGACGCCGGAACTGAGGTGGGCAGAATCGGTCATGAAAGAGCGACAGTGATGGATTCGCTCAGCCCCGTCGAGCCGCGTGGAGAAGCGCCCAACCGGCAGCGGGCTCGCGCGGAGGCGCGCGCATCGTTTGCGCGCGTCGGGGCGCGCACCGAGCCCGCGCGGTTGTTCGAGACCGGGGGCTTGCGCTGGCGCTTTCCGCGCTCGTCGAACCCCTGCGAAGCAGCGATCGTCAACACCGGCGGCGGCGTCGCCGGCGGCGATTCCTATTCCGTCAGTCTCACACTCAGCGAAGGCGCCGAAGTCGAGGTGACCACGCCTTCGGCGGAGCGGATCTATCGCAGCGACGGCCCGGCGGCCGCGATCACGACCCGGCTCGTTCTTAAGCCGCGCGCGCGGCTTTTCTGGCTGCCTCAGGAAACGCTGATGTTCGAGGGCGCGCGTCTCGAGCGGCGGCTCGAGGTCGAGGCCACGGGCGAAGCTGAGTTCATCATTGCCGAAACGCTGGTGTTCGGGCGCTTGGCGATGGGCGAAAGCCGGATCGATGCAAGCGTGAAGGATTCATGGCGCGTTCGCCGCGACGGGCAGCTCGTATTCGCCGACGAGACAAGGATCGACCACGCCGGTGCGACTCTCGAGCGGAAGGCCGTCGGAGCGGGCGCCCGGACTCTGTCGACGATCGTCGCGGCGGCGCCCAATATCGAGGCTCGCCTGCCCGATTTGCGGGCGGCGCTCAAAGCGGCCGGCTCGGAGCTTGAAAGCGGCGCGAGCGCCTTCGACGGACTGATCGTCGCCCGCCTGCTTGCCGCTTCGTTCGACCAATTGCGCATGGGCCTTGTCGCGTCCATTGTCGCGCTTGGCGGACGCAAGCCACGGCTGTGGCCCTGAGAGGGCGCGAAATTTGCTGGACCGTCGAATTGCCATGAGGAGGGACGAGGCCCCATGAATCTCACGCCACGCGAAAAGGATAAGCTCTTGATCGCCATGGCGGCGATGGTGGCGCGCCGCCGGCTCGAGCGGGGCGTCAAGCTCAACCACCCGGAGGCAGTCGCGCTGATCACGGATTTTGTCGTCGAGGGCGCGCGCGACGGGCGCTCGGTCGCCGAGCTTATGGAGGCCGGCGCGCATGTGGTCTCCGCCGCCCAGGTGATGGACGGGATCGCCTCCATGATCCACGACATCCAGGTCGAGGCGACGTTTCCCGACGGGACAAAGCTCGTCACCGTCCACCATCCGATTCGTGGGGCGGACGACAAGCAGATCCCTGGCGAAGTGTTGGCCGAGCCTGGCGAGATCGTGATGAACGTCGGGCGCGAGACGCTCACGCTCGACGTGTCCAATTCCGGCGATCGGCCGATCCAGGTCGGCTCGCACTATCATTTCTTCGAGACCAATCCGGCCCTCAAGTTCGACCGCACAAAGGCGAAGGGTTATCGGCTCGACATTGCCGCGGGCACGGCGGTCCGCTTCGAACCCGGCCAGAGCCGTTCCGTGCGCCTCGTCGCCATCGCGGGCAAACGCGAAGTCTACGGCTTCCGCCAGGAGGTGATGGGGAAGGTGTAACGCTCCCGTCCGCCACCTTTTTCCTCCCACGCCGTGAGTCCTCCCGATGCCCGCTTCCCGTAACTCGCTCCCGCCGACCTCCCTGCCCCGCGCGCATTACGCCGAGATGTTCGGCCCCACGACCGGCGACAGGATTCGCCTCGCCGACACCGAGCTCATCATCGAGGTCGAGAAGGACTTCACAACTTACGGCGAAGAGGTGAAATTCGGCGGCGGCAAGGTGATCCGCGACGGCATGGGGCAGGCGCAGACGACGCGGGCGCGGGGCGCGGTCGACACCGTCATCACCAACGCCGTCATCCTCGACCATTGGGGCGTCGTCAAAGCCGACGTCGGCCTGAAGGACGGGCTCATCGCGGCGATCGGCAAGGCCGGCAATCCCGACATCCAGCCCGGCGTCACCATCATCGTCGGGCCGGGAACGGAAGTGATCGCGGGCGAGGGCAAGATCCTCACCGCCGGCGGCTTCGATTCGCACATCCATTTCATCTGCCCGCAGCAGATCGAGGAGGCGCTCATGTCCGGCGTCACTTCGATGCTGGGCGGCGGGACCGGACCCGCGACCGGAACCTTCGCCACCACCTGCACGCCCGGCCCCTGGCATATCCAGCGGATGATCGAGGCCGCCGACGCTTATCCCATGAACCTCGGCTTCGCCGGCAAGGGCAACGCGTCCAAGCCCGCGGCGCTGGTCGAGCAGGTCAAGGCCGGCGCCTGCGCGCTCAAACTGCATGAGGACTGGGGCACCACGCCCGCGGCGATCGACTGCTGTCTCAGCGTCGCCGACGATCACGACATCCAGGTCATGATCCACACCGATACGCTCAACGAATCGGGCTTCGTCGAGGACACGATCAAGGCGTTCAAGGGCCGCACCATCCACGCCTTCCACACCGAGGGCGCAGGCGGCGGCCATGCGCCCGACATCATGAAAGTCGCGGGCCTTAGCCAACGTGCTGCCCTCGTCGACCAACCCGACGCGGCCCTATACGAAGAACACGCTCGACGAGCATCTCGACATGCTGATGGTCTGCCATCACCTCGACCAGAGCATTCCCGAGGACCTCGCCTTCGCCGAAAGCCGCATCCGCAAGGAGACGATCGCGGCTGAGGACATCCTGCATGATCTGGGCGCCCTCTCGATGATGTCGAGCGACAGCCAGGCCATGGGCCGGGTCGGCGAGGTCATCATCCGCACCTGGCAGACGGCCGACAAGATGAAGCGCCAGCGTGGGCGCCCTCGAAGGCGACGGACCCCGCAACGACAATGCGCGCGCCAAGCGCTACATCGCGAAATACACCATCAATCCCGCCATCGCCCATGGCGTCTCGAAGCATGTCGGCTCGGTCGAGAAGGGCAAGCTCGCCGATCTGGTTCTTTGGACGCCCGCCTTCTTCGGCGTGAAGCCCGATTGCATCATCAAGGGCGGCGCGATCGCCGCGGCGCTGATGGGCGACCCCAACGCCTCGATCCCGACGCCCCAGCCCGTCCACTACCGGCCGATGTTCCGCTCGCACGGCCGCGCGCTGCACGGCTCGTCGTACACTTTCGTTTCCGAGGCGGCGCTCGCGGGCGGCCTCGAGCGCAAGCTGAAAATGCAAAGGCGCCTGGTCGCGGTCGAGAACACGCGCGGAAAGATCGGCAAGAAGAGCATGATCCACAATGGCGCGACGCCGAAGATCGAGATCGACCCCGAGACCTATGACGTAAGGGCGGACGGCGAGCTTCTGGTCTGCGAGCCGGCCGACAAGCTGCCGATGGCGCAGCGGTACTTTTTGTTTTGAACCCTCCGGGTTTATCGCGTCTCTCACGGTTAATCGAAACACGCATGGAGTTGAATGCAAGCGCCACTCGGTTCGAGTTGACGCTGCGTCCTATGGATAGACAGCGCGAATGCCTTATAGTGAGGCCGGCGTCCGGCTCTTCTTTGGGAGGCGACAATGGCCGACAAAAAATTAGGTGACTGGACAAAGAAGCTTTGGGACCGTGTGAAGATATGGTTCGGCAATCCCCTTGGTAAAATGGTTGCGCGCCACTGGATAGTTTTCATATTGCCTGTATTGATGTTCGTAGCCGGTCCGCTTATATTATATTTGGGTACTATTGAGTGCCAAGGCGATCGGTTGAAATGCCTGATAAGCACAGACAAATCATATGTCGCGGCTTGTATCGGTTTCATTGCTGCGTCTGCAGGATTATGGTCGTGGCTGGTGTCGTTCTACCGAGAGTTTGATCGTCAACAATTCGATTTATTTAATAGTCTACACAAAGAGTTCAGGACTACTAAACAATTCAAAGCAAGCATTGAAGCAATTGTCAAGATGGAAAGTATCAAAAATCAAGAAGATCAGTTCGAACGCGTTGGTGATGCGGAAGTTGTTGCTTTCGCGTCATTTTTTGAGATCGTTGCGATCTCGGTTCAATCAAATTTGATCTCTGCCGAAATAGCCAATTACTTCTTTGGTAATTATTTAATAATAGCCCTTGAGAGCACGCAGTTTAAGACAAAAATCGGCTACGACAAAGAGCCATATAAATTGTACTGGAGTTTACTCCGTCTCTTTGCAAGTCAAATGATGGATGAACGAAACAAAATGACGGCAAAGCGATATGCGTCCTCCCTACGTATTTAGGCTTTAAATCAGCCTGCAAAGTTTTGGCTGGCCCTCCCATTTTGCCCCCTTGACGGCCAACCCGGACGGTCGAATTCGAAGTGGTGTATGCGCGAAGAGTCCTTGCGCTCTCTCGTTGTCGCGTTGCGGGAATTGCTCGCGGCAGCCCCGGATGCCGATGCGTTCCTGCACGACTGGCGGCGGGAGTTGATCGCGCGGCCGATGGGCAGGCGATCGCTTCCGGTCGTCGCCTCGCTTCACGGCCTGTGGCGTTTTGCGGCGCGCCAGACCCGCGCGTTGGTCGAAGGCGTTGCGGCGCTGGCCACCGAACTCGACTGGCGGCAGACCTATGGCAAAGCCGATTTCGGCGCGCGCTTCCTCGAAAATTACGGCTTTAATGAATGGATCGGCCAACGGGGCGCGTTCATGAGCGACGGGATCGCCTGCGGCGTTCTGTTGCTCGGTCCCGACACCGAATATCCCGAGCTTTATCTCCCGCTCGCCGGTCACGCCTTTTGGCGTTTGGCGGAGTCCGACTGGCGGGTCCGTCCGGATGGCGTGGATCGTCCACGAGGGATGATAAATCCATTCCCTGTTGAGCGGGCCGCGCGTGAACAAGGATCGACCTACTTAGAGGCGGAATCCTCCCTGGCGGCTGTGCCGTTCTACAGGGACAACGGTTACCGAGTCCAAGAGCGCGGCGAGCACGTCCTCCGAAACGGGCAACGGATGACAGGGTACCAAGCGAGACATTCGCACCACTAGCGCTATGCGCGGCTCGATCCCATGCGCCCAACGCCGTCAGCGCCTCGCCCATGACCGCCGAGCGTCGCGCAGCGAGCGTCATCCGCCTCGATCCATTGCCTTCGAGGGCCTAGCTCGCGCGCGGGTCGCCCACGGCCGTCGAGCATCGAGAGCCCGGCAGAGGCTCGATTACTCGTCTACAGGTACAAGCGCTGGCCCATCGTCTATAGTGCCGGCTTGAGGGTGAGATGGCGGATCAGCCTGCTCCGTCAAACCCCAACCGTGCGACCCCCCACAGTCAATGCAGCAATTCACGCAACCCTTCTTTCCGTCCAGGCTCACCCCCCAAAATCTGGAGCCATTTTGGTTGCCGGCACCATAACAAATTTTTTCGCCTGGTTGGCAGGCTCCCGCCACTACGGTGCCCTTTTGCCCCGGGTTCAGGATCCAGCGCTTTTTGACGTCAGGCCAGCGATGCGGGCGAGATTTGGAATTAAGATTCAAATAGATCGTTTCCGAGGTTTTGTTGGTGAAGCGAAAACTTGCACCATCCGCCAAGGCAACACTTC
Source organism: uncultured Alphaproteobacteria bacterium (assembly GCA_963775405.1). Classification (GTDB taxonomy): domain Bacteria; phylum Pseudomonadota; class Alphaproteobacteria; order Rhizobiales; family Beijerinckiaceae; genus Roseiarcus. The sequence continues at coordinate 125,024 of CAVZJI010000015.1, forward strand.
CGCCTGCATTCAGGAATAGGATATTACCAAACACAATGACCGCTACGTATCTGCGCATGACAGCCTCCTAAGTATGGCAAAACCGTGTAAAAACGTCCCTTTAACGCACGCTCTTCGCTGCTATCAGTGCAGTCATCATAACCAAAAACTCCGTCCGAAGCTGTGATCTGCGTCACAGCAGAGTATAGGTAGAATTACCTATGTAGATTTGATAGCGGCTGGGCGCTGCGAAGCCTGTCGGCGCTGCGCCGCACCCTCCACTTTGGCCATTTCGCACTCCCTTGCGCATTGGCCGCGTGTGATAAAAGCGCTACATATCGCCCGCGCCCTCGCATTTAAGCTTCGAGGAGCTGCGCCCGGAAAGCCCCGCAATCCTTGGGCTTGCAAGCAACGCGCCCGCGCCTTAACAATAGTATAAACCTTAATAAATAAAGTATAGATTGTATAGTGCGATCGAGCTAAAGTAACATCCCACTATCGCCGTTTGTCGCAATTTCGCCGTGATTGGGTTGGCGCGCGGGGGAGACTCTCCAATTTTGCTTGGATTAATTTGGTCTGGCTTGGTCCTGCTTGGAGGATACTCGCGCGCTGGTTGAATTTGAAGGCCCTCGCATCTGCACGACCTCCCCCCTTGCCGCGATGTCGGGGCGGGCGCTTAATGGGCAGCCGATCGAACCGGAGCGCCCATGCCATCACGAGCGAAAGCCGCGCCCCATGTCCATATCTCGGAGCCGCATGTGCGGGTCACCGAGTGGCGGTTCGCGCCCGGGGCGGAGACGGGATGGCACCGGCACGAGGCCGACTATGTCGTGGTCCCGCTGGCCGATGGCGACCTTCTGCTGGAGGAGCCGGGAGGCGGCTCGCGCACGACGACGCTCAAGCGGCATGTCCCTTACGCGCGCCGGGAGGGCGTCGAGCACAATGTGGTCAATGCCAATCCGTTCGATTACGCCTTCATGGAGATCGAGCACCTGAAGTCGTAAGGCGCCCGCGCTCGCCGCTCTATTCGGCGGCCGCCTGTTCCTCGAGCGCAGGATAGTCGGTGTAGCCCACGGGCCCATCGCTGTAGAAAGTGTCGGCGTTCCACGCGTTGAGCGGGGCGCCGAGAGAGAAGCGCCGCGGCAAGTCGGGGTTGGCGAGGAAGAGCTTGCCGAAGCCGACCGCGTCGGCTTCGCCGGCTTCGATCGCCGCCTCGGCCGTCTCCTGCGTAAAGCCTTCGTTGGCGACATAGACGCCGCCGAACGCCGCCTTGAGCTCGGGTCCGAGCCGCGGCGCTTTGGTCGATTCGCGGGCGCAGATGAAGGCGATCTTGCGCTTACCCAGCTCGCGGGCGACGTAGCCGAAGGTCGCGGGCAGATTGCTGTCGCCCATGTCATGGGCGTCACCGCGAGGCGCGAGATGCATGCCGACCCGCCCCGGACCCCAGACAGAGACGACAGCGTCGGTCACTTCGAGCAGGAGGCGGGCGCGGTTCTCGATCGATCCGCCGTAGCCGTCGTCACGCTTGTTCGAACTGTCCTGCAGGAACTGGTCGAGCAGATAGCCGTTGGCGCCGTGGATCTCGACGCCGTCGAAGCCGGCCGCCTTGGCGTTCTCGGCGCCTTGGGCGTAGGCCTCGACGACGCCCGCAAGCTCCTCGGTGTTGAGCGCCCGGGGCGCGACATAAGCGCGCTGCGGGCGCAGAAGGCTCACATTGCCCTTTGGCGCAATCGCGCTTGGGCCGACGGGAAGGGCGCCGTCATGGTAGACCGGATCGGATATGCGCCCGACGTGCCAGAGCTGGAGAAACATCCGCCCGCCCGCCCCATGCACGCCCTGCACGATCTTGCGCCAGCCCTCGACCTGTTCGTCGGACCAAACGCCGGGGGTGTGCGGATAGCCGACGCCCGCAGGCGCGACCGAAGTCGCCTCGGAGATGATAAGTCCGGCGGAAGCGCGCTGCGCGTAATAGTCGCGCATCAGCACGTTCGGAACCCTCCCTGGGCCGGTCGATCGGTTGCGCGTCAACGGCGCGAGGAAAACGCGGTTGGGAACTTCGAGGTCGCCAATCTTCAGGGGGTCGAACAGCGTGGGCATTGAGTTCGTTTCTCCGAGGTGAACACGCGCAACGACGCTGATGGCCGCCTGGCCGACTTGGGTGGCCGGCGGAGGCTCATCAAAGATCTGCTGCTTGTAGCTGGAGGATTGAGGACCGGCCGGCCCCGGTGCAAAGTCGATCGACTTTATCTGGTGTGTGCTCTCGGGTTGTCAACTCGCGAGCGGCCGAGCGCAATGCCCACGTGCGCTTATTCGTCGCCAAGGAAATGCAGGATGGCGAAGTTGAACTGATCCGGGTCCTGCAGGAAAGCGAAGTGACTGACGTTCGGCAGGATGAGGAGGCCGGCGTGCGGGATGGTCGCTGCGATATATTCCGTATGGGCTCGCTTGATCGCCTCGTCATGGTCGCCGTCGACGACGAGAATGGGCGTGTCGATCGCCTTGAGCTGATCGTCGGTCCAGTTCGGCTGGTCCGCCCACATTTTGCTGATCTGATCGACGAAGGCGTCGTATTGCTTGGGCGTCGCGGAATGCTCGGCATATTCATGGCCAGCCCGGCCGATAAAGGCGGCGAAAGTTGGATTTTTCTCAACGCCCTCGACCACGCCAGATGTGACCGTGTTGGCGGCGAAGGCGAACACCTTGCCGACGCGATCCTTGTGGCGCATCGCTAGGTCGATGCCGAGGATGCCGCCGTCGCTCCAGCCGACGATGTCGGCCTTCGGGATCTTCAGGACATCCATGAGCGCCACGACATCGTCGGCCATGAGGTCATAGCCGTAAGGGCGCGCATCACGAGTGGTGCGGCCATGGCCGCGACTGTCCATCAGGATCACGGTATGATGCGCGGCGACGACTGGAACCTGGTTGCCCCAATAGTCGGTATTGGCGAGGCCGCCGTGCAGGAAGATCACGGGCGAGCCCTTGCCGTAGATCGCATAGTGGATCTTGATGCCGTTCGCTTCGACCTCGCCGCTGCGGTCCGTGGCGATCGGCGCCGGGGTCGGCGGCAAAGTCTCCCATCGCTCAGCGGCGAAAGAGGGCAGCGCGACGCAGACGATGAACGCAGCGAGGGCGAACTGGCGCATGGAGCTTCTCCGGGGTTCGGTCTAGTGAGCTCATCGCCGTTCCTGCGTTCGCGCAAGCGCGCGGCGACTTGGCCCGCAAAGACGCGTCAATGAGGGGGCGGCGACATCGAGATAGCAACAGAGGGGCCGCCTAAAAATATGTCCAGCCCATTCTTCACCATTGGACATTCCACTCGCCCGATCGAGGAGCTTGTGGCGCTCCTGGCGACTGCGGACATCAAGCTCGTCGTCGACGTGCGGACCGTTCCGCGCTCGCGGACCAACCCGCAGTTTAACCGCGAGACTTTGCCGGCTTCTCTCGCTGGGCATGGTATCGCGTATGAGCATTGTCCGGCGCTCGGCGGATTGCGCAAAAAGCAGCCTGGAATATCCGCCGACGCCAACGCCTTCTGGGAGAACGCAAGCTTTCACAACTATGCCGACTACGCGCTGAGCGAGGAGTTCCGCTCAGGCGTTGAGAGACTGCGCGCGCTTGGTCACCGAGCGCGCTCGACCGTCATGTGCGCGGAAAGCCTTTGGTGGCGATGCCATCGGCGGATCATTGCGGACTATCTGATCGCCGCGGGCGAAGAGGTGCTCCACATCCTCGGGCCTGGTCACGTCGAGCAAGCGCGTTTGACGCCCGAAGCCCGGGTCGAGCCAGATGGGAGACTAACCTATCCGAAGGACACGCAGCCCATGCTCGATCTTCGGCCGTGAGCAGGTTCGCCGTTCGCGAGGCCTCGAACGCTTTCTCCTTCTGACAACAAATCATTGCAGAAAATCAGAAGACAAGTTAAGCTTGCCGCATGAACAATTCTGCATTTCTGCGCGCCAAGACCGTCAGTTCCTATTCCGACGCCGCCAATTCAGGGGAGAAACCGCGAAGAAAAAATTTTCGTGGTTTTGTCCGCGTAACCCATTGAAAAGTCTCGATTCGGACGAGAGAATCCAAGGAAATCCAAGCTAATCCAACACCTCTGAGCGGGAGTTTTCGCAGCGAAACGGCCACAAGCCAAGAGAACCCAAATGGGATGGACCCGGCCACGTCGCGCCCGCTCGCGGCTCAACGAGCAAGGCAATAGGGCCGAGAGGGAGCGGCCCGCGTCCTCACACGTCCAGGTTCGCCACGCTCAGCGCATTGTCCTGGATGAACTCGCGCCGCGGCTCGACGATGTCGCCCATCAGCTTGACGAAGATGTCGTCGGCCTCGTCGACCTCCCGGATCTTGACCTGCAAAAGCGTGCGGGCCTCGCGGTCGAGCGTCGTCTCCCAGAGCTGGTCCTTGTTCATCTCTCCGAGGCCCTTATAACGCTGGAAGGCCACGCCCTTGCGGCCGGCAGCGTTGACCGCCTCGAGCAGCTCCGAGGGACCGGAGACGGTCGTCGTGTCGCCGCGCCGCGCAAAACTCGCCGGCTGGGCGAAAGCCTCAGTGAGCGCCCGCGCATGCTCGTCGAGGCGGCGCGCGTCGGCCGAAGCAAGCAAGCCTGAGTCGAGCGCGGCCGCTTGGCGGACGCCCCGAACTTCCCGCGTCAACATATAACCGTTCGCCTCGAATCGGCCGCTCCAGCCACGCTCGGTCTCTTCGGCGATGGCGTTCATGCGCTCAGCAAGCAGCAGCGCGCGCGCCTCGCCCTCCGGATCGTCGGCGCTGCTTAAAGGCCTGAGGGCGCCAGAGAGTGCAGCTTGTTCGGCCAGGGCGCGGTTATAACGCGAGTGCAAGCCGTCGAGCTGCCGGCGCAGGGCGCGCGCCTCCTCGACTAGCGAGCGTAAGTCAGCGCCTGCGCGGGCTTCGCCATTGCCGAGCGTCAGCGTCGCGCCATCAAGCCCAGCCTCGACCAGATAATCCTCGAGCGCCCGCTCGTCTTTGAGATATTGCTCCGACTGGCCGCGCTTAACCTTGAACAGCGGCGGCTGCGCAATGAACAGATGCCCCGCCTCGATGATCGCGCGCATCTGCCGGAAGAAAAAGGTCAGCAAAAGGGTGCGGATGTGCGAGCCGTCGACGTCCGCGTCTGTCATGATGATGATCTTGTGATAGCGCAGCTTCTCGAGGTTGAAGTCGTCGCGCCCAATGCCGGCGCCAAGCGCTGTGATCAAGGTGCCGATCTGTTCGCTTCCCAGCATCTTGTCGAAGCGGGCGCGCTCGACATTGAGGATCTTGCCGCGCAACGGCAGAACCGCCTGGAACTCACGGTTGCGGCCCTGCTTGGCGGTTCCGCCAGCCGAATCGCCCTCGACGATGAAGATTTCGGACTTGGCCGGGTCCCGCTCCTGACAGTCGGCGAGCTTGCCAGGCAGGCTCGCGATGTCGAGGGCGCCCTTGCGGCGCGTAAGCTCGCGCGCTTTGCGCGCGGCTTCGCGCGCCTGCGCCGCCTCGATCACCTTGCCCACAACCACCCGCGCGTCCTGCGGATGCTCCTCGAACCATTGCGACAGGAGTTCGTTGACCAGGCCCTCGACGACCGGGCGGACCTCGGAGGAGACCAGCTTGTCCTTCGTCTGGGAGGAGAATTTCGGGTCCGGGCATTTGATGCTGAGCACGCAAGTCAGGCCCTCGCGGGTGTCTTCGCCAGTAAGGTCGACCTTTTCCTTCTTGAGGAGCCCCGAGCTTTCGGCATAGCCCACCAACTGACGCGTGAGCCCGCTGCGCAAGCCAATGAGATGTGTGCCGCCATCCCGCTGGGGGATGTTGTTGGTGAAGGGGAGCACATTCTCGTGGTAGCTGTCGTTCCACCACATAGCGACTTCGACGCCGATATTGTCGCGCTCGCCCTTGATGAGGATGGGCTTATCAAGCAGCGCGGTTTTGGCGCGGTCGAGGTAGCGCACGAAGGCTTCGAGGCCACCCTCGTAGAAGAGCTCTTCGCGCTTGGGTTCGGCGTGGCGCAGGTCGCTCAATATGATCCGGACGCCTGAATTGAGGAACGCGAGCTCCCGCAGGCGATGCTCAATGGTCGCGTAGTCGAACTCGACCATGGTGAAGGTTTCGGGCGAGGGCGTGAACGTGACTTCGGTGCCGCGCTTCGGTTTGCCGTCCGCGCTTGGCGCGGGTCCGACCACCTTAAGCGGCGCGACAGCGTCGCCGCCCGCGAATTCGATGACGTGTTCGAGGCCGTCGCGCCAGATGCGCAGGACGAGCCGCGTTGACAAGGCATTGACCACGGAAACGCCAACTCCGTGCAGGCCGCCCGAGACCTTGTAGGAGTTCTGGTCGAATTTGCCGCCCGCATGCAGCTGGGTCATGATGACTTCGGCGGCCGACACGCCCTCTTCGTCGTGAATACCGGTCGGAACGCCGCGCCCGTCGTCGGTGACGGTGCACGAACCGTCGGCGTTGAGGGTCACGGTCACAAGCTTTGCGTGCCCGGCTAGCGCCTCATCGATGGCGTTGTCGACCACCTCGTAGATCATGTGGTGGAGGCCGGAGCCATCGTCGGTGTCGCCGATGTACATGCCAGGCCGCTTGCGGACGGCGTCTAAGCCACGCAACACCTTGATCGAATCCGCGCCATAGCTTTCGATGGCGGCCTTGGCGTCGTTGGCCAGGTCCTTGCCCTCTTGGTCCAAAATCAGAGCCTTTTCGTGATCGGCAAAATCGGTGGCCGACACCGCGATTCGTGATTTCGCCACCCTAGCCTGTCATGCCCGCAAATGCACGTGTTAACGAGGGTTCGCCGCCGTCAAACCGATCCCGCCGCGGCGCTCGTGTGCAGCTAGGTCGGCGTTTACAATATATTGGCGTTCAAGGCGATTTTTCCAGTGGCGGCGGGTCCTCGCCACCGTGCTTCGGCGAGTTCGCGCCGCGCCATGGCGCGCAACAGCGTCTGGTCGCTGGAGATGGTGCACAGCTGAAAGCCCAGCGCCTGCATCGCCCGTGCGTCGGCGCCGTCGAAACAGAACATCGCGGCGTATTTTCCGTGCGCCTTGGCGCGCTCAACGACGCGCCGCGCCTCGCTCATGACGGCGGCCCCGCGCGGCTCGAGGCTTGCCCCATCGGTCAAGGCGATTGAAAGATCCGAAGGCCCGACGTACACGCCATCCAAACCTTCCACGCTCAGAATATCGTCGAGCGCGTCTAGCGCGGCGCGGGTCTCGATCATCGCGATTGCGTGGGTCATCGCATTGGCCGCCTTAAGATAGGCGGGAGCGTCCAGGCCGCTTAGCGGCAGCGCGGCGCGCGGGCCCCATGAGCGCTGGCCGAGCGGCGGGAATTTGACGAAGTCGACTAAGCGGCGCGCATCATCGCCGCTATTGATCATCGGCGCTAGGATTCCGCAAGCTCCGGCGTCTAGGAGCTGGCCGGCGAGAGCAAATTCCCCGATTGGCACGCGAGCGATCGTCGGTTTGCCGGCAAGCGCGACGCTCAAAATCGAGCGCATGGCGCTGGCGAAATCGATCGCGCCGTGCTGCATATCGAGCGCCACCGCGTCGAAAGCTTCGCGCGCCAGTGTCTCAGCGACGGCCGGGTCGTTCATCGTGACCCAGGCGCACAACGCTCGTCCGTTTTCTGCTAGACGACCGGAAAGCTTAGTCAGCACAGATTCGTTCATTCCTGCTCCCGTAAGAAAAAGGGCGCGCCGCTTCAGGCAACAGCCGCGGGGTTAAGCGCCCGCTAACCACAAATTGCTGCCGACGCGCAAACGCCTTCATTACGCCGAGTTCATTTGAAATTCATGTCGGGAGAAGTCAGCATCTGTGGACGAGGACAGGGATGACGAAACGCACACTCCTTGCAGCGCTTTTGGTAGGTTTCGTTTCCGCGCCGGTTTTTGCGCTGGCTGCGGAAGGCGATCAGCAATCCTCGCGTGCGGAGCGCATGCAGCACTGGGCGGCCGATCGCGAGACGATGCTGGACGCCAAGCTCGCCGGTATGAAGGCGGGCCTTGACTGACGGCTGATCAGGAAAAGCTCTGGAACCCGTTCGAATCCGCCGTCAAGGACGCCGACAAGTCACGTATGGACGCCATGGGCGAGATGATGCGAACGCTCGCACATGGCGAGCGCATATCGCCCGTCGATCGTCTTGAAGCCATGTCTGACCGTTTGTCGCAGGGCGCGACAAACGTCAAGAAGATCGCCGACGCCGCCAAGCCCCTGTATGACAGCCTAGACGAGTCGCAGAAACACAAGTTTGGCATGCTTGGACGCATGCTGATGCCGGAGCGGTCTCGGTTCGCCATGGACATGATGCACCATCGCATGGGCGAACACGATCGCGACGGCGCCGAGTAGTCCCGGGGTCATTAGTCCTCGGAGAAGAGAAGACGCGGCCGCCCCCCCTCGGCCGCGTCTTCCATTTTAGGACCGCGCCGCACGGCGCGAATCGGCTTAAGGCCGAACGGCCACCACGCGATCGACGCAAGCAAGATCCTGGTAGGTCTTGACGTCGCTAAAGCCACATTGGTTCGCGATTGCGCTCACCTCGGTCGCCTGACCCGCGCCGAGTTCCGTGAGGAGCCAACCGCCCGGCGCAAGCAAACGCGTCGATTCCGGCAGGATGCGTCGGTAGGCGTCGAGTCCGTCAATTCCGCCGTCCAGCGCAAGCCAAGGATCGAAGTCACGGACCTCGCGCGGCAGCCCTGCGAGGTCAGCGGTGGCAATATAGGGCGGGTTCGAGACGATCAGGTCAAATCGCCCTTCGAGGCCACTCGTCCAGTCGCCAACTCGAATCTCGGCCCTGAGAGACAGGCAACACGCCTGAAGATTGCTTTGCGCAACGACTGCTGCATCGGCTGAAATATCGACGCCGACGCCGCGCGCGCCGCCGAATTCGGTCAACAGCGCGCACAACAGCGCGCCACAGCCCACGCCAAGGTCGAGGATATTCAGTGGGTCCTCACGACGATCGTTCAAAATCGAGAGCGCAGCTTCGACGATCGTTTCCGTTTCCGGCCGCGGATCCAACACATGTCGCGTAATGGCGAACGAGAGGCCCCAGAATTCCCGTTTGCCAAGGATCCTCGACAAGGGTTCGCCAGTTGCGCGCCGCGCGGCGACTTCTTGAACTTTTGAAGCCGCAGACCCGAGCGGCTCCCTCGGGTCGACGATCAATGCAACGGGCGAGATGCCCGAAGCAGCGCAAAGGCTGATGCGCGCCTCTCGCGCCGGGTTTTCAATTCCGGCGATTTGAAACGCTTTCTCGAGGCTCCCGAGAGCCTCGGAGCGTGCGGTGGAAGCCTCGAGATTGAGGCTGTTCGTCAAGCAACCTGGCCGTGGCAGTGTTTGTATTTTTTGCCCGAACCGCATGGACACTGTTCATTTCGACCGACCCGGCCCCAGGTCGCAGGATTCTTCGGGTCGCGATCGACCTCAGCTATGCCGGCCGTCGCCGTCAGAAGACCTGCTTCCGCCGAAGCGGAGAGCGGAGCGAATGAATATTCGTTTTCGCGGGTTGCGGGATCGATGTGTTGATATTGCATTGGCGGCGGCTCGGGCTCGGGTTGCTGGAATCGCACCTCGACCCGCGAAATTTGCGCGATCACGCCTTCGTGCCACTGGGTGATCAATTCTCGGAACAGATCGAAAGCTTCAGATTTGTACTCGTTCAAAGGATCGCGCTGCGCCATGCCACGCCAGCCGATGACCTGGCGTAGATGATCGAGCGTGACGAGATGCTCGCGCCACAAATGATCAAGTGACTGCAGGATCACCTGCTTCTCGATATATCGCATAACGTCGGGCGTGTTGCGCTCAATGCGCTGCGTGTAAGCGTCCTCGGCCGCCTTATGGAGCCTGGCCGCGACCTCTTCGTCGGCAATGCCCTCCTCCTTGGCCCATCCGTCGACCGGAAGATCGAGGCTCAGCTTGTTCAGGACCTCGCTTTTCAGCCCTGCAATGTCCCAGGCCTCGGGATAAGCGTCGTGCGGGATATGCTTGGCGACGATGTCGTCGATCACGCCGGTGCGCATATCCTCGATCGTCGACTTGAGCGATTCCGACGCCATCATCCTGCGCCGGTCTTCGAATATGACTTTGCGCTGGTCGTTCATCACATTGTCAAATTTGAGAATGTTCTTGCGCATGTCGAAGTTTCGCGCCTCGACCTTCTGCTGCGCCTTCTCGAGCGCTTTGTTGATCCACGGATGGACGATCGCTTCGTCCTCTTTAAGGCCGAGACGCTTGAGCATCGCGTCCATGCGCTCCGCTCCGAAAATGCGCATGAGATCGTCCTGCAAGGACAGATAGAATTTCGAGCGGCCTGGGTCCCCTTGGCGGCCCGACCGGCCGCGCAACTGGTTATCGATGCGGCGGCTCTCGTGCCGCTCTGTGCCGATAATGTAGAGGCCGCCGGCGTCGATCGCCTTCTGTTTGAAGGCGGCGACTTCCGCCCGGATTGACGCCTCATGGGCCTCGCGCTGCTCCTGCTGCGCGAGGGGGTCAATCTCCTGCCGGACCCGCATCTCGACGTTGCCGCCGAGCTGAATGTCCGTCCCGCGCCCGGCCATGTTGGTTGCGATCGTGATCGCGCCAGGAACCCCCGCTTCCGCAATGATAAATGCTTCCTGCTCGTGGTGGCGGGCATTCAGAATCGCGAAATTCTTTGACGGCTTGCCGGCGCGGGCCGCGGCATAGAGCGCCTTCAATGCGTCGGACTGAGCGAAATCAATCTTTTTATACCCTTGCCGCTCAAGCTCCTCGCCAAGCTGCTCGGATTTTTCAATCGATGTCGTGCCCACCAGCATCGGCTGCAGTTGCGCGTTGGCGGCTTCGATCTCACGCACCACAGCGCGCATTTTTTCGTTGGTCGTACGATAGACTTCATCATCCTCATCAAGACGCGAGATCGGCCGGTGTGTGGGAATCTCGACGACGATAAGCTTGTAGATCTCCGCGAACTCGTCCGCTTCAGTCGCGGCGGTGCCGGTCATTCCGGCAAGCTTCTTGTAGAGACGGAAATAGTTTTGAAAGGTGATCGAAGCCAGCGTGACGTTCTCGGGCTGGACCGTCACGCCCTCCTTCGCCTCGAGCGCCTGATGCAACCCCTCAGAGTAACGGCGCCCGGGCATCATGCGTCCCGTGAACTCGTCGACGATCACGACTTCGTCATTGCGGACGATATAATCCTTGTCGCGTTGGAACAGCTTGTGAGCCCGCGCCGCCTGATTGAGATGGTGGACGAGCGTCGCGTTTGACGCCTCGTAGAGCGACCCCTCCTTCATCACGCCGGCGGAGCGCAGAAGGGCTTCAGCGTGCTCGTTCCCCGCATCAGTCAGGTTGACGGTGCGTTGCTTCTCGTCGAGCTCGAATTCCTCGCGGGCGAGTTCCGGTATGATCGCATTGACCGAAACATAGAGACCGGAGCGGTCTTCAGACGGGCCTGAGATGATGAGCGGGGTGCGCGCCTCGTCAACCAGGATTGAATCGACTTCGTCGACGATCGCGAAGGCGTGGCCGCGCTGGACCATCTGCGCCATGTCGTACTTCATATTGTCGCGCAGGTAGTCGAAGCCGAACTCGTTGTTCGTGCCGTAGGTGACATCCGCGGCGTAGGCTTGTCGGCGCTGATCGTCGTCCAGGCCATGCACGATAACGCCGACAGTCATGCCGAGGAACTGGTAAATCTGACCCATCCACTCCGCGTCTCGGCGGGCGAGGTAGTCATTGACCGTAACGACGTGGACACCCTCTCCCGCGAGCGCGTTCAGATAGACCGCGCTAGTAGCAACAAGCGTCTTGCCCTCGCCGGTGCGCATTTCGGCAATCGCGCCCTCGTGCAGCACCAGCCCGCCCATGAGCTGGACATCGAAGTGACGCTGCTTGAGAGTCCGCTTGGCGGCTTCACGCACGGCGGCGAAGGCTGGCGGAATGAGATCGTTGAGCGCCTTGCCGGCCTTGAGTTCAGCGCGCAACTCTTCTGTCTTCGCGCGCAGTTGATCGTCACTTAGAGCGGCGAACTCGGGCTCCAGCGCATTTATGGCGGCGACTTGCGGCCGGTAGCCCTTGAGTCGGCGGTCGTTGGACGAGCCAAAGATCCGCTTCATGAGGGAGTCGAACTTAAACGCGCCGAGCATTTTCGACCTTTCCTACCCCGCCGCCCGAAGCGGGTTTCCGCTTCTTTGCCCGGCCGAACGAGCAACGGCGGCGCGGACGATGGCGGCAACAATAAAAAGCGCGAAAAAGGCTACAAATCGCCCATTTTCGCGCAGCTAAACGGAATTCTTGGTGAGATAGGAGGCGGGCTCGGCCTTGTCAATGATTGCGGGTCCCCGCTAGACGCGGTTAGCGCTGGCATTTGGGGCAGTAGAACGTCGAGCGCCCAGACTGGGTGATCCTGGCGATGATTCCGCCACAGCCCTCCCGCTCACATGGCGACCCTTCGCGATCGTAGACCTTGAAGACGTGCTGGAAATAACCCAGCTCCCCATTGGCTTGCCGATGATCGCGCAGTGTCGAGCCGCCGGCTTCGACGGCCTCCTCGAGCACGGCCCGAATAGCCCCCGAAACGGCATTGGCGGCCTTGGTGGGAGCGCCGCGCGCATTCGCCAGAACGCTCGCCGGCCTGGACGGAGCCAAACGGGCGCGGAACAGAGCCTCGCATACATAGATATTGCCTAGGCCAGCGATCCGCTTTTGGTCGAGCAGAGCTGATTTCAGCGGCGCGCGCGAGCCGGCGAACAGCGCAGCCAGCCGTGTGGCATCGAACTCCGGCGCTAGCGGCTCGGTCCCGAGTTCGCGCATCCTGGGGTGCTGCTCCAACGTCTCAGTCGGCGCGAGATCCATAAAACCGAAGCGTCGAGGGTCGTTGTAGGTGACGATCCATCCATTATCGAGGACGAAAACGACGTGATCGTGCTTTGGATCCTTTGAACGCTCGTGATGGAACCTGCCGGGCGTTGAAACCGCGGTCTTTTCCATCCGGAACGAGCCGGACATGCCTAGGTGCGCAATGAGCGTCTCGCCGCCGTTCAACTGGAATAGGAGATATTTGGCCCGACGCTTGACGTCGACGATGCGCTGGCCGGTGAGCCTCTTGGCGAAGGCAGGGGGGAAGGGGAAGCGAATGTCCGCCCGGCGCAACTCGACCTTGTCGATCCGGGCGCCGAGCATTGCGGGCGTGAGGCCACGCCGCACAGTCTCGACTTCGGGCAGTTCCGGCATCGCGGGGCCTTCAGTTTCGTGGACAGAATAACATGTTATTTATGTAATATAACCCATTTCAGTTTCGTGGACAGAAAAAGGCGCCTAAGTCAATGAAAACGCTTCGACGCGTAAAGAACTGTCAGGGCCCGCCCGCGAGAATTCTCGAGCAGGCGAAGGCGTTTGTCAGAACGCTCCGATGCGCATGAGATCCGAAAACTCACAATTCCAACCACCTGCCCGCGGTCGACGATCAGAAGCGCCTGGGTCTTGTGACTGATAAGCTACGAGCTACAAGTGGGCCTCGACCCCACTCCAATCCGCTCTGGGATTCTTGCCCCACACAAGCGATCTGGGACCTAGTGGATCTCAGGGTCCGGCGTCGGCGCGCCGCGCTCGAGAAAATCAAAGTCGCAGCCCTCGTTCGCCTGACTGACGTGCTCCGAGAACAGGCGCCCATAGCCGCGCTGATAGCGCGGCGGCGGCTTCCGCCAGGCCGCGCGGCGCCGCTCGAGTTCCTCCTCGCTCACCTGCATGCTGAGACGCCGGGCCGGGATGTCGAGTTCGATGACGTCGCCGTCGCGCACGAGAGCGAGCGGGCCGCCGATGAAGGATTCCGGCGCGACATGCAGGACGCAGGCGCCATAACTGGTGCCGCTCATGCGCGCGTCGGAGACGCGAACCATGTCGCGGATTCCTTTGGCCAGCACCTTCTTCGGGATCGGCAATTGGCCCCATTCCGGCATGCCCGGAGCTCCGATCGGCCCCGCGTGCTTCAGCACCAGGACCGAGTTCTCGTCGACGTCGAGATCAGGATCGTCGATGCGGGCCGCCATGTCGTTATAGTCTTCGAACACGACCGCCTTCCCCGCATGCTTGTGCAAGTGGGACTCGGCCGCCGGCGGCTTGATGATGGCGCCGTCGGGAGCCAAATTGCCGCGCAGCACAGCAAGACTGTCGGACGCGACCAACGGATTATTTAGCGGCCGGATGACGTCTTCGTCGTAGATTGTCGCCCGCTCGACATTCTCGCCGATTGTGGCCCCGTTCACCGTGGGCGCGTCGACGTTCAGCCGGCCTCCAATCGCCAATTGCTTGAGCACCGCAGGCAGGCCGCCTGCATAGAAAAAATCCTCCATGAGATAGGCCCCGGAGGGCCGGATGTTCGCGAGCAGCGGCGTCTCCCGCGCAACCCGATCGAACGCCTCCATGTCGAGCTCAAGACCAGCGCGGCGCGCGAGGGCGATCAGGTGCACGACTGCGTTCGTAGACCCGCCGATCGCGAGGACCGCGGAGACTGCGTTGTGGATGGATTCTTGGGTGATCAGGTCTGAAGGCTTGAGGTCCTCCCAGACCATGTCCACGATGCGCTTGCCGGTCATCGTCGCCATTACCGCGTGCCGCGAATCGGCTGCTGGGATCGAGGCTGCGCCCGGCAATGTCATGCCGAGCGCCTCGGCGGCGCTGGTCATTGTCGAAGCGGTTCCCATCGTCATGCAATGACCGGGGGAGCGCGCGATGCCGTGTTCGATCTCCTCCCAGTCTTTTTCGTTGATCGTGCCGGCGCGCAGCTCCGCCCAGTATTTCCACACGTCGCTGCCCGATCCGAGCGCCGCGCCGCGCCACGAGCCGCGCAACATCGGGCCCGCCGGCATGAAGATCGCTGGGAGATTTATCGAGATCGCGCCCATGAGCAGCGCTGGGGTGGTCTTGTCGCAGCCGCCCATCAGCACCGCGCCGTCGGCTGGATAGGAGCGCAGCGCCTCCTCGGCCTCCATCGCCAGAAAGTTGCGATACATCATGGTCGTCGGCTTCTGGAACGGTTCGGAAAGCGTCATCGCCGGCAATTCGACCGGAAATCCACCCGCCTCCCACACGCCCCGCTTCACCTCCTCGACCCGCTGCTTGAAGTGGGTGTGGCAAGCGTTGATGTCGCTCCAGGTGTTGATAATCCCGATCACCGGCTTGCCGGAGTAATCGGAGCGGTCGTAGCCCATTTGCGCGGTGCGCGAGCGATGGCCGAAAGAGCGCAGATCATTCACGCCATACCAGCGATGAGAGCGAAGGTCTTCCGGGCGCTTGCGAGCCATTGTCTAACTGTCCTTTTCTTGGATTGGGTCGAATTTATCTTACATCATGCTCGGCAAATAGAGCGCAATGGACGGAAACGCGATCAAGATAACGAGCCGCACCATGTCGGTCGCGATAAACGGCAGAACACCCTTGAAGATGGTGGCAAAGCTTATGTCCTTGACTGCGGTCTTGATGACAAAGACGTTCATGCCGACGGGCGGATGGATCAGGCCGAGCTCGACCGTCATGACGATGATGATCCCAAACCAGATCGGGTCGAAGCCGAGCGCCGTCACGACCGGGAAGACGATCGGCACGGTCAGGATGATCATCGCCATGGCGTCCATGAGACAGCCAAGCGCGAGATACATCAGCATGATGAGCGCCAGCACGCCGTAACGGCCAACGCCAAGCCCGGTCATGAATTCGGTCAGTTTTTGCGGGACCTCGGTGACGGTGAGGAAATAGCCGAACAAGAGCGCGCCGATGAGAACGGTAAACACGGCGGCGGCGGTGCGCGTCGCCTGCAACAGCGCTGCGAGAACGCCGGCGGGTTTGAGTTTTCCTCGCGCGACCGAGATCAGGAACGCGCCGCACGCGCCCACTCCGCCCGCCTCGGTCGGGGTGAACAGACCGCCGTAAAGCCCGCCGATCACGAACACGAACAGCGCGAGCGAGGCCCAGACGTCGCGCAGCGACCGAAGCCGCTCGCTCCAGCTGCTGGGCGGGCCGACTGGTAGAAACCCCGGGCGCGAAAGGCCGATTGCCGCGATCGTCAGCATGTACATCGTGACCGCGAGCAGGCCCGGAAGGATGCCGGCGATGAACAGCTTGCCGATGTCCTGCTGCGTGATCAGGCCATAGACGGCGAGCACCGTCGAGGGCGGAAAGATGGCCCCGAGCGTGCCGCCGGCCGCGATGACCCCCGCAGCGAAGGATTGCGGATAGTCGTACCGCCGCATCTCGGGATAGGCGACGGTCGCGAAGGTTGCGGCGGTCGCGACCGACGAGCCGCTGATCGCCGCGAAGCCGGCGCAAGCCGCGATCGTCGCCAAACCGAGGCCGCCCCGCCGATGGCCGATGAAGCTGTTGGCCGCCCGGAACAATTCGCGGCTCATGCCCGAAGCCGACACGAACGCGCCCATGAGCAGGAACATCGGGATGACGCCGAACGTGTAGTCGGTGACCGTTCGCATCGAGATCTGCCCGACCATCTTCAGCGCCGGCTCGAGCCCGACGATCGAGGCGTAGCCGGCCACGCCGACCAGCCCCATCGCCATTCCGACCGGAACGCGGAGCAGAATCAGTCCGAACAACGCGATGAAGCCGAGCCCGGCCGCCGCATCGGAACTCATCGCCCACCCCTCATTCGACCGCCTTGGCGATCGGATCGGGATTGAGCTTCTCGGGGTGGAAGATGAGCCGCCAGGTGCGCACCGCAATGAGAATGACGGCGGAGACGTCGCCCGCCCAGGCGACGGCGAAGAACGGCCAGGTCGGCAGGTGAAGATCGTAGGTCAGGACATGGTCGGCCCGGGTCGAACGCACCTTGTCGAACAGCATCGCTGTCTGGACGGTGACGACGAACAAAAGCACGAGCGTTGCGAAGACGTCGATCGCCCGCTTTCCCCGTGGCCCCGCCGCGGCCCATACGAGGTCGACCGTAATGTGGCCGCCGCGATAGCTGGTCGCCGCGATGCCCCAGAAGATGAGGATACCGAGCAGCAGGCGGCCGAAATCATAAGAATTGGGAATCGACGTGGCGAAGAGATAGCGGAGCAGCACGGAGACGAAAATGTCGATCGCGACAATGCCGATGAACGCGGCCGCGGCAAGCTCGATGCCGTCGATGAACCGGTCCATCGCATTGCGTCGTGACGCCCGGGCGCCGCGGGCGCGCGGACAAGGTCATGGACCGGCGCCGTATTTGGCGATTGCCGCCTTGAGTTCGGCGAGCGCGGCGTCCGGATCGGCGCCCGCCTGCTTCACCGCCTGGGCCCAGTTCGCCTCGAGCGGCTTGACCGTCGCCCGCCACGCGGCCGTCTGGTCGGGGGTAAGCTTGTAGACGTCGTGATGAGCGGGATCGGCTCTCATCTTGTCGCGGCCGGCGGCTTCGAAATCGCCCCAGGGGCCGGCGATCTTCACCGCCCAGTCGGTCGTGCAATGGTCGTCCATGACCTTTTTCTGCGCCGGGCTCAGCGATTCATATTTGTCCTTGTTCATCGAGAAGGTGAACACCGTCGTGTAGAGTGGCGCATCGATGTGGTATTTGACCACCTTGTCGATGCCGAACAGATAGAGCGAGCCCCAGGGGAACGTGATCGCGTCGGCGACGCCGCGCTCGAGAACCTCGCGCGCCTCAGGCGCCGAGGCCTGCACGTTGGTGCCGCCGAGCCGGGTCACAAGCTCGGCGATCGTGCTCTGCGCCGGGCGCACCTTCATGCCGCTCAGATCCTGCGGCAGAACGACCTTCTTGCGGGCTGAATGCAGGGTCCCGGGATCGTGGATGAAGGCGAAGCAGAAATGCGTATCCTTCATCTCGGTCGCCGCATATTTGCGATACCAGGAGTTGAGCGCCGCAGTGCCCTTGCGTGCGTCGCCGAAAGTGAACGGCATCTGGCCGATGGCGATGATCGGGAAACGGCCGGGCTGATAGCCGGGGTTGACGTAAGTGATGTCGGCGATGTCGTCGCGCGCCATGTCGTAATGATCGAACGCCTTGCCGAGCTGTTCGGATGGAAAGACCGTGATCTTGATCGTGCCGTTGGAAGCCTTGGCGATGTCTTCCGCCCATGCCTTGGCCGCGCCGGTTAGCGGGTGCGCCGGGGGGACCCAGAGCGAGAGCCTGAGATCGACCTCCTTGTCTTCAGCGAAGGCGGGGACGGCGATGCCGAGCGCCAGAGCGGCCATGAGAAGGAGCGCCGGCGTCGCGCAGCATCGGCGAACGGCCGAGAGGCGTGCGCGGATCGCGCCGGGCTCGGTCAATCTCGGCATGTCTCCTCCCCAAAAATTCGGTTGTCGGATCATCTCGCAGGCGCAGGCGCGGATCGTCAAGCGCCAGGGCCGGACCAACCCGCTTTGGCCGGCCGGCCTCAGATCTTTCTGTTCTTTGCGTCCCAGTTGCGCTCGAGATTGGCGATCAGCGCCGGGCTGAAGTGGCAATAGGCCTGCTCTCGGGCGTAAACGGAGGCGTAGCGCCGAAACAGATCGAGCGATTCTTGGCCAACTCTGAAGGCGCGACGGTTGCCGATGGCGCTGACTGCTCCGGCGCTTGTAAGCCCATCGACGACGCGGTCGACGGCGGCGTCCATCTCCGCGGCGGGCGCGATCTCGTCGCAGATCAGACGCCCCTCCGCGCTGTCGCACTTCAGTTTGCGCTCGTAGAGGATGGCCTCTCGTGCGATGCGATCGCCAACGAAGCGCGGCAGACGCAAATTCGCAAAGCCGGGAATGATTCCCTCCTTGCGCGCCGGCAAGGACAGGAAAGAATCCGACGCCGCCAGAACGTAGTCCATGCACAACAGCGCCTGGCAATGGCCGCCGATAGCGAACGTATCGAGCGCGGCGACCCATAGCTTTTCGACCCCGCGCCCGTTCACGTCGTCAGGCGTGCTGTCGGGCGTAGCGACGCCGCGTAAGAGCTTATGCACGTAGCCAAGGTCGCGGATCAGAAACCAAAGGTATGGGATCTTGCCTAGATAGAGATGAGTGAGATTGATGCCCGCGCCGAAGATGCGCTTGCCGCGATACTTCTCGTTCTCCACTGCGACACCGCGCATGACGGCGATCTCGGTCGTCCGATCGAGCGTCGCCACATCGACGGCAATCTCGGTCTGAGCAAGGGTCGTGTCGTCTTCGGCGTTGAGAAAGCGTGGATTGATCATGTCGAGGTGAACGGCCTTGTCGCGTCGCGTCAGGCGCGCTGCGCCAAGATCGAGCGAGCCGCGAGCCGCGAATTCGGCGATAAGCGCAGCGCTTTCCGGCCGCGGAAGCAGCATGGCGTGACACAGATGCTCGCCGATGCGCGGACGCGAAAGCACGTGCGCAAGGAACAGGCCCTGATCAATCTCGACGCCATCCTTGTCGCGCTGCGGATGAACCGCCTCGGCCTCGACCTCCTCTCGTATCGGAACCAATCCAGGAACAAGCTTCGCCGCCGCGTAGACGAGGTCGTCGAGGCGCCGGAACGTTGAGCCGTTTTCGGTCAGGCGATCGTAGATATTCTCCACATGAGAAGCGAGGAACGATTCGCGAGAAGCGCGCGCGTCCGACAACACCGCCTCCGCAGCCGCCCGTTCCGCCTGGTTCCGCCGGGGTTTCGGCGGCAGCCTCCCAAGGAGAGACGCAGATTGGCCCCAGAAGGCCATGTACTCGCGAGCATCGGATTCAAACTGGCCCGTCGTGATCGGGAAGGACTCGGACCATTCCTGCGTCTCGTGCTCAGGCAAGCCGGCTGCGCGCATCTGCGCAAGGTCGGACTCGGTCGCCTGCTTCATGCCTTGGGCCTCTTGTCGATGACGCGCTTCGCCTTTCCAAGCGATCGTTCAATCCGCCCCGGCGCGAGCACGCTCACTTTTGCGGTAATGCCGATATGGGCTTTCATCGCATGCGCGAGGTCGCTCCCGGCATGCGCGCCGGCCTGATCCAGATCGGACGGCGATCGCGCCTCGACTTGAACCTCTAGCTCGTCCAGTCGGCCTTCCCGGGTCAAAATGAGCTGGTAGTGCCCGCAGAGGCCGGGATTGCTCAAGATGAGTTCTTCGATCTGAGTCGGAAACACATTGACGCCGCGAACGATCATCATGTCGTCTGTTCGGCCCGAAACCTTTTCCATCCGCCGCATCGAGCGCGCAGTGCCAGGCAAGAGGCGCGTGAGATCGCCAGTCCGGTAGCGGACGACCGGCATCGCTTCCTTGGTGAGCGAAGTGAAGACGATCTCGCCGAAGGCGCCGTCGGGCAGCACGGCGCCGGTCGCCGGGTCGACAATCTCGGGATAGAAATGATCCTCCCAAATGTGGAGGCCGTCCTTTGACTCCACGCATTCGCCGGCGACGCCAGGCCCGATCACTTCGGACAGGCCGTAGCTGTCGAGCGCGTCCATGTCGAAGGCGTCTTCGAGTTCGATGCGCATCGCATTGGTCCAAGGCTCTGCGCCGAAACTGCCGAGCTTCAAAGAACAACGGCGCGGGTCGAGCCCCTGAGCACGGAACTCGTCGACGAGGCTCAAAGCGTAGGACGGAGTTGCGAACAGGATGTCGGGCGCAAAATCGTTGATCAGCTGGACCTGCCTTTCAGTCATGCCGCCGGAAATAGGCACGAGCGCGCAGCCAAGCCGTTCGGCGCCGTAGTGATACCCGAGCCCGCCAGTGAAGAGGCCGTAGCCATAGGCGTTATGGGCCATCATGCCTGCGCGCCCGCCTGCGGCGCGGATCGTCCGCGCCACCATATCGCTCCACATTGAGAGATCATCGCGGGTATAGCCGACCACCGTCGGCTTTCCGGTCGTGCCGGACGATGCATGGACACGCGCCAGCTGATCCTTCGACACGGCCAAAAGACCGAACGGATAATTGGCTCTGAGGTCCGACTTGGCGGTGAACGGAAAGCGCTTCAGATCGTCCAAGGCGCCGAAGTCATCCGGATGAACGCCGTGCTGATCGAACTTGGCCCGCATTGCGGGGACGTCCTCATAGACGCGCCTCAGCGTAACCGCGAGCCGGCGCGTCTGCAGAGCGGCGATCTCGTCGAGCGAGGCCGTTTCGATCGGATCGAGCAGGCTTTTGTCCGGCGCATGGCCCACCCTCATGCGGATCGCCAGTTCACCGCCCTCGCTTGACCGGCGACGGCTTGCGGCGCGCTTCTATCGCTGCTGGCGTAGGCCGGCATTGTCCAAGCCGCTCCGACTGCGCGCTGCTCCATCGATGCGGGCATATTTCCTCCCTGCCGCGCGCGGAATTCATCCGACGCGGCGCCATTCCACAGGGCCGGCGCCTGGTCGTCAAGCTTGAGGCCGCCTACCAGAGCCGCACAGGCCGATGCTTGGCGCCCCCCAAGTCCGGCTTATCGGGTGAGGAAGCTCAGAAGCGTCTCGTTGAAGGCCTGAGTCGCTTCGAGATGGCCGAGATGGCCGACGCCCTCGAAGACCTTCACTTTCGCGTTCGGCATGCGCGCCGCTAGTGTTTGCGCGAGATCGGCGTTTTTGCCCATTTTGGCGCGCAATTCGGGCGGCGCGAACGGGCGCCCTGGCGCGTTGTGGTCGTTGGCGCCCATGATGAACAGGGTCGGCCGATCGATGAGCGGAATCTCGTGCGCCACCGGCTGGGAATAGATCATCTGGTAGGAAGCGACGAACGATTTCAGCCAGCGCGGATATTCGCCGCTCTCCGTAATCTCTTCGCGCAACTGGACGAACGGCTCGATCGCGCTCGACGGCAAGCTCAGCGCATAGTTTGTCATCAATTGTTTGCGGTAGCCGTCCGCCGTCAGCTCGCGTTCGCGCTTGGCGAGCTCTTCGTCCGTCACTGGCGGCGCATAAAAGCGATAATCCTCGAGGCCGATCGGCGAATAAAAGACGAGGTGGTCGATGCGCGACCCATAGGCGCGCGCCAGCCGGACCGCCAGCATCCCGCCCATCGAATGCCCGACCAGATCGAAGCGGTCCACGTGCAGACTATCCAGTAGCGCGATGGTGGCGCGCGCCATCGCGTCAAAACTGTAAGCGAAAGTGGGCTTGGATGACTTGCCGAAGCCGATTTGGTCAGGGGCCACGACCCGGTAACCCGCCTCGGTCAAGGCCTTGATGGTCGGCTCCCAATAGCTCGAAGGGAAATTCCGGCCATGCAGCAGGACGACTGTCCGCCCGTTCGCTGGCCCGACCGGCGGAGCATCCATATAGGCAAGGCGCAAATCCTCGCCCTCGAGCGTTATCGGCATGAAATGGACAGGATAAGGATAGGGGAATCCTTCAATGCCGATGCCCATCGCCTCGGCGTGGACTGCTTGCGGGCCGAAAGGGGCGAACAGGGCCACGATGATGAGCAAACAATGGGCGAGTGCGCTGCGTAGCGACATGGCGAACCCTCGACGACACGGCGACGTCATTATGTTGGGGATCGCTACTCCCCGAATGACGACAACATCAAGGCGCTCGGCTTCGGGCGCTCCACTCGGGAAGAGGGGATGCGCATCCGCGCTCTTGTCTGGCCAGACGATCTGGGCGACGATTGCGGGCATCACTCGTCTGTCGTCGGCGTAAACGGCGAGGAGCGCAAAGATGATTCCGCGAACGCCCAAATCGGAGGAGCCGTCCTTGATCCCATCCGAGCCACACAATGGCGACGCTCGCCTGATCACTCGTCGGAGCTTGCTCGGCGTGAGTGCGGGCGCGGCGGCGGCGGTCGTTTCCCATCCGACTCTCGCGCAAGAGGGCGACAATCTGCCGCCGTCCGTCCCGGAATGGCAGCTCCGACCCGGCGACGAAACGTTGAGCTTGCCTTATGGGCGCCCGTCCAAGTTCGAAGCCAATGTCGTGCGCCGGTACCGTCACGGCTTGCCCGAGCCGGCGACGCGGTTGTCCTCATTCAGTCTCACTCCGCTTCAGGACCTTCGCGGAATCATCACCCCGAACGGCCTGCATTATGAGCGACACCACGCCGGGGTTCCGACGATCGATCCGTCCGAGCACCGGCTGATGGTCCATGGACTGGTCGAGCGGCCGCTCATCTTCACCATGGAGGACGTGACGCGATTTCCGTCGGTGTCGCGTATGCACTTCCTCGAATGTTCCGGCAACACGCAAAACTGGAGTGCGCCCAAACCAGGACTGACGGCCCAGGACACGCACGGCTTACTCAGTTGCTGTGAATGGACAGGAGTTCCCCTCTCGACCGTTCTCGCGGAAGCGGGCGTCAAGCCTGAGGCAAAATGGATGCTGGCCGAAGGGGCCGACGCAGCCGCGATGACCCGTAGCATCCCGATCGAAAAGGCGCTCGACGACGCGTTGCTTGTCTATGCGCAGAACGGCGAGCGGCTGCGGCCCGAACAGGGCTACCCGCTCCGCTTGCTCCTGCCGGGGTACGAAGGCAACACCAACGTCAAGTGGCTTCGTCGCCTTAAACTTGGGGCCGAGCCATTCCAAACGCGCGAGGAAACCTCAAAATACAGCATGCTCATGCCGGACGGCGCGGCGCGGCAGTTCAATCTGGTCATGGAGGCGAAATCGGTCATCACTTCTCCGTCCGGCGGACAACGGCTTGGCGCGCCAGGTTTCCGCGAGATCTCTGGCGTTGCTTGGTCGGGATCGGGAAAAGTCGCGCGAGTCGAAGTGTCGACCGACGGCGGCTCGTCATGGCGAGAGGCGGCGCTGCAAGAGCCGATCATGTCGAAGTGCCTGACGCGGTT
Organism: uncultured Alphaproteobacteria bacterium; assembly: GCA_963775405.1. GTDB lineage: Bacteria > Pseudomonadota > Alphaproteobacteria > Rhizobiales > Beijerinckiaceae > Roseiarcus. The sequence goes on from CAVZJI010000015.1 coordinate 148,681, forward strand.
TCGCGCGCCCTGGGATTGGGACGGCGGCCCGGCGATGCTTGCAAGCCGCGTCACGGACGAGACGGGCTATGTGCAGCCAACCCGTGAGGCGCTCATGAAAGTGCGCGATGTCCGCTCCTACTACCACTACAACGCGATCCAGAACTGGAGCGTTGCGACCGGCGGCGCGGTGACCAATGCTGGCTAAAATTGCCCTCGCGGCCGCGATTACAGCGTCCGGCGTCGCCTACGCCGCCGAGCCCTACGGCTTTGGGCGTCCTCCGACCCCGCAGGAGATCGCGGGGTGGGACCTCGACATTTCTCCTGACGGCGTCGGACTGCCGCCAGGACGTGGTGACGTGCGCCAGGGCGAAGCGATCTTCGCCGAGAAATGCGCGAGCTGCCATGGGCCCCATGGCGAGGGCAAGCCGATGGATCGGCTCGTTGGCGGCCTCGGAACACTGCGCGACAAGAAGCCCGAAAAGACCGTCGGCAGTTTCTGGCCCTATGCGACGACGCTGTTCGATTATGTGCGCCGCGCCATGCCTCTCAACGCGCCGCAATCGCTTAGCCCCGACGAAGTCTACGCAGTTTCCGCCTACGTCCTGTTCCTCAACGGAATCGTTCGGCAAGACACGACTCTCGACGCGGCCAATCTCGCCAACGTCAAAATGCCCAACCGCGACGGCTTCGTCAGCGCCTATCCGGCGCCTGGCGCCGGGGCTAAGCCTTAGCGACGCTGAACTCGCTCCGCGATCGCACCCCGAGACGACGCCTTGGCGCCCAGTCGTAGCCCGGTGTAGACTCGATCGAAAGAAGCGCTTCGCGGCGCCAGCAAGGGAGGACGACATGGTCGACATCACCAGGCGGCAGATCTTGCGGTCTGCCGGCGCGACGGGGTTGCTGCTCTTGCCGGGTGCCGCGGCGCCCGCCGAGTCAACCTGGAGTGGTCCCGCGCCGGAATCTGGCGCTTCGATCCGCGTTTTGCGCTGGAAGCAGTTCATCCAGGCGGAATTCGACAGTTTCGTCGCCAACACCAAGAAATTCAGCGAGCAATCCGGCGTCAAAGTGCGCGTCGACGCTGAAAGCTGGGACGACATCCGACCGAAATCCGCGGTTGCGGCCAATGTCGGCGCCGGACCCGACATCATCATGGGGACGCTCGACGACCCGTTCAAGTTCAAGGAAAAGCTGCTCGATCTCACCGATCTCGCCGAATATATCGGGGCCAAGTCCGGAGGCTGGTATCCGATTGCCCGAAAATACGGGATGAGTGGAAATCGCTGGATCGCGCTCCCGCAGGGTGCGACCGGCGGCTGCCTCAACTACCGCATTAGCACCATGCGCGCCGCGGGCTTCGATGAGTTCCCCAAGGACACCGCCGGTTTTCTCAAGTTATGCCAGGGCCTCAAAAAGGCGGGCAAACCTCCCGGCTTCGCGCTGGGCCACGCAACCGGCGACGCCAACGGTTGGGCTCAATGGTGTTTGTGGGCGTTCGGCGGCAAGACGGTCGACGATAAGAGTAACGTCGCAATCAATTCGCCCGAGACGATCGCCGCCCTCGAATACGCTAAGCAGCTCTATGCAACCTACATCGATGGCGTGTTGTCCTGGCTCGACCCGAGCAACAACAAAGCGTTCCTCGCCGACCAGATCGGCCTGACGCTGAACGGCATATCGATCTACACCGTCGCCAAAAACTCGCCCGATCCGGCGCTGAAAGCGATCGCCGCCGATATGGACCACGCCAATATGCCGATTGGCCCAGTCGGGAAAGCGACCGAGCAACAGAATATCCTCAACACCTACGCGTATACCTACACGAAGTACCCGAACGCGGTCCGCGAATATCTGCGCTTCATGTGGGAGAAGCCGCAGGTCGACACTTGGGAGACCCAGTCGAACGGCTACATCGCGCCGCCATTGCCCGCCTGGAACGACAATCCGGTTTGGACGGCCGATCCAAAGGTGACCCCTTTCCGCGATGTTCTGAAGTACGCGCTCGATGACGGCTATTCAGGCGCCCTCGGAAATGCGTCGGCCTCAGTGATGGGCGATTTCGTGGTGGTCGACATGTTCGCCGAAGCGTGTACCGGGAACAAGTCGCCCAAAGACGCGGCGCACGATGCAGCCGAGCGGGTGAAACGGTATTACTCAACCTGACGGCGACGCATCGCTACGTGAAGTGGGTTTTGAGTTCTCCAGGCGAACGATAGCTTGGACCGCGTGGCGAGGGCAGCGAAGCTGGTCGGTACAAGGGAGGCAAGCATTCGTCGAATTGACTTCCCGCCGCGCGGCCAACGAGACGGCGGCTGATGGTTTCGTTGACGCCGGCCCAACGAACGGCGCGCGCGATCCCGGCGCGACGGCGGCTGGCGTTTCGCCTGCTCGACGATCGCAACTTTCTCGGGCTCGCCATGATCGCGCCGGCGGCGGCGTTTTTGCTTGTGTTTCTCGCCTATCCGCTTGGACTGGGCTTCTGGCTCGGCATGACCGACGCGACGATTGGTCAGCCGGGCCGCTTCGTCGGGTTCGCAAACTTCGTTTCCCTCGCCCACGACCAGATATTCTGGCTCTCGGTATTCAACACGACGCTTTACACCGTGGTCGCCAGTGTCCTGAAATTTGGCTTAGGCCTCTATCTGGCGCTTCTGCTCAATCGCCGGCTGCCGATGAAGTCGCTTCTCCGCGCCGTCGTGCTGTTGCCGTTCGTCACGCCGACCGTGTTGTCGGCGATCGCCTTTTGGTGGATCTACGACCCGCAGTTCTCGATCATCTCCTGGTCGCTCATCAAACTCGGTCTCATCCACCAGTACATTGATTTTCTGGGTTCGCCCTGGAACGCGCGTTGGTCGGTGATCGCCGCCAATGTGTGGCGCGGCATCCCGTTCGTGACGATAACGCTGCTTGCCGGGCTGCAGACGATTTCGCCCTCGCTCTACGAGGCGGCGACGCTCGACGGTGCGGGTCCCTGGCAGCGCTTCCGCTTCGTCACTCTGCCGATGCTGTCGCCGATTATCGCCGTCGTCATGACCTTCTCGGTGCTGCTCACATTCACCGACTTCCAGCTCATTTACGCCATCACGCGCGGGGGCCCGATCAACGCCACTCAACTGATGGCGACGCTCTCGTTCCAGCGCGCCATCACCGAGGGGCGGCTTGGCGAGGGCGCGGCGATCGCCGACGCCATGGTGCCGTTTCTGCTGGGGGCCATCCTGTTCAGTTATTTCGGACTGCAGCGTCGGCGCTGGCAGCAAGGCTCGCGAGACTGACGATGGCTATCAGGAGCGACGCGACCGAAGGCATGGACTATCTGGAGCGGCTGCCGCAGCGCCTGTTCACTCTCTATCTTCCGCTCGCCGTTTTCCTGTTCGTCTTGCTGTTTCCGTTCTACTGGATGACGACGACGACCTTGAAGCCCGACGACGAGCTTTACGACTACGCGCGTTTCAATCCCTTCTGGGTCCACCATCCGACGCTCGCTCACATCGAGAAGCTGTTCTTCGAGACGAGCTATCCCTCCTGGCTCATCAACACGCTAATCATCTCCGTGACGTCGACGGCGATTTCACTGTTTTGCAGCGTCTGCGCGGCCTATGCGATCGAACGCCTGCGGTTTTCCGGCGCGCGCTATGTGGGGCTCGCCATCTTTCTCGCCTATCTCGTGCCCCCGAGCATCCTGTTCATCCCGCTCGCCGCGATCATCTTCAAGCTTGGCCTGTTCGACAGCGACTGGGCGCTGATTCTGACCTATCCAACCTTTCTGATCCCGTTCTGCACTTGGCTGCTGATGGGCTATTTCCGCACGATCCCCTACGAGCTTGAGGAATGCGCCCTGATCGACGGCGCGACGCGGCTGCAGATCTTGTGGAAAATCACTCTGCCGCTGGCCGTGCCGGGCCTGATCTCGGCCGGCATTTTCGCCTTCACGCTCTCATGGAACGAATTTATCTACGCGTTGACCTTCATCTCGTCATCCGAGAACAAAACCGTTCCGGTCGGCGCCATCACGGAACTGGTCGAAGGCGACGTTTATCACTGGGGTTCGTTAATGGCGGCGGCGCTGTTCGGCTCGCTGCCAGTGGTGATCATGTACTCGTTTTTCGTCGAGTATTATGTCTCGAGCCTGACCGGAGCGGTGAAGGAATAGCCGCCCCGCGATAGGATGGGGGTGAGATCCGAAGACTGCATTCCACCCATCTCGCTATTGGCCGCTTGGAGGCGAAGCGGAGGTTACATCGCCATCGCGTCCTTCGCGCATTTCTTGACGAATGAGGTCATCGCCGCGCCGTGAAGATTTTTGTCCTTGGCCTGTCCCTCGCAAGACGTCCTTTCACACTTCGTCATGAAGCTGGTCTTGGCGGCGCCGGCGAGCTTTTTGTCCGTCGCCTGTGTCATGCAGGCGTCATCTGCGTAAGCGAGCGCCGGGGCTCCAGCGAGGCCCAGCGAAAGTGCGACCAGGGCGAGCGTCTTGGTCATTGATATATCTCCCAAATCAGGCCGCCCCGTTGCGGCCATGAATTCAAGCATAACGACGCCGGTGGGCTGTGGCGAGGGGTCGCCCCGGCCTCCGAGGCGCAAATTCTCACTCTGCTCGTATCGATCTTGAAGGAAATGTTGCAAAAGGCCGACCTCAAAAACCTGCCGAATCGGAATGGAGCGATGCGGCGCCTGACGAACCGGGTTCTGATCTTGCTCGCCCTGGCGCTGCTGGCGCTCGGCGCGGCGGCGCAGCTTGCGCTCATTCATGTTCCCGCTCCTCCGCTCGTCTTCATTGTCGGGAGCGCGATACTGGGGTTGCTGCTCCTGGTCGTGAGGCTTCCGCTCGTCGCTCGCCGACCGATCGTATTCTTGATTACGCTGGCTCTCCTGGCGGCTTTGACCGCGGGCCTCGCCTATTTCCAGTTCGTGATCAAACCCGTGATGGTCAAAGGCTTCATCAGCGCCGCCTTTGCCCCGAAGCCGACGGCGGTGACGGCAGAGGCCGTGAAAGCAGAGAAATGGCCACCTGAGTTGTCGGCGATTGGGACGTTGCGCGCCTATCAGGGCGTCCTCATCGCGCCTCAGCAGGCCGGGATGGTGACAGCGAAGCATTTCGAGTCGGGCGAAGACGTCGAAGCGGGCGCGCTGCTGATCAATATCGATGATTCCGTGGAGCAGGCCGACCTCGCCAACGGCCTTGCGCAATTGAAGAACGCCGATGCGACGCTGGCGCGGCAAAAGACGCTCGTCGCGCAGGGCAATACCCCACAATCGACCGTCGACACGGCGCTCGCGACCCGCGATTCGGCCGCGGCGACCGTTGAGCGGACGCGCGCCGTCATCGCCCAGAAGGCGATCAAGGCGCCCTTCGCCGGCAGGCTCGGGCTCCGCAACGTCGATCTCGGGCAATATGTCGCGGTGGGCACGAGCCTCGTGACGCTGCAGCAGCTTGACCCGATCTACGCCGACTTTCCCGTGCCCGAGGAGGCTTTGCGCTCGCTCGCCGTCGGTCAGGCGGTCCGCATGACCGTCGACGCCATCCCTGGCCGTACTTTCGAGGGCAAGATCGAGGCGATCGACGCGCGCGTCAGCGCCGAATCGCGCAACGTCACCGCTCGCGCGGTGTTCGCCAACCCGGACCGCAAGCTTTTGCCCGGCATGTTCGCCAATCTGACCGTCACGACTGGAGAACCGGCTTCCGTGCTAACGGTGCCCCGCACCGCGATCGTTTACAGCCTCTATGGCGACAACGTCTTCGTGGTCAGGGCGGCGCCGCATGCGCGTGAACAAGGCGGCGTGAGCGACAAGGGCGGCGCGAGCGGCCTCATCGTTGAGCGGCGCTTCGTGCACGTCGGGGCGGCGCGGGGAGAAAGGATCGCGATCAAGGATGGCCTCAGGGCTGGTGAGCGCGCGGTGACCGCTGGCCAGATCAAGCTGCAGGCCTATATGCCGGTCACGCTCGACGAGACCGCCGCTCTGCCGACACCAGCCGAAACGCCCCGGCCGTGACCAAACGCCAATGAACGCCTTCACCGATCTTTTTATCCGCCGGCCGGTGCTCGCGACCGTGGTCAGCCTGCTCATCCTGCTCGTCGGCGGAATGGCCGCCTATCGGCTTCAGGTGCGGCAGTTTCCCGAGACCTCGAACACCACGATCACCATCACCACGACTTACCCTGGCGCGGCGGCCGACGTCATCAAGGGCTTCATCACCACCCCGATCGAGCAGGCGGTGGCGAGCGCCGAGGGCATCGACACGCTGGTCTCGACCTCGCAGCAGAACACCTCGACCATCACGCTCAATCTGCGTCTCGACGCCAATCCCGACCGCGCGATGGCCGACACCCTGTCCAAGGTCAATCAGGTCCGGGGCCTTCTGCCGCGCGACGCCAACGATCCGGTCGTGGTCAAGCAGACGGGCCAGGGCTTCGCGCTCATGTATCTGTCGTTCAACTCGGAGGTGATGACCCCGTCCCAGATCACCGACTACCTGACCCGCGTCGTCCAGCCGCGCCTGCAGACCGTCGACGGCGTCGCCAACGCTCAGATCCTTGGCGGCCAGACCTTCGCCATGCGCATCTGGCTCGACCCTACCCGCATGGCGTCGCTCGGGGTGACCCCGAACGACGTGCGAGCGGCGCTTGCCGCCAACAACTTCACCACCGCGGCCGGCGAGGTCAAAGGCGACTACACCCAAATCAGCGTCAACGCGCTGACCTCTCTCGACAGCGCCAAGGCGTTCGGGCAGTTGGTGATCGCGACGCACGGCGACGCGCTGGTGCGACTGGGCGACGTCTCGAAAATCGAGCTCGGGCCCCAGAGCGTCGATTCCTCGTCGGTCTTCGACGGCCTCAAAGCGGTGTTCGTCGGCATCTATGGCACCCCGGAGGCCAATCCGCTGACGGTGATCAACGGGGTGCGCGCGATCATGCCGAGCATCCAGGAGCAGTTGCCGACCGGCCTTAGAGCCACGATCGCCTACGATTCGACCACCTTCATCCGCGCCTCGATCTATGAAGTCGCCAAGACGCTCGCCGAAGCCGCGGCGATCGTCATCGTGGTGATTTTCCTCTTTCTCGGCAATCTGCGGTCGACCTTCATCCCGATCGTCACCATTCCGCTCTCGCTTATCGGCGTGATGATCGCGCTGATGGCGCTCGGCTATTCGATCAATCTCTTGACGCTGCTTGCGCTGGTGCTCGGCATAGGCCTCGTGGTCGACGACGCCATTGTGGTGGTGGAGAACATTCACCGCCATATCGAGGAGGGCATGACGCCGTTCGACGCGGCGATCCGTGGCGCCCACGAGATCGCGTTGCCGATCATCGCCATGACCATCACGCTCGCTGCGGTCTACGCGCCGATCGGCTTCGTTTCCGGCGTGACCGGGGTTCTCTTTCGCGAATTCGCTTTCACTCTGGCCGGCGCCGTCATCGTCTCCGGCTTCATCGCGCTGACGCTGTCGCCGATGATGTGTTCGAAGCTGCTCACCCGGGAGAAGAGCCAAGGCTGGTTCGCGCGGAACCTGGACAGGGCCTTCCTCAGCCTTCGCCGCGCCTACAAGCGCCGCCTCCACAGCTCGCTCAACTTCCGTGCGCTGACCATGCTCATCCTGGTCGGGGTGCTGGCGCTGACCGGCGTCATGTACGCCTCGACCCCGCGCGAGCTAGCGCCGGAGGAGGATCAGGGCATTCTGCTCTCGCTGATCAAAACGCCGCAGGTGGGAAACCTCGACTACACCGAACAAGCGACGCAAAGGCTCTACAACGGCGTGCGCGCGACGCCAGAAATCTCGCATGTTTTCACCATCAACGGCTCGGCCGGCGTCCGCAACGCATTTGCCGGTTTTCTCCTCAAACCGTGGAACGAGAGGAGCCGGACCCAGAAGCAGATTCTGGGCGTGCTCAGCCCGAAATTCCTCGCAGTGCCGCAGGCGCAGGTGCAGGCGTTTTCGCCTCCGGCGCTCCCCGGCTCGACCGGCGGCGCGCCGATGCAATTCGTTATCCGCACCACCGGCGACTATGCGACGCTCGCGGACGTGGCGCTCAAGATGCAGCAGGCGGCCCGGGAGAGCGGCCTTTTCCTGTTTACCGACGTCGACCTCAAATTCGACACGCCGCAGCTCGAGTTCAAGGTCGACGCCGACAAGGCGAACCGCATCGGCGTCAACATGTCCGACGTCGGCACGGCGCTGGCGACAATGCTTGGCGGCAACTACGTCAATCTGTTCAGCCTTTACGGGCGCAGCTATCAGGTCATTCCGCAGGCACCGCGCGAATTCCGCTTCTCTCCCGACTGGCTCACCCGCTATCAGGTGCGCACCACCAACGGCGAGCTGGTTCCCTTGTCGGCGGTGGCGACCGTCTCGGAAAACGTGCAGCCCAACGCGCTGACCAGCTTCCAGCAGCTCAATTCGGCGACCCTGTCGGGCGTGCCCTTCCCCGGCCGCACGCTTGGCGAAGCGCTTGATTTCCTCACGGCGAAATCGAAAGAGATCTTCCCGGACGGCTACACCTACGACTTCCAGGGCGATTCCCGCCAGTACGAGCAGGAGGGCAATGCGCTCGTCTACGTCTTCGTGTTCGCGCTCATCGTCATCTATCTCGTGCTCGCGGCGCAATACGAGAGCTTCCGCGATCCGCTGATCATTCTCATCGCCCTGCCGACCGCTTTGTTCGGCGCCCTCTTGCCGCTCAACATTGGCGGATTCCTCGGCTTTGCCAGCATCAACATCTATTCCCAGATCGGCCTCGTCACGCTGATCGGCCTCATCTCCAAGCACGGTATCCTGATGGTCGATTTCGCCAACCGGCTGCAGGAGACCCGCGGCCATTCGCGCCGCAGCGCGATCGAGGAGGCGGCCGCGGTGCGCCTGAGGCCCATTCTGATGACGACCGCGGCGATGGTGGTCGGCATGGCGCCGCTCATTTTCGCCACCGGCGCGGGCGCTGTCTCGCGCTTCAACATTGGCGTCACCATTTTCTTTGGCATGGCGATCGGCACGCTGTTCACGCTGTTCGTCACCCCGGCCGTCTACACGTTCCTCGCCCGTGATCATGCGGCGCTGATGGCGAAAGAAAAGGCGCTCGGGCATCTCAAGGAGGAAGTTCAGGTCGGCTGAGAACTGCGCCGCCGGATCCTTGGCCCTGGGCTGCCTGTCCAGAGCAAGCCTCCTTCGGGTCTGTGAGATTAAGAGTAGGGCGCCACGACAATTGTTTGCAGTGAATCAGAAATTAGGCTAAGCTCCCCCGATGAACGTTCCTGCTCTTCCTTATGACCGTAGGCCGTCTCGGGACGCAAGGGGGGAAAGCCTCAAGAAAATATTTTTGTCGTTTATCCCACGTAACCCATTGAAAAGGTTCGATTCGGACCAGAGAATCCAAGGAAATCCAAGCTAATCCAACACCTCCGAGCTGAGGTTTGGCGGTCAAAGCGGGGCCAACCAAGAAAATCCAAACGGATCGGATGTCGCTATAATAACAAATTACAGCAGCAGAATATGACCAAGGCGAATCAAGTCGATTGGGGCAGTTCGCTCGCCAGCCCTGGCGTTCGCACGAAGCCCTTTGGAGCGCGAGGGCTGAGGCGGGCGCGGCCGGCGACAGCGCCTACAACGCTCGTCGAGCTAAATGCAATCTGCGCTAGTGGATCTGTGTCGCCGCGTCCTGGCCTCGCGCCAGTTCGATGGTCGTGATCGCCACCAGCATCTCGGCGCGAGACTTGAGATCCCTGGCCTCGAGCAGCGCCTGCTTCTCCCTCGGACCGCAAGGGCTCATCATCGAGAGCCCATTGACGAGGGCTTCGTTCGACGCCTTTTTGATGTCGCTCCACACCACCTTGATCTCGTTGACCTCAGCGAAGCGTTTCAGGGCGGCGATCAGGTCGTCACGATCGACAGCCGCTTCACCCGCGCCTTCAAGAAAATCCTCGGCGAACGGTGAATAATCGGGTTTCGCGATCCGATAGGGACGGTCGGTCGGCTGCTCCATGGTCAAATGGAAGCGCGCGACGCCCATCAGCGTCAGGAAACAGCGGCCGTCGCCGATCTCCGCATATTGAACGATGCGGCCAGCGCAGCCGAGCGGATAGAGTTCCGGCGCCGGATCGGACGTCTCTTCCTCAGACGACGGCTGAATGACGCCGACCAGCCGGTCGCCGGACAGTGCATCGTCAAGCATCTCAAGATAGCGGGGCTCGAACACAGTGAGCTGAATCGGCCTGCGCGGCAGCAGAAGCGCGCCCGTCAGCGGAAACAGCGGGATCGTCGTTGGCATCTCGGCCGGACCGGCGAAGGTGCGGTTGAGTTTCATGGCCCTCGTCTCGTTCTTCGGGCGCTTTGTACTGCGACTTGCTGTCAAAACCAAATCGCCGACAGCTTGCGCCGCGCAGTGACCGACGCCGGGTCCATCAGACCCCAGGCCTCGAACAGCTGCAGCAATTGTTTGCGCGCCGCCTCGTCGTTCCATTTGCGGTCGCGGCGAATGATTTCGAGCAGGTGGTCGGCGGCTGCGTCGCGCTCGCCCTTCGCCGAAAGCGCGACCGCAAGGTCGAAGCGCGCCTGGTGATTATCCGGGTTGGCGGCGATGGCCTGCTCCAGGGGCGCAAGCTCGCCGACGTTCGAAGCTTGCTCGGCCAGGCGCAGCGCGGCCCAGGCAGCGACGACTGCCGGGTCCTGCTCCCTGCCGGGCGCCGCCGCCGGGGCCGTCTCCAAAATGGCCTTCGCTTCGTCCATACGTCCGGCCGTGACATGGAGCTTGGCGAGACCGCCGATCGCCTTCGCCTCGCCCGGGTCCTCGGCCAAAATCTCGGAATAGATCGCCTCTGCTCCGGCCGCGTCACCCTTGGCGGCCGTTTCCTCAGCCTCCGCCAGCAGCGCCGCCGATTTGTTCTGGAGCGGCCCGACCAGCCGCTCGATGAAGCCACGGATCTGGCTTTCCGGCAGCGCGCCGACAAATCCGTCCACCGGCTGGCCCTTGTCGAAGGCGATCACGGCCGGAATTGACTGGATGCCGAGCTGACCTGGAATCTGGGGATGCTCGTCGATGTTCATCTTGACCAGGGCGACCTTGCCGCCCGAATCGGCGACGGCCTTCTCAAGCACCGGCGCAAGCTGCTTGCATGGCCCGCACCATGGCGCCCAGAAATCGACCAGAACCGGCTTCCGGGTCGACGCGGTGAGGACATCAGCGCGGAACGAACCCGACGTGACCTCCTTGATCGAACCCGCCTTGGTCTGGGGCGCGAGCGCGCCGCTGACATTCGCCATTTCGTTCATCTCCAGCCGGGCGGACGAGCGAGGCCCCCGCCATGTCCCACTTTGCCGCTCTAAATGGAGGCTTTGGGCTTTTTATTCAACCGGCGGCTCGTCCTGCCCCAGCGCCGCGACCAGCGGCTCATGTCCGGTCGCGCGCAGAAATTTGACGAGATCCGCGCTCTTTAGCCCGGTGGTGCGGGTATTGACCAGCGGGTGAAAATTGAGCCGCTCGTGGCGCATCATCCCTTCATCCAGCACGACGCGAACCGTGCCTGCCGGTCGTTGACCGTGCCGAACGGCGTCACTGCGCCGGCCGGGCGCCCCATACTTCTTCCAATAGATCAGCAGAGCCGAAGGAGACGCGTCCCTGCGCGCCAATCTTCTCATGCACCCGCTTGAGGTCGACTACAGTCGTCTCGCCCAAAACCAGCAGGAAAAAGTTGCTCTTCTTGTCCTTCACGAACAGGTTTTTGGTGTGCCCCCCTGGGATGTCGCCGCGCAACGCCTGCGAATCCTCGACCGTATGAAGGGGCGGATGATCGACGGTTTCGACCTCAATCGACAAGGCGGCGAGATAGGCGAGCAGGTCTTCGGGCGAAGTCAGCATTGGAAGGCCTTGGGAGGGAAGCGGCATAACCGCCATATAGCTGGCGGCGACGACAAGCGAAGTACCGCCGTAAACTGTGGCGTCCAATCGTGACGGGGGCCAGAAAGAAAGCTAACCCGTTGCGAATATTGGCGGTAGCCACCCCCGTTCGCCCAGTGCCGAAGTTGCGCCCGCTCGGTTTTCAAGTCGCCTAAATCGCCCAGCCATCCTTTCGAGAGTTCTTGCTTTGCCACATCGTCCCGCGCTCGCGGATCGCGCCGCGCGGCTCGCCGTCCGCGGCACGGGGCTTGCTAGAGTCGAAGCTCCCATTTCTTCCGGAGGGTTTGATGCCGTCGCCATCCGCCGCGTCACCCGCCCGATGGGTTCAGCTTCTGCTCGGTCTCGTCGTCATGATGGCGATCTCGAGTCCGCAATACGTCTGGACACTGTTCGTTAAGCCGTTCCAGGCCGCGACCGGCGCGGGGCTGCCGACGGTGCAGATCACATTCTCGGTGCTCATCGTCCTGCAGACGCTGTTCTCGCCAGCCCAGGGGTGGCTCGTCGACCGATTCGGGCCGAAGGCGTTGGTCGCCGTCGGCGCGGCGCTCACCGGACTTGGGTGGATACTCTCAGCTCACGTCGACAACGTCTGGATGCTGTTCCTGACCTATGGGCTTTTGTGCGGCGTCGGAACCGGCATCGTTTATGTTGGCGTCGTCGGACTGATGGCGAGGTGGTTTCCGGACCGGCGCGGATTTGCCATCGGCATCGTCGCGGCCGGCTACGGAATGGGCGCCATGCTGACGACCTTTCCCATTTCCTCCATGCTGGCCTCCTCAGGCGCGCCGGCGACGCTAGTCGTGTTCGGCGTCATTCTTGGCAGCGTCGGCGTTCTCGCCGCGCTCGGCCTGCGCGAGCCACGGGCGAGCGAAGCAGCGGCCCCCGCCATGGGCGCGCACGGGAAAGACGTCGCCCCCGCCAGTATGCTGAAGACGCCAATCTTCTGGCTCATGTTCGTCATGATGACGATGATGTCGGCCGGCGGGTTGATGGTGACGTCGAACTTCGCCAATTTCGCGCGCGACTTCGGAGTGGCCGACATCCTGGTTCTGGGGCTTGCGGCCTTGCCTTTCGCACTGACCGTGGACCGACTGCTCGACGGTTTGACGCGGCCTTTCTTCGGCTGGTTGTCGGATCGGATCGGCCGCGAAAACACGATGGGTCTCGCCTTCGGGCTGGAGGCGGCGGCGATTTTGCTTTTGCTCGTCTTCCGGCAGGACGCGCCGGCCTTCGTCGCGCTCTCTGGTCTCGTCTTCTTTGGCTGGGGCGAGATTTTCTCGCTGTTCCCTTCGACGCTCACCGACACGTTCGGCACCCGCAACGCTACGACAAATTACGGCTTCCTCTACATCGCGCAGGGCGTTGGCTCGATCCTCGGAGGCCCGCTTGCGGCGGCGATGAAGGTCGCGACCGGAAGCTGGACGCCAGTGTTTGGCGTCGCGGTGGCGATGGATGTCGTCACCGCGCTGCTCGCGCTGTTCGTCCTGAAACAAATGCGCGCCGCTTATTTCGGCGCACAGGCGCTCCCCTTCGGGAGCGCTGGTCTCGGCGGCGTCTCGCTGACGGACGGCCGTCGGGCTTACTAAGCTCAATGGCGGCCGCCACGCGCCTTATGCCAATCGGCCCACAGCGCGCCTCGGTCTCACACAACCTCAGCGCCGACCCGATGGCCGATCTCAAGCGGGACAACGAATGGATGTCGAAAGCGCTCGCCCTCGAGCTAACGCTCGCCTACGATTGCGGCCCCGCGCGGAGTCCTCGAAGCGATAGGACGTCAGGCGCCCAACAATGGGGCGCCCCGCCGAAAGTTCAGGCGAGCTTAGCGTTCCGTGCTCCGCGCGCCCACCCAACAATGGCGGCGACTCGCGGCATGAAGATTGCGAACGCAGGACGAAGAGCGGAATTTTTACGCAACCGCTACGCAAAGAGGTCGCCGCCGATGAATTCAACGGAAATTTCCCGCCGCGCTCTTCTGAAGTCGGCGGCCTTGGGAGTTGCGGGCGCGACGCTGAACCTGGACGCCGCCGGCCGCGCCTTTGCCGCCAAAGATCTCACGGTCGGCATCGTCTATGTCGGCGCGCGCGACGATTTCGGCTGGAATCAGGCGCACGCTGTCGCGATCAAGTCGCTGAAGGAGGTGCCCGGGGTCAAGGTCGTCGAGGAAGAGAACGTGCCCGAGACCGACGCGGTGTCGAAGTCGATGGAATTGATGATCAATCTTGACGGCGCGGGGCTGATCCTCGCGACCTCGTTCGGCTATTACAAGCCTTTCGTCCTCGATCTCGCCAAGAAATACCCTGACGTCGAGTTCCGCCACGCGGCGCCCCTATGGGACAAGGACACCGACCCTAAAAACGCCGGCTCATATTTCGGCTATCTCAACCAGGCCCACTACGTGGACGGGGTCGCGGCCGGCCTGTCAACCAAGACCAACAAGCTCGGCTTCGTTGCGGCCAAGCCGATCGCGAGCGTGCTCAGCAATATCAATTCCTTCATGCTCGGCGCGCGGTCGGTCAATCCGAAGGCGACGGTGCAGGTGATATTCACCGGCGACTGGTCGCTGCCAGTCCGGGAGGCAGAGTCGACCAACGCGCTGGTCGACGCCGGTTGCGACGTCATCACCTGTCACGTCGACGGACCGAAGGTCGTGATCGAAACGGCCGAGAAGCGCGGCGTGAAAAGTTGCGGCCACAACGCCAGCCAGGCTCCGCTCGGCCCGAATGGTTTCATCACCGGCGCCGAATACAAGTGGATCACGATCTATAAGGGCTACGCGGGAGACCTCGCCGAAGGCAAAGCGCTCGCGAACTTCACTGCAGGCGGATATGAATCCGACTTCGTGCAGAACACGCCGTTCGGCGCGGGCGCGCACCCCGGAAGCGCAGAAAGCCGCGCTTGCCGCGATCGAGGGGCTGAAGGCGAAAAAGCCGATCTATGTCGGGCCGCTCAAGGACAACAAGACCGGCAAGGTCGTGATCGACAAGACTTATGACAATCTCGATCCATTCCTCGACAAGATGGACTATCTGCTCGAGGGCGTGGTGGGCTCGACGACCTGACCAGAGAAAGAGCGCGACAGATGTCGGACGCGCCCCTGGCGAGTAGAGCATCGCGCGATGTCATCGACCCTGTCGCGTCCCGCTCGGCTAAGTCAGACCTCGCGGTTCGCCTGCGGGCCAATTCGGAATATGTCGCGATTCCGATGCTCGCGCTCGCCATCGCCGCGGCGCTGTTCGCGCTCTTTCTCATCGCCCTCGGCAAGTCGCCGCTGGATTTCGTCTCCTATGTCTGGCGCGGCGGTTTCGGCACCGCGTTCTCGGTGCAAAACACGTTGCAGCGCTCGGCGCCGCTGATCCTCACCGCGCTTGCTGTCGCGATCCCCGCCCGCATCGGGCTCATCATGATCGGCGGCGAAGGGGCGCTGGTGCTCGGCGGCTTCGCCTCGGGGGCTCTCGCCATCCCGATGCTCGGCCGCGTCCCCCCCATGCCGACGTTAATCCTGATGGCGATATTCGCCATGCTTGTCGGCGGATTGTGGGTCGGAATCGCCGGTTATCTGCGTTACGCGCGCGGCGTCAACGAAACCATCTCGTCGCTGCTGCTGACCTATATCGGCATCGCGATCATGAATTTCTTTGTCGAGGGCCCGCTGCGGGACCTTACCGACCCTAACAAGCCGTCGACCAAGCCGCTCGGCTCGGCCTACATGGTCGGCGCAATTCCGGGCACCGAAGTACACTGGGGCCTTGCATTCGGTCTTGCGCTTTGCATTGCGCTCTATTTCCTGATGGAACGCACGACCTTCGGCTTCGCCGCGCGGGTGACAGGCGGCAATTTTCGCGCCGCCCTGGCGCAGGGGTTGCCGGTCGGAAAGCTGATCGTCGCCTGCTCGGCGATCGCGGGCGCCTGCGCCGGGCTCGCCGGGTTCTTCGAAGTCGCCGCGATCCAGGGGCGGGCCAACGCGTCGCTTGCAGCGGGCTATGGTTTCACCGGCATCCTCGTGTCGTTTCTCGCGCGGCACAATCCGCTCGTAATTCCGCCGGTGGCGATCCTGTTCGGCGGCCTCGTCGCCGCCGGCGGCCTCATCCAGCGCCGCATGGGTCTGCCGGACGCGACCGTGCAGGTTCTCGAGGGCCTGATCTTCGTCGTGCTGCTGACCTCCGAAACGCTCTACGGGCGGTTCTCAATCTTCAAGCCGCGCGGCAGGAGGGACCGAACATGAGCAGCGACATCCTGACTGTCCTCGTCGCTATGCTCGGTGGCGGGATCCGGGTGTCGACGCCATTCATGTTCGTGGCGCTCGGCGAGTGCTTGACCGAAAAATCGGGACGCGTGAACCTTGGGCTCGAGGGAACGCTCGTGATCGGGGCGATGGTGGCCTACGCAGTCTCCTACCACACGGGGTCGCCGTGGATCGGGGTGCTTTTCGCCGGCGTCGCGGGCTCGTTTCTCGGCGCTATGCACGGCTCGATTTGCAGCCTCCCGCGGGTCAACGACGTCGCGGTCGGCATCGCCATGATGCTGTTCGGCGTGGGCGTCGCCTTCTTCTTCGGCAAGCCCTACATCCAGCCAACGGCGCCTCGGCTTGACTCGATTCCGCTCGGCTTTTGGAGCGACAGCGCCAGCTTGAAAAGCGCGCTGCAAGTCAATCCGCTTTTCTTCGTCGGGATCGTGATCGCGCTGCTGATGGCCTGGTCCTTCCGCAACACGCGCTGGGGCCTGGTTGTGCGCACGGTTGGCGATAGCGCCGCGGCGGCGCGCGCCATGGGCATCCCGGTTAACCTGGTGCGGCTCTTGACGACGACGGTCGGCGGATTCCTTGCCGGCGTTGGCGGCGCCTTCCTGTCGCTGTCCTATCCTGGCTCATGGAATCAGGGCCTGTCGTCCGGACAGGGATTGATGGCGGTCGCGCTTGTCATCTTCGCACGCTGGAACCCGCTGCGGTGCATCGCCGCCGCCCTTCTCTTCGGCGCGGCAGGCGCGATTGGCCCGTCGCTTCAGTCGGTCGGAATCAACGAAGGATATTACTTTTTCAACGCCGCGCCCTACATCCTCACCCTCGCCATCATGATCGCGACCTCGAGCGCGAAACATTCCGCGCGCGACATGCCCGGCGAGTTGTCTATGGCGAAGTAGGGAGAGCGCGATGCCCACTTTCGAAGCCGACCCTTATCCCTGGCCGTACAACGGCGAGTGGCGGCCAGATAACACCGCCATCATCGTCATCGACATGCAGACCGACTTCTGCGGCAAGGGCGGCTATGTCGACTCCATGGGCTACGATCTGTTGCTGACCCGGGCGCCGATTGAGCCGATCAAGGCGCTGCTCGCGGCGGCGCGGGCCAAGGGCTATCACGTCATCCATACTCGCGAGGGGCATCGCCCCGATCTCGCCGACTTGCCCGATAACAAGCGCTGGCGCTCGCAACGCATCGGCGCCGGCATTGGGGATCAGGGCCCGTGCGGGCGCATTCTTGTCCGCGGCGAGCCGGGCTGGGATATCGTCGAGGAACTCAAGCCGCTGCCTGGGGAGCCTGTCATCGACAAGCCGGGTAAGGGATCGTTCTGCGCCACCGACCTCGAGCTCATCCTACGCTCGCGCGGCATCGACAATCTCGTCCTGACCGGCATCACCACCGACGTCTGCGTGCACACGACAATGCGCGAAGCCAACGATCGCGGCTTCGAGTGCCTGTTGCTCGAAGACTGCTGCGGCGCGACTGACTACGGCAACCATCTGGCGGCGCTCAAGATGATCAAGATGCAGGGGGGCGTGTTCGGCGCGGTCGCTGCCTCGAAGTCCTTCCTCGAGGCGTTGCCATGACCGAAGCGCACCCTACCTCCCGCGCGCCTTCGCTCGAAACCATCGGCATGAGCAAGTCCTTCGGCGCCTTAAAGGCGCTGCAGGATGTGTCGATCGAGGTGCCCGCGGGGTCCTTCCACGCTTTGCTCGGCGAGAACGGCGCCGGAAAGTCGACGCTCGTAAAATGCATTATGGGCTTCTATAAACCGGACCGCGGCCAGCTTCTGGTCGACGGTCAGGAAGCGGCCGTTCGCAGCCCCCGAGACGCGCAGGCGCTCGGGGTCGGCATGGTCTATCAGCATTTCACCCTGGTTCCGGCCCTGACGGCGGCGGAAAATCTTGTCGTCAGCAGGGCGGACGCGCCCGCCGTCATCGACTGGCGCAAGGAGCGCAAGTCGCTCGAGGGGTTCCTTGACGCGATGCCATTCCGCGTACCTTTGAAGAAGCCGGTTTCGGCCATGGCGGCCGGCGAGAAGCAGAAGCTCGAAATCCTGAAACTCCTCTATCTCAATCAGCGCTTCCTCATCCTGGACGAGCCGACGTCGGTGCTGACGCCTGGGGAAGCTGACGAGATCCTTGGTCTTCTGCGCGACATGGCGCACCGGGGCGAAATCACCGTCGCCATGATCAGCCACAAATTCCGCGAGGTTGAAGCGTTCTGCGACGACTTCACGGTGCTGAGACGCGGGGCGAGGGTCGGCGGCGGCAAGGTCGGCGCCGTTTCGACGCGCGAGATGGCGGCGATGATGATCGGGGACGCCATCGTCCGCCCGTCGGCGACGCGTTCCGCGGTCGAACGGGAGGACGGCGCAACCCTCGAGATCGCGGGCCTCTTCGCCGAGAACGACGAGGGACGCGACGCCGTCGCCGGCTTCGACATCAAGGTCCGCCCAGGCGAGATCGTCGGCATTGCCGGGGTCTCGGGCAACGGCCAGAGCGAGCTGGTGCAGGCTCTATCTGGGCAGCGGCCGATCAAACTGGGGCAAATCCTCGTTCGTGACCAGGATTTCGAGCCGAAGCGAGATCATTTCGACAAGTTCAAGATCTTCGGGTTGCCGGAGGAGCCGCTGAAGAACGCGACCGTGCCGACCATGTCGGTGGCCGAGAACATGGCGTTTCGGCGATTTGACAAGGCGCCGATCTCGCGGCTCGGTTTCTGGCTATCGGGCGAGCCGATGCGCGCCAAGGCGCGGGATCTCATCGACCGCTACAACGTGAAAACGCCCTCGACCGAAACGCAAATTCGCGACCTCTCGGGCGGCAATGTGCAACGCGCGGTGCTGGCGCGGGAGCTTTCCGAAGACGTCGACGTGCTGATTGTCGCCAACCCCTGCTTCGGCCTCGACTTCGCGTCCGTCGCCGACATTCGGGCGCAAATCATGGAGCAGCGCAATCGCGGCGCGGCGGTATTGCTCGTGTCGGAGGATCTCGATGAAATCCTCGAGCTTTCTGACCGCGTCGCCGTTATGTCCGGTGGAAAAGTCGCCTATCTGACGGATGCGGCCGGGGCCGATCGAACGACGATCGGCCGTCATATGGCGGGTCACTGACCTACGATCGCAGTCGGCGCACGTCCGTCGGAATGCGTAACGGGGCTCGCCTGGTCACCCGCTATGCCCCTTGGCATAACCCCTGCCCAGCGCAGGCTTCGCGCGGCGAGGCAAAACGGTGGTCAGCGGATTCCGTCCCGGCCTTGCGCCCAACACCGCCGCCAGATCGACCGGATTATCGTCACGGATGTTGAGATCGAGATCGCTGAAAATGTGGTCGAGATGATCGCTCATGAGCCGCGCCGCGCTCTGGGCTTCGCGGTTTCCGAGCGCGCTCACGAGGGCGATGTGCTCATCATGACCACAGGCGGAGGCGTGACTACGTCCGTAAAGGGCGATCACCAGTGACGATCGCGAGATCAAGGTCCTCAGGAAGGCGGTAAGGACGCCCTCTCCGCATGTCGCCGCGACGGCGATGTGAAAGGCGCCGGATAACCGGATGGCCGCAGGTCTGTCGCCGCGATTGAGAGCCGCCTGCTCGGTGGCGAGGAGCGCCCGCAGCTCAGCCAACTGGGCGGCGTCGATACGGTGGGCCGCTTCCCGCGCGATTGCGGCCTCGACGAGCTTGCGCCCCGCGAAGATATCACGCGCGGTTTCGATCGTCGGCGACGAAACGAAGGCGCTGCGATGACGGGCCAGAGTGACGATGTGATCATGAGCAAGCGCCTGCAAGGCGCTGCGAACCGTGGTGCGGCTGGCCCCGAAGATGGCGCCGAGCTGCTCTTCGGTCAGCTTGGCGCCCGGCGGCAGACGATGTTCGACGACCGCATCTAGGACGCTTTGATAGATAATCCCGACCCGCGATCCGCGCGCGTCTAAACCCTGGCCTGCCGGGACCGAAGGCTTCGGATCGATCGAAGCCGTCAACGACCGCATTATCGTGCCCCGCCCTATATTTGTCAGAGCCATCGTCTCACGACCGCGCCGACGGGGCCACACCGTTTTGTGGACAATCTCGCCGCAATTGTACACAGCGGCGCCCAAATTTGTGGCTTGGACAGAACGCGCCCCTGGACCGAGCTGACGGAAATCGCCCTCCGAACAATCGTTTAAACCGCGCCCGGCGACCGTGCCGCGGCTTGGCACGAGCGTTGCAGACCTACCTTAGAGAACAGTCAGTCGTGAGGTGATGTTGGAGTTGGCCGACCTCGAGCTCATTCATCTCACCAAGCGTTATGGCGCCACGACCGCGGTCGATTCGATCGATCTCAGGGTTCCGGCCGGCGCCTACTGCTGTCTGCTCGGACCATCGGGCTGCGGAAAGACCTCCACCTTGCGCATGATCGCAGGCCATGAGAGCGCGACCGAGGGCGACATTCTCATCGGCGCGACCAACGTCACCGATCTGCCGCCGGCGAAGCGTGGCACGGCGATGATGTTTCAGAGCTACGCGCTCTTCCCTCATCTCTCATGCGCCGACAATGTCGCCTTCTCCGCTCAAGATGAAGGGCGTCGACAAGGCGACGCGGCGCAAGAAGGCGATGGAGTTCCTCGAGCTCGTCGCCATGACGCCTTATGCGGAACGGGTGCCAGCGCAGCTGTCCGGCGGCCAGCAACAGCGCGTCGCGCTCGCTCGCGCGCTCGTCACCGATCCGCAGATCCTTCTCCTTGACGAGCCGCTGTCCGCGCTCGATCCCTTCCTGCGCGTGCGCATGCGCGCCGAGCTTCGCCGCTTCCAGCGGCAGCTCAATATCCCCTTCATCCACGTCACGCACGGGCAGGACGAGGCCCTCGCCTTAGCCGATCTCGTCGTCGTGATGAACAAAGGCCGCATCGAGCAGACAGCAACGCCACGCGAGCTCTTCGAAAAGCCCGCCACCGAATTCATCGCCCGCTTCCTTGGCGGGCACAACGTGATCGAGACCCCGACCGGGCCTGTGGCGGTGCGCGCCGACCGCATCACCCTGCGCCGCGGCAATGGCTCGGGCGCCAACGACGCGCGCTTTACCGCCGCGGTGCGCGCCATCGAATATCAGGGCGCGCATTACCAGGTGTCGCTCGATCGGCCGGGCGCGGGCGAGCTTATGGCGGTGGTGAGCGACGAGCAGTTCGCCGGCGAGCCGCTCAACATCGGCGACAACGTTTCCGTTCTCTGGGCCGACAAAGACATTCACGCGCTAGCCCCGGCGTCGTGAAGCCGATGGGGAACTGCTGAGGAGAGAGCAATGTCAAAGAAAACGAACAAGACAACCAGCCTATCCCGCCGCGCCATGCTGAAGGGCGCGGCCGGCCTCGCCGGCGCCGCCGCTGGTTCTGGCGCGATCACAGGCTTCCCGGCCGTCTGGTCGCAGGAAGACAAGGTGCTGCGCTATCTGGGCACCGCGGTGAATCAGTCTGACGACATCACCAAGAAGGTGAAGGCCGAGACCGGCATCACGATCCAGAACATCGTCGCGACCACCGACGACGTGACCAAGCGCGTCATCACTCAGCCGAACTCATTCGACATTCTGGATACCGAGTACTTCAGCCTCAAGAAGCTCGTGCCATCGGGCAACATCCTGCCGATGGACGCCAAGAAGATCAAGGAGTTCGACAACATCACGCCGGTCTTCACCAAGGGCCAATTGCCGAACGGCAAGGTGATTGGCGACCAGGGCACGGCGCCGAAGAAGGTGATGTTCGTCGAAGGTCAACACTCGACCAAGTTCTCGAAGGAGCCGACGGAATGGGTGACGCTGATCCCGACCGTCTACAACGCCGACACGCTCGGCATTCGCCCTGATCTCATCAAGCGGCCGATCAATTCCTGGGCCGAGCTCCTGAATCCCGAATTCAAGGGCAAGGCGGCGATCCTCAACATACCCTCGATCGGCATCATGGACGCCGCGATGGTGGTCGAATCGCTCGGCAAGTACAAATATCCCGATAAGGGCAACATGACGAAGCCCGAGATCGACATGACGATGGGTGTGCTGACCGAGGCCAAGAAGAACGGCCAGTTCCGCGCCTTCTGGAAAGACTTCAACGAGAGCGTCAACCTGATGGCGTCAGGCGAGACCGTCATCCAGTCGATGTGGTCGCCGGCGGTGACCGCGGTGCGGACCAAGGGCATTGCGTGCACCTTCCAGCCGCTCAAGGAAGGCTACCGTTCCTGGGCGTCCGGTTTCTGCATGTCGAAAGGCGTGACGGCGAAGCAGGCGGACATGATCTATGAGTTCGTCAACTGGTACCTGTCAGGATGGGCCGGCGCCTATCTCAACCGCCAGGGCTATTACTCGGCGGTGCTGTCGACCGCCAAAGCCAATATGGAGCCCTACGAGTGGGCTTACTGGATGGAAGGCAAGCCGGCCGAGAAGGACATCCACGGCCCCGACGGGTCGCTCCTTGAAAAAGCCGGCGCAACGCGCGACGGCGGCTCGTATGACGACCGCATGGGCAACGTCGCCTGCTGGAACGCGGTCATGGACGAGAATGATTACATGGTCCGCAAATGGAATGAGTTCATCGCGTCCTAGCGATCGACTTCGTCCGTTCCGCGTTCGCAGCGACTGGAACCATGATGGCCCTTCGCTCCTCTCCTCCCACAGCGGGAGAGGAGTCTTGCGGAAAACATTGGCTCTGACGAATGACCGCCACCAGCATCTCCACGCCGACGATCAGCAGGGCCGATGAGCGCGCCGCCAGGCGCGGGCTTGACCGCGTCGGCATTCCGGGATGGCTTCAGGCGATGCCGTTCGGCCTCGTCTTCGCGTTCTTCTTCATCATCCCGCTCATTCTCGTCGTCATCGTCAGTTTCTGGGACTACAACGACTATTCGATGCTGCCGGCCTTCACGACGCGCAGCTACACCGAGACCTTTGAAGGCTGCCTCACTCAGCTGCCGGATCTCTGCACTATCCTCAAGACCTATGTGTCAACGGCGAAGTTCTGCTTTATCGTCTGGCTCACGACGCTGATTATCGGCTTCACGATCGCCTATTTCCTCGCTTTCCACATCCGCTCGACGACGACGCAGATGGTGCTGTTCCTCGTCTGCACCATTCCGTTCTGGACGTCGAACGTCATTCGCATGATTTCATGGATCCCGCTGCTTGGACGCAACGGGCTCGTGAACGACGCGCTCATGCGCGCACATGTCGTGGACAAGCCGGTCGAATGGCTGCTTTATTCGCCCTTCTCGGTGTCGCTCGCGTTCACCCACCTCTTCACCTTCTTCATGGTTGTGCCGATCTTCAATTCGATGATGCGCATCGACAAGCGCCTCGTCGAGGCCGCTTACGATTTCGGCGCCTCCGCATGGCAGACGTTGTGGAACATCATCGTTCCCTTGTCCAAGCCTGGCATCGTCATCGGGTCGATCTTCGTTGTGACCATCGTCATGGGCGATTTCATCACCTTCGACGTTATGGGCGGCGAGCAGATCGCGTCGGCCGGCAAGGTGGTCGAGACGCGTCTCAACGCGCTGCAATTCCCCCCCGCCGCGGCGAACGCGGTGATCCTGCTTGCCGTGACGCTTCTCATCATCACCGCGCTCAACCGCGTCGTCGACGTGCAGAAAGAGCTCTGAGAGATGGGCGAAGAGCGTTCTCCCGCTTTCTACTGGCTCGCGGCCTTTTTCGGTTTGTTTGTGCTGTTTCTCTACGGCCCAATGATCGTCATCTTCGTTCTGTCATTCCAGGGTCCGACCGGCGGACTAACTTTCCCGATGAACGGAGTGTCGCTGCACTGGTTCGAGCGGCTGTGGAACGGCGGCGGCATCGTCAATATCCACGACGCATTCACGCGCTCGCTCGAACTCGGCTTAGTGGTGATGATCCTCACTGTTCTCCTATCGCTCAGCGCAGGCCTCGCCTTTCGCAAGCGGTTCCCCGGCGCGAGGCTCCTTTTCTTCGTCGCGGTCGCGAGCCTCATCGTGCCTTCGATCGTGACATCGCTCGGCATCGCGCTGGAATTCCGCCTGCTCGACGATTTTCTCAAGAACCACGGACCGGGATGGATCGCCGATAACCTGAAGACGACGATGGGCATCTTTCACCTCCGGCCTCGGCGCACATCTGACCTGGACATTGCCGTTTGGACTTCTGGTGATGTTCGCGATCTTCAACCGCTTCGACAATCGCTACGAAGAGGCGGCGCGCGACCTCGGAGCGACGCCGTGGCAGACGCTGCGCTCCGTGATCCTGCCGATCATCCTGCCTTCAGTGATCGGCGTCGGCTTCTTCGGCTTCACTCTGTCATGGGATGAGATTGCGCGATCAAGTCAGGCGATGGGCGAACACAATACGCTGCCGATGGAATTGCAGGCCCTGACCACGACAGTGACCACCCCAGAGATTTACGCCCTGGGCACGGCGACCACGGGGGTTTCCTTCGCCGTCATCGCGCTCGCGCTGGTCGGAATCATGACGATACGCGCTCGCCAGACGCGACATGGCTCCGACGCCGGTCAGGCGTGAGGGCCGAGGCTGAGCTCATTTTTGGCGCGCCCACCCATTTTTGGGTTTGCGGCAACTTTAAGCGCCGGTGTTCCTTGCCGGCGATCTGCGCGGCCGGCGCTCGGACGATTGGGCGCTCTCATGCGGGCGCCTGACAGCTAGAGATGCCTAGACGTTTCTCGCGGCAAGAACTGACCGAATCCGCGGGCGCCGACGACGCGACCGTTGTCGGCGACGACGACCCCGCGAACCAAGGTCTTGATCGGCCATCCCGTCACGTCGAGGCCCTCGTAAGGCGTATAATCGCTCCCGTGCTGCATCAAGTCCTGGGTTAGCGTGATCTTCTTCTCAGGGTCCCAAATCACGATATCAGCGTCGCCCCCGATCATGATCGAACCCTTGCGTGGATAGAGCCCATACAGCTTCGCGTGATTGGTGGCGGTCAGGGCGACGAAGTCTTGCAAGGAGATCCGTCCTTTGACGACCCCTTCCGAGAACAGGATCGGGAGACGCGCAGCAACGCCCGGTATGCCGTTGGGAACCCAGCGGAACGAGGTTCGCGCCTTTTGGCCGGTCTTACCCGCATCATCGTCGAAGCGAAACGGGCAGTGGTCCGACGAGAACGTCTCAAACAGGCCTGACTCGATGCCGCGCCATATCGCTTCCTGCGAGGCGGCGTCTCGTGGCGGCGGCGAACATACATATTTGGCCCCGCTCATATCCATATTGAGGCCTTTGAGGTCCTCCGCCGTCAACACGAGATATTGCGGGCAGGTCTCAGCATAGACTTTCAGGCCGCGCCCTCGCGCCCATTGAATTTGCTCCATTGCCTCACGCCCGGAGACGTGAACAATCACGATCGGGACGCCAATCAACTCAGCATGGGAGATCGCCCTGTGGGTCGCCTCGCGCTCAACAAGTTCGGGCCGCGAGGCCGCATGATAGAACGAATGGGTCTTACCCTCGCGTTCGAGTTGATCCGTCATGTACTTGATCTGGTCGTAGCCTTCGGCATGAACCATCACCAGGGCGCCCTGCTCCCGAGCGACCGTAAACACTTCCAGTAGCTGGCGGTCAGTGAGCACGAGGTCATCGTAGGTCATGAAGACCTTGAACGATGGATAGCCGGCGCGCACCAGCGCGGGCAACTCTTGACCAAGCACCGCCGGCGTCGGGTCGGTCACGATCATATGGAAACCGTAGTCGATGTGAGACTGTCCCGCCGCTTTGGCGTGATAGGCCTCAACGCTCTCGCGCAAGGAGTGGCCGCGTTCCTGCAGCGCGAACGAGAGGACCGACGTGTTGCCGCCCACGGCGGCGCTTCTCGTGCCGGTCTCAAAACCGTCCGCCATCACAATGCCGGGGCCGCTCGGCTGAGCCAGGTGGATATGGCTGTCAATGCCCCCCGGCAAAACAAGCAGGCCGGAAGCGTCGATTTCCCGCGAGCCAGCCGGCAAGGACTCCGCGAGGGCGACAATGCGGCCTCCGTTCACGCCGACGTCGCTTCGGCCCACGTCTGAGGCGGTGGCGACGGTTCCGCCACGAATGACAAGATCATATTCCACGGGACTGCCTCCTAAGAGGAATGAGCGTCGCACCGACTCAGTTTCGTAGTCGTCCATGAAATTGAGAGGGCGAACGAATTCCGGGCGTCGACGGGCTTCATCACGTCCGCCTGCCCATATGGTCGACGACGATGTCCGTCGGAAGCTCGGAAAGAAAACCCGAGAGCTCCGGCGGGTCGGCAGCCTCGAAATAGACGACGATAGGCCAGTCGCCTTCGATAATGCGCCCCGCTCGGCGATACCGGCGATCTGCCGTTACGCCACGCTTCCAGCGTCTTCGGCGTCCGCGTGTAATAGTCGTGGTAGTCAAAGATCACCCGCTTGCGCCTCTGCTTGTAGAGCGTTTAAATTGGAGCGGCATCGGCTACGCAGAGGCGTTGAGACTTGCCCGTCGAAGGCGATCATATTCCGCCTTGTCGACCGGAGGCGCGTCGGACTCTCCTAGATCGTTGAGGTGCACCCGATAGGTCTCCCGCGCGGTCCAGGCAGCGATCGCAGCAATGGTAGTAACGCCAAAGGCCAGCGAACCAACGATCCATGGCACGTCGGAAGAACCTGGAGGGGCGACCGTCGCAAACAGCGCCGGCAGGAGGGCCGTGAGCATTGTCCCGATGTTCTGGGCGATGGCCATACCCGAGACGCGAGCCCGCGTCGGGAAAAGTTCGGGATAGAAGCTCGGGAACACAGCGTTATACCCCTGATACACCACCCCCCACATCAAGATCGACAGGACGACCGCTAGCGGCACGCTCTTGATGCTGATGGCGTAAAGGTAAGCAAAAGATAGGAGTCCCGCCGCCAGCGACCCTATGATGATGGGAGGCCGGCGCCCAATGCGGTCGGAGAGGTCGCCGACGAGGGGGATGACGAGGACCGCGACGACGTTACCGATCACCGGGATCCACAGATAGACGGTCTTGTCCATTCCGACGCCATATCCCGGCTGCACGGCGTAGGCGGCACCGAAGATCGTCGCGACAACGGGGATAACATTCATCAGCGCCATGCAGACCACTCGCAGCATGTCGGGCCAATGGTTGGTCAGCGCCTCAATCACAGGTGTCTTCGGCGCCCCACCATGGGCCTGTTCCTCCGCGAAGGCGGGCGTCTCATCGACTTCGCGGCGGATGATGTAACCCGCGACCAGGACAAGCACGCTGAGGAGGAACGGCACGCGCCAGCCCCAAGACATGAATGCCTCGTTCGGCAGCGCGTAGCTCAACGGCAGGAAAAGGGCAGCTGCAAGGATCTGACCGGCCTGCACGCCCTGCAGAGTGAAACTGGCGAAGTATCCGCGCCGTCCGAAAGGCGCATGCTCAAGGATCATCGAGCTGGCGCCCGAGATTTCGCCAGCGACAGCGAACCCTTGGATAAGGCGGAGCGCCACTAACATGACCGGCGCCCATTCTCCGACCTGAGCGTAAGTTGGCAGAATACCTACCGCCATCGTCGACAGGCCCATCAGCACAAGGCACACGAGCAACACATTCTTGCGTCCATGCGTGTCGCCCAGATGGCCGAGAACGAAGGCGCCGATGGGTCTTGCGACGTAGCCGACGCCATACGTCGCCAGCGACGCGACGATCGCGACGGTCGGATTATTGGACGGGAAGAAAGTCTGCGGGAACACCAGCGACGCGGCGGTCGCATAGATGAAGAAGTCATAATATTCCAGGGCGGAACCGATCCAGCCGCTCGCCGCCGCTATCCTGCTTTGATGCCGCCCTCGCGGCTCGTGGGCTAAGGCCGCCGTCATCGAATGTCCTCCCTCGCGTTTCCGACCGTATGATTGGTCAGTACTGGATGTGTGCGATCTCTCTGAGCTCCGCCGCTGTCGTCTGAGGGAAGCCGAAGAAATGAAGATAGACCGGGATCTGCTCGAACAGCATGTCGACGCCAACCTGCGTGGGACAACCGCGCGCCTTTGCAGCGGCGAGAAAGGCTGTCGTCTGCGCCTTTAGCACCACTTCGCCCACGAAGGTCGAGGGCGACAGGCGCGACACGTCGACTGGCATCGGATCGCTCGGCTTCATGCCGAGCGGAGTCGCATTGACGACCACGTCGAAGCCGGCCGGATCGTTGGAGCCGACGCGGACTTTCATGCGCGGGTAGTTCTGCCGCAGCCGGTCAGCGAGGTCCCCCATCGACGCCGCATTGACGTCGTAGAGCCCAATCTCGGCCGCTCCCGCCGCCGCTGTGGAAGCGGCTATGGCCGAGCCTACGCCGCCCGAACCTACGATCAGCGCCCGTGCCCCCTTGAGCGATATGCCATGGTGCGCGACGCCGCGAACAAAGCCCTCGCCGTCGAACATGTCGCCCATCAACCGGCCGTCGGGGTCGCGACGGACCGCATTGCAGGAACCCGCGATTTTGACCGCCATGGACTGCTCGTCGAGCAGATCGATCACCGAGACCTTGTGCGGCATGGTGATCAGCGCGCCGCAGAAATTGGTGAAGCGGCAGATTTCTTTAAAGGCGATGTGGAAATTGTCCGCCGTCACGCCGAGAGGCACGACGCAGGCATTGACGCCCTTCTTGTCAAACCACGGATTGTAGATCATCGGCGACTTGAAGGTCGACGTCGGATAGCCGACATGCGCGATGATTTTGGTGTCGCCGTTGAGCATCAGGTTCGCTCGCTGATCATCAGTTTTTCCGGATCATTCGAATTCGGTCTCCGCGCGTTTCTCCTCGTCGGCGATGCTCGCCTCCGCGGCAAGCCGAACCGGCGTATTCGCGGCGCCGAACAGGTCGTAGTTGCGGCGCTCGACGATCTCGAAGAAGAAACGGTCCTGAAAGGCGCGAGTATAAATGTGGAAAAACTCGCCGTCTTTCACCCGATCGTAGAGTACGCCGAGCGCCCGCATGCGTTCAAGCAGATCGGGCGCAAGATCGTAGCGAGTTGCCAGGTCGCCGTAATAATTGTCGGGGATGGTGAGGAAGCCGACACCCTTCGCCCGTGCGGTTTCGACGGCCAAGAAAATGTTGCCCGTTGAGAGCGCGATCTGTTGGAAGCCGGCGCCGCCAAACGTGTCAAGAAAGCGCGATACTCCCGTCGCGCCGCCTTCGCTGATGTTGAGAGCAATGCGCAATTCGCCGTTGGGGCTCCGCAGCAGGCGGCTGAAGAAGGCGCCGTGCGGATCGGCAAGCTCGACCTGCGGCTGAGGGAGAAGACCCAGGACGGTGCGATAGAAAAGTGACCAGCTCAAGAACTCGCTGCGGCGAACGACATTGGAGAGGTGATCCACCTTGCCAAGCGACCCGGGCCCGCTGGTCGAGTTGGCGAGCTCGAAATCGCTACGCCATTCGAGGTCACCAGGGCCCACAAAGTAAATGAGGCTTCCTTCGACGCCCGCGATCGCCGGCACTGTGGTCTCGCCCGGTCCGATCTTGCCGACGTAGCCGTGGCAGTCGAGCGCGGCCGCTCGATCGAGAGCCTTTTCGATCGAATCGATCCGCAGCGCCACCGCGCAGACCGAAGGGCCGTGAAGCAGAGAAAACGCATGCGCGAATCCCTCGCGCTCGCAGTTCACGACGAGGCTCACCTCGCCCTGGGTATAGAGATCGACATCTTTCGAGCGGTGCCGGCCGGAGTGACGAAACCCGAGCCCTTCGATCATCGCGACCATCGCTTTCGCGTGGGTCTTGCCGGTTGCGAATTCGACGAATTCTACGCCGTGGACTTCCGGCGGAGGCGGCAGCGGCGTAAGATCGGCGAGGGGAAGATCGCCGCGCGACGCTCGTTTCCTCGTAAGCGCCTCGCCGGCGGAGCGCAGCGAACGCATGCCATCGACTGCAATCGACGCAGCCGAGACTCCACGAAATTGGTCGTTGAAGATCTCAAGCGAAAGCGGCCCGCGATAGCCGGAACGCGTAGCCGCGTCCAGATAATCGACGATCGGATAATCCCCTTGGCCTGGATAGCATCGATAGTGCCGGCTCAGTGATAGGGGATCCATGACTAGCGCCGGCGCGTCCGCCACCTGAACGAGCGCGATCTTCTCGCCAGGAAGCTCTGCGATGGGTTCTATCGGGTTCCCACGCGCGCAGATGTGAAAGCTGTCGAGCACGATCCCGAGATTGTCATGGTTGGCCGCCTGCACGACGTGCCACGCCATCGCCCAATCTTTGACATGGCGGCCCCAGGCGAGGGCCTCGTATCCGACACGCATACCTTGCTGTCGGGCGATGTCCGCAAGTTCCGCCAGGTCACTCGCGGCCAGCGCCGGGTCGTCGATCGCTTCCTGCGAAACGTTCGAACACACGCAGAGGAGCCGGGTTCCGAGCTCGTCCATCAGCTCCAGTTTGCGTCGCGCCCTCTCGAAATTGCGGCGACGGGTCGGCTCCGGCATTGCCTCGAAATCGCGCAACGGCTGCAGCGCGACGATTTCGACCCCAAGGTCGGCCGCCACGCGTCGTGCGTCGCGCGGCCTGCCGTTAAAAAAAGTCAGATCATTTTCGAAGAGCTCAACGGTGCGGAAGCCGGCCTTAGCCGCTGCGGCGAGCTTAACCTCGAGCGACCCACCCATGCAGACGGTGGCGATCGACCATCTGAGCATCCGACTTCCCTCTCCATTCGGCGGCGAAGATAGACGCGATTGGGACAGACAGATTTGTTTTCTTGGACCCTCGATAGGGCAGACGTCAAATACCTGTGATGCGATGGTTGCGAAGTGTCGCGACTGGATTCCTCACCCCTTTTCGACCGCGGCCGGTCATATTGACATCAACCAGATGTGCAGATGATCCCGTCAGCCCAAGCGATCGGCCAAGATGATCGCGAGGCGTCCAGGACAAGCGGCCCGCGCACATTCGCGCCATCTGCAGCTTCCACCCATGCGGAGATACCTCCGAAGGCGTCCGGTTCAGGATCAGAAGGTTGGAAAGCGAGACCGCGGAAATTTCTCGCAAAATGAACGACGTGCCGACCCGAGCCGCTTGCGGTTTCGAGGATGACACCCGTTATCGGCAGGACCCGGGAAGGACATCGAGAATGAAATCGCGATTGGTACTTCGCAGGCGTGTACTGGCGATGATCGATCATCTTCTAGCACTTCAACTGGCCGCTTCGCTTACGCCATGCGCCTGGGTGGAAGATGTGTCTCGTGATTCGGTTCGAGGCGTCTATGGCACGGTCTGATTGTCGCATCATTGTCGCAACCACGCGACCTCTCGGGACGTGACCAAAACGCCCTTGCTAATCGCCTACGCCGCGCCTTGCAATGTAGCCGCGCCTTGCAATGTATAGGAGTTCGGCTAGGTTCGCGGCCTATGCGAGAGGAGCGCGCCATGGCGACCGGCACAGTCAAATGGTTTAATGCAACGAAGGGCTTTGGGTTCATTCAGCCGGACGGCGGCGGCGCTGACGTTTTCGTGCACATTAGCGCGGTCGAACGGGCTGGCATGCGTGACCTGAACGAAGGTCAGAAGATCGCGTACGAAGTTGTCGCCGACAGGCGCACTGGCAAATCCTCAGCGGACAACTTGAAGCCGGCCTGAAATTGGCAGTGATCTATCATGTCGTCATCGCATTCGATCGGGGTGCGGAAGGCGACCTGAAGCCGTGTGAAGCTCTGGAGATCCTGAGTTCAGTCGTGGCGGAGCGCGGGGCGCCGCGCTCGAACGCGCGCTGTAACTTTTCCCCCCGCAGGGATCCGGCAACAGCTGAGGTTCAAGACGCGGTGATCCTCGCGCGGTTAGGTGAGGTGTCTCGATTTGCCGTGCGAGTGAGCGAGGGGTCGTGCTCCGGCGCGGCTCGATCAACGGCCATCTGCGATTTTGCGTTTCTCTTGGGTTCGGCGACGTCTTCAGACTCTGAGGGAAAATTTTGGTGGCTGTGGTTTCCACGTCCCGCCCTCGCTGGCTGCCGCGGAAGAGCCTTCCACCTTACCGTATCGGCCGGGCAAGAACCCACATCCCGTGCGCGATCCCACGGGACATAGCTGCCATCTCAAACCTATTCCGGTTGCCACAGATGCGTCGCTTGATTCAAACACATTCCTGTTGGGTCTGGACCTCTTCAAACATGGTTATTATTGGGAAGCTCATGAGGCTTGGGAAGGTTTTTGGCAGATTGCGGATCGAGACAGCCTGCTACGCATGCTCTTCAAGGCCTTGATCCTGTTGTCGGCAGCGGGGCTCACGATCGGAGAACGCAAAAATGCGGCTGCTGCGCGTCACGCCATGCGCGCCGCGGCTTTGCTCCGTCACCTCATGAAAGATCCGGATAGCGCCTTCGAGCGTGCGCTAGGCATGTCGCCCGCGACACTCGCTGAATACACCGAAGAGGCCATATGAATTCCCGCTGAATTGCTGGCGACCGCGCCTGGACAGCTTCAAACCGTGTTCAATTTCGTTCTCGGCCAAAATCCCCGCGGAAGCCTTAGCGGATCGCTAAACAGAACTGATCATCTGCAGGAGGCGCTACGAATTCGACGCGGGCAGTCTGCCCGCGGACGTCGGCTTCGCCAGGCGCCGAACGACGATGAAATCACATCGCTGCCGGATCTCGATCACATCATTCAATTGCCATGGGAGCCGAAAGTCGCCTGGTTGCCCGCCGACAATATGTTTCAGGGCAAGCCCTATCCGCTAAACACGCGCGTCGCGCTCAAGAATGTCTTGGCGCAGGCCGGCGAACTGGGTTTCGGGTTCAATCTTGGTATTGAATGCGAGATCTATGTTCTCCGGCAGGGACCGACGGCGCGCTGGAGTGGCCGAGGCCGGCGGCGCGACCGATTGTTGTTCCTCGGCCCTCCCGCCTTCTTCCCCGGGTGACGCGCTTGAACGAAGTGGGACGGTGCGGGGAGTCTGTATCAGCGCGCAAGCGCCAACAGCGTCGGCGAGCGGCGGCAAGCCAAGTTTGAGGCCGGTTCGTTCCGGCCGAGAACCGAAGGGATATTCAATCGCCGCTCCGTTTCGTGGCACAAGTATCAGGGTCTGCCTCGTGGCCCATGTCCAGCACGCGAGTATGTCCGAGTTCCCGAAGTGGACGTCGCACTGGCGGTTCTGGAATGACCGCTTCCCGCCGATGCCGTTGAAAAACTCGGAAATTGAGCCACTGCGAAAATCTCGCTTTCGCGCGCGGCGCGTCGTTTCAGCCGATAGTCCTCACGGTAAGGCATACGGGAGGGTCGCAGGCGGCAAAGCCGGTCAGTCCGCCGAACCCCTAAGGAATTTGCCATCGAGGCTGCCAGCGGTCTTCTGAATTGTGATCGACGCGAAAATTCGAGTTTTTCAACATCGGGTAATCAGCGAGTTGTTGATAGAAGGCTTATACGATCGGCCAGGAAGTGGAAGAGGAGATCCGACATGGACTATTTCGCTGGCCTCGATATCTCGATGGATGACACGCATATTTGTGTTCTCGATCGCGAAGGCATGGTGGTTTGCGGGAGCAAGAAGCAAGTCGACGGCGGAGGCTATCGCCGGCGAATTGGCGAAAGCGCCAACTTGTCTTCGCATTGTGTTCGAGACCGGACGCATGGCGAGCGAGATCCTTTTTCACGGGTTCCACCAGCTGGGCCTCCCCGTAGTCTGTGTCGAGACCCGCACAGGACAACCAGGCGCTCAAATTGCTCGCCACTCACAAGACCGATCGCAATGACGCGCGAGGGCTGGCACATTTGGCTCGCACCTGGGTTCTTCAAACCTGTGCATGTGAAGTCCTTGTCGGCCCACGCGGTCCGCTCGCTCATCATCGCGCGCAAGAAGTTGGTGGGCCAGCGGGTGACCTTGGAAAACCAGATCCGAGGTTTGGCTGTCGTGTTTAGGATCCGGCTGCCTCGTGCGCTCACCGCTGCCTACGTCGACCGGGCTCTTAAAGCAAGCGAGGGGATCGCCGGTCTTTCTGCCGCCATGCGGGGATTGATTGCGGCGCGAACCGCGGTGGCGCCGGCGGTCGCCGCGATCGACGCGGACATGAGACGTATGACAAGAGCCTCGGCGGCCTGCCGGCCGCTCATGACCATCCCAGGGGTCGGCCAACTGACAGCGCTCGCCTTTGTGGCTGCGATCGACGATCCTTCGCACGGGTCCGCCGATCCAGAGATATTGGCGCTTATCTGGGGCTGGTTCCAAGGCGCTATCAGTCGGGAGAGGTCGACTACACCGGCGGCATCTCGAAGTGCGGCGGAACGGCGCGTGCGAACCCTCTTATACGAGGCGGCCAATGTCATGCTGACGCGCTACAAGGGCCAGCTCAAACTCAAGGACTGGGCCTTCGCGATCGCCAGGCGGTCAATGATGCGCAAGGCGAAGGTTGCTCTGGCCCGCCGCCTCGCGATCATCATGCCACGCGATGCTGCGGGATGGGACGGAGTTCGAGTGTCGCCTAAGCCCTGCAAGCCACAGAGGGGGGGGGGGGGGGGGGGGGGGGGGGGGGGGGGGGGGGGGGGGGGGGGGGGGGGGGGGGGGGGGGGGGGGGGGGGGGGGGGGGGGGGGGGGGGGGGGGGGGGGGGGGGGGGGGGGGGGGGGGGGGGGGGGGGGGGGGGGGGGGGGGGGGGGGGGGGGGGGGGGGGGGGGGGGGGGGGGGGGGGGGGGGGGGGGGGGGGGGGGGGGGGGGGGGGGGGGGGGGGGGGGGGGGGGGGGGGGGGGGGGGGGGGGGGGGGGGGGGGGGGGGGGGGGGGGGGGGGGGGGGGGGGGGGGGGGGGGGGGGGGGGGGGGGGGGGGGGGGGGGGGGGGGGGGGGGGGGGGGGGGGGGGGGGGGGGGGGGGGGGGGGGGGGGGGGGGGGGGGGGGGGGGGGGGGGGGGGGGGGGGGGGGGGGGGGGGGGGGGGGGGGGGGGGGGGGGGGGGGGGGGGGGGGGGGGGGGGGGGGGGGGGGGGGGGGGGGGGGGGGGGGGGGGGGGGGGGGGGGGGGGGGGGGGGGGGGGGGGGGGGGGGGGGGGGGGGGGGGGGGGGGGGGGGGGGGGGGGGGGGGGGGGGGGGGGGGGGGGGGGGGGGGGGGGGGGGGGGGGGGGGGGGGGGGGGGGGGGGGGGGGGGGGGGGGGGGGGGGGGGGGGGGGGGGGGGGGGGGGGGGGGGGGGGGGGGGGGGGGGGGGGGGGGGGGGGGGGGGGGGGGGGGGGGGGGGGGGGGGGGGGGGGGGGGGGGGGGGGGGGGGGGGGGGGGGGGGGGGGGGGGGGGGGGGGGGGGGGGGGGGGGGGGGGGGGGGGGGGGGGGGGGGGGGGGGGGGGGGGGGGGGGGACAGAGGCCAATCGGGCTCCCCCAAGGAGCAACCCTAGGTGCAGGAGCAGGTGACCGCGGCGACCTGTGTTGCAGGCCAACCCTGGCCGACTGCGATTTCAAACGAACCGCGCTGAACCCAGCTTACCCCATCAGGTGCCGAACGAGCACGCAGAGAACGGAAGCACCGAAAGCGTCGACACCCGAAGAGCTTTCGCCCTTGATGATGTGGACGGCCCCGCCTTGGGGGCATCTAAGTGCCGAAAGGTGGTCGCTGGAGCGCCACCAAAAGGGAGGCCGTCCATGCGGAAATATATCCGAATTGGCGTCGACATCGCCAAGAATTCCTTTCAGGTCCACGCGCTGGAGAGCGAAGATTGTTCCGCCCCGAAACGTAAACTGGGCCGTTCGGGAATCGTCAAATTCCTCGCCGAGGTCGAGCCGTGCGCGATCGGCATGGAGGCTTGCGGCTCGGCGCATTATTGGGCGCGGCGGTTTCGGCGATGGGCCACGAGGTGAAACTCACGCCGCCGATTTACGTGAAACCTATGTCAAGCGCGGCAAGAATGACGCGGCGGATGCGGCGGCGATCTGCGAGGCGATGTCTCGACCAAACATGCGTTTCGTCGCCGTCAAGAGCGAGGACCAACAGGCCACGCTGATGGCGCACAAGATCCGTGAACTCCTGATCAAGCAGCGCACGATGAGGTGAACGTCTTCCGCGGTCATCTGGCGGAGTTCGGTGTCATCGCCGGCAAAGGGATCGGCCACGTCGAGGAACTCGTCGAGCAGAAGCCGCCACCGCCGACCTTCCGGCGATGGTCCAGGCGACGCTCGGGGTTCTGCTTGCGCAATCGCCGGTCCTCGACGCGGCGATCGACGAGCTCGAGCGCGCGATCGTCGCCGACCATCAACGCGATCCGGTCAGCCGGCTGGCGGCGAGCGTCCCCGGCGTCGGCGCGCTCGCCGCTTCGGCGATTTTGGCCAGCGCGCCAGATCCGCAGGCCTTCAAATCCGGCCGCGATTTCGCCGCCTGGCTTGGCGCGACGCCCAAGCAGAACTCGACCGGCGGCAAGGAGAAACTCGGTTCGATCACCAAGCAGGGCAATCGGTATATCCGACGGCTTCTGGTGTTGGGCGCCATCTCGGTTCTGCGGGCGGCGCCAAAGCGCAAGGGCGCGTTGTGCAACTGGTTGGCTGCGCTCAGAGCGCGCAAACCGCCCTAGGTGAAAGGGTGGCGTTGGCCAACAAGCTCGCCCGGATCGTCTGGGCGATCATCACCACCGGCGAGGCCTTCCGCAGCTCCATCTACGCTAAGGCCTGATCCCAATCCGGGGCAACGCACTCGAAAGGAGAACGCAGGTTCAAGAGTTTGGCGAGCGCGACGACGACGTGATGAACGACACGGCGAGACGATCGAAGACCGTCGGACACTCCGCAATGGGTCAGGAGCCCAGAGCTCGCCCCCTTGATTGGGAGCCCGGGGTCGTCGGACTTCATCAGGGCGCAGCCGACCCAGTCCGCGCCAACAGGCCGGACATATGACCCAAGGCCGCCAGCCGTTCACCGCTGAAATAAAAACGCTTGCCAAGGGGCCGTCCACATATGACCCATTAGAGCACACGATCCGTCGATTCGCGACGTCCAATCGCTTGGCGCCAACCGGCGCTTGGGGTCGGACCCCTATTCTGGCGGTGAGATGGCATCCACGTCATATATAACATATATTGTATGTTTATGGCGCTTCTGTCAAAATCGAATCGAGTGACAGAAAAATACACTCAACCCGTTGAAAAGACGCGATCGCGCCCAGAACTGAACACCGCCCCGACATGCCCAAATGGACCACGGTTCAGCGTCAGCGACGCCGCCGCCGACGCCGCCGCCGTCCACAAAGATCGCCTTCGGGCGATAGAGGTCCGCCAGATCCACGATCGCCGCCGCCAGCGTCATGGTGTCGACGTTGCGGAACGTCTTCCAAGGCAGCGACTGGGCGTCCCTGCCGCGCCTGATGGCGATGACCTAGGCATCGTCGCCGAACCTGGCCACATCCACGCCGAACACGATCGGCGAGACATGATCCTGGCCTTCCCGCGACACAGCATCAGCCACCAGATCCGAAGGGATGAATTGCAGCGAGCCGGCGCGAGGGAAGACGCCTCGAACACGAACGCGAACGAAGTCGCTATCCTCGCCGTAGTCGTCGACCCACTCCGCGATCTTGGCCTTGTTCGGCAGCTTCGCGTCGCGGCTGTCGATCTGGCGGGTGATCCAGCGATGCCGGAACTTGCCGAAAATCTCCCGAAACCGGCCGACATTTCGCGTCGGGTTGCCCCAGACGAAATGCATCGGCTCCCCGTCCGTCATGCCGCCTTCCGCGACCTCGTAGATGATATCCGGGAACAGCTGAGCCTCGTCGAACAGGTAATAGGCCGTGCTGTCAGCCGCATGCAGACCGGCGAAGGCCTCCGAGTTCTCCTCGCGGCAGGTCAGCGCGTCACAGCGCCAGCCTTCCGGATCGTCCTTGTGCGACAGCCGCATCGACATCTTGCCGGTCGTCAGATTGAACCAGTGGCCGGTCGCGCAGCGCTTTTTCCATTTCGCCAACTCGGCCCAGGTCTTGGTTTCGAGCTGGCTCAACGTGTTCGCCGTGACGACGCCTTTCGACCGCGGCCTGGTCGATGCGATCCAGAGGATGATCCAAGCCGTCAATGCAGTCTTGCCGATCCCGTGACCGGAAGCGGTCGCCATGCGGATCGGATCGACTGGATGAACGCCGTCGAACTTTCGCTTGCGGACTTCTTCGCCGATGGTCGCGAGCGTCTCGGTCTGCCACACGTCTGGGCCGTCCTACATCGAAAGG